>NZ_JAUOQM010000029.1:0-450 GCF_030547685.1 Gilvimarinus sp. 2_MG-2023 | reverse complement strand
TCAGCATTCAGCATTCAGCGCGCTCTGTCTTTACCCTTCCATATTAAAATCGTAGCTCATCGACTCGGTGGGCTCTTGCAGGTAGTGGCCTTGAATGTAGTGCACACCTGCTTGCCATAATGTCGAGAGCACACTGGCGTTTTCCACAAAGGGGACGATGGTGATTTTTTCTTGCTCGTGTAGGCCGCCGAGTAGTTGGGTCAGCCCCTCGGGGCTTTCACTTTTGCTCTGAATGTCCTGAGTAAAGGAGCCGTCGACTTTAATGACTTTAGCGTTGACGTGTTTCAGTGCATTAAATGGGTTCAGCGAGCAGCCAAAGTTACTGATAGACAGCATGGAACCCAGTTTGTCCAATCCGTTGTTTAGCGCCTTGGCAGCGTTTAGGTGGTTGGTGATGTCGCGCTCTTGCACTTGGAAGGCAATTGCGTCGGCCGATAAGCCCGCAGCCTT
>NZ_JAUOQM010000028.1:38820-96189 GCF_030547685.1 Gilvimarinus sp. 2_MG-2023 | reverse complement strand
GTTCAGCGTTCAGCGTTCAGCGTTCAGCGTTCAGCGTTCAGCGTTCAGCGTTCAGCGTTCAGTGTTCAGCGTTCAGTGTTCAGCGTTCAGCGTTCAGCGTTCAGCGCATCAAATTCGACAGTTTTGGGTTGGGCTTGGCGGCTTTGCGATAGAGCAGGGCCACTTTACCGATGGTTTGCACCAATTCGGTTTTCGGCAGGGCTTTTAGCGCTTCGATCACTTCATAGCGGTCTTCGCGTTCGATCAGTGCGAGCTTGACCTTAATCAGTTCGTGGTCATCCAGAGCGCGGTTCAGCTCGACCAACACCCCCTCCGATAGGCCGTTACCGGCAACGGTGACAATCGGCTTTAGGTTGTGTCCCAAGGAACGGAACTGTTTGCGTTTATCGGCGCTCAGGGGCATATAAGGGTACCTTTTACAATCAATATGAGTATCCGCTTGTGGCGGTTGCGTATTGTAACGCATTGTGCGACTCAGCCAACATCGAAAGATTCGGACAGGACATTACTATGGCCCGATCCAAAAGCAGTAAGCGCTGGCTGGAGGAGCATTTCTCCGACCAGTACGTTAAACAGTCCCAGCGCGACGGTTATCGCTCGCGCGCCAGTTATAAACTGGTAGAGCTGGACCAAAAAGACAAACTCTTTAAGTCGGGTATGACCGTGGTAGACCTGGGCGCCGCACCCGGCGGCTGGTCGCAGGTGGCCGCCCAGCGGGTGGGAGATCACGGCAAGGTACTGGCGTCGGATATTCTGGCGATGGATAGCATTGCCGGAGTTCAGTTTATTCAGGGTGATTTTACCGAAAATGAGGTTTTCGACACACTAATGAGCGCCATCGATGGCTCCCCGGTAGACCTTGTAATATCCGATATGGCCCCCAATATGAGTGGAGTAGGTGCTGTCGATCAGCCCAAGGCCATGTATTTGGTGGAGTTGGCGCTGGATATGGCCAGTCAAATACTGAAACCCGGTGGCAATTTTGTCGCCAAAGTCTTTCAGGGCGAGGGTTTTGAGCCTTGGTTGGCCGATGTGCGTGGCGCTTTTAGCAAGGTTGTCACCCGCAAGCCTGAGGCCTCAAGGGCTCGTTCACGCGAAGTTTATATCGTCGCCAAGGGCTTTAAAGGCTAGTGCACAAGGGTTATAAAGGGTAAAGCTGTGGTTTTTATGACGCTGTTATTCTCAAAACAGTGCCCATGAAGGCTATACTCATACAATTGGCGGAATGAATTTCGCTGGGGACGTTTCGCCCCAAGGGCTCAATAGGAGCCCAAAGATGATGTAAAGAGGGTTCAACCTTGAATGATATGACCAAAAACCTGATTTTATGGCTGATTATTGCCGCCGTGCTGTTCAGCGTATTTCAGGGATTTAATCAACCGACTCAGTCCAATGACATTACCTACTCCGAGTTCGTCACGGCAGTAGAGCAGGATCGCGTGCGCGAAGTCACCATCCAGGAGATGCAGGTTCGCGGCGTTATGGACGACAGCAAGCAATTCTCCACTAACTTGCCACTGATTCGCGACGAAGAATTAATGCCTGATTTGCGCCATCACGATGTGAAAATCACCGTGTTGCCGCGCGAAGAGCCCAGCTTGTGGCACCAGCTGCTGGTGGCCAGCTTCCCCATCCTGATTATTATTGCCGTTTTCCTGTTCTTTATGAAACAGATGCAAGGTGGTGCCGGTGGCGGTCGTGGCGGCCCTATGAGCTTTGGTAAGAGCAAGGCTAAGCTACTGGGTGAAGATCAAGTAAAAACCACCTTTGCCGATGTGGCGGGTGTGGATGAGGCCAAAGAAGAGGTGCAGGAGCTAGTCGAGTACCTGCGCGATCCCACCAAATTCCAGCGCCTGGGTGGCCAAATTCCCCGCGGCGTATTAATGGCGGGCCCGCCGGGCACGGGTAAAACCTTGTTGGCCAAAGCCATTGCCGGTGAGGCCAAGGTGCCTTTCTTTTCTATTTCCGGCTCTGATTTTGTCGAAATGTTTGTCGGTGTCGGTGCCTCTCGTGTACGCGATATGTTCGAGCAAGCGAAAAAGCAGGCACCGTGCATTATCTTTATCGATGAAATCGATGCGGTTGGTCGCCACCGTGGCGGCGGCCACGGCGGTGGCCACGATGAGCGCGAACAAACACTGAACCAATTGCTGGTGGAAATGGACGGTTTTGAAGGCAACGAAGGCGTTATTGTGATTGCCGCCACCAACCGACCCGATGTGCTCGATAAAGCACTGCTGCGTCCCGGTCGTTTTGACCGCCAAGTGGTCGTGGGGTTGCCGGACATTCGCGGCCGCGAACAGGTACTGAAAGTGCATATGCGCAAAGTGCCCATTTCCGATACCGTTGAGGCATCGGTGATCGCGCGCGGTACTCCAGGTTTCTCCGGCGCTGATCTGGCCAATCTGGTGAATGAGTCGGCCCTGTTTGCTGCCCGTGCCAACAAACGCTTGGTAACCATGGAAGAGTTTGAAAAGGCACGCGATAAAATCATGATGGGGGCCGAGCGCCGCTCCATGGTGATGAGCGAGCAAGAAAAGGAAAACACCGCCTTTCACGAGGCCGGACATGCCATTGTCGGGCGCTTAGTGCCAGAGCACGACCCGATCCACAAGGTCACCATCATTCCACGAGGCCGCGCCTTGGGTGTCACTCAGTTTTTGCCTGAGTCAGACAAATACAGCTTGAGCCGCCGCGCGATTGAGTCGCAAATTTGTACTTTATTTGGCGGTCGTATCGCCGAACAAATGACACTGGGTGACGAAGGTATTACTACCGGGGCATCCAATGACATTGAACGGGCCACCGAACTGTCACGCAATATGGTGACTAAGTGGGGGCTGTCTGAGAAGTTAGGTCCGCTGCATTACGGTGAAGACGAAGGCGTGATGCCGGGTTCAGGCTCGCCGAATTATTCGGGGGCTACATCCAAAATCATTGATGAAGAAGTGCGCGATATTGTCGATCGCTGTTACAAGCGTGCGGAAGAATTACTGCATGAGAATCGCGATATTCTGGAAGCTATGAAGGCGGCTTTGGTGGAGTACGAAACCATTGACTCCGAACAAGTTGACGATTTGATGGCGCGTCGTAAAGTGCGCCCACCACGGGACTGGCACGACGGTGACTTTAACGGCCATATGGATGGCGGCGCTAGCGATGACGACAAGTCCGAAAAATCAAAAGATGGTGAAACCGGTCCTATTGGCGGTCCGGCTAAAGATCACTAATTAAATTGATCTGTTCAATAACCCCGCTGCGGCGGGGTTATTTTTTTCAGTAAGAAACACACTGCATGAAACCAGCCTCAGCATTGACCGGCGAGCTTGCCGCCGCATCTTACCGTATCGACTTATCGCGCCCGCGCGTGATGGGTATTCTTAACACGACCCCCGATTCCTTTTCTGACGGTGGCAACTGCTATCAGAGTGATCAGCTCGCTCTCGATTTGGCTCTGCATCGAGCTGAAGCTATGCTGGCCGGTGGCGCCAGCATCATTGATGTGGGCGGTGAATCCACCCGCCCTGGGGCTAAACCTGTGGGCGAGCAACAAGAGCTGGATCGAGTTGTGCCGGTGGTCGAGGCTATTGTGCAAAAATTATCGGCACCGGTTTCGGTGGACACCAGCAGCCCCGCCGTCATTCGTCATAGTGCCGCGGTGGGCGCTGCGATGATTAACGATGTGCGCGCCCTGCGCAAACCCGGCGCACTGCAAGCAGCCGCTGCGACAGGACTGCCAGTGTGTCTTATGCATATGCGCGGTGAGCCGGGCAATATGCAAGATGCTCCGTGTTACGACGATGTTGTTAGTGAAGTAGACGATTTTTTTACCGAGCGACTACAGGCGTGCGCCGATGTTGGGATCGCTCGCGATAAGCTATTGTTGGATCCGGGTTTTGGCTTCGGCAAATCTCTCGCGCACAATCTGACGTTATTGCGCGAGCTTGAACACTTTCATCACTTTGGTTGTCCATTACTGGTGGGCATGTCGCGTAAGTCTATGCTGGGGCAATTGCTGGGGCGTGAGATAAGTGAGCGTTTGCCTGGCTCATTGGCGCTAGCATTAGAGTCTGCCGCCCGCGGAGCGCATATTATTCGAGTGCACGACGTGCAGGAAACCTGCGATGTCTTAGCTGTGCACCAAGCATTACAAATGGAGAATAACAACTCATGAGTCGACAGTATTTTGGTACCGATGGTATTCGCGGCCGCGTTGGCGAAATGCCTATTACCCCTGATTTTATGCTCAAGCTTGGTTGGGCGGCAGGGCGTGTGTTGGTGGACAGGTACGACGGCCCGGGCTTAATTCTTATTGGTAAAGATACTCGTATTTCGGGCTATATGTTTGAGTCTGCACTGCAGGCCGGGCTTATTAATGCTGGTGTTGATGTCGGTTTGTTAGGGCCTATGCCCACGCCGGGTATTGCCTACCTCACTCGTACTTTTCAGGCGCAGGCCGGCATTGTTATCAGTGCATCACACAATTCTTACTATGATAACGGCATCAAGTTTTTCAGCGCCCAGGGAACAAAATTGCCGGATGATATCGAGCAGGCAATTGAGGCCCAACTGGAAAAACCCATGGTTACCTCGGAGCGTTTGGGCAAAGCGCGACGCATTACTGATGCCGCAGGCCGATATATCGAATTTTGCAAAGGCACCATGCCCTGGGGTTTTAATTTAAGCGGTATGCATATAGTGGTCGATTGCGCCCACGGCGCCACCTACCATATTGCCCCTGCGGTATTTTCCGAGTTGGGTGCTAAAGTAATTCCTTTCGCCACCGAACCCAACGGTACCAATATCAATCGCAGTTGTGGCTCAACCAGCCCTGAGGCTTTAAAGGAGCGAGTGCTGGAGGTCGGTGCTGATTTGGGGGTTGCATTTGACGGCGATGGTGACCGTCTGGTTTTTGTTGATCATAAAGGCGAAATTGTCGACGGTGACGAGCTGTTATACATTATTGCCGCTTATCAAAAAGAGTACGGCGGCGGTTGCAGTGGCGTGGTGGGAACCTTGATGAGTAACTTCGGTTTCGAGCTAGGGCTACAGGCACTGGGTATACCATTTGCGCGTGCCAAGGTTGGCGATCGCTACGTAATTGAAACCATGCGTAAAAATGGCTGGGCACTGGGCGGTGAGTCATCCGGGCATATTGTCTGTGGCAATGTGACAACCACCGGCGATGGTATTATCTCAGCGCTACAGATACTGCTGGCGATAAGCACCATGGACCAAACGTTGCACAGCGCCAAGCAAGGTATGGTGAAGTTGCCCCAAACGATGGTGAATGTGCATCGGGTTAAAAATATAGATTTGGCCCAGGATAAAACCATTCAGGCCGCCGTTACAGAAACAGAAGCAAAGCTTGCCGGCCGCGGCCGGGTCTTACTGCGCCCCTCGGGCACCGAGCCGGTGGTGCGAGTGATGGTGGAAGGCGAAGATCGTTCGCAAGTAAAAACCTTAGCTCAAGAGTTAGCCACAGTTGTGGAAGATGCGCTTAGTTAACCAAATACCGATGAATTTACCCCAATTGGTGGTTATTTCGCTTTTACGCCCGTTGTAACTTTTAGTGTGTTCGGCTACCATTGGCGGCCGCTTAACGGAGGGTATGTTATGGCGTCCGAATCAACTGCACAGCGTCGCCGATTAGTTGTCGGTAACTGGAAAATGTACGGTTCGAGACAGGAAAATACCTTTCTATTGGCCGATATACTGGCCGGTTGGGAGCCTTTGGCCGAAGTTGATGTGGCGATTTGCCCCTCATTTATCTATTTGCCACAGGTTGCAGAAGCCCTGCAAGGCTCCGCGATAGCCTGGGGTGGGCAAAGCTTAAACCCGGACGATAGCGGCGCTTTTACCGGCGAGGTCTCCGGTCCTATGCTAGCTGACGTGAATAGCCGATACGTTATTGTGGGTCATAATGAACGCCGACGCTTGCGAGCGGAAACGGATCAGTTTGTGGCGTTACAATTTGTCGCTGCCCAGCGGGCAGGCTTAATCCCAATTTTGTGTGTTGGGGAAAGCGCCGAAGATCGTGCGGCGGGCAATGCATTGGCTTTTATAACCGCCCAAATAAGTGCCGTTATAAATCTGGCAGGCATTGATGCGGTGGCAAGAGCCGTGCTGGCTTATGAGCCTATTTGGGCCGTGGGAACGGGTAAAACTGCCACCCCAGAACAGGCCGCCGAAGTACATGCCCATATTCGCCAACTGTTTGGCGAGCGGGGCGAGCAGCTCACCATTGTTTACGGTGGTAGTGTGAAAGCAAATAACGCAGCACAATTATTTGCTCTGGCCGATATTGATGGCGCCTTACTTGGTGGCGCCTCTTTAAATGCCGAAGAATTTCTGGCTATTTGTCGTCACGCCAATACGGCTGGGTGATAAATACTGAATATTGATACAACTCACTTGTTTATAGAAAACAGCTCAAACTAGAGAGCAGAGAAATGGAAAAAATTGTTTTAATCGTACATATACTGACCGCACTGGGTATTGTTGCCTTGATATTAATGCAGCAGGGCAAAGGTGCCTCTGCAGGTGCGTCTTTTGGTGGCGGCGCTTCGCAAACGGTATTTGGTAGTGAAGGTAGTGGTAACTTCTTCACCCGTGCCACTGCGATCTTTGCTTTCGTCTTTTTCTGCACCAGTTTTGGTTTGGCCATCATTGCTAAAAACAGTGCAAATATACCTGACGAAGCAATTCCAGCCATGATAGAATCCGCACCCGCGATGAGTGACGTACCGACAGCGGCTGAAGAAGCCCAGTCTGATGTACCCAGCGTAGGCGTACCAGAAAGCACCGACGACGTACCCGCAGTACCCGCCGAGTAAGTTTTCAAATAGAAATTTGATGCTTTAATGCATCCCCCTTCACCCAAGCGGTGGAAGGGTAGACGATGCACATGGATGTGCAAGTGTCGCGTAAGGCAGGATGCTGGTAGCGACCACGCGTAGCGTGTCGGGACTCTCGCACAAAACGCTTAGAAAGATTTGATGCTTAATGTATCTCCCCTTTGCCCAAGTGGTGGAATTGGTAGACACGCTATCTTGAGGGGGTAGTGGCGCAAGCCGTGCCGGTTCAAGTCCGGCCTTGGGCACCATTAAAGAGGAAGGCTCTTCACGCAAGTGAAGAGCCTTTTTTTATGTGTGCCAGGCCGAACCGAGGTCCTGTGTGGACGGGGCGCTTCCCTGCGCCCCAGCTCTTCGAGCCAGCCCTTGCCGGGCTGTCCTAATTTGTTCCTGACAAATTAGTGGGCATCATTAAAGAGCCTTTTTATATATACCCTTGTTCGCTCCATTTCTGCATGCTTTAAGCTACCCATAAACACCTATCACCTTGTATAGTGTCGCTTTTATCGTTAACAAAAAATGGAGCCTGATATGACAGACTTTCAAAAAGCTGCCCAAGAGTTATTGAGTCGCCGCAAAGCCGGCACTAAAGCACCTCGTTTGGATGAATCTATTCGTCCGAACAGCATTGATGATGCGTTAGCGGTGCAGGCCGAAATGGCTAAGATCGAAACAGTCGGCGGCTGGAAGTGTCTGCTGCCGCCAGCAGAAGACAAAATTATTGCAGCGCCTATTTTTAACGTGCAAAAAGACAGCGATACGGTAGAGCTGTTTGAAGATAAGGGTGTCGCTCGAGTAGAGCCTGAGGTGTGTTTTGTATTAGGGCAAGACTTGCCGGTTAAAGAGGGCGGTTACAGTGAGGCCGATATTGTCGATGCCATTGGTAGTGCTCATATGGCGCTGGAGTTAATGCAAAGCCGTTACGCCGATGATGCTGAGCAGAGCTTTTTTGAAAGCCTGGCCGACTGCATGATTAACCAAGGGGTTTTTGTTGGCCCTGAAATTGATAAAGGCACAGCCATTGGCCTGAATGCCATACAGTTAAAAGTCACTCAAGGTGATGATGTGCGCGAGCTTGACGGTAAGCACCCGAACGATCGCGCCATTGATGGCTTGGTCTGGCTGGTGAATTATATGGGTGAGCGCGGGGTTGGCTTAAAAGCTGGTGCGGCGATTATCACCGGCTCGTTTAAAGGTATTGTCAATATGGTGTTTGATGTGGAAACCACCATCGCCTACGAAGGTCTTGGCGAGTACACCGTAACTTTTAAGCGCGCTTAAGCGCTACCACCGGCGAGACACTGCATTCTGTTTGGACGCTTTACCCTGCAATAGGGTAATCAGTCCGCAGCTTGGGCAGTGTCTCGGCCCGGCCGAACACCGCGGCCAGGTACAGGGTTTCGTCCTCGTGGGTTAAGCTTTGGTGATAAAACTGCCAGTGTTGCAGCGGCCAGTTTTGTTCAGATTGCGGGGTTTGGCTGTGAGTAAAATCAATTTTCCCTAGCCCCTCGGCAATACCCGTACCGCGCGCTTTAAAAAAAGCCTCCTTGAGAGTCCAGAGCCGATAAAACTCGCTCTGTAATTGATCCCTTTCTAGTGTTTGCAGGCGAGCAAACTCCTGTTCACTGAAGTACTGCTGAGCAATGGCCAATAGCGGGCGGGGTTTGCTTGGCACTTCCAAATCGACTCCCACCGCACAAGCATCGCTGAGCAGCAATGCCAGCCAGTGACCGCTGTGGCTAATGTTAAAGTGCCACTTGGGGTGATGAGTCAGTGCAGGTTTACCCGCTTCGCTGCGGTTAATACTAATAGGCCGGACGTCTTCGGGTAGGTAGTAATCTAGTAGGTCAAATAGGGCCAGTTGTTGTTGTAGGCGCTGCTGCCGGATGTCGGGGCGGCGCAGTGCTTGAGCTCGCTCTAGTTGCCGGGGGCATAGCCGACCCTTTAAGTGCAGGGGGGCCTCCTCCCAGGTGGGTACTTTCCTGAGGTCCACCAGGTGGAAGTGAGTGGTCATTATTAAGCTACTAGCATAGCGGTTAGCTGCCCCTGCAGAATGACTGTACCTTTTGCCTCTAGGGTGAAGCTGCAAAGTGTGCTGTCGGCGGTCTGGGCGATGATATCGGTGCGAATGTCCAACGGGTAGTGGATTGCATCCAGGGTTTTGACTGCAGCCTGCAGCTTAGAGGCGACGGCAATGACCCCTTTGCGCGGGGCTGCATCCGCTGTATTTTGGCCGCTGAGGCGGGTGTGTACCGCCATCGCTTGCGCGGCGTATTCAATACCGGCGTAAACAGAAAGTGTATCGCCGGTGCGCAGGGGGTTGTCCGGGGCCAAGTGCGAGTTGGATTGGCAGAGTATGTGCGTCTCGCTGTGCTCAATGATAGAATCCAGCAGCACCATGGGGGGCGCGTGGGGTAAAAGTTGTTCGATGTTTGCGGATAATTCCATAGCGTTTAGCTTCAATAATTCAATGGCAGTATGATAAACCATGTCGGACCAGTTTACTGTAACAGCCGAGTTGCCCTGTGTTCAGGGGCATTTTCCCGATAGCCCGATAGTGCCTGGTGCCTATTTATTAAGTCTTGTTCATCAGGCGTTTGAACGGCGTTACCCTAGCGGAGGCATGCCGCAGTTTAGCAAAGTGAAATTTCTGGGGGCGGTCACTCCGGGCGATACGGTGAGTATCCAGTGGGAGGACGCACGCTGGCCCAAGGGTAAGGTGCAGCTGCAAGTGGCGGGAGAATGCCGCCTCAGTGCCAATTTCACCGCAACCTCTGCTGACAGTGAGTCTTAACTCAAGGCCTCTGAGCGCTCTGCCTGTTCAGACTCATCTTGCTTTTAAGCCAGTTTTAATTCGGTCTGCTCGTTTGTGAGGCGGCCGGCGGGTCAGTGTCTTGCGTCGCTTTTGGGTAGCGCAATTTAAGTTCAATGACCGGTGAGTTGGCCGTTAATGGTCGAATACTCTTAGTAAAGCTGGGGCTGGGCCGCTTGCGTCCCGATCCTATGCTGGTACTAAAAGGCTCGCGGGGTCGGTTTTTATTATTGGTGTCTAGCGTCTGATTGTCATTCAAATCCACAAAAGCGCGCAGGGCGTAGTGGCCGCTGGGTAGATCCAGTGGGTAGTGAACTTCTTTGCTGTCCGGCAAGGTGAATTTAAGCTCTAGGTCGGGGTGGTTATCCCAACCGGTTGCCGCATCCGAGTAGACGGCAATATAGAGCGCAGCGCCCGGCAATTGATTGTCTTTGATCACAAGCGTGTAAGGGTGTGCGGCCGCGCCCTGGGCCAAAACCAGCAAGAAAAGCAGAATATAGCGAAAACACATAGAACCCATGACCCGATACTCATTTATGGTAAACTTACGCCCAGTTTAGCAGGGTCAGATCCCTTTGATAATGAGACTTATGCAGAGCACAAGGGAGGCGGCTTGGCAGAAGATAAAACAAGTAAGCGGGTGTTGGTCGTACACTACTCGCAAACCGGACAGCTAGATCGAGTCGCGAAATCAGTGGTAGAGCCTTTACAGCAGGCGCCAGGGGTTACGGTCGACTTTCTTAATGTGCAACCTGCGCAGGCTTTTCCCTTTCCGTGGCCAATGTTGCGCTTTATTAACGTGTTTCCGGAATCGGCGCATCAGGTACCCTGTGAGCTGGACATGGCGACCGAGCATCTGGCCGATGACTATGATTTAGTCGTTCTGGCCTACCAAGTGTGGTACTTGGCGCCATCCATCCCGATTTCATCTTTTCTGCAGAGCGAATTGGCCGCTAAATTGTTGGCCAATAAGCCGGTTGTAACGGTAATCGCCTGTCGCAATATGTGGCTGCAAGCGCAGGAAAAGGTTAAAACGCATCTGCAAAATTTAGGTGCTAAGCTGGTGGGAAATGCCGTGTTAGTGGATGCCGCCGGTTCTGTGGCCAGCTTTTTTGCGACTCCGTTGTGGGTTCTAACTGGGCGCAAAGGGCCGCATTGGTTTGGCTTGGTGCCGCCCGCCGGTGTGAGCGATCAGGACGTCGCCGAGGCTTCGCGCCTGGGGCGCGCTATATTACAGCGGTTTGATGAAAATCAGCCGCTGGATGAAACGCTTTGGCAGGGACTTGCCGCGGTAAAAGTCAACGATAAATTAATTGCCAGTGAAAAACTGGTGACTCGCAGTTTTTACCTGTGGGGAAAATTATTTTTGGCCAATGGCTCGTATACCTCAAAGGTGCGGCGGCTGTTGGCGATGTTTTATGTCGCGTTTTTGGTGTTGATGTTGCTAACGGTAGTGCCGATAACCACACTGGTTAAATTCGCTTTTGCCCCGTTTATGAAAAAGCGCATCGCTCAACAAAAACAATATTATGCCTGGCCTTCGGGCGAAGACTAGCTAGCACTGGAAGTACGAATACACGATGTCAGCCAATACAGTTTATATAACGCACACCGGCAGCTTTCTCCCCAACGAACCGGTGGGCAACGATGATATGGAAAAACTCTTGGGCCAGGTTGGCGCAAGGGCTTCACGCTCGCGCAAAATAATTTTACGCAGCAACCAAATTAAAACTCGCTACTACGCGATTGATCCGCAAACCGGTAAGCATAACTATACCAATGCGGAACTTTGCGCTCACGCAGTAAAGCAAGCTCTGGCGGATGATGTGCCGCTTGAGTCTGTTACCTGCCTGGCGGCCGCCACCAGCATCCCCGATCAGTTAATGCCGGGGCACGCCGCTATGGTGCACGGCGAATTGGGTAGCCCGCCCTGCGAAGTGGCCACCACCTCAGGTGTGTGTGTCAGCGGTATGACGGCGCTCAAGTACGCCTTTTTAAGTGTTGCAGCGGGCGTTCACTCCTCCGCTGTGGCCGCCGCATCCGAAGCGGCCTCATATACCATGAAGGCGGATAACTTCTCGCCGGAACTGGAACAGAGAATTGCCGAGCTGGAAGCCAACCCAGAGATTGCATTCGAGAAAGATTTTCTGCGCTGGATGTTATCCGACGGTGCCGGGGCGATGGTGCTGCAAAGTGAAAAACCGACGGATAAGTTAGCATTGAAAGTTGAGTGGATAGACGTGCTGTCTTACGCCAATGAAATGACTGCCTGTATGTATGCCGGCGGTCGCAAAGAAGAAGACGGCTCGTTAACCGGTTGGCAGGCGGTTAGCCGCGCCGAGGCCGCCGCCGATAGCTTTATGTCGGTCAAGCAAGATGTTAAGCAGCTGAACGAACATATCATGCCCTATACGGCGGAAAAAACTCTGCCGAAATTGCGTGACAAATACGGCATTACCCCCGATCAAATCGATTACTTTTTGCCGCACTACTCATCGCATTACTTCCGTGATCGTTTAGACCAATGCATGAAAAACGCCGATTTTGGTATTGATCAGGAGCGCTGGTTTACCAACTTGCCGGAAAAAGGCAACACAGGTGCTGCGTCCATTTACATTATGATTGATGATCTGTTGAAAAGTGGTCAATTAAAGCGCGGCCAGAAACTACTGTGCTATATCCCTGAAAGCGGTCGCTTCTCGGTATCTTATATGTTGCTGGAAGTCGTTTAACCTGGAAGTTGTAACAAGGAGTGGCCCGTGCGTGCCGATGAAGTACCCCAGGATAAGAGCAGTACCTACGCCGGACATAAAAAACTGTTGTATGCCCAAGGGCAGGACGGTGAATATCAAGGTGTGCAGAGTACCGGCTGGGAAGTAGAGGCCACTGCTACCCGCGATGCGGTGGCTCAGTTTGAGTTGTGGGCCCAAGAGGCTCACGCAGAGGTGTTAGCCGGACGAAAATCCCCGCTGTATTTTCATATGTACGACTGTCGTATGGACTTACCGCTATTGTGTCAGCTCACCGGCTTATGGCGCTGGCGGGTGATGCGCCACTTCAACCCCCGACACTTTGCCCGATTAAGCGATAGCGTTTTACAGCGCTACGCCGAGGCCATGGATCGCCCCATAGAACAAATACAATCTTTGCCGGATAAACCTGAATGACATTTTCCCACAATCAGTCGGCCCACTGTGAAAGCGGTGTTATCTCATCACTGCTGAGCCATCACGGACTGCCCTTGAGTGAGCCCATGGCTTTTGGCCTGGCCAACGCATTGGCGTTTGCCTATATCCCCATCGTTAAGCTCGGTGGCCAACCCTTGATTGCTTACCGGCTGCCGCCGCGTGCCATCATTAAAGGCTTGTGCAAGCGCTTAGGGGTAGGAGTGAAATTCCATAAATTCAAAGACCCAATGACAGCCGCTAACGCGCTGGACGATTTGGTGGGGCAGAACATTTTAGTGGGGCTGCAAACCTCGGTTTATTATTTGCCGTATTTCCCCGAAGAGATGCGTTTTCATTTTAACGCCCACAATTTGTTGGTTTACGGCAAGCGCGATGATGTTTATCAAATCAGCGACCCGGTGTTCGAAGAGCCGATGGAAATTGCCCCGCGCGATTTAAACAAAGCGCGCTTTGTGCGTGGCCCATTAGCCCCGAAGGGCTTGATGTACACCATCGAGTCTGTGCCGGAGAGTATCGACTACCCCCGGGTTATTCGCGAGGCGATTGCCAAAAACGTTAAAGTTATGACCGGTGCGCCTCTGCCGGTGATTGGTATTCGCGGTATTCATTATCTGGCGAAAAAAATCGATAAACTGAAAGGTAGTGAAAAAGATAAGCGACTGTATCTCGGGCACATCGTTCGCATGCAAGAGGAGATAGGGACTGGCGGGGCGGGGTTTCGTTTTGTCTACGCTTCCTTTTTGCAGGAGTCGGCCAAGTTACTGAGCGATGATGTCTTGGCGGAGGCCTCGAAAACGATGACCGATGTCGGCGATACATGGCGTGAGTTTGCGCTGATGGTGGTTAAAGAGTGCAAATCGAAAGAGCCGATTCGTCTGGCGGTACTTTCCGATAAGTTGCGCCAGTGTGCGGCACAGGAAAAACAGGTATGGCAGCAACTGAAAGCGTGGTGTCGTAAATAAGCTTGCTTTTATAACGCTGAGACAGAACGGTTTGTAAAAGCAAAACAGCTCTGTCTCAAGCATTAATTTCCCAACCAACGATAGTCCACCAGCCAACAACAGCTCGGCGGGTTTCTTAAGCGTTGATCGCTACCCCGCAATAGTGATTCGGCTCGGTCCGATTGATGTGCAATAGGGGGGTGTTTTTCCCGGCCGCGTCCAAGAGCGAGGCGGCACCAAAGGCGCCATGGGGAACAGTTCCCGCTGCTAAGGCTTCGTTCTGAAACACCTCAATAGTTTGCCCTTCTAGCTGGTGACGCTCTTCTTCACAGGGCTCAAATCCTAGTTGTACATCGCTCCCTTGCCACTTGATTTTTTGCAGTAATTCACTTGGCGAGCGCGCGTAAACCGGACTGCCAATGGCCGTGTTGGTTGCTGATTTGCTCAGTAGTAGCCAGTGAGTTCCTTCAAATAAATGCGGTGCATTCGGTGCGGCGTTTAGTCTTTGCAGTTGGTGATCAACGGGTAGGGCTACTTCGTCGAAGGTGCCCACCAAGGCGTAATCACAAAGCCCTGAATTGATGTCCATCATGGCATGTAAGAGCGCAGCTTCGAACGACAGCGTTTCTTTCGACAACACCAGAGCGGTGCCGGTGAGCTGCAACAGTTGGGTTAAGTAAAAACCGGCTGAATTGCCGAGCGTGTTCACAAAATGCAAAGGCTTGGGCAGCTCATTTTCACTCTCTATGGTGTGCATGACTTGCGACGAGGTAGACACAGCACCGCAACGGGTAGAGAGATACACTCCGGTGTTGCTCGGCAGCTTGCGCTCACCGGCGCAGGCTAAACCTCCGGCTACACATAGCTGAATATAGCGATCGATTCGGCGAATACGTTTACCGTGCCACTGTTGTATGACCGCTTGCGCATCGGCCAGCACAGGATTTTGGGCGTCTACTTTATGCAGCAGAGAATAACTATTTTCAATATACATCACTCGCTGCCTTTCTCGCCTTGGTCGTGAATGATCAGTGCATTGTTATTACCGCCAAAGGCAAAACAATTGAGTAGGTAATACCCCGGCTGGCTGGGTTTTAATTGCCGCAGCAGTTTTACCCCTAGGCCGCCATCGCCTTTAGCTGAGGGGGTGGCCGGCAGGTAGCCCGTTTGCAAGCAGCCTAATGTCAACGCCAATTCCAGCGCGCCACAGGCGCCCAAAGTGTGGCCAATATAGGGCTTAAGGGCGAAAGCGGGAGGAATGGCGCCAGCAAAAATTCGATTGAGCGCGGCCGCTTCTGCCTCGTCGTTTTTTAATGAGGCGGTGCCGTGCGCTTTAATGGCCTGTATATCGGCGGGCGAAATTTTCGCCTGCTGTAACGCCTGATCAATGACTCGGGCAATCTCCGAACCGCTGGTGTGGGCGGCGGTTAGGCTGTGGTTGTCGGTGCCAATGGCCCCGCCGGCCAAGGTGAAGCGTCGCTGTGGGGCAGGGGTAACATCGGCCGCGCTTAACAGTGCCGCACCTAAGGCTTCACCCAATACCAGCCCGTCGCGATCGTCGTCAAAGGGGTGCATTTGCTCGCTGGGTGAGATTAATCCCAGCCCGTAAAAACCGAGCACGCTGGTGTTGTTTTCCGGCTCTAGTCCCAGCACCAGTGCGTGTTTTACTTGCCCTTGCTCGATCAGCTGCTTGGCGTACAGCAGGGCGTTGGCGCTGGATGTGCAGGCGGTTGAATATGTGTAGCGGTGCGATGAAAGCCCCAAGCTTTCGCCGAAAGTTTCGGCCAGTTTGCCATAGCCGACAATGGGCATCGACACGGCGGCCTGGTCACCGAGTTTGGCGAGGTCTTGCTGATATTGCTGCTCGGATATATGCACATCAAAAGATGAAGAGCCGATCAGCAGTGCTGTGTCTAAACGGTCGTCAGCATTTAATTCGGCGCGATCCAGCAAGTTGGCGAGCCGGTTGATCAGGATTTGATAAAAATCACCGCTGGGTTTATTGCGCATCCGGAAATAGGGAATAGCCACTTGTTCGTGAGAGCAATCGAAATGGCGCTTTACGGGTGCGGGCAACTCGAGGCGGCTGAGCGACTCCACGCAAGAGGATAAATCACTCCCCAAGCTGCAATGGGCGGCTAGTTGGCGAATGCAAACACTCATTCGGCAGTGGCGTCGGCAATGGTTTGAGCCAGTGCATCAATATCTTTCAGGGCACGCCGTGCCGCGGTGTTGCCCTCAATGCGCACACCGTATTCCTTTTTAACCGCCATACAAATTTGCAGTACGTCCAGCGAATCCAAATCCAAATCCCCAGTGAGCAGGGGCTCATCGTTGGCAATGTCGTCGGGCGTCAGCTCATCTTTGTCGCACTCTTCAATGATAATTTGCTTTAGTCGCAGTTTTAATTCGTCAGAGACGGGGCTAACCATCCTGTTGTCCTCTTTTTAATAGGGCGATGGCCAAGATCATTAATACGCAGGCCAAGCTCAATAATTTAAGTGCAGGTAGGGCAATAGCGCCCCAAGAGCCACCTCTTACTAGTACGGCAATAAAACCATCCAGAGCCCAAGCCATGGGTGACCAAGCGGCAATGGCTTGCATGGTCGGCGGCATTACAAACACGGGAATCATAACACCGCCAATGGCGGCCAGTAGTATATTGATCGCGGCGCTAGTGACGGTGGCTTGCTCTGTACTGCTGACGGTGGCGGCCAGCAAGCTGGCCATAGCCAGCGCTGCCAAGCTGGTGCAAACCCCAATGACCATAAGCGGGCCAAGGGCAACGGCTAAGCCCAGTCCCTCGGCGCCTAATAGGGGGAGCAATTGGTTACCCGCCAGTAGCATCAATAATAATTGCATTATATTGATCACAAAATAGGGGGTTAACTTAGCGGCATAAATTAATGTTGTGGAGGCGCCAAAGGTTTTTACTCGTGCCAGAGTGCGAAGTTGTCGTTCACTGATGACAGCGGTGGACAGAGGCACGGCCACAAAGAACATGGCGAAAATTAGCCAGGCGGGAACATTTTGCTGCACCGCTGTCGGAGTCGAAAGGCTTGATGGTGTAGTTGTATCGACTTCGATAAAACCCGTGCGTAAAAACTCGGCCTCGGCGTAATCGCGGTCGTAACCGAGATCTTCGGCAATTAACGTGCTGTTAAAGACAGCGAACACTTCGCGCACAGCCGCGCCAACTAACATTCGTTCGCGCTTACCCAGTTCGGCGGCAAAGGTAATCAGTACCCCAGCCTGATTATTGGCGCCTGCCAGCGCTTGATCAAACGCCGGCTGCAGGGTAATGGCAAATAAATCACCCTGCTGGCTCAGGGGGCCTTGATGGGCGTTGAGCGATAGATGATCCGTGCCGCGCAATTGTTGTAAAAAAGCCTGGCTGGATGGACTTTGAGCTAGGTCGTGTATTTGTCCGGTTAGCTGCACGCCGCCTTCAATGCCAAACCGCTCTTGCAATGCCATCGACATAATGACAATAAAAACCAGCGGCATAATAAACAGCAGGGCCAGAGCGTGCCAATCGCGAACGAGTAACAGCGCTTCTTTTTTGATGGCCGCGAGCAGCGCAATCATGGCTTACCCTCCGTTTCGGCTAGGGCGCGCAGATAGAGCTCTTCTAATCGGTGCTGGCCGTAGCGCAGTTGACGAATATGCGCCCCATCAGCTTCCAGCGCTGCCAGCAGGGCGCCGGGAGGTGCAGACTGGCTGCGCAAATCGCAGCGGTACCAAAGGTTTTCCAGTGCCTCTAAGGTGAATTGGCTTTGGCAGTGCTCGCTGATCGGCTCGCTCAGTTGCACTTCCAGGTGGCGGTGATCTTCGGTCAGAAGTGTGGCCAGCTCGCCCTCCAGTAATATTTTACCCTGATGTAAGAGTGCAACGTGATCGGCAATGGCTTCCACCTCGGATAGTAAATGAGAGGTGTAAATAATGGCTGTGCCCTGTTGCTTTACTTGGGCAATGGTATCGAGCAAAAAGGCGCGAGATTGTGGGTCCACATTGGCTGTTGGCTCATCCATAATTAATAACTTGGGGGTTTGCAGCAGCGCTATGGCAAAGTTCAATCGGCGCTTGAGTCCACCTGAGTAGGTGCCCGCTTTTTGGTCGGCACAGTGGGTTAATTCCGTTTGCGACAGAGCCTGTGTCACCCGTGTTTTTTGTATGTCGCGCGCCAGGCCTAAAAGACCGGCGAAAAACATCAGGTTTTCCCGTGCAGTGAGCCGCTCGTAGAAAGCGTATTCCTGAGGTACCAGTGCAATACCTGGGTGGCCGAGTTCAACAGCTTGTCCCTCAAACAAAATTTTGCCTGAGGTTGGCTTGCGCTGGCCGGTTACCAGCGCCACCAAGGTCGTCTTGCCAGCACCATTGGGCCCCAGCAGCCCTAAGGTCTGGCCCGCTTGCAGCGATAGCGATAGATCATCGATACACGTTGTGCGTTTGCGGTAGCCGAAAGTGACGCTCTCCAGAGTCAGCAAGTTTGAGGCCTCAGTGGGGAATGGATGAAAGGCGCAACTATACCTGTTTTAAGGGTGGGCTGTTAACCGAATATGCCAGCGATAACCCCATTTCAGGCAGTGAAACCCTTTTATTACAGTGGGAGCCCGTGCGGCAGTAGTGTAAAATAACGGGTTTTGCCAAAGGGCTAAGAGCCGTAGGTCACGACCCGTGGCCGTTTAGGGATACGAACTCAAATAAGAGCACAGATTATGCACGTGTGGGTATCACAACTTCACGCTTGGGCGCCAGGACTGGAAACGCAAGCTGATTGGCAAGGGTTTAGCCTTGAGACTCTGCCCAGTGGCGACGATAAGCCCGCCGCGCAAGGGGTTCCGGCCATGACCCGTCGCCGTTTAACGCGCTGGGGGCGTCAGGCTATGGAGGTGGCAGAGCCGTTAGTGCCAGCTTTGGCAGCCGGTACGCCGGTGATTTTCTCCTCGCGCCACGGCGATACCGCGCGCACCTTCAAATTACTACAAGATCTCGCTCGCGGTGAGCCTCTCAGCCCCAATGCTTTTAGTTTGTCGGTACATAATTCGGCGCTCGGTTTATTCACAATTCTTAAGGATATACATGCCCCGTCTCTAGCACTGGCCGCCGGTGCCGATACCCTGGCCGCCGCCTGGCAGGAGGCCTGTAGCTGGCTGGCCAGCGGCAGTGAGTCGGTGCTTTTGGTACATACCGACGAACCCCTGCACGAGTTTTATCAGCCCTTTACCGATGAGCGGGACATGCCCGCGGCGGCGGCCATGCTACTCAGCCGTACCCCGCAAGAGGGTGGGCGCTGCCTGTCTTTGACTATGTCTGGCGCGCAAACCCCGCGCACCGATGTGTCTATGTTGGCGAGCTTTCTGGCTGGTTGGTTTGCCGATGCGGCGACCATTACCTACACCAGTAACCGGCATCAGTGGTGTTGGGCGCGAGTATTGACTGATGCTTAAGCGACTGAACCGCCTTTGGCGAATACTGGCAACGGGCTTTTGTTTTGCGTTCTTTTTTGGCACGGCTTTGGCGCAAACTTTGTTTATATTGCCGCTATACAGTCTGTGGCTGGGGAAGTCACCGGAAAAAACACGAAAAATCCGCCGTTTACAGCAATTAAACTTCGCATGCTTCGTGAAATTGATGGAAGTACTGGGACTCATCCGTGTGACGTTGCATAATAGCGCCCTTTTGCAGCGCTCGGCCGGTTGCATAGTGATTGCCAATCACCCCTCTTTGATTGATGTGGTAATTCTATTCGCCCGTTTGCCCGAAGCGAACTGCGTGGTAAAAAGTGCGCTCTGGCAAAATTGGTTTACTCGTGGGGTTATGCGCTCGGCTGGATTTATCAGTAACGGCAGCGCCGACGAGCTTTTGCAAGGTTGCAAACAAGCATTGGCAGAGGGGCAGGCCGTGCTGATTTTTCCGGAGGGCTCGCGCACAATACCGGGTCAACCCTTGCAGTTTAAGCGCGGAGTGGCCAATGTGGCAGTACGCACAGGTGCTCCATTATTAACGGCTTTTATTACTTGCAAACCCCTAATGCTAACCAAAGGGGAGAAGTGGTACCAGGTGCCACCTAGCAAGGGACATTTTAATGTGTATCTGCAAGAGACTTTAGAGCCTCATGCACTTATTGAAGATTTTGACGACAAGCCCAAGGCGGCCAGATTATTGACTGACCACCTAGAGCAGTATTTTGAGGAAGGTTTGAAAAGCTATGACTGATCTTGATCACGACATAAAAACAATGATTATCGAAGAGCTGGAGCTCGAAGATATCACTATCGAAGATATCGACACCGAAGCGCCACTGTTCGGCGACGGCTTGGGGTTGGATTCAATTGACGCATTAGAGATCGGCTTGGCCTTACAAAAGCGCTTTAATGTTAAAATTGACGCAAACTCTGAGCAAAATAAAGAGCATTTTCGCAGTGTCGCCAGCTTGCGCGACTTTGTCTTGGCTCAACAGGCCTAAATACCCCAAACATACATAGACAGTTTCATGACAAAAGACGAAATTTATAACGAACTCAAGTCCGTACTGGTCAACTCATTTATGATTGACGAGGCAGACGTGTCATTGGACGCCGATCTGTATCAGGATCTCGACTTTGACAGTATCGATGCCATTGACCTGGCCGCTAAAATTCACAGCGTGACGGGCAAGCAATTAAAACCCGAACAGTTTAAAGGCGTTAGAACGATTGGCGATGCCGTCAATGTCGTTGATGATTTGCTGAGCAAGGACTAATGCGCATCCTCACAGCAATAGCCATTGTTGTGCTGTTGCTGTATCCACTGCTGGTGTATATCGGCATGCAATGGCTGGAACCTCGGATTCTCGGTGTGGCCATTGCGGCGGTGTATTTGACTCGCCTCGCCTTCAAAGTGAAGCAGTGGTGGCAAAGGTTAATGTTGTTACTGGGGCTAGTATCTTTTGCCGGTATGATCTGGTGGAGTAATAATGAGCTGCTGCTGAAGTTCTTGCCCAGTTTAATTAACTTAACCATGGCGGCTGTTTTTGCTTACTCCGTTTTTTATCCACCCACTATACCGGCCCGAATGGCCGCACTGGAGCACCCTGAAGGGCTGCCGGAGGTGGTGGTGGGTTACACTCTCAATGTGACATGGATGTGGATTGGGTTTTTTATAATAAATGCAGCCATAGCCGCGGCGACTGCGGTATTGGCAACGCGCGCGACATGGGCGCTGTACAACGGTTTTATCGCTTACCTCTTTATGGGGGTGCTGTTGGGCGGTGAGTTTGCCTACAGACAATTAATTTTTCGAAAAAAACACGCGTTATGAGCACATCTTTTAATATTGGCAGCTTGGCGTTGCAAGGCGGAGCCCATTGCGTCGCTCTGGACGCTCAACGTCGCTACAGCGCCGATGATTTAAAGCTGCGCGTCGAGGCGTTATATCAGAGCTTGGTGCAAAAAGATGAGCACCATGTCGGCGTCTGGCTTACCAACCCTTGGGATTTTCTATGCGTGTTTATCGCCCTGGCTCTGGCTGGTAAGCGTATTGTGATGCCCCATAACTTACAGGCGGGTACCGCTGATTGTTTGGGGCAGCATTTTTCTGCACTGATTAGCGATGATCCCGCTCTGGCCTTACACAGCTCTTATTGGCAGTTAGAGCAACTGTTGGCACAAACTGATAATCCTGCCGATTTGGGTGAGCAAGATATTAACGAGCAGGTTGAATTGGTTCTGTTTACCTCGGGCACTACCTCAACTCCGCAACCTATCGCCAAAACCTTCGCCGATTTGCACTGTGAGTTGGCCGAATTACAACAAGTTTTCGCCGACGCGGTGGCACAGCATCCGGTACTGGCTACCGTTTCGCACCAGCATATCTACGGGTTATTGCATTTTTTACTGTGGCCTTTGGCTCGCCGTGCGCCCATTATGCTGGAAGCTGGCCACTACCCTGAAGTCTTGGCCGGTCAGGTCGCACAATTGGCGCCGGTAGTGTTGGTGTCTAGCCCTACGCATTTGTCGCGCTTGCCGCAAACCCCGGTATTTTGTCAGCAAGCAGAAGGCTTAGCGGCAATTTTTTCATCCGGCGGACTGTTGGCAGAAACGGATGCCCAAGCGATGGCGAACATTGTCGGGCATGCCCCGTGGGAAATATTGGGCAGTACTGAAACCGGTGGCGTAGCGTATCGTAGGCGCAGCGAATCGTCCTCCTGGGCGGCTTTGCCCGGTGTTGAAGTCGAGCCCACAGCAGAGGGACAGCTGCGTGTGCGCAGCGCGCACTTAGGTGGCCTCCATGAATTTGTGATGGGCGATAAGGTTGAGTTTTTAGCCGATGGTCGTTTTCATTTGTTGGGCCGGGCCGACACTATCGTCAAGGTAGAAGGTAAACGCTTATCGTTGAGCGAGATGGAAGCTCGGTTGAGCGAGCACCCATGGGTGCAAGAAAGCCGTGCGGCAGTTGTACGCGGTCGCAGAGATGAGGTTGGTATGGTGGTGGCGCTGAGCGAAGCGGGTTTGAGTGCGCTGCACAATGAAAAAAAATTGTTCATCAATACTACGTTAAAGAACCACCTCTCGACTTATTTTGAGAGACCGTTGTTACCGCGACGCTGGCGGTATTTTACGACCTTGCCGCGCAACAATCAGGGCAAAGTAGTGGCCGCGACTATTCAGCAATTACTCAGTGAGAGAGAACATTAATGTTGCTGCCGCCAGAGATACAAGTCCTTGATCAAGGTGACAATAGCATTGAGCTTGGTATCGAACTCAGAGAGGATTTACCGTGCTTTGCTGGTCACTTTACGGACCTGCCTGTACTGGCGGGCGTGGTGCAAATTGGTTGGGCGCTGCAATTGGCTGAGCGCTTTTTTGCGTGCCGTTTTGATTGTCGCGGCCAAGTATCTAATAAATTTCAACAGCTGGTGCGCCCGCCGGTATCGCTGATGCTGAGTTTGCAGTACCGCCCTGAAGCGCAACAGCTTAAGTTTCGCTATCGCAATGCTCTGGGTGATTGTTCGCGCGGTGTGCTCAAGGTCGAAGAGGTGTCAAAATGACCGATACCTTTCGTCTGTGTGTGGTCATTCCCGTTTATAATCACGCGCATCTACTGAGCCCCTCGTTGCGTTATCTGCGCGGCCAGGGCATTGATTGTATTGTGGTGAATGACGGTGGCGATGCTGAGGCGGGCCACACTCTGCAAGCACTGTGTACAGAAACCGGTAGTGAGTTGGTTGAGCAACACCCTAATGGTGGCAAAGGTTCTGCTGTATTGCTGGGAATGCACCACGCCTATAACTTAGGTTACAGCCACGCTGTGCAAATTGATGCCGATGGACAGCACAACGTAGAAGATACAGGCCTGTTAATAGCCGAGGCACAGGCCCACCCCAAGGCGGTTATTGCCGGCATCCCCCAATACGATGCCAGCGTACCCAAGCACCGGCTCTACAGTCGGTACATCACGCATTTTTGGGTGTGGGTGGAAACCTTATCGTTTGATATTAAAGACTCGATGTGCGGTTTTCGAGCCTACCCATTACAACCCGTTATTGAGCTCGCGCGGGATGTCAAAATTGGCGCGCGCATGGATTTTGATACCGAGATTTTAGTGCGATTGTACTGGCGCGGTTTGCGCGTGATATCCGTCCCCACTAAAGTGATTTATCCCGAGCAGGGTTACTCGAATTTTCGTTTGTGGGGTGACAATGTGGCCATAAGCTGGATGCACACCCGGCTGGTGGTTGGAATGATTCTTCGCTCACCGGTTTTAATCGCGCGCAAGCTGCGCCGGTGGTTGGCATGAGCGCCCCGCAAAGTTCCGGTTGGGATAATATTCGCGAACGCGGCAGTTTGCGAGCCATGCGGTTATTGTTTTGGTTTTATCGCCACGGTGGTCACTATCTGGCTTACCCTGTGGTTTGTTTGGTAGTGCTGTATTTTTTTCTTACCCGCCGCTCCACGCGTCGTCATTCAGCGGCTTATTTAGCGCGGGCCACGGGGCGTCGTGCCAACTTGTGGCAAGTTTGGCGCCATCACTTGGCGTTTGGGCGAGCTCTAATGGATCGGCTGGGCGCCTGGATGGGGCGGCTTCAGCGCACCCAGGTGCATTTTCCAGGGCACGCCACCTTGGAGGCGCTGCAAAATGAAAAGCGCGGCGGGCTTTTATTGGGTGCGCATTTTGGCAATTTGGAAATGTGCCGCGCGGTGGTGGCAAATGATGGTTCGTTAAAATTGAATGTCATTTTACACGCGGGCAGCACCGAAAATTTTAATGAACTACTGCGTAGTGCAAACAGCAATACCGATGTGCGTTTAATTCCGGTCACAGATGTCACGCCAGCCACTGCCATGATGCTGAAAGATAAACTGGATCAGGGCGAGTTCTTAATCTTATTGGCCGACCGTCTGCCACCGGCTAATAGCGAGCGCTTTTTTGAGGCTGATTTTCTTGGTGCGAGCGCCCGTTTTCCCGCTGGCCCCTTTTGGCTGGCCCTAATGTTGGACGCGCCAGTGTATTTCTTAGCCGGCTACACCACCGAAAGTGGCTACGAGGCCAGTATGGATTTATTGTACGATGGCGGCAGGGTAGCGCGCAGCAAGCGCGATGCCGCCTGCCAAGAAATTTTGGGGAAGTATGTGCAGCGTTTAGAGGCGCTGTGCAATCGTTACCCACTACAGTGGTTTAATTTTTATGACTACTGGAATGATGATTTAACCACTAAAACCGATAAGCGAGATTCAGGAGCAACTGGCAACAATGACCGTTAATACTTCGCGAAAAACCATTGAGTTCGGCGGTGCGCCGGTCACTATTGAAGATATCGTCGCAATCTCTCGGGGTGCCAGTGCACGTATCACTGACGAGAAAGCATCGCGTCAGCGCATTGAGGCCAGCGCCCAATTTGTCAAAGATTTGTGGCAAGAAGAGGGTGTCATTTACGGTGTTACAACCGGCTATGGTGACTCATGCACTGTGTCTATTCCATCGCATTTGGTGGAAGAGTTACCACTGCATTTAACCCGCTTTCACGGTTGCGGCTTGGGTCGCGATTTTGATCGCGCCCACGGTCGCGCTATTCTCGCCTCACGCTTGGCCTCACTGTCGCGCGGCTATTCCGGTGTCCGCATGGAATTGTTGGATCGCTTGGCAGACTATATTGAGCAAGATATTGTGCCCGTGGTTCCCGAAGAGGGCTCGGTGGGCGCCAGTGGTGACTTAACCCCGCTGTCGTATGTGGCCGCGTCTTTGGTGGGCGAGCGCGATGTGTATTTTAAAGGCGAGCGCAAAAGCACCGCCGAAGTTTTACAGGCGCAAGGCATAACCCCATTGCAGCTGCGCCCTAAAGAAGGCTTGGCGATTATGAACGGCACCGCGGTCATGACCGCCATTGCTTGCCTGACCTTTGATCGCGCACAGTATTTGGCCAAGTTGGCCACCCGCTTAACGGCGATGGTGAGCGTGGCCCTAAAAGGCAACACCAATCATTTTGATGGCAAGTTGTTTTCCGTTAAGCCGCACCCCGGCCAAGGTCAAATTGCCCGCTGGATTCACGACGACCTACAAGCCGCCGAGGTGGAGCGTAACTCCGACCGATTGCAAGATCGATACTCAGTGCGCTGCGCCCCACATATTATCGGTGTGCTGCAAGATTCGCTGCCCTGGTTCCGTCAGTTTATTGAAACCGAATTGAACAGCGCCAATGACAATCCTATTATCGACGGTGAGGGCGAGCATGTACTGCACGGTGGTCATTTTTACGGTGGTCATATTGCGTTCGCCATGGACTCGTTAAAAGTGGCCGTTGCCAATGTGGCCGATTTGGTCGATCGCCAGATGGCGCTGCTGATGGATGTGAAATTCAATAATGGTTTACCATCCAACCTGTCGGGGGCAACGCCAGACCGGGCAATGATCAATCACGGCTTTAAAGCCGTACAAATTGGTACATCAGCCTGGGCGGCCGAAGCCCTTAAAAACACCATGCCAGCCAGTGTCTTTTCTCGCTCCACTGAGTGTCACAACCAAGATAAGGTCAGTATGGGTACCATCGCGGCCCGCGATTGCGAACGAGTGCTGGAGTTAACCGAGCAAGTTGTAGCGGCCGGCTTACTGGCTGCCACCCAAGCGTTTTATCTGCGTAAACAGCAAGGTGACTTTGACCACAGTGCTATTACACCCACCCTGGAGTCTATGTACTCAGAGGTGCGAGAATACTTTGATATCGTCGATGAGGATCGGCCACTGGAAGGTGTGCTGCGCCAAACCATTCAGCTGATTCGCGACCAGCGCTGGGAGCTTTACCCCAATGACTAAAACACAACTCGTGACAGTGTCACTGGAACGCAAAATCCCGTTTTATGATGTCGACAGTATGGATATTGTCTGGCACGGCCACTATGTGAAATATTTTGAAGACGCGCGCTGCGAATTGCTCGACGCGCTCGACTATAACTACCAAACCATGCGTGATTCGGGCTTTGGTTTTCCGGTGGTGGATTTACGCATTAAGTACGTGCGCCCAGCTCTGTTTAATCGCACTGTACGTATTGAAGCCACATTGGAAGAGTGGGAAGTGCGGCTAAAAATTGCCTACCGTATTGTCGATGCCGACACGAATCAGGTGCTTACTAAAGGTTACACAGTGCAGGTGGCGGTGGATTTGAGTAGCAATGAAATGTGCTTTGCGATGCCTGATGTTCTGGCGCAAAAATTAGCCGCCTATCACAAGCAACAGCCCACCACACCAGCGTCAGAAAATCCTAGGTGAAAAGAGGTGTAGTGATGAAATGGCTGAGTGTATGCCTACTGTGTCTTTTGTGTGTGAACGCTTGGGCTGATGCCAGCAGCAGTGCCGACAACGGCCCCGCTGATGGCAAATGGCGCAATGCCAGCAGTGCAGATGATCAAAAACATCTGCAGTCCGTGGCGGCTCAGCTGGCAAACTCCTTACCGGTGCACGGCCAAATGCAACAACATAAATATATGGCCATTTTGAATGAACCGTTGGTCTCTTCCGGCACTTTCGACTTAAAAACGAATGGTGATCTGACTTGGTCGGTGCAAGAACCTTTTGCCGTGCTTTACCGTATTGTCGATGGCACAATCATGCGCACCCTAGAGGGTGAGCAAACCGAAATTACCGCTCGCAAAGAACCATCGGTGTATGGTTTTTTTCAAATTGTGGGCAAACTTTTTGATTTGCAACTAAAAGGCTTAGAGTCCTTTTTTACCGTACAGCTACCACACTCGGAGTTGGATGCTCAATGGCAATTGCGTTTGCTGCCTAATAATAAACGTTTAGCAAGCGCCATTGCGGCGATTGTCGTTACCGGTGAGCAAGGCAGGTTGCACAACGTCACCGTGCAGGAACCCAATGCCGATTACACCCGAATTCAATTCCAGTACGCCGCACAGGCCGAGGAGTAATAGAGTGTGAGCATGGGGCGAGCTGTGCGCAGCTTTCAATACGCTTGTCTTTTGCTTATGCTGACCACGATTGTGTTCGGTGTGGCGGGCTTACACCGGTTGCAGTTTAATAATGACCTGCTTGCACTTTTCCCCGGGCAAACTGAACAATCAGCTGAGGTGATAGCCAATCGCAAGCGAGCCTCACAGATTGAGCGAGAGATATTACTACTGGTGCACACCAGCGATCAGGCCCAGCTGCAAGTGGCCATCGCCTCGGTTACCGCACGTTTGACCGACTGCGCCTGCTTCGCCAAAGTAGGCGCGGATGCCGCCGGTTTAGCCGGCGAACAAACTTTTAGTTTACCGGGTGCTCACCCCGCGTTACTACTTAGCGCGAAATGGCGCGACCGCCTGCAAAATCTGTCAGCCGAGCAACTAAAAGAACACACCTTGCGCCGGTTATTGATGCGTCCGGGTGGTTTTTCCGCGGCTGAGTTGCATACAGACCCTCTAGGCAGTCTTGCCGATTTTAAAGATAGCTGGCAGTCAGATCTAGGATCAGTTCGCCTGTCGGACGCAGGGTTGGCTATGGTGGATATTGGCGGGGCCGATTACGCCCTAATGCGCCTGACCTTGGCCGATTCACCCTACCGCCTCGAGGTGCAGCAAACGGCGGGGCAGGCATTGTCACAGGCATTTAATGAGCTCCGCGCTTTGCCAGGTGCCGACCTGCTTTATGCCGGAGCCTTTTTCTACACCCAGGCGGGTGCCGAGCAGGCACGTAGTGAAATCTCTACCGTCGGTTTGGGCTCGTTAATCGGTATTGTGTGTTTGTTTTTATTGGTATTTCGCAGTGTGGGTTTACTGTTGTTGGCCTTCGTTCCCATTGCTGTGGGTGTGCTGGCCGGACTCAGTGTCGTGCAATGGTGGTTTGGCCAAGTGCATATTATTGCCTTGGTGTTCGGCTCGGCCTTGGTTGGGGTGGCCATTGATTACACCTTGCACTTTTATGCCAAACGTTTAGATGCCCAGCAACACTGGCAGCTGGGTTCGGATTACCGTCGCTTACTTGCGCCACTTAGCTTAGGGTTATTGACCAGTGTGGCGGGGTATTTAAGCTTTACCGCCACGGGCTTTCCGGGGTTTACCCAGATAGCGGTGATGTCCAGCGCTGGCCTAGTGGCGGCTTTTGTCACTGTTATGGGGCTCTACCCGATTTTGCTACGCAAGCCCAGTCGGCATGGACTATCGCGCCCCTTACTAAATTTACTGAACTGGGGGCAAAGGCGTCATCAGGCTGTGGCGGAATTGTTTCGTCGACGCTTGAGCGGTTTGATATTACTGCTAATGGTCGTGTTGATATGGCCGCTTTGGCAAAGTAATGACGATATCCGCCAAATGCAAAATGCACCGCAGGAGTTGCTCGATATGGAAGAGGTGTTCCGCACTCAGCTTGGGGGGCGCAGGGCAATGCAATACATATTGTTAGAAGCTGACGATTACCCGCAACTTCTTAACCGCGTGCAAGCGGTGGATGCCGCACTTGCGCCTCTCCAACAAACCGGTCATTTGGCCAGTTTTGCTGCGCTTAACCACTGGTTGCCTAGCGTGCAGCAACAGCGAGCCAATCAGTTACTGTGGCAAGAGCGAGTGATAGATTCGGGGGTATTAGAATCCGTGCTGATCAGCCTTGGAGTTAACTCAAAGGCTGTGGCGTCAATGATGGCCAGCCAGCAAGAAGTGCCTTTTATTGAGCCTGATGCAGTGTTAGTCGCTAGCGGGCAATATGCTGCCGTGCCCTTGGTGTTTCAGCGCGATGACAAAGTGTACAGTGTGATCACACTCAATACGCCGCTCGATACTCATTATTTGGCGTCGCTGGTAGCCCCTTGGCCCTATGCACAATGGGTAGACCCTGTGGCTCGGACCAATCAATTACTGCAAAAGTATCGCCACAACGCTAGCGGACTGTTGGCACTGGCCTATGGTTTAATCGGGGTGCTTTTGTGTGGACCTTATGGTGTGCTCGGGGCGCTAAGGGTTATTGCCCCTCCTGCCATCGCCAGTGTGATTACCTTGTGTGGGCTACTGGTTGTGGGCATTGATATCAGTGTGTTTCATATTATGGCCTTAATGCTCGTGTTGGGCATTGGTATTGATTACACACTGTTTGTGCGCGAATCCGGCGGGGTATCAAGGTCTACGTTACTGGCCATTGGTTTATCCACTGTAACGACCGTGTTATCTTTTGGCCTACTGGCGTTAAGTGGTACCCAAGCCATAGCGCATTTTGGTTTGGCGGTTTTGTTGGGAATTGTACTGGCATTTTTATTGGCGCCCTTGGCGCAACATAAGTGAAATGGGGAAAGGATATGGCAGCTGTGCCTAAGCAAGTGGATGTGGTCATTATCGGTGCGGGACCGTCTGGCGCTATCGCCTCGGCACTGCTGAACAAAAAAGGCTATAGCGTTATTGTGTTTGAAAAACAGCAGTTTCCGCGCTTTTCTATCGGCGAAAGCTTGCTGCCACAATGCATGGAATATATCGAGCAGGCGGGTTTCTTGCCCGCCATTCGCGATGCCGGTTTTCAGTTTAAAAATGGCGCTGCTTTTGCTTGGGGCGAGCGCTATACCTATTTCAATTTTGAAGAAAAATTCTCGCCGGGCCACGGCACTACTTTTCAGGTAGAGCGCGCACATTTTGACAAACTTATGGCCGATGAAGCACAAAAACAGGGTGTGGACATCCGTTACCGCCATGTGATTAATGACTGTCAATTACACGAAGGCGGCGGCAATACGCTAACTTACACCACCCCAGAAGGTGAAACTGCCACCATCGATTGTCGCTTTGTGCTCGATGCCAGCGGTTTTGGCCGCGTGTTGCCGGGCCTACTTGATTTGGAGGAGCCTTCAGATTTTCCTGTTCGTCAAGCGGCATTTACCCATATTAATGATGGCATTGCTTTCGGCGATTTTGATCGCAATAAAATCTTGGTAACAGTTCATCCGCAAGAGCGTGATATTTGGTATTGGCTGATTCCTTTTAGTGGCGGTAAATGTTCGTTAGGAGTAGTTGCCAGTGAAGAGAAACTGAAAAAACGCGGCAAAGACACGCCTATGGAGTTGCTACAGGCCATGGTGGCCGAGGCGCCCGAGCTTGCCAAAATGCTAGATCGTGCCGAGTGGAATAATGATGCCAACCATATCACCGGTTACTCTTGTAATGTTAAGCACTTGGCCAACAATCACTACGCTTTGTTGGGTAATGCTGGCGAGTTTCTCGACCCAGTATTTTCCTCCGGTATCACCATCGCCATGCGTTCGGCGACAATGGCTGTCGATGTGTTAACGCGTCAGCTAGAAGGCGAAATCGTAGACTGGCAAGCCGACTACGAAATTCCGCTGCGCAAAGGGGTGGACACTTTCCGGGTATTTGTCGACGCTTGGTACGAAGGGCTATTTCAAGATACGATTTTTTATCCGCACCAATCGGTCAGCGTGCGTGAAATGATCTCATCCATTTTGGCCGGTTACGCGTGGGATGAAAACAACCCATTTGTGGCTGAGCCGCGTCGCCGTATGGGCGCTTTGGCCGAGTTTTGCTCGTCAGGCGACTAATGCAAAAGCTTATTGCTCTCGGACTGTTAATAGTGTTGGCTGGCTGTGCCAGCCCCTTGGTCGCACCCCATAATGGTTCTTGCCCAGCACCAGCGGCTGCGACGTTACTCGTGTCTCAATCGCTCGGCTCAGCCCCTTTAGTGGTGAGAGTGCAGCTCGAAGCGGATGCCGTGCGATTTATTGGGATCGATACACTGGGCAGTTTGCAATTTAATGCCCGCCTGGCAAAGCAAAAAGTCGCGCTTGAAACGCAACCGTTTTACCGCGGACTTGACCCCGAAACTTTAGTCAGTGCACTTTATTGGTGGCTAATACGCGACAGCCTAAACCCATCCTGTGTCAGTGCCGCGGGTTTAAACTTGCAGCACACAGGGCAGGGCACGCAACTGCAGTCGTCATCGCGAACGGTATGGCAGTGGCAGCCAGAGGCACCAAATACCATCGCTTTGCCCCTTAAAAATATAACATTACAAATACGGACCAACTCTCCATGATGCCAGCGTGCTATTTAGCGGATTTGGGTTTGATCAATGCTCTGGGCCACGACAAAGCCAGTGTGGCCCAGGCCCTGTTTGCCGGCGATCTCGGCTTGGCCCCGTGCGATTGGGTGCCGGGTAAGCCCACTTACACGGCGCCAGTGACGGCTCCTTTGCTGACCGTGCCCGAGCGCCTGGCGCTCTATCGCAGTCGCAATGCGCAGCTGGCCTTAACCGCTATTGCCCAAATACAAAGCAGTATTGATCAGGTTAAAAAACGTTACCCCAGTGCTCGCATTGCGGTGGTTGCGGGTACCAGTACCTCGGGTATTGCTGAAGGCGAAGACGCAGTGGCGCACTGGCAGGGCGAGGGTGAACGGCCAGAGCACTATCATTATCGTGCCCAAGAAATTGGCAATCTAGCTGAACTAATAGCCGACTACTGCCAACTGCAAGGGGTTGCTTATACCTTATCCACCGCTTGTTCTTCCAGCGGCCATGCCTTAGCGTCGGCGCAACGCTTACTGGCAACCGACATGGCCGATGCGGTTATTGCCGGTGGCGCCGACAGCTTGTGCCGGTTGACCGTCAACGGATTTGCCGCATTGGACTCGGTCAGTGAAGGGCCCTGCACCCCGTTTGGGGAAGGGCGCACGGGTATTAATATCGGCGAGGCGGCGGCGTTTTTTATGGTCACTCGCGAGCCCATTGGGGGGCGTATTCAGTTGTTAGGCGCGGGAGCCTCATCCGATGCTCACCATATATCGGCGCCCGATCCTGCTGGCAGTGGCGCCGAAGCGGCCATTAAAACGGCCTTGGAGCAGGCGCAGTTAGCCCCAGCCGACATTAACTATATCAACCTGCACGGCACCGGGACACCGCTCAACGATGCGATGGAGTCGGCCGTAGTGTCGCGTTTGTTTCCCCACGGCCCTAAGGTCAGCAGCAGTAAAGGCCAGTTGGGTCATACCTTGGGCGCGGCAGGGGCCACCGAAGCGGGGCTGATGTGGTTAGCACTGCTAAACGACAGTGGTAAACTACCGCCTCACTGCTACCATGGCCATTACGACCCGGCGCTGCCCAATCTTAATCTCGTGCAGGTAGGTGATTGTGTCAGTGCCGAGAAGCGGCGCTGTTATTTAAGCAATTCGTTTGCTTTTGGTGGCAATAACGCCGCAATCATTTTGGGCGTGCAGAATGAATCTTGATACATTAATACCGCACCGGCCGCCGTTCAGGCTGATTGACCAAGTGCTTGACCATGCGCCGGATTGGGTCTTAACCGGTGCCACCATTGAACAGGATAATGCGCTTTACGATGCGGCTCGCGGCGGCGTGCCCGCCTGGTGTAGCGTTGAATATATGGCGCAAACCGCTGCGGTGTGGGTGGGGTTGAGCGAATCAGCGGCCGAGGCCGCACAACCGGCCTTTTTAATTAGCGCCCGCTCGGTGCAGTCGAGCGTTGCGAGCTTTAGTTTGGGAGCGATGCTGCAGGTGCGGGTGGATGTTAATTTAATCGACGGGCCGATTGTGGCCTTTCACGGAAAAATTACGCAGTGTGTAAACGACGAGTGGCAAACGGTCAGTGAAGGGGAGTTTTCCGCCTTTCGTCCCGATAGCCTCGAAGACTATTTGCGGTTAAGCGATCCGCAGCACGTTGCTCAAGCGGGGCAGGGCGCCCTTTAGGAGAAAGTTATGGCTCGTCAGATTCTCGTGACTGGCTCAAGTCGCGGCATTGGCCGCGCAATTGCGTTGCAACTGGCACGCGAAGGTTTTGATGTGGTTGTCCATTGCCGTGGTAGTTTGGAAAAAGGGCGCGAAGTAGTCGCCGAAATCCAAGCGCTGGGGCGCGACAGCGAACTGCTCAGTTTTGATGTGGCCGATCGCAGTGCGGCGCGCGCAGCGTTAACCGAGTATGTCGAGCGCAAGGGCGCTTTTTATGGCGTGGTATGCAATGCTGGTATAACTCGCGACAACGCCTTTCCGGCGATGTCGGAAGATGATTGGGACAGTGTGATTCACACCAACCTCGACGGCTTTTACAATATTTTGCAGCCATTGGTAATGCCGATGGTGCAAGCGCGCCAAGGTGGGCGTATTGTGACGTTATCTTCCGTAGCGGGCTTGGCGGGCAACCGCGGCCAAGTTAATTACAGCGCTACCAAAGCCGGCTTGATTGGTGCCACTAAATCTTTGGCGCTAGAGTTAGGCAAACGCAAAATTACCGTTAACTGTGTGGCGCCGGGAATTATTGAAACCGATATGGTTGATGAAGTTTTTGCCGACGAAGCGAAAAAAATGATTCCACTTCGACGCTTTGGTCAAGCTGACGAAGTGGCAAGCTTAGTGTCTTATTTAATGAGTGATTCGGCCTCCTACATCACTCGTCAGGTGATCTCTGTTAACGGTGGAATGTTGTAATGCGTAGAGTGGCAATTACCGGAGTGGGTGCGGTTAGCGCCCTGGGCAATGACTGGCCTAGCGTAGAGGCGGACCTGCGGGCCGGCCAAAACAAGGTGCAAGTGTTTAGTGAGTGGGATGCGATCGAAGGGCTCAACACCCGCCTGGGTGCCCCCGTTGAGTTTGCCACGCCTAAACACTACCCGCGCAAAAAACTGCGCTCTATGGGGCGGGTGTCGGTGATGGCGGTAGATGCCAGCGAACGCGCCTTGACGATGGCCGGTCTACTCGATGATCCACTGCTCAAAAGCGGCCGCGCGGGTGTCTCATACGGCTCCTGCATTGGTACGCCGGGCGATGTACCCGCGCTGACCCGCGTGGTGAGTGATAACACCACTGTGGATATCACTGCCTCTACCTACCTGCGCACTATGACGCACACAGCTACAGTGAATATCGGTCTGTTCTTTGGTATGACTGGCCGCATTATTCCCACGGCCTCAGCGTGTACCTCGGGCAGCCAAGGCATTGGTTATGCTTACGAGGCGATTAAATACGGCATGCAAGACATCATGATTGCCGGTGGTGCCGAAGAGTTTCATGTTACCCCGGTGGCGGTATTTGATACCCTGTTTGCCACCAGTACCAGTAACGATACCCCCGAGCTAACACCTCGCCCGTTCGATAAAAATCGCGATGGTTTAGTTCTGGGTGAAGGCGCCTGCTCCCTAATTTTGGAAGAGTACGAACACGCTAAAGCTCGCGGCGCGACTATACTGGGTGAAATCGTCGGCTACGGCACCAACTCCGACGGCGCCCACGTGACCGAGCCTCGCGCCGTAACAATGGCTGGCGCCATGCGCACCGCCCTAAACGATGCACAATTAACCGCTGCCGATATAGGTTATGTCAACGCCCACGGTACCGCCACCGCTAAGGGCGATGTGGCCGAATCACAGGCAACCTGTGAAGTGCTGGGTGAAGGCAAACCGATTAGCTCGCTGAAAAGTTATATCGGCCATACCTTGGGGGCTTGCGGCGCGCTGGAGGCTTGGATGACCTTAGAGATGATGCACACGGGCTGGTTTGCTCCCACTATTAATTTAACCGAAGTCGACCCCGACTGCGCCCCTTTAGATTATATTCAAGGGGCGGGGCGCGAACTGGATTGTCAGTATGCCATGAGCAACAACTTCGCTTTCGGTGGGGTTAATACATCGCTGATTATTAAACGCGGCGACTCATGACTCGGGTGGTTGTAACTGGGCTCGGTGCGGTCACTGCGCTGGGCTCTGATTGGTCGAGCTTCAGTGATGCGGTGCACCAAGGGCGCAGCGGTATTCGTGTGATGCACGAATGGGCCGATATTAAAGGCTTAAACACCCAGCTGGGTGGCCCGGTGGATGGCTTTCAGCTGACCGGGGATTACCCCCGCAAAAAAATGCGCAGCATGGGGCGGGTGTCACAATTGGCCACCGTGGCCAGTCGCGATGCATTGCTGATGGCGGGCTTATTAGATGACCCACTGCTAACCAGTGGTCGCACAGGTATCGCCTATGGCTCCTCTACTGGCAGTACCGACGCCGCCCGCGAGTTTGCACAAATGCTCACCGATCGCGATTTAACCCGTATTACCGCCACGACTTATATCAAAATGATGAGCCACACCACCGCGGTTAACCTCGGTGTGTTTTTTGAAATTAAAGGGCGAGTGTATCCCACCTCTTCGGCCTGTACTTCCGGCAGTCAAGCCATTGGTTACGCTTACGAGGCTATTGCCAGTGGGCGGCAAGATATTATGTTGGCCGGTGGAGCCGAAGAGCTGTGTCCTACCGAAGCCGCTGTGTTTGATACCTTTCGTTCGGCCAGCACCAAAAACGATACCCCCAACCAAACCCCAAGCCCATTTGATGCAAAGCGCGATGGTTTAGTCATTGGCGAGGGCGCCGGCAGCTTGATTTTAGAATCACTAGAACATGCTCAGGCACGCGGTGCAGACATTTATGGTGAAGTAGTTGGTTTTGGTACCAACTCCGATGGCGGTCACGTCACTCAACCCGATAGCGACAGCATGCAAGTTACCATGCAGCTTGCTTTGAAAGATGCGGGTTTACAAACCTCAGATATTGATTATCTAAACGCCCACGGCACTGCCACCCAATATGGCGATGTCACCGAAAGCCAAGCCTCTTATGCAGTGTTTCAAGATCGTGTGCCGGTCAGCAGTTGCAAGGGCCACTTGGGGCACTCTTTGGGCGCAGGTGGTGCAATCGAAGCCTGGGCCTGTCTACACATGATGCGCGATGGCTGGGTAATGCCAACGTTAAATTTAAACCAAGTCGATGCCAACTGCGCCCCTTTGCAGTATGTCATGGGCGGCGTTCTCACCCAATCAAGCGTGCACATGATGTCCAATAATTTTGCCTTCGGCGGTATTAACACCTCGTTAATTTTTAAACGCTACGACGATTAATCAGTCGATTACCGCATTCCTAGCGACACTGAAATAAGTGGTGGAAATAATGATTGATCAGTGGTTGTTTTACCTATTGGCCGTACCAATTGTGCTGCTGGTGGGGTTGTCGAAAGGTGGGTTTGGTGGCGGCTTGGGCTCGCTCGCCGTGCCGGTGTTATCACTCGCTGTTGATCCGCGTTTAGCGGCTGCCGTGTTACTGCCGATTTTGTGCAGTATGGATTTGGTTAGCCTATGGAGCTTTCGCGGTAAGTGGGACAAGCGCAATTTATTAATTTTATTTCCCGCGGCTATGCTCGGTCTAGCCTTAGGCGCTGCTATGCACACCTATATGGATGCTAATAAAATTCGTTTTATAGTGGGTATTATGGCGTTGTATTTTGTGGGGCATTACTTGTGGGGTAAGCATGTTATACAGCGCGTCGTCGCACAAAAAGCCAGCGTTGCGCGCGGCGGATTTTGGGGGGCAGTGGCGGGCTTTGTTAGTTACATCGCCCACGCCGGTGGCCCACCCATTTCCATTTATTTAATCCCGCAGCAATTACCCAAAACCGTATTTGTCGGCACTACGGTAATTTTTTTCAGTGTGGTTAACTACGTTAAATTAGTGCCTTATGTGTGGACTGGCCAGCTGGATTTAAGCGCGTTTTATACCTCTTTAGTGCTTCTGCCCTTAGTTCCCATTGGTGTGGGCTTAGGCGTGTGGCTTCACCACCGCGTATCGGATAAATGGTTTTACGGCATGTGCTATGTGCTGTTGACATTTGCCGGGATTAAGCTTGTGAGTGAAGCCTTGCTGGTCTGGTTTGGGTAGGATTGGGGGGCGCTCTAAAGGGTGAACTTTGCTTGGTAAAATGTACTTGATCACTTTATAGCTTAGCTTAGCTTAGCGTTGTGTTGATATCTGATCTAATTGGAAGCGATAGGCTATAGAATAAATCATGACTTCAATACGTTAGAGTTGGAGTTAGTATTCCCTAAATCTACGGTAAAATTTATTTTTCTTATCCTGTCAAATTAAAAATCATTAGATAGTTGTCACCCCCGCGGTTATCTAAATTTTCACTAGGGGGCATAAAAAAGGATAAATTATGAGTTGGTATCTGGAAGTCTTAAAAAAGTATGCAGTATTTAGTGGTCGGGCGAGAAGAAAAGAGTATTGGTTTTTCGCATTATTTAATATTATTGCTATTCTTGTGTTGGGTTTGGTCGACAATATGGCTGGAATGTTTAATGCCGAGATTGGGCTGGGTTTGTTGAGCGGCCTATATTATCTGGCGATTATTGTTCCGAGTATTGCGGTTTCTGTGCGTCGGCTGCACGACACTGGCCGCACCGGTTGGTGGGTTCTGATCGCATTCGTTCCTTTAGTTGGCGCACTTATATTACTGGTGTTTATGGTAATGGATAGCAAACCGGGTACGAACCAATACGGTGATAACCCGAAAGAAACTGTCGTTGCATAAGTGGCACGATTAATGAGCTCTGAGGTCGTTATGGCTTGTACTGGCATACAGTGACTAATATGATTGTCATAAATAAGGTGTCGATCTTTGCCAGGTACCAGACGTCAGCCGCTCTCTATTTCTTCCATTAAAAAGCCCACCCCACGCAGGTGGGGCGGGCTAGCCTTGATGCCAGCTATGGCATCTGGGTTTGCTCTCGAATGGGCTTAGTTTTCTTCGCGCTCGTAAAGTACGTTGGTCATGGTCACAGTAGATTCGGTAATGCCAAGGTCTTCGTAACACTCTTCAAACGAGTCTGAATCGCCAGATTCACCGCAGTCATCATTGGTTCTGGTGTCTTGCGATTGCAGGTAGTTACCAAATTTAAAGTATGACGCTGAGTCGTCTTCTACAGGAATGCCAAAACTGTTACCCATAGAGTAAACGTAAACATCCCCGTAGTCGTTGATCACTCGCAAGTCGAAGGTATCACCACTGCGGATGGTGCCCAGTGCATACTTCTCTTCATTACCATCGGTATTACGCAAGCGTACGTATACATCGAAGATGCCGTTGTAGGCGACGCTGTCATCAAAGCCCGATTCCGACGAATCAGAAACGTAGAGTTTCATAATGGTACCGGTATCGCTAGCGTGGTGTTGCGCCACAATTGTTTTACCACCGTCTGACATGTCGACCTTAATATCGGCTTCGAACAGTTCATAGGTATCGGTCATGGCGATTCGCAGACCTGATTTAATCTTGTACTCGTGGCGCCAACCGTTACCGTTAGGCGTAGTCACCTGAGCCTGCAAAGGAACAAACCGAAGAGTACTGTCGTTCACTAATGGGTGTGGGTTTTCGCCTTCCAAGTCAAATAGGCTGCCGTCGGTGATTAGGTCGGGAATGTCACCACCTGAGCCGCCACTGCTAGAACTAGAGCTGGACGATGAGCTGCTATCACTGCCACCTTCTGAATTAACACTCATCTCGGTGACTGAATTCCAGCTGTTGGAGCTGTTACCATGCCCTACGTAGCGTATATAGCGAGCATCGGTTTCTACTACCGAGAAGGTTTCAAGTGAGTTTGTAGAGCCAGAGCTTTGGCCGTTAGATAATACGGTTTCCCAGTTGCTGCCGTTGCTACTGGCTTGAATGTCGAAGTAAGAGTTGCGCTGATTGCCATTGTAAAAAGCGATATTAACACTGCCAACTTGTTGCACGCTGCCTAAGTCAAGCTCTAACCACTCACCATCGCCGTTGCCTGACCAGCGCGTATCGAGATCATTATCTAAAACATTAGCGGCTACATTTCCGTCGTCCGTGCTGGCCGAAGCTTCGACATCATCGCTTGGGCTTGAGCTGCTGGAAGAGGACGATGAAGACGAAGAAGTTCCACCAATTTGCTCGACTGTAAAATCATCAAAGCGGCCAGTACCGTTATGATATTTGGCAAATAATTCAGCTGAGGTATTCGAGCCAGAATTAAAATCGACTTGAACTTGGTTCCAGTCGTCGTCATCAGAATCGGTATCAAACACGGCGCCATTGATGTTGACGCCAACAGTGCCAGAGCCCAACACATAAGCGGTTAAACGATAGTTAGTGTTGGCGCTAAGCGAAATATCTTGTTCTACACGGCCGCCTTCACCGGTTATTTTTGCAGAGTTATTGCCTGAGTAAGCATCACCGGAAACGGCCGATGGGTCGTCATCATTCCAGTCATCAAAACCATTTTCAAAGCTGGGGTTGTTAATGGTGACGGCGCCGGCTGATGCGGCGATCATGCTTAGGGCAAGTATCGAGCTGCTAGTTAATAGCTTCATGACATTTCTCCGAAGAAAAAATTTCAGCGCCTTAATGACGCATACGTTATTAAAATATACTTATCACGACGATTGTCAGCGTCGCATTGAATGAAAATATCATTCTTGTTTCAAACTACTTATGTAAATACGAGATGGTTGATAAATCCAAAAAAGTAGTACTGCTTGAACACGGGCGGATTATTTCAGAGATGTAACAGGAATATTGCGATAACGTTCTCATTTGTAGAAAACGTTATAACTGTGAAGTTGTCGATATGCTGATATGTGAAAGGCTATGCGCAATAAGGGTTTCAAAGGTTTGTTGGCGCATTAATGATAGGAAAATACAATTTATAATTATCATTCATTGATGTGTCGTTAATACTATTACTGTTTTAACATTGTTTTTAAAGATAATTTTTATGATCTGTATCTTTCTTTTATTAGTTGGTAGCTACTTAAAGTCATAACTACTATAGCGTCTTAATTCATTTCACCCTTCCATATTTATAAATTTTAGTGTTATCAGGGTTTATTTATATTCAAATTAAATTCTAAGTTGGCTCTGTGTTTGCAGTTACCCTTGGAGAAGTAGAAATGCTTAGTAATTTAGGCGTTTTCTTCAATAATCATTACAGAAAGTGTAATTATTACAAAGGAGAGGAACATGAAATCACTATTCACAGTACTGTCTTCCGTGGTCTTGGCTTTGGTTCTTGCCGGTTGCGCAACTGGTCAACCAAAACCTGAAAGCTTGTTGGCTCAAGCACAATCCCGAGTTGAACAGGCCCGGTCAGTAAATGCTGAGCGCCACGCACCCGTAGTATTTCGCGAAGCACAAAAAAATCTAAAAATGGCCAACGAGCTGATTTCCAAAGAGGAGTATGAAAAAGCGACCTCGTATTTGGATCGTTCTATTGCCGACTCCAATCTCGCCATTGCCACCAGTAATGCTGAGAAATCAGAAAAGGCTGCACAGCAGGTGCAAAAAAATCTGCGAGCGCTAGAGCGAGAAGTCAAGTAATCAGTAAATATTTCTACCAAATATTCTCAATGGTTAGGGAGAAAGACAATGTTAAATAAAAAGACTTTTGTTATGTCTGCTATTGCTGCGGCAATGTTAGTGGGCTGTGCCACTTCCCCGATGGAAGATAAACGTTTGAGTAGCTTAGAAGGTCAGTACACACAAGTGTCGACGGTTGATCAAGCACGCGAGTATGCGCCGGTTCAATTAAAAGAGGCAGATGAAGCGCTTGAAAAGCTTGAGCGATTGATTGATGCCGATGCCGATGAAAGTGTGATTCAGCAGCAAGTGTATCTGGTCGAGCGGAAATTAGCCATTGCCACGCAAACCTCTCGCATGCAGCAAGCAGATCAGTTGGTGGAGCAAGCCGATGATCGACGTCATGAATTGTTATTGGCAGCTCGTACTCAAAGAGCGGAGCAGGCTGAGTTACGCGCAGCCGAAAAAGAGCAACAGGCTCGAATGGCGGAAGATCGTGCCAATCAAGCTTCACAGCAAGCGCAGCAGGCGCGTGAACAGGCCGAGCAGGCGCAAAGCCGTGCTTTACAGGCTGAGCAGTCAGCACAAGAAGCGCAGGCACGGGCCGAACAAATGAGTGCTAAAGCCAGTAAATTGGAGGCCGAGCTTGAGAATATCTCGACTGAGAAAACCGAGCGCGGTTTGGTGCTCACCTTAGGGAATATTTTGTTTGAGTTGGATGAGGCAACGCTAAAATCCGGCTCTGAGCGAACCTTGCAGCGAGTTGCTTCTTTCTTGCAAGAGTACCCTGAGCGCGAAGTCTTGATTGAAGGTTTTACCGATAGTACGGGTAATGATCAATACAATCTCGACCTTTCCGATCGTCGTGCCAGTGCCGTCGAAGAGAATTTGGTTGGCCACGGTGTTGATGCCGCACGCATTTCTACCCAGGGCTATGGTGAGGCGCACCCAGTTGCCAGTAATGATACCTCTGCCGGTCGCTTGCAAAATCGCCGAGTCGAGATTGTGATTGGTAACCAGGGCGAGCCGGTAAAAACTCGCCAGTAACCTGCTGTAATCTGAGTAAAAGCCCTCGGATTAAAAGTGCTCTGAGTTAAGAGTTAGGGCGCCAGAGAACGGGCGAGAGGCCAATGGCATCTCGCCCTTTTTTATTACCACAGCGTTCGACTTCTGGGCCTAAAGCTCTGCGCGGCTGAATTTAGGGATTGCGCAGGTTAAGGATGTTGCAGGTTACGGGCAATCTAGGTGGTCTTGAATGGTCTAGGTCGTAGGTTTAGCGGCAAATTATTTGTTTGTTTCTGGCTTAATCTGGTTTGGTCCGCAGGCCTCAAGCGGCCTATATGGTAAGCTAAGGTCTTTTCAATAGAGCGAAATAGGGTTCGATAATGGGCAAGCTTATTGGCGGTGCAATCGGTTTTGTGTTGTTTAATATTGTGGGGGCAATTTTAGGGGTATTTCTCGGCCATATATTCGACAAAGGCTATGCAGCCAATACCGCCAGGGTCTCGCCACAAGAGCGCGAGGCGCTGAAAGTCAGCTTTTTTGAAACCACTTTCACCTTGTTGGGCTATCTAGCCAAGGCCGATGGGCGCGTCAGTGAGGCTGAGGTGGCCGGTACTGAGCAGTTGATGGATCAAATGGGGCTGTCAGCCGATCAGCGGCGCGAGGCCATTGAGTTGTTTAAGCAAGGCTCGGCGAAGGGGTTTGAGCCTGCCAAGGTACTGAGCGATTTTCGCGCCCGCTGTGGCCGCAACAACAACCTTGTGCAAATGCTGCTCACCTATCTTGTGAATCTTGCCCTGGTGGACGGACAGTTTGATGCCGCCGAAGAACGTGTGCTGCGTGAAGTGGCCGCAGGCTTAGGCGTTAACGGCTTTGCCTTTGAGCAGCTGCTGCGCATGATTAAGGCGCAAAATAGCTTCTCTAGCAGTGGTGGTTATCGCCAGTCTGGTGGCGCCTCGCAAGCCTCCAGCGCCGACGAGCTCGCCCGTGCCTATGAGGCTTTGGGTGTAACCTCCAGCGCCACCGATGCCGAGGTCAAGCGTGCTTATCGTAAATTGATGAGCCAGTATCATCCCGATAAGCTGGCTGGGCAGGGGTTGCCCGACGATGCTGTGAAGGCCGCCACCGAGCGCTCGAAAGAGATTCAGGTTGCCTACGATTTGGTGAAAAAATCCCGGGGTTAAACATCCCAGTAGCCTGAGGCCCTCATTGTGCTGGTCAACATCCTAATTTATCTTCTCGCCGCGGTGGTGGTTGTGCCCATCGCTAAGCGCCTGGGCCTGGGCTCGGTGCTGGGTTATTTATTAGCTGGGGTACTTATCGGCCCTTACGCATTATCATTAGTGGGCGATCAAACGGAAGTCATGCATGTGGCGGAGTTTGGCGTGGTGATGATGCTGTTTTTAATTGGGCTTGAACTCCAGCCGGCCCGTTTGTGGGATTTGCGTAAACCTATTTTGGGCTTGGGTGGCCTACAGGTGTTGTTATCTGCAGGCTTGATTATGGCGCTTTTGCTCAGCTTGTTTTCACTCAGCTGGCAAATAGCCTTAGCCATTGGCTTGGCGCTGGCACTCTCGTCCACCGCTATTGTGTTGCAGTCGCTAGAAGAGCGCGGACTGCTCAATACTCCGGCGGGCTCTAACGTATTTTCAGTTTTATTATTTCAAGATATTGCCATTATTCCTATTTTGGCACTCCTACCGCTGCTGTCCACGGTCAGCCATAGCTCGACCGAGCAGCATCAAAGTGCGATTGCTCATTGGCCGGTGGTGTATCAAGTAGCGGCCAGCGTATTGACCATTAGTTTGGTGATATTGGCGGGGCGCTTTTTGGTGGCACCTATCTTCCGGTTAATTGCCGCCACTAATTCGCAGGAAATTTTCACCGCGTTTGCGCTGCTGATTGTCGTGGCGATTACGGTACTGATGCAGTTTATTGGTTTATCACCCGCCTTGGGAGCTTTCATCGCTGGCGTAGTTTTGGCCGATTGTGAATACCGCCATGAGCTAGAAGTCGATATAGCGCCGTTTAAAGGGTTGTTACTGGGGTTGTTTTTTATCACCGTGGGTGCGGGTATAAACTTTCAATTGTTACTGGAAAATCCGCTGTTAATCACCCTCTGTGTCGGTTTGTTAGTTGGTGGCAAACTACTGGTACTGCTAACGCTGGCCAGTATTTTTAGAATGGGGCGCTGGCGCGGCTTACTGTTCAGTTTGGCGTTGGCACAGGGTGGTGAGTTTGCCTTTGTCATTGTTGCAGCTGCGCAAAATGCAAAAGTCTTTGATGCCGAAATTGGCGGCATTGTAATCCTCACGGTAGCGCTGTCGATGTTGGTTACCCCGTTGTTACTGGTCGCCTATGAGTATTTGTTTTCACACGCCAGCCGCAATAAAAAAACACCAGAGCTGGATACAGATATCGCCTCCACCGATCATGTTATTGTGGCCGGCTATGGCCGTTTCGGACAAATCGTCGGCCGCTTGTTGGCCGCACAAGGTTATCGGCTAACGATTCTGGATCACAGCCCCGGACAAGTTGAGTTGGTGCGTCGTTTCGGTAAGAAGGTGTACTACGGTGATGCCACGCGTCGTGATTTGTTGCATGCCGCCGGTGGCGATGAGGCCAAACTCCTGATTGTGGCAGTGGATGAACCTGAGCGCTCAATGCGGATAATTCAAACAGCGCGCGAGAATTTTCCCAATCTTAAGATATTGGTGCGTGCGGTGGATCGTCGTCACGCCTATCAGCTTATGGAGGCCGAGGTGGAGGGGTTTCAGCGCGAGACGTTCCATTCGGCACTGGCTCTGGGGGTTGATGCCTTAAAGCAATTGGGCCAGTCTGATCATGCCGCTCAGCGCGCCGGTGAGCTTTTCGAACAACACGATGAAAAGTCACTGGTAAAGCTCGCTCAGGCCTGGGGCGACGATAAATCTTACGGTAAAGCGATTCGCAAAAACTTGGATGATTTACGCCGCGTGTTGCAAGAAGACAGTGGCACCGAGCAGGCGGAAGATAAGCCACCGCGTTAGCGTTGAAGTTGTTGTTTGAGGCCGGACAGTATGCTGGCGCCTTCACTGTTATCGTCAAGGCAGCCTGTTATATACCAATCGGTGCCGCGTGTATTGTGGCTGAGGCTTTGCCGAAAACACCGGCCTTTCATATTCACACGGGTCGCACCGCTCGGATCGCGAAAGCTGTAATAGTGTTCAGTGCTGGCACTTGGCTGTGCCGAGTGGCTGCGGGCCCGTTTCAGCTGTTGCCTTAAGCCGGGGTGAAAGATATTGCCAGCTTCAGTCGCTGGGGTGGATGTGCCCGATTGCGTTATATCAGCCTGTCTTGTAACGGTGGGCCTGCTCGCAGAGGGTTTAGCTTTGGCTTGCCCCGTGTGAGGCAGTGTTCCGGGTAAAGGTGCTGCTGCCGGTTTAGTTGGTGCAACGGGGGCAGTGTTCGTATGCGCCGGTTGCGGTGCTTTTTTCGCACTTTGCACAGCCGCGGCTGTTTGGCGGGTTGGTATGGCAGTGTCGGCCTTTTTGTGCAGAGTAACCTGAATAGCCGTGGGCTGGTCCTGTGGTACGGGTTTAGCCGGTGTTAAAAATAAAAGCAAGCTGTGCAGAATGAGCGATGCAATGGCCGCGCTAATCAGCAGGGGTAAGCGGTAGGGCGAGGAGCGCTTAGCGTCAAGCTCTATCGGCAAGGCGCAATAAGCCGCGCCGTCGCGAAAACCCTGAGTGGGTGTTATATAACCGTGTGCTTTATGATTAAGGTCGACGTCCATGCGGTATCGGTTGCACTATCTGATAAAATGAATAATCCATAGACAGGCTTGTTGGCAAGATGTTCACTATGAAAATCTTTAATGTATGTATTCGCACTTTTTTTCTGCCGTGCTTGGTATGTTTAGGCGTGGCTTTCTCGCCTTTGGTTTGGGCCGAGACGGAACAGGCCACTATTGAAGAAAATTTGCCGCAAGGGTGGCGCACCGGTTATGAAACGGAGCCCGTATTCGGCAGTAAAATGTTTTGGGTAGAGGCCGGGCGAAAGAACAGTGAAACGATTGTGTTAATTCACGGTTTGGGACAAAACGGCTGGCGTGATTGGCGCAAGGTGATGCCGCTTTTGGCTCAAGAGTATCGGGTTGTGGCTTTTGATCTCCCGGGGTTTGGCCGCTCAGAGGTGCCCACGGGCAAATACTCGCCCAGTAACTACGCCGCCGCCGTGCACAGTGTGTTGCACCAGGCTGGTATCAAGCAGTTTCATTTGGTGGGCCACAGCATGGGCGGTGCCGTGGCTTTGCGTTTGGCGACACGCTACCCGACCTCGGTGGAGCGCTTAGTGTTAATCAGTGCCGCCGGTATTTTAGAGCGCAGCACCTTTGCCGGTCATTCAACCGCTCTGCCGCTAGAGGCGGGTATGTTGTCTTATTTTAATGCGTTGCCGAAAGAAGTGCAGGGCGGTATTAGCGGGCTGGTGCGCGAAATTGGCGGTTCGATACTGCGCTGGGATGCACTGCCAGACCCCACCGCGCTGCTCAGTAAAAGCGATACGGCTTGGGGCACCACCTTAAAAGGCCAACCCAATATGAACGCAGCTTTCGCCTTAGTCGGCGAAGACTACAGCGGCGATTTAACCACACTCGATGTGCCCACCCTGGTGCTATGGGGCGAGCAAGATCCGGTGGCCCCGCTGCGAACCGGCTACCTTTTGGCCGGACAAATCCCCGATGCCGAGCTGGAAATATTCCCCGGCATGGGGCATATGCCCATACTCTATCCAGATTTAGTCGGCCCGCCGATTACGAACTTTTTACAGAGCAAAACATCGGTTAGCTCGTCGGCAGGGAGTGAGGAAAACCACGGGGATTATCAATGCTCGGGGCAGAGTGGGGTGCAGTTGTCGGGGCATTATCAAGCGATTGAGATTAATGATTGTCAGAATGTTTTTTTGCAAGACGTTACCGCCAATTCGCTTCAAGTTAACAACAGCAAGCTGGTGGGGCGCAACGTAAATCTAGGCAGTAGTGCTATTGGGCTACAGGCCGACAATGCTGAAATAGAGCTGACCAACGCGCATATTCAAGGTGATATTGCCGTGTCGGTTAACGCCAGCCAATTGGATTTGGCCGGCGTATTAATCGAGGGCGAGTCCGAAGCCGTACGGGCATACCAAGCGTCTGAATTTGTTTTTTCCGTCAGCCAAATGCAAACGCCTGATTATCAGAAAAACCTACACGGCGTATTTACCTTAGGCGCCCCCGCGCAATAATTACTGTAGCAGGCTCCGTTCGGGGCCTGCATCGCTATCACTTTTTCACAGGAGCTTTATCGGCGCGCTGGTGCACCCACTGGTATAACACTGGCAGTACCAGCAGTGTAAGCAGGGTGGATGAGAGAATACCGCCAATGACTACCGTGGCCAGGGGCCGCTGCACTTCCGCGCCGGTGCCGGTGTTGAGCGCCATGGGGATAAACCCCAAACTTGCTACCAGTGCGGTCATCAGTACCGGGCGAAGGCGGGTCATGGCACCGTCGATGATCGATTGCGTTAAGTCTCCGGTTTGTTGCCATAGGTCGCGAATAAACGCGAGCATCACCAAACCATTGAGCACGGCCACACCGGACAGCGCAATAAACCCAACCCCTGCCGAAATAGACAGCGGCATACCCCGCGCGTACAGCAAGAGAACACCGCCGGTAAGCGCTAAGGGCACACCGGTAAAAATGATCAACGCTTCTTTTAAGGATGAAAACGCCATCATTAGCATGCCTAAAATAAGTAACAAAGTGAGCGGCACTACGATGGATAAACGCTGGCTGGCCGATTGCAATTGTTTGAAGGTGCCGCTGTAATCGAGCCAATAGCCGGGTGGAATATCCGCCTGCTGAGCAATGCGGTTTTGCACTTCGCTGACAAAGCTGCCCAAATCGCGGTCGCGTACATTGCTGGTAATAACAATACGGCGCTTGCCATTTTCCCGGCTAATTTGCGCCGGTGCCGGGGCGATGTTCAGCTCGGCCACCTCTTGCAGTGGCACATAATCACCGTCACTAAGCGGTATGGGTAGAAACGCTAAACCCTCGATATCGCGGCGCAATGTTTCCGGCAGGCGCACTACTAATTCAAAGCGCCGGTCGCCCTGATAAATAATGCCGGCGGATTCACCGCCGATGGCTGTGGCAACCCAAGCTTGTAAGTCGGCGACGTTTAATCCGTAGCGGCCCAGTGCCTCGCGCTTAGGTATTACCGACAGGGTGGGCAAGCCCGTGACTTGCTCCACTTTGGTATCGGCCGCCCCCTCAACGCTATTAACAATACTGAGTATCTCGTTGGCCGTAAGCACCAGCTGATCTAAGTTGTCACCAAATAGCTTGATGCCTAAATCGGCCCGCACGCCGGAGATAAGTTCGTTAAAGCGCATTTCAATCGGCTGGGTAAATTCATAGTTGTTACCCGGCAAAGTTTTTAAGCTGGTTTCAATGTCGGCCAGTAACGTCGCTTTACTTTTATTCGGATTGGGCCAAGCATGGCGCGGCAAGAAGGTAATAAAATTATCCGATACATTAGGCGGCATGGGGTCGGTGGCCACCTCCGCAGTGCCAATGCGAGAGAAGACCTTATCCACCTCGGGGAATTGTCGAATATGTTTTTCTAAGGTTTTTTGCATACTGACCGACTGCTCAAGCCCTGTGCCCGGAATGCGCATGGCGTGCAGGGCAACATCACCTTCATCCAGTTGGGGGACAAATTCTGAACCCAAAGTGGTGGCCAGCCACAGACACACAACCACTAACAGTGAGGCAAAACCCACCACTGCCCAGCGACACTTGAGCGCCAGCGTGAGCAGTGGGTAGTAGAGTGATTTTGAGCGGCGCATTAACCAGTTTTCACGATCTTGAATTTCACCGTTCATCAACACAGCCACCGCTGCGGGCACTAAGGTGAGTGATAACACCATGGCGCTTAGCAGTGCCATCACCACGGTCGCCGCCATGGGGTGAAACATTTTGCCTTCCACACCGGTGAGGCTGAATATGGGAATGTAAACAATGGTGATAATGGCAACACCAAATAGGCTGGGCCGTATCACCTCGGCGGTGGCTGTAAACACCGTGTTTAATCGCTCACGCAAGGCTTGTGGGCCGCTCTCGCGTTGGGCGATAGCCAGGCGGCGCACACAGTTCTCAACAATAATCACCGCGCCATCGACAATCAAACCAAAATCAAGCGCACCCAGACTCATTAGGTTGGCGGAAACGCCAGTTTTTACCATACCGGTAATGGTCATTAACATACTGAGCGGAATCACCAGAGCGGTGATTAATGCCGCGCGAAAGTTGCCCAGCAAAATAAACAGTACGGCGATAACCAGCAGGGCGCCTTCCATAAGGTTTTTAGCCACGGTGGCAATGGCTTTATCGACTAGGGTGGTGCGGTTGTACACAATGTCTGCCACAACCCCAGGGGGGAGGGAGGCTTGAATGTCGTCAAGTTTGGCGGTTACGTTTTGTGCCACCGCTTGCGAGTTTTCACCGATGAGCATCATCACATTGGCTAATACGGTTTCTTGACCATTGCGTGTGGCGGCCCCGGTGCGCAGTTCTTTGCCGATGGCCACCTCGGCGACATCACTAATTTTTATCGGTGTTGAATCGCGCTCGGCAATAATGACATTGCCGATATCATCGATAGTTGCCAACTGGCCGGGCGAGCGAACCAATAGCTGTTGACCGTTGCGCTCAATATAGCCGGCGCCGCGATTGTCGTTGTTGGCCTGTAGTGCGTGGTGAATATCACGCAAGCTAATTTTGTGATGCAGCAGTTGAGTTGGGTCGGGCAGTACATGGTATTGCTTATGGTAGCCGCCAATACTGTTGACCTCGATAACACCGGGCACTTGCGCGAGCTGGGGCTTGATAATCCAGTCTTGTATTTCGCGCAGGTCGGTGGCGCTATAGGGCTCACCTTGAGCGGTGCGCGCCTCGGCGCTGGCCTGTACCGTGTATAACACAATCTCGCCCAGACCTGAGGCTATGGGTCCCATTTTGGGTTCGAGCCCCAACGGCAGTGCACTTTTAATCGCCCCTAAGCGCGCGTTAATGAGGTTGCGGGCGAAATAAATATCCGTGCCCTCGTTAAACACAACCGTCACTTGCGACAAACCATAGCGTGATAAAGACCGTGTGTAAGAAAGGCTGGGCAACCCCGCCAGTGCATTTTCTACCGGGTAGGTAATACGTTGCTCAGCCTCAAGGGGGGAGTAGCCCGGCGCCTCGGTATTGATTTGCACCTGCACATTGGTGATGTCCGGCACCGCATCAATCGGTAATTGTTTATAGCTCCAGACGCCAACGGCAATAATCACCAGCGCCATGCATAAAAAGGCCCAGCGCTTGTCGATGGCCAGACGCAATATTGAATAAATCATCTAGCGCCCCTTAGTGTTTGTGTTCAGCGGCAGACTTTTCGATGTCCGCTTTAATTAAATAACTGTTTTCGCTGACGTACTCCGCGCCCGGTGCTAATCCGGCCAGCACTTGGTAAAAATTGTTATCACTGGCGCCCAGCTTTAGTGGCGTAAAGGTGTACGTATGCTCGTGCTGTATAAAAACACCGCGTCTGTCCCCCAATTTTTGCACGGCTTGTTTGGCCACCGCCACGGGCGCGGTAAAGTGCCCCACTTGTATGTGTGCCTGCAGCATTAACCCCGGTGTTAAATGTCCGTCGGTGTTGTCGAGCTCAACCCGGGCCAGTTGGTAGGGGCCATCAATAGCGGGAATCATATGTTGAATAAGCCCCCTTAGCTGGGTGTGCACGGTGTCAATAAAAACGGTTTGCCCCTCGGCCACGATGTTTTGTTGTTGCGGATACACACGCAGCTCGGCCCAGAGCTTATCGGTATTAACGATGGTAAATAAAACCTGATCACGCGTGCTTTCGCCGATATTGGCGTGGCGCTGAATAATTTGTCCGGCAATAGGGGCGTGCAGCGTATAAGCCTTAAAGCTTTCGTCCGACTCCACCACGGCCAGTGTGTCACCGGCTTTTACCCGGTCACCGGTGGTGGCGCGTACGGCTTTTAACGTGCCGGTAAAGCGGGCGCGCACATGGCTCAATTGTGCGGGATCGGTGGCGACGGCGCCGTATGTGGTGATGGTTTGGCGCAGTTCTTGTGGGCCGGCTGTAGTGGTTTCAATGCCCAGCTGGTGAGCCATCTCCGGCTGAATACGGCTGTGGTTTTCTTCAGTGTGGTGATCGTCGCTGTGGCCGTGATCATCGTGGCCGTGTTCGTCCGAGGCGAGTGTCGAGGCGTTAAACACCAAGCTTGCGAGTGACAGCAGTGCGATGGTTGAAATCTTCATAAGGTTAAGTCCCGAGTTTGCTGGTTAACAAACTAAAAATATTTTGATTATTGGGTAAAAGGCGCGCCGGTTAGTTGTTCTATCAGTGCTTGGCTGACGAGCGCGGTGGTGGCGGCGTCAATACGCGCCTGCCGCGCCGCTAACAACTCTTCGCGCGCGGCCATTAAGTCCTGGTATTGGTAGCGGCCATTGTCGTAAGCGGTTTGGGTGAGTTCGAGCGCTTGCTCTAGCGCTGGAATCACGACCTCGGCCATTTTCGTCGCATTGTCGATACCTTGTTGGCGCAGCGAATAGGCATTAAATAGCTGTGCGTGTAGGCGTAATCGCTGGTCTGTTTCGGCATAATCGATTGCATCGCGTTTCGCCTGGGCCGCTTTTACCTGTGTGCTACCGCGCTGGTTGGCAAACAGCGGCATTGAAACTCCGGCGGTTAAAGCGGCGTCATCTGTTGCGGCAAAATGTTTTACCCCAAGCCGCCAGGTTAAGTCGCTGCGTTGGTCGGCGTGTGCCAGCGATAACTGCGCCTCCTGAAGGCGCTTTTCGCTGGCGAAGACCTGCAGGGCGGGTGAGCGTTGGGCGCGCTGATACAGCTCGGCAAAGGGCTCGCTGGCGCCAAACTCAAATAAGCTGCCATCTAAACGCTGAAAAGGCGTTTGAGTTTCACCCCAGTAGCGAGCGAGCTGAATTTTTTGCCGCTCAAATTTGCGTTGCAGCGCCGTTAATTGCATATCGGCGCGAGCCACGGCGGCTTTGGCGCGCAGTACTTCGGCCTCGGGGGTGGCGCCGCGTTGAGCCCGCACCGACATGGTGTCGAGCAGAGAGTGGGTAAAATCCAGCGAGCGCTGGGCCAGCTCCCTATTGGCCTGGGTGGCAAGGCTTTCAATATAGTGGGTGGTTAACTGTGCCAATACATCTAAGCTGGTGGCCTGGTGCTGATACTGCGCATGACGGATGCGAGCATCGGCATAGGTAAGCCGCGCTTGCTGTTTGCCTCCTAATTCAATCATCGACGACAGCGCCAAGGTTGTCTCGGCTTCTTGCACGCCTTGTTTGGCACCTGTCCCCGCGATATTTTCAACGTTTAGCTCAACCGCTAACGCCGGGCTAAGTGCGTCATTTTGTTTACTGGCAAGGAGTGCGGCCTTGTGAAAACGGTATTGATATAGCGCCGGATTGTGAGTCAGCGTGCGGGTTAAAGCATCCTGCAGGGTTAGCGTATTAGCCGGTGTTGCCGGTGCCCCCAGCGAGTGGATGCTGGTGCCGAGTAGCATAAGCCCCAGCAAGCGCCGACAGCGGCGCGTTATGGTGTTCAACTCCATGAGTAAGTCCTAAGTTCAAGCTGCATTCGCTGGTGCGGGCAAGGCCGTCGTCAGCCGGCAAAAAGCCAACAGGCTGTGGCGGCGTATTAACGCCCGCTACCAAGTGGTATCAGAAGTTAAGGGCTCAGGCTTTGGGAGGGCGTAAAAAGGATTCGAGCGGCTCGGGACGGGTGCCAACGGTGTACTCAGTGGGTGGGCTGATGGCTTTACTGGGCAGTAGATGCTGCGCCGATAGCAGCAAGGCCGAGCAAAAATGGCCGTGGCACTGACAGCAATTTTGACAATCCAGCTCGTGCGAGTTGCTATCAATAACGACGGTATCGCTGTTGTTTGAATCGGTAAAGGTTGAGGGGTGAGTATCGGCGGGCTGATGTGAAGCGTCAAACACCCAGTGCCCATTACCCGATTGATGCCAGTGGTGAATATCGCCCAGCGTCATGCCTGATTGCAGAGCAACCACCATCAGCGCTAGGTAAATCACAATCTTTTTAAGCATCATCGGTGCAATTTTGTCATGTCAGTCCGTTAGTAGGCGCCTACCATAACAAAAAAGTTCAAAGGGTGCTTTGTTTTGCCTCACGTTTATCGCCACGCTTAACGGGGTGAGCTTGCCTAAATTTCGCTCTAATGTTCTGATGGGGTTAACGTATGGATCTTTCCCTGCTGGGCCGAAGACAGCATGCCGTGTTTTACAGGGTTAACGGTTGGATCTTACATTTATTGGCTATACGGAGGCATTATGTCGCGTCACAAGGTTGAGTTTACCAGTACCGAGGGGCACACCTTGGCAGGTGCCTTAGAGTTGCCAGATAACGGCACACCGAAAGCATATGCGTTATTTGCTCATTGTTTTACCTGTGGTAAAGACGTGGTAGCTGCCACTCGTATTGCTCGCACTCTAGCCAATCAAGGGATTGCTGTGTTGAGGTTCGATTTTACCGGTCTGGGCAGCAGCGAAGGTGATTTCGCCAACACTACCTTTTCCAGTAATGTGACAGATCTGGAAGCGGCATCGCTATTTTTAGCCCGGCAGTACCAGGCCCCTTCATTACTCATTGGCCACAGCTTAGGTGGTGCCGCTGTTTTGGCGGTGGCACGCCGGCTCGACTCGGTGCAAGCGGTGGTTACCATCGCTGCGCCGGCATCTCCGTCCCATGTTGAGCATTTATTTGCGGATCAAGCATGTGATATCCGTCAAACCGGCCGTGCTCCGGTTACGATTGCCGGTCGAACCTTTGAGTTGGGTGCGGAGTTGTTGGAGGATTTAGGAGCCGCTGTTGATTTTCCATTCGCCGGTTGATCTTGTGGTGGATGTAACCGAGGCGACGAAAATTTTTAAAGCCGCAAAGCATCCCAAAAGTTACGTGTCACTGGATGATGCCGACCACTTACTCAGTCGGCAGAAAGATGCCGATTATGTTGCGCTAACACTGACGACGTGGGCCAGTCGTTACTTAAAACTAGATCCGCCCCCAGTGCAAAGTCAGGACCGCCCCAGTGTGGAACCTGCGGAGGTATTGGTTACCGAAAAAAATACGCAGTTTTTGCGTGGGCTGTACAGTGCCGATCACCAATGGCAAGCCGATGAGCCGGAAGATAAAGGCGGCAGTAATTTAGGTCCCAGTCCCTATGAATTACTGCTTATGTCATTGGGGGCTTGCACCTCCATGACCGTGCGTATGTATGCTAATCACAAAAAGCTGGCGATAGAACAGCTCGAAGTACGTTTAACCCACCGCCGACTTAAAACCAATAAAGAAGGCGGGTCAGGCATAGACAGTGTGATTGAGAGAAAAATAAGTTATGTCGGTACATTAAGCGACGAGCAACACCGGCGTTTATTGGAGGTCGCTAATCGGTGCCCTGTGCATCAATCTCTGATGGGGGAGTTTCATATCCAAACCAGCAGCCCTTATGTTGCGTCCGATCAGACAGACGAGCTGTAAGTTTATAGTGGTTTTTTATATGGTTTAGACCGGATAACCTTGAACTGTCGACCTGCCCCGAATTCTATAAAAGCTGAGTCGGATACTCTAATCAACTGAGCTAAAGGCCAATAAAAAAGGCCGCTACCTGAGAAGATAGCGGCCTTTATATGGTGGGCCTTCCCAGAGTGAATCAAAAAGACTAGGGTCTTTTTGACCCTGCGGGCGTCGGCTTCGCCTCGTTGCAAATTGCTTGCGCAATCAGTGAACTGGCCAGAGCGAACAGGTTCTAGAAAACAGCCATCCAATAAAAAAGCCCCTGCCAAAATAAATTGTGTGCGGGGGATCATAGTTTGGCCACTTTTAGCTCGTATCGTATAAACTTTTAATTATTTTTCTTACTTGCTCCCTTATCGCCAATCCATTTGGGAGCTTCTAAGTTGAATTCAAGCACGGCGCCTATAGTCAGAGCGCACCAAGCTACGACTGAGCGACTAGGACCGAAGACTATCCGGCCCCGGCCTGAGGCACCTCTGGCGCCCGGCTTCGTTACTCGGCGCTGTACTGCGCCTTAAGCTCATCCAACCTCTTCTGGTCGTCCTCATCGAACAATTGGCCCGAATAGAGCGGCTCACCATCGGCGCCATCGAGCCGCTCGACGGTCACCGTGAATACCGCATCGGCGGGAGCATCAACCTTGCCCCAGTCCAAATAGGGGTTGGGCGCAAGAGTCCAGGTTACTTCCTCGCCCGGCTCCAAACCGCCTGAAATATCGTAATTGAACGTGTCTTTGAGCCAGGGCACGCTGCGATCCGGACTGGCAATGGTACCCTCGAAGTACGCTCTCGATATGGCCTGATCGGTACCGTTTTTCACGGTCAGCTCAATGACCGGTGCATCACGAGTGAAATCTCGATCCTTCAGATAGAATCGGGACCGCATCACCTCGAACTGCTTGAGTTTCTCGCGGGCACTGCCCGAGTCAACGCGCTTTTGCTCCAGCTCGCGTATCTCCTCTAGCGCCTGCTGGCGCTCTCGCTCCTTTCGCTCGGCGATAATTATATCAGCCTCGGCGAACACCTCGGCGGCAGTCTTGCCATCAATCGACTGGTAAAACCGCCTCTGCATGGTCCCGAGGCCATCGCTGCCGCCTGAGAGCACGTCTTCCATGTTGATGTGACTCATTGCCAGCACCTGCACAGCCTTTTCGAACTTATCGCGCTCGCCCTCTGGCAGCGAGTCCCTAACCTCGGTGACCGAGGCTTTCATCGCCTTCTCCGAGGAGGCGTCTATCGTCGGTTCGCTGCACCCGGCGAGCACAATCATTCCAACACACAGCCCAAACACCTTCACATAGCTCATACACCATTCCCTCAACGTTTCATCCACTGTGACCAAGGAGCTCATCACACTCTGAACTCCCCGTAATATGCATTGCCGTAAGGCCGGTAGCCGAAGCCTTAGGGCGCATTCTCGCGCACCCACCGAACGGGCAGCTTTGCGTCCTCAGCCTCGTGCGTGACCTCGCCGGTATCAAAATCCACCCCACACCTGCTGAGCTTCTCGATAAGAGCTGGAGTTCCACACAGATCCGTTTGCAGAGCTCACAAACAAAGCTTCATTTCGTACCACTGGCTGATGCAGTCTTATGGCTGTGATTTGTCTGAACATAATAGGTAGAATAAAACGCACTGCGATGATCTTTGAAAATCTGGTACAAATAAGCATTGATGACGTCCTCAGTGATAAAAGGGGCGAAGGATTACAAAGGCAATAAATGGAGGGAATTGTGGACTTATCGATTACTAAAGACCCAGAGTGGATAGCCCGTCGCACTGAGCAGTGGGCCGTGGTGCGGGAAGCAATTAAGGGCGAAGTCAGAAAAAAAGATTTAAAGGAAATAGAACACTACTTTATGACCGGAGAAATACTGTCGCGCAATGTGCTAAGTGATAGCTCCTTGTTTACTTACTTTCCACTCAAGTCAGAAGAGGGATGGGATTTTGTGTTGGAGCACATAATCGAGTCCCCATTTGTAATTGAGCATAAGCTATATTGGACAATTGAAGGAGACTTGATTCGTTTTGGTTACACCCCAGAAGAAGAGCTGGCACAGTGGGACTACTTTCTGGGTAGCACTTTTAAACGAAACTTCAAATCCAGAGTGCCGATCGGGAAAAATAAAGAATACGCGCAATTCGAAGTGGATGCGTGCAGAGTATTTGGCCTAATGTTTGGCCCTAGTTTATCCAGGTGGATTTCCGGGAAGAGTGATAATTTGCCTAGCTCCTATATGCCAAGAAAAAGCTACTATTTTGATCTGCTATCGCAAATGGACGAACAGGACTTTGATGGTAAGAGCGGCAATTCCCGTAAAGAGAAACTGATGACTCGACAAATGAATTCTGTTTTGGACTATCAACCCGAGTACCCCTTAACGGACGAGAAAAAGGCAGTACGCCAAGGCTTTCTCGATGAATTGCGAGAAGTTTTTGACGGCATCGAAGGCGACACCAAAGTGAAACGTATGTGGCAAGCGCTAAAGAAAAAGCACGGAGAATAGCCGCTATGAGTATTTTTAATACCATCTGCTTTAAGAGCCCAGAGCAAGACCGTGAAGCCTGGCATAAAATGCTAGCTGGTTTGTGCGAGGGCAAGCAGGGCGCCTGGCTGGAGGAGCAGTTTGAGCGCTTTGGCGAGGCGGCAGAGCAGGAAATTGAACAGCTAATGGACGACTGCGAAGAAAACCTGGGCCGAGTCTGGTTTGAAGGCTTTAACGCCAATGGCAACCAGTTTGAATGTGCCCTGGACGGTAACTTTGACGCCCACCACTGCCTGCCCCGTATCAAACAGCTGCTCAGTGTATGCGGCGCCACTGATATTAATATCAATATGCCGGAGGAATGATAAAACGGGGTGGGCGCGCGGTTTAATCCGGCTACTTGGATGTGGTGAATGTAGGTTTTGGAAGTGGTTGCGAAGGATTCCCCAGAGTGAATCAAAAAGACTAGAGTCTTTTTGACCCTGCGGGCGTCGGCTTCGCCTCGCTGCGAATTGCTTGCGCAATTAGTGAACTGGCCAGAGCGAACAAATTCTAGAAAACAACCATCCAATAAAAAAGCCCCTGCCAAAATAAATTGGCAGGGGCTTTTTTATTGGATGGTGGGCCTTCCCAGACTTGAACTGGGGACCTGCCGATTATGAGTCGGATGCTCTAACCAACTGAGCTAAAGGCCCTTAAACTTGTCTTTTGTCCTCTGAGCTACGTTGCCTTGTCAGGGAACAAAATCTACTGCGTTCAGTAATAATTCTTGTTTCTTGCAGGGAGCAGCAACAAACTTTTCTGCGTTCTGCGTTCTGC
>NZ_JAUOQM010000028.1:25851-38543 GCF_030547685.1 Gilvimarinus sp. 2_MG-2023 | reverse complement strand
CGTTCTGCGTTCTGCGTTCACGGAGCGGCATTATAGCCTGCTCCGTATGCTTGTAAATCCCTTACTCGTCCAAAAAGCTGCGTAGGTGATCGGAGCGTGTTGGGTGGCGCAGTTTGCGCAACGCTTTGGCTTCGATCTGACGGATACGCTCGCGGGTTACATCGAACTGTTTGCCCACTTCTTCCAGGGTATGGTCGGTGTTCATGTCGATACCGAAACGCATACGCAGTACTTTGGCTTCGCGGGCGGTAAGACCGGCGAGTACGTCGCGAGTGGACTCGGTTAAGCCGACGCTGGTGGCCGATTCTACCGGAGACACGATGGTGGTGTCTTCGATAAAGTCACCCAGGTGCGAATCTTCATCGTCGCCGATAGGAGTTTCCATGGAGATGGGCTCTTTGGCAATTTTTAATACCTTGCGAACCTTATCTTCCGGCATTTCCATGCGCTCACCCAGCTCTTCCGGGGTGGGCTCGCGACCCATCTCTTGCAACATTTGGCGCGATACACGGTTGAGTTTGTTGATCGTCTCAATCATGTGCACGGGAATACGAATGGTGCGGGCCTGGTCGGCAATAGAGCGGGTGATCGCCTGACGAATCCACCAGGTAGCGTAAGTGGAGAATTTATAACCGCGACGGTATTCGAATTTATCCACCGCTTTCATCAAGCCGATGTTGCCTTCCTGGATCAGGTCGAGGAACTGCAGGCCGCGGTTGGTGTATTTTTTCGCGATGGAAATTACCAAACGCAGGTTGGCCTCAACCATTTCCTTTTTGGCGCGGCGAGCGCGGGCTTCACCAATCGACATGCGGCGATTGATGTCTTTAATGGCCGCTAGCGGCAGGCCGCCTTCATCTTCGACTTGCAGCAGCTTGCGCTGGGCGCGAACAATGTCGGCTTCAAAAGGCTTGAGCGCTTCCGAGTAGTCACGCTTTTTCTTAATGATTTCGCCAATCCACTCTTCGTTGGATTCGTTGCCTGGGAATTCTTTTACAAACGTTTTGCGCGGCATACGGGCTTTGCGAACGCACAGCTCTAAAATGGCACGCTCTTCGCGACGAGCGCGGTCAAGAATATCGCGCACACCGGTGTAGACCGGCTCGAACTGGCGCGGTGGCAGTTTGAAGAATTTGAAAATCTCACCCAGCTCATGCAACTCTTTAACGGCTTGCTTGCTGTCGCGACCGTGCTTCTCAAGAGTCTTTTCGGCCTTAGCGAGTTGCTTTTTCAGAGCGGTAAAACGCTCTTTGGCTTCTTCTGGATCTACGCCCGAAGGTGCTTCATCGTCGTCATCGTCCGAATCGCTGTCTTTCGAGGCCGCGGGGTTGGAGCCGGCGGTAGGGATTTCGTCGGAAGGGTCGAGCCAGCCAATAATAATATCGCTCAGGCGGCGCTCTTCTTTAACTACCAGATCGTATTCGTCGATGATTTGCTGGACAGCGCCGGGCCAGTGGGCGATGGCGTGCATCAGCTCGCGCACACCTTCTTCGATGCGCTTGGCGATGGCGATTTCACCTTCGCGGGTCAGCAGCTCAACGGTACCCATTTCGCGCATATACATACGCACGGGGTCCGTGGTGCGACCGGCTTCGGTTTCTACCGCAGCCAATGCGGCGGCGGCTTCGGCGGCGGCTATTTCGTCGGCCGAGGAGTCGCCGTCTGCCATCAACAAGTCGTCGGCATTGGGTGCCTGTTCGAATACCCGGATGCCCATGTCGTTGATCATCTGAATGATGTCTTCGACCTGATCGGGATCGGAAATGTCCTCAGGTAAGTGGTCATTCACTTCGGAGTAAGTCAGGTAACCCTGTTCTTTACCACGAGCGATGAGCTCTTTAATACGGGACTGTTGCTGTTTAGCGTCGTCAGCCATTCGATACCCTGTGAAGTTAGCGGTTAAAAAGCAAGCGCGGGATTATACTCTAAACGGTTGGGGATGTTCTAGCGAAATCAAGGTCGATAGCGGCTATCTAATTGAAAAATTTAGTGGTTTTGGCTTATTTTGCCATTTTAAGCCGCGCCTGGGGCGGGTTACTGCTGAATAAGCTCAGGCAGAGATTCAGCGGTTTATTCATTTGGCTCGCGGCCGAGCGCAGCGGCGTAGAGTGCGTCTTTTTCGGCGCGGCTCATTTGGCTGGCGGCGGGGCTTTTTAAGGTGGCCATGGCGGCGGCGCGGTGCTTGTATGCCACTTGTTCGCGAGCTTTGCGCAGGCAGGCCTGCAGAGCGCCTGCGGGGTTGTAGCCGTGCTCGTCGCTGGCCTCTTTGCGGGTTAAGTTGGCCGCAGCGCGCAGCAGGTCGTTACCGGCAATGGCGGCCAGTTGATCGGACTCACTCTCGCCGTAGTTGGCGCGCCAGTGGCCGAGGATATGCGGCAGTTGGTAGTGGCTGCGTTGATGCAGTAGCTGCAGCAAGCGGCCCAGGCGGCGCAGCTCAAGGTTGGGTTGCTCTAGCCAGAACTGGTGGTCGTCTTCGTTTGCCGCCAGCTCCGGGTGGGCCAACAGCAGTGCCATGGCTTTGCGCTCGGGCGGCATGAGGTAACGGCTGTTGGGGCTTGTGGCCGGCGGGATAGTAGATTCGCCAGCAGGGGCCTCGTGCTCCGGGTAGTCATCTCCCGGCGTGTAGGGCATTGACTCTTCGGGGTAGGGCGCGTGGTCGGGCACAGGCGGCACCTGCTCCGGCGGCGGCATGTCGGCGTAATAGGCGTCCTCAGCCGGTGGGGCTTCGGGCAGGTTTGGCTGGAGCTCGCTGACCTTAAGGTGGCCGCTGGGCTCGGGTTCAGGGGCGCTGGGCGCTTGCGAAGGCAGGGCCTCGGGAGTGTCAATCAGCTCTTCCAGGGTGTCGCGCCGCAGACCGGTGCGATTGGCGAGCGAGTCGAACATCAACTCTTTGAACACGCCTTTGGGCAATTTGGCCAGTAGAGGGGCGGCGCGCTTACTGAAATGGGCGCGACCTTCCATGGTTTGAATATTGATGCCTTCGGCCGCCGCGTCGAACAAATAGTCTTCCAGTGGCACGGCCATGGCGATCATATTTTCGAACTTTTCCGCTCCGACCTGCCGCACCAGGGTGTCCGGGTCTTCGCCCTCGGGCAAAAATAAGAATTTTACCTGGCGGCCATCGGTCATTGCCGGCAGCGAGGATTCCAGAGCCCGGGTGGCGGCGCGGCGACCGGCGCTGTCGCCGTCGAAGCAAAAAACCACTTCGCTGGTGTAGCGAAAGGCGCGCTCTAAATGCTCCGGGCTGCAGGCGGTGCCGAGTGTGGCGACCCCGTAGCGCAGGCCAAACTGGGCCAGACTCACCACGTCCATATAGCCTTCTACCACCAGTAGGCGAGGCAGTTCGCGGTAAGCTTGGCGGGCTTCGTGCAGGCCGTACAACTCTTGCCCTTTGTGGAAGACGGGTGTTTCGGGGGAGTTTAAATATTTGGGTTTGTCGTCACCCAGCACCCGCCCACCAAAGCCAATAACCCGCCCGCGGGTGTCGCGGATGGGGAACATAATGCGGTAGCGAAAGCGGTCGTAGCAGCGATCTGAGCCCTCGGGTTGAATCAGCATGCCCGCGGTTTGCAGGTCGCGCTGATCGTCGCTGCTCGAGCCCAGGGCTTTGAGTAGGTTGTCCCAGCCCGGCGGGGCGTAACCGATGCCGTAGTCGCGGGCAATATGGCCATCGAGGCCGCGGCCGGTTAGGTACTCTACCGCCTTGGCGCGGCCGGGGTGTTGGCGCAGCTGTTCGCGGTAAAAGTCATTGGCTTGCTCGAGCAGGCTGTACAGGCGCTTGCGTTGGCGCTCTTGTTGGGACTGGGCCGGGGTGACCTCTTCGCGCGGCACTTCCAGGCCGCACAGGTGCGACAGTTGTTCCACTGCCTCGGGAAAGGCGATGCGTTCGTAATCCATAATAAAGCCCACGGCATTGCCGCTGGCACCGCAGCCAAAACAGTAATAGAACTGTTTGTCGGGGCTGACGGTAAACGATGGGGTTTTTTCGTCGTGGAAGGGGCAGCAGGCGGCGTAGTTTTTGCCCGTCTTTTTCAGTTTGACGCGATGATCCACCACCTCGACAATGTCGACGCGATCGAGTAACTCATCGATAAACGACTGGGGGATTAGGCTCATGAGAGGAGTTTAACGGGTTGTGAGCCGTTGTGCGACGGTTTAACCGAGGCGAGCCTTAATACGTTTGCTGATGTCACCCATGTCGGCGCGACCTTGCACCTGAGGTTTAATCAGTGCCATGGCCTGGCCCATTTCGCGCATGCTGCTGGCACCGCTGTCGGCAATCGCTTGCTCGACAATTTGATCCAGCTCGGCATCGCTCAGAGGTTGAGGCAAAAATTCCTGAATCACCACGCTCTCGGATCGTTCTTGCTCGGCCAAATCCTCGCGGTTTGCGTCTTCATACTGCTTTATGGAGTCGCGGCGCTGTTTGAGCATTTTGTCGAGCACAGCGAGTACGCGGGCGTCATCAAGCTCGATGCGTTCATCGACCTCAATGCGTTTGAATTCCGAGTTAACAAGACGCAAAACCGCAACGCGAGCTTTTTGCTTGGCTCGCATTGCGGTTTTTAGCTCGTCATTAATTCGGGTTTTCAGTGCAGATGCCATCTTGGCTCCCGAGTCTCTTGAGCTGGTGCATCCATCGCCCTCAGGCGACGGTATGCAGCTTAGTACAGGCGTTGGAACTTACGAGATTCGCGCTGTACTTTTTTGGCGTGACGCTTAACGGCAGCAGCCATGTTGCGTTTGCGAACAGCAGTTGGCTTCTCGTAGAACTCGCGGCTGCGAACTTCTGACAATACACCTGCTTTTTCACAAGCGCGCTTGAAACGACGCAGTGCTACATCAAACGGCTCGTTTTCTTTAATCTTTACTGAAGGCATGCTTTTACCTTTGGTTGACTAATATGTGTCTTTGCTAAGACAAAATGTATCTCGTTATATGGAGGCCCATCGGCGTAAACACGTAGGTCTCTCTAAGAGGGCGCAGATTTTATACACTTAAACTCCCACCTGCAAGGGCAAATTCCGGCTTTTTTACCTGAGTTGCTGGCCCGAACCCAATGCGATCTATATCATAGCGAGCTTTGTTGGCCCGGGAATACGAAATCATGCGTGTATTGGGGATAGAAACCTCCTGCGACGAAACCGGTATTGCCCTGTTTGATACCGAAAAAGGACTGCTCGCCCACGAGTTGTATTCGCAAATTGCGGTACACAGTGAATATGGCGGTGTGGTGCCGGAGCTGGCCTCGCGCGATCATGTGCGCAAGATACTACCACTGATTCAGTCGGTTATGGCCAGTGCCGATGTACAAGGCGGCGATATAGACGGCGTTGCCTACACCTCTGGCCCCGGTTTGATTGGTGCCCTCATGGTAGGGGCGAGTGTCGGCCGCTCGCTCGCCTACGCTTGGCAGGTGCCGGCGATTGGTGTGCACCATATGGAGGGGCATCTGTTAGCGCCCATGCTGGAGGACAACCCGCCGCCGTTTCCCTTTGTCGCTCTGCTGGTCTCTGGCGGGCACACCCAGTTGGTTAAAGTAGAAGGTATCGGCCGCTATGAGTTACTGGGCGAATCGCTGGATGATGCCGCCGGTGAAGCTTTCGACAAAGCCGCCAAAATGCTCGATTTGGATTACCCCGGTGGGCCGCAAATTGCCAAGCTTGCCGAGCAAGGTGTGGCTGGGCGTTTTACCTTTCCGCGCCCTATGGTCGATCGGCCCGGGCTCGACTTTAGTTTTTCGGGCTTAAAAACTTACACCTTAAATACCGTGGCGAAACACAAAGGCCCCAGCGGGCTGCCGGACGATCAAACCTGCGCCGATATTGCCCGCGCCTTTGAGGAGGCGGTGGTCTCTACGCTGGTGATTAAATGTCGGCGTGCGCTGGAAGCCACCGGCTACAAGCGATTGATTATTGCCGGTGGTGTGTCGGCCAATAAAAGGCTGCGCCACGAGCTGGAAGTGGCACTGGCGAAAATAAACGCGTCGGTGTTTTATGCCCGCCATGAATTCTGTACCGATAACGGCGCCATGATCGCCTATGCCGGTGCCCAACGCCTGGCCGCCGGTATAAGTGAAGACTTACCGATTAACGTGACGCCGCGCTGGCCGCTGGACAGTTTGTCGCCTTTGGGCGAGTCGCCCGATCAACAAAAGTAGAGTGTGTTATGGATATTGTTTACATTCGGGACCTGCAGGTTCAAACCATTATTGGTATTTACGATTGGGAGCGGGAAGTGCGCCAAACCGTAAGTATCGATTTGGAAATGGCGGCCGATATTCGCAGGGCGGCTGAAACGGACGACATTCAGTATGCGCTAAATTACAAAGCGGTTTCCAAGCGTGTTATCGCACATGTGGAAGGCCGCGCAGCGCTCTTGGTTGAGTCTTTAGCCGAAGAGATCGCGGCATTGGTGCGCGCAGAGTTTAACGTGCCCTGGTTGCGATTACGTCTGAGTAAGCCCGGCGCGTTGCGCGGTGCGCGCGATGTCGGTTTGGTGATTGAGCGCGGAGAAAAGCCGGCATGAGCCGTGTGTACTTAAGCTTAGGCAGTAATATTCATCGCTACCGGCATATCAGTGCGGCTTTAGATGCACTCAACGACACTTTTGGCGCTTTGGATATTTCCACTGTTTACGAAAGCGAGGCGGTCGGTTTTGCCGGCAGCCATTTTCTGAATTTGGTGGTGGGGATAAATACCCGGCTCGGTGTTGGTCAGCTGTGGGCGGTATTAAAACAAATAGAAGATAATAATGGCCGCGATCGCAGCGGTCCTAAGTTTAGCCCGCGTACTCTGGATATCGACATTTTAACCTTTGGCGACTTTTGCGGTGAGGTGGACGGCGTTGACTTGCCGCGCGATGAAATTACTAAAAATGCGTTTGTGTTGCAGCCGCTAGCGGAATTGGCGGCGACGGAAGTTCACCCGGTGCAACAAAAAACCTACCGTCAGTTGTGGCAAGAGTACGACACGAGTAAACAAAAACTGTGGCCTGTCTCATTCGAGTGGCGCGGACGAGAGGTGTCGGTGGTGGGCGGATAGTGATTGCCAGTTCAGCGGGAACGAAGCTTAGGCTTCATTCTCCGCCGCCCGTTCCCCGACCTCCGACCTCCGACCTCCGACCTTCACAATCACAGCCACCTTAACTTTCTAAATAATACCAGCAGCCCCGCGCCAGTCAGCCCCATCAATCCCATCACAATAAAATAGCCATTGCGGTAGTGCAGCTCAGGGATATACTCAAAGTTCATACCGTAGATGCCGGCAATAAAAGTGAGTGGAACAAAAATAGCGGTAATAACCGTCAGTACCCGCATGGTGTTGTTTAGCATATGCGAGGTGAGCGATAGGTAGCCTTCAATTAAATCGCCGCAAATTTCATAAAACATGGTCGCCAAGCTGTGGGCGCGCTCGCAGCGATCGAATAAGTCTTGCAGGGAGTGGTTAATATCATCCACGGTGTCGGTAAACACTGCGGGGGTTTCGCGCAGCAGTGACTGAGCAATGCCCTCGTGATAACTGAAGGTGCGCTTAAGCTTACGCAGGCGCGATTTGTACGCAATCAGCGAGCGCATGATTTCATCGCTGGGGCGCTCTTGCATGGCGTCTTCCAAATCATTAATACGCTCTTCAAAAGCCAACATGGCCTCCAGGTAGCGCCCCACCGAATAGTTCATGATGCGAATCGCCAGCAGTGCTGGCTGGCGCAGTAAGTCGCCCTTAGGGTCGTTCCAGTGTTGTTGAATACTGAGGGATTTACTTTGGCGCACACTGATGAGCAAATTTTTACTCGCGAATAGGGCAATCGGTACCTGCGTCATATTGAGGTCTTCATCAAAGTGAGTAATGCCCCGGTATAAAATAAGTACCTGATCGTCGAAGGTTTCGGTTTTCGGTGGGTGACGTTTGCGCTGAGCATCATCGACGGCTAATGGATGGCAGCCGAGCTTGAGTAACAACGCCTTTTCTTCGCTGACGTTTTCACTGTGAATGTCCACCCACAAATAGCCGGTTTGAGCTGTTTGCCACTGAGCGACTTGTTCTTCACCACCTAAACGTTTGGTGCCGTCTTCTTGTAGCCAGAGTGTATTGATCATTACGTTAGCCTTGTAGCGTTCGGCCGCCATCCACGGCGATGATTTGCCCAGTAATATAGGGGGCGTCGGTCAATAAAAAGTGGACGGTGCGGGCGATATCCTTGGGTTCACCACTGCGTTCGAGGGCGATTTTATTCAGTATAGACTGCTGTTCGTTCTCAGACAGAGCCGCCGCGTCCTCCGGCCAGGCAATGGCACCCGGCGCAATACCGTTTACGCGAATCTTAGGCGCCAATTCGCGCGCTAAGGTTTTAGTCAGCATGACATTACCGGCTTTGGCGATGCAATAAATACTGTGGCCTTTGAGGGGGCGCTCGGCGTGAATGTCGGCAATATTAATAATACAGCCCTCGCTTGATGCGAGAGCTAGTGCCAGCTTTTGACTGAGAAAAAACGGCGCCTTTAAGTTACTGCCAATCAGATTGTCCCAGTCGGCCTCACTCGCCTCGCCGACGGGAGTCGGGTAAAAACTGGAAGCGTTATTGATTAAGGCGTTAAGTGAGCCGAAGCAATCCAGTGCTTGTTCCGCCAGTGTGAGTAGTTCGGCTTGGTTGCACAAGTCGCCACTAAGAATACGAACACTGTCGGCGCGCTCGGTGTTGAGTTCAGCGGCGAGGGCACTCGCCTCTTGCTGTGACTGGCGACAGTGGATAATCAGTTGCCAGCCTTCGCAGTGAAGCTTGCGAGCAATGGCGGCGCCGATGCGTCGCGCACCGCCGGTGATCAGTGCGACAGGAGGTGCATTGTTCATAAGTGTGTCGTCGATTGGGTGTGTTGGAAGTGTTGAATCGCTTGCAGCCGTTTTTGTTCCAGCTGTTTGCCCAGTTCGGCCCCCGAGTAACCAGCGGCGATAAGGTCTTTGGGGACAACATTACTGGCGGCCATCAACGCGCCGCGTAAAAAGTCGGCCTGTGGATAGGGGCGAGTTTCAAATCCGGTGCGGCCGCGTGAGTCGGCTGTGCAGGCCAGTAAAAAAGGTTCTATTCGCTCCGGTCGGCGCAATACATCGAGGTGTTTAAACAGCTTGTTAACTGTAGCGGCTTTTAGTTCTAGGGCTCTGTGCACATGGGTGTGAAACTCACACACTAATAACGCTAGGTCGCGATGCTCATTGGGCACGGCCAGTCGACGGCAGAGCGCTTTAATCAGTGATAACCCCGACTTTTCGTGGCCGTGATGACGGGGCCACTGATCTTGAGGGGTGACGCCTTTACCTAAGTCGTGCATGAGGGCGGCAAAGCGGACGATGGAGCTATCGCTAAGCAGGCTCGCCTGCTGCAGCACCATTAAGCTGTGTATGCCGGTGTCTATTTCCGGGTGATGCTGGGCTGGCTGTGGCACCCCAAACAGGGCGTCGAGCTCGGGTAATACTTTCGCCAGCGCACCACAGTCTTTGAGGGTTTGAATAAATACTTCGGGATTTTTTTCTTCCAACGCGCGCGACATCTCTTTCCACACACGCTCGGCTACTAGGTGATCGGCCTCGCCTTGCTCGACCATTTCTCGCATCAAGGCTTGGGTTTCGCTCGCCACCGTAAAACCCAAATGATGGTAGCGCGCGGCAAAGCGGGCCACGCGCAGTATACGCACAGGGTCTTCGGTAAAGGCTGCGCTGACGTGGCGCAGAACCTTTTGCTGAATATCTTGTGCTCCGCCGTAGGGGTCGATCAGTTCGCCCGACTCTGATTTAGCAATCGCGTTGATAGTGAGGTCGCGCCGTATTAGGTCTTGTTCAAGACTTATGTCAGGGGCGCAGTGAAATTGGAAGCCGGTATAGCCCTGGCCTGATTTTCTCTCAGTGCGCGCCAGTGCGTACTCCTCTTTGCTCTCGGGGTGGAGAAAAACGGGAAAGTCTTTTCCTACCGGTGTGAAGCCCAGTTGCTGCATGGCCTCGGGTGTGGCCCCTACGACGACCCAGTCTTGTTCACTATAGGAATAGCCCAGCAACTGATCGCGGACCGCTCCGCCCACAAGAAATGTCTGCATAAAGAGTATTCGCAATGCTGTTTAGGTGGTTAGTTAAGAGTAGGTGATTGTCGCATTAAATACCGATGGAGTAATACAGCGAGTGTTGCTGGTGTGAATTGCTCCCGTGGTTTCTTCAGGTGGAGTCGGGTGAGTTGGGTGAGTTGGGTGCCCACATTGGCGCTTATTTGATTGTATTTTACCTATTGAAATCGGGTGTTTCAATTTGGTGCGACCTGCAATGTTTGGCGATTATAAATGCACGTCTTTGGTGCTCTGGCGCAGATGAAAGAATTGAATATTTTGTTAAATTCTCTCTATGTTGCTGAAAACATTGAAATTTAATAAGTTGGCGCGGTCTTCGCTATAACGTCAGCAAGCTTGTTCGGTGTGCTAATCGAGACAGCTAACAAAACAACATATTCGTTACTGCCATTAGAAACTAGAGGAAGATTTCATGAAGATGATTAACAAAAAAGTATTGGCCAGTGCTGTTGCCGCTACTGCTATTGCCCTGAGTGCTGCTGTACCAACCGCCAGTGCAGCCGAAGTGTCAGCATCGGTAGGCGCAGCCAATATGTACTACTGGCGTGGTCTGGACTTAGGTAATGGCGATCCAGCAATTTCTGGTGACCTGAGTGTTAGCGCTGGTGGCTTCTATGGCGGCATCTGGGGTTCTTCTGGTGATGCATCAGGCGGCCAAGAATATGACTTATTTGTGGGTTATGGCGGTGAAGCGGGCAGCTTTACTTACGACGTAAGCCTGTGGAACTACAACTACCCAAGTGCTACTCCTACTCCTGACCTTGGCGACCTGACCGAAGCGGTCGTGTCTTTAGGTTTTGGTCCAGTGGCAGTGACCTACTACCACGGTATTGAAGATCTGGAAGATTACTGGTACACCACCATTGGTGCTACTTTTGACAAATTCAGCGTGACTTACGGTTTGCACGAAGATGATTTGGCTCACGTGGACCTGAGCTACGCTTTCAACGACAACTTGAGCTTTACCATCGGCCAGGTAGTTGATGATGTGGACGGTGCTTATGATGATGATGCTAAGTTCATCTTTTCTCTGAGCCTGCCAATCGAATTCTAAGTCAGTCTTAGAACTCTGTTTCGCTGACAGATTAAACAGCGAGCATGAAGCGTTAGGGGCAAACCATAGGTTTGCCCCTTTTTTTTGTGCGAGATGTGAGCGGTCAAAAAAAAGCGGGCATAGCGCCCGCTTGAGAGTTGCTTTACTGCTTGCGACTCTACTTTTTGTCTATGACTTTGCCGCTTGTTCGCGAGCAATGGCGCGATAGGCAATGTCACGGCGCAGAGAGACGTCTTTCCATTGGATTTTATCGGCCAATTGGTAGGCGCGCGCCTGAGCTTCGCTGACAGTATTGCCGAGCGCGGTAGCGCAAAGCACGCGACCGCCGTTGGTCACGATGGCTCCGTCTTTGTCGGCGGTGCCGGCATGGAAAACCTTTTCGCCGTCGACTTCGGTAGTGGGTAGGCCGCTGATGACATCGCCCTTGTTGTAGGCGCCTGGGTAGCCGCCGGCCGCGAGCACTACGCCGACACTGGCGCGTTCATCCCATTCGGTGGTGGCTTTATCCAGCTCGCCGCGAGTGGCGGCTAAACATAACTCGACCAAATCGGATTTTAAACGCAGCATAATGGGCTGAGTTTCCGGGTCGCCAAAGCGGCAGTTGTATTCGATGACTTTGGGAGTGCCTTCGTCGTCAATCATTAGGCCGGCATATAAAAAGCCCGTGTAGCGATTGCCTTCGGCCTTCATGCCTTCGACGGTGGGGCGAATCACTTCATCCATAATGCGCTGATGCACCGCGTCGGTCACCACTGGTGCCGGTGAGTAGGCACCCATGCCGCCAGTGTTGGGGCCGGTATCGCCTTCGCCCGCGCGCTTGTGGTCTTGGCTGGTGGCCATCGGCAGAATATTATCGCCGTCCACCATCACAATAAAGCTGGCTTCTTCACCGGTCAGAAACTCTTCGATCACTACGCGGCAACCGGCATCGCCAAAGGCGTTGCCCGACAGCATGTCCTTGACAGCTTCTTCGGCTTGCTCAAGAGTCTCGGCGACAATAACACCTTTACCCGCGGCTAGACCGTCGGCCTTCACCACAATGGGTGCGCCTTTCTCGCGTAAGTAAGCCAGCGCTGGCTCCACTTCGGTAAAGTTTTGGTAGTCGGCGGTGGGAATATTTTGGCGTTCGAGAAAGTCTTTGGTAAATGCCTTCGAACCCTCTAATTGAGCTGCGCCTTTACTGGGGCCAAAACAGGTCAAACCGCGCTCGGCAAAAAAGTCGACCACGCCTTCCACCAGGGGGACTTCCGGGCCAACAATGGTGAGCTCGCACTGCTCAGCCTTGGCAAAGTCGGCGAGTTTGGCAAAGTCGCTGACACCGATGTCGACGTTTTTAAGTTTATCGTCCAGTGCGGTACCGGCGTTGCCGGGGGCGAGAAAAACGGTATCCACTCGTTTGCTTTGGGCCGCTTTCCAGGCCAGAGCGTGTTCGCGGCCACCGCCGCCAATGATAAGAATGTTCATAAACTTATGCCGTTACTTTGAGTCTCTGAAAGGGTGGTTATGCTATCGCTGAACGCTGAACGCTGA
>NZ_JAUOQM010000028.1:0-25659 GCF_030547685.1 Gilvimarinus sp. 2_MG-2023 | reverse complement strand
TGAACGCTGAACGCTGAACGCTGCGTTTTGCGTGCCGCATTCAGCGTCCTGTGTCTTTAATGCCGGAAATGACGCATGCCGGTAAAGACCATGGCGATGCCGTGCTCGTCCGCTGCAGCAATCACTTCTTCATCACGCATGGAGCCGCCGGGTTGAATCACCGCAGCAATTCCGGCCGCAGCGGCGTTGTCGATTCCGTCGCGAAATGGGAAGAAGGCATCGGAAGCCATCACTGAGCCAGGCACGGCCAGCCCGGCGTGCTCGGCTTTAATGCCGGCAATACGGGCGGAGTTGACGCGGCTCATTTGGCCGGCACCGACGCCCACAGTGGCGCCGTCTTTACCGTAGACAATAGCGTTGGACTTCACCATTTTGGCAACTTTCCAGGTGAACAACAGGTCGCGCATTTGCTCTTCAGTGGGCACCTGTTTGGTGACGACTTTTAAATCGGCCGCGGTAACGGTGCCATTGTCGCGGTCTTGTACCAACAGGCCACCGGCGACGCGTTTGTAATCAAAGTCGCTCGGCGCTGCGCCCCATTCGCCACATTCAAGCAGGCGCACGTTCTTTTTGGCGCTAACGACTTCAACCGCTTCGCGGGCAATGCTGGGGGCAATAATCACTTCGACAAATTGTTTGTCGACAATGGCTTTCGCCGTGGCTGCATCCAGTGGGCGGTTAAAGGCGATAATGCCACCGAAAGAAGATTCTGGGTCGGTGTCGAAAGCGCGCTGATAGGCGGCTAATAAATTATCGGCGCTGGCCACACCGCAAGGGTTGGCGTGCTTGACGATGACGCAGGTGGGCGCGTCAAACAGTTTGACGGTTTCCAGTGCGGCGTCGGTATCGGCGATATTGTTGTAAGAAAGCTCTTTGCCCTGCAATTGCTTTGCGGTGGCAATGGTGCCGGGGGCTGGATTTTTCTCGACAAAGAACGCGCTTTTTTGATGCGAGTTTTCACCGTAGCGCAGGGTTTGTACCTGCTGGAATTGGCTATTGAAAGTGCGTGGAAAGTTTTCATTACCACCTTCGACCATACGGCCGAAGTAGTTGGCGATGGCACCGTCGTAGGCGGCGGTGTGCTCATAGGCCTTAATCGCCAAGTCGAAGCGTGTTTTATAAGTGGTCGAGCCGTTGTTGGCGGCGAGCTCACTCAGCACTGTTGCGTAATCGGAGGCGTTGACCACAATGTTGACGTGGGCATGATTTTTCGCTGCGGCGCGAACCATGGTGGGGCCGCCGATATCGATATTTTCAATGGCGTCGGCCAGCGAGCAATCGGGGTTGGCAACGGTGTTCTCAAACGGGTATAGGTTGACCACAACCATGTCGATGCCGCCGATGCCGTGCTCTTGCATGACGGCGTCGTCCTGACCGCGACGGGCCAAAATGCCGCCGTGTACTTTGGGGTGCAAGGTTTTTACCCGGCCATCCATCATTTCCGGAAAGCCGGTGTAGTCAGAGACTTCCACGGCGGGAATGGCATTGTCTTTTAATAGACGAAAAGTGCCGCCCGTGGATAAAATTTCAACACCTTGCTGGTGCAGTGCGGTGGCAAATTCGACTATGCCGGTTTTGTCGGAAACACTAATGAGTGCACGTTTTACCGGTGCGAGGTCGGTAGGGTGGGTCATGGAGCTACGCATCCCGTTAAGTGTGGGCTGTTGTTCTGTTAGGCTGGAGGTCGTTGGGTTGGTGTCTGTTAAGACGCACAGGTCCAGTTAAGCTTGAGCAATCAGTCCGGTTAAAATAAAAGGGGTGGTAAAAACCACCCCAATCCCAAAATTTTCGTTGTACGCAACGCTTACAGTAGGCCGTACTGCTTGAGTTTTTTGCGCAAAGTGCCACGGTTTAACCCCAATACTTGAGCGGCGCGAGTTTGGTTGTGGCGGGTGTATTTAAGTACAACTTCTAAAAGCGGCGCTTCGACTTCGGCCATTACCATGTCGTAGACATTGCTAACCGATTGGCCGTCCAGGTGCTGGAAGTAATTTTCCATTGCCTGTTCAACGCTGCCGCGCAGGGATTGTCCCTGGGCGGGTTGTGCAACCTGTTCTTGGGGTGTGATAGGCGCATCAGTAATAAATGTTTCTGCTGAGTTCATGCCGCTTTTTCCTCTCGTTCTATCAGCGGTTCGAAGTATTGTCGAACGCTGGCATGTTGATCTTGTGGCGTTGCCAATTGGTTAAAATTGGCTCGAAAATCTCCTGTGTCGGCCAGTGTTTTTAGGTACCAGCCCAGGTGTTTGCGTGCTATTCGCGGCCCCATAACTGGGCCGTAAAAATTTGCCAACTCGGTGAGATGGCTTAACAGAATATCTCTGATTTCAATCAAAGACGGCTCCGGCAAATGTTGACCTGTACGTAAGTAATGGTCTATTTGCCGAAAAATCCAAGGGCGCCCCTGTGCGGCGCGGCCAATCATGACCGCTTGGGCCCCGGTGTGGCGCAATACCTGATCGGCCTTGTCGGCACTGTCGATATCGCCATTGCAAAACACAGGTATGCGACTGTGTGCGACAACATCCGCTATAGTGTCGTACTCGGCATTGCCTTCGAAGCGACAGGCTCGGGTCCGACCATGAATCGCTAAAGCGGCGATGCCTGCATTTTGAGCAATATCGGCAATGCGACGGGCATTGCGTTGCTCCGGGCTCCAGCCTGTGCGTATTTTCAGTGTGACAGGCACCTCGACAGCGCTTACGACTGCCTCGAGAATATCCCCCACTAATTTTTCGTTCTGTAGTAGCGCTGAACCCGCGGCTTTTTTACAAACCTTTTTTGCCGGGCATCCCATATTTATATCGATGATTTGTGCGCCGTTGATCACGTTTAAACGCGCGGCATCGGCCATCATCTGTGGGTCACCGCCGGCAATTTGTACCGAAATTGGACCCACTTCCCCTTTGTGGTCGAGTCTCATTTTACTTTTGCGGCTGTGCCACAAAGTGGTGTCAGAGGTGACCATTTCTGAAATAACCAGTCCCGCTCCCATGCGCCGGCAGAGCTGGCGAAAAGGTCGGTCCGTCACACCAGCCATAGGGGCTAAAATGACTTTGGAGTCGATTTGATAAGGGCCAATTTGAAACACTGTCAATTACCTAGCCGACTGTTACTTGAATGCTGATTTGGTCGCTTCTATACCGACATGGCCGGCCAAAAAGGGGGAGCTATGATACCTTTTTGTGGCGCGGTTGGGAACGCAGAAATTACACAGATTGGGCTTTTTTTAACCTAAATAATCCTTGACTTATGGGGGGATTATTGAATCTCTAGTCGATAGTTTACCGCCGCCTCACCCGGATCGGCCAGTTCTAAAGATAGGTGGATAGGTTGGTTTTTAGGCATAATCTTGCTGCCTGATAGTTCACCTTTTAAATATTCTTGCGGCTTGAAGATTCTGGACGCTACAGGCTTGTTGTTGATGTCGGTAAATGTAAGCTGCAAGTTGGGGTAAGCCTGATTGTATGTGGCGCCGTTGAGTACAATGGCATCCACTACCAGTGCGCGAGGGACATCGGGGTGGTTACGCACCACTAAATTAAACGTGCGAATGCTTTTATGGTCGCTCATTGCCGGCAGTTGGCAGCCTAGTAGTTCACAGGCGCTACTGTAGTAGGCGCGGTATGGTTCTTGTCGGCTGAAGCGGTCGAATTGCAGCCAGGCGACTTGTGCAAACAAGGTTAGCAGGGCGAGTACGATAGAGCTGCTCCACAGCAATTGTTTTTTCCAGTGTCGGGCGCTGGCCCCAGCCATTTCCACGGGCTCGGGGTCAATGTTGTACAACATACTGCTGCGATTGGAGTCAAAGGCGCTGAGCTTTTCGTTGAAGTTGTCGTCCGGCTCTTCTTCACGGGTTAAGTGAAATTTAGGTGGAGGTGGCGCTTGATGTTGCGAGGGCTCGGATGACTGGGTGCCGTCCAGCGAGTCGTCGCCGGTTATAGTTTCGCTCTGCCAGGCGTCCTCATCGGTCTCATCTTCGGTTAGCGGGGCGTCGTCAGTAGGTGGTTCGCCCTTGATTTGACTGATGGCGTTGGCGGCGTCCAGCGGTTGGTCATCGAGGTGTTCGTCGCCGACAATACTCAGGGGGGAGTCAAAGGTTGATTGGGCCGAGGGGCGAGGCTCTGGGTCGCTTTCGAGTAAGTTCTCTGCCCAAGACTCATCGGTATCATCGATAAAATCGTCTGGCTTGTCGTCCAGTTTACGGTCAAACAGCGAATGGCCAGACTTTTTCTCTTCGATAAAGAACATCTCTTCATCTTCGGTGTCTTCGGCATCCATGTTGTCGCTAATCAGCTGGTTATCGTCCAGCTCGCTTTCGCGATTGATTTGCTCTTGGTCGAAGGCCAGCCCAGTTGAGGGTGTCGCCTGCTTGGTTGTTGGTTGTGGTGGCTCAGGCGGAGTGATGTCTAAGTGTTCTTGCTGAGGTGCGGGCTGTTTTTTTGTTTTGACTGTTTTGGCGCTGGCTTTTTTCGCCGCCGTTGGTTTGCCGTCCACCAAATGTTTTTGCGCATTAAAAATATGCAAACAAGAGCCGCAACGAACCGCACCACGCGCTTTTTGGATTTGCGCTTGGGTAATGCGAAAAGATGTGCTGCATTCTGGGCAGCGGGTCACCATCTCGGCCATTGGGCGTTTTGCGTCCTTTATGGGTGTCGGTTTGTCGGTTTTAAAGCGGACTAGCCACTATATTACTGTTTTTTTTGGCCTACCAGTCGAACCCATTCTTCCTTTTGTGCAATGGGTTCAAATTCAAAGTGTTCAGTATAGGCGTCCATAACGGCTTGTGCTTGTGTGTTCAGTATACCCGATAGGCAGATTTTGCCGCCGGGCCGGGTGAGTTGGGTCAGCTCTGAGGCGAGCTCTGCCAGTGGGCCGGCTAAAATATTGGCCAGAACGATATCGGCGCTGTTTCCCGGCGCTTTTTGCGGTAGATAAACAGGCATGGCGGTGTCGGCAAGTCCGTTGCGCTCGGCGTTGTCGGCCGTGGCTAGCAGCGCTTGAGGGTCAATATCCACCCCGACCACATGTCGAGCACCAAGCTTGAGGGCCGCAATACCCAAAATACCCGAACCACAGCCAAAGTCGATTAGTTCAAGATCGGTCAAGTTTTGCTGGTCGAGCCACTGCATACACAAAAAGGTTGTGGGGTGAGTGCCAGTGCCGAAGGCGAGGCCGGGGTCGAGCAGGATATTGATCTTGTCGGGCTCGGGTGGTTCGCACCAGCTGGGGCAAATCCAGAGGCGTTCACCGCAGCAAATAGGGTGGAAGTTACTCATCCACTCTCGCTCCCAGTCTTTGTCTTCTAGTTGCTCCCACTGTAGATGACTCAGGGAGTGCCCGAGCTGTTGTTGCAGCTCGCGGCCTGTGCTCTGAGTGTCGATACCCGCTTCGTACAAGCCGGTGATTTTCACCTGATCCCACAGAGGGGTTTCCCCCAAGGCCGGTTCCAAAATAGGTTGGTCGGCGTTGTCTTCTAGGGTGACGGAGACGGCACCGCATGCCATTAAGGCGTCCTCAATGGCGGCGGTGTCGGCTCTGTTTGCAGTCAGTTTTAGTTGCAGCCAAGGCATAGAATGTTTGCACTGATGGCCCGGCTGGCGCCGGGCGTTAGATTAGTTTTCCAGCTTTTTTTCAAGGTAGTGAATATTGACACCACCTTCGCGAAAGGCCGTGTCACGCACCAGTCGTTGCTGCAAAGGAATGTTGGTGCGGATTCCGTCGATCACGGTCTCTTCCAATGCGTTGCGCATCCGGTTGAGGGCAATCTCGCGGTCTTCACCATGGGTAATCACTTTGGCGATCATGGAGTCGTAGTTTGGCGGTACGGTGTAACCACTGTACAGGTGTGAATCAACGCGCACGCCAAATCCGCCTGGAGCGTGGTAATTCTTGATCGTGCCGGGGCAGGGCATAAAGGTTTTTGGGTCTTCGGCGTTGATACGACACTCGAAGGCGTGGCCGCGAATGACAATGTCATCTTGAGTTAGCGATAATTTCTCGCCTGCGCAGACGCGAATTTGCTCTTTAATAATGTCGACACCAGTGACCATTTCGGTTACCGGGTGTTCAACCTGAACACGAGTGTTCATTTCAATAAAGTAGTAGTTGCCGTCTTCGTAGAGAAATTCAAAAGTACCCGCGCCTTTATAGCCGATATCAATACACGCTTGTACGCATGATTGAGCGGTGGATTCACGCACATCTTCGGGTATGCCCGGTGCTGGCGCTTCTTCCAGGACTTTTTGGTGGCGGCGCTGGAGCGAACAATCGCGGTCGCCCAAATGGATGGCGTTACCTTGTCCGTCGGACAGCACTTGTATTTCTACGTGTCGTGGATTTTGTAGAAATTTTTCCATGTACACAGTGTCGTCACCAAAGGCGCCTTTGGCTTCGCTTTGGGTGATGTGTATCGAGCTCATCAAGGACGCTTCGGTATGGACGACTCGCATGCCGCGACCACCACCACCGGCGGCTGCTTTGATAATAATGGGGTAGCCGATACGACGCGCAATTTCTTGGCAAGTGTCGCGATCGTCGGTTGGCAGCGGGCCGTCGGAGCCGGGCACAGTAGGGACGCCTGCCTTTTTCATGGCGGCAATGGCAGCCACCTTGTCACCCATGGTGCGAATAACGTTTGGATCTGGGCCAATAAATACAAAGCCACTTTTTTGCACTTGCTCGGCAAAATCAGCATTCTCTGCTAAGAAACCATAGCCTGGGTGTACCGCAATGGAATCGGTCACTTCCATGGCGCTGATGATGGCCGGAATGTTTAAGTAGCTTTGCGGCGACGGGTTGGGGCCTATGCATACGGACTCATCCGCCAGGCGCACGTGTTTTAAATCGCGGTCCACCTGGGAGTGGACGGCCACCGTCTTAATGCCCATTTCTTTACAGGCGCGTAGAATACGAAGCGCAATCTCGCCGCGATTGGCGATCAGGACTTTTTCAAACATAAACCAATTCCTCGAAATCTGTCAGCACGTTATTAGTGCTTTAGCCGTTGGGCGTAAAGCATGCGTTAGTGGCAGATAAATATTTAAACAATGGTCACTAGAGGTTGGTCGAATTCTACGGGTTCACCGTCATCTACGAGGATGGCTTCGATCACGCCAGACTTGTCGGCTTCAATCTGGTTCATCATTTTCATCGCTTCGATGATGCAGATAACGTCGCCCGCTTTAACGTGCTTGCCTACTTCGATAAAAGTCGGTGAGCCGGGGCTAGGTGAGCGGTAAAAGGTGCCGACCATGGGTGATTTCACCAGGTGGCCGGTGGGGGTGTTATCCGCTTCGCTGGCGCTCTCGGTGGCAGGTACTGGCGCGGCTGGCGCAGGGGCGGGCGCGACAGGCGCCTGCATAGGGGCGTAGGCTGGAGCGTTAAAGGCTACTTGGCCTGAGTTGCGGCTAATGCGCACAGACTCTTCGCCCTCTTTAATTTCCAGTTCGCCGATATCGGATTCTTCCAGAAGTTCGATCAGTTTTTTAATTTTACGAATGTCCATTGGACCCTCTCTTTATTTCGGGTGTTACTTTAATAGTTAGTTTATTCGCTTAAATGCGAAAGAGCTGCCGACAGTGCTAGTTGGTAGCCCTTAGGGCCAAGGCCGCAAATAACGCCCTCGGCTATATCAGAAAAATAGGATTTATGGCGGAATGCTTCACGTTTGTACACATTGGACAGGTGCACCTCGATAAAAGGGATGGCAACTCCCAAAAGTGCATCGCGCAGGGCGACACTGGTGTGCGTGAAGGCGGCCGGGTTGATGATAATGAAATCAACCCCTTCAGTGCGCGCATCGTGAATGCGTTCAATCAGTTCGTACTCGGCATTGCTTTGCAGGCACATCAAATGGTGGCCGTCATTGCGACACTGCTCAGTCAGAGCGCCATTGATGTCGTCCAGTGTATCGGCGCCATAGTGAGCGGGTTCACGCGTGCCCAATAAGTTCAGGTTTGGGCCGTGCAGCACTAATATGCTCGCCATGCTTTAATCCCTCGTTTGAACAGTGTTTGCCAAGTCAATCGGTTTGTTGGTCTGCGTTAATGCAGGTACAGGCCGCGAGTGTGCCGCAAAATCTTCGCGCTGTCCATGTAAAAGCCGCTTTTTCTCTACTTCGCCGACAATGGCTACACGTTTGCGGTTTTTTAAGGACTTTTACTCGCTCTAAAACATGCTGCCCGCTGCTGAGGTGAAGTTAAAATGACACGTTCGATACATATTCGCTGCCATTTCCTTCAAGTTAGCCGTTAAGTTAGCAAAACTCGCAGATTTTTCCACTAACATCGTAAAAAATGTCGCTATTTGTCTGTAAGTGGCGAAAACTTTTCCCGCAGATGCTCTTTACGTAACAGTTGTGGCAGTATTTCCCCAGGGCCTGAGCTGTTGGGAGAGAACCACAGATACAAGGGGACACCGCTGCGGCTGTAGGATTCGAGTACGCGGGTGATTTCTGGGTCCCTATTGGTCCAGTCGCCTTTTAAGGTAGCGATGTCTAATCGCTCAAAGGCTTCTTCAATTTCTTGAGTGTCGAGGGTAATACGTTCGTTGGCCAAACAGGTTATGCACCAATCGGCGGTAAAGTTCACGAAGACGGGGCGTCCTTGATCGCGCAGCTCTTGTAACCTTTGGTCGCTGTAAGCTTCCCAGCGCGAAGGCTCCGCTTGGCGGGTTAGACCCAGATAGGGAATCAGCAGCGCCGCGCACAGCGATAGTGTGCTGGTCAGCAGAATTAGGCCTCGCCACAAGGGTTGCTCTGGCCGGTACTGACGTAGCCAGAGGCCAAAGGCAAAGCAAACCAAACCCAGCATTAATAGAGCGATGGCATCGCTGTCTAATTGGCGGCCCAATACCCAGAGCAGCCAAACGGCCGTTAGGTACAGTGGAAAAGCAAGTGCCTGTTTAAGTACGTCCATCCAGCGGCCGGGTTGAGGCAGGTGCTGAATAAAGTAGGGGAAGTAGCACAGTAGTAATAAGGGCAGTGCCATGCCCAGCCCTAGGGCGACAAACACTGCCAGCGCTGCTGCCGCTGGTTGAGTGAGGGCGTAGCCCAGTGCGACCCCCATAAAGGGAGCTGTACACGGGCTGGCGACAACCGCGGCCAAAATGCCGGTAAAAAAGGAGCCGCTCAGTCCGTCACTCTCCGTCAGGTTTTGTCCGAGGCCCATCCAGCGATTACCAAAATTCAAAAATCCCGATAGTACGAGCCCCATCAGTAAAAACAGGTAAGCCAGTGCTGCCACTAATAGAGGAGATTGCAATTGAAACCCCCAGCCAATCGCCTCGCCACCAGCTTTGGCAATCAACAGAGCGGCGGCAAAGCCAACAAAGCAGGTCACAATGCCCAGAGTGTAGGCCCAGCCGTGGAGGGGCAGACGGGAGCGGTCGGCGTGAGTAAGGCTGAGCACCTTGATCGATAGCACCGGGAATACACAAGGCATTAGGTTGAGAATAACCCCGCCAAGTAGGGCGAAGATTAAGGCAGTCATTAACATGCCGGAGTCTTTATTGATGGTGGCCGTCGCCGCCTGGTGTTGTTCAAAGGTTTCGCGGTCGATACTTTCGGTTAACTCGCGAGCCGGGTCGATGGTTAAGAAGTCATCGTAGGGTGGGTAGCATAAACCTGCATCGGCGCAGCCTTGCGAGCGAATTTTGAGGTTAAACGGCGCTTCAGAGGCGGGCAGAGCGACCGTTAGTGTGGCTTGTCCGTAGTGCACGGCCATATTTTTCTCAAAATACTCATCGAACTTCTCGATGCTGCTTGAGAATATAGGGGTAAGCTGGGTGCCATCACTGCGTATAAGCTGGAATTGCTCTTGGTACAAGTAGTAGCCGGGCTCAATGTCCCAGTGAATAATGAGGTTGCCGTCTCTGACCCAGGTTGAGAGGAGATAGGCCTCGGTGACCTCTAAAAACTCCTGCGGTGCATCGTCAGTCAGATAGTTTGTATTTTGAACCGGTGACGACTCGGCATTGGTGCCGGGTATAAGGCTGGCGGAGTTTTTCGCGTTTACGGCCATTGGCAGGGTGCAAATGGCAATAATCAGAAGTAATAACAGGCGGTGCAATTTGGGCATGGTGTGTCAACGCTTGAGAGTGTGGGGGTATTTTGGCGATTATGCCTGATCTTTACAATTACTTTGAGACTTTGGCCTCAGTGATGAGTTCCCGATTGCTCATGCTTTCGCTATCACGATAAACTGGTCGGTGGCAGGTTGTTGAATTGGGGAGAGGTATGTTTACAGTTAAGAAAACGCTAGTGTGGGGCTGGATGTTGTGCGCCGCTTTAGCCGGGTGTGCAACCTCGCCACCTGAGCCAGTCGACCGGCCAGCTCCAGAGCCCAAGCCACAGCTGACAGAAACGCAAAAGCGCGAGCGGTATATCGCCGACCTCTTGTATGGGGCGGAGCGGGCCCTTTCTCGTGATCGCCTAATGATGCCCGGCTACGATAATGCCTACGACCGTTACAGCTCGGTGTTAGCGCTGGAGCCGAATAACAGCGAGGCAAAGCTGGGTATGCAGGCCATTGTTTTGCGCTATTTAGACATGGCTCGCAATGCGGCTCAGCGCAGCTATTTTGACAAGGCGCAAGCGTATCTGGATCGTGCCTCTGGTGTATTACCGGATAATGCAGCGGTTCAATCGTTGGTCGATCAGCAGCGCGAGGCTTTGGCGAAGCCCGAACCGCGCCTTGAAGCGCAAAACGCTCACCGACTGAGCACCACAGCGTTGGCCAAGCGAACAGATGAAATTAAGCAGCAACTGGCGCATTTGGCGCAAACGGCAAAAGAGCATAACCATATGGTGCTTATCGTCACCGGCTCAGACGGTCAGGGGCGGTGGGTGTACCAGACCATGCGTAAAGCGGTTCCCGGCTATTTATTGCGCGGCGATATTCAAGTGGGGGCACCGGCTCGAATTGAGCTATTGCCCCCTTTGTAATTCATAAGGAGTTAAGCGTGACATTAAAGCTTTGGTTAGGTGTGTTGCTGGGGGTGTCTATGACACTGCCAGTTTTGGCTCAATCTCCGCTGCAGGTCAGCGACGGGCATGTACGTTTACCTGTGCCCGGGCAAACAAAAGCCGCCGCTTTTATGCAGATTCATAACGCAACTGCGAACGATATAGAGCTGAGCTCTATTCAGTGCCAGTGCGCCTCGCGGGTGGAAGTACATTCTCATCGGCACGAAAATGGTTTAATGAAAATGCGACGCGAAGAGTCCTTGCCCTTACCTGCCAATGCATCGGTCACTTTGGCCCCGGGTGGTTGGCATCTTATGCTGTTGGATTGGAATACCACGATTCGCACTGGAGAAGATGTGCAATTACAGCTGACTTTTAGTGATGAATCTACCCAGTTGATAACATTGCCGGTAAAAAGTGTGTTTGATGGCGGCGAGCACCGTCACTCTCACCATCACTAACGCACAACGGAGGCCTTATGGCGCTGGAAAAAATCAAACAAGGTTGGCATAACATTACTCATCGAGAAAAATCACAAGCTTATAACGACAACGGAGATTCCGAGTCGACGGCACGCTGGGGTTGGCTGCTGATTCCTATCGTTTTACTTGGTTTAGCGTTGGTGGTGTTGGGTTGTTATTGGAGTTTTACCCCGACACTGTTTAATGTATCGGCTCGGACCGAGGCGGCCTTAGTTGAGTATGAACGCAAGTCGGTAGTGGGCGCGGCTACCACGGTAAGTTTAATTACTGTAGCCGATACCTTGCTGAACAAACCTGGCGGCTACCTAAGTAACGATGTCACTCCGCCCAGCTTGTGGCTGGATAATATGCCTCACTGGGAATATGGCGTGATCATACAAGTGCGGGATATGAGCAAAGCAATGCGTGAGGCCTTCAGTCGCTCACAATCGCAATCGTTAGAAGATGAAAATTTGGCCACGGCCGAATCGCGTTTTAATTTTAATAATGACAGCTGGTTATTCCCGGCCACTGAAAAACAATACCGTGAAGGTATTACCCATTTAAATCGCTATTTGCAACGTCTGGCAGACCCAGCCGATAAAAACGCCCAGTTTTTCGCGCGAGCGGATAATTTACGGTATTGGCTTTCGACCGTTGAAACACGACTTGGCAATTTATCTCAACGCTTAAGCGCCAGTGTTGGCCAGCAGCGTATTAATACCGACTTGGCTGGTGACTCGGTCGCCAGCCAGGCTACCCCCGCGCCGGGTGATGACTTTGTGAAAACGCCCTGGTTGGAAATCGATGATATTTATTTTGAGGCGAGAGGCTCGGCCTGGGCGCTGATTCATTTTTTGCGAGCAGTGGAGCACGATTTTGCCGATGTGCTGGAAAAGAAAAATGCCCTGGTAAGCTTGCGTCAAATTATTCGCGAGCTCGAAGCGACTCAGTACCGCATTCACAGCCCCATGATTTTAAATGGTAGTGGTTTTGGTTTATGGGCTAACCACTCACTGGTGATGGCGTCTTATATTTCACGTGCCAATGCGGCGATTATCGATTTGCGCGAACTTCTGGCTCAAGGATAAGTGCCTGGGGCCAAATAGAGGTAGCGTGTGTACAACGCATTTTTATTAACTCGTCACTGGCGCGACACCCACCGTGGTTTGGAGTTAGATTTGTGGTGGTCCACCGATACCGGGCCACTACAAACCCGTCACACCGCGCAAGAGGCGGTGTTTTTTATTCCTGAGCATAAACTGCAGTCGGCCCGCCAAATTCTCGCCACGCTGACCGGTTGGCACAGCAAAAGCGTGGCTTTAAAAAATCGCGATGGCAAACCGGTTGCTGCTCTGTATTTTCGTACGGTAAGCCTGGCTCGCGAAGCTGAAAAGCGCCTAACTTCTCATGCCATTCCTTGTTGGGAGGCCGATATACGCCCGCCTGAGCGTTTTCTTATGGAGCGCTTTATTAATGCCAGTGCCTGTATTGATGCATCGGGTGAGTCAGCTACCAAGCTGGTTAACCCGCGCCTGATGCCGACACAATATCGCCCGAGCTTGCGGATGGCCTCGATTGATATAGAAACCTCGATGGATGCCCAGTCGCTGTATTCAATTGGTGTCTGGTCCGATCAAACCCAATGCGTTTTTATGGTGGCTTCTTACTCCACAACCCATGTGCTGAAGTCTGGGGTCGATGTGGTGGTTTGTGACAGCGAAAGAGCGTGCCTTGAGGCTTTTTTAAACTGGCTTGCGCGCGAAGACCCAGATGCTTTAATTGGCTGGAATGTTATTCAGTTTGATTTGTGGGTGCTGCATAACATTGCCAAGCGCTTAAAGATTGAGCTGCGTTTGGCGCGAGGTGGCGGGCGCGTATACTGGCGCGAAGAGAAAGGCGAAGGAGGGCGGCGCTTTATCAGTGTTCCCGGACGGGTAATGCTCGATGGCATTGACTTGTTAAAAGCTGCCAACTATCAGTTTGAAAGCTTTAGCTTGGATTTTGTCGCCAGCCAGCTTTTGGGGGAGGGCAAGTTATTGCACGGCGCCGGTCGCGGTGAAGATATTACCCGTTTATTTGAGCAAGATAAATTGCAGCTCGCGCGTTATAACATCAAAGACTGCGAGCTGGTGTGGGACATCTTTGTGCAACAGCAATTGCTTGCATTTGCTGTTGCACGCAGCCAACTGACCGGTTTGTTGCTGGATCGGGTGGGTGGATCGGTAGCCGCTTTTGAATACAGCTACCTGCCGAGGCTGCACCGGCAGGGTTACATTGCCCCCAATTTAGGTGAGTTGCACACAGACATTGTCAGTCCCGGCGGTTATGTAATGGATTCCAATCCTGGGCTATACGATCATGTTTTGGTCTTGGATTTTAAAAGTCTGTACCCGAGCATTATCCGAACGTTTTTTATCGACCCCTGCGCTTTTTGGTCTACTCAGCAAACTCAATATAAAGGTAAAGATACCGTCCCCGGTTTTAATGGCGCTGAGTTTGATCGCCAGTGCGCTATTTTGCCCAGTATGATTGAAACCTTATGGCAGGCACGGGATGAGGCTAAAAAATCTGCTGATCTTCCGCTGTCCTATGCCATTAAAATCATTATGAATTCTTTCTATGGTGTCTTGGGCTCCAGTGGGTGTCGTTTTTTTGATCCACGGGTTGCCAGCTCCATCACTTTGAGAGGGCATGAGATTATTCAGCGCAGTAAGCAATGGATTGAATCTCAGGGGTATCAGGTGATTTATGGTGATACCGACTCGGTATTTGTTTGGCTGGCTACAAACGAGTCCGAATTGACCGATGACGCGGCTCGGAAAATTGGACATACTTTGGCCGAGGGGTTAAATCAATGGTGGCAAGACCTTTTATTGGCAGATTTCAAATTGCAAACCGCGTTAGAAATTGAGTTTGAAACCCATTATAAAAAGTTTCTAATGCCTACGATTCGCGGTTCGGAGGAAGGCAGTAAAAAGCGTTATGCCGGAATGGTCGCGGAGAACGGACAGCAAACGTTAGTGTTTAAAGGCTTGGAGTCGGTGCGCACCGATTGGACTGAGTTGGCGCGCAAGTTTCAAACCCAGCTGTACGAAAATATTTTTTTAGCCAAGCCCTACAAAGATCTGGTAGTGAACACACAGCAAGCATTAATGGCCGGTGAACTGGATGAACAGTTGGTTTATCGTAAACGACTGCGCCGACGTCTTAATGAATATGAAAAGAATATTCCCCCCCATGTGCAGGCCGCGCGCAAGTTAAAAGAATGGACCGGTGAAACCGTGCAACGTGGCGATTGGATTCGCTATGTGATTACCACCCAAGGGGCGGAGCCGGTCAGTGCCAGACACCACCCGATTGATTACGACCACTACCGCGAGCGGCAATTGGCACCGGTGGCCGATGCCATTCTTTACTTTCTCGATGATTCTATGGCGGCTATTACCGATCAGCAGTTGTCTCTGTTTGGCTGAGCACTAGATTCACGGATAGGCTATTACCAAGTGTTGATAGTTGCATTGGCACCGTCGACGATAACATCAAACTTAATGTTGGCTCCGTCAATTTCGATAGTGTCCGAGACGCTGCCGCCGGGAATGCCAGTACCGGTAACTGTGACGGTATAGGAACCATCGCTTTTGGCAATGCTATAGGCACCCGTGCTGGTGGTGGTTTCATCATCTCCGCTGACATCTACGTCAATATTATCCAAGCCTTCACCCACATCGTAAAAAGAATCGCCGTCGCTGTCATTGTAAACGACACCGGTAACAAAATAGTTATTGCCCGATTTGGCAAAATTTTGCGTCATCATGGACGATAAATACCAATCTTCACCGGTACCACTAAAGTCAAAAGTACCCACCATTTGCCCGGTGCCAACCTCGCGAAATTCAGGCCTAAGGATGTTTTCCCGATGGTATGCGGATTGAAAGAGCCCGGTGTTAGTCGGAGGGTTTCTACCCTCGTGGTGGAAGGTGATTTGCTGGGTTAAATTAATGCTCGTGCCACTGGTGCCACTGACGGCGATATTCTCCCCCGAGCGCCAGCTGCCAGAAAAATTGTAGCCCGCGGCGTTCATTCTTTGGGTGGCGCTACTACCACTTTCACCGGTGTGGGAGAAGGTGTCGGCATTAAGCATCCACTGACTGTGGTCGCGTGCGGCGTGCATCAAATCGGTGTTGAATGCCAGGGGCTGTTTCTGGTCGGGGCTTATTGTTCCCGGGGCTAAGTCATCGTTAAGGTCGATGCCATAGCGATCGGCCTCAGCCTGCGGGTCAAATCGAGCGCGGTTAATGAGCTCTACCATTAGCACTTCTTGGGCGGTAAAGGCATTTCTTTGGCTGCTGGTGCGCGGTGTTGCTGAGACTTCGGCGCTGTCGTCCGATTCCAGCGAGTCGGTGGTGGCTGTGACCACAAAGTAGTAGGTTGAATTGTTGGTTAGTCCGGTCACATTATGGGGTGAACTAACGTCTTCTTCCCAGTCGCCTCCGGTATAGGCGCCAATATTATCACTGGCAATATAGGGCTCGCGGGCCCAAAAAATATTGTAGCCAGTGGCGCCAGCGACATTTTCCCACTCCACGGTTACCGCTGCTGAGCTGGCATCAGTAGCGAGACTTGCTACGGCTGCCAAGCTGGAAATGGAGCTGGAGCTGGCTGAGCTTAAAGACGAACTACTGGGGCTGGAAGAACTGTTTGAGCTTGATGATGAATTGCTGGAGCTGGAAACGTCACTACTGCTGCTAGAGCTTTGCGCGCTCGATGACGAATTGCTGGAGTTACTGGAGGCAATACTGCTCGATGAGCTACTGGAGATCGGCGCACTGCTAGCGCTGGATGAGGCAGGCTCGCTGCCTGCGGAGCTTGAGCTGCTAGGCACAGCGGTATTTGTCGAGCTGCTACTCGAGAGATTCGACGTGCTAGAGGCGCTGGCAGAGCTGGGCGTTGAGCTGGCGCTCGAACTCGGAGGTGGATTTGGTGTGGAATTGGCCGTCGAACTTACACTGCTGCTGGAGACCACTGGGCTGGAAGAGCTACCTAGGCTGCTAGAGGAAATGACAGAGGCAACACTGGATGTGCTGGTCACAGGGGGCGATGAGGCAGAGGGGGAGTCGTCACCCTCATCCTGTGCACCGCCACAAGCGCTGAGCAGTAGCAATAGGCCGATACCGGCGATGTTTTTCATTGTGATCAATACCTTTTAAGCCTCAGAGTCTATTGATTCAGATTAGTACGTCTCGGCTCAAAACTAAAGCATCATTTCAAAGTTCGCTGGCAGGGTGTGAAATGCGACAATCTATTTAATATGGCGTTATATCCAGCGGGGATAATTGGCTAAGGGTCTTGTCACATTGGATGCTCAGGGGTAGTCTAGACGGCCCTATTTTTGTGAGTATGAAAAATCGATGGAAGAGGTCATAGACGAGCTTAAAAGCAGCGCCGAGTCCGTTCCGGTACCTTTAGAGTTGCCCGAGGAAGAGACTTTGGTGACGGTAGAGGAGGAGATTCTCCTGCCTATTCCGCGGGAAATGCGTCAATTTTTGCTTCATGCCAGCGATGTGGTTTACGGCTCCATCGAGCCGGTAACTGCGGCCGACCCTTATTCACACACCTATTTGCCTGAGGTGGCAGCGCAAGCCTGGGCCAATGGCGTGCCGCGTCATTTGGTGCCACTGTGCGAAGCGAACGGGCACTATTACTGCGTTGAGCCCGAAGGTGAAGTGGTTTTTTGGCGCGATGGCGACTTAACCGATGAGCGCTGGCCCTGTGTTTGGGATTGGGCTCGAGAGGTTTGGCTGGAAAGTTAGTCATAGCAACCGTTAACCAAGTTACCTCTAGCAGCCTGCTAGAGGTACTCTTAGAATAAATTGATCTTAACGCGGCGCATATCCCGGTCGAAAGCCTGAGTAGATAATGGTTTTTTTAACCGCCTGCTAGGTGTAGCTGCCGTCGAGATCAGCCATGTATATTCGCGATGCCAATCTGCAGCTTGAGGCGAGCCATAGTGCTCGCACTCGGGTTGAGACTCAGGAACATTTTGCTCTGCACTTTGCCAGTCCTGGCGAGGCCCCCGAGCGAATACCGAATCCATCAGCCATTTCTGCAAGCTCACCTTTACCTGCCTCCCCACCTGATTTATCCCGAGCTGGAGCCTTGCTGCGGCTGGAGCGTCAAGAACTGTCCTTTACCAACAGGCCCCTAACCGCTCAAGATCAATTACAAATTCTGGTTGTCGAGCAGCTTTACCGGCAAGCGACCGGCCGAGAGATGACTCTCAGTTTGCCCGAGCTGACACAGCCTGGAGCCACTTTCACCCTCGAGATTCCCATCGTTGCCCCTCGTGTAGCCGATACACAAAGAGCCCAGTTTGGCATGATCTACCAGAGAACGCAGCTCACCCAGGAGTCTGCCAATTTGCAGTTTCGTGCCACCGGTGAAGTGACCACACGGGAAGGGCGAACTATCAATATTGAAGCTGTACTCACCATGCAGCGCGACTATATACGGCGCGAGTCAGTGACCGTACGCGCTGGTAGTGCTGCTTTAATTGATCCTTTAGTGATTAATTTTGATGGCTTGGGAGCACAATTGAGTGATCAGCGTTTTGCATTTGATCTCGACAATAATGGTACTCGGGAGCAAATTGCCAGCTTGCGTGCCGGCAGTGGCTATCTCGCCTTAGATCGCAATCAAGACTGCAAGATTAATCATGGTGGTGAGCTGTTTGGGCCGAGTAGCGGCCAGGGGTTTACAGAGCTAGCTGAATTTGACGCGGACGCAAATGGATTTATCGACGAGGGTGATGCGATTTACGATAAATTGCGAATCTGGCGGCGATTTGACGATGGCACTGAGCAATTAATGGCGCTGGGACAAGCCGGCGTCGGAGCTATTTATTTGGGCCATGTTACCTCGCCATTTAGCCTTAAAGGTACCGATAATCAAACCTTAGGAGAAGTTGCCAGTACAAGTATTTACCTGCGTGAAGACGGCAGCGCGGGGGCAGTACAGCAGGTGAATTTGGCGGTGTAGATTAGCCAGACAGGCCCCGCGTTGCGGGGCCTGTTGTCATTTAATACAGCAGTACTGCCCCTGAATCGGGTGCACTGTTATCGGCAGCATCACCATCGACACCTGTTGCGGCACTGTCTTCGCGAATGCTTGCAATCGCGAGCGTAGCGCTGATGCCGTCCATCGCCAGTGAGTCGCCCCAACGATCGTTCGATTCGGTGGTTTTCCCTTTAATGTAGCGGGCTTGCTGCCAGCTGGTGTCAGTGCGTTTAAAGAGATAAACCGCGCCGCTGTTCGTGACGCTGTTGTCGGCCGCATCGCCCTCAATGCCGGTGGCCTGGCTGTCTTCAAGGTGTGCGCTGACCGCTAAGTATTGCCCATCGGCGGTCATGGCCAGGTCGTGGCCAAACTCGTCGTAAGCATCGGGGTGGCTGGCCTTGAGGTAAGCCGTTTGACTCCAGCTGTCACCCTGGTAGCTAAACACGTGTACCGCGCCGGATTTGTAGGCTGTATCTGGCTGTGTCTCTCCATCGCTGAGCTCTACCAACTCGGCGTAGTCTTCCGGGTCGCCATCAATACCGGTGGCACGGCTGCCATCACCCGGGGCCGCGGCGGCCAAGGTGTTGCCATCCGCCGATATGGCTAGAGCTGAGCCCAGAAACTGGCTGGTGTAGGTAAATGTGCTTTTGAGGTAGGCCTCTTGCGCCCAGGTTGTATCACTGCGGCGGAAGACATAGACCGCCCCCGAGGAAGATGCAATAGTGTCTTCGGGGGGCTCTTGGTTTATGCCGGTAGCGGCGCTGTCTTCACCGATGGCGCCCACTGCCAGTACATCGCCCGCTTGCGACAGCGCAATGCTGGAGCCAAACCGGTCGCCTGCCACAGGTGTTTCTGCTTTGACAAAAGCTTGCTGAGTCCAGTTGCCGTCGGTTTTGCTGAATACATAGACCGCACCCGCTTGGGGTAAGGTATTGTCGCTCTCATCTCCGTTGATTCCGCCCGAGGCACTGGCTTCATAGAGGGCGGCTACCGCCAGAGTGGTGCCGTCACCCGACAACTTTACCGCGTTGCCAAAGCGGTCTCCGGTGGTGTCGGAGTACTCGCTGGAGCTGGAGCTGCTGGTATTGGAGGTTGAGCTTTCACTGGAAGATGAACTGCTCTCCTCCTCTGGGGTGTTGGACGCCTTAATATAAGCCGACTGTACCCACGTGGCTTGGGAGCGCTCAAACAGGTAGACCGCCCCGGCCTCTGTAGCAGAATTGTTATCCTGCTCGCCGTTTATGCCGCGTGCGTTACTGTCTTCACGAATAGCGCTCACCGCTAGCGTATTGCCATCATCGGAGAGGTCAATGGAGTAGCCAAAGCGATCTTGAGTAATATAAAAATCGAGCTGGTTGCCGCTATCATCTTCCAGTGAGCGCTGTTGTTCAGTATTTGAAGCTTTAATATAGGCCTGTTGGGACCAACCCGCATCGGATAAATTGAAAACATAAACAGCACCGGTAGATACGTTGTTGTCGTTATTTTGGTCGCCATTAATACCGCGGCTGACTGAGTCCTCTTGGGTGGCACTAACCGCCAGAGTCATGCCGTCAGCGGACAAGGCGACATCCCAGCCGAACCAGTCGCCGGCTTCTGTATTAGACGCTTTTGCGTAGCCAATACTGTCGGCCATGGCATTGATGGCAATAGCTTGGTCAGAGTTAGTGCAGTCGTTAGCACTGACGCAAGCCTCGACCATATAGCGTGCATTGGCCCAGTCGTGCAAATGAACGCTGACAGTATCAAACAGTTCGGGCGCGGTGGTGTCTGCTCCTACTTGGGTGTAACCGCTGTTGCCGTCCGGGTCTTTGTATACCCGGTAAAAAGCGGCGTTCTCGACGGCGTCCCAGTGTATACGCAGCGTTTTGGCCGCAGCCCCTTCAATATTAATGCCGGGCCAGGCGGCTACACTGCTACTCGAAACACTGGATGAAACTGAGGAGCTGGACGAGGTCGTTGTGCTACTGGACGCGCTGGATGAGGTTTCTGAGTCGTCGCTGTCACTGCCGCAACCGGTTAGCGCCAGACAAAGTAGTAGGCTTGTCGTGACACTTGTGTATTTGGTGAGGGTGAAAAACTCGTCTCTCATGCAGCTCGATTCCTGAAATTGAAGGTAAGCGGGGGATTCTGTCTGCGTTGGCCTCGCGTGTCAACGCTATACCGGCCTAAGACCACGAGAAGAGGGAAGAATTCCCCCGCAATTGACAATTGCAGGGGGAGGGGGTTAGTAAATATAAACCGCGCCGGCATTTTCTCCGGTATCGTCACCTTGGTTACCTTGAGGTGTAGTCGCCCGGCTATCTTCGCCGGTTGCGGATACTGCCATTAAGTGTCCATCACTGGAGAGAGCTACTGAACGGCCAAACGTGTCATTGGCATCGGTGTTGCTGGCTTTAATGTAGTTGATCATTGCCCATTCCCCAGCCTCATCGTTTCGATAAACTCCTACTGCACCGGCGGCAGGTGCGCTGCTATTATCCCACCCATCGCTAATGCCTACGGCTTCAGAGTCATCACGCGGAGAGCCTATAGCCAGAAGGTTTCCGCTATTGTTAAGGCTCATGTGCCACCCAAATAGATCGTTTTCATCTGGCCGGGCAGCTTTAATAAAAGCTTGGTATTCCCACTGTTCGTTAGTGTTCTGTAGTAAGTAAACCGCGCCTGAGTCTTGTTCTGTTTCGAGCGTTGGGTCAAATACCAGAGATTCGATGGTAGATCTGGTTGTTAAATTTTGATAGTTACTGTCTTCGTATGGGGCTGCAATAGCCAACACTTTACCATTGCCTGACAGGGCTAGGCTGAGGCCGAATTCATCATCAATATCGTTGTTAATTGATTTGATGTATTGGGTGTGAACCCAGTTATCATCGACTAAGTTTAAGATATGAACAGCACCAGAGCTTTTGGCTCGATAGTCCGTTTCCGAGCTGTTGATCCCTTCTGAAGCGGAGCTGTCACCAGGTGCCCCCACAGCTAACACGTCTCCAGAGTCTGAGATAGCCAAGCCATAACCAAATCTAGAGGGGCTTTTTTCATAACAGACATTGTTATCAGGTCTGGGGTCGAAGCAGAAGCGTTCGGGGTGAGAGCCGGTTGAAGGCTTTATATAATGTGTTTGAGCCCAGCCTTCGTTAGTATTTTCAAACATATATACAGCCCCGGCTAAAGGGATGCTGTTATCTTCGGGGTCACCGTTGTGGTTTGCTGCACTAGCTTCATATGGGGAGCTAATGACAATTTTTTTGCCATCGGGTGTCATATCTAAGCGAATACCAAAATAATCCTCTCTATCAGCATTTGACGCTTTAAAATACGCTTCTTCGACCCATTCCTCTCCATTTTGGGCGTAAAGGTAGGCAGCACCAGTATCTAGCTCTTTTGTGCTTCGATCTTCGGCGTTGACAGTTCTACCTCCACCATTTTCTCCAGGCGCGCTAATAAGAATTTTTGAGCCGTCTTGAGTGAGTGCGATGGCATAACCAAATAATTCATTGATGCCGGAGTTGGGTGTTGGGTTGTCAATTGTTCCGGCTAAGGACCAATTGCTATCTGACTGCCGGTATATATAAACCTTGCCTACGGATCGGTCTTCTTTTCCATCATCACCTAAGCGGTTGTAATTTGGTGCTCCAACAGCAATGGTCGATGCATCGTCGGACATGGCCAAGCTGAAGCCGAATGAAGAGTTTTCGAGCAGATCTGAAGCTTTTAGGTAACCAATAGTCTCAAGCATTTGATCTTGTATGGAAATGGCAGAGGAGCCTTGGCAACCGTAATTATTACAGGCCTCTACCATGTAGGTGGCCTCTGGCCAATTGTGAAGATGTGCAGAGAGAGAAATATCAAAAGAAGTAGTGGTCACCGAGCCACTTATGTCTTCGAAGCCGGAGCTGCCATCGATATTACTATATACCCGATAGAAATCAGCGTTTGGTGTCTCATCCCAACTTAGTGTCAACGTTTTCACAGATGTGGCAGTTTCGACCAGTGGTGTAGTCGGGGGCGATGTGTTAGAAACGCCATTTTGTGGGCTACTTCCACCGCAAGCAGTTAAAAATACTGCCGTACTAGCTAATACCCAAGGTACTACTTTGTGAGTGATTAAGTAGGTCATATTTATCTCCATAAAAGTGTTATTTCAGTTGTTAACTTAACAGAGAGCGTGGGGGAATAAACGCGGTAATTTGTTAAAAATCTTTACCTGTTGGGATTGCCTGCGGCTGGGTAGCAGTGCAGGTTCAATGTATAGGCGTTGTTACAGGGGCCAGCGGTGGCGTGGTCTAGGGTTGGATATACTCAATTCCCTCGATCTTCTCGCCCCAAAATTGTGGAGATTTAACATCACTTTTTGTGACCTCTAGAGTTAACCCCGCATTGCCGTAACCCTGAAAATAATTGAGTTCGAGCAGGTGCTCGCCGACTTCTAATGTTTGGTAACACGCCTGCTTGCGATAAGGCCTGTCGCCTGGAAATTGGCAGAGTACGTTGCCGTCGATGGCGAGTCGAAAGCCGTCATCGCTACCCGTTAAAAATCGGTATCGGCCTGACTCGGTCACCTTAAAGCGTGATTCGATATCGGCAAAAAAGTTTTCTGACCAGCCTAGTGGGCCGAGCTTGGGGTGTTGGAAGCGACTGCGTTCATTTAATTCAATACGGTCAATGACCATCTCTCGCGATTCAGAAATAGTGCGAGGCTGATTGATTTTGACAATATTGTTGCGGCTTTTACTTAAGGTCAGAGTGAAGTTTGGTTCCACACTCGGTGGAATCAATCGGTAAATAATGACACTTACGGTCGCGGCGATAAGCACAGAGAAAATAGTATTGCGATTAATCAACGGACTAACTCCAATTGCCAGAAATCAAACCAGTTGCGCAATTCAAACTGAGCTTCAGATAGTGGCCAGCTGTAGGTAAACGGAGAGAAAAAAGCGAAGACGCCAAAGGCAAGTATTACATAGGCCGCTAGGTTGATCAGTGTGTGACGACTGCCGCGCGCGAGCTGATCGTAAAATACATACTGAAATATCAATGCCAGGTTCACCACCCCAAATATTAATGGCATCAGATAATGATACATATACATGACTCGTTCAATTTGCAAAATAGCCATCATGTAGCTGATGTACAGGGTGGTAAACGCCACAACCCAGTTAAAAAGAGCGGTGTCTTTGACGGGGTTTTGATAAATAAACCGGCTAATAATAAGCCCCACTGACAACACAATGCCGGCCAATACCGAGAACCAAACCACCGGATTGGCGACCAGATTGTGGTAGCGCACATAAGTAGTGCCATCAGTGGTGCGTTTAGACCAGCGATAGTTAATAGTTTTCGTGCCGAGTGGCCAGCCGAGCAATGAACTGCCGTTTTCGCCGACTTTGCAAACATCTAAACTGGGAACGCCATCGGCGTATTCAGACATAAAGCGCCAGTTATCGGGCAGCGCGGCAAAATAGGTCGTCAATGACCAGCTGCCGTTTTCTTCTAAGGATTGGCGGTATTCGGGGCTGGATTTATACGTGTTGTGGCTCGCAAGCTCTGAGCCGAGGCCGATATGCAGATAGAACATGCCCAGCACCACCAAGATCATTGGGCTAACACCGCTCGGTACGGTAGTCGTAAGACGGCGAATGAGAGCGAGCCAGTCTTTATTGCACAGGTTTTGCCATTGGTCGGCGCCGTAGAGCATAACAAACAGCAGTAAAAGTACCGCGCCGTTGATTTTGACGGCAATAGCCAAGCCAATCCAAAGCCCTAGGTAAGCATAATGTTTGAGTCGGATCGGGTTGTTGTCACGATACTTACCCGTAATGGCACGGGTCATTTGGTAGAGCGCGCCAAGCACAAAAAACAGCTGTATCCCTTCCAGCATAGCGGCCCGAGAGTGTATCACCAGTGCATTGTCGAAGATCAGAAAAAAACTAAAGGCAAAAGCCACATGTAAATTGGCGGTAATACGGCGTACTGAACCGTAAAAAAACAGCACGGCTAAGCCCATCATTAGGGCCGAGGGAAGACGAAAGGCGGCATAATGTATGCCGTCTTCGGGCATATGGTTGTCTTTAATATAGTCTGTGGTTAAAAACTTCGACTTATCGGCCTCTCGGTTCAGACCTAGCAGCGCTTCACTGCCGGCGATCAGCAGCTTGCCCAACGGCGGATGCGGCTCCATATACATGACGCCATCAATGTATTTTTGCGCCGAGGCAATATGGTAATTCTCATCCCAAAACAGTGCGTTTGGATGACCTGGGTCGGTGGTGTAAACACTCAAAGAGCACACCAGCAAAATCCCAATATAAACTTTATGTAGATGTTTTTTTAATTGTGCGCGCATGGTACCGGTTTTGTTTATTGTATGGCCGCACCCAGAGCGAGTCTCGGAGTGCGGCTATAAATTACAGGGTTTTTAAATACTCTACCAGTGCCAGGCGTTGATTATGATTCATAGGTGGCATTTTTTGGGTCAGTGGTTGGCCGTTTTCGTTGCGTTTAATATCGCCCTCGGCGTTGCGAATCACCACCGGCGTATTGCCAGCTGCGTATTCGTGGCCCCGGTTGCTGTTGCCGGGTAGCGTTGTATTAAAGATGAATAATTCGGGGTAGCTGTCGGCCTGTTTTTGCTGGAATCCCACCTTAATGGGGTCGAGCTCCACCGAGCCCACGGTAAATTGAGAAGGGCGGCAGTTGACCTCGCTCGCGCTTGCTTCACACGCGGGCAAGAACAAATCGTATAAAGTCGGAATGGATCCGTTGTGCAGGTAAGGTGCAGTCGCCCAAATACCGTTCAGCGGACGGGCCTTATAGGCTTGCAAGCCCACCGGCGAGCTCGCATCAACGGTGGTAAAATCCAGGTGTTTACGATGTTTCGTTAACCCCTCGGGGTTATCAATAACCGTTTCACCCAAATCTTCGGCGGCCTCAATGGCTTCTTTTAGTTTATTGTTGCTGGCGATGGCGCCAAGAATGACACCTTCCCCCGCTTTTTTCAGCGCAAACAATACCGGCGTTTGCGGACCAAACACGCCTTGTTCCGGTGCGGTTGAGTCGATTAGCTCCCCTTCAAAATAACCGCTCAACCCTTCATAGGTAAGCGCATTGATGGCCATTTGCGGGTCGGTGCCAATATGTTGTAGTGAGCTCATTTGGGCCGTTACACGGCGCCCGGGGC
>NZ_JAUOQM010000027.1 GCF_030547685.1 Gilvimarinus sp. 2_MG-2023 | reverse complement strand
ATCCGTTTCAAGCCGCTAACGCCTGTTTCAGCAGCAGTTTTGTAATGAAGATTTTTGTGTTAAACAACACAAAAAACGTAATGAAAAAACTGACCGCTGGAAACTTTTGTTAGCTATTTTTGCACTTTTCATGGTACAACTTTTCCATTTCAGGGTTTTCAGGATAAAATCCTTTTGAATAATAGTATTCAACCCAGCACTCATAGATATCAATATGTACTTTTGACTTGTAGTTGAGCCAATAATCCCGTTGCTCACTACTTTTCTCCAAGCCAAGGTAGCCCATTTCATACGCGTGAGCTAACATATACTGCCAATACGTCATGCCTTTTCGAGCAGCAAAATGGTAAAGCTCTAACGCTTTACTGAGATTGGCTTCTACACTCAACCCTTTTTGGTACGCCCACCCGATTTTGCCGGCAGAATACGCAGATCCATTTTCATATTCTTTGTATAAAACACTAAACCCTTCGGAATGATCATCCGGGTTACTACTCCCAAACAGCAACTTACTTGCTCTCTCATGATCGGAATCCTGTGAACAAGAAACCAGCGTAAAAAATATTAAAAATAATAGTGTTCGATTCATAGTAGTAGCTAACGCCCGGCTGTGCGGCTGGCAAAAGTAGAGGCGAAGCCGGAGCTTTTGCAAGTCCGACAGCAGCCGATTGTTAGGCATTATTTGTTTGGTGGTGACGCGGCGCTACCTGCTAGGACCCCACCATCAACATTGAGCTCAATTCCGGTGACATACTTGGATTCGTCAGAAGCCAAATACAGAGCGGCATAGGCAACATCGATAGGTTCGCCCATAGCGCCAAGCGGGATCTCAGAAGAAATGACTTTGACCGCATTTTCTCTTTGCTCCCCCTCTCCAAGCATCACGTCCCATATCGGCGTATATATGGCACCCGGGTGAATAGAGTTACATCGAATAGGGTATTGTTTTTCAGCACAGTAAAGCGCAACAGATTTTGTATGGTTGCGAACAGCGGCTTTACTCGATGCATATGCAGCAGCAAAGGGGATGCCCACAATCCCTGACCTTGAAGAAATATTAACAATACTGGCGGATGAAGACTTCCGCATAAGCCGAATACCATATTTGCATCCCAGCGCCACCCCATCAAGATTCGTCTGATGGACTTTACGCCAGCTTTCAATATCCAGATTTTCAGGGTCGTGAGGCCCATGAGTTTCAAGGATACCCGCTATTCCCGCATTATTAACAAGAATGTCTAATCCACCAAATTTATTTTTTAAAAACTTACTCGCGGCAATCCAATCATCTTCTTTTCCCACATCAAGGTGCAGATAACAAGCCATTTCACCAATGTCTGTGGCTACTCTTTTACCCAATTCATCATCCAGGTCGCTGACAATAACATTTGCACCCTGATCAGCAAAAAGTTCAGCAATCGCCTTACCTATTCCTCTGGAAGCTCCTGTTACTAGCACATTTTTATTTCTAATTCTCAACATACCTCCCCCTACTAGCTTAAAAAATCTAGAACAGATTTGTTAAAGGTATGCGTTTGGTCCATTAGTGGCAAATGGCCCGCATCCTCTATTCTTAAAAACGTAGCGTTAGGTATTTGCGCAGCTGAACTCTCTCCATATTCAATGGGAAATAGCCGATCATTCTGTCCCCAAATCACTAATGTTCTGTTTTGTATCTTGCGGAGCGAGGCTTTCGGAATTTCTGAAACCGCCGAACCTCGGCCTTGCTTAAAAGCATTTTGTCCCCCAGTTCGCTTTAACACATCAATCGAATAGCGAGCGTGATTAGGATCTCTATTTTTAGGGTTAAACAGTATATAGCGAGAGAAGAAACGATCAGTGAGAGACGATGGAAAACTGTTCATTAAAATCATACTGAATAAGGAAGCGAACGAGGGCTTAGCACCGAGCCCTCCAGAATCAACCAAGACGAGTTTTTCAACCATTTGTGGATTATCTAGCACAAACTGAAGTGCAATTGCGCCGCCCTGAGACAAGCCCACAATATGCGCTTTGGGGATATCTAATGCTAACAAAAAGTCCTTTAGCCACTTGCAAAAATAAGCTTTGTCATAAGCAGCATTAGGCTTATCGGATTCTCCATAACCTACTATGTCAGGTGCAATTACCCGAAAGTCCTTTGAGAACGCGGCAATGGATGGATACCAAGTTATCGCCCCTGCCCCACCGCCATGTAGCAAGATCAGCGGTTGACCAGAGCCAGACGACAAGTAGGCAGTATTGACTGAGCCCACGCCAACATGATTTTGAGTAACAGACGTCTCAATTCTATTTATCAGAGCTTGCCGGTAACGGTTTATAGTCATTTTGTTACAACCTTAATCAGCTCTGATAATGTGCTTAACTGGTCTTTATCTAGAGACTCAAACAATGCAACAGATGAATACTCAAACGAAATTTTTGCCTCTTCAGTAATTTTCCTTCCAGTATCTGAAAGTGCAACCAGACTGACTCTGGCATCACGAGGATTATCTTCCTTTACAATAAGGCCTATTTTCTCCATAGGATTAAGAAGACGTGTGACGCCGGACGGGCTTAATCCCACTTTTTCCGCAAGGTCGCTGCGTCGCATTTTCTGACTTGTAGCGATATATAGCTGATTTAGAACAAGATATTCTGACAGACCAATACCATGCGCAGAAAGAGCGGCGCCAATCCTTTTCTGAATTTTGCTTTGCAGGTTGATGATATTTATCACCAAATCAGCTTCTAAATTTTTTGACACAGACACCTCTTTGCTTAATGCTTGAACTCGCAACTATAATCGCAGATTATTGCTGAGTCAAACATTACGCAACAATGCCGGAGTTAGAGATAGATGCCTAACGCTGCAATCACGCGCT
>NZ_JAUOQM010000026.1 GCF_030547685.1 Gilvimarinus sp. 2_MG-2023 | reverse complement strand
TTTGCTCACGCAATATTTTGCCAACGGGCGCAACTTCTCGCTTAGCTTTAGAGCTAACTTCTAAAACTAGTATCGGGTGCTCTCTCTCAGCCCAAACCTTCGGGTGCTTACGAGCACCCTTTTTTTCTCTGGCACATCTTAGGGAAATTTTATTAACGTAATAAATCGAGGTGTAAGGTTTCAAGATAATGAAGCTTTACATTCTATGACCGGCAGATTTTACAGAAAAATATAGTGTGATGAGATGGGCTACTAACCCAGCACACTTGAAATATTGAATTGAATTTATGAGTAAGGTTATATGAACTCAGAGATTGTGGAGCTTTCGGCTCGCTTTGAAAATTGGTTATACCGTGAAGCTTTACCTAAATGGCTAACCAGTGGCATTAACAGACAAAATGGCGCTCACTATGAAGCTCTTACCATGGCGGGTGAAGTCGATGATCTCAGCAATATTAGAGTTAGAGTTCAAGCACGACAAACCTTTTGCTATGCCATGACAACGAAAGCCGGGTGGATTAATGCGGAAAATACGACCGCTCGTCTCCTAGAGTTCTCGGAGGATCATGCCAGTCACCTTGTATCAGGTGGTGGTTTTTATCATCTTTTAAACGCTGATTTTTCACCCAAGGACACTGAAGAAGACTTATACGACCAAGCATTCTTTTTTCTCGCTTACTCTGCCTGCATCAATGCATTTGGCGATAATGGATTTTCAGATAAAGCTCACGCCCTATCTAGATTTTTGGACCAAAAAATGAAATCTGAACACGGCGGCTGGAACGAAGGCGGCAACCGATACACTGTTCGCCGTCAGAACCCTCACATGCATTTATTTGAAGCCTTTATGAGCCTATACGAGTCAACCAATGATATGTATTGGCTGACTCGTGCCAATGATATTTTTCTGCTTTTCGAACGCTACTTTTACGACTCAGACCTCAATGTGGTGTTTGAATTTTTTAACAATGATTGGACTCTAGCACACTCAGTAGAGCAAGCAGCCATCGAACCCGGACATATGTTTGAGTGGGTTTGGCTACTTGATTGGTATTCACGTATTTCTGGAACGAAAGTGGACCATATAGTTCAGCCTTTGTTTAATAAAGGCTTGGAAATCGGCCTGGCGCCGAACGGACTGGTGTATGACGAGGTGAACTGTTTTGGAAAGATCCACCAGGCCACCATGAGAAGCTGGGGGTTAACAGAGCTTATTAAAGCCGCACTCGTCATGCACACAAGAGGCGACCCCAATGCCAACGCTGTCATGAACTCCGCACTACACCGTCTATTTTCCTCTTACCTGCAGGCTGAATTTCCAGGTGGGTATATAGATCAGCGGGATGAAAACAATAACGTACTCAGCGACCGCTGTCCGGCCAGCACTTTATATCATTACTGTGCCCTGGCGAATGAACTGAGCACCCGGGTATTAAACAAATATTGATCTGATCTCGCCAAGAAAAGATTGGTTATACACCACTGATATACCAAGCATAGGTCGCTACTCAGCTGGCGTTGTATTTCCCGACGCCCGCCATGCATCCCCTGATGCTCGCTTTTTCTCTCAGCTGCCACCTTCTTTGTATGAAGGTGCACTAGCAGGCTGTTGAAATTTAAAGCGGTGGCATCCGTTAATATAAAAAACTTACTAAAAAATATTTAGTGGTAGCTATTTTACTACCACTAAATGCACCTGCCTGGGGCCATGTGCACCGAGTACCATTTTTTGTTCTATATCTCCGGTACGTGAAGGACCGGTAACCAGATTAACGGTGCGAGGGATATCCCCCGAACGCTGTCGAACATCTTCCCATACCGATTCCTGTGAAGGTAGGATATTGTTGTACGGCAGAATAATAATTAAATACTCTGGCAAGAAATGACTGGCTGAAGAATGACCCGGCTGTGAAATCAGAACCAGACTGCCTGTTTCTGCAATTCCCCGGAAGGCTTCTGTAACCACGACCGGGGAATTGACATTTCCTATCGTCGTGCGGACATCAAGCTCCGGCACTCTCGACCAGGAAAATTGTCCAGCCTTACCGTTAGCGAAACAAACGTTTGGCAACTGGTGCTTGGCTAGGTAGCGAACTATCGCCTCAGGTACATCTTTATTACTGGAGACGTATTCTATGGAAGCAGCGCTAGCCAGAACTCTTTTTTCAAACTCCTCGACCATCGCCACACCAGAAAGATTACCCCGCGCGGGAATCGTATTGACCTCTACCCGAGCAATCAAGTTTTCCGATTTTTCTGCAGCATCTTGCATAGGCTTCTTGTTACGGGCAATAGCCGCAAATATTTTCTCGCGAGCGTTACTCATAGCGCACTCCCAGATTCGCCTTAGTCTTGGCTTTCTGTTTCATTTGGGCATGAAAAGTTTTTCCCTCTGGGGTGGGAAAATTTCGATATTGCGTCCAACCGCTGGCGAAGGGTAAGCGGGTCAGACCGCCTCGACGCCGGCCAACGACCTTCATTCCCCACGCCGTCAAGCCGGTAAGCGCTTGATAGAGTCCGGGGCGTGTTGCCAGCCAAGCCCAAGCACTCAAGCCGGCGCGCTGAAACGGAGACGTCAGTTTTTTCGTCTGCTCCTCCACCCGCCAGCGGCGCATAATGTCAGTCAGCGGAATTTTTACCGGACAGACTTCCACACACCGGCCACAAAAAGTCGAGGCATTAGGCAATGCTGAAGATTTCTCTACCCCGATAAGCGCCGGGGTTAACGCCGAACCGATGGGCCCCGGGTATACCCAACCATAGGCATGTCCACCGACCGCGCCATAAACCGGACAGTGATTCATGCACGCACCACAGCGGATACAATTCAGTACGTCCTGGTTTTCGCTGCCCAATAATTCACTGCGGCCGCCGTCCAGTATCACCACATGAAATTCTTGCGGGCCGTGCCAGTCGTCTTCGCGTTTTGGCCCGGAAGACAAGGTCACATACGCCGTTGCTTCCTGTCCGGTCGCCGAACGTGGCAACAGCCGCAAAAACGTCGAAAGATCTTCCAAGGTGGGAATCACCCGCTCTATGGTTGTCACAACCACATGAACCTTGGGTAGGGTCTGAGTTAAATCGCCATTACCTTCGTTCGTAACGATAACGGTGGAACCGGTCTCAGCCACCATATAGTTGGCACCGGTAATGCCTACATCCGCCGCAAAGAATCGCTCTCGCAATGCCTCCCGTGCCTCGCCCACTAAACGCTCAGGTTCCGTTAGGTCGCGGGATGGATCAAGTTGCGCGTGAGACTTGACGAAGGTCTTGGCAATATCATCCTGCTGAAGGTGAACTGCCGGCACCACAATGTGGCTCGGGGCTTCTTTGCGCAACTGCAGGATATATTCGCCCAGATCGGTTTCGACCGGCTCTATACCGTTGTCGGCAAGAAAGTTATTAAGCTCTAGCTCTTCGGTCACCATCGACTTACCTTTGGTAACCGTTTTTGCGCCTACCTTTTGGCAAATGTCCAGCACTGCATTGCGCGCATCATCGGCCGTACTGGCCCAGTGTACTTGCCCGCCTTGCTCGAGCACCTTCGATTCGAACTGTTCCAGGTAACAATCCAAATCCGCCATCACCTGACGCTTAATGCGTTGAGCATCGTTACGCAGCGCGTCAAATTCCGGCAGCTGCCCAACCGCGGCAGCCCGCCGTGCCTGTAAACCGTCACCCAGTTTACCCAGCGCCCCTTGAAGCTTGGGATCGTGAATGGCAACAGCCGCATTTTGTTTAAAGGAGCTACAACTCGATGACATAACCGTTAGCCCTCACCTTCACCGATGGCAGGCAAGTCGGTCATACCCGCCAAGACTTCTGCCACGTGCCTGGCCTTAACGGTGCTACCCTCTCGTGTCATTTTTCCCGCCATATTCAACAGGCAACCTAGATCGCCAGCCAAAAGCGTATCCGCACCGCTGCGCTCGATGTTGTCTAACTTGCGACTGACCATAGTGTTGGAAATATCGGAATACTTGACACAAAACAGCCCACCAAAACCGCAACACTCCTCTTCCCCCTTCATTTCTTGCAAGCTAAGTCCCTTTACGCTGCTCAATAATTGACGAGGCTGTGCTTTGACATTGAGCTCTCTCAAACCGGCGCAACTGTCGTGATAACAAACGCTACCTTCAAAGTGCGCATCCAGTGTTTGCACACCGAGCTCATCGACAAGAAAACTGGTCAACTCATGAGTATTTTTGGCGAGGGCTAGCGCACGCGAATGCCACTCGGCATCTTTCGAGAACAACTTAGGGTAGTGGTCTTTAATCATCCCTGCACACGAGCCCGAGGGTGCCACCACATAGTCGTAGGACTCAAAGGTTTCAATGACTTGTTGCGCAAGCGCTTTTGCCGCCACTTCATCGCCGCTGTTGTACCCTGGCTGACCACAACAAGTTTGCTGCTTGGGGACGATCACATCGCAGCCCGCGTTTTGCAATAGCTTAATCGCTGCAAAGCCAACGCTGGGACGCATAACATCGACCAAGCACGTGACATACAAAGCGACCTGTATCGAGCTCGTTGTTTCGGTCACCGTTATCTCTCCGAAGTTGAAATGGCGTGTAGACGCCCACCAAATAACAGGGAGGAAGGAGCCGCAAACCGCAGCATCCATCCTCGCCATTTACCGTGCACAGTGTTACTTGGAATAGCGAATAACTTCCTGGCGCTGCTCGCCAAGATTATCGATACCCAAACGCATAACATCGCCTTCTTGTAAAAATTTCGGCGGTTTCATACCCAAGCCAACCCCAGGCGGGGTACCCGTACTGATAATATCGCCGGGCTGCAGACTCATAAATTGGCTGATGTAATGCACAAGAAATGGCACTTTGTATACCATGGTCTCGGTACTGCCATCCTGAACTCGTTCGCCATTTAACTCGAGCCAAACATTCAAATTATTAAAGTCACCTACCTCATCAGGTGTGACCAGATAGGGGCCGGTCGGACCAAAGGTATCGCAGCTTTTACCCTTCACCCACTGCCCTGCCTTTTCCAGCTGATATTCACGCTCAGACAGATCATTGATCAAACAAAAACCCGCCACATAATCCATGGCATCGGCTTCAGAGACGTACTTAGCCTCTTTTCCAATCACAACACCGAGCTCAACTTCCCAATCGCTCTTTTTAGATTCAGGCGGTAACTCTACCTGATCATAAGGACCACTAATCGCAGAGGTTGCCTTCATAAAAAGCACCGGCTCGGGTGGCACATCCATACCCGACTCCTGGGCATGATCCGCGTAATTCAACCCCACACAGATAAACTTGCCGACGCCGGCAACGGGCTCAGCAATGCGAGTGCCATCCTCTACCTTGGGCAGGCTGCTGGCATCCAGGTTGCGAACTTTGGCGAACTGATCGCCACTGAGAAAGTTGCCGTCTATCTCATCAATATGGCCGGATAAGTCGCGAATATTGCCTTCTTCATCCAGTAATCCTGGTTTTTCCTGACCCACTTGGCCAAATCGTAATAATTTCATCGTCAGTACCTCTGGTTCACTTTTAACACCCGAGCGCTCACCGAGGTGTCGCGCCCGGGGACAAATTACAACGAAAAGATGGGCTCCATAGGCACCCACTTCTCACCCGCCTTTGCCCAGGGCACAGCTTGCTGAAACGTGTCCATCAGCTGCTCCCACTCCCGTACCTTAGCGTTGCTCTGATCAGCTGCCGCCTTGGCTGCAAAGGAAAATTCGTTATCCACTTCCATCACCATCACCAAGCGATTGCCCAGCAAATAAATTTTCATATCCAAAATTCCGGAGTCTTTGATGCTCTGTTTGACCTCAGGCCAGACATTTTCCGGTTGGTGAAACTCTCTATAGCGCTCAATTAAAGCGGGATCATCTTTTAAATCCAGCGCCAGACAGTATCGCCTTACACCATTGCTTGCATATTCAGCTGTCATAAAATTTCACCGTTCGATAACCGTAGGTGGCAATCACCACAAAACACAGCAGTGGCAAAGCAAATGAGGCTTGCACTGCACTCACTAAACCCAACGACCAGGTGTCTATGACACCCGCCTGCAACATGGGTAAAAAGGTTCCACCAACTATTGCCATAATCAAGCCCGCGGCGGCAAACTTGGCGTCGTCACCGTCGAGCCCCTTTAAAGCAATCGCGTAGATGGTAGGAAACATCAACGACATACAAGCCGATATCAGTACCAAACAATAGAGCCCGGCCACGCCACCTAACATAATAGTGCCGACTGACAACGCCATACCACCACAAGCCAAGGTCATTAAGAGCGTGCCCGGGTGAATAAATTTCAAAAAGAACGTGCAGATAAAACGACTGGCGCAGAAAATAATCATGGCAACAATGTTGTACTGCTGGGACAAAACCTGCGCTTCTTTTTCCCCCATGCCGCGCGCCATAAACACATCGGTACCGTAGTGAATAATGAACGTCCAGCACATAATTTGCGCCCCCACATAGAACATTTGCGCAACCACACCTTCCCTATAGCTTTTCGAGTGACGAAGGCGACCAAATATAGCGGCAAGACTCACATCTCTCGCTTCAGGCGGTTTACCGACGGGCATTTTGATAAAGGCAATCAAAACAAACATCAGCGCAATCACAACACCAATCATGACATACGGTTGACTGACGACTGCCAAATCAGCCGCTTTAACCGTATCAAACTCGGCCATGCTCAGCAGTTCCCGCTCGGCCTTTCCCCGAGCATCGAGGTTGGCCAAAATTACTTGGGACGCGGTGTACATCCCGATAAGTGAACCGATAGGATTGAACGCTTGGGCCAAGTTCAATCGGCGTGTAGCGGTCTCTGCCGGCCCCATCGAGAGAATATAAGGATTGGCGGTGGTTTCCAAAAAAGACAGACCGCATGTAATGACAAAGTAAGCCACCAAAAACGGAAAGAACTCACCGACCGAACTGGCCGGGATAAACAAAAGGCCTCCGATTGCGTAAAGGAAGAGCCCCATCAAGATACCCGCCTTGTAGGAGTACTTGCGAATAAAAAGTGCTGCGGGAAAGGCCATGGCACCATACCCGCCGTAGAAGGCGACCTGAACCCAAGTGGCTTCGGTAGCTCCCGTCAGAAATATTTTCTGAAATGCGGCCACCATCGGATTCGTTATATCGTTAGCAAACCCCCAAAGTGCAAAGCAACAAGTAATCAATATAAACGGTATAAGGAATGCAGCCGGGATCAGAGCCGGTTGCTTTTCACTGTTACTTTGCGGCCGCGGGGCGGCCGTGCTTTCAAGGGTTGTCATCACGTAAACCTTCTTTATTAATTTTATTGATTTTTCGCAAGGGAGCTCTCGGAGTTTATACTATATGACAGGCACACCATCTTTCAGAAGGTCCGGTCGAGACTCCGATCTTAATTATTGAGCGTCACAAATCCACCATCGATTGGAAAGTTAGAGCCGGTAATAAAAGCGGCCTCATCCGAACAAAGATAAGCCACCAACCCCGCTATTTCATCCGGTTTTCCCATACGCCCTATTGGCTGACTTTTTGACAGCTTCTCGAACATTTCGGTTTTGGTATCGGGGTAATTTTTTTCCAGATAGTCATCGACAAACGGGGTGTGAACCCGCCCTGGTGCGATGCAATTGCAGCGAATACCGTGATCGATATAATCGCGCGCCACCGAGTACGTCATTGTCAGAACCGCGCCCTTGGTCATTGAGTAGGCAAACCGGTCGGCAATGCCTACCGATGACGCAATAGAGGCCATGTTTACAATCACGCCGCTGCGACGTTCTTTCATTCCTCCGATGACCGCCTGAGTCGCGTTGAAAACACCTTTGACATTGACGCGATATAAACGATCTAAATCCTCTTCGGTTGTGGCTTCCAAATTGCCTACGTGGCCGATGCCAGCATTGTTGATCAAGATATCAATAGGCGTGTCTTTCTGTATCTCTGCAAAGCGTTCAGCTACCTGTGCGTGATCAGCAATGTCACAAGCGTAGGCGGTCGCCGTCCCTCCCGCTGACTGAATGCGCTCGGCCGTGCTCTGGGCGGTTTCGTCGTTCAAATCCAATACCAGAATATGCGCCCCTTCGGCCGCCAGTCGCAAACAAACACTGGCGCCGATACCACTTCCGCCACCAGTGACTAATGCGGTCTTTCCGATCATTTTTTGCATCGCTGTCAGGTCCTCACTCATACTCTTCAAGACTAAGTTATTCAATTTCCGAGCTATAGGTTGTAGAAAGCTTGCGCCGTCTTGCCCCAGATAGCCGCTTGTTGCGCATCATCGAGCCGGCCAATAAAAGCCTCGCTGGCACCGACCCAATCGTCATAACTGGCCGCCAAGGTCAGAACCGGCCAGTCGCTTCCCCACATCAATCGATCTGCACCAAACGAGCTAAGCAGATGTGACAAGTAGGGCGTCAGGTCATCAAACGAGCCGTGCTCACCGGCTTCGGTAATCAGGCCGGACAACTTACAATAAGCATGGCTGTTTGCCGCAATACGGGAGATTTTCTTGCGCCACGGCTCGTCCATTCCGCGGGTAATATTCGGCTTGGCGGCGTGGTCAATAACGACTTTCAGCTGTGGATAACGCCCCAACAGCACCTCCAATGCGTCCAGATGTGACGGTGTGATCAACGCATCAAAGCTCAGCCCCCGCTCAATAAGCACCGAGAAAATAGCGTCCAGCTCGGGTTTGAGCATCCACCTCGGGTCGACAATGTCCTGGATCATCGGACGAATACCTTTCAACGCCGAGTGGCTCGCCAGGCGCTCAAGCGTCTCGACCGAACCTTTTTGCTCCATATCCACCCAACCCACGACCCCGGCAATAAAGTCGGTCGTCTCAGCCAGATCCAGCATATATTCAGTCTCTTCCACACTGGCGGCCGCCTGTACCAATACCGTCTTACTAACACCCGCTCTTTCCAGCAGCGGTTGTAGATCCCGCGCAAGAAAGTCGCGGTATAGCGGCGTTAGCTCGGGCGTTAACCAATGGTAATCGCCTCGGTTAAGCTGCCAAAAATGTTGGTGAGCATCGATACGCAGCATAAGGTTTAACCCTGGGGCGATTGAGGTATAGGCGCCGATGGATGCAACAACCCAGCGTCTTTAAGTGCCGCCCAGAAGGCGACGGGAATGTTACATTGCATATCGGCAACGCTAGTCTCGACGCGGCGCGGCGCGCTCAAGCCAGGAATTACACTAGCGACCGCTGGGTGTGCTAAAGGAAACTGCAGTGCGGCTGCGGTGAGCGGAACCTCAAATTCGTTACACAGGGACTCGATACGCTCCACTCGGTTAATGATCTCCGCCGAGGCCGGCTGATAATTATAGTGGGGCACTACGCCGGCGCGCTTCACGCCCGTTGCCAATATCCCCGAGTTGTATGGCCCGCCAAGGACGATGGAGGTATTGCGCTCTACACAGCGCGGCAAAAAGGTATCCAACGCCTGCTGCTCCAACAGAGTGTAGCGACCCGCTAGTAAAAAGCAGTCGAAATCACCGTGGTCCATCGCCTGTTCGCAGACTTCATATTCGTTGACACCCAAGCCTATGGCGCTCACCAAGCCTTGCGAGCGCAACTCATCCATCGCCTTGTAGCCACCTTCCATCGCAATCCGAAACAACCGATCGTGATCATCACCGTGGGTTACCCGGCCAAT
>NZ_JAUOQM010000025.1 GCF_030547685.1 Gilvimarinus sp. 2_MG-2023 | reverse complement strand
AGTGGGGCAAGTTCATGTCCCGCTTGCGCAACTTGTTATACAATTACCGTAGCAGGGACTTAAGCAGCTGCATGCCATCTTGCGATACTCGCATAAATTTCACGGCTCCATTTTTTCTTGTTTGGAATAGTAACTTCTTCTCAACTAGCCGTCTTAATGACGTGGATGGATTTGATAGTTTAATTCCATGCTCTTTAAGAGAGTTATTAACCTCTCGTGTTTTGAAATCATTTTGCGGAGAGCCGTTTTGGACATAGTATGCCGTTAATAGGCACTTCTCTAGATCATTGACGTCATCTTTGAATTTATGCATCCATTCTCCGAAAGAGTTAGGAACTGATATATTCCCTTGGCTCTGGCCTTCTTGTTGAGGTGTTTCATCCTCAGTTTCGCCAATAATATCATTGTTAGTATCAGTAGATTCAGGTTTCCGTACAGACGAAAGAAGCTCAATAATTGAATCGAGGTTTTCCATTTGACTCTCTACAAATTCTTCGCTGCCTTCTAGCTCAATTTCGCCAGAGTGAAGATTTATTTTTACCCGTGTAGTTTCCATTTATATATCCTATTTGATTAAACCTGATTTATACAAAAGCTCTTCAATTGAAGCTCTATACTCCTGAGAGATTCCGGAAATATCTTTACGCTTTGCGGTATAGTAAATTTTATGTGCTGAAAAATTCCCGACTAATCGAAACTTTTCAAGGTTATCTTTGGTCTTTCTTGAAAGGCCTAAAGTGGAATTGGCCTTGGCATCAGCAGCAATGCCATTGAGGAGCTTGTAACTGCCATCGCTATTTTTTATTTGAGACTCTATACCTTGTTTTTCATATGAAAGTATAAGCAGAATCTCCAAGAGCCTCCGCATTAACACAGCACAGCCATCGAAAAGGTTGTTTTCATACGATGCATTTATTTGCTTGGATAATGATTCGATAAAACCTCTTGTACCCAAAAATAGCGATTCAGGCAGTATTAAATCATCAGATACTATTTCTTCGGATTTCTCAGACACTTCCGGAATCTCTTTTTCCAGCTGAGTCAGGGTCTTACCATGAACTTTGTATAGACTCGTGGCACTACCGCGAATAAAGTCTCTGGAGGATGAAATATTCCTCTTTAACCTAGATATATTAGGTTTGGAAAAATGTAGCTTTTCAAAAACCGCAACAATATCTGAGACTGAAAACTCAATATGCCCCTTTGTAGCCTTAAGATAAAAGGCCACATATAGGCATTTTTGAAGCTCATTTTTTGCTTCTAGATCGACAAGCTTGGAGTACTTACCCAAATTCATTTAGTGTGATTGCCTTTTTCGTATAACGCCCGGCTCAGCTGCGGCTGGTGTGGAGCGTATTTTGTGTTATTGTTTGAGCGACAGCGAGTAACGCAAAAGGCGCGTAGCACCAGCTGTCAGCCTGCAGCCGCTTGTTAGGATGGGTTTAAAATGGTAAATCGTCATCTTCAGGCTCAAAGGAAGGCACCTCGGGCTCAGGATATTTCTCCAATAAATAAGCTTCCATTTTAGTTTTATAGAAGTTTATTTTATCTAATTCTTTGTGCATTCTTGAATGGAGATCAATTTTTGAATGAACACCAGTTCTATTATCCATCGGGTCAAGGTGCGCATCACCATCATTTAAAGCTATAAGATCGCTCTGATACAGGGCAAGCGCTTGAGCACTTGAATTTAACATAGCAGTGAGCGCACTGATATGAGTTTGTTTTTGTTGCTCTTTTTCAGATTCCTCTAACTGAGCCTTTAAACTGCTAAGTTCTATTTTTTGTAAATGTACGGAGATCATAAGCCATATTACGGCTAGACATGCAGCTAGGACACCAACTGTTCCGCTAAGATAGCTGCCAAAATTACCCCAGTCTTGCTGATCATATGAAACGCCACCACTAAAAGTATGGAAAAACGAACCTACGCAAAGGCCACCAATAGCTAATAGAAAAAGTAAGCTAAAGATGACTAAAATATTACTCTTCATAGATGCGATAAAAGATTTCATATGTAAGCCTAACAGTATATTAGGCGGAATTTCGTTTAAACAGCACGAAATCACGCCTCTTTATCGTTTATTTTTTACAAATCCCTATAAAAATCAGATGCTTATCCGCCGCGCTCGTACAGCCTACACCCGTTAAAAAGAAGCCGCTGTGTTTAACGAGACCCGGCAAGGTCTTTTATGCACCCGAAACGCAATAAAAACCCCAAAGTTTTCAGAGGATTATAGAAATGCATGTGGAACAACACAGACTACGAGTCTTAAATTTCACACAATAAAAATGCATAAACCATCCCGCTCTATATTAAATTTCTCGCGAGTGATTTAACGGGCTGAAAGGAGAGAAAAGACTGACTGCGCTGCACTCCGGGCTTTGCCCTTTATTATCTCACCTTCCTGACTGGCTAAATCTAAGGTTATGGCGACCTGCCCTCTGGCAAGCTTGAAGTTCAACCATAGTCCTTACGCGCTGCGTGGTAAATCGTGCCACGGTTCGGTGGTGTTGGCAACCGGGAATTGCCTATGCCGTTGGCCACTGCTGCGAGCTATGCAAAACTCTAAGCACGTCGATTCTGCTAGCCGCTTCTCGATAGACGAGCAAAAAGGGCAGGCCGTCGATGACGAGTTCACGCGTGCTTTTAACTCGACCTTGGCGGCCTGCTTGTGGGTGGCGGGTAAAATCAGTTCTGCGGTGTTAATAATCGACAGTACAACATCTATTGCTATAATAGAGCTGCTTTCTTGCGCGGCGAGGTCAGTCCATTTGAGCTACACGCTTGGCCTCCCACCGGGCTTTTAAGTCGGCGTGGTCGATGGCGCGGTTATCGTCAGCGGCGGCCAGGCCTTGCTCTACCTCGCGGATAAACCATTCTTCCCGGGAGACATATTGTTTAATGGCCTCGGCCATTAACCAGGCGCGAGGCCTGTCCATGGCTTCTGCTATTTGTCCGATTCGGGCCAGGGTTTCGTCATCCAGCCTTACTGAAGTGGCTTTAAGAGGCATAACGGTTCTCCGAGGCTCTCAAAGATTCTTAGTATATCTGGCCAGCCTTAGGTTGTACATTATTTGAACCGAGGCGGCACAGAGCGAGCGCGACTACAGCCTGTCGGGCATCAGTGCCTGCCGTTCACACAAAGCCCAACTAACGGCCCAATGACTCACTAATTAATGTTTATTTGAATGGCTTTAGCAAAGGAAGCGGCCAAAGCTAACTACGCCCCCGAGTCCTAGCATTTATTATTTGGCCTTATGGACGAACTAAACCTGTGGTTACGGTTACAACCTTTGAACTGTTTTTCGGAGCTTCTCGGCCAGCGAGGTGGTAACCCACCAATTCAACCCAAAGCACTCCGTAGCCAAAAAGCCACTAGATACCGGCTCAAGGCCGGTATGACGATGTAGACCAATGAATGTGATATCGCGGCGACTCAACCAACTACGAAGCGCCGTTTTTGGCTCCCCTGCAGCCAGCCGAGCGCAGGCCTTTTTTAGGGGGTAAGCACACAGGACAAGGTGAATGGCGCGAAGCGACAGAGAGGGCAGCCTGGGCTGCGTGTGCGCAAGCATCGCCACGCCATGGAGAAGGTGAATGCCGGAGGCAGAGAAGCCGGCCTGGGCCACGCCCGGCGACACGGGCATATCAACCAAAGCCCGCGTTAGCGATATCCAAACCAAAGATCAATCCTTGGCTTTTTCTGCAGTCTGACTTTCGGTGAGCGCCGGGCAAGCGCGCATCACAACTCTTTATCCGTCACCGCCCCCTCCGAAGCCGACGACACCGTCTTGGCAAACTTAGCCAACACCCCGCGCGTATAACGCGGCGCGGGCGCTTGCCATTTGGCCAGCCGGGCTTTAATTTCTGCCTCGGGAATATTCAGGGTAATTTGAGCGCTGTCGGCATCAATGGTGATTTCGTCGCCGTTTTCGATAACCGCAATGGGGCCGCCGTCCATGGCCTCGGGGGTGATGTGGCCCACCACAAAACCGTGGCTGCCGCCGGAGAATCGCCCGTCGGTGATTAGCGCGACATCGTTACCCAAGCCTTTGCCCATAACGGCCGAGGTGGGGCTGAGCATTTCGCGCATGCCGGGGCCGCCGCGCGGGCCTTCGTAGCGAATGACGATCACATCGCCTTTAATAACGGTGCCGCCCAGGATGGCCTCTAGCGCTTCTTCTTCCGAGTGGAAGACCCGCGCTTTGCCAGTAAACACCAACCCCTCTTTGCCGGTCAGTTTGGCCACCGCGCCCTCGGGTGCCAGATTGCCTTTAAGGATAACCAAGTGGCTGGTGGCTTTAATGGCGTTGTCAAAGTCGTGAATAATATCCTGCTCGGCCGGGTAGGGCTTAATATCGGCCAGGTTCTCGGCCAGGGTTTTGCCGGTCACGGTCAGGCAATCGCCGTGCAGCAGCCCCTTATCCAGCAGCATTTTCATTAGCGGCTGAATGCCGCCTACGGCGATTAGCTCGGACATCATGTACTGCCCGCTGGGACGCAGGTCGGCCAGTACCGGGACTTTTTGGCCGATGCGCGAAAAGTCATCCAGCGAAAGCGGCACATCTACGGCGTGGGCCATAGCCAGTAAGTGCAGCACAGCATTAGTCGAGCCGCCCAAGGCAATCACAATGGTAATGGCGTTTTCGAAGGCCTTGTGAGTCATGATGTCGGTGGGCTTAATGTCCTGCTCTAGCAGATCGAGCACAGCGGCGCCGGCGCGGCGGCAGTCTTCGGCTTTGGAACTCGACACCGCCTCTTGCGCGGAGCTGTCCGGCAGGCTCATACCCAACGCCTCGATGGCAGAGGCCATGGTGTTGGCCGTGTACATGCCGCCGCAAGAGCCGGGGCCGGGTATGGCGGTTTCTTCGATCTGTTTAACGGCTATGGTGGATAGGTCGCCCCGGGCGTGCTGCCCCACGGCCTCGAACACCGAGACAATATCGGTATGGTTGGCACCGGGTTTAATGGTGCCGCCGTAGACAAACACCGACGGGCGATTCAGTCGGGCCAGGCCGATCATGCAGCCGGGCATGTTTTTGTCACAGCCGCCAATGGCTACCAGCCCGTCAAAGCCCTCGCAACCGGCCACGGTTTCAATAGAGTCGGCAATCACCTCGCGGGACACCAGCGAGTACTTCATGCCCTCGGTGCCGTTGGATATGCCATCGGAGATAGTAATGGTGTTAAACACCACGCCCTTGCCGCCCGCCTGGTCGGCACCTGCGCAGGCTTCATCAGCCAGTTTATCGATGTGCATATTGCAGGGCGTGACCATACTCCAGGTAGAGGCAATGCCGACTTGGGGCTTTTTAAAATCATCGTCTGTAAAGCCCACGGCCCGCAGCATGGCGCGGGCGGGCGTTTTTTCAATACCGTCGACTACTTTGGACGAGTGTTTGCGTTTATCTGTCATCAGGTGCCCCTATGGTTTGCAAGCGTGCGTCGGGTTGTTTCAGTAGCATAGCTTACAAGGTACAAGCGCCCGAGATACAGCTCTGCAAGGCAAAACCTTAGCCCTTTGCCGCCAAATAAATCGTATGCTTACTCCCTTTACCTTTGTGCGCCCGCACAGTCTTTACATCTACCTTAAACTTGGCTTTTTTCAGCTGCGTGGTAAACGCCGGGTCGTGCCAGGCTGACCACACCGCCAGTACACCGCCTTTGTGCAGCGTGCTGCGAATGGCGTGTAGGCTATCGAGTGAATACAAGCTGGTATTGTCGGCGCGAGTAAAGCCCTCGGGGCCGTTGTCTACATCCAGCAGTATCGCGTTAAAGGCCGGTTTTTGATCTTGGAATAATTCCGCGACATCCCCCAGGTGTACAAGCGTGCGGGGATTGTTAAGTGGAAACCCCGCGCACTCGCCCAGCGGGCCTTTGTTCCACTCGATAACCTCGGGCACCAACTCGGCCACGATAACCTTGGTGGACTCGGTCGTTGCCTTAAGCGCGGCCGCTAAAGTAAAACCCATACCCATGCCGCCCACTAAAACGGCGGCGTTTTCGGTATTGGCAATAGGTGCACAACCTAAGTCGGCCAGTGCCAGTTCCGAACTGTGCATGCGGCTGTTCATCAACTCGCCGCGCACACCTTGCAGAGAAATAGAGAACTCTTTATCGCGCTGCGCCAAACGCAGAGTGCCGCCGTTGTTGGGAATGTCAGCGGTGCCCAGTAATTGCCAAGGGGTCATATCAATACACAATAAGGGGGTGGCCGACAATCTTAACAGATTGCAGCCGGCGGACGTTGTATTTGGTGCGTAGTGTCGGGCGATGACATACATCGTGCAGTGTGTCATCGTCAGGGGCAATAGGGCGTATATAAGTTTGCGAGCGTTGTCGCGGCGCGGCTCTAGGTTTTAGCTCTCGCCACCTGTGCGTTCAGCATTAGCGTCTTCATCGATGGGGGTTAGCGGTGTTATACGATTAAACTGCTCTTCGAATGCGGCAAAAAATGCGTTTTTAACCACACCCCATACCGCGCCCCAGGTTTGAACGTCGTTGTTGTCTAGCGTGCCTTCAATATCAATTTGAGTGGCCAGTTGATTGGTTTTTTGGTTATTGAAAATTGACTCGACAATATCGACCGCACCTTCCCACAAAAACTGCAGTACGCCATCGTTTTGTTGTTCTACGTCTTGTTGCCAATCGAGAATTTCAACATCTTCAAAAAAGGGTTTGATATACCCGTTAAGTTCCGCGTTGCTGGCTTGCAGTTCGGCGTAAATGTTGCCGTGGCCTTGGGCAAAATCAAGGTTGCCGTAAGCCCTGGCAAAGTCATTAATTTGTTTTAGCTGAAAGTTGTCGGTTTTTACCGCCACCGAGAAGTCGTTAAAATCAAAGGGGTCAAATCGTGCCTCTGCGCTGAGCGGTGAGCTTCCGAACAGGCGAGCGTTTAACGCTGCCGAGGCGATACGTTCGCCGCTGGCGTTTTTGATGTTCGTTAAATTGGCAACGCTGAGGTTAATCTTATCGGCGCTTAGGTGGACTTTGGGGTCGGAATCACGATTAAAGAAGTTAAGCTCGCCGTTGTGTATGTGGAGCGTGTTGATAGCGACAGGGGTCAGTTCATCCAGCAGAGTTTGCCAGTTACCACCTTGGCCCGACTGGGCATCTTCGGCGTTCGCGGCATCTTCAAAGTTTACCTTGGGCTCGCGAATAATAATTTCTAAAAACAATTCACCTTGGGTGAGTGCGCGCCAGTCTACGCCTATGGTTGTTTGTCGCACGCTTAAAAAGGGTTTGTATTGCTCGCCGCCGTTTTTGGTGATGGTGAGTGACTCAACGACATAGGCGCCCCTTATCAGGGCCAGGTCCACGTCTTCCACATGGCCGCTGTAATCGCCCAAATTATTGAGAATACGCTCGTTCAGCCCCCACTCAATGGCAACTGGCAGGCTCACCCGTATGATTAATAGCAAGGTGGCGAACACCAGAGCGATTGTTAGCGCTATACGTTTTTTACTCCATTTATGCCGTTTTTGTGACGGACTCATGGTCTATATACTCTCTGTGAATTGCCGAATGTTTTTTTGCATTGTAGGTAATAATTAAGCGGAAGTTATCGATAAACTTAACACTTCTTGAATGTGGTTACAAAATCTGAAATTTTAGGGGCGAGTTGTCAATATGGATTGAGACGAGAGATAATCAAGAATGAGGGTATGATCTACAGTTTAAACGTATTAGGTACAGGGTAGATGCACGCTTGGCTACTGGGTGTTACCAATTTATGCAGAGGAGAGTCAAAGTCCATATAATGCTTAAAGCCGAGCTTTTCGTAGAATTTTCCAGCACCCTTCTTGTTGGTTTTTACGAGAATTTGTTCCTGACTGTCTGCACTACAGGCTTTTTTAATTCTCAGCCATAGCTTCTTTCCTATCTTACTTCCTTGATAGCCGCTTTTTACTACGAGCAGTACAGCTTCATTTATTTGGTCTTCGCGGCGACTATAGTCGAATTTTGTATAGGTACTATATTCAATATTCCGTATGACTAACCATGTCTCGGGTTAGATTGTATTTACGGATCAATTGGCCCTCGAATGCAATCTATATAGGCTTTTGTCTATTGCTAAGCATGGTCATGTATTTTGTGAATCGCCTTTGTCGTGTTTCAGTTTTTTTTGCGCTGATTAATCCGTAAGCGATTACGTAGCGACTCGACTTGTTAAGGGTCGCAAAAAATTGTTTTACCGGTGGATTGTTCTCTAGCGCGGCTAAGAAGTCGGCTGGTACTTCGACTTCACTGACAACGTAGGCGTTATCCCAGCGGCCGTCGGCTTTTGCTGCACGCACGTGTGCAAGCCCTGGCTCTTGCATTCGACCTTCGCTTATCAAGCGTTCCACGTGCTTCGTGTTTCTTTTTGACCAGTTGCTTTGGGGTTTTCGGGGCGTTATTCTTTGCACGTAAGCTTGTTCATCGACTGACTTTTTGACGCCATCAATCCAACCCCAACATAAAGCCTCGATTACTACCTCATCCCAAGTCACACTTTGAATCCCGGAATTTTTCTTGAATATTTTAATCCAAAGCTCATTCTTGATGTTGTGGTTTTCTTGTAGCCATTCCCCGAGGTCTATCGGAGTTGTAAATGACAGAGGTTGTAAAGAGTCGAGCTCATGCATCAGTTTCGATTCTCTTGGGTATGGTGTTTCATATTATCCAAGCGCAATACTGTTGAGTTAATTAATTTTCTAGATGGGTATAAATTTTGACCCATACAATGGCAGTTTTTTAAACGATAAACTATTGGATAGGTCGTTACGCTGGTATTGGCATAGCTTGCGATTTATGACAATCGCCCATCGCTCTTCTCACGTCTTACCGCCAAGCCATAAAACATTAAACCGAGCACCGCAGTGATCGCGCCCATGTAGCCGGTAGAACTCCAACCCAACCCAGCCGATATGGCAAAGCCCCCCAGCATGGGCCCTATGGCGTTGGCGGTGTTAAAGGCGGCGTGGTGGGAGGCGGCGCCCAGTGTGCGCGCGCCAACAGCAACGTCCATTAAATGGGTCTGCAGTGGGGGCGATATGGCAGCAATGGTGCCGACCAAAAATACGGCGGGCAGAATACTCCAAAGGTGTGCGGTGGTGTGTGGGTAAAGCAGCAGTACGACAATGCTCCACAGCAGAAGGCCACCTACGGCTTTAAATTGAAATTTATCGAACAGCCAGCCGCCTAAAAAGTTACCGCAGAACCCGCCTAGACCGAAGGTGGCCATGGTGATGGGAATCCAGTTTTGATGCACTTGAGTGACGTTCAGTAAGGTCGGGGCCAGATAACTGAATACACAAAACACACCGGCAAAGCCCGTGGCGCCAATCATCAATGCCAGCCATACCTCGGGCTTGTTAAAGGCTTTTAGCTCGGCCATGGGGTTGTTGCGCAGTTGATTGTGATTGAGCGGCACATAGATATAAATCAGTATGACGGTAAGCACCGAGATAACCCCCACCAAGGCAAACGCGTAGCGCCAGCTAATGGATTGCCCCAGCCAGGTCGCCATAGGGTTGCCAATCAGTACTGCTACCGTCAGCCCCACCATCACACGGCTAACGGCTTTACCGCGCTGGCTGGGCGGCACTAAACTTGCCACCACCAGTGCTGCCACTCCAAAGTAGGTGCCGTGGGGCAGGCCGGCTATAAAGCGAAAACCGAGCAGAGTTTCATAATTGGGGGCCAGGGCGCTGGCAATATTGGCGATGGCGTAAAAGCCCATCAGCAGTAGCAATAAGTTGCGGTGAAAAAGCTTGGCCCCAAATACAGCCAACAGCGGCGCGCCCACTACCACGCCAAACGCATAGGCGCTGATCACATGGCCCACCTGCGGCTCCGAGACTCCCAACCCTTCGGCAATAGGAGGCATAAGACCCATGGCGGCAAATTCCCCGGTGCCAATACCAAAACCGCCTATCGCTAAGGCGATCTCAATCATCCACATGGCGCCCTTGCTAAGCTTGGGTTGAGTTGATTCGTTGTCGTGTTGCACGTTTAAGTAGGCTCTTAAAAAATAAAAAAGGGAGAACCCGGTTTCACGCTGGGCGCGACCGGTCCGAAGGCGTCAGTGCTTACTGAAATTTAACAATTACTGGTGGCGCTATTGTACCTGAGGCTTTTGCCCATGAGTGTAAAGTGACCGTTAAGAATTTTCAGGGCCATCCCGATAAGCGCTGGGGGTAAGGCCGGTAACTCGACTGAACTCCCGATGAAACTGTGACTTGGTGCCAAAACCCGCCTCGAGGTAAACCTCGGTCATACCGATAGGCGGTTGACCTTTCAGTAGGGCTTTGGCTTTATCCACCCGTACGTCATTTAGGTATTGTGAAAAGCTTGCCCCGTGTACCCCATTCACTGCCTGTGATAGCTGGCGCGCGGGCACGCTTAACAGGCGGGCGGCACGGCTGACGGTAATGGCCGGGTCTGCCTTATACAGTGATCTCTCTTCCACCAGTATTTGCCAGCGCGCAAACAGTTGGCGTTTATCGTCAATAGTCATTGCCGGGCGGCCAGAGGGCAGTTTTAGCTCGTGCATCCATTCAATAAGCGGCACTCGCGCCACCATAAATAATAAGGTGACGGTATGAAAAAGCATGAACACCACGCTGCCAATATGCAGCGCGATACTTTGTTCTGGTGGCGTACCCCATTTAATTTCAAGGCTGGTGGCCGTTTCTACCACAATGTTAATGGGCAGAAATAGCACCAGTATCCACAGCCAGCGCTTGGCCGCCGAGGGCGCTGGCGCTGCACGGTGTGCCAATAATTGCCAGAGCACTGTCAGCCAGTAGGCACTGAAGCTGGCAATAATTAGAGGGTCGATGGCAACCCCCCAATGGGTTATTAAGGCGGCGAACATCGCCAGTGCCGGAGCCAAGTGCCACAGGGAGGGTGTTAAGCCGGGCCTCAGTACACTGGCAAAATAAGCATAAAGCGCCGGGCCGAGCAGCATGGCGCACTGCGCGCGAACAAAAGCCGCCTCGGGCCATACATTGGTGAATACCAGAACCCCTAATGCCGTTTGGACGGCAAACAGCGAGTAATTACACCCGAGCCAGCGCGCACAGCTGGGGTTAAGCGCGCGACTGCTGAGAAACCCCGTGGCGATAATCGCACACATCACGGCCGACACACTAAAACAGATAACTAAGAAGCTCATAGTAAATGCGGGATGTCCTGATTCGTGTTTTACGCGTCCTAAATTGCGTTTTGGGACGCATCATACCGGCTTTTGGGGCAATGTGGAGGCACAGGCATTCACAAATTTAAAGGGAGTAACCTATGCCGTTCTTGCAATACCTATCGCTCATCACATTGCTGAGCCTCGCGCTAGGGGGTAGCTATACCGCGTGGGCCGAAGCCGATGTGTTGATTATTGAGAATGTTAAAATTGTGTCAGTCAATGGGGTTAGTAAGCCAACCGATGTTGTGATTGAAGGCAGTACTATTATCGGTGTTGGCAGTGCAAAGCACCCACCCGGCAGGCGAGACTCGGTGCAAGTAATTGATGGTCGCGGGCAATATCTGGCGCCGGGTCTTATCGATAGCCACGTACACCTGCTGGGAGTGCCGGGAGAGTCTGACGCCTTGCCGGCTAAGGTTCGCGACCAAGCGCTCGCGCAAATACCGAAAAGTTATCTTTACTTTGGTTTTACCACGGTGCTGGATTTAATCAGCACCGATGAGCTTATGGCGCAGTGGAACCGCCAGCCCTTAGCCCCCACGGCTTACCACTGCGTGGGCACCCCGATTCCGGGAGGCTACCCAATGGCGTGGTTGGCACCCGAGGAGCAACTCACATCCCCCGTTGCCGAGTACTACTTATACGATGAAAATCAGCCTGACTTAATGGCCGTCACGCCGGGCAGTGATCAGCATAAGCCCAAAGCTTTGGTTGAGCGTATTGCTAACACCAAAGCCCGCTGCATTAAAACGTTTTATGAGAAGGGCTTTGGTCGATTACGCAATTTACCTGTGCCTTCACCTGACTCTATGAAGGCGCTCATTCGCGAAGCGCACAAGCATCAGTTGCCGGTTTTTTTACATGGAAACAGCAGAGAGTCGTATGAGTTTGCCCTAGAGGTTGGGGTCGACATGTTGGCGCACGGCCCCTGGCACGGCGTGAGTGTCAGTGATATCAGCGCTCTGCGGGCGCTGGCGAACAGCATCGCCCAGGCCGGTATCGGCGTGCAACCCACTATTCAGGTTATTAGTGGTGAGCGCGAGTTGTTTAGTGCCAACTTCTTTGAGCAGGCGCTGGTAAAGGCTGCAATGCCCCAAGCGTTAAGGCAGTGGTATCAATCGGAAGCCGGGCAGTGGTTTGTTGAAGATATGAGCCATGGTTTTGGTGGGCCAGATTCGCCACATCTGCACGACACCGTTAACGCCGTAATGGCCGAGCCAATCGCGGGTGTACAAACATTTACCCGGGTATTTAGCGAGGCCGGTGGCGACTTGATTTTTGGCAGCGACACGCCCAGTGGCCCGGTGTACACCCAGTTTCCCGGCTTGAATGGCTACCAGGAAATACAGCACTGGGTCGGGCAGGGGATTGCGCCTACACATATATTTGCCGCATTGACCGTGCGCAATGCCGAGCTTTTAGGCTTAACCAATACTCTGGGGACGGTGACCGAGGGTAAGCGCGCCGACTTATTACTGATGGCGGATAATCCGCTGGAATCTGTCGAAGCTTATAACTCGATTGAGTGGGTAGTTGTGAAGGGTGTAGCAATCAAGCGAGCTCAGCTTGCCGCGCATTAATGACCGCGGCCACAAAGCTGCCCAGATTCTGTTTAGCCGAGTCTATAAAAACAATGAGGGTCTGGTAAAACAAATATTGTTGTATCGAGATTATTTAATGCGGCTTTTATCCTAATATTAAGAAGGCCATTTATACCGGTTTAGGCCACAGGCAAGGGTATAAACAAGCATGCAGAGCTTTTCCTAAGAAAAACGGTTCGACCTGGCTCTTCACTTTCTAAGCGCCATGTACCTTGCTTTCTTGCCAGGGTTTGCCATTACAGGTTGCGTAGTTTTTGCAGCTTTTCATGCAACCCCGGCAGGGCAGTCGCGGTGAATGTTGGCCAGAGCCGGAAAGGTTCTGGTCTAAAGTTGAACCGTGTGGGTTTCGCTGGGTGGTTTCTTCGCTAAGTAAATCGTTCACAGTATTTTCCTCTTTCAAGTCAATACGCCACGCGCAGCGATTTAGATGACTTGGAATAGGAAACTGGCTTTTTATACTGTAATACTTACAGTATTGCGCCACAGTCGCTTGTTAAGCGGGTGTGGCACCCATTAAGCCCGACTCGCGTCTGCGAGTTCGAAATGTACCATCTGGTCTGCATAAGCTTTCTTAAAAGCGGGCCGATCAGTTGTGCGAATTATATAAGCTTCTGTTGCTGGACGGTTACCGTAAGCGCGCACTGAAGGCACTCGAAGTACATCAGCCATCAATAAATCAGCTACCGTGAATGTATCAGCTACCAACCAATCTCGCTCACTAAGAATAGCCTCGAGTTGATCGAGTCGGTTGCTCAACCACTTCGTTAGATCATTCTCGGCATTACCAGAAATATTCAAAAACCACCAAGGAACACTGACTATCTCAATTGAATTCAGTGCTGAAAATATCCATTGATTTGTGTGCGCTTGCTCGATTGCACAACGCGGCATCAGCTTCTCGGTTTTCTGTGCAAGGTAAAGGAGACAAGCGCCACTTTCGAATAACTGAAGTTCACCATCGCTCATAAACGGCACTTGCCCAAAGGGCTGGAGCATCAGGTGGTTAGTCTCACGATCCTCAAACGGAATCGTTTGCACATTGTACGGCAGTCCTGCTTCCTCGCACGCCCATCGCAAGCGTAAATCGCGCACATATCCACGAGGCCCCTCAGGTACCCAGTCTAATGTCCAAATTGTCAATTCACTAATTTTTCAACTCTCTCGTAAAGACGCCTAACGCCGCCAGCAGGAGCCGAAAAACCAAAGCGAAGCGGCGGTTATTTGATTCCTGCTGGCTGGTTTTGTTATGTGTTAATTCCACCAAACTTATGCCTCTACAGCTCTTGCACCAGTTGGATATAATTTCCACATGTATCATCAAACACAGCAATTTTGACGGTTCCAGCTTCCCTAGGAGGGATTGAAAATTCTACTCCTTGCTCTGCGAGTCGCTCATACTCTTTATCTATGTCATCAACAGCGAAGGATGTCCAAGGGATACCGGCCTCTTTCAATGACTGTTGGTATAATTTTGCTGGCTCAAACCTCATAGGTTCCAGCAAAAGTTCAACTCCAGACTGCTCTTCTGGAGACACTACGGTTAGCCACTTGTGCTCTCCTAGGGGAATATCTTTTTTCTTTATAAAACCTAAAACACTTGTGTAAAAATTCAATGCCTTTTCTTGAACTTCAACTGGAACACTTGTTACGTATATTTTGATCATTCTCTATAGGCTCTTTATCAGTTAAGAAAAATCAATGATAGCTTGAGTGTGTAAAAATACTTATTCTAGATTGCTTTTTTGAATTCTCTGATATTCACTTGGCGTATAACCCGTACACTTTTTAAAGACTGCAGAGAATGTTGGCAAACTCTCGTAACCGACGTCGAAACAGACCTGAGTGATTGGCAGCCCCTTTTTTAAAAGCTTTTTGGCATTTGAAATACGAAAATCCCTTAAATAACATCTTGGTGTTAAACCATACATTCTTTGAAATATTCTGACGTAATGAAATCGAGACATAAATGCAGCCGCAGCTAAATCATTTAGTTTAATTTTTTCAGTATGGTATTTCTCCATAAAATCTCTTGATTGCCTTACCTGGACATATAACTCAGGCCGAAATAACTCCTCGCCGTAAAGACGATCCACCTCACTTTTAAAGTATGTTTTTGAGTTTTCTGACATTTTAATATCTACACTATCGTGTCAGGTGAGATCATGCATCTTGGCACATAACGCCGCAATAACCGGCGCGAGGTACGAGCGTCCGGCGCCGCAGGCGCGTAGTTAATTGCTTTGTTAGTTGCCCATGTCACTTTAGCCACCATATGACTCAATTCGAAAAACCTTGTTACACTTTACAGAGGTGAATTCTATGACATGGCAGAATCGTTGCGGGCTTTTCCCTTGTTTGGTCTCTCCGTTGACGGCGCCGACCTTGCCGTGAGACATGACACGATCAATCGTCAGACTGGTCGGTTTATTTAGGGCGCCAACGTGATCAAGGATATTTTCTGCGGTCGTCACAGAGCCGCCCACATAGTTCCATGTAGCCTCTGAATCCAGGATCGTAGCAAGAAATTCAATGTTTCGAATTTCCAGTGCCACTGCAATATCCTCTGTCATCTTGTTTTTAGGCGAATTACCACAATCCGCACTGCGGTTTACACGCGACATCAGAACTTCTCCTTTGGGCAACTAACGCCTAAATCAGCCGACGCGTTAGCGTTCGGCTGCATTTTCTTGTTATGAGATTTAATCCCTATTTATAATGATTATCTACGATAACCATCAAAATGCCATACTAAACCAGGCTTGCTTTCTAAGAAATTCAATTAACTCTTCTCGAAATCTTTTAGAGCGGGCCGAAAGCGTTCGCTTTTTCGGCCAAAGAAGCGATATTTCACGCGGAACTCCACTCCATGTTGGCAATATTCGTATCAAAGTGCCATTTTCAATCTCGTGATAAACCATACTCATTGGTAAAAGAGCGATTCCCGCACCAGCATTAACCAAGTTTAAAGTAACAGCCATATCATTGCTTATGTGGTTATGTTTTTTATTAATCAATCGCTCTTCGTCGCCGTTACTTAACGTCCATTCACTGAATAGCTGTGCGGCAATGCTTGGAAGTAATTCCAAAGTTGAGAGGTCTTTGGGCATACGGTCTTTAAAGGCAGACGAAGCCACCAAAATCGGTTTAATCGTACCGAGTTTTTGTTGAATCAGCGACGAGTTTTGCTGTGGGCCAGACCGTATAGCAATATCAACTTGGTTAGAAATTACATCATCACCCGGATCACCCAGTAAGATATTCAATGAAATTCCAGCATTATTTTCCACAAACGAACGCCAGAATTGGTTAAGCGGGCCATTGCCGATATTTGTGGGTGCCATGACTCTAAGCTCCCCCTCCAAGCTGTTGAGGGATCTTTCTAAATTCAACAATCGCAAATCTAACGCATGAATGAAATCAGCAGTTTCCTCATAATAAGCTTGTCCTGAAGAGGTTAGACGGAGCCCTTTATTTGATCGATGGAACAATTCACATTGTAATTTTTGCTCTAACTCATTCACACGCCGCGACACCGTGGCAATAGTCATTCCCAGATCTTCGGCTGCACCAGATAAACTTCGCTGCTCCGCAGCAGAAATGAAAATTTTAAGATTATCCAACATGGCTTTACAAATTTGAGAATGAGGTTATTAATAATACACATATACGGCAAATATGGAAGCAAGTATCTTGTATCCCATGATTTAAAGACACGAGGAAACCAAAATGAAGCACAGATTTATTTTCGCAATATTAATGTCATTTGTTCTGACATTTTTTATGTCGGCATGGGTTACGTTTATAAACGTCGGTTTAATAAATGATTTTGTTAACTACTGGATGTCGGCATGGATATTAGCATGGCCTGCTGCGGGACTGGTTTCATTCATTTCTGGACCAAGGATTCATAAACTAGCGCATCAAATATCGGAAAAAGTTTAAGGTTCCACTATGTAGTTGAACTGACTCTATCAAAAAAGAGTACGCTCCTAGCTGGAATTCTCATAACATTTTAATAGGTGTCTGGGGCAAAAAACCGCCCCCCAGACATCTATCTCGGTTAATTAAAAATCGACACTATCTCACAGCCTATGGCTGGTCAAGGTTTCAAGCTGTTTGTCGCCTAATTTAACCCGGGATAGACGTCGCAGAGTTGACGCCTATCCCGGCCTTTACAGTCATTGCTAAGCAATTGAATCATAAACATTTATTACGAACATTGGTAATAGTCAGCCGAGATAGACGTCACTCGGACTATTTTGACTATCCGGATAGACCGTACTACTCTTAACCTGTATGAATATACAGCTTTGAGGTGTGGGGATGGACGATATTCCAAAAGTGCTGCCCAGTAAGCCTGTTCGGTTTATGGACCGGTTTCGTGCTTTTATCCGCGCTAAGGGGTTGGCGTATAAAACCGAAAAAACATACTGTACCTGGGTGGTGGATTATATTCGTTTTCATAAGATGCAAAAGCCGGAAGAATTGCATAGCGCAGACGTAGACCGTTATTTGTGCCACATTGCTACTAAGCGTTATTGCTCGGCAAATACTCAGAAAACGGCATTGAATGCGCTGGCTTTTTTGTACAACCAGTTTCTTAATCAACTCCTTGGTAAACTTGAGTTTCAGCGCTCAGTACGCCCGAAAACATTACCAACGGTGTTAAGTCACGATGAGGCTAGACAGGTACTTGATCAGCTGGAGGGTGTCGCATGGTTATGTGCTTCGCTTATGTATGGGAGTGGCTTGCGGGTAATGGAGGCCGTGCGTTTGCGAGTTCAGGATATTGACTTTGCCAATAATTGTTTAATTGCGCGAGAAGCTAAGGGGCGCAAATGGCGTAGAACGCTCTTGCCAGCGAAGTTGTTGGAACCTTTACATCAGCAAATCGAAAGTGCGCTGGAGATTCACCGCCAAGATTTAGGTGAAGGCTATGGTGCGGTGTATTTGCCTGATGCCTTAGCAAGAAAATACCCCAAGGCACCTAAAGAGTCAGCTTGGCAATATGTATTTCCCGCTGCCCACCGCTCCATTGATCCGCGTTCTGGTGTAGAGCGACGCCACCATATTGGTGAGCAACAGGTCCAGCGGCAGGTGAAGCGTGCTTTGCAAGCGGCCAATATTCATAAAAAGGCGGGGTGCCACACGTTTCGCCATAGCTTTGCAACTCAGTTATTGCGCTCAGGAACGGATCTTCGCAACATTCAGGAGTTGTTAGGCCACACCAGTCTGGAAACCACTCAGATTTACACTCACGTGGTGAGTATTGAGCAGCGAGGCGTCAAAAGCCCAGTGGATGAATAATGGGGGCTTGGTGCTTGCCGTTGGAAGTGCTGGCCGTTTATAACGCGGTTGGCCCTTACCCCATAGAGGCAAGGGCCGCTCGGTTAGCGGTCGGGCAGGGTGACGTTTAGCTCTAGTACCGAGCAGTCGTTGTCATCATCGAGCTGGACCGACACCTGATCTTGGTCGATGTCGACGTATTTGCGAATCACCTCGATGATTTCCTGTTGCATTAGCGGCAGGTAATCGGGTTGGTTGCGGTGATTGCGCTCGTGCGCCACTACAATTTGCAGACGTTCCTTGGCGACAGAGGCCGAGGAGGGCTGCTTTTTGTTGATAAAGTAATCAATTATGCCCATTACTTTCCTCCTAGCAGGCGCTTCAAGAAGCCCTTTTTCTGCATTTCCAGGAAGCGGTGTTCAACGTCTTCGCCTTCCAGGCGGGCGACGGCATCGCAATAGGCTTGGCCGGCTTCCGACTCTTCGTCGAGAATGACCGGGGCACCTTGGTTGGATGCTTTAAGTACCGCTTCAGATTCGGGGATAACACCCAGCAACGGAATGGCGAGAATTTCTTCTACATCGGCCACGCTTAACATTTCGGCGCTGGCGACGCGCTCGGGGTTGTAGCGCGTTAATAGCAGATGTTCTTTGACTTGTTTGCCCTGCTCGGCCAAACGCGATTTGCTTTGCAGTATGCCCAATATGCGGTCGGAGTCGCGCACCGAGGAAACCTCAGGGTTGGTCACTACAATGGCTTCTTCGGCAAAGTAGAGCGCCATTTGCGCGCCCTGCTCAATACCAGCGGGGGAGTCGCAAATAATATAGTCGAAGTCTTCGGCCAGCTCGTTTAACACCGCTTCTACGCCTTCGTAGGTGAGCGCGTCTTTGTCGCGGGTTTGCGAGGCGGGCAGAATAAACAGCCCTTCGGTGCGTTTGTCTTTGATCAGTGCCTGTTTCAGGCTGGCTTCTTTGTTAATGACATTAACAAAGTCGTACACCACGCGGCGCTCGCAACCCATAATCAGGTCCAGGTTGCGCAGGCCTACATCGAAATCAATAACCACGGTTTTGTGTCCGCGCAGGGCAAGGCCGGTCGAAATAGCGGCGCTCGATGTGGTTTTACCAACGCCACCCTTACCGGAAGTTACAACAATTATTTTAGCCACGGTGTTTCCTCAAAAAGTGTTGGCACTGTCACAGTGCGGCAATTTCAATAGAATCGTCTTGTAAAAAAATCTGGGCCGGCTTTTTCCATACTTCGGCGGCGATGCCGTCGTGCAGTATAAATTGCCCGGCAATCGAGACCAACTCGGCTTCCAACTTTTGGCAAAATATACGCGCCTTGGGGTTGTCGCGCACCCCTGCCAGTGCCCGGCCGCGCAAGGCGCTGTATACGTGGATATTGCCATCGGCAATGACTTCAGCCCCTTCACTGACCGGAGCCAGTAAAATTAAGTCGGCGCCCTCGGCGTAAACCTGTTGACCCGAACGCACCGGCTTGTGAATAACCTTGGCGGGTAAGCTGCTGCTCACTCCCGCAGGAGCGGCTGCCGGCTCAGCAGGCGGGGCTTCGGCCTCGGTGCGCGGGCGCGGGGTGGGCAAATGCACCAGCCCCACATCTTTTGCCAGTTGTGCCACCGACTCTTCGGCGCCGCGAAAGCCGTACAACTGAAAGCCCGCACTGCGGCACTGGTTTGCAATGCTCTGCAGTTGGGCTTTGTCTAGCTCGCCGTTGAAAGATGCCAAGTTCAAGAACAGTGGGGAGCCTGTGAAAAACAGCGGAGCGGTTTCAATCTTGGCCCGCAGTGCCGCGGCAAATTCGTCGGCTTGGTAGTGGTAGAGGTCAAGCACCATAGAGGTGACGTTGGTGCCTTTGATTTGAAAATTCTGATCTGCCATCAAGCCCTCTGCGGCTGGTTGAAATCTGTTCGGATGGGTGTTTAGGCCGCTAATATACCAAAAATGCGGGTCGCTTAATATGAACTCTTCGGGCAATGTTGGAAACCTTGCTGGCGTCTGCCTTGACAGGGGCGCTGGCAGTCGCGATAGTCCCACTAGGAAAATAATTATATTCAGGAGATTGTCGTATGTTTCAGCGTTATTGGTTCTGCTTTTTGTTCCTTTTGAGCGGATGCTCTTCTTTTCAGCCATTGCAAGATAAGCCCCTAGGCAAAGACGGGCTTTTGTTTTTTTCAACCGCTGGCGAGTGGTCGTACGGAAATGTGCTGGTTGATGCAGAGGTGCGTGGCTGGATGAGTAACAATTACTCAGCTATTCGATTGGCCCCAGGTCACTATAGGTTGACGGGCTTTACACGAAACTATGGGTATCAAGGTAAGTACTGGAGGAGCTTGTCGATGAATATTCCCTTTACCGTCGAGGCGGGCAAAGTGACGTCTCTCGGTAAGTTGGCTATTTATAAGGCTGGCTCGAAGCGAGCTATTGTGGCATTGACCGATCCAGGTATGGCCGAGCGATATTTGCAGTCGCATTACCCCGAGTTAGGCTCGCACTTAGCCGCATCGGATTACCAGCAGGCTGATATTCAATATTTGCCGGAAGATAAGCTTTCGGATTTTCGACTATCATTCGCCAATACCAATCTTTTAGCGTTGAAGTCGCAGGGCGATGTGAGCTTTGGTGAGTTGGGTATTGTGGCTGTAGGCCAATCGGGGGCGCGTCGCATCGTACCCACTCAAACATTAGCCGCATTGCAGCCGGCAGTTCAACATAGTGCCGTGGGTGAGCATTATTTTGTCGATAGCTTTGGCGATATTTATTGCTATTGTGACAATGACATAGTGCCGCTTAATCGGGCACCAGATCAGCCGGTGGCGGCATTGGCGGTCGCGCCATCTCTGTGGGTGGCGGGCGATGGCGTTGGTGGGTTGCAGGTGTCCTCCAATCAGGGCGGCGACTGGGCGACACACTCTGTAAGGCTCAGCCAGACGTACACGGCCCCGCATTTTTCATTTCATGACGACCTCTTGTTTGCCGGACCTTTGACGCATGATTACAAAGCCGCAGACGCCCGGCCACGTGGCGTTATATTTGATGTTGAAACGGGAGAGTCTTCGGCGATTGGGTGGTCAGAGTATGTGACGGAAAAAACGCGTTTTTTCCGCGTTGGTGATGATTATATATTTGACCCCGTTAATTTAGATGGACGCACAACGTTTTTATTTCGCTATGATGAAGAGGACGCGGACTGGGATGAGGTAAGGCTGCCCAATCGCCAGTGCGATATTGAGGTTCAAGCGCCAGAAATAAAGTTAGATTGTCGTCAAGGGTCGAACTTCGTGTCGATTGATGCCGGCCGTCATTGGAGTGAGGTTATCAGCTCCCCCTAATTTTAGGGCTCGATCAATGCGCATAAAAAAAGGCCCCGCCAGCGATTGAGTATGGCGGGGCCTTAAACGTTAGAGGTTACTCGTTGCTATTGCGCCGTACTTTCTAGGTCTTCTACTGGCAGGTATCGACGATCATTTGTGCGGCCAACTTACTGGCCTCCAGCGTTTTAGTTTCCTCGTTGCTGACTTCGGCCCGTACGCTAAACATGGCGTCACCCAGCAGTACATTCAATGTTTTAAATCGGCCGACTCCGCCCCAGGCGGCTTGATCGCCTAAGCCGGTAACGGGGTCCCACTGCATTTTATTAACCAGACTTTTGGCAAAGTCTTTGCCCATATCGACATGTTTTTTATCGATCGTGCCATCTTTGGCTTTAGCGTCAACGGCTTGAGCTGCCTGCTTGGCCGCCTGTGCTTTCTCTTCGTCGCTCAGGGTCCGGTGTTGGCGTATAAAGGTATCGGCATTGACCTGGCGAATGTTGCTCAGCTCCAAGGCGTCGTCTACATCAACCTCCATGGCGAAGTTGCCTGACCCCACCGTTGATTTGCGTCCGGTTTGCCAGCTAATGCGGCAACTTGAGCTGTATTTGGTGAGGTTTTCATTGATATCGATTTTTTCTGGCAGCATGGGGAATACGGTGCGAGCGCGCTCGATGGTGAGTAGGTCGCAGGGCGACTGGGCGGCGTCTAGTAGGCAGGCAGAGGCGCTGCTGGTTTGGCTTGATTCTGGGCCGGTGTCACTGCAGCCGATTAAAAGGGTAGCGCTGGCGGCCAGTGTGGCGGTTAATAAAGGTTTCCATATGGTCATTGGTCTGTCCCTATTTCAGTCTTTAGTTAGTTTTGATGCAATCGCCATAGCATAGCTAGCAAGCCTGTTGTCGACAATAGGGTGCCTCTAATAGGGTTCACAAAATCATGCTAATTTTGGCTGTTAGAGAAACAATAGGGTGTGAGGCCCAGCCGCTTGGCGGTGAGAACCGATCTGTAACGCCTGCATAAAGGATGGGCGGGGCCGACGGGTGAGCATCGGCCCAGTCTGGGGGTATCGCTTGCTAAAAACCAACGTGCACCACGGTGACGGGGATCGGTTCATTTGTTCGATTGTTTCTGTGAGAGGCCGGCGGGCGGTGACGGATGGCTTCTAGCTCAGGGTCGTAGCCGACTTGCAGGCGGTTGCCGAGTTTTTGTCGGGTTTCATCGCTGATTTGTTCGCCGGTTGACTCGGTTATAGCCGCAGGTGGTGTGGGGCCGGGTGCGCGTGGGGCCGAAACCACCACTTCTTCGATAATGCGCTCGTTATCGCTTTGCGCCAGCGCTGAATGAAAGCCAGCCGCAAGCGCTAATGTGCAGAGCGCAGTTAGGGTTTTCCGTGATTTAAGTGCCATGATGTGCCTCCTGCCGCAGGGACTTTCTTTGAGTTTAGTCCATGGCGCGGGTGCGGTAGCGGTGGGTGGCTAATATATCGCCTAGTTCTCACTTTTCGCCCCGTTTTTACTTTTCGTGTGAATCGAAGGGGCGGCGGTAGCGCTCATCTTTGGGGGGGATGATATCGCCGTCTTCATCAATAGCGGGGTAGTGTAATTTGTGCGCCTTGCAGTATCTGACCATTTTGGGGTGCATCCACTCAAACAGTGTGGTGTGGTAGTGCTCGTCTTCGTTGACTTCGCGCTCATACAGGCCGGCTTTTTGCCGCTGTTGCATCGCCTCTTGCAAAATAATGGCGGCGGCGACACTGACGTTGTAGCTCTCTACCAAACCGATAATGGGAATGGTCACATGGGCGTCGGCCTCGCGCGAGGCGTAATCACTCAAGCCATGCTTCTCTGCGCCCATCACCAGGGCAAAGGGGCGGGTGTAGTCCGCTTCGCGGTAGTCGATGGCGCGGTCGGACCAGTGGGCGGCGTAGAGTGCCATGCCTTGACCCTTTAGGTGAGCCATACCCTGCTCAATATTCTCGTGTACGACCTGTTCGGTAAAGCGGCCAATACCGCCTGCTGTGTTGTGATACACCAAATGGCCGCGTTCGGGTTTGACCATATGGAGGGTGCCGATGCCCGCCGCCTCAGCGGTGCGCAAAATGGCGGAGATGTTCTGTGCCTTGTGGACTTTATCGGTCAGCACGGTCATATCGGGCTGGCGCTGTCTCAGTACTTGTTTAAATTTCTCGAAGCGTTCGCGACTCATGATTCTTCTATGGTGGTCAGGGGAGCGGGTGGCCATTATAGTGGATGGGTGAATCGAGAGCATCCATCGTCTGGAGGTTTGATATGAAAGCATCTGAATTTTTGAAAAAGTACGAACAACAGCAATCGCAAAAAGAAGACGAAGAACACTCACTGCAGCATCAGGCCCGCGAGCGGGCGGCCCACTTGGAAGAGGGATTGAATGTGGGCAGTCCCTACGACTGGGAAGACCTCGAAAAGTACAAAAAAGAGTTAGCCCGTATGGATCGCGAGGGGCCGGGAAAAAAGTGATCGTTTGGCTGTTAAGTTACCTGCTGCTGGGTGCCGCTACCGGCTATATGGCCGGGTTATTGGGCATTGGCGGGGGCGGAATTATGGTGCCGGTGCTGGTGATGTTGTTTTCCTGGCAAGGGGTTGCGCCGGAGCATATGGTGCACTTTGCACTGGGTACTTCAATGGCGGCGATTGTGCCCACGGCTATTTCTTCGGCCCTGGCACACCACCGGCGCGGCTCGGTCTACTGGCGGGCAGTCTTATGGATGGCCCCCGGCGTGTTGTTCGGCGCGTTTCTGACTACTTTTGTCGCCACTTATATTCCCGCCAAACCGCTGGCGGTATTTTTTGCTCTGTTTATGACCGGTATTGCCGGTTACATGATTTGGGGCCGCCCCCCCAGGCCCGATCGAGCCTTACCGCACGCGCCCGGGTTAGCAGCCGCAGGGGCGGGGATTGGCGGAGTTTCGTCGCTGGTGGCGATTGGTGGTGGCTCGCTGTCGGTGCCTTTTTTGGTGTGGTGTAACCAAACGCCGCAGCGGGCCATAGGCACATCGGCCGCTCTCGGTATTCCCATTGCGACGGCCGGGGCCCTGGGTTATATGGTCAACGGCTGGCAGGCGGCCTCGGCGTTGCCGACGGTTGGCTACGTGGTGTGGCCCGCAGTGTTGGCTATGGCCAGTATGAGTTTTATGACCGCGCCGCTGGGGGCTCGCTTGGCGCACCGTTTACCGGTGCGGCGGCTCAAGCAGATTTTTGCGTTGGTGATGGTCGCGCTGGCGGCCAAAATGCTGCATGGCGTTTGGTAGTTACAAGCGCTGTTCAATCACCTCCACCAGTGCGCGAATATGGTCGTCGCGATCATTCAGTGCCGCAATATAGTGGTACTGCTCGCCGCCCGCCTCAATAAATGTTTCGCGGTTTTCCTCTTCTAGCTCTTCGAGCGTTTCCAGGCAGTCGGCGCTGAACGCCGGGCTGAGAATGGCAATATTTTTTACGCCCTTTTGTGGCAGCTCAGTCAAGGTTTGGTCCGTGTAGGGCTTAAGCCATTCGGCTTTGCCGAAGCGCGATTGAAAGGTAGTGAGGCAGTCATCCGGGTTGAGCCCGGCGCGAGCAGCGGCCTGACGCGTGGTTTTTACGCAAAAACAGTAGTAGGGATCGCCTTTTTCTAAGCTGAACTTGGGGGTGCCGTGATAGGAGAATACCCACTTTTGCGGTGTGCCGTGCTGCGCTTGATGTTCGCGCAAAGTGGCGGCCAGTGCCTCTAGGTAGGTGTCGTTTTCGGCATAGCCGCTAATAAAACTCAACTCTGGCACCCAGCGCCAGCGGGTAAGTTCGCGCGCCAGTGCATCGAAGGTGGAGCCTACGGTCGCGGCGGCGTACTGCGGGTAGAGCGGTAAGACAATAATTTTGCGTACGCCGTTTTGTTGCAGCTGCTGCAGGGCCGAGGCGATTGATGGATTGCCGTAGCGCATGCCGAGGGCGACCTGGGCTCTACCGGCCAGAGATTCGGCAATTTTGCGCTGTTGTTTTTGCGCGATGGCGAGCAGTGGCGAGCCTTCGTCTGTCCAAATGCTGGCATAGAGCGCAGCCGATTTTTTCGGCCGCACACGCAAAATAATGCCGTGCAGAATAATCTTCCACAGAGTTTGGGGGATCTCCACAATGCGCGGGTCCGATAAAAACTCCGCTAAATAGCGCCGCAGTGCGGGCGCGTCGGGCGCATCGGGGGTGCCCAGGTTGGTGAGCAGCACACCGACTTTGGGAGATTGTTTAACCGTATCATGAGCGTTGTCGGTGAGGGCAGAGTACTTGGCCATAGAGGGACTGTTTCCGTGTGTAATTGTCGCCAGAACCTGTTCACATTAATGGAATCCACCTGCTGGAAGCCAGTTTTGCTTTCAACTAGGCGCGGTTAGTGCTGTTTGGTTATTCCAATTAAACGAGTGGCAACAACGCTGGTGGCAAAACTGATTCCAGCCTTTCGGGGGGCTAAAAATCCACCGCTGTGCGTTACTCGTTTTTCATTTGGGGTAACCAAATCTCTCACCTGGCGCCTTGGTTGGCGAATTTTTAATCGCGACAGGTTGTATTCATTCGTGTGAGCAGGCCCTAGTGTAACAAGTTCGGGGCTGTGGTGATCGCCCTGTAGTGGTACGTCGTAATGCATAAAACGATCAGTCCGGGGGATGTTGGGTTTTATGAAGCCACAATTGTATTTTGACGGTAAGTGCCCTCTGTGTCGGCGCGAAGTTCGCTGGTTAAAGGCACTGGCGGGCGACAGGCTCGAGTTTGTCGATGTTCACCGTGCGCTTGTGTCAGAAACGGAGCGCACGGCGATGCTGCAGTGGCTGCACCTAAAGCAACCAGATGGAACTTGGTTAACGGGGCTGGAGGCCAATGTCGGCGCCTGGCAATACACGGCATTGGGCTTCTTGTGGGCGCCCTTGCGCTGGCCGGTTATACGGCCGCTGGCAAGGCGGGCTTACAATCATTGGGCGTGGCGGCGCAGCCAACGCTGCGACTGGGTTCCGGCTATACCGCCTCGTCCAAAACGAGGCGGTGAGTGATCGTTAATCTGCCGGGGCAATGCGTATAATTTTCCCACCGCGCTGGTCGGTCAGCAGATAGAGGTAGCCGTCGGGGCCCTGAGTGACGTGTCGAATGCGCTCTTCCAAATCATCGGCCAGCATACGCTCTTCGTAGATAACGCGTTCATTTTCCACATCGAGCCGCGACAATGTCTCGGCGCGCAAGCTGGCGACAAATAGATCGCCCTGCCAAGCGGGGAATTTATCCCCGGTGTAGAAGGTCATACCCGCGGTGGCCAGAGACGGTAACCAGTAATATACCGGTGTTTCCATTCCCTCTTTCTTAAAACCTTCACCGATTTTGCCGCCACCGTAGTTTTCACCGTAGGTAACCACCGGCCAGCCGTAGTTGAGGCCTGCGCGATCGATATTGACCTCGTCACCGCCTTGGGCGCCGTGTTCACCGCTCCAAAGCTCACCGGTATCCGGGTGCAAGGCCGCGCCTTGCATATTGCGGTGGCCGTAAGACCAAATCTCGGGCAGGGCCTCTTCGGTGTCCACAAAGGGGTTGTCGGCCGGTACGCTGCCGTCGGTGTTAATACGGATTACCTTGCCGTGGTGGTTATCCAGCGTTTGGGCGTCATCCATGCGTGAATAGCGATCGCCCAAGGTTAAAAACACGGTGCCATCGCCTTTGAACACAATGCGCGAGCCAAAGTGGGAGTTACTTTTAAATTTGGGCTTTTGGCTGAAAATCACTTCAAGGTTCTGCAGGGCGTTGTCTTGGAGTTGGGCGCGGGCGAGAGCGGTACTGCTGGTGCCATTGGGGCCGGGTTCGGCATAACTAAAATAGATATAACCGGTGTCGTTGTAGTTGGGGTCGGTGGCGATGTCGAGCAAGCCACCCTGCCCCTTAACGACGATTTCCGGCAGGCCTGTCAGAGGCTCGCTCAGTGTGCCGTCCGTGTTCACGCGGCGAATATTGCCAACTCTTTCGGTCACCAGCATGGAGCCGTCGGGTAAGAATGCCAGCCCCCACGGATTGGTTAGATCGTCGGTGAGGATTTCGAGTTTAAAATCCTCCCGGTCACTTTCAATGGTCTTGGCGACAATAGCGGGTGAAAAAGCCAGCGAGGCCGCGAAGGCTGCGGCGCAGAGAGTGCGAAAACCCATGGGATACTCCTGTAAATAAGGATGGTATGGCAAGAGTAGCAAGAGCAGCCTAAGCGAGCAACGCAGCGCTGGCCGTTTTGTTGCTGTGCCTGCCTGCCCGGTGCTTGTTTGGCCCACTGGGCTTGCTAAGGAGATTTGGCAATGAGCTTAGCCTGTCTCGGGCCATGCTGCCGGTGCCGCTAAAGGTCGTAAAAACCGCTACAAAACGGTCGTACCGCTTGGGCATGTATGCTAACTTGGGATCTTCAAAAGTAGAGGTTAGGTTAAGCCCACATGTTGATGTTTTATCCTGAAATCAAACCCTATGCGCGTCACCAAATTGCGGTTGATGCACCCCATGAACTCTATGTGGATGAATCCGGTAATCCCGATGGAATTCCGGTGTTATTTGTTCACGGTGGCCCGGGGGCGGGTTGCGGCAAGTATGACAGGCGCTTTTTTGACCCCGAACTCTATCGCATCATCTTGTTTGATCAGCGCGGTTGCGGCCGATCAACGCCGCACGCCGAGCTGGGCGGCAACAATACCCAAGCGCTGGTTGCGGATATTGAAAAAATTCGTCTTCAGCTGGGGGTGGATAAGTGGGTCGTGTTCGGTGGTTCTTGGGGGTCAACGTTAAGTCTTGTGTATGCCGAAGCCTATCCCGAGCATGTGCTTGGCTTAATTTTGCGGGGCATATTTTTGTGTCGCGATCAGGATCTGCACTGGTTTTATCAGCATGGTGCCAGTTCGATTTTTCCCGATTACTGGCAAGATTTCCTGGCCCCCATTCCCGAAGGCGAGCGCGGCGATTTAATGAGCGCCTATTACCAGCGTTTGACCAGCGATAACGAGTTGCAAATGATGTCGGCGGCTAAGGCTTGGTCACTGTGGGAGGGCCGTTGCGCTACCTTGCGTCCCAACCAAGACGTGGTGGATGCTTTTTCCAACCCTTTTAAAGCTTTGGCTCTGGCGAAAATCGAAGCCCATTACTTTACCCATAAAGCATTTTTACAAGACAACCAGATTCTGGCTAACGCCGATAAGTTATCGGGTATTCCCGGCATGATTGTGCACGGCCGCTACGATATGGTTTGCCCGCTGGATAATGCTTTTGCCTTGCAGAAAGCCTGGCCCGAGGCCGAGTTACAAATTATTCGCGACGCCGGTCACGCCTCACGTGAGGCGGGCATTGTCGATGCTCTCATTCGCGCCACCGATGCCATGGCGCGCAAGCTGCGCAATGATACCGACCAGATGGCGTAATGAAAGGTCTGATTCAACGCGTACAGCGTGCGGCTGTTGAGGTCGATGGCAAGTGTATTGGTTCTATCGATCAGGGCTTATTGCTGCTGCTGGGGGTGGAGCGTGAAGACAGTGAAATTAACGCTGATAAGCTGCTGAAAAAAATGCTGGCCTATCGGGTTTTCTCCGATGCCGAGGGCAAGATGAACTTGAACGTCGGGCAGGTCTGCGGCGGCGTGCTAGCGGTTTCGCAATTCACCTTGGCCGCCGATACTCGCAAAGGTTTGCGGCCCGGCTTTTCCAGCGCTGCCAGTCCCGATCTAGCCCTTGAGCTATATCAGTATTTTGTCGCGCAGTTGCGCGCCGTTCACCCTATCGTAGCCACGGGCGAATTTGCCGCCGACATGCAGGTATCCTTAGTCAATGACGGGCCGGTCACTTTTTTGCTGCAAGGTTAATATTCATAATAAAAGCCTGAGAGTTTTGCAAATAATACGAACTATGAGTAAGGGATCTACGATGAAAACCTTGAAAAAAATCGTGTCGAACACATTGATGCTGGCTGCTCTTGCCGTGGCGCCACTGAGTTTGGCCGACGCCCTAGTTTGGCAGGCAAGCTTGGGTGATAAAACGGTGTATTTAGCCGGCACCATTCATATGCTCAAACCCAGTGATTACCCTTTACCCGAAGAGTATGAGCAAGTCTTTGCCAAGGCCGATACGATTGTGCTGGAAACAGATATGCAGGCCACTCAATCGCCTGAGTTTGCCATGCTAATGTCGCAAAAAATGCGCCTGCCCGCCGGACAGTCACTGTCTACTGTGCTCAATGAAGAGGTCTACGCTCAGGTGCAGGCTGCCGCCGAAAAACGCGGTCTACCGCTGCAGGCGCTCGCTAACTATCAACCAGCTTTTGTGGCATTAACGCTCTATGTTATGGAATTGCAGACACTAGGGTTTGCCGAAGGTGTTGATGCAAAATACGCAAACAAAGCGAGCGAGGCGGGCAAAGTGTTGGCCGCGTTAGAGACGCCCGAGCAGCAGCTGGGCTTTATGTTGGCCATGGCCGAGCTCGATGCCAATGATTTTATGCGTTATTCCTTAGCCGATATCACAACCCTGCCCGAGCTGATGGGGCAGATGGTCAGCGCCTTTAAAACGGGTGACGCCGAGATGCTGTATCGATTGGGGGCAGAGCCGATGATTGATTATTCTCGCGCACTCTACGATACGCTTCTGACCGAGCGTAACCAAAGCTGGGTGGCCGACATTGAGGGGTATTTAACAACCCCGGAAACCGAGTTAGTGATGGTTGGGGCTCTGCATTTGGCCGGCCCGGACGGTTTGCCGGCGCTACTGGCCCAAAAAGGGATTACTGTTAAACGGTTTTAAACACGCATTTGTTAAGGATGATTGATGTCCGTACGTATTATACTCGCCACTTTTATAATTATGTTGGCGATTATCAGGCTGTGCGGTCCACAATTTGTGCAACAATTTTCCAGTGATGAATTATCGCCCACCGAAGCGTTCGACCCATTGCGGGATTTGGTCGATCTTATTAAAGAGGTCACCCGCAAGTTAGGTGGCGGTTAAACGCGGCGCACGTAAAGTTTAGGAGTGTGATGTATGAAAGGTGGATTGTGGTTTGCAGTGGCGCTTGCGGTGCTGTTAGGTGTTAAATTTCTGGGTGGAGACCCGTCAGCTAATGCTGCTCCCGAGCAGGTAAATCAATACCCTAATGAGGTGGTGCTATACGCAACCTCATGGTGTGGTTACTGCAAGAAAACTCGAAAGCTGTTGCGCGATAACAATATTCAATTCACTGAGTATGATGTGGAAAATTCGGCGCGAGGTTCGCGTGAATTTAATGCGCTAGAGGGCAAAGGTATTCCACTGATGGTGATCGACGGTGAGGTTATTCGCGGCTATAAGCCCGACCTTATTTTGCAAAGTGCTCTGGCGGTGCAAAAGCAGCGCGACCTTTAAGTCTTAGTGCTAGCTTTCACTGAATCGGAGGCAGCCTTACGCCAGTCTACTTGGGTGCGCAGCGAGCATTAGCGAGTACCCATTCCCGCCCGCTTTTTTCATGTCTTAACCAGCACTGTTGTTTTTTCTTCCACAGCGTAAAGTGATCGGGCCGGCCCAGCTTGAACGCTTTGTTTTGCTCGCTGGTTCGTGGGCTTGGCGGGGCCTCAACAATCAACCGGCTCGTTTCGGTCAGCGCGCGGGGGGACAAAACCACAGGCGTGCCCAGGGCAGAGGATACGCGCTCTTGCAAGGCTTGCTGAACAGATTGCTCCGGCGATACCAGCCGGGCCGGTTGTGGCCCACCTGGTAAGTGTTGGCAGCCTGTGAGCAGCCAGACGGCGATCAGGCACAGCCCTTTGGGCGCCGTGCTAGTGGCCGCTATTTTCAAGGCTCAGTGCGTAAAATCGCATCACCCATGCCCGGCGGGTGGAACATAATGCCGTCGTTGGGTGTGTTTAGATGTGTTTTGGCAGAGACCGATGTTTTGGCGGCGGTATCGGCCGGGCAGCTGCCATGATCGCGATAATAAAGTGCCGCGGCTAACCGGGCTTCATTGCTATCGCCCAGTGCGTGGGTGTAATCATCATTCACCATACAGCCGGGCAGTTCAGAGGCGTCGGCACTATCGGCGGCGCCTGGGAAAAAGCCTGCGGCATAGTCGCCAAAACCTTTGGCGTTAGTACCACTAAACTGAGTAGTAAAGTAAGACTTGCCGCAGTTGTCGATGACATAGGCCCCGTAAGGCTTGCCGCAAGTGGCGTTACCGATTTGTATAACCTCTACATCCGCCCCGGCCAAACCGTTGATTACAGCCTCAGATGCCGAGCAAGTGCCGCTACCGGTAAGCACATAAACACGATTTAAGTTCAGTGTTGGCAGAGGTTGTCCTTCAGGTTCAGAGAAATTTTGCGTGGTTGAATGAAATTTAATAGGCGCCAGGCTCTCGCCACTAAAGGGGTCTGTCTCCGGATGCTTGTCATTGAACCGCAAAAAGTAGAAGTCTTTATCAGCAACATTGGTGCCGCCCACCATATAACCCAATTCGCTGGCAATATCGAGAAATCCGCCACCGTTATAGCGCAAGTCTAAAACCAAGTCGCTAACGCCGGTATTGGCAAAGCTTTCAATTGCGTTTATGAGTTCGGTCTCGGCGGTGGCAATATGACTGTTAAACAGCATATAGCCCACATCCCCGGTAGCGGTGTTAATAATGTTGGTTTTGTTGACAGAAGCAATGGCCGCTTCTGTGGCGGTGAGCACGACATCACGGGTTTCAGTGCTGCCCAACTCCTGGAAAGTAAAGGTGTGACTTTGGTTGGCCACGGTAGGAATTAGCGCCATATTGAGAAGGTTGATGCCCTCGGCGCTGTCATCGTTAATTAAGTCAATGCCGTCAATACTGACAATGCTGGCGCCGCGGCTTACCCCCGCCAGGCCGGCCGAAGAGCTGGGTTCGGTGTAAACCACTACGACTTCGCGCGGCGGCACACTGGACAGAATCACCCACTCCATACCGTAATCGACGGCGATACCGGAGTCCTGTCGGGCGCGGTAGGTATCGGTATTTTCCGACCAGTGGAATTGATCTTTCAAGGCACCCGATGGCGTGCGCTCTTGCGTCACCAACAAGTCAAAATACGTTGGGGTATCGAACAGAATCGGGTTGCGATCATCAATCTCATCGTACCAGAGATAGTATTCGTTACTGAACGAACGCAGGAAGACATTCTCATCGATATAGCTGCCGGCCATGTCTGGGTAGGCCTGGCCGTTGTAGGGCGCAATGCCTTGGCGTGGGTTTTCACACAGTGACCAATAGTCTTCCAAATTGGGAAAAACACCTTCTTCCCAGACGAATGTGTCACCGGTGTTGGCGCTGCTACTACTGATTGAGCTTGCCGCGCTGCTGACCGAGCTGGATGAACTGACAGTGCCGATCACATCGTTAAGGGAGCCGCTGTCGCCACCGCCACAGGCTGTTAGGGTGAGCGCTGCAAAAACGCCCCATGAGGTTAAGTGCCTTAGGGCCAGTGTTGGGGCTGATTTCAGCATAGCGCGCTATTCTCCTTGCCGCAGAAACTGTATGAGTTGGGGGTACTTCTAACATTATCAGATGTCGATGCATTGAACACCTGATAATGATGGAAATATCGGCCGTTTTAGCGTCTGAAAACCAAGAGTAGGACTCCGGTCGTGGCCAGTAGCCAGCTCGCCGTGGGGACGAGCGTAAGATTTACCGGGTCGGCTTGGGCGGTAATATGGGGCCAGTATGGCAGCAAGCAGAGCGCTGCGCCGCTAAACGCGGCGATACTGGCCAGTGTGAGGCGGCGCCTGACACTGGCCCGACGGGCCTGCCTAGCCTGCAATTCACGCTGATCGGCAAGCTCCAGGCGCAATTCATCCAGGTGCTGCACTTGTTGCAGGGCGTTAAACACCAAGTGCGGTACTTCGGGGAATTTTTCCATCCACTCCGGCCCGTAGCGCTTAAAGTCGGCCCAAAGGGTTTTGGGGTGAAAACGCTGTTTGAGCCAGCGCTCCAGGAAGGGGTGGGCGGTTTCCCACAAATTGAGGTCGGGATAGAGCTGGCGCCCCAAGCCTTCGATGTTGAGCAGGGTTTTTTGCAACAACACTAACTGCGGCTGCACTTCCATATTAAAGCGGCGCGCGGTGCGAAACAGGTTGAGCAGTACGTGGCCGAATGAAATCTCTTTTAAGGGGCGTTCGAAAATGGGCTCGCACACCGTGCGCACGGCAGCGGCCAGCTCTTCGGTGCGGGTGTCTTCGGGTACCCAGCCGCTTTGAATGTGCAGTTCTGCCACTTGGCGGTAGTCGCGGCGGAACATGGCCAGCATATTGCGCGCTAGGTAGTATTGGTCGGCGCGGTTGAGTGAGCCGACAATGGCCATATCCACGGCGATGTATTTGGGTTGAGCGGGGTGCTCACGGGCGACAAAAATATTGCCCGGGTGCATGTCGGCGTGAAAAAAGTTGTGGTCGAATACCTGGGTGAAAAAAATCTCTACCCCGCGTTCGGCCAGTTTTTTCATGTCGGTGTCTTGTTCGCGCAACTGATCTAAATTGGTCACCGGAATACCGGAGATGCGCTCCAGCACCAGGACATTGTTGCGTGTGTAATCCCACATGACCTCGGGAATGTAGAGCAGCGGCGAGTGCAGAAAGTTGCGCCGCAACTGCGAGGCGTTGGCCGCTTCGCGCTGTAAATCCAGCTCGTCAAAAATGGTGGTGCGGTAGTCATCGACAATTTCGACCGGGCGCAAGCGCTTGCCATCGGCGCTGTGGTTTTCTATAAGTTCGGCCAATAGGCCGAGCAGGCTGGTGTCCTGCGCGATCACCCGCTCGATACCCGGGCGCACCACTTTGACCACTACTTCGCGGTTGTCGTGTAAAACGGCTGCATGGACCTGCGCGACTGAGGCCGAGGCCAGTGGCTCGCGATCAAACTGTTGAAATATCGTATGGACGTTATCGCCCAGTGACTTCTCTACCAGTGCTAAAAACTCTTCTTTGGCAAAGGGCGGCACCCGATCCTGCAGTGCGCTTAGTTCGCGTACGATGTCTTCGGGGACTAAGTCGGGGCGGGTGGAAAGCAGTTGACCAAATTTAATAAAAATGGGGCCCAGGGCTTCCATTGCCAGGCGCAGGCGTTGGCCGCGGCTGTAATCACCACGGGGGATGATACTGAGCGGTAGCAATAATAAACGCAGCCACCAGGGCAAGCTCTGACGTGGCAGTAATAGATCCAGACGGAAACGCGCTAGGGTGGCAATGATTTTTATCAGGCGAAAAAAGCGGCTCATGACTCAGGGCTGTTCCTTAGGGTGAGCAAGACTTAGTTGGTCTACGCGCGCTTGCAAGCGATCGAGCGCCAAACGGGTTTGGTTAACATCATCGGCAAACAGGTCAAACTCGGTGCGGCTGAGCCCAGCGCCACTTTCCTCGCGTACATATTCGGCGCCTAAATGGGCGGCGCTCTGGGCGCGATCGCGACTCCACTGCATGGCCTGGCGAAAGCGCTGGGCGATAAAGTGCGCGGGCAGGGTGCCAATAGTGTCGGCCAGCCACATCTCCCAGTCTACGTCTAAGGTTTGGAAAATAGCCTGTAAATCGGCCAGCAGCTGTGGGCTACCCTCTAGGCTAACGCCGGTGCCATACAGGCTGTGGGCATCGCTGGCGGCCGCGACTTTTAATAAGTCATTGGCGCTGCCGTGCAGTGCGCAGCTGACCGGGCCGTCGTAAAACTGGGCCAGTTTGAGCGTTTCGCCCGGCAGAATAAAAAGAGTGAGCGCAGGCGCTGTACAGTGAATGGCCAAACACTGGCCCTGCATAGCGGCTAAGCGCTGTCGGCTGGCCGGGTCGTAGGCGAGCGCTTTGTGCGTGATGGCCTCAAAGGCTACCGCCAGAGCGGCGATCGCGGTGCGGTCGAGCATCAGGGCTTAATCCCGGTGTGCAGCGCGACGATACCGCCGGTCATATTGTGATATTCGGTCAGAGCAAAACCGGCGTTATCCATCATGCCTTGTAAGGTGGCTTGATCCGGATGCATGCGAATCGACTCGGCCAGATAGCGGTAGCTATCGGCATCGCCGGTAACCCATTTGCCCATGTTGGGCAAAAGCTTAAACGAGTAGGTGTCGTAGGCTTTTTGCAGTAGCGGGTTGCCGGGCTTGGAGAATTCCAGCACCAATAATTTACCACCGGGTTTGAGCACGCGCAGCATGGAGGCTAGCGCCAAGTCTTTATCGGTAACGTTGCGCAAACCAAAGGCGATGGTAATGCGGTCGAAGGTGTTGTCGGCAAATGGCAAGAATTGCGCATCGGCCTGGGTTACTTCGAGGTTGCCGGCCACGCCTTTGTCGAGCAGTTTGTCGCGTCCCACCTTGAGCATGGAATCGTTAATATCGGCCAGAATGACCAGCCCGTCTTTACCCACCTGACGGGCAAACTGGTAGGACAAATCCCCCGTGCCCCCGGCGATATCGAGCACCTTGTGGCCGGGGCGTACCGCGGCTTTTTCAATGGTTAAGCGTTTCCACAGGCGGTGTACGCCACCCGACATTAAGTCGTTCATCAGGTCGTATTTGCCCGCGACCGAGTGAAAAACCCCGGCTACTCGCTCGGCTTTTTGGTCGATGTCGACGGTTTCAAACCCAAAGTGGGTGGTTTTCTTTTCGCTCATAACTCGCCTGTGTTGGGCTTCTTTGTGGGGAGGCTATTGTACATTGACTGCGCCCGAGCGTCAGTTTTCTCTGGACGGTGTTTGTGAGGCGGCTTGAATCACCAACGTGCGCGCCAGCTTGTCGTGCCAGCCCTGCTTTTTTGAATCAAAAGCGATCCAGATAAAGCCGAGGCCCAGCGGTATGAGGGATACATAGTAGCCCAGGTAGCGCACCGCCAGTTGCCAGCGCTGGGGTGGCTGCAGGCTTGCTGCATCGACAATGACCGCGCCCAACAGCATTTTACCCGGCGTTGCGGATTTCACCAGCCAAAACAACAGCGTAAACGCGGCCGGTACGCCATAGTTGAGCCAGGGGTTTTCGGCGCTCGCCATCAGCATATTGAGCCAGCTGCCCGAGTGTTGATACAGGCCAATAGCAAGGGCGATAAGCAAAGGGGTAATGACTAGCGAGTCAATGATAGAGGCGAGCAGGCGCAGGCCAAAGCCTGTGTAGGTCGGAGTTGCGGCGGCTGGAGTCGGGTCGGTCATAGATATCTCGTTTGTCAGTTTTGTCAGTCGGTCTGTCGCGCTTGTGTCGCTATTGGCCAAGATCGGCAGTATAGCGCCCCGCCAGCCCTGTCGTTATGGGGGTTGACGCATTGGCCCTAAAGTTGCTCTACCCTTAGGGATGGGTGTTACACGATTTACTAGGAAAACATTATGACGCAATTTATCCCCGCTTTGCTTGGCGGTTTGTTAATTGGCGCTTCGGCGGTGGGCCTACTTTACTGGTTGGGCCGTATTGCCGGGGTCAGCGGTATTTTATGGGGTGCGCTTAGCAGCGCGCGCGATACGCTTTGGCGCTGGCTGTTTGTCGCCGGTTTGTTGATGGGTGCCTGGCTGGGGCATCGTTTGACCGGCGTCGCTTACCCGTCACCGAGTGAGTTGCCGCTATGGCAGGCCATTTTGGGTGGGCTGGTGGTCGGTGTGGGCGTAAAGCTTGGCAGCGGCTGCACCAGTGGGCACGGAGTCTGTGGCATTGGCCGCTTGTCGCCGCGCTCTATTGTCGCCACCGCAGTGTTTATGGCCACCGGTATTGTCGCGGTCTATTTGATTCGCCACGTCTGGTAAGGAGCGATTATGAAAAATGTATTGGCGTTGTTGTGTGGTTCGCTGTTTGGTGCCGGGCTGGCTATCTCTGGTATGACCGATACGGCTAAAGTGCTGGGCTTTTTGGATTTGTTTGGCGCCTGGGACCCGACTTTAATGTTTGTGATGGGAGGCGCTGTAGCCGCCACTGTGGTGGGTTTTCCCCTTGTGCTCAAATGTCGCAGCCCGGTGTGTGAAGACCGCTTTATGCTGCCGAGTAATCGCCAGATTGACGGCAAGCTGTTGGCCGGGGCCGCTCTGTTTGGTGTGGGCTGGGGCATTTATGGCTATTGCCCCGGGCCTGCGCTTTCGGCACTGGTGTATCTGGACGTCCAGACCTTCGCGTTTGTGGCGGCCATGCTGGTGGGAATGGCCTCAGTGGCGCTAGTGCAGAGACTTGCGCGCTAGCGCTCTTTAAGTTTGCGGTAGAGTGTGCGCACGCTGATACCCGCCGCTTGGGCGGCGGCTTTTTTGTCGCCGCCGTGTTCTTGCAGTAATTGTTCTAAGTGCCGCGCCTGCAGGGATTTAAAGCCTTGCTGCGCAGTTGGATCAGACTGCTGGTGGTGGCGCTCGCAGGCGCGGTCGGCCGCGACCGATCGCTCCAGCGTTGCGATGCTGATGGTGCGGTCGGTTTCCAGCAAGCTGGCCCTTTCCAGTACGTTGCGCAATTCGCGAATATTGCCGGCAAAGGGATGATCCTGCAGCCATGCCTCCGCCTTGGCGTTAAGGGTTAGCTGGGGGTGCAGTTTGTGCAACAGGGCGCGGGCAATCAGCGGAATGTCCTCGCGCCTGTCGCGCAGCGCCGGCAGGCAAATCGGAAAGACATTGATGCGAAAGTACAGGTCTTGGCGAAACTGGCCTTCGGCCACCAGTGTTTTTAAATTTTTGTGGGTGGCACACACCAGACGAAAATTAGCCGCCTGGGGTTGCACGCTGCCAATGGGGCGATAGGTGCCGGACTCTATCAGACGCAGCAATTTCACTTGTAGGTGCAGCGGAATATCGCCCACCTCATCCAAAAACAAGGTGCCACCTTGGGCCGCCTCTACAAGCCCCTGCTTGCGATAGCTGGCACCGGTAAAGGCGCCTTTAAGGTGGCCAAATAATTCACTTTCAAACAAGGTGTCGGTCAGCCCGGAGCACTCAACAGTGACAAAGGGTTTGTCGTGCCGGTTGCTGGCGTCGTGTACGGCGCGCGCCGCCAGCTCCTTGCCCGTGCCGGACTCACCCAGTAGCAATACGGACGCATCGCTGGGGCCGACACGGTTAATTAAGTCCACTACATTGTTAAAGGCGGCGCTCGTACCCACCATTTTGCTTGTGGTGGTGTCGACGCTGGCGGTGGAGATCGGCTTTAACAGCTCGATAAAGTATTTGAGCTGGCCGTTATCACCCTTGATGGGAATCATCTGGACATCGACATGTTCGCGCCCGCGCGGAGTATTGTGAATGTGCAGCACTCGCTCCTTGCGCCCAGATTCCTTGCAGGCAGTCAGCGGGCAGGATTCGCCCGCCTGGTCGCAGGGGCGATCATAGCCGTGGGATACTTGATAGCAGTGTGGTGTACGATCTGGGTCTATCGCGCCGAAGGTGGAGGTGTATAAATCATTGGCGGCCAGTACCCGATACTCTCCGCTCATTAAAATAGCAGGGCAGTCGTAGCCCTCCAGCATACGGGCTATATCCTGAGTGGTGTCGCGAGCGATTATCTGCATTGTGTCAAACCTGACTGAATTTATGTCAATTATGGCAGAAGGCGGTGGGTTTTTCCTGCAGCTAAAAGCGAGAATAGTTAAAGTCTATAAAAATCAAAGAGTTGCTGTTTCATTTGCGAGCCTGAATCTTGGCCTGAGGGTTGCAATATAGTTGTAGTAACGACACTAAACAGAATCAACAGGAGGCAAACATGGAAAAAGTCACCCTGCCCTTTGCGGCTAATAGGCAAGTTCATCCGGTGGTGATCGCCTTTTTTGATGAGCCCACCAATACATTTTCTTATATCGTTAAAGATCCGGATTCGGATTACTGCGCAGTGGTGGACTCGGTGATGGATATCGACTACGCCTCGGGCCGGACCAATTTCGATGGCGCGGATAAGATTATCGATTATATTCGCGATAACGGTTGGACATTGGAGTGGATTATCGAAACGCATGTTCACGCCGATCACCTATCGGCGGCCCCTTATATTCAGGGCGAGCTGGGAGGCAAGCTTGGCATCGGTAATCAAATCACGGTGGTGCAGGAAACCTTTGGCAAGATCTTTAACGAGGGCACCGAATTCGCCCGCGACGGCTCGCAGTTCGATCGCCTGTTTGCCGATGGCGATGCCTACACGATTGGCGGCATGACTGCCTACGCGATGCATACGCCTGGCCATACTCCTGCGTGCATGACCCATGTGATTGGTGATGCCGCCTTTGTCGGAGATACGTTATTTATGCCCGACGGCGGCACAGCGCGAGCCGATTTCCCCGGTGGCGATGCCAAAACACTCTATCGCTCCATTGCTCGGGTCCTGTCATTGCCCGATGATACGCGGCTGTTTATGTGTCACGACTATATGCCCAACGGCCGCTCGGTGGCTTGGGAGACCACAGTGGGAGAGCAGCGTGCGTACAATATCCATGTTAAAGAGGGTATTAGTGAGCACCAGTTTGTCGCCATGCGTGAAGAGCGCGATGCAACCTTGGGTATGCCCAAACTGATTTTGCCCAGTTTGCAGGTCAATATGCGGGCCGGTCACTTACCACCGGCGGAAGACAGCGGCCAGGTGTTTTTAAAAGTGCCACTTAACACGCTGTCGTAAATCGATCGATAATCATAAAAGGCGTCATCATATGAGCTATCAATTTCTGAGTTCGGACTTCGCTGTCAGTGGTCAAATTGACAGCAATACCCTAGCCGCTTTGGTTGGGCAGGGCTTCAGCGATGTTATTTGCAATCGGCCGGACGGTGAGTCTGACGAGCAGCCAAGTGCGGAACAAATAGCGGCGAGTGCAGCGGATTGTGGCCTGACTGTGCACTATGTACCCGTAACCCCCGGACAATTTAAAGCCGAGGATGCTATTAGTGTTGGCCGTATCATTGCCAGTGCAAAGGGCAAGGTGCTGGGTTATTGTCGCACCGGTAATCGCAGTAGCCATTTATGGGCAATCGACCAGTTGTTGCGAGGTGTTAATCAGTGCGAGCTGGAAGAACTGGGGCAGAGGGCAGGGTTTGACTTAAGCCAGGTGCTGACCTTGTTTAATCGGGATGACATTACAGGGTGTGAAGCGGCAGAAGTGTCTGCCTCTAAAACACCGGGCCGGCAATCGTAATGGGGGGCTTGTTGCAAACCATTGGGCATTATTTGCCGATTCTGGATTGGTCGCGCACCTACACCAAAGCGACGCTGATGGATGACATGCTGGCGGCCAGTATTGTCACCGTTATGTTGATCCCGCAGTCGTTAGCCTATGCGCTGCTAGCGGGTTTGCCGCCGGAGGTGGGGTTGTACGCCTCGTTATTGCCACTGCTTTGCTACGGTTTGTTGGGCACCAGTCGCACCATGGCTGTGGGCCCCGTAGCGGTCGTGTCACTGATGACGGCAGCCGCAGTGGGTGGTTTGGGCTTGGCTAGCCTTGAGCAAAAGCTTGCCGCGGCCGCTGTCTTGGCTCTGGCCAGCGGTGGCTTCTTATTGTTATTGGGCTTGCTTAAGTTGGGCTTTTTAGCCAATTTTTTATCTCACCCTGTGATTGCCGGCTTTATAACGGCCTCGGGAATACTGATTGCTTTGAGCCAGGTGAAGCATTTGCTTGGGGCAAGTGTCGCCGGTGACACCTTACCGGAGTTGCTGGAGGGGCTATGGCTGGCCCGAAATCAAATCAATTTGGCGACGTTGTTGCTGGGAAGCGCAACCTTATTGTTTTTATTTTGGGTGCGCGCAGCGCTCGCCCCACTGCTGCAAAAGTGGGGTTTGAGCGCGCGCAGTGCTGCCATACTGGCCAAGACCGGCCCAGTGGTTGCGGTGGTCGCCGGGGTGGTGTGTGCCCGATGGTTTGACTTGGCTTCCCAGGGGGTGGCTCTGGTGGGTGAGGTGCCCGCGCGCTTACCTGCTCTGAGTTGGCCGCAACTGGATTGGGCACTGTGGCAGCAGTTAGCTGTGCCCGCCATCTTGATTGCGGTAATCGGTTTTGTTGAGTCGGTTTCTGTCGCACAAACACTGGCGGCCAAGCGGCGCCAGCGCATCGATCCCGACCAGGAATTAATGGCGTTGGGGGCGGCTAATATCTCCGCCGGCCTCAGTCAGGGCTTTCCGGTTACCGGTGGCTTTTCCCGTTCCGTGGTCAATTTTGACGCCGGCGCACAAACCCCGGCGGCGGGTATTTTTACCGCACTAGGGATGGCGTTGGCGGTGCTGTTTTTAACCCCCGCGTTGTACTTTTTACCTAAAGCCACGCTGGCGGCCACCATTGTGGTGGCGGTTTTATCACTGGTGGATTTGTCGATTTTAGGCCGTGCCTGGCGTTTTTCGCGGGCCGACTTTCTCGCGGTCGCCTCGACCATTGTGATCACTTTGTTGGCCGGCGTGGAGTGGGGGGTAAGTGTCGGTGTGCTGAGTTCCATAGGCGTCTACTTAATAAAAGCCTCGCGTCCCCATTTGGCGGTGGTAGGTCAGGTGCCGGGCACCGAGCATTATCGCAATGTCGAGCGCCATCAGGTGATTACTCAGCCGCATGTGTTGTCCATTCGGGTCGATGAGAGTTTGTTTTTTGCCAACGCTCGCTTTTTGGAAGAGCAGATTTATCGCAAGGTGGCGGACAACCAGCAGATTCGCCACGTTATCTTGCAGTGCAACGCTGTGAATGCGGTGGACTTAAGCGCGCTGGAGTCGCTGGAGGCGATAAACCAGCGGCTGGCGGACGGCGGCATTAAGCTGCATTTGTCTGAGGTTAAGGGGCCGGTGATGGATCGATTGCAGCGCAGTCACTTTTTAACGGCTTTAACTGGCAATGTTTATTTGTCACATCACCAAGCGGTAGCGGCGCTGGATGAGGAGGACTTTGTTATTTAAGCATTGAACTCTGAGTGGGCGGTCTGATCCAACAATCATACGGCGCTGGGCGAGGACAGAGGCCGGGTGTTATCATGCAACCCTGTTTGGCGTTGATCCTACCTGTGTTGTGCAACGTATTATCGGCTGGGCGAGGTGTTATCGTCGTGTTTTCCCGGGCAGTCGTGAGTGTGTGGATTTCGCCTGCAATGCGCAACTCTTGCAAGTGCCTCTCGCCATTTATCGTTTTTATAAGCAGGGTTTCGGAGTTATATGTCGCCAGCGTTTTCCCGCAGTTTGATTTTCGCTTTTTTGATGCCGCTCTGCGCTCTGGCCGCCACCCCCTCTCTCGAATTGACCGGTGCCGAAGGATCGCTGCGCGATAATATCCACGCTTATCTTGGTATCAGTGGGCAGGACTGCGAGGCGACCTCTTGGCGTTTAGCCTCTTACGCAAATCAAGCCGATACAGAAATACGGGATGCCGGCCGAGCTTTAGGCTATTACCAGCTCACGTCTCAAATGCAGATTGAGCAAACCGATGATTGTTGGGTGATGCAGGTAGAGGTGACACCCGGGCCGCGCGTTACTTATGCCAGTGTGACGGCTCAGCTTGAAGGTGAAGGTAAAACGAATGCTGCTATGCAGCGAGCGCTGGCATCCAACCCTATGGTGGAGGGTGGTTATTTCCATCACGGCCAATACGAAAGTTTTAAAAGTGCTTTGTTGCAACAGGCCAGCGTGCAGGGCTTTTTCGATGCCTCGTTTGTTAGTGCGCAAGCGCTGGTGTCTCAGCAGGATAACAGTGCCCGGGTCAGTCTGGTGCTGGACACCGGCCCGCGCTACCGTATTGGTGATATTTCTATTTCGCACGACATTCTCAGCCGCTCGTTAATCGACCGCTATGTGAATTTAGAGTCCGGCCAGGCGTATCGGTCCGGCGACTTGGTGGATTTAAAAAGTGAGTTTCAAGCCAGTCAGTATTTTTCTTCGGTGGCTGTAGAGCCGCAGTTGGATGAGCTGGCCGACGGTAAAGTACCTATCAATATTGATTTGCAATCCGGCGCTAAACACCACTATTTAGTTGGTGCCGGTTATTCGTCCGACACTGGGGCAAGAGTGCGTTTAGGTTATGAAAATCGATACATAAACGACGCAGGTCACCATTTAAACCTTAATGTAAATGCATCGGAGGTGATTACCACTTATCAGGTGGATTACTCTATCCCGATGTGGCGCCCAGCTTATCAGACATTACGCTTGTACACCGGTTTTAGCCAAGAGGATATTAATCAGAGTGTGAGTAATCGTTTGGCCAGTGGCGTCAATTACTCTAGCTGGAATAACAGCGATTGGTTTAATCATTATGGCTTGAGCGTAGAGGAAGAAGAATTCTATTTTGGTGATGGCCCCATCACGACATCGGAGCTGATCATTCCTATGTTTAGCACCACCTACACCACAACAACTGACAGTGTGAAGTACCCTCGGCGGGGCTGGAGTGTATTTGTTCGCTTAAAAGGCGCCAGTGAATCAACGGGTTCGAGCACTAACTTTGCACAGGCATTTGGCCGCTTCAAATTTATATTGCCCGCGGGGGAGGGGCGGTTGTTATTCCGACTTGATGGGGGCATAACCGAGGTTGATGATTTTTCGAAGTTACCTATATCGCAGCGTTTCTTTGCTGGTGGCGATGCCAGTATTCGCGGTTATGACTACAAAAATGTGGGGCCGCTCAACGACGATGATATCGTCATCGGTGGTTCGCGCTTGCTGACGGGCTCAATTGAGTACGACCGCAAAGTTTATGGTGATGTTGTCTTGGCGGCATTTGTGGATGAAGGCAGTGCTTTTTATGGAAGCTATGTCGAGTCCTATCGCGGTGTGGGGATGGGGGTGCGTTGGTTGTCTCCTGTTGGGCCAGTGCGTGCGGACATCGCCAAAGCACTTGATGGTCATAAAGGCTGGCGATTGCACTTAAGTGTGGGGCCGGATTTATGATTAAACGTTGGTTGAAGCGTGTCCTGCTGAGTGTTGCATTATTCTTAATGTCGACGCTGCTTATTATTGGTTCTGTGCTGGCGACTGAGCTCGGTACACACTGGTTGTTAACACAGGTGAAAAGCTTTACCGGTGTACAGTTTACCTACCAAGGTGGGGCTTTGATTCGAGGGGTGCGCTTAAGCGATGTTCGTTATCAAACGCCGGGCTTGGATCTTTCGCTGCAAAAGCTCACGCTGGATTGGCATCCTAATAGAATTTTTTGGGGCGCACTGTATATCGATCAGCTCGATGTCCATGGTGTGGCAATAAAACTCAGTGCAACCGAGTCGTCGTCTGAGCCTAGTGCGCAATGGCCCGAACCAGACCTGCCGTTTAAAGTTATCTTAAAACAACTCAATGTCCGTGAGCTAAGTGTGCAAAGTGCCGAGGCCGATGCTGTTGTGGTTGATCATATCGCGGCTGAGGCAAGTTACGGCGTCGGCGAGCTTGACGTCAGGCGATTGCGTATCGAGATTGATAAGAGCCATATCCAGTTGGACGGGAGTGTTCAATTGGCCTTTCCCTATGCTTTGGATGCAAGCCTAGAGTGGCAGTTGCCATCGCTTGACGCCGATGTTGAGTCTTGGCGTTCAAAGCTGCCAGAGATTGTGAACAATAATATCTGGCAAGGAGAGCTAACGCTCGGTGGTGACCTGCGCAATTTACAATATTCGGTGAATACCCGCATGCCGCTTGTTGCCAATTTATCGGGCGATTTAATGACGGCGGCGAGCCAACATAAGATCGAATTTAATCCTGAGCTGGCAGCTCAGTTGAGCTTGCCTGAACAACGTCTACCCCAAACGATTATTGACTTAGGTGAGCAGCAACCGGACTTAATAGCGGGCGAGGTTCAACTGCAAGGCTGGCTGCCTGCCTACCAAATAAACGCCGATGTTAATGCAAGCTTGCCCGAACTCGACCCATTGCAGCTGCAGGTAAGCGCTAACGGTAACCTTGAGCGAATGACTGCGCAATTATTTGAGTTGTCCTTGGGGCAGGCGTCGCTGTCGGCAACCGGCGAGCTAGGTTGGCAGCAAGGCGTTCGTTGGCAACTAAACGTGCAAGGTGAAAATATAAACCCCGGCGTATACGTCAGTGACTGGCCGGGCAATATTCAGTTTGCCTTGCAGTCGCAAGGGCATAAGACTGAGCAAGCCTTATCGATGTCGGCCAACATCGAAAATTTGGAGGGACGGCTTCGCTCATTAATGGTCGCGGGGGCAGGGCAGGTTGAGTTTGCTTCTGGCCAGTGGCAGATACAAAACCTAATGGCATCTCTGGGTGGTAATCAATTGAATATTGAGGGTGCTTGGGGGGAAACTGTTGAATTGACGGGGAATATTAACGCTCCATTGCTTGCTCAAATAGACCCCGCCCTCGGCGGTCAATTGCAAGCGAATGGTCAGCTGTCAGGAACATTTCCCAGCCTAACATTTACCGGTGAAGCCAATGCAGAAAATGTTCGTTGGCAGGGATATTCGGTTGAGTCTTTACAGTTGCAGTCGGGCTCAGATGATGTAAGTGCTCAGTCTTTGAGGCTGCAAGCTCGCGCCCTTGGCATTAACTTAAATGGTCGAAAGTTACAGTCGGCATCACTCAATGCGCAAGGTGATGCCGGTCAGCATCAACTTGATCTAGAGCTGGAAACCAATCTCGATAATCAGCTGCAGGTCAGTGTGCAAGGTGCGTGGCAACAATCTCAGTGGGCTGGTAACTTGCAGTCCTTGCGCTTGCGCTCTCCCTATGTTGAAGATGTCACTCTAGCAGCACCAGCCGCCATTGAGCTTTCTTCTACCCAGGCATCACTGGAAGCCTTATGTTTGCAAATGCTACCTGCCAGTGATGCGGCTAACACTCAAGCCAACAACAAGCTTTTGGCCGCCTGCTTTGAAGGGAGCTGGCAGACGGCCTCAGGTATAAAAGCGCATTTCAATTTGGAGCGCTTGGCGCTATCGCTGTTTGACCCTTGGGTACAAAAAGACATGAGTCTAGCTGGGTATCTGCACGGTGCTGGTGAAGTTGATTGGCTGGGTGATGAGAACCAAGTGAGTGTCCACGTTGATTCTTTTGAGGCAGAAATAATTCACGTTGCCAGTGAAGGTAAGGCCGAGCGTTATAAGTTGGGTCAAATTCGAGCTGATATTCAAGGCGACGACACCTCCATAGCGGCTAAGGCAATAACCACGGTGGAGGGTTTTGCCGAGGTTAAAGCTCTGGCTAATTATGAGCTGGCCTCGGGTAAAGTCGAGGCCCAGTTGGATGCCAATGTTGATAACTTGCGACCCTTTATGGCGTTCGCCCCTGGGGTGAGAAATTTGCGCGGTGAGCTTATGGTTGACGCCAGCCTTACCGGGCTTTTGTCTCAGCCAGAGCTGGCACTCACTGTTGATCTTAACGAAGCCTCGATGGATTTGCCGCCCTTGGGTATTCAGTTATCAGCCGTTAATGCCAGTCTGCGCGGCGATCAAAATAGTTTAATGCTCGATGCCAGTGCCAGCCCTAGTGAGGGGGCTTTGAAGTTGCATGCTCAAGTGGAAAATCCATTGGGCAGTGACTGGAAAATTGATGGCGAGTTAAATGGCGAGCGTGCCAAAGTCGTTCAGTTGCCTGAATTAAATTTATGGGTCAGCCCTGACATCACCCTTGTCGCGTCTGAGCAGTCGGTGAACATCAAAGGTTCTGCCACTATTCCTAAAGCAAAAGCGGTGATTAAGACACTGCCTACGGGGGCGGTTAAAGTATCGAATGATGTTGTGGTGTTGGATGATGAGGCGTCAACAGGCTCGAGTCTACCTATTAACATGAACCTGCAAGTTGCACTTGGGGATGAAATTGAGGTGGAGGCTAGCGGTTTTAAAGCGGGGCTGGGAGGGAAGTTAACCTTAAATAAAACGCCGACAAGAGCACTCTACGCCACAGGCGATATTGTTGTGCTCGATGGGAAATACGAAGCTTATGGTCAACAGCTTGCTATTGAGCGAGGCACGGTCTCATTTCAAGGTCCGCTGGACAACCCTGGGCTAAACGTCACGGCTACACGCAAAGTTGAGGATGTAGAGGTCGGTATCGTCATCGGTGGCACATTGCAAAAGCCAGCGACTGAAATCTATTCCAGCCCTCAGCAAACCGAAAGCAATGCGTTGTCGATGTTGTTCACGGGCAAAAAACTGAATTCTGCCTCATCGGGTGAAGCAGGCATGTTGATTAATGCAGTAGCGAAATTGGGGGTCAAGCAGGGCCAATTCTTGGCAGATGACATTGCCAATAAATTTGGGCTGGATGAGTTGACCATCAAATCCGAAGACAGTGTTGATAACAGTCAGTTGTGGCTGGGGAAGTATTTGACGAAAGACATCTACATTCATTACGCCATCGGATTATTTGATAGTGTCTCGACTTTAGGGCTGACCTATTTTATATCCGATAATTTTCAAATTGAGGCAGAGTCTGGGGTGGTTCAAAGTGCGGATCTAATTTACACATTAGAGCGCTAATCCCAGTGAGATTGCCCTATATTGGGTTGGTAAAATATTTTGGTGCACGCGCAAGCCCCAAAGTGGTGCTTATTGGTTGGGTTCAAATTATTGTCGGGTTAGTAGTGAGGCGTTTGGTGGTGCATTGTGCGTTAAGTTGGTGCCATTAAGCCGTTTTTATATGCCTGTTAGCTGCCTGACGTGTTAGCAAAATTTAATAATAACAATAGGTTGGCTGTTTTTTTCGGAGCTTGGCATAGCCGTTGCTAACGTCATTGCAACTCTGAGCAAACTTCTAAGGAAAAGACAATGGCCTATATAGAACCCTCCGAATTCGTTACCAAGATGGTTGATTCGGGCGAACAAAAAGTATTTATGTCCACCAAAGACACGCTAATACGGGCCATTATGGCTGGTGCCATTTTGGCGCTGGCGGCCATGTTTGCGATCACCGTTACCGTGAAAACCGGCTCGCCACTGGTTGGGGCGTTATTATTCCCAGTGGGTTTTATCATGTTGTATCTGATGAAGTTCGACCTGTTAACCGGTGTGTTTACCTTGGTGCCACTGGCGTTGTTGGATAAGCGCCCAGGCGTTAGCTTCGCCGGTGTGATGCGCAACTGGGGGTTGGTGTTTATTGGTAACTTTGCCGGCGCTATGATGGTCGCCTTTTTTATGTCGTTTATCTTGACCTATGGGTACAAAGTGGATGGTGGTTTACTCGCGGCGAAAGTTAGTGCTATCGGCGAATCGCGTACGGTAGGCTATCAGGCGCACGGCGTTACCGGTTGGTTAACTATCTTTATTCGCGGCATGTTGTGTAACTGGATGGTATCCATGGGTGTTGTGGGTGCCATGATTTCCAGCTCGGCTGGCGGTAAAATGGTCGCCATGTGGATGCCGATTATGCTCTTCTTCTTTATGGGCTTTGAACACTCAATCGTTAATATGTTCTTATTCCCCTTCTCAATGATTATGGGCGGCGACTTTACCGTTAGTGACTACCTGCTGTGGAATGAATTGCCCACGGTTTTGGGGAACTTGGCTGGTGGCCTCTTATTGGTGGGCTTACCGCTCTACCTAACTCACGTTAAAACCAGCCCTGAAAGGCAGCTTGTATAAGGAGCTTAAGCGCTTGCCCGATGAATGCAGTAAGCGCTTATTAGCATGCCAAAACAATTAAAGATAAGCCTCGGCCAATACACGTGCGCCGGGGCTAAGTCGGTTAATCAAGATGCGATGGGTGCCTGCATACCTAAAGAGCCGTTACTAGGCTATAAAGGTGTGGTGGTTGCGATTGCCGATGGCATCAGCAGTAGCGATGTCAGCCAGATCGCCAGCGATATGGCAGTCACCAGTTTTCTTACCGATTACTATTGCACTTCAGAGGCCTGGTCGGTAAAAAAGTCGGCAGTGCGTGTTCTGCAGGCAACCAACTCATGGCTGCACGGCCAAACCTATAACAGCCCCCATCGCTATAACAAAGACAAAGGGTACGTCTGCACTTTTGCCGCTCTTATTCTTAAGTCACACAGCGCACATATTTTTCACAGTGGCGACAGTCGAGTTTATCGGGTTGCTAGCGGTGCCCTAGAGCAGTTAACTCAAGACCACCGCCGCTATGAATCACGCAACAACAGTTATTTAACTAAAGCTTTAGGCATTCATGATCATGTTGAATTAGATTATTGTGAGCGGGATTTAGCCGTGGGTGATATATTTTTTCTGGCCACTGATGGGGTGTATGAATATATAGAGACGGGTGATGTGAGCCGTGCTATTGATGAGCAGTCGGATTTGAATGCAGCGGCACGGGCATTAACCGAGTTGGCGCTTTCGCGTGGTAGTCAGGATAATCTCAGTGCCCAATTGATAAAGATTGAACACCTTCCCGAACGACAGTTGTCTGAGGTTCAGCAGCAAGTCACGCAATTGCGACCGCCGCCTAGGTTGCAAGCGCGCATGGAATTTGATGGCTACAAAATTTTGCGTGAGCTTTATATCAGTAGTCGCAGTCATGTGTTTTTAGCGCAAGATATGGATACGCAAGAGCGCGTTGTGATTAAAACACCATCGCAAGAAATGCGCACTGATCCGCTTTATTTAGAAAGTTTTTTAACGGAAGATTGGATAGCACAGCGTATCGATAATGCCCATGTGTTGCGGTGCGTTACGCCGACTCGGGCTCGACAATATTTATATTTAGTGAGCGAGTATATCGAAGGTCAGACATTGACCCAGTGGATGCAAGATCACCCTTCGCCCAGCCCCGTCGATGTGCGGAATATACTCGAGCAAGCAATACGGGGTGTGCAGGCTTTTCACCGGCAAGAGATGCTGCATCAGGATTTAAGACCTGCGAATATCATGGTCGATAATCAAGGCATGGTAAAAATCATCGATTTTGGCGCGGTGCGAGTGGCCGGTGTGCAAGAGTTAACACAAGCATCACAAAAGATTGTTGGTACGGCGCAATACACAGCGCCGGAATACTTTATTCAGGCCAGAGCGAGCCAGCGCTCAGATATTTTTGCTCTGGGCGTGATTGCCTATCAAATGTTAAGTGGTGGCCATTTGCCCTATGGTGCGAGTGTGTCCAGGGCGCATTCAGTGACCGCGCAAAGGCGATTAAAATACACCAGCTTGCTTTCGCACCGGCCAGATCTACCTAGCTGGTTGGATGAAACGCTTAAGCGGGCAGTCGCTATTACACCGCTCAAACGCTACGCCGAGTTGAGCGAGTTTGCCTTAGATTTACAGCGCCCTAATCCAGAGTTTTTACGCCAAACCCAGCGCCCGTTTATTGAGCGTAATCCGGTCAGGTTTTGGCAAGGGGTATCACTTTTGTTGTTAATTCTTTTACTCTGGCAGTGGGGTGGGGATTACCTCTGAAGGCAAGTTAACAGGAACTGGAAGTTTTTGCGTGGAAATAAAAACGGCGAGCATTGGCTCGCCGTTTTTATTAATGGCACTGTTACATTGTAGGAGGCTAGGGGGTGAAGGTCACCTTAACGCTGCCGTCTACTTCGCTGGCTTCAATGTAACCAATCGCGCCTGGTGTGCTGGCTACCGCCGCTTTTACCGAGGCGGAAGAGTCGAGCATACGCGGTGGCTGACCCTTGCCGGTAAAAACCTGCTTAGACCAAAACGCATTGAGCTGAGCCTGTGAGCGACCAGTGACTTTGGTGTGGAACTCATCGCGCAGTTGCTGCCCCTGAGCAAGATCAATCGGGTCGGCCGTTTGTCCGCCGGGCAGTTGTTTGCTGCGGCCAATGTATAGGTCGCGTATCTGATTTTTCTCCATGCTGTCGGGGCCGGAGGGGTGCACAATGACCACTACCTCGGCTAGAGCCGCAGAGGATGCTAGCAACAATGTCAGTAGAAAATATTTCATGGCTGATCCTCCCTTAAAAGGCTGCGTCGAGTTTAATCGAGAATATATCGGCATCGTCATAATTAATCACTGGGCCAATGTTGCCATTTAAATTGCCTCCGGTATCACCGAAGCCAGATACACGGCTCAAGTCAAACTTAATCGCGATATTGCTCATTGCATCCCAACGCACGCCGACACTTTGCGAGGTGCGCTCGATATTTTGAATGTCTGAGGCGACGACTAACCCATATACCGGGCTGCCGGGTGTGGTGACTTGTGCCCGGGTAAGCGGGCGCTCTTCGTCATCGATGGACTCTTTTACTGAGAGTGTTACATAAGGGCTAAAGCTGCCAAAGGTACGGGCCACGGTAATATAGGCCGAGTCGCTATCGACAATCGGGCCATCCACTTCAAAGCGGGTCAGCTCGGAGATAACTTGCCAGGTGCCATTATTGAAGCTTAAGCCAACACCGTAAAAATGAGTGTCAAAGGTATCGCCACTAACCGCTAATTCTGCTGTGGCATAGTTACTGCGCACAGTCCAAATAAAATCGGTCCAGCTAACAGCGCCGCCGTACAGGTTGTCAACATTGACATCAACCAGTTGTCCGGCGATATCCACACTGTCGTCGGTTTCGCCACCAAACCCCTGTAGGCTTAGAGTCGATGTGTCGAAATTTATATCGTACAGTGCGTCAACCCCGGTATAGCTGGTAATGGGAATGCCGCCGTAAACATCAATCGGTGGGCGGCCCCATGGCTGTGCGTAACCCACTTCGAGCGAGTCGGAGTACATAAAAAGCGGCAGGCGCATTTTGCCGGCGCGCATTTTTAAATTGGGAGAAAACTGGTGGCTAATGTAGGCCCACTCAAAATTCGGATCCCACTCATCATTGCCACGGCCAACCAATTGCATGGTGATATCCGTGGTGTCCGAGATCGTGAAGCTGCCCTGTAAGCCAAACAAGCTTTCGTTGGAAAAAGTGCCGTCTTCGGTGTAACCGGCGAAACCGCTGTCGTTACTGGCAACACCATAGGCGAGGCTCATAAAACCATTAAAACGCAAACGCTCTTGAATAGGTTTGTTCACTTGTTGCTGCAGCACCTGAATCTGTTGCTCCAGGTTATCTAAACGGGCTTGATCGTCGGCCATAGCTTGACCGCAGGCTAGAGTGAGCCCTGCGATACACGCGTTGGCAATCAAGAATTTAGGGTGGTTAAGGGTCATAGCTCTCTCCTAAGAAGCATAATGATTACACCTTAAACTGAGAGGCGACATCTCCCAGTCGTTTGGAAATATTGTCTATATCCTGACAAATAGAATTCGTAGTACCGGTGCTTTCGGTGACGGTTTCGGTATTTTTATGGATGTCGGTCACGTGTTGTAGCACCTGATCGAACGTCGAACTTTGTTCGTGTGTGGCGCGGGCGATCTGATCGTTAAAAGCACTGATTTCTTGCACGCTGGATAGAATGGTTGCCAGTGCTACTTCTGATTCTTGTGTGGCTTCGACACCGCTATTGACGCGGTCTACACTGTTTTCCATGGACTCAACCGCACTTTGTGAAACGCTTTGCAGCTCACTGATCACCGAGTGAATTTCTTCGGTGGCCTGGCGGGTTCTCACTGCTAAATCACGTACTTCATCGGCCACCACGGCAAAACCCCGACCGTGCTCCCCGGCGCGGGCGGCTTCAATGGCGGCATTGAGGGCGAGTAAATTGGTCTGTTCGGCCACCGTTTGAATGGTGTTGAGCAATTGTCCGACATCGGTGCTGAAAGTATCGAACTTATTGACCACCAGGGCTGTTGATTTTACATCTTCGGCCAGAGCGGTAATCGTATCGACATTTCTGTTTAGGGTGGCTTTGCCCTGTGCGGCAGTGGCATTAATTTCGGTGGCTTTTTCCGAACCACTGCTGGACAGTTGAGCAACTTCTTGCACGCTGCTCATTAACTCTTCAATGGCATTGCGAGTGGCTGAAATGGCTTGTGCCTGAGCGCTAATTTCGCTGACATTCTTGCCGCTGGTATCGGTTAGCCGGGCGGATACTTGTGATAGTGCCTGCACGTCTTGCAAAATTTCCCCGAAAGACTTGTGCAGCTTTTCGACAAAGCGATTGAAGTTTTCGGCCAGCGGCTGAATTTCATCTTGGCCTGGGTAATCAATGCGGCACGTTAAGTCCCCCTCGCCCGATGCCATGTCGTGCAAAGATTGGGTGACTTGATTTAAGTTGCGGGTGATAGAGCGGCCAATAATAAGGCTCATCACTATCAAGACTATGATGGCAATAACGGCAATGGCTAGAGAGATACGCGACGCGCTGGATGCACTGGTCAGAGTATCGGCAATGGTGTTGGTAAAGCTTCTCTCGGTGCTGGCTTTCATGCTCTCCAGCGAGGCCCTGAGTGTTTGCAACCGCTGCGCATTTTGTTTGGCATCGTTAGCGACCTTGGAGAAATCCACCGTACCATTGATAAAGCCTGTGGCAATTTCGGTGGCGGTATTAAACCAGCTGGTTAATTGGCTTTCGGCCTGATTGACCCCAGCGGTGCCCAGCTGACCCAATCGATATAAATTGTCTGAAATTAGCTCGCGCTGCTCTTGGGCTTGCTCCAAAATATCTGGATCGCCCGTGGTTACGGCCGAGTTAATATTCTGCTCCATCGACAGCAAGGTGCCTAAGTTGATAGTGGTCAGTTCCAGTGAGGGGTAGAGGTTGTCTTGCACCTCGGCTAATCGCTCGGCATTGTTGCGTTCGACAAATAGTGAATAGCCCTGGCTAATAACAAAGGCCAGCAGCGCAATAGCGACAATAAGCAGTAATTTATGGGAGATTTTTAAACCAAACACGCTAACTTCCTTTGTGGTTATGCCTATATAAGACGCGCCCTGATTATAGAATAGTCAAGAAAGGCAATAAATGTGCGTTTGTTTATAACAATATTGCTCTAAACGGCCCTTCGCTCTGTTCTATATCATCAACGTCGTCTTACTCGGCGCAGTGTGCGATTGATTCGTTATCGACCAAATATAGGAAGTCTATAGTGTTACTGTGACATATAGGCTCATTTACATATTTGTCGCGAATAGCTCTAAGCTATCAAGATTATAGGTTTGATTGTCTTAACTAGCGTCTTGAGAATGGTTATTATTTCCTTAGTGCATTAATGCTTAATGCTTAATGAGGTGGAGGAACTGATATGACCAAGACAATGACTTTTGCCGTTTTACACTTTAGCGTCGCCTTTTTGGTGACCTACGCCCTGACCGGCGATCTTTTGATTGGCAGTGCTGTTGCTTTAATTGAGCCGGCTATTAATACGGTAGCGTTTTATTTTCACGAGCAGGTATGGCAGCGCTGGGTGGAAAATCGAGCCGTAGTGGCAGAGGTGTTTGCGCAACGTATAGCGTAAAGAGTGTGAGCTTCTGCTATGACGGGGATGTTGGATTTTCGCGCTTTTTTTGCAAAATACGACCAAAGAATATACCGGCTTCAAATAATACCCACATGGGTAGGGCCAGTAGAGTTTGGGAAATGATATCGGGCGGGGTGAGAAGCATGCCGATGATAAAACAGCCCACCACGACATAGGGTCGTTTGCGAGCCATGCCGTCGGCAGAGATAACGCCTGCGAGTATCAATAAGATAGTGGCGATGGGTATTTCGAAGGCTACGCCGAAGGCAAAAAATATCTTCAATACAAAATCTAAATAGCGGCTTATGTCGGTCATGATGGCGACATTGGCCGGTCCCACCGACGTGAAAAAACCAAATATCAATGGAAAGACCACAAAATACGCGAAAGCCATACCCAGATAAAACAACATCACCGACGAAGCCAAAATGGGTAAAGCCAGGCGTTTTTCATGTCGGTATAAGCCCGGCGCTATAAACGCCCATATTTGATAGAGCACAAAGGGCACGCTCACAATAAAGGCGGTAAACAGCGTCAGTTTAAACGGGGTCAGAAAAGGCGAGGCCACATCTGTGGCGATCATGCTGTTGTTGTCGGGCAAATAAGCTTGCAGCGGCGCCGAGACAAACTGATAAATTTCACTGGCGAAGGGCAGCAAGCAGGCACAGACTACGCCGATCACGAGCAGAGCTTTGAGCAGGCGGTTGCGCAGTTCAATTAAATGCTGAACCAGCGGTAGCTCCTGATCGTTTGAGTTGCTCATGATTTTTCGCTGTCTGTGGTTGCGTGTTCTGAGTCGCGTGTTACGGGT
>NZ_JAUOQM010000024.1 GCF_030547685.1 Gilvimarinus sp. 2_MG-2023 | reverse complement strand
GTTCTGCGTTCTGCGTTCAAGTATAACGCCCTCCACACCTCCTATCTCTCAAGCATAGGGACTCAGCTCTAGATACGCTATAATGCCGCCTTTTCTTGTATTCTGGCCACTGTTTATACCAGTGTGCCATCAACGACTGCTGTGAGAGAGATTATGAGCGATACCGATCAGACCAACAAATCATGGGGGGGCCGCTTTAGCGAAGCGACCGATGCGTTTGTCGAGCGTTTTACCGCATCCATCGGATTTGACTGGCGACTGTATCACCACGACATCAACGGTTCTATTGCCCACGCCACAATGCTGGCAAAAGTTGGTGTTCTCAGTGCTGACGAGAAACAGCAAATTATTACCGGGCTAGAAGAAATACGCGCCGATATCGATGCGGGTAATTTTGAGTGGTCGGTCAGCCTGGAAGATGTGCACATGAACATCGAAGCTGCCCTAACCGCGAAAATTGGTATCACCGGTAAAAAGCTGCACACCGGCCGCTCGCGCAATGATCAAGTCGCCACAGACATTCGCCTTTACCTGCGCGATGAAATCGACACAATTGCCACCGAACTCAAGCGTCTGCAAACGGGGATTTTGGGGGTAGCCGAGCGCGAGGCAGGCACTATTATGCCGGGTTTCACCCACCTGCAGACCGCCCAGCCTGTCACATTCGGCCATCATTTACTGGCCTGGAATGAGATGCTGACCCGCGACGCAAGCCGTTTGCTAGACTGCCGTAAACGCCTTAATCAATCGCCTTTAGGGGCCGCCGCTTTGGCCGGTACGACCTACCCCATCGACCGCGCCTACACCGCAGAGCTGCTGGGTTTTGATGGCCCCACTAACAACAGCCTAGATTCTGTTTCCGACCGAGATTTCGCCATCGAATTCTGCGCCTTTGCCAGTATTTTGCTAACCCACCTGTCTCGCGCCAGTGAAGAGCTTGTCCTTTGGACCAGCGCTCAGTTTGACTTTATTGACCTACCCGACCGCTTCTGTACCGGTTCATCCATTATGCCGCAGAAGAAAAACCCCGATGTACCCGAGCTGGTACGCGGTAAAACCGGCCGGGTGAACGGCCACTTAATCAGTCTATTAACGCTGATGAAGTCGCAGCCTTTGGCCTACAACAAAGACAACCAAGAAGATAAAGAGCCCTTGTTCGATGCCATTGACACGGTCAAAGATTGTTTGCGCGCCTTTGCCGATATGGTGCCGGCGATTACCGCCCGCAAAGATAGCATGTACGAAGCGGCCCGCCGCGGCTTCTCAACGGCTACCGATTTGGCCGACTACCTAGTACGCAAAGGCATGCCCTTTCGCGACGCCCACGAAGTAGTGGGTAAATCCGTGGCCTACGGCATAGAAACTGGCAAAGACTTATCGGAAATGAGCCTGGAGGAGCTACAGCAGTTCTCCAACACCATTACTGCCGATGTGTTTGAAGTGCTCACCCTTGAAGGTTCAGTAGCTGCGCGCGACCACGTGGGCGGCACCGCCCCGGCGCAGGTTACCGCAGCAGTTGCCCGCGCCCGCCAGCTGCTGGGCTAAATCCAGCCTTTACGCTGCAGTGCCCGCCACTGCAGCGCCTTCCTTTATTGTGCAACAACCACTCTAGCAGGGTGGAATTGTCGCGAGTTTCGTCTATTATTAGCCTATCCCGCAACAACAGGGCGGCAATGGCACGCCCGTACTACGGTTCGCCTGTATACAGGCAGCTAGGCAGGACACACAGCTAATGGCTAATAAAAGTGAGAACACGGCCGCCCTGGAGGCGCGTATTGCGCAGCTGGAGCACGCCTTATCGGCGCTGACCGGAAGTAACTCTGATTCTACGAATCGGGCGCTGCCCTCTATGCAGTGTCATTTGGAGCTATTACTGGGTTCCACTGAGCCCGGCGACATAAACGCCAGCCTGCGGCTGTTAAGTGAACAACTCGACATTCAACCACTGACACTTTGGTCGGTCGACAGTGACCTTAACCACTGGCAATTAATTGCAGGTGAACTGGCCGCACCAACTCCGCCGAACCCAAGCGCTTATCGCGAGCAACTTAGCAACGGCGAAGATCTCGCGATCGAAGACGGCTTGTTTGCCCCGATTAAGGTACGTGGCCAAACTCTGGCTATTCTCAGGCTACCCAGTGCACCAGCGCCGGCTTTACTAAGCTTTGCGAAGCACGTTGCAACCTTAATACAAGAAACCTATCAGCGCGGTCAGCTAATCAATCATTTAAACGAACGTGACAAACGATTTCGCTACGCCATGCGAGCCTCGCGCGATGGACTCTGGGACTGGAATCTCGAGCAAAACACCCTGTATTTTAGCCGCGGTTATTTGCGCATGCTGGACTTTGAACCCGACTCATTACCCGGCACCTTCGAGACCTTCAAGAATCAGGTTATCCACCCAGAGGATGTAGACAATGTGCTGCAAGAGTTCAATACAGCTATCGACAACCGGCGCGAATCCCTGTGCCTGGAGTACCGCCTACGTAAACGCAGCGGCGAGACTGTCTGGGTCAACAGTCAATGTCTATTGGTTGAGCCAGACCAGCAGGGCAAAGCCACTCGCTGCGTTGGCACCAACTCAGACATCACCCAATCCATAACCGATCGGCAAGCACTTATTCAAGCAAAAGCAGAGGCCGAAATGGCCAGCCAAACCAAAAGTAAATTTTTGGCGAGTATGAGTCATGAAATACGCACGCCACTCAACGCTATTTTAGGGCTCGGCCACCTACTGACTGACACTCAACTCGAATCGCAACAGGAAAGTTATTTAAGCAGCATCAACCACGCGGCCAATTCTTTATTGCACACCGTCAACCAAGTGTTTGATTATGCCAAATTAGATACAGGCCATATCATCCTCGAGAACTCACACTTTGACCTGGAACATGTATTTGAGCGACTGTCCCGTATGTTCGAAAGTGCAGCCGTACACAAGCCGGTCAACATTATTTTTGATATTGCCGATGACGTGCCACGCTTTTTACGGGGTGATGCAGTTCGCCTGGGCCACATCATCAGCCATTTAGTCACTAATGCGTTGCAGTATTCGAACAGTGACCAAGTGATTGTTAAAACTCAGAACATGAATGCTAGTAGTGATAAAATTGATCTTCGATTTAGCATTATTGATCACGGCACAGGGCTAGACGCCACCACATTGAAGACCCTGCGGGACGACCTCAACACCCAGCCACACTCCGGCACACAGGGTAAGCACGGGTTTGGCTTGCAAATATGTAAATTGCTCGTGACTTTGATGCACGGAAAAATTGATATCTCGAGCAAACTGGGAAAAGGCTCTAACTTCTCATTTCATGCCCAATTTGAGCACAGCCACATCGGAGACCACCATATTGCCGGAGAAAAAAGCAGCTGCCGCGCCCTGCGCTTGCTAGTCATAGACGACAACCAACTGGCACTCGACATCCTCGCCAAGTCTGCCGGAAAACTGGTCGATCATGTCGACACCGCCTCAAGCGCGCAGGAAGCTCTGGAAAAAATCAAACTTGCCGAGGCCAATCATCATGCCTACGACTTGCTACTACTCGATTACAAAATGCCATTAAAAAATGGATTGGAAGCGGCGCGAGATATATACCACGCACCTTTTATTCATCATAAGCCAAAAATATTTTTAGTATCTTCATTTCAGCGTGATGAGATATTTTCACAACATAAAGATACGGATTTTGTCGACGACTTCCTCAGTAAGCCGGTCAGCGAGTCGCGCCTGTTCGACGCCATCTGCCGGGCCATACCCGAATGCCTGTCCGATCTTAACGAAGAACCCTCTGTTACCGACACACGCGCACATTTGGAAGGCAAACGCGTTCTCTTGGTGGAAGACAACACCGTTAATCAACAGGTAGCTCGAGGCATGATGAAAAAACAGGGCATTGATGTCACCTGCGTTGAAAACGGACAACTGGCCGTTGATATTCTTCAAAATGCCACCCCTTTTGATGCAGTATTAATGGACATAGAGATGCCCATCTTGGACGGTATTGAAGCAACTCGTGTCATTCGCAAGCTTGACCACTGCAAGAAACTACCCATTATTGCCGTAACGGCACAAGCAATGAATGGTGATCGAGAACGCTGTATTGAGGCAGGCATGAATGACTACATCAGCAAACCGATTAAACCCCAATTACTCTATCAAACACTTTCAGACCTACTCAACGGGCAGATCTCAACCGTTAAACACTGATGTATGATTTCTCGAAACTCAACCCAGATGACGGCATAGATCGCAAACAACTTAAACGCCTTAAACAGCGTTTTTTAGGATTAAATACCGTGCGCCTGGAGCGAACCCGGCAGGCCATTGGGATTCGCCAACAACTATTTTTAGATGTGTTACCTGTATTATTGCATGTAAATCATCCTATGCTACCCGGATATCAAGGCAGCGACACGCCTTGCGGCATTCCCTATTTCAAGCCCAACAGTATTCAAATTAGTGCCGCTAAAATTATCACCCGAAGCTTTGAGCTGAAAAAAACTTTTGCCCAACAAGAGCTGGCGATCGATGCATTGTTTATTATGGGTAGCGTCGGCACTATTGCGCACAGCGAACGCAGTGATTTTGACATTTGGGTCTGTCATAAAAACAGCATACCGCAGAAAGATTTAACCAAACTAGAAGCTAAATTCGAGGCTATCAGTGCATGGGCCGACAAAGAGCTTGGCGTTGAGGCGCATTTCTTTCCAGTTTGCGGTGATAGAAAACAAGGCAAGCCTGCATCAGGCGCCATGTCTAAAGAAAGCAGCGGTTCGGCGCAGAACCATCTTTTGCTGGATGAATTTTATCGAAGTGCAATATGGGTGGCAGGGAAGATTCCGCTATGGTGGTACGTCCCCGTTAAACACGAAAACAACTACCAATATTTTACCGACCAACTATTAAAAAAGCGATTTATTCGAAAACAAGATGTCGTTGATTTTGGCCCAATTACCCACATCCCTCATGAGGAATATTTAGGAGCAGGCATTTGGCAGCTGTACAAAGGCATCAACTCTCCACACAAATCAGTGATAAAGTTAATGCTGTTGGAAGCTTATGCCGTCAATGGTACAGCCTACCCACTTGCCCTTGACTATAAATCAATTGTACATCAATCAGAGCCATGTGCTGATGAGGTGGACAGCTATCTGCTTATTTACAAACGTATTGAAGAATACTTTACCAAAACCAATCAAAATGACCGGCTAGATCTCGCCCGGCGCTGCTTCTACTTTAAGGTCAATAAAGCGTTAACACATCAGCCATCAAGTCGAGAAAAGTCGTGGCAGAGAATATTATTGGAAAAATTCGTTGTCCAGTGGCAATGGGATAACACTCAACTATTACGTCTTGACTCCCATAAACTTTGGAAAGCAAATCAAGTTATTCATGAGCGTGATTTATTAATCAAAGAGTTAAGCCAAAGCTATCGACTGCTCAGCAACTTATCGCGTCAATCATTTCAAAAAGCATCTATTAGCTCACAGGAACTCGCCATACTTGGTCGAAAACTACACGCTGCTTTTGAAAGAAAATCAGGAAAAATTGAAACGATTAATCCAGAAATATCTAAAGATTTATCAGAACCTAACATCTGGATTACATTCAACGAGGATAAACCTCACTGGTCGCTCTTTAAAGATAAACGCTCTCAGAAAAAAACATCACCCCAAATCCATAACCACCTGCTGTCGGCCGATTCATATTACGCATTGCTGGTCTGGGCCATTTGGAATGGCATTGTTGACACTGCGACTCAAGTCGAGATTCAAGGCAATAATTGCCTCCGGGATACTGAACAACAAAACCTTATTCAGCGTACCAAAAAATGGTTATCTAAATCGCAATCGCCTCCATCTCACGAGGCATTTATGGAAACTGCACACGTTGCACGAGTTCAAATTGCCATTAATTTAATATCATCAGCTTATGAAAATTATGACAAACAAGGTTTAACCTTATTAAGTGAGCAATCAGATGCGCTCAATTATAGTGGCCTGCACGACAATCTGGTCCGCTCTGCGGATATTGCCCATATCAATAGCTGGTCGGAATTGATTGTCAGAAATTATAACCGGGACTCTCTTAGCGAAATACTTATCGCTTACTTAAGATTTGCCCCGCCCCACGCCATAAAAACCCCACCAGAACTTGATATAGTCTGCCCCGACCAGCAATTTGGCGCACTTATTGAAAATAGGCTATATGAACTTTTCAATCGTATTACTCAATGCTTTTATGGTGTCAATGGTAATTCGTATGCACGCTATTTGATTGAAACTCATCGACACTTCTATGTTGTTCAGTTTCATCAGGGAACTCCGTCAGTCACCAAGCTCCGCTCTATAGAAGATCTTTTTCGGTATATGGAAACGCCACAATCACACGACAGGCCTTTAATTCTTGACTCCAAAGCCTTATTGAATACAGCTCTTCGTTGCATTATAGAATCAACCAAACCCGCCCAGCACTATCTCTATTATGAAATGACGGATAGCGGGATTATTTATACCTATTGTGATGTAAGCGGGGCTTTATTTCGTTTTAACAATCAATCACAAGATCGTCAAGCTTACCCTCTTCCGATTATTAACTTTATTGCCTCTGTCAATGCACGACTTTCCTCTCAAGGGGAAAAGTTCGCACTAGATCACTTTGTCTCGTTAGACAACTCGCACGGTATTGAAATTCGTCAGGTGATTAATAATGGCAAAGATTACACCATCGAATGCCACAATGACTCGACTGCTACCAAATCAGTACAATACACGGATATCAAAGTTATTGTCGAGCCGGATGAAAACCTTTGCCTACACTACACAATCATTTGCGACAATCACGAATACAATGCCAAACAACTAGATCCATTCGAAATGGCAGCGCGCTATATCTTGCATAAGCGCCAAGGTAAAAACCGTTATCACTGCCATATTAGTGATTTAGATTTGACTGCCTGCTCTGATCTTCTAGCGCCCGAAACTGGGCTACAGTTAATACATTACCTACAGCAGAAACGATCCATCGAGTCGAGACTGAATCAAGCATTAACAAAAATCTATCGGTAATGATTATGCCTCCCAATTGGCCTTAATCCTCTCACCTAAGAGCACCTCTCTGGTCAAACTGGCCAACACTCGTAACCCTGTAAGCCTTCAACTTAGCCACTCTAACAATAAGGTATATTTGACTATAATGGCTCAATTTATTATAACCCTATACTGAATATGCATTTAATCTTAAGCCAAGGATAGTCACGTGTCGGAAAATCAATCGTCTGCAGATGCTCAGCTCGACCAAGCCCCCCCGCAAGACAGCATTATTCCTACCATTTCTATCGATAATCTCATTTTTGGCTTTCACGAGGGGCAACTTAGCATTTTGCTCGTCAAGCACAGTCAAGGGGAAAGTGCCGGCTGCTGGGCGCTGCCCGGTGGGCGCATTCGTTATAATGAGAACCTACGCGATGCTGCCAGTCGGCACTTACTCGAGCTGACCGGCATAAAAGGACTCTATCTTGAGCAACTTAAAACCTTTGGCCAGGTTAATCGCTACCCCAAGGGGCGCATTATTACCGTTTCTTATTATGCCCTGGTCAGTGCTGAAAAGTTCGAACTGGCCGTAGGACATAAAACGGAAGATGTTTGCTGGTTTAACATCCGAGAACTACCGGAATTGATTTACGATCACTCAGACATACTGCAATACGGCATCAAACAACTACAACAAAACATACGCCGACAGCCAATTGGATTTAATTTGCTACCTGAAAAATTTACTTTATTGCAACTGCAAGAACTTTATGAATCCATCCTGGGCATAAAACTCGACAAACCTAATTTTCGTCGAAAAATCATGAAAATGAACCTGCTAATAAACTGCGAAGAAAAAGAAATCGGCGTTTCACATCGAGCTGCTAAATTGTACCGATTCGATGAACATACCTACCACTCACTCACTCGCCGCGGCTTTTCATTTGAAGTTTAAGGCTTATCTATATAAATATTGTTTTTTTTGTATTTAAACTATCGGTAGCTTATCCTTTTAAAGTATATGGTAAGACGTAATCATTATTCGGTTTTACCTCGCAATTATCAAATCTACACTCCCATTACGGAGCCGCACTATGTTTTATTCCCACAAGCTTTTATGTACTACTATCGTCGCCAGTGCAATCAGCTTGGGCTGCAGCACGTCCACAAAACCGGCCGCGCCCAGTATGACTACAGCCCTGTTAGAGGTCACTCAGCAGAATGGGCGGGCTTGTGTTCAAGTCAATGATATAACAGGGTATGGTGTTCTGGAACGCGACGTCATTTCGATCAACGCCAGAGGCAATCATTATTATTTGGCTACCGTTAGACCAGGCTGCTTCGATTTAGGCATCTCCCCAAATGCGTTGTTTGACGATCACTTTGGGGATGTCTGCGGGGGCGGGGTAAGTCGCTTACGCACCGGCGATAGCCACTGCCAAATCCGTTCCGTGTTTGAATTTGAAGATCGTGAACAGGCATTTACCGCCCACGATGATGCGCTTACTATCCGCAAGCAAAGCCAGCAGAAAGACAAGCCCTGATTTTTTACGCTTTATTGATTACTGGCAACCGATGAGTATCCGAGCTACTGTGGCTATGCATCTCCCACAGAGTAAAATAAAATACTGCCCCTGAATCTGGGGCAGACTCAGCCCATATGTGCCCACCATGTCTTGCCACAATACGTTGCACGGTTGCCAAGCCAATCCCAACACCCTCAAACTCGTCCTGTCGATGAAGTCGTGTGAAGGGCGTGAATAACCGATCGGCATACTTCATATCAAAACCAGCCCCATTATCTTTAATAAACAGCACTTGCTGGCCCGACTCTTCTTCATAATGCCCAAACTCAATCACCGCAGCACTTTCTTTTTCGGTATATTTCCATGCATTGGACAGTAAGTTGTTCAATAATACCGTCATCATTCGCCGATCAATATCAGCCCAAATATCGGGTTCAATGATTACACTTACCTGTCGATCTTTATTATTTTCTTGCAGCTCATTTACTAGCTTTTCCACTATCAACGAAACGTTAGCACTATCTACATTCAACTCACTTTGTGTCGCTCGTGACAATTGCAAAAAGCTATCAATCATTTCACTCATTGATTGACTTTCTTGAGTTATTCGATCAAAGAAGTGCCTGGATTTACCAGATAAATCATCTACCAGTCGCTCTTGTAACACCTGACAAACACCATCAATACGCCTAAGCGGCGCACGTAAATCGTGAGACACTGAAAAACAAAAGCTGCCCAACTCTTTATTGGCAGCCTCTAACTCTGCAGTTCGACGCTGTACACGCTCTTCCAACTCAAGATTAAGCCTTCTTACCTCTCTCTCCGCACGCTTTCGAGCCGCGACATCGTCTGCCAGTGCTTTATTGATAGATTGTAAATTATCATAAGCACTTACTAAATTATCTGTCAGTTGATTAAACGCCTCTACAACCTGATCTAGTTCATCTTTATCGTCAAGCTGCTTTCGCTGCAGTGCTAACCTTGGGGCTGGTTCAACTATTTTATATCGCGCCAAATGGTTGGCAATCTCACTGAGGTGCACGGTAACTAATCGATAAAATATAAATAATATAAACATGGACACCAAAAAGGTTTTAACCCCTTGGCTTAATAATATAACCACTGCTTTATCTAACAACCTTGCGTATACATCTTGCAAAGAAGCTTGAACTTTCAGCACTCCTATCACTTGCTTGTCATTGGTATCTGGCTTAAAGATAAAATATTCGCGAACAATGGCGTTAGTATCTTGAAACTTTCCCAGCTCAATCACTAATGGGTTTATCACACTTTCTGACAGCTCATAGATTGCAACCGCATCCACATCTGGCAAATGACGAATACCTTCTATTTGAATATAAAGTTGCTTAGTATCAAGATTCCACAAGCTTGCGCTTATAGCCGACAGGTGGCTACTCTGTATGTCTCCCAGGCGTCCCTCAATCAAGCTAATATCGCGCTGATAATCGGTAAAAAGCTGAACCGCCGTAGCTAGCAGTGTCACTACCGAACTAAATAAAATGATGTGCAGTAACAACCGTCGACCAATGCCTGTATGGCTTACAGCTTTGGAAATTTGCTTGAAGAACTCCATTTTCCTCACCCGCTGGCCCTAGAAGTAATATTGTTGCCGTATTTTTTCGATAGTACCATCTTGCTTCATTGCTCGAATGGCCTGATTTATTTTCTCCATCTGTGGCAATTGACTCGATTTACGTGAACATTGAAAAATTAGAGGTATATCGGCCAACGCCAATGTTTCACCGATAGCGGCTGACAAACGATTGTGGACCGCCAAGTATCGCACTGTTGGAATGGCCCCTGCTATAGCATCAATTCGTCCACGCGCCAGCTTTCGCAATGCAATTAAATAATCCGTATCATATACCTTATTTAAGGACTGGTCAGAATCGAAGCGTGGCGTAATAGAAGAGCCTCGTATCAGCGAAATCTTAAGGCCGGTTAAATCTTCGTAGCTGTTAATTTCCACACCCGGGCGGGCGATTAAACCCATCTCATGGTATGACACCAACTCTCCTGGCACCACGGTCTCTTCGCTGCGCGGAATCAATATCGTGCAGTCGTGGCCGCCGGTTTCCAGCTCCCGATCAACTCTGGCAAAAGGGGTTAAGCTAATATCAATGGAATACCCGGTTCTGGCGGATATTTCTTTCACCAACTCGATAAACCCTCCTGACATTTCTCCATTTTTTTCGGTCGCCCAGGGCTCTACATCGATTGATATAAAATTAAGACTAGCTGCCAACACCTGAGCAGGCGTCAAAACAACGCTTAGCCATAACAAAAATTTGACACCTACTGATTTATACACTGAATTACCTGCTTATTTAATTATTCAATGAGCTGTTCAATCGGCATTATGCAAAATTTGACGCCAAATTACAGCGAATCCTTCCATTATTCTTATAAGTATAGGCCGTCTTATCAATTTGGCCCGAATAGTGCGATATAGATCACAGGGCGTACAAAACGATCGATTTTTGACACTCCAAGCAAATGTTGATCAGGTTTCTCTGATCAAGGATAGATTAATCTCACACGAGCAAAGGGGAAAACCCATGAGTAACCGTATTATTTTGGTGGTTGGTGATAAATTTGCGTCTTATGCCATAGGCAAAGATGCCATGACTGTTTCACAATTAAAAGGCTTATTGGCACTGCCTGATCAAATGCTTTCTATGCACGAATCGACGACCTTGCTCCCAGGCCAAGGGATGGGGGATCACTGCATCGAGGAAGTCCTCACTATTGCCGAACAATCACCCAATTTCTCATGCTTCGATTTTAGCCTATGGCGTCATTTACCCAAACGAGCCAGTCAATCTATTACCCACAAGCATAAACCAGAAAATACGTTGATCTCTCACCCTCGACAGATTAATGAGAACACTTTTGAATTACAATTGCTGATTGACGAGAACTGTGAGCTGATGAGTGATCACCAAAGTGGTCAACATGTGCAGGGCATGATACTAATTGAAGCCGTTCGCCAAGCTACAGTGGCAATCACTGAAACGCATTTCATTCAAAATAAAAAGATTAAATATGCGTTCGTGCTCAACGATATGTCGGTAAAATACAATAATTTTTCATTCCCAGTAAACGCTTCTATTGTCTGCCGTATTACCAATAAAGATATCGATAACCCTAAACGTTTGAGCTTCACGATCGAAGCGGATGTGGTTCAGTGCAACACCTGTGTGTCGAGCTTGTTTTTCAACATCTCAGCCATCGATAAGTTGCGTATAGGCCGGCAAGAGGAAATGCAGGCCAAGAAAACTCAAAAACGTTATCTTGCACATGCCTACTCAGATCTAGCTTCGACTATCGATTCTCAATTAGCGAGCTAATGGGGGCCATATGCAACAGCCAACAAAACGACGACAATTTTCTTTTTTCGACGTTGATGACACGCTTATCTCTGTGAAAAGCATGCTGAGTTTTCAGGATTATTGGTATCATATGTATCCAGACGCGGAAAAGGAAGCCTCTTACCGACAAGACTTATTGGAACATATGCATCCTGGTGCATGCTGGGCCCATTTAAATCGCTTGTATTATCAGCATTTTTCGGGTCGGGCTATTGAGCACATCGCTTCTGTTTCGCGCCAGTGGTACGAAACCATGCAGCATAAATCACCACACTTTTATCATCAAAACGTTGTAGAGCGATTACAGCAGCACCAAGCGCTTGGACACGCCCCAGTGTTTGTTTCAGGCTCTTTTCGCCAATTGTTAGAGCCTATTGCGCATGAACTCAAGGTAAACCATATTTTAGCCATCGACCTGAAAGTAAAAAATGGGCAGTGCACGGGTGACATCATGTCACCCCAAACCATCGGGGAGGGTAAAGCAATCGCCATAACGCAGTTTTTACAAAAACATAATACCAATCCCAAGGACTGTTTTGCCTATGGTGATGATATTTCTGACTTACCGATGTTGCAACTAATAGGTACCGCCGGAGTTGTAGCAGGGGGACGCGGTTTGGAAGCGGAAGCGTCAAAAAATGGCTGGGAAATTATCCAGCCTTAATCATAAAACGCCCTGTTAACGGGGCGTTTTATGATTTCGAACCCTCTTCTTGCGCTAAAATCAACTGTATTTTTCGCAATGTCATGGGTTTATCCAGCATAAACCCTTGCGCATAGTCGCACCCCAATGATTGTAAAAATATCATTTCCTCTTCACGCTCTATGCCTTCTGCCACAACATCCAAATTCAGCCCATGTGCCAGAGTTATTATCGTTTCTATCAACGAGCCAGAACCACCCTCTTGCGCTATATTACTCACAAAACTGCGATCAATTTTCAGTGTTTTAAAAGGATAACGCTGTAAATAACCAAGCGATGAATACCCTGTCCCAAAGTCATCAATTGACAAACGGATTCCCATTTCGCACAACGCTTGTAAATTTTCTTGGGTATTATCGGTATCTTCGACCAACACTCTCTCAGTTATTTCCAATTCAACTTGATCCGGTTGCAACTGGTTTAACTCCAGTTGTTCGGCTACATACTGCGCATAGTTTTCAACATCAAGTTGTCGAGCTGAAATATTTACCGCCAAACGCATACCATGATTTTGTATAATATCGCGCAATTCTCGACATGCAGTTCGCAACACCCAGCTATCGATTTCATGAATAATGCCGATATCCTCTGCCAAGGGTATAAACACTCCGGGCATCGTCAAAGTATCGCGATCTCGGCGCCATCGCACCAAAGCTTCGTAACCGACTACCTGCACACTTTCCAAATCATAAATTGGCTGATAATGAAGCAGTAGTTCATTGCGCTCCACTACAAATCTTAACTGCGATTCCAGTTCAAGACGCTCTAATAATTGAACATTGATGTCTTCGGTAAAAAAGTGGTACCCGTTACGCCCTTGCTCTTTGGCTTGGTACATCGCCAAATCTGCATTGCGCATTAACAAATGAGGGTTGGCGCCATCGTTAGGGTATAATGCAATACCAATACTGGCAGTTACAAAATAATTGCGCCCAAAAATAACAAATGGCTGTTCAAATTGACGCAATATTTTCTCAGCAACAATTTGTGCGTCGCGTGGATTTTTCAGACTTGGCAGCAGCACGATAAACTCATCACCGCCCATACGCGCCAGCGTATCACCACCACGAACGCATTTTGCTAATCGATCAGCGGCTTCTTTCAATAGGTTATCGCCAATGCTGTGACCCAAACTATCATTTACATTTTTAAAATGATCCAGATCAATACCCAAGACAGCCGCTTGGCATACTTCGCGCTCATTGTTATTGATCGCCAACTGTAAACGGTCAATCAACAGCACGCGATTAGCCAGACCAGTTAGTTCATCGTAGTGGGCTTGGCGCAGAAGCTGTTCTTCGTAGCTGCGCCGGATAGTAATATCTTCTTTAATCACTATGAAATGCGTAATGATTTCCTGCGAATCAGTCAGAGGCGAAACCGTTACGTGCTCCCAAATCAACTGTCCTTTTTGGGTGCGACTAGTAAATTCCCCGTGCCACTCTTGCCCATTTCGTACTGTCGCCCAAAGCTGGGCGAGAGTTTCGTCGGATCGCTCATCTTGTAAGGTGAATCCAACATTTTGCCCTATCGCCTCAGCGGCACTGTAGCCGCTTTGTTCTTCAAAGCGCGGGTTAACATACTCAATACAGGCATCAGGGTTCGTAATCAATACGGCAACGGGACTTTGTTCTAGCGCACGGGATAAAATTCTAACGCGCTCTTGCGCTTCGCGCTGGCTACGGCGCATTTCAGCTTCGCGTAACTCTCGCTCAATCGCGGGCACAAGGCGAGCCAGTGCCCGCTTATCCATAAAATCATGCGCCCCTTGCTTTAACAAGGAGACCACATCTTCTGCCGACACAGCTCCAGAGGTAATAATAAAGGGTAAGTCTTGACCACTGTGCTGCAGAGTGGTCAACGCCTCTTCGGCGGTGAATCGAGGCATTTTATAGTCGCAGATCACGACATCCCACTGCTGATCACCTAAGGCTGAACGCATTTCTTCTAATGTTTGCACTTGATCAGAGCTGGGCTCAAACCCACCGCGTTCCAATTCAACCAGTGTTAACTCCGCATCCACCTCGGAGTCTTCCACAAACAATACTTTTAAGGGGGTTCCCATAGTAAAAATCAACCTCATCCATCGGCAAGGGAAAGGCTAGAGCCCTTATTACCCAACTAAATTTCAGCACATACACAAACACGACGTCACACTAAATGTAGCGCTTAAAAACAGAAAATGCGACCCATTATCAAATAATTTATAGCGACTATGACTGGATAATTCTATTAGCTGTCATTTTTATCGCACTTATTGGCAATATTGAAGACTGTACATTGCCTGATAAAACTATTATGCCTTCCCTGACACTGAATAACACATACCAGTCGATCTCATTATGACAACCTGATATTTTAAATACGGTCACTTATACTGTATGACTAGACTCGCTCTCGGCAACCCATCAAGTTATATCGAGCAAACACTCACAAGGTTTACAATCTATGTCGGATTCGAATGGAATCAACACGCTAAACCCTCCACTCAATGCCCAGTTTTACCGAACACTGCTGGAATCCACGCAAGCTATCCCTTGGCAAATTGACTGGAAAACACTCAAGTTTAGCTATATTGGCCCACAAATTGAGACGTTGTTGGGCTGGACGCAAGACAGCTGGAAATCCGTTGAAGACTGGGCTGAACGTATGCATCCGGAAGATCGCGACTGGGCTGTCGACTACTGCGTATCACAATCCAAGGCCGGAGCCGATCACGAAGCCGATTACCGCGCCCTGACCAAAAAGGGTGATTACGTATGGATTCGCGATGTCGTGCACGTTATTCGCGACGAAATCGGTGACGTTGAATCACTCGTGGGCTTTATGTTTGATATCAGCGAACGCAAAAAGATTGAAGATAAGCTCTTTGACCTGCAAAAAGAATTGGAGGATCTATCGTTTAAAGACGGTCTGACAAATGTCGCTAATCGCCGTATGTTCGACTCTATCATTGAAGTAGAATGGACCAATGCTCGGCGCAACAATCAACCCCTGTCTGTCATTTTGTTTGATATCGATTTCTTTAAACAATACAACGATATTTACGGTCATATTCAGGGTGACGATTGTCTGAAAAAAGTCGCCAAAGTTCTCAGTCAAAGCGCTACTCGCCCGCGGGATTTTTTTGCGCGTTACGGTGGTGAAGAATTTATTTTAGTCTTGCCCGAAACCGATATCGAATCGGCCCGCAAGGTCGCAGACCGCTGCCGTAGCTTAATCTTTAAAGAGCAAATTCCCCATCAGGGTTCCGACGCCAGTCACATCGTTACCGTCAGCATGGGTATAGACACTACGCTGCCGGAGCACACAGACACCATCAAAGAATTTCTCCAATCGGTAGATCGCCGCCTTTATATGGCCAAACAACAGGGGCGCAACCGCATGGTGGATGTAGGCTAAGCGTTAGCGATCTTATTTAAGGTCGCACTACGGCTAATTGCTTACAACGCCCTTAAACGCTCAATACTGTCATTCACCAGCTGCTGACAACGGCGTAGCAGCGGCTCATCTTGAGCCTCTAACCACTGCTCCTGTTCGGAGATCATTTGCGCTAACTGTTGTTCTGCCTGCAGGCGTTGAGCCACGACCTTTCCCGTCTCATCGGCGGCAAACAAGCCCGACAAATGGTTGATGAACTGCTCGCCCTCTTCTCGTTCGGGGTCTGGCACCGACGGTAAATCTTCGGTCGAACGAATTTCAGCGGCGAAATCGCGCGCCAGGCTTTCTCGCTCAGCCGCCAGTTGTTCAAAGCACGATTCAGCGCTGGTATCTGAGACAAAAACAGCCGCGTCCCGATAGTGGTCAGCGTTTTCCAGTAAAGCTATATGCAATTGTTGCAGGGCGACCTGCCTATCACTTCTCAACAGTGTCATTAGTCTCTCCAATCCAATTGTCAGCATCAATTACCACGTCTAAAGCGTTCCTTTGCAGCGTAAAGTCAGCGGGCGTTTTGGCAACACACTCACCGTCAGCGTGTATTTCCATTTCTTTAGGCCGTGTGATTAACTCTATCGTTTTCGCTCGCAACAGTGTCACACGGTCAGCCTGACGCTGCTTACCATCGCGTAACAACGGCGCCAAAGCCAGTAACTCCCACAACGATTGCGGCCGAATACTGTACAACGATAATTGCCCATCATTGATCCGACACTGCTCATCCACCACATTGCCGCCACCGTAGTACCGCCCATTACCCACTGCAAGCTGTATAGAGCGCAATTTCATCCATTGGCCGTCAGCTTTCAACTCTACTTTAAACTGTTTCACTCGGGCCAAAGCTGCGAACAAGGCTTTTAAATAACTAAAAACGCCCCAATGCTTTTTGACCTCGTCCGTTAACTCTTCGGTAACCTTAACTCCCAGTCCCAAGTGTGCGACATTAAAATAGTAATGCCCGTTCACCACCCCCAAATCAATAAACTGACGATGCCCGGCCTCAATAGCCGCAAAAGCGTTATCCAGCTCTCCCGTTAAACCCAGAGAACGCGCAAGGTCATTGGCTGTGCCCAAGGGCAACACCGCTAATGGTAGCTGGCATTCACTTAGCACCCCTGCCATTGAACTGATGGTGCCATCACCGCCGCCAACAATGACCAAATCCAATGCGGCTTTTCGCTCCAGCACCGCCTGGCGACTCTCCTCCGGACCGGCAGACTGGTACTGTTCAATCTTTATACCGGCTTGCTCAAGCCGCGCAATGCCAGCATCCAATTCCGCCTCTGCGCACTGACGGGCCTTAGGATTCACAATTAACAGGGCGCGCTCTATCGGCTGTTTTGGCATGGGTGTTATCGATTCCTTTTACACATTAATAATTGATGCGACGAAATATCATTTCCAGCAAGCTATAACAACCAAACGCGATTAATCCCGTCGCAACAACCCCTAACAGCCATGCGCCATAAGCACTATCGCGCAGCGTATTGAGCGCGTCGGCAATACCTTTAACCTCTGAGCTATGAGCCACTAGAGCCGAGCGCACTAGTATTGCACCCATTAATACCAATACCAGTCCACGCGCGACCAAACCAAAGCGGCACAGCGGCTGCATCCAAACCACCTGAGATGGGGGTAATTGCATGAACTTTTGATAGCCAGCACGCCAACCTTTCACCATATGGGCTCCCCCAGCCACGGCCATGCCCACACCAACGCCCGCCAAACACCACAAACCCCACTCGCTCGACAACCACGTGGGTTGACCGCCATCACTACCGCTATCTGACAATAATAGCTTAGCGGTAAACAGAGCAAGTGCTGAGTGTATAGCGGCGCTTATCAGCAAACCCATTCGCACACCCAAGCCCTTTACCGAGGTGCCGTGGTTATCAGTATCGAGCAATGCCTGTGTTGCCCGCCAAGTAACGTATCCCACCAATCCCAGCACAAGCACCACTAATAGAATATAACCAAAAGGTTGCTCGGCTAAAGTACGAACAGCACCGCGACTATTGGTGGTTTCGCCACCAAATCCAGTGGCTGTTAGTAGCGCCAATGATCCCACTGTTAAGTACACCAGTGCACGAGCGCCGTAGCCCATACGAGCCAACATACCGATGGGTGAAAGTTTGCTCAATGTAGCAGCCTCAGCCTTCATAGTACGTCCTAATGTAAAAATACATGTCATGTTTTGTAATGCCTTTAACGCTCACGAACGAGTGTTATCCGGGCCCAATACCGCAGGACTGTCCAGCTCCGGCTCAATCTGCCCTCGGCGCTGTAACCAATTGGCCAATAACCAACAGAGCAAGGCCCAGCCGGCCCCCGCCGTCCAACCCGCCAACACATCTGTGGGCCAATGCACCCCCAAATAAAGACGACTAACACCAACGATAAACGTAATAAACAAGGCCGCCAGTAAATAGAACGCCTTTAGCCGGCGCCGTCTTTCGGCCCGGGCTAATAGCGCGCCCAGTGTCAGATAAGTAGCCGCCGCGACCATAGAATGACCGCTGGGGAAGCTCGCGGTATAGACCGCCGCACCGTGGGGAACTAAATCTGGCCGATCGCGCTGGTAGGAATCTTTCAACAGGGTGTTCACTCCAAGCGAACCCAATGATGCTACCAGCACGACTAAAGCCAAGCGCCTGCGTTGGCACAACACTAAATACCCCATCACCATTAATGTCACGAGCGTGAGCACCACATTGCCACCCAGCGCAGTAATATCACGCCCCATCTCTTCGACCCAACCGGGTCCAACCGGGTCGCTAACATCGCCCGCGGTGCGCATCATAAGCAACACACTGCGATCGATATCGTGGGTGTCGCCCTCGGTTACTTCATCGGCAATTTCGGCAAATACCCAAACGGAACCCAGCAGCGCAAACACCACAAGCAAAACCGTCAGCTCGCGGTTGCCCAACCAAGAAAAAAAACGGTTAACTCCCAACATCGGCTCAATCCTATTTGCTGTTATTCAACACTCATTAGAGCGATAGAATAAAGGGGTATAGCAAGAATAGCGCCACAGCAATGGGGCCAAGTTTAGGGGCCTGGCACACCATTGCCCGCTAGTGACGTGTAAAAGTCGGCAAATTCCTTGGTAGAGTTTGCAAAACTAAGGCTGAAAGAGCCTGAAACCGAGGGCTGAGCGGTGCAATTGTTCCCACCGGAACCGGCAGGTTATACTAGCCCCTTTGTTTGCCGACTATTAGCGACCCAATATGACTTATCTAAGGCTTTTATGCGCCACAGCACTACTTTGCTTAGGCACAGGTTGTGGTCAACAAGGTCCCCTATACCTGCCCACAGATGATAAAGCGCCTGAGCAAACGCCAGCCGACGATTAGTCCATGAGAGAAATTTATGTCCTTTTTTACCGAGTGCAGCGGTGAGCTGTATGTGGAAGATGTACGTCTAAACGATATTGCCGAACAATATGGCACCCCGGCGTATGTATACAGCCGTGCCGCGTTCACCCAACACTATTTGGCATACGCCCAAGCACTGGGCCAACACCCAGGCATGATCTGCTACGCCGTAAAGGCCAACTCCAATATTGCCCTGCTTAATTTGCTGGCTCGCTTGGGGGCAGGTTTTGATATTGTCTCAGGTGGGGAGCTAGAGCGTGTTCTTACCGCCGGTGGCGATCCCAAACGTATTGTCTTTTCCGGTGTGGGCAAAACCGCCCAAGAGATGAGAAATGCCCTCAAGGTGGGTATTTATTGCTTTAATGTCGAGTCGGAACCAGAGTTGGAGCTGCTCAGCCGCGTGGCAGAAGCCGAAGGCCTTACCGCACGTATTTCTCTGCGCGTAAACCCCGATGTCGATGCCGGCACCCATCCGTATATCTCCACCGGACTAAAAGAAAATAAGTTTGGCATTGATATTGAGCGCGCCCCCGAGGTGTACCGTCGTGCGACCGAACTGCCGGGCATTGAAGTCCACGGTGTCGACTGTCACATTGGCTCGCAATTGACAGAGCTGCCGCCATTTTTGGACGCCCTAGATCGCCTGCTGGTGCTGATTGACAGCCTGGCCGAGCAGGGTATCAATATTCGTCACCTAGACTTAGGAGGCGGCTTGGGTGTGACCTATAAAGATGAACAGCCTCCGGCCGTTGGCGACTATATGGACGCCCTTAAAGACAAAATTGGCGACCGCAACCTGGCCTTAATGTTCGAGCCCGGTCGCTCCATTGCCGCCAACGCAGGTGTCCTCCTAACTAAAGTACTGTTTCTCAAGCCCACCGAGGCGCACAACTTCGCCATTATTGATGCCGCTATGAACGACAATATCCGTCCCGCGCTGTATCAGGCCTGGCAAGATATTCGCCCTCTCAAGCGCCGTACCGGTCACGCTTTAACCTGGGATTTGGTAGGCCCTGTGTGCGAAACTGGCGACTTTTTGGGCAAAGATCGCGACCTGGTACTGGAAGAGGGCGACAACCTTGCGGTTATGTCCGCCGGCGCCTACGGGTTTACCATGAGCTCTAACTACAATACCCGCGCCCGCGCTTGCGAGCTGCTGGTCGATGGTGACCAAGTGCACGTTATTCGCGAGCGCGAAAGCTTCGTCGATATGATTCGTGGCGAACACGTTATTGAGCAATAGTGTGCACACTGCGATACTATCGCCTTAACACATCGGCGCATTCAACATGTTGCGCCGAATTCGGGCTGCCCGAGCGGCACCCCAATCAAAGATAAGAGATTCGGACACCACTATGCGACTGCGCTTTACCAAAATGCATGGCCTCGGCAATGACTTTGTGGTCATCGACGGTATTAGCCAGAAAGTGAAACTCACCCCAGAAAAAGTGCGCCATTTGGCCGATCGCCACTTGGGTGTGGGTTGCGATCAGGTTCTGCTGGTGGAAATACCCACCAGCCCCGAGGTGGATTTTTGCTACCGCATCTTCAATGCCGACGGCAGCGAAGTGGAGAACTGCGGCAATGGCGCGCGTTGCTTCGCACGCTTTGTACGCGACCGGCGCCTGACCGGCAAACGTGACATCCGTGTACAAACCGCGGCGGGTCAAATGCTGCTAAAAGTTCAAGAAGACGAACAAATCAGTGTCGACATGGGTGTACCCATTCTGGCCCCGACCGATATCCCTTTTCAAGCCGAAAACGAAGCCGCCGACTACCCGCTGGATTTAGGTAATGGTCAGGTACTCACCATTGGTGCGATCTCTATGGGCAACCCCCATGCGGTTACCCTCGTGGACAATATCGATAGCGCGCCCGTGGCCGAGCAGGGGCCACAGGTCGAGTCACACCCACGCTTTCCCCAGCGGGTTAACGCCGGCTTTATGCAAGTGTGCAGCCGCACCGAGGTGCGTTTGCGCGTCTTTGAGCGTGGGGTGGGCGAAACTCTAGCCTGCGGTACCGGCGCCTGCGCGGCAGTGGTGTCGGGTATTGTGCGCGGCTTGTTGGATAACCAAGTCACTGTTCACCTTCCTGGCGGAGACCTCGACATCCAGTGGGCAGGCATCGGCCAACCGGTTATCATGACCGGCCCGGCAACCAATGTATTTCACGGACAGGTAAAGCTCTGATGAACGAAGCCGATACGCCGCAGAGAATCAAAGCCACCGATGTCGCCCAATTTTTGGCCGACAATCCAGAGTTTTTTGTCGAACACCCAGGCTTGCTAACAGAACTGCAACTGCCCCATGACAGTGGCACCGCCGTTTCTTTGGTCGAGCGGCAGGTTTCCGTATTGCGCGATCGCAATATGGACATGCGCCACCGGCTAAGTCAATTGCTGGACAATGCGCGCGACAACGATCGCTTATTCGACAAAACCAAGTTATTGATTCTTTCTCTGCTCGAAGCACGCGACTTGGGCGATATCATCGACGCTTTGCACTACAGCTTTAACAAAGAATTCAATATTCAGTTCACCCGCACTTTATTGTTTGGCGATGTCGATAAAATTGCCGGTTCTGAAGCGCGCGTGGTTAGCATCTTCGATGCGCGCGAAAACATTGGCGCCCTGCTCAAAAGCAATCGCTCGTTTTGCGGCCACCTGGACGATGCTCACAAGCAGTATATTTTTGGCGACGCCGCCAGCGAGATAGGCTCGGCCGCCACCGTTCCTCTGGTGCACGGCAATACATTCGGCTTGCTTGCCATCGGCAATCGCGACCCTAAATATTACCGCTCCAGTATGGGCACTCTCTTTTTGGCCTATATTGCCGAAGTGCTCAACCGGCTTATTCCCCCTCACCTGCCATCATAAAAGAGACATTTCCATGAGCGCACTGCCTTTTCAACAAGAGCTGAATGCGTTCTATACCTATTTGCAAACCGAGCGGCAATTATCCGACCGAACCCTTGAGGCCTATCGGCGTGACCTGATTAAATTACAGCACTTTGCCGCCGAGCGAAGCATAACCTCGGTGAATCAACTCACTACGCATGACATACGGTTAAATCTCACCGAACTGCACCGCCATGGGCTCAGTGCAAAATCGTTACAGCGCTGGCTCAGTGGGTTACGCAGCTTTTTCCGCTTTGGCATTGGGCGCGGTTGGCTTAGCAACAATCCCGCCGATGGCCTACAAACCCCCAAGGTCAGCCGGAAATTGCCCAAAACCTTAGATGTCGATCAAGCCACGCAATTTGTCGAAATAAACGGCACCGATTTTATTAGCCTGCGCGACCGAGCGCTGGTGGAATTGTTCTACTCCTCGGGATTACGTTTATCCGAGTTGGTGGGCATTAACTTGACCGACATAGATCGCATCGATGGCAGTGTTCGCGTAACGGGCAAAGGCAATAAAGAACGCAGTTTACCTGTCGGCAGTAAGGCCCTGACCGCGCTCGCGGCGTATCTACCCGTGCGAGCTCAGCACACCGACGAGGCCGAAACCGCACTGTTTATCTCCAGCCGAGGCAAACGTATTAGTCAACGCAATGTGCAACAACGGCTGCACCAAATAAGCCTGAAACAAGGCATGACGCAACCGGTGCACCCACACATGCTGCGCCACACCTTTGCCAGTCATATGCTGGAGTCCAGCTCAGACTTGCGATTGGTACAAGAACTACTGGGCCATGCCAATATATCAACCACGCAAATATACACCCACCTCGACTTCCAACATTTGGCCAAAGTATACGACAACGCTCACCCCAGAGCGCAAAAGAAAAACAAAGACTCTTCTGACTAACCGCAGAATACAAGCGCAATGAGATATTAAATTTTACGATCAACAATAAATTTTTCGTGTTTAAACCTTAACTATCGTGCGCAGAAAAATTATTACGCCCGCATGATTCACACCACACCTTCATCGACGCCGAGCGAATCAATCTACGGTTCTTTCCCAGTAATTTTTTGAAGTCTGATTTCATTATCTATAAGAGTTATTGGTTGTTAGGAATTATCAATTTTTTATCCACTACTTCTAATGCCCAATAAACTATGTGGTTTCAATAAGCTTTCATAAATAAGCGGTCTGATAGGGCCTACCGGGCGTATAAACGTTCCCTCTAGGATGCCTGGGAAGTTCCAGTTATACTAAGCTCTGCGTGGTTTTATAATCCGCCGGTGATTGAAGCGCTAACACCGGACTTACTGGTCGCGAAAGTATAAGTAGCTCAGGCCACAATAGCCCCTCATAACCAACAAGGCACTTGTCACTTACGCATATAACTTCGACCCAATTGTTAAATATTAAGCTGACAGAACATAAAATTATTAGCCATCGTTTTAATAACAAAACATCCAGACCCGCCTCTACTGAGGTGCAATCACACAAGCATTAAAAATGCCCTATTGTCCAATTTCTCAAACCTGAAGTGGAGTTTTTATGATACGAATAACAACAAACACACTCGCCGCCCTTGTACTGGCTTTGTGTTTTAGCCCGTTAGCATCTTCCAAATCTATTGTTTACGAAGGTTCCGGTGAAGAAACTTGGACCCATAAAGGCCTAGACGCTGGTGACATCGTGATTATTCCCGACGGAACCTATCACGATTTAAAAATCAACGTACAGGGTCGAGGTGAGCAATCTAAGCCAATCATTTTAAGAGCGCAGACCCCTGGCAAAGTTGTTTTAACCGGTGCTTCTTGGATTCGCTACTGGGGATATTATATTGTGGTAGACGGATTTGATTTTCAAGATGTTAACTACTCCACCTATAAAAACAAAATACGCCCCATCATTGCCAACCGCAGAGCAGGCTCTAGTAGTGGTGAATCGAAAGACATGTGTAAAGCGTGCGTGTTGCAGCGGGTAAGAATCGACAACGAAACCCCAGAAGGGGCTCAAAATGAATACAAGTGGATTGAAATTTATGGTTACAATAATGTCATTCGATATAACTATTTTGGCGCCAAAAAATCCGACAGCCGTGTACTGCAAGTCCAGCTAAAACACGCCAATAACGAAGAACTTCCCGTCTCGCACCTAATTACCCGCAATTACTTTGCCTCTCGCAATGCAGGAAAAACCATCGGCAACGGTGGTGAGGCTTTGCTAATTGGCGAATCCAAAATGCAGCATGTGGTTGCTAAAGTACTGGTTGAAAACAATCTTTTTTATGATGCCGCGATTAAAGGTGAACCGGAAGTTATTTCCAACAAATCCTCTGACAATACCTTCCGTCACAACACCATCCGAAACACATCCGCAGGCCTGACCCTACGACACGGAGATAAAAATACTGTCGCCTATAACTGGTTCTTCCAGGCGGGTGAAGAAGGTACCGCCGGTATACGTATGATTGGAGACGACAACCAAGCTATTAACAACTACATGGACAGCGTTGCCGGCGGCGGCAAATCTTCCCCGTACCGCCCCGCTCTTGGCTTGCCTGCCGCTTACTCAAAAAAGGACGACGAAGCCAATATTAATGGCTACCAACTCAGCGAGCGACCGGTGATAAAAAACAACACCGTTATCCGCTCTGCGCAACCGGTGATGCTATCAACGTGGTATGACCGCGGGAAGCTCAGCATGACGCGCCCGCCCAAGCAGATTACCTTTGTCGACAACCTTGTATTCCAGATGGATGTACAGCCTTCGGATGCGAATTGGGTAAAAGGGCTCGCCATCAGTGCTGACTTCAATCCAGAGTCAGAGTACGGCAACGAACACGGGACCGACAAAGCGGAATACGCCCCAAGTTTTACTAGCATTAAAGGCAATATAACCGATGGACGAGTCTCACCAGCGTTGAAAAACGGGATTACAGAAAACTCCAAAAAAACATTAACCGGTTGCGATGCATTTGGTACTGGCGATATGGTTTATGAACAACTTGACGGCGCTGGCGCCGATTTATCGTTGATGACTGCACCGCTGGTTTGGAGCGACAAAGTAAAATCCCCACGACTGGGCCCGGACTGGCTAAATCCGAACTGGAATGATAATCCTAAAACATATACACCCTGTGAGTAATTGTATTATCCGGCTCTAGTCTATTTCATAATCATTATCACCGCGTCCAGTGGGGCGCGGTTAAAATATCTGGATTGAAATCAAAAAAAAAGCGCAGCCAAAGCCGCGCCCAATCGTAATGAAAAGCGTCATGTATAAAAGCACGTTAACTCAATACTTCCATCTAACCCGAACTATGCCCATATCCAGGTTATTGCTTGAGAGAACATTATCAGATTAATACGTATACCCACCTCTCTCAAGAGACTACATACGTATTCATTGACGATGAAAGCACTGTATACGTATTCACTGCCGGGTATAGCGATCAATAAACTCATCGTGAGCCAGCATCTTCTTAACCGCCGCCGATTTAAGCTGATGCGTCTGCTGAAAAAACGCTTGTAACTGGGTTTTATCGAGCCGTTCGGCAAGAGGGTGATAATCGCGCGGCACTAACCCTTGCCCCAGCATAACCTGCAGCCAAGAGGACTCGGCAAATAAATCCTGATCGTCGCGAATCAATACACCTTGAGCAGTAAACGCCTGGATTTTCTGCTGCAATGCATCAGGTAACGGCAAGCTTTGCATTTGCCGCCAAAAATCACAATCACTGCGGTTATTCTGCGTGTAATGTAAAATAAGGAAGTCCCGTACCTGCTCGTACTCTCGCTTCGACTCTTTATTAAACCGAGCTACCACATCGGACTGAATCCCCTGGTGAGGAAAATAGCGCAACAAGCGCACGATTGCCGATTGAATTAAGTGAATACTGGTTGACTCCAATGGCTCCAGAAAACCGCTCGCCAAACCGACGCCAATCACATTCTTTTGCCACTGCTGCCGCGCCCTGCCCGTGCGAAAACGATTAATTCTTGGCTCGGCCAGTGCGGTTGACTCCAGATTGTTTAGCAAGGTCTGTGTTGCCTGATCATCGCTCATAAAACGTGAGCAATAAACCAGTCCATTACCGTTGCGGTGCTGCAAAGGTATACGCCACTGCCAACCCGCCTCGCGCGCTATGGAACGGGTGTAGGGCAAGGTTTGCTCAAACCGCTCCGAGGGAACAGACACTGCCGTGTCGCAGGGCAGCCAATGACTCCAGTCATCAAAACCCACCCCTAACGCCTTTTGCAACAATAAGGCTCGAAAGCCACTGGCGTCGATATAGAGGTCCGCCGCAATTTTTTGACCACTGTCGAGTAATAGTTGCTCTACCGCGCCGGAGTCCGGGTTTAGCAACACATCACGCACCAGGCCTTCTTGGCGCACCACCCCTAAGCCCTCACTGATTTTGCGCAAGTACTGGCCGTACAGTGATGCATCAAAATGATAAGCGTAAGGCATGTCCAGCCGCGCATCTTCGGTTTGCAACTTGGAAAACTTACCGGCACTGGCCGCCAGGTAATTTAAATCGTAATGCCACAAACTTTTCGTATCAGACCATTGACTCGCTCGACACCAGTAATGATGGAACTGACAAAACGCACTGCTTTGACCGGCGGCACCAAAAGTGTGAAAGTAGCTTTGCCCTTGGCGATGCCAATTTTCGAATTGTATTGCCAGTTTTAGTGTGGCTTTGGTTTCGCGTAAAAACTCAGCCTCATCCAAACCGAGCACGCTGTTAACATGCTGAATGGGTGGAATCGTCGCCTCACCCACCCCCACCGTTGCAATTTGATCTGACTCAATTAGGGTAATATCTACTACAGAGCCAAGGACTTTTTTAAGTAACGCGGCGCTCATCCAACCGGCGGTGCCACCGCCAACAATGACCACTTTTTCTACCGTTTTCTGCACTCCGACACTCCACTTATAAATAGTACCCCAAAAAACTATTAAATTTCCGGGCGCTGCTGGCTCTATCGGCCATTCATTATTATCCGTCACAAACAAAAAAGGATGCTCTTTCGAGCATCCTTTTAAGTACATCTAAGCATAGTAAAAATTCATAGAGTTGCTTAGAACTTATAGTTCAAACCTAACAGGTAATTAGCGCCAAAGCTCTGATACTGCGTAATCTGACGAGAGTCACCTTCATTGAACTGCACGGTATCTTCGTCGGTCAGGTTTTGCGCCTGCAAAGTCACAGTTAAACCTTGCAGTGACTCAATACCAGACTCACTGAAGTTGTAGCCGATTTGTGCATCCCACAACTCCGAACCCTGACTGCGAGTATCCACCAAGGATAGGCTCTGGCCGCGCGTCTCAGTGAGGTATTCCGAACGTTTGCGACCGCTGACACGGAACTCGAAACCACCGCGCTCATAATAAGCTGTCAACTGGAAAATTTCTTCCGACAATCCCGGTACGTCGCCACCATCATCTAACTCACCGTCATTGTAAGTGGCGCTGGCGAGCAGACCAAAACCATCCAGCGTTTCACTAAACAAATGAAAAGGCAGACTCGCTTGTAGTTCAACACCGCTCACTTCACCGGTTAAACCATCTTCTCGATTGGTTACGATGCCTTCAAATAAAGCAGGCCCTTCTCCAGTGTTGGCACTTTGGTGATAGCCGGGAATATAGTAAGGCGTAAAATCAGATACGGTCTCGCCTTCTCGGTGCCAGTTCACCAAATCTTTGTAAAATACAGCGGCGCCGAACATACCATCGGCGGCGAAGTACCACTCGTAAGAAAGGTCATATTGATTTGCCTCTAAAGGGCGCAATTCGGGGTTGCCCGAACTACCGCTCCAGGGGCTGTTATTGATATCGGAAGTCTCCAGAATCTGTGCATCGTTAAATGAGAACGTGACCGTTGTATTAGGACGCATATCATCCATACGCGGACGGCTAATGGTTTTTGCCGCGGCGAAGCGCAGGGTATGATCTTCTGCTAAGCGGAAGTTCAGATTCATACTGGGCAGAACTTTATCATAACTGTCGCCACCGCTGACCGGTGTCGCCAATACATACAAGTCTGGCCCGGTAAAAGAACTGAAACCGGAGGACATCTGTTCGGTATCAACATACTGCACACCGATATTACCGGTCATTTCTACGGAGCCAAGTTCAGCGTACAAATCGGCCATTGCGTAAACGGTGGTAATTTCTTCATCGACCGTATAAGTATCACCCTCACGACCGGTCTCTAACTCCTCAGCCGCCGTTTCGGTGTAATAGCCGCTGTTGTATAGGCTAATAGCATCGTAGGCCACCATATTACCTAAGCCAATAAAATCCAGATTGGCACTGCCCACGTAATACTCTTCTGGAATTGGACCATCGCTTGGCCAGGTCGGAGCCGTCAGAAATGCACCCTGGTTGATTTTGGTTTTTGACCGGTCGGAGTAATTAATACCCACTTCCAGACCACTCACCACACCCCAATCAACTTCACCATTTAGCGTTAAGCGAAAGCTGTCCAGAGACTCATCAAAATCGGGGTTATTAACAAAACCATCCTGAGCGCTGACATAGTTCAATGGCTGGCCATCGCTGGCTTGAAAGTCTTGCACCGGCGCCAGTGAACCGCCCCACGCCTGAGGCCCAGCAAGGCGAACTTGATCGGGGTCAGACAAATCTGGCGCTGACAGGCTCGGGTGGGCACTGTACATAACGCCGGTATCGGTCATGGTCCAGGCGCGTGGGGTCAAGGCTCCCTGAGTCGCTGATTGGGCACGCCCCACACCTGAATAACTTTCAATATTGGTAATGGTTTTACTGACTTCACCGATAGAAGCATCGAACGCCAGGCTCCAATCATCAGTAATCGCAAACTCAACATTGGCCCCCACGGTGGTTAACTCGGCATCTTTGCGCTCGGCGTCATTGCGAATTACGCTGTGAAAACCGTCGTAATAACCCGTGGTAACCAGGCCATTATCCAAACCTGTAACCGTGTAATCGCCCGTACCCCACTCGGCACCCCCCTCTTCCAGCCCGCGAAATACTTTGTCTTCACGAAAGTCGATATAGAGCGCATCTACGGTGATACTCAAACGCTCACTCGGCTCGTACTGGACAACACCAGCAACCGACTCACGCTCCATAAGCCCCGAGCGCACAAACGAGTCGTGACCGCCCAAAATGACTTCATCACCGGTCAGGGTAATACTATTTTCTACCGCTGCATCCGGGTTTACATTGGCATAACCCCAACCGCGAAAATACTCTTCCTGGCTGGGCGATTCCATAGAAGCCAGAGAAACAGAAACACCTAAAGTTTCATCGGCAAAAGAGTCGGAGTAAGTGAATGCCAGTCGATGGCCGCTATCGTCAAAATCCGGGTTGGCTGATTCTTTACCGTTTTGCTCGAAGTTAGCATTAAATGCGACGATGCGGTCGTAATCCAGCGGACGGATCGTACGCATATCCACCGTACCACCCACACCTTGGGTCATTAAGCTGGCTTCCGGTGTTTTATACACAACCACCTGATTAATGATCTCTGCAGGGTAAAGGTCGTACTCAACACCGCGATTATCGCCCATACCCAACAGTTCACGGCCATTGAGTGTGGTGCCTACATAGTTCTCATTAAAACCACGTACCGACAAGCCGCTGGTGCGTCCGTCGCGACGCTCACCGGCCAAGCCGGGCAAGCGGGCCAGTGACTCGGCAATACTGGTATCGGGTAGTTTACCGATATCCTCAGCCGTCAACGCTTCGGTTACCGAGGTCGATTCGCGCTTAATAGCCTGGGATTGCTGAATTACGGAGCGAAAGCCCTGTACCACAACTTCTTCGAGCATCTCATCGCCCTGAGCATAGACATTGGCCGAGCCTGCGGCCATCGTCAGCATGGGCAGAAGTGCCAGGGTGGGGTTGAACTTACGTTTTATCATTTTGGTGTCCTCTCGCCGGGAGATCTAATTTATTGTTCTGTGTAGGAGATTTCTACTGTCAATATAAAGTGTGTGGCTCAGTAGTCTCTGTTGTTTAATACTAGTTGGACACCCACCCCCGAACAATACACTGCATACGTATTCAATAGCTAACAGTGGCGTGATTACATACGTATTCATTTGTCAGTCAGACCACACGGCATTTTTGCGGCTTTTTGATCGGCCATATGACGCCCATAAGCCTTTCCCACAGTGTACTAAAAAGTGACAACTTGAAGATTTTGAAGAAAGAATGAGGCCGATTGGCAGGAAGATTTATTGAAGTTGTTTGCAGGGATTTTCAATAAGCGGCTGCCGGCGTTGCACTCGACAGCCGCTCGATGTTTAATCGGCTAGCATTGCAGAAAACTTGCCCCAAATTCTGGCAACATAAGCTTATTGCCTGTCAATTTAAAATCAAACCCGTGCCCTGTTAGCACCTGATTAGAATCATCTGGTAAGGTCACTTCGCAAGACTCTTCACTAAAATTAAAACAGCAAAGGACTCGCTCGCCAGCAAAGGTTCGATAAAAGCTCAGAACATTCTTATTCAGATCAACAAATTCAATATCGCCATAGCGAAGTGAATTTTGCTCCTTACGCCATTGGGTAAAACGCTGATACGCGTTTAACACAGAGCTCTGATTTTTAATTTGCCGAGCAACATTGCGCCTGCGGTGCTCTTCTACTACCGGCAACCAGGGCTCAACACTAGAAAAACCGCCGTGCTCAGTATCACCCCAAGGCATAGGTGTGCGGCAGCCATCCCGGCCCTTAAAGCGCGGCCAAAAGGTGATGCCATACGGATCCTGCAGCTGTTCAAGTGTGAGGGAGACTTCGGGCAAACCCAGCTCTTCACCTTGGTAGGAGCAGACACTTCCGCGCAGAGAAAACAACATTGCGTTAACCATTTTGGCCAAGGCATCACCGGCTTTAGCGCCCCCCCAACGCGACACAACACGTGCCACATCGTGGTTGCCCACCGCCCAACACGGCCAACCTTCAGCCAGCTTGGACTCCAGAGTCGAAACCGTATCGCGAATATACTGTGGAGAAAAATCGTCGGTTAGCAACTCGAAGCTGTAAGTCATGTGCAGCTTATCGTTGCCGCGGCTGTAGTCAGCCATGGTTTGCAGCGAATTTTCGGAAGAGATTTCGCCCAAGCTAACAATTTGATCATAGCGATCAAACAACGCGCGTAGCTTTTGCAAAAACTGCAGGTTTTCCGGTTGCGTTTTATCGTAAATATGGCGCTGGAAAGCGTAGGGGTTATCTTCACTAAAACCACGCCCCTCTCGCTCATCAACAGGCTTGGCCGGATTCGAGCGGAGGCTTTTATCGTGAAAACAAAAATTAATAGCATCCAGCCGGAAGCCATCGACACCGCGCTGCAACCAAAACTCGACTTCGTCAAGCATTTGCGCTTGCACTTCGATGCAGTGGTAATTCAAATCCGGCTGTGATTTGAGAAAATTATGTAAATAATATTGCCCGCGACGCGGCTCCCACTCCCAAGCGCTGCCACCAAAAATGGCCAGCCAATTATTAGGGGGAGTACCGTCTTCGCTAGGGTCCGCCCAGACATACCAGTCCGATTTTTCGTTATCGCGGCTTTCCCGGCTTTGCTGAAACCACGCGTGCTGATCGGAGGTATGACTCAACACCTGATCAATCATCACTTTAAGGCCGCGCGCGTGAGCTTGTTGAATAAGCTCATCTATATCATTTAGGGTTCCAAACAATGGGTCTACATCGCGATAATCACTGATGTCGTACCCGAAGTCTTTCATCGGCGAGCGAAAAAAGGGGGAGACCCAAATGGCATCCACCCCGAGCGATGCGATATAGTCCAATCGATTAATAATACCCGGAAGATCACCCACGCCGTCGCCATTAGCGTCCATCAAAGAGCGTGGATACACCTGATAGATTATGGCGCCTCGCCACCAGGGTTGCTGTTGCATAAAAAATCCTCTGCCAGATCCACTCACCGGTGTGCCTGCGCTTTGTTATTGTCAGTTGTTACCTACCTTGCAATAAAGATTAGTTCACTACGACTTTTGCACGCAACACACTGCATACGTATGCAGCCATGCAAAGTCATTGAATACGTATGTAATTTATTGAGAGCCGCGATAACGTCTATTATTGTGTGAAGCTATCCCCTATGAATAAGAGATAATAATGATGTTACATCGCGCAATGACAACAACACTGGCTCTGCTCGGCGCCTGCTCGTTGGTAGCCTGTCAGGGTCCCGACCCTAAGCCTTCAGCAGCCGGACAAACAACTGCCCACGGCGCACCTGGCGCTAGCCCCACCTGGGCCTACTCGGGCAAAACCGGTATTGGCACCAGTTACGAGCAGTATCACCAGGGCGCTTACAGCGATAAGGCCGCAACGGGTGCAGTATCTCGGGTGTGGTTTTCCGTTGCGCAGGGCGTACTGACAGAAACCATGGCAGGGCTGATTCATGAAGCCCAAATCAGGGACTCACAATTTGTTATCACCGGCGATAACTTTACCGACCTAGAATCGGAAGATACTCTGAGCGACATTCAGTATCTGCACACCGACAGTCAAAGCCGCCCCCTATCACTGGCCTATAAAATCATCAACCGAGATGTAGAAGGGCGCTACACCATAGAAAAGTTTCTGGTCACAGACCCTTCCCACAACACCCTATTACAACGCGTACGCTTTACCGCACACGAACCTAACATTCAGGCCCATCTGGTCACCAACCCTCATATCGCCAATACCGGCACCGGTGATCGCGCCTGGGTAGCCGATCAAATTGCCTACGCGCAAGAGGGCGACTCCGCCATGGCCCTAGTCGGCCCCCAAAACGCCAAACTTGCTGTTGGTTTTGTGGGTGAGTCCGACCTGCCAACCGACATGCTAAATGGCCAGCAGGACTGGCACTTTACCGACACCGGCAGTACACCGGGCAACGTCAGTATCAGCCAGAGCCTGAAAGCTCCGGATGGCGAAACTATTGTATGGGATTTTGCCTATGGTTTTGGCGACTCACCCAAAACCGCTGCGGCCAGCGCCCAAAACACATTAGCCCGCGGCTTTGACGAGGTGCTCGCTCACTATAATGGCGAGGGTGATTACATTGGCTGGCAAGACTATATCGCCAGCCTACAACCACTGGATCGGCTTGCCGCAAGCGCTACCGACGGCGGCGAACTCGCCTATGCCAGCGCGCTGGTATTAAAAGCTCAGGAAGATAAAACCCACGCCGGGGCGCTGATTGCCTCTTTATCGAACCCCTGGGGCGATGTGGTTGCCGCTACCGAGCCCTCTACTGGTTATAAAGCCGTGTGGCCGCGCGACTTCTACCAAGTTGCTATGGCTTTTTTAGCGCTAGGTGACACCCAAACACCCAAAGTCGCGTTTGAATATCTCAGTCACGTTCAAGCCGGCCCCAATACCCCCGGCTACACTGGTGCCCCCGGCTGGTTTTTGCAGAAAACCCATGTCGATGGCACACTCGAGTGGTACGCCGTTCAGTTAGACCAAACGGCCATGCCCATTATGCTGGGCTGGAAGCTCTGGCAAGCGAATGTATTGTCCGACGCCGAAGCCAAGCACTGGTACAACCAGATGTTAAAACCAGCGGCGCAGTTTCTTAGCCACGGTGGCGATATCGCCCTAGGCTGGAATACCACCAGCATTACCCCACCGTTTACCCAACAAGAAAGGTGGGAAGAGCAAGCCGGGCACTCGTCTTCAACCACCGCAGCCACCATTGCCGGGCTAGTCACCGCCGCCGAATTTGCCCAGGCATTTGGCAACAGTAACGAAGCTGAACTGTTTTTAGCCAAGGCTGACGAGTATCGCGCTGCACTCGAACCCCGCGCGTTTACCACCCAGGGCACCTTGCCTCCCGACGGCCAGTATTACCTGCGCATCAACAGCAACGAAGACCCTAACGACCAGAGCCTTTTAACCGAACGCAATGGGCAAATTGCGCTCAACGAGAGCGATATCGTCGATCCGGGGTTTTTAGAGCTCGTGCGATACGGCGTACACTCCGCCAGTTTTGGTCCCATCCGCGAATCATTAAATGAAGTGGATAACACCGACCTGCCCGAGTTTTTGCAAGTGAAGTACGACTTCCCCGCCGGCGAACACACTTATGTTGGCTGGCGCCGCTACGGAGGGGATGGCTACGGCGAGCGCACCGGCAACGGCGCAGGCTACGGCGAAAACGGCCAAAATCACAGCGATCAACGCGGCCGGGTATGGCCTTTTTTAACTGGCGAGCGCGCTCATTATGAACTGGCACACAACAACCAGCAGGGTGACGGTAAAATACAAACGCTAAAAGATCAGTATGTCGCCAGCATGGAATTTTTTGCCAATGAAGGGCTTATGCTGCCCGAACAAGTCTGGGACGGCGTAGGCAGTAACCAAGTTTATGGCTACGAGATGGGCCAGGGTACTAATTCCGCCACACCCCTGGCCTGGACCCATGCCGAATACATTAAACTGCTGCGCTCACTCAGCGACGGTCAAGTGTGGGACTACTATCCACCGGTAGGCGAGCGCTATCAAAACCCCTAACGCTTTACGGTGACAATAGCCGGCCCAACCCACGAGTTGCGGCCGGCCGTGCAATAAAATAACGAGAAACGCTATGACAACCACCGCGAACACCCGGCCAGAGCTCAGTTTTTGGCAAATCTGGAACATGTGCTTTGGCTTTATTGGCATTCAGTTTGGCTTTGCCCTGCAAAACGCCAATGTCAGCCGTATTTTTCAAACTCTGGGAGCTTCGATTGATGAGCTACCCATTCTTTGGGTCGCCGCGCCTTTAACCGGACTGCTGGTACAACCCATTATTGGTTATTTCAGCGATAAAACCTGGAACCGTTTGGGGCGCCGCCGTCCCTACTTTTTAATTGGCGCACTGCTCACTACGGCGTCCCTGTTGTTTATGCCGCACTCCCCCACCCTGTGGATTGCCGCGGGTATGCTGTGGATTATGGACGCCTCCATTAATATTTCCATGGAGCCCTTCCGCGCGTTTGTGGGCGATATGCTGCCGCAGAAACAGCGTACTCTGGGATTTGTGATGCAGGGGTTTTTTATTGGCGTAGGCTCGGTGGTTGCGGCTAGCCTGCCCTGGCTTATGACCAACGTTTGGAGTGTCAGTAATACGGCCGCTGTGGGCGTTGTACCCGATTCAGTTATCTGGTCGTTTAGCCTGGGCGGAGTTGTCTTACTACTGGCCGTCGGCTGGACCATACTAACCACCCGCGAATACTCGCCTGAACAATTGGCGAAGTTCAACAGCGCTGAAGGGCAAGTCGACACCAAGGAAACGGCCACCCTTAAGCCCGCCAGCTTCTACCATAAAAGCGGCCTAGTTTGGCTGCTGCTAAGCGTACTAGGCGCTGCGGCTATTACCGGTTTTGCCCTGCAGGGCGAACTGTATATTCTAGCGGGCAGCTGCGGCGGTTTTGCGATGTTACAGCTGGCCGCCGGCTGGTTGCAAAACAATCGGCGCACTGAGCACGGGGTATATCAAATAACACACGACCTATTCCATATGCCTCGCACTATGGTGCAACTGGCAGTTGTGCAGTTTTTCTCGTGGTTTGCCTTATTCACTATGTGGATCTATTTAACCCCTGCGGTTTCCAGTCATCACTTTGGCGCCACAGACACTTCAGGCGAATTGTTCAACCAGGGCGCAGATTGGGCCGGGGTACTGCAAGGCTCCTACAATGGCTACGCCATGCTGGCCGCTTTTATTATTCCACTTATGGCACGCAAACTGGGGCGTAAAATAACTCACAGTATTAATCTCGCCTGTGGTGCCTTGGGTTTTCTTTCTTTTTTAATTGTGCGCGACCCCAACTGGTTACTGGCTTCTATGCTGGGTGTTGGTATTGCCTGGGCGTCAATTCTCTCTATGCCCTACGCCATGCTTTCCTGCGCCTTGCCCGGCCATAAGATGGGCGTTTATATGGGAATTTTTAATTTCTTTATTGTCATTCCGCAAATACTGGCGGCCAGTATTTTAGGGCTTGTTATGAGTACTGTCTTCGCTGGCAGCAGTATTTATGCTCTGGCCTTAGCGAGCGGCTGTTTTTTACTGGCAGCAGGTTTTACCTTAAACGTAGATGATGTGGGGGAGTAACCGTCGCCAGATTTACAACGTTAGGGGTGAGCCTGTAAAACGCGCCACCCCAATGCGAAGTAATATTTAAAGTCTTTAGGCGCGTTTAATCCGCACAACCTTCATCACTTCAAAACGCAACCCCGCAACCATTTCGGCCTCCGGGTAGTAAGTGATGTTGACACGTGCACCCTTTAAACTTTGATATTTATCTTTACGTTTAAACTTAAACGGTATATCACACCCCTCTATCATCACCGTATGCAACATCCACTCGCCTTGCTCGCGCTGAACGTGAGACACCACCTTCATCGCCTCCGAGTGCACCAATTCACGATTCTTTTCTAGTAATTTCTTAGGGTCTGATTTCATTGCTTTGTACGGATTAAATTTATTAAATGAGACTTATTGATAATGTAATTTCCGCTAAAAATTTTTGCCGAGATCCCAAATTGACTACCTTAAGCTATATACAATTATACAGTGTGGCAATCGCTATTCGGCTATTGTTTAGTCTTCAACGTAATAGATCTTAAGCATTCAGTGGTATATGCAATACAGCTAACTGGACCTGCCGCCACAAGACCCTCTAACCACTAGTTGCGCCGGAATTAAAAACGATTCAATCGTTTCACCTTCCATCAGCTTCAATAGATTTTCCACTAACAACTCACCTGCGATTTTGGTGTTCTGCTGCACTGTTGATAACGGTGGATAGGTATAAGCAGCCATGGGTATATCGTCAAACCCCATGATCGCTATATCTTGTGGAATGCGTACGCCCTTCTCTTCCAACGCTTTCATAACACCGATGGCAATTAAATCGCTGGCACCGAGCACGGCATCAAAGGCCACCCCATCGTTGCGCAGTGACACCGCCGCCTGATAGCCGGAATCTTCCGATGTTTCAGCGTCTACTTGCAGTTGCGAATCAATCCTTAAATCAGCTTGTTCAAGAGCCGCGCAGTAGCCTTGATAGCGACGACGAAACTCCGGGCTGCCCTCTGAAATACCGCCAATAAAAGCAATGCGCCGGTAGCCCAACCCCAATAGGTGCTCAGTGGCTTTCTTAGCACCGCTGAAATTGTCGCAACCAATGGAGACTCCCGGCTGGCCCGGCAACACCGGCCCCCAGGTAATGTAGTGAGCCTGCTGTTCATCTAAATGGTTTAGCTTTTCGACATAGGTGGTGTAGTCACCGTACCCTAAAAAGATAATACCGTCGGCGCGATTAGCGTCTTCATAATCGGCGTGCCAGTCGTCACTAAACTGCTGAAAAGAAATCAGAACATCGTAGTTGCGGGTGGCGCTGGCGCGGATAATACTCGCCACCATGGACAGAAAGAAAGGGTTGATCAGTGAATCACCGGTGCCGTGATCTTCGTTAAGTAACAGGGCAATGGTACGGGTTTTCTGTGAGCGTAGATTGCGCGCGTTTTTATCGACTTTGTAGTTGAGCTCGCGGGCAATCTCCTTAATACGCTGCTTGGTCTCTTCATTGACCAGCGGGCTATCACTAAGTGCCCGCGATACTGTCGCCTGAGACACGCCCGCTTGATATGCGATATCGAACGATGTGGGTTTGCGATCTTTCATCCAGCCATCCTATGGGCGAAGCCAAGCCTTGAGAGCCGCTCGCGACGCTTTTGTTATAGTTCGTTGTGGCTATTCTGCCACGTATAGCAAGGCGTGTTAACGTTATTTTTCAGACTAGCCTTTGTCCGAACGCAACTGCTTGACCAAGCTAAAGCCTGCAAAACCACAGGCCGCGGCTACTGTACCACCGACAACTTGTGCCACTAACCACAAGCTGGCACCTCCGCCCTCATAAGGCGTGAAGTAAACACTGTAAATTAAAGCGGCTAATAGTCCCAGCCAAGGCAAGGCACCAGCGAGAATCGCGCTGATGAAACCGCGAGAAATTAACGCGCAAATAGCGCCCGTCAACAGTGATGGAACAATCAACAAAAACCATACCCACATACGCTTTAGCGGGTTAACCCGCTCCCCTTAATGTTTGGCTTATACTCCCTAAAATACCAAAATCTGTGTAATTTTTATAAAAAATCTATACTCAGTCTGCTTTTTACCAAAACAACCCTTGCCTGCCCCCCACTCGAACAGGCTAAAACACAGCCCAGCGGATCTCGGCACACGACTGGACTGTTCTTTGCTTTATTGCGTTTAACTTCAAGCCGACAGGAGGACTCTATGAACACCGAGCAATTTGAGGGTAACTGGAAACATCTGAAAGGCAGTGTGCAAGAACAGTGGGGACGTTTAACTGACGATGATATTCAAAAAGTGGTCGGCAAGCGCGACAAACTGGTCGGACGCTTACAAGAGCGCTACGGCATCACCCGACAAGCCGCTGAGGATGAAGTGAATCAGTGGTCTGTTAAATACGAGCAGTAGGTGAATGATGGCTAACACACAGCAAGGCGGTTTAACCCAAACCATTGACCTCATTCTCGGCGCCAGCAGCCAGAATTCATTCAGCGTCGGCGATGTGCTAGAAAGTGCGAGCCATCGAGGTTTTGGCCCAATGCTTTTGGTGCCGGCACTGGTGACTTTTTTACCCACAGGGGGGATTCCCGGTGTGCCTATTGTAGCGGCGATAGTGATTATTTTAATTGCCGGGCAAATATTGCTGGGCCGCAACACGCCGTGGCTACCCAAGCGATTGCGAAAAATCGAAGTCGAGCGATCCTCTGTGGATAAAGTTTTGCGGCCAGCAAAGCGTTATACAACACCGGTTGATCGGGTCTTAAAGCCGCGCTTAGGCTTTTTATTGGGCGCTGTAGGCATTAAAGTCACCGCTCTTTTATGCATTGGCTTGGCACTGGCACTGATTCCACTCGGGCCTATTCCTTTTGCTGCGGCTATACCTTCGGGCATTATGGTATTGCTGGCTTTAGGCATAGTCGCCAAGGACGGGTTGTTAATTGTGATCGGCGGCGTGTTAAGTGTGCTCGCGGTGGCGTTGATGGCCTTTTAGGCTACGCAAGAAACTACTCAGTGGCCACTCATTAGGGAGATACACGACCACCTAGGGTTTTAAACGCGCCTTGGGCATATCACCCAACAGTCATAATTGCCCAAGGCGACAATGCCTAATGCATCCCAAAACCATACCGCTGAGACATTGCCCAACAGGCGTTTGAAAGTTGACTACATCAAGCTGCCGGTAAAGTCGCTGGCAGGTTTGCCCGGCCGGCTGGACACTGGATGGTTGGGAATTTCATTAATTTTTCCGCCGCGAGCCAAAAAGGCTTCTATCTGACAGGAAAGCTCGGTACGAAGCTTTTCTCGCGAGGCAATATTGTAATCTTCCGCAGAGTGAACCTTACCGGTAACTGCCACGCTAAGCGCTTCTGTCTCTTCAGATTCCATATCGTCGTTCTGATCCAGATTCTGTTCGGTTTCGTCGTATTGACTCGCCATAATCACACCCCTCAATGAACCCGCGTTAAGTACGCGTCAACAAGAAACAGACGAAAAATATACTTTTAATGCCTGCCCCAAAGTGTTTATTAATAACCTGCGCTTTGTGACTTTATAGCGCAACCTACGCTTAAGGTCATTGCTTTTTTATTGTTTTTTTAGTTCAGTTTTTTATTACCAAGCCTGCATACTTAAGATTTTGTTATTTGACCTGTGCAAATCATATTTTTTGCACAATAACCCTGAGCACGCTAGACTTCGACCTTTTTACGGTTACTTATTTATGGCACGTAAACAAGAGTTCAAACACTTTCCGGAGCTACATGACCTACCCGACGATGAAAAAGCCAACCGCTTAACCGAAGCAAAGGCCTTGGCCTTTGGCCCCGATCAAAAACTCACGCGCTGGCGTGGCAACATAATGCAATTTGCCATCATGTTTATCGTTTCTGTGCTTTTTATGGTGTTTGTAGCGCCGGCATTGTCATTGTCACAGGATGCTTCTGCTCTTATTATGCTATTCATTATTTTGCCGTTGTTTTTTATACTGCAGCAACGGCGTTACATTCAGCTGGTTCGCCAGGCACTGGCCAAATTAAACCCGCCGAGCTAATTTAACTATTACAGACATAAAAAAAGCGCCTAAAGGCGCTTTTTTTATGTCTG
>NZ_JAUOQM010000023.1 GCF_030547685.1 Gilvimarinus sp. 2_MG-2023 | reverse complement strand
GTAAGCGCCAAACCAACCACCCACTCCCCAGTCTAGCGTGATCTTAGTAGCCTCTGTGTTTTAAACAATTGGAGGTCTACATGAAAAAGTATCGCACCCAATCCGACTGGTTGGCTCTGATCGAAGAGTTTGAACAAAGCGGGTTAACCCAAGCCAAATTCTGCGCTGAGCGTGGGCTCAACGCTAAATACTTCAGTCTGCGACGAACAAAGCTTAAAGCTCGTCCCGAGCCGAGTGGGTTTTCCCGAGCCGTTCTGGCCGAGCCTAAGCCGTCCGGCGAGGTGACGGTACACTACGGCTCTGTCATGGTGAAGCTTCCCGGCGGTGATGCGCGCACTATCGCGCAACTGGTCAAGGCCTTGGCGGTATGATCCAGTGGCGGGAGGATGTGGAGGTCTACCTACACCGCGAACCGGTGGACTTTCGCAAAGCCATTAACGGGTTGAGTGTCATCGTTCAGGATGACATGGCGCTCTCGCCTTTTAGTCGGGCACTGTTTGTCTTCTGTAATAAAAAGCGCAATCAGCTTAAAGTGTTGTACTGGGATGAGACAGGCTTTGCCTTGTGGCAGAAGCGGCTTGAGCGCGATAAGTTCAAGTGGCCCCGACGCTGGCCGGAGGATCTGGTGGTGCTGGATCACGAGCAGTGGCAATGGCTGCTGCGAGGGTTTGATATCACCCAATTAAAGCCGCACAAAGCGCTGTTTTACCGAGACGTTTGTTGATGGAGTTTGGTAAAATAGTAGTATGTCAGAAGCCGCACCGCTTGAACAAAAAATCAAAGAACTTGAAGCGCAACTTGAAGAAAAAGAAATGCTTCTAAAAAGCCGTGCGAGTCGTATCAGCACCCTCGAAGAACTCATCAAACAATTTCAACGCAAGCAGTTCTCTGCCAGTAGCGAAAAGCTCTCCAAGGATCAGCTCGATCTGGGGCTGTTCAATGAGGCGGAATCGACAGAGCTGAACGAGGCGAGCGAATCCTCAGGGGCCGAGCCAGAAGACACCATTGAAGTTCCGTCTCATACTCGCCGCAAGCAGCCGCAGGTTAGCCTACCGGCGAACCTTCCGCGTGAAGAGGTTCTGTATGAGTTACCGGAGACTGAGCGGGTGTGTCCGCACGATGGCACCGAGTTAAAGGCTATCGGCACCGAAGACCACGAGCAACTGGATATCATCCCCGCACAGGCCAAAGTGATCGTCCACCGGCGTCAGAAGTACGTGTGCCCTTGCTGCGAAAAGCACCACGTTACCGCCACCAAACCCAAGCAGCCTATTGAAAAGAGCATTGCCAGTGCGGGGCTTCTGGCTTATGTGGCCACCCAAAAGTACTGCGATGCGCTGCCACTGTACCGCCAGAGTGAGATCTTTAAACGCGCTGGGCTGGCCCTGGGCCGAACCAATCTTGCCAACTGGATGATCCGTTCGGGACAACTGGTGCAGCCGTTGATTAACCTCTTACAAGACAAACTGTTAGTGCAGCCTGTCATTCACCTGGACGAAACCACCGTGCAGGTACTCAACGAACCCGGTAAAACCGCTGAAAGCCAAAGCTACATGTGGGTGATGGGCAGCTTCGCTGCCAGTCCCACGGTATTGTTCCATTACGCCGACTCCCGGCGTCAGTCGGTGCCGCTGGATTTACTCGATGAAAGCGTCAGCACCATCATGGTTGATGGCTACGAGGGTTATGAGAAAGCCTGTAAGGACTACCGCATTACCCGTCTCGGTTGCTGGGCTCACGCCCGACGCAAACTCATGGATGCCAAAACCGTCCAGAAAAAAGGCAAAGCGGGCAAAGCCGATCAGGGCTTGGCGTTTATCCAAAAATTGTACGCTTTAGAGAAATCCATAAAGGATCAACCGCCGGATGAGCGCTATCGACGGAGGCAGCAAGAGGCCAAACCGATTATCGACAAACTCAGAGCCTGGCTTGAAAAAAGCCTTCCGCATGTGCCGCCGCAAAGTGCGATTGGCAGGGCACTGTTATACCTGCACAATCAGTGGGACAGGCTCGTGCGCTACCTTGATGATGGTGCTTACCCGATCGACAATAACCGGGCAGAGAACGCCATCCGGCCATTTACCGTGGGCCGCAAGAACTGGCTGTTCTCCAATAGCCAAGCTGGCGCAAAGGCCAGTGCTAACTTATACAGTCTGATCGAAACAGCCAAAGCCAATGGAGTGAACCCGTACGATTATTTGAAGATAGTTTTTAAAGAGTTACCCAACGCGCAGAGCGTTGAGTCTGTCGAGGCGCTACTGCCATGGAACGCTAGCAAAACCTTAGATCACGTGTAACTGGGTGGTTGGTTTGGCGCTTAC
>NZ_JAUOQM010000022.1:456-51623 GCF_030547685.1 Gilvimarinus sp. 2_MG-2023 | reverse complement strand
CTTTCGCCGGGCGGGCGATTTGCTTCTTCCCCTTATGATTGTGCTGAGTGTAGGTCAATGGTAGTGGTTGAGCGCACAGGACGTGCGCGAAAGGCATAAGCGCGCATGGACGCGCGATTTAGGCCGACCGCTAGCATTGGCTGTAGCGAAGGTAGCCCGCAGGGCCCAATCATCGGGGCGCGTTTCTTGATTCCTTCTTGTCGCGTCACAAGAAGGAATTCGCCTGCCCGGCGACAGAGGGCATCTAGGTTTAATATTTCGGCCTGATAATTGAGTAAAATTTTCTGCAAAAAGTAACGGTCGCTACTGAGTATGTGCCGGATTTCGCCCGGCGGGCGAGCTACTTCTTTGGTGAGCAAAGAAGTAGCCAAGAAACTCACCCCGGCAACTGGCCCTCGGCAACCGCTCCTGCGTTGCTCTAATACACTACATCCATGTAGCTATTCGGGTGCCCTCACTCCGGTTGATTTTAGTGGGCCGTATCGATAGGCCTCGGCCCAGGCCGGCCTCTCTGCCTTCGGCATTCACCTCCTCCTGTTTGCTTACCCACTAAAATCAACCTCCACTCGGCTCAGTGGCATGGGGGTGAGGGGGCTTAGTAGCGGGTTTTGTTTTTGCGTCTGACATCAGGCGTCAGACGTCAGACTTTCATTTCCCGTCAGGTATCTGATTTTAATTTATCCTTTGCCCTCTTTCGCCGGGCGGGCGAGCTACTTCTTTGGTGAGCAAAGAAGTAGCCAAGAAACTCACCCCGCACATCTCAGCCCTTCGGGGTCCCGAATTCGAGCCAATTTTGAGAGTCGGAAAAGATCGCTTCCCAGCGCTTTTCCTTAATCGCACGCAGCCCAGGCTGGCTTCTCTGTTGCTGAGCAACATTCACCTCCTCCATGTGCAATTAACCCACAAAATTGGCTCGAATTCGGCTGGATGAGATGGGGAGTGGGAGCTTAGTAGCGGGTTTTGTTTTTGCGTCAGACGTCCGACCTCCGACTTCAGCCATGCCTGTTGCCAAACTGGCCATTCCATGGCACTATTTTCCTCAAGTGTTTTACAGGTTTGATGATGTTCTGACAGATCACCACAAATCAGTAGGCTAGCCAGTTGGAAGGTGAGGTAAATAAGTGCATCGGGAGTGGTGTGCGGGCACTTATCCCTTCTGTTTTTCTGCGTTTATCTGGCATACATAAATAACTACTTAGCCAGTATCTCAATTCAGTTATAGAACGTTTTTAAATTGTCTTTGAGAATTGTAAAGAAAGCCGGCCCATTTTAAACTCGGAATAATGCGCCAACTTAATAAAAATTCTAGGCTAAATAGAGAGTTGTAAATGATTTCTAAAGCTATTCTAGGAGAAATAGGTTGCCAGGCGAAATTTTCAACTCGCACATTAATAAGCTGTTGAGGCATTCAGGATCATATGAAGTCGCTATTTTTTCTGATAATTCTTGGAGTAAGTGAAGTTGTAGTCATTGGTCAACTTCATTCAATATTTGGGCTGTACACGCTTATTGGACTTTATGTGATTTCTACTGCCATAGGCGGTATTCTACTTTATGTACGTTATCCTGAATTCAAGCGCTCTATGAAGGCCTCTAAAAATTTAGGAAAGAAGTTTAAAAATAAAATTTCTGAAAAAGAACACGCACTGTCTACAGATCAGCTAAAAAAATTTCCGCCATTATTATTTATCGCACGATATGGTATTGCTGTGGGCTTAATCATAGCGCCAGGAATTGTCTCTGATCTAGTTGGTATTGCAATCATTTTGCCTGTAGTAACAAGTTTCTTTATCAATCGAAAAATTGACAAAGAAATTGTCAAGGCAGGGGTTCAGCCTTAATAATGCGCAAAGTTAGCCGCGGCTGAGCGCGGCGTTAGGTTTTCCGAATGACAGTTTCGCCTCCAATATTCTTGATAGGAATTTTTTTTGCATTTGGCTTCCTCGTCGTTACACTGGTCCCTGGTGTGTTGCTGTTATGGTCGGGAAGAAAATGGAAGATTTTCTAAGTGACGAACCCATTGCGAACGGCCTACCTTATAGCTGCTATCGCGATTTTTGTTCGCTTTGTGATAGCTGCGCCCCAGATGGTTATTGCATCAATAGTCCCTAACTTCTCTGGATTCTTTCCACCATATTTAGTTGTTTTCTTTATCGTTGGGTTTATTGTTTTCAGTATTAGAAGAGAGTTCAAGTCTTACGGAAAATTTGACGCGGCAATATCTGGAGCGATCTCCATGGCTTTTGTTCTATGGTATCTATTGGTGGAACTAGCAATTTATGCTTATATTACCAAAACCTAACAATGGAAATCAGCCGTGAAATAGATGAGGGTATCTGACCCAGATGTTTTTCTTCGAAAGAAAGTGACGGGTGGTGGTGGATTTTTCATCAACCTTAGATCAAACCAATATTGAGAGAAGCCATTTATGGAATTAATGAATCAACCTTTTAACGGTCAGCTCGGAAATCGTTTGATAGAGTTACTTGAATCACAGGACTATCACACTTTAAACATCGTAGTCGCCTTTGCAAAGAACAGTGGCGTTCTTAGGATGAAAGATGCGCTCGAAAATTTCCGAGTAAAAGGTGGGAAGGTAAATGTTTTTGTGGGAGTCGATCTGAATGTAACGTCTTATGAGGCGCTTACGGCTTTGCTCCTTTGTACTGACTCATTAAATGTAGTGCATTCAGAAAAAAAATAGATGAGGGTCAGGCCTTACATTTCACGTCAAGGTGTAAAATGTATGGTCTGACCCCGATGTTTTTCTTTAACTCCACATAGCCACCTACCAAATGTCAGGGATTGTAGAATAAATATGAAGCTAATTGATTTTTCGGTCACAAACTTTAGAAGCATAACTAAGGCTCATAAAGTGTCTCTATCCCAAACAACTATTTTGATTGGGCGTAATAATGAGGGGAAATCAAACCTGCTGAAGTCGCTAGATATTGCCATGACGACATTGCAACAGCATGCAATATCGGAAAGACGAGGAGGAGTTTATTTAGGGTCTAGAAGATATGCTCGGAAAGATGATTCTCACTACTTTTGGGAAAGAGATTTCCCAATAACTCTTCAAGATAGGAAGTCCAATACTCAAACTATATTTAGACTTGAATTTCTTTTGACTTCGAAAGAAATCGATATGTTTAGAAAAGAAATCAAGTCAAGGCTAAACGGATCTCTTCCAATTGAAATCAGAGTAGGGAAAGATGACAAGCCAAGCATCAGGGTGGTAGAGAAGCGAGGGGCAGGTGGGGCAGCACTAAATGCAAAGTCTGGTCAAATTGCTGAATTTATAGGTAAAAATATTACTTTTAATTACATTCCTGCTGTTCGTACAGATCAAGAAGCTATGGAAGTTGTTAGGGTTATGCTAATGCAAAGAATGCGTAAGCTTGAAGCTAATAACGATTACAAGGTTGCACTTGAAACAATAAGGAAAATTCAAGAGCCCGTTTTAAAAGAACTAGGAGAACAAATCAAAGAGCCTTTGCAAGAATTTTTGCCCGGTATAAAAAATGTAGATGTCGCAATACCTGATGACAGCAGGCGCTCGTCATTTCGAAATGAATTCGAAATCATTATTGACGATGGAACTCCTACAAGTCTATTTTTCAAGGGAGACGGAGTTAAAAGCTTAGCGGCTCTAGGCCTTCTAAAGAATAGGGGGGCTTCAGTTGGTGCTTCGATTATTGCGATTGAAGAGCCTGAATCACATTTACACCCTGCCGCGATTCATCAGTTAAATGAAGTCATTATGGCTCTGGGAGAAAATAATCAGGTTGTTCTCACGACACATAATCCATTGTTTGTCGATAGAACCGATATAAGATCAAATATTATCGTAAATAGCGGCAAGGCCGTTCCTGCGAGGAATATAGGTCAAATCAGAGATTTATTGGGTATAAAAGCTTCTGACAACCTCGTAAATGCAAGTTATGTTTTAGTTGTAGAAGGGGGGGATGATGTCATCTCATTAAAAGCTATCTTATCCGCTGAGAGTGAAATAATTAAGAAGGCAATAAATAGTCATCTGTTAGTAATAGATGAAATTGGTGGCGCTTCTAATTTATCTTATAAATTAACTCTTCTTAGTAACTCCCTGTGTGTTTATCATACTTTTTTAGACAATGATGAATCAGGCCGAGCGGCTTACGACAAAGCTGAGTCGGATGGGATTATTTCCAGTAAGAAAAATACGTTTGTTACTTGTAATGGCGCTCGGAATACGGAGTTCGAGGACTGTTTAAATCTTGATCTTTATCGTAATGAAATAATCGAAGAATTTGGTGTTGACCTAAGTCAGCCAGCATTTAGGTGTAATAAAAAATGGTCTGAACGTGTTAAATCAGCATTTCTAAATGATGGTAAACGATGGAGTGATACCGTCGAGTCGAAGGTTAAGTATGTCGTTGCAAATGCAGTTAAGGCTGTTCCTAAAAATGCTCTAAATGAGCACAAAAGAAACTCAATTGATGCACTTATTACTAATGTTGAAGCGTTATTGAGTTAACAAGCGACTGTGGTTAAAATCAAGCCTTCAGCAACGTTATCTTTGGCTAATTTATGCCTCTATCCACGGCTGATTATCACGAGCTATGGCGTTTAATGTTGTCATAATTTATCACATTCAGGCCGTTAGCGAAAATTTTTTATGTATAGAAAGAGGGGGCAGATGAGATTCGCTTATCGTCTAAATCCATAATCATTGATCTGCGGCCACTTTTTCTAAGAAGGTGTTTATCGCGACTAGTTAATCACTAAGCCTGAGGTTGGGGCGATGATGTTGAAAAAAGTAATGAGTTTATTTATTCCCATCTGTGTTTATGGGTGTTCGTCAAATATACAGCCATCTTCGCCGGTAAAAAATAGTATAGAAGTGATTCAGTTTAGTGAAGAGTATGGGGATGTAAGCAGTAACCATCCGGCGTACGTGAAGGCAAGCAGGGAGTGCGAATCAGAAACTTTCGGCCGTGGCATTTTAGTAAATGGTGATCTATTGACAGATCGAGATGAGTTGTTGTCTATATGGTCAAAGCATAGGTTTGAGTATATTAAAAAACGAATGGAGGAGGAGCGGGATATAATTGAGCCTGCAAGTGTTGCAAGCACTAGTGTCAACATAAAAAATAATCAGGCTCGGGAATCTTTCAATGAATATGTGAGTCATCTCGATGAGTATGCTAATTCGAAATCACTGCCAGAATCAATCAAGAAAATTGAAGATGTCAACCGAAAGTATATTGCATGTTTAAGGAATGAAAAAGGATTTCGGCCAGTTAGAGTGTTGGTCAAAAACCCTAAAACAGGGGATGTGGTTTCAGTGCATGAAACACCCTGAATGAAAAATATTTTTCAACCATCGTAAGTTTTGTGATCAGATGATATATGTGGCATTTAAATGCCGAGATCTTTAATCGACTTTCCAATATTCTGATTGTTGCAAAGCTGCGTGTGATCCGTGGCGCTGGGAAACTCTTTGTAAGAGGGTGAAAGTATGAGTTCAAAGAAGTTTAGTTCAGTTGAAGATTATTTAAGTTCACTAGATGCTAAACAAGGGAAAACTCTTAGAGAGGTTATTAACTTTATTATCGAAAGCTTTCCTGATTTAAATTGCAAGCTGGCTTGGAATGTGCCTCAGGTTTATAAGGGTGATGATTATGTGTTCGGGGTGTCGGCACTAAAAAACCATCTTGCTCTTGCTCCATGGAGTGCTGAGGTGATCGAAAATTTTAAGGAAGAGCTCGAAAGACAAGGGTGTGTTGTTAAAAAGAATTTGTTTCAAGTTCCTAATGATTGGAATATTGACAAAAAATTAGTAAGTGACTTGGTTGTTGCCAGAAAATTAGAATTGGATTAATTGGGTCATTAGCCTTACCTTTGTGTAAAACACGTTTAAAAATTCGGCGTCAGGCTATGAATTGTGAATCCCGGGATTGTTGTTCGCGTAACCCCATTTTCTTTCTGTCATCTGGCCCAGTTTTCATTCTAACAACAATTCAATTTAATTGGGGATTAAGTGATTTCCATGGTTGCTAGGTTGGGATTTAAAAATGGATTGCTTATATTTTGGCTTTTCTTGATTCTTATTGTGCTTTTGAGCAAGCTTTATTCACCTGGTATTTATAAGTATTTTATAAGGGAGGATTCGTTTAGCGAGTATTTACAATCGTTTAATTATTTTATTGCAGGGGTTTGTTCTATTTATATGTCTGTGTTGGCAATCAAACATAGGCTACTTGTTGTAGGTTTTCTGTTTATTTTTCTGGGGGTTGGTCTATTATTTGTGTCCTTGGAGGAAATTAGTTGGGGACAACGAATTTTCGAAATTTCAACTGCCGAGTACTTCCAAAAAAATAATGTACAAAATGAGCTGACTATTCACAATTTAAATACTATTCAGTCATATTTACGCCACGCTTACATTGCTATTTCAGCGTACGGTGCCTTTTCCTGGGTTTTTGGTAGTCTAATATTATCTAGATGGAAGCTGAGCTATAAAAATGCTTTGAATTATGTGGTTGTTGATTGGTTTTTAGCGCCATATTTCTTTGTTTGTTTTTCAATTTATACATTCTTACACTACATTAGGGTGTATATGTTCAGCAATGGAATGGGGATGGATCTAGGGGAAGAATTTTGGTTTTTTTTGCATTGGAGAGATGAAGAGCATGGCGAACTTTTTTTGTCTTATGGTTTTCTTTTCTTCGTATTTGTAAGTTTTTTCAAGCTCCAGAAGTGTTTGCGTGCGCGGGAAATTGGGGGCGGGTATTGAGTTCTGATATCATCAAGCCTGAATTAAGATAATGCTTTAAGGAGCAGTGGTCGATTTCGGAGTTGTTGTGAATCTCATTCAACCGTTAACGCTGTGGGTTAGGCTTGTGTAACGAAAGGAAATTTTTATGCAAAAGGTGGTACTTTTTAAAAAAAATGTCATTTTGGAGCAGTCAGCCAAGTATCAGTGAGTTAAATTCTAAAATTGCATCACTGAATAATGATGGGTGGACGGTTATTTCAATCAATCCAATCTCTTCAGTTCTTGGCTTAATTCGCTCATATACCTTACTTTTAGAGAAGTAAGGTGAAAAATCCATATTAAATACTGCGGCTTATACTCTAGCTTAGAATAATTATTTCGCCCACTCATGAGGAGTGGGCGCCATGGCGATCCTTGTACGCTGGGGCCGGTAAAGGTATGATATATCTTCTAAATTGGCCTGCTTTAGTACTGTAACAGCAGCGCTTTGTCGCCGTATACGGCGCCTGGCAAGGTATTTGCCAGCTTAAATATTCTCACGATTGCATAATGGGGCAATAGCAGTGACCTGGCTTTCAGGTAAATTGATAGGCATAAGTATTGTTTTGGGGCCGCTTCGAATGTGGGGCAGCTCAGTGACCCTGCCTGTAAGTATGACCCTACCCAGTACTCTGGTCTTATCAGCTTTTGCTTCCTACTCTTCTAATTTACGAGCTGCGCGATGCACGCCTCACCCATCTCATTTAACCCAAAAGGTATATAATGGATATTTTTAACGATCACGAGTCAGAAGTACGCGGTTATATTCGCTCTTTTCCGAAGGTCTTTGATAAAGCCGTAGGCTCTGAGATTTTTGATAACGAAGGGCAGCGCTACATCGACTTTTTCGCCGGTGCTGGCACGCTTAACTATGGGCACAACCCTGATGTGGCGGTGGATGCGCAAATCCAGTATTTGCAGGATCGTCGTATCGCTCACGGCTTAGATAAAGCCACTGTGGCAAAACAAGAATTTATGACTTCGTTTGTCGAGAAAATTCTAGAGCCGCGCAATTACAACTATAAAATGCAGTTTACCGGCCCTACCGGAACCAACTGTACCGAGGCGGCCATGAAACTGGCGCGCCAGGTTAAAGGCCGCCCTAACCTTGTTGCCTTCACCAACGCTTACCACGGCCACACCATGGGCGCTCTTTCCGCCACTGGTAACGAAGCCTATCGCGACGATTCTTACGGCGCTCGCGGTGCGATTTCGTTTATGCCGTTCGACGGCTTCTTGGGTGACGATATCGACACACTGCATGTGTTTCGTCGCTTCCTGGAAGACAGCGGCTCCGGCCTGGAATTGCCCGCCGCTGTGATGATCGAAACCGTACAGGGTGAAGGTGGCTTGAATGTCGCTTCCAAAGATTGGTTGCAGCGTTTAGCGGCTCTTTGTAAAGAGTTTGATATGTTGCTAATCATCGATGATATTCAGGTCGGTAACGGCCGCACCGGTAAATTCTTCAGCTTTGAAGAAGCGGGCATTGAGCCCGACATGGTGTGTTTGTCAAAGTCCATCGGTGGTGGTAACCCCATGGCCGTTCTGTTGATTAAGCCCGAGGTGGATGCTTGGTCGCCGGGCGAGCATACCGGTACGTTCCGCGGTAACTCGCTGGCGTTTGTGGCGGCGAAAGAGCTGATTGATAAATACTGGTCAGACGATAAGTTAACGCATGAAGTGAAACGCAAGTCTGAGATTATTTTTGAGGCGCTCTACGCGTTGCAAAAAGAGTTCCCTAAATTAGTGAAAGATGTACGTGGCCGCGGTTTGGTGTTGGGTATTGAAACCGATCACCCCGATTTTGCCAGTGAAGTCTCCGCTCAAGCGTTTGAAAATAAACTGATTTCAGAAACCTGCGGTGCGACCGGTCAGGTAAACAAAATCTTTGTGGCGCTTACCATCGAAGATGACATTCTGAAAGAAGGCTTAGAGATTTTCCAGAAATCATTCCGCGAAGTGGCGGCTAAGCACAATATCACTGAATAATCACTAAGCTGAATTATTCAGATGTAAAAAAGGCCTTCAAACGAAGGCCTTTTTTATTAAGTTTCTGAAAGTTTAACTACTTGCACCCCTTCAACTCTTTTTCTTTCTAACATCTCTTACCAAGTATAAATTACCAGGCCCACGTTTTAGCTCAAATAGGTCAATGGCCTTAATTAAACTGCTGAGGTTCTTATAGCCGTAGTTGCGGGTGTCGAATGATGTTTTGTTGGAGATGTGCGATCCGAGGGGGCCGAGAGCCGCCCAGCCATTGTCCTCTTCGGTCGCTTCTATGGCCTGGCGCAGTAAGTTGATGAGCTTTGTATCAGATTTAATATTCTTGGGTTGATCTTGCGATTTTTCGTGAGGGCTTGGGTCTCTGTCTAAGAATAAAAACTTAGAGCATGCATTAACAAAAGGCGTTGGAGTTTTTCGCTCACCAAAACCCAGTACGACCTTACCTTCGGCAAGAGCGCGGGTCACCATCGGGGTAAAGTCGCTATCGGATGAGACGAAACACATAACGTCAATATCTTTGGTGTACATGACGTCCATGGCATCTATGACCAGTGCAATATCAGAGGCATTTTTTCCTTTCGATAGGTCGTATTGTTGAATGGGCTGAATAGCGTATTCGTGAAGAAGTTCCTCCCATGCCTTGAGAGACGACTTTTTCCAGTTGCCGTAAGCTTTGCGTATAGTCACTACGCCGTACTTGGCAACTTCACTCAGTACATCTTCAAATTTGGCCGCAGGGGCATTGTCTGCATCAATAAACAACGCAATTTTCTGTTTTGAATCTTCCATTTCAAAAAACTCTTTTAGTCTATGTCTTTGCCACAAGGGTGAAGCCGCCGTAGATTAGCCGCTTGCCATCGAAGGGCATGGGGTTGCTGTCCGGGTGCATGCGTGGGTCCTCCATCGAGGATTGCCAGCCGGCATCGCGCACTTCTTTTGAGGGCCACATAATCCAGGAAAAAACCACTGTCTCGCCCGGTTTTTTATCAACAGCCATGGGGAAAGACGTGACACTTCCGTCGGGCACTTCATCACCCCAGGCATCGACAACTTCTATGGCGCCATTTTCCTTAAAAACGGCGGCCATATCCTTGGCGTGCTCTATGAATATCTCTCGGTTTTCGTCCGGTACAGCAGCGACCATTCCATCTATATACGCCATGTAAAAATCCTCACGTTGGTTGAGTTGAGGTTAACAGTATAGACGAATGGGTGAACGCTAATCGTGTAGTATTGGTAAAAAATATTGCCCGTTTACTAATAAAGTCTTGGCTGCTCAGCATGGGCTATGGATGTTGTAGGGGCAATGCTGTCCATCCTCAGGCCAGCTTGACACTCCCTATCGTTTACTTGGCGCTTCGGCCAGGGCCTTATGCGCTCGGGCAGGTTTGATTCTCGCAGTAACAGCGCGTGTTGTTGCCTGGTTGAAAAAAGGCTTTCCGAAGAAAGCCTTTTTATGGGCGAATATTTGACGGGCTGTCATGCTTAACGGTAGGTGATTAGGCGCTGCACTGGCAAGCCTCATATTAACAAGTCTTGGCGCTTACTATCGGCGCTCAGGTCTGTCGGCGGGCACGCCAACCAGTCCATCTTCCATCTCTTTGCAAATTGCTTCCAGGGTATCACCGTGTGGCGTCTCGATTTGTACGCTATCGCCCTCAACTTTATCTATACAGGCATCGAAGGCTTCTTGTGGTGGTTTACCCCGGCCTTGGCCAGGGGCTGCGCTGGCAACTGTGGTGGCTAGTAGGGCAAGAGTTCCTAAACATACAGCGATTTTTTTCAACATAGTTTTAATCTCATAAAATACAAATTCATAACGCCACTCGGTGTTCTGATTGGCAAGCACCCAGTAACAATAACGGCAAAATGTGCAGATTCTGCGCAAAAAATACAGACAAGTAGGTCAGTTTACGGATAACGCTCGTCTTGTCGTGGCGTTTCGTTATACTTAACCCATGAAAATTACCGCCAAACTTTTCCTCACTTTCTTAGCCGTAATCAGCTGCGTTATTTTAGCCAACGTTGCACTGGCTAGATGGAGCTTCCAGCAGGGCTTTCTCGACTTTATCAATGAGTTAGAGCGGGAGCGCCTGACCGTGTTGGGGCTGGATCTGGAGCGCGAGTATGACCGCAACGATGCAAGCTGGGAGGGGTTGACGTTTAACCGCTTGAGTGGGCGAGCGACTCTGCCCATTCACCCGCGCCGCGGTGTTCGGGGCGAGCGGCATCCGCCGCCACTGGCCGGGCGCAAGCCCGCGCATGAAACAACACCGCCGACAGCGCTATACGACGCCGATGGCAACTGGTTAATGGGGCATGTGCCAGAGCAAGCGAATGCCGGCAGTGTGGTGGTGCCCGTCTTTTATAACGAGGCAAAGGTTGGCGAGCTGCGCAGTTGGCCAGAAGCGCCAGGCGCTTTCTCATCCGCCAGTGAGTTTTCCCGTAAGCAGCTAATGGCCAGTTTGTTTATCGCACTGCTGAGTCTGGCCTTGGCGGGTATAATTTCGTGGTTCGTTGCCCGGCGTCTATTGAAGCCGGTTAAGTCTGTTTTGCATGCCGTCGGTGAGCTTTCTAAGGGTGACTACGAAACATCTCTGCCCGATACGCGCAGAGATGAGTTGGGTGAGCTAATGCTTAATATCAGCGAGTTGGGGCGCATTTTACGGGCAGACCGTACCGCCAATCAGCGTTGGTTTGCCAACATTTCTCACGAATTGCGCACGCCCCTGACCATTTTAAAGGGCGAAATAGAAACATTGCAGGCGGGCATACGCCCCTTTGATCAGCAGCAGCTGAAGTCTTTTGCGCACGAAATAGATTTGCTCAACCATTTGGTGGATGATTTATACCAAATATCCCTGACCGACATAGGCGCTTTGCGCTACCAGTTCGAGCACCTAAATCTCAGTGAGTTGATAGAATCGTTGGCGCCATCGTTTACCGAGCGCGCGGCAAACGACCAGCTGAAGTTTGAATATCGTGGTGAGCCAAACCTCTGGGCCGAAGTTGACCCGCTTAGGTTTAAGCAATTGTTACTGAATTTAACGGCTAACTCCTGTCTATACACCGATGCGCCGGGCACCGTCAGGCTGACTGTGCGGCAAGACCAGTCCGAGGTTTATTTAGTGCTTGAGGACTCCGCCCCCGGGGCGGAGTTAGATAACTTTGAGCAGCTTTTTGCCCCTTTGCACCGCCAGGATTACTCCCGCCAAAGACACGCGACGGGGGCGGGCTTGGGGCTTAGTATTTGCCGCTCTATTGTCGATGCTCACCGGGGCGAGATCAGTGCCACAGCGTCTGAGCTGGGCGGGTTAAAGGTCAGCATAAGGCTAAACAAACGCAGAGTGGGGCGAGATGAACACTGAACCCTTAGTTGTTATTGTTGAAGACGAGCCAAAAATTGCCCAAATATTGGTGGATTTTTTTCAGCTCGAAGGCTTTAAAACACAAATCGTTAGTGACGGTCTTCATGCCAGTGAAGCTATTAAAGCGAGTAGGCCTCAGGCGGTGATACTCGATCTGATGCTGCCGCATAAAAGCGGACTGACGATTTGCGAAGAAGTCCGGGCCTTTTCAGATGTGCCTATTTTAATGCTGACCGCACGGGTGGATGAAATTGATCGTTTAACGGGCTTAAACATTGGCGCCGATGACTATATTTGCAAACCTTTTTCACCACGCGAAGTCGTTACCCGGGTAAAAGTTATTTTGCGCCGCATGCAAAAAACAACACAGCAACAAGTCGATGTCTTGAGTTATAAAAATCTTCAGATTGATACCAACCGGTTCATCTGCAAGCTTGGGGAGGCCCCTCTGGACCTTACGCCGGTGGAGTTTCGGTTATTAACGGCTCTGGTGCGGCGGCCGGGTGTTGTTTTGTCGCGCGAGTCATTAATGAAAAATGCCTACGATGACTCTCGGATTGTCAGCGACAGAACCATCGACAGTCATATGAAAAACGTTCGCACTAAACTCAATCAAGCGCAGGCCGAGAATAACCTTCTGCACTCCGTTTACGGGGTCGGCTATAAACTTGAGTAGTACACTGCACCAAATACTCATTGTTTCTGCGTAGTATCTGCACAATTGCCTCGTACCATGGTAAGCCTCGAATACACCTTGGGGCTCTATCATGCTTTCTCAACACCTTCGCCTTTTCCTGAGCGCATTTACAATGGCCGTTTGTCTGTCTGCGTGCGGTGGTTCCAGTACCGATGCAGTCGATACCGACTCGGAATCAGATGCCACAGGCAGTGTTAACAGCTCGCCTGTCATCACTCTGGCCGAACAAGCCACGGCTAACGCTGGTGCCGGTGTTACTCTCTCGGCCAGTGTGAGTGATGCCGATGGCGACGAGCTAACTCTGGCGTGGAGCCAAACCGGCGGAGCGAGCATTGAGCTGGCGCAAATCGATCTCACCGATTTAAGTTTTACCGCACCTTCGGTGGATGAAGTGACCGAGTTCGCCTTTACTTTAACGGCCAGTGACGGCTCTGATAGTGCGACGGCCACCATCAGCGTTAGCGTTAATCCCCTGTCAGATTCGGACACAACAGATCAGACCGACTCTTCGGTTTGGATTATCAACAGCGACAATGTTCGAGCCAAGCACATACTGGAAGACGACACGGGTCTCGGGGTATTGGTGAATGTGCAGGCTGTGGAAACGGTTGACGTTAACGGCGACAGCTTCACCAAGGTCACCTCTGACGGTATTCCGGCTTACAGTGTGGTTGTCAGTCAAGAAATACTGAATCAACTGCAACAAAGGCCGCGACTGGATAACGACTTTGCCGCAGGCGAGCCCTTCATCGAGGTGGGCGATGTGGTCGAGTTTGGTCAGGACATTGGCTACAACAGCAACCCCAACTGCGGTAATAACGCCGGCTACGGGTATTGGCCGCCAGGGCCCGATTGCCCCACCCAAGACACGCGTGAAGGCTACTTGCCTATCGAGCCAACCTCATCATCCGAGGTGTGTGAAACGGGCTTAGGCAAAGTGGGGCTGTGGGTTAATGGCTCGTCCATTTATAACTGGGGCGATGGCATGAGTTATAACCAGACGGGCGACTGGTATACCCTGGCGCCGGTGGCCGAACAGTACGATGTCGATATTTGCGGCGGGCATGCCGCATCGGGTGATTACCATCATCATTTCTATTCTTCTTGTTTGGCCGATATGGTAGGCGACACTGCTGATGGCCACTCACCGCTTTACGGTTTTGCCGCCGACGGTTATCCCATTTACGGCCCCTGGCAGGCGGAAAATACTCTGGCGGTCAGTGCGTGGGTTGTGCGGGATTACTCCGCCGATTCCGATACAGGTTGCGCAGACGAGGCGCGCAGCTGTCAGTTAATTGACCAATACGATGTTAGCCAGGGAACAGAAATAGTCAGTGCCGGGCCTGACTTTGACACTGTTGTCACGACTTTATCGGGCAACTCTTTAGTGGCGACTGCCGGATATTACAGAGAAGACTTCTATTGGGATCAGACTCTGACGGCGCAAGGTGGTGTGTATCTCGATCAATACAACGGCCACTATGATGCCGAGCGAGGCTACCACTACCACATTACCGTTACCGATGAAGAGAGCACTTTAACTCCCGCATTTCCCTACATAGTGGGTGATCGTTTTGCCGGAGACTTGGCCGATAACTCATTGGCGCAGTGCAGTACCGGTGTAATGGGGCCACCACCGGAAGGCGCACCACCTCGATGAACACAGTCAATCACAATCGGAGGTTTATCATGAGTTGGCTAAAAGGCATTGCGTTATTGCTATTGGCATCATTCACCCAAGCAGCAGAGCTTGAGGTGCATGACCATAAAAGTCGCGATATAGAAAATATGCCAATCCCCAAAATTGAAATCGCTCTTGCACGGGACGCAATGGATGGCGTGAACCTTCATGTTGAGTTGCAAAATTACAATATGGGCTCACCTTCTAATGCCGGTGCACAGAATAATCAGTGGTTAAGTGGACATGCACACCTTTTTATTAATGGCGTTAAACAGCAACGGCTATACGCGACAGATGTTCATATTCCTGCGCATTGGCTCAAGCCTGGGGTCAATCAAATAGCGGTATCGTTAAACAGTCATCAACATGAAAATTGGACGCATAGCGCTAAAACCATTGTCGGTTCCGTCTTTTTTAATCCTGAGGCCGACAACCTTATATTGCACCAATACAGTTCTCAGCCTATAGCCGCTACCTTTCGGTAAATGACTGAATACGATTATCAACCGGGAATTATCCAATGCATTTAATACAGATTGTTATGCTCGTTTGTGTCACCTTGCTCGCTACCGCTTGCGGTAGCGGCTCAGACAGTGCGGATAGCGTTAATAGCTCGTCCAGCCAGAGCAGTGCCAGCAGTAGTTCTATCGCCGCGGCCATTTCAAAGGGTATCGACCCGGAGCGCTTTCTCGACGGAGCCCTGGCCGAAGACATCAGCACGGTCGACTGCACCCTGTCCGACGGCACAGCCAGTACTTGCTATCAGGTCACCATTAACGGTGCGCCGAGCAACGCCGACATTGGCCCTTTCTGCCCGCCGTCAATTACCTCAGATGCCAGTGAAGGCGGCATTTGGTTTGATGGTAGCGGCGAAGTTTACGAGCTGGACGGCGCCTTTATCATGAACCTCGATACACTCTATGGCAGTGAGTGGATGCTATACGACCCGGTGACTGGGCTGATTAATATTACCGACACTCAGCTTGCCTGCGAATCGGCAGCAAGGCCAAACGTCGACCCCGCGTATCAAAACTATTGCGTTGAGTGCAAACTTGAATACACCGGTGGGCCAGTGCAACAAACCTTTTTAATTCCTACTCAGCCTGTGGCGCTAAATAGCCCTGAACGTTTAGGGTTTGATATTGGGCTTGGCCTTAACGGTGTTGTATTTGCAGGTCCGGCACCGGTGGATGCAATTTTATCGAACTACACCATTGCGGCATTTGATGATTGTGGCGGTCATATTAATCCAGCCGAAGGTTATCACTATCATGCTGCCATTGGTTGTGCGCAATCGGAGCCTGAAAGCGATGGTCACGCCGCCATGATTGGTGTCGCCCTCGACGGCTACGGTATTTATGCCATGACCGATGACTTGGGCCTCGAGCCCGAGGGTTTGGACGAGTGCCGAGGCCATAGCGATACCGAGCGTGGTTATCACTACCATGCGGCCAGCCCCGGGGAAAATATGTTTATTGGTTGTTACCACGGTGCTCAAGGTGACATTGTCGAAACGAGGTTGTAATAATGACTAAAATATTTTCTACATCCCTACGTCAATTGAATGTGTTGCTGGTGGCAATAGTATTGACCGCTCCGGCGTTGGCGCATCAAGGCCATACTCATCGAGCCTCGGTAGAGGCCTGTGAGGACCATCAGCGCCATGATAGTTGTCAGTATGAACACGCAGATAGCTTGTATATTGGTAGTTGCCAGCTTATGCAGGAGGCGTTAATGTGCGTACGTAATCAACCTTTAATGAAAAAGGCGAACATACACGAGTCAGCGATGCCGGTTCAGTCTCTTGATAACAGCGCAGAGCCGCTGGAAGTTAAGCCTCAATAAATCTTATTGTGTCTTGGGCCATGTATCCGCCGCGCTGTGCTTGTGTTATTTGCACGGTAAACCTATGACCCATTCAACATTGTCAGACCGAGTCCGGAGCGTAAAACCAAGCGGAAGTCGGCCCTCTCAAGCGCGACTGCTCGATAGACTGGCGCAAGATCTTAAGCCTGGGCGTCTGGAGTGGATTGGCTTGCGCACCGAGCGCCGTGGTGATGTGCGCTCGGTTGAGTCTGTCGTAGCTCTTGCCGAATTAGGACTTGAGGGCGACCACCGCAGTACCAAAACGCCGGGTTCTGGTCGACAGGTAACGATTATTAGTGTCGAGTTTATCGAGATGATATGTCGCTTTTCCGGCCGCGATAGTATTTCACCAGCTTGGCTGCGTCGCAATCTTTTAGTATCGGGCATCAATTTAAATCTGTTGCGCCATCAGCGAGTAAGAGTCGGTGGCGCGATTCTAGAGCCCGCCGCGTTATGCCACCCATGTTCGCGCATGAATGAAGTGTTGGGCCCCGGCGGTGCCGCTGCCATGTATGGTTTTGGTGGGTTGTGTGCCAAAATTGTCGAAGGCGGGGTAATAACAGTGGGCGATTCCATCGAGCGATTGCCACAAGAATAAGTGTTTTTTTGTAATGTGAATTTAACCGTTGCTTGCATATTGATTATAAATTAATAAAAATTACCGCAGTAACCACGTCGTCTTTTAGTTTCTGTATTTTTTATTCCCATTTCCCAGCCGCTATTCTGTGACGAGCTTGGCACAATAGAAGAGCGGCAATATTGTTGGCCTGTGTATTTTCCACTATTTACTCGTAAAAATTTAAATTCGTTCGGGGCTCTGTAAAAAATTCAAAGTAAAAATAATTACACGAAAACTTATTAATCTTTCAGAGTATAAAAGCGAGTTAAGGTTGAATGGGGTGTCATTAAAGCACTAACACGGTGCGGTTATTCGTTATGGTAAAAAATTAGGCTATGAAAAATTTACAGACGTTATAAATATAAGCGCTAGGTTTTAGATTTTTTTCATTTTTAATGCGCGGCCTTTGTGATTGTAATCACTGTGGTTATTTGAAGTTCCTCACTGAATTGAAATAAATTGGTTCTGCGGATTTGGCATGCTCTTCGCGATAGGAACATTGCCTATGTAGCTTTGCTACTTTTTTGAAATCAATCATTTTTAATGAGGTGATATCTATGAAAACTTTATCTGTATTAACCGTTTCTTTGCTGATGTCTTTAGGTGTTATGTCGGCTGTTGCCGATGAAACCGAGCGCCAGGGGGCAACCACTAGCTCAGCGTTTACCATGGCAGATAAAAACCGCGATGGTTCTATTGATGAGCGCGAAGCGCAAGCAAGTGGCGTGAGCGGTGATCGTTTTGATACGCTCGACGAAAATGGCGATGGCAAATTGTCAGCGTCAGAATACCGCAAGGCAGGTGGTGGCCAGAGCAACAGCTGGCAATAAGAGGGCAGTAACGACCTTACCTTTTTAAGGCGTTATTGTGACTGGCTGCACGGCAGCCTGGGGCGGCACACTGCGGTGTGCCGCCCTCCTTTTTGTGGGCTCGGTTTTTATATGGCTCGCGCACTGGACTGTGTCGGCCCTGAATGCGGTTAAAGCTTCGGTAAAAATGTACAATTTATCGGCAAAAGTGTATTATTCCGCCCCCAGAAATCCGCGAGCCAAGAGGGCGGTATGCACGTTTTTCATCATATTGCTTCACTGCGCGCAGAGCTGGCCCGCGCCCGGCGCGAAGGTAAGCGTATCGGCTTTGTCCCCACCATGGGGAATTTGCACGACGCGCATCTGGCCCTGGTAAAGCAGGCTCAGCAAACCTGCGATATTGTGGTGGCGAGTATCTTTGTCAATCGCCTGCAATTTGGCCTGAACGAGGATTGGGACAAATACCCGCGCACCCTGCCGGATGACACTGCCAAGCTAGAAGCCATTGGCTGTGATTATCTGTTCTGCCCGGAAGAGCGCGAGATGTACCCCAACGGCATGGATGAGCAAACTCGGGTGATCGTTCCCACCATGACGGATGTGCTCTGTGGCGCTAGCCGCCCCGGCCACTTTGAGGGTGTGACCACCGTGGTCACTAAACTGTTTAACATTGTTCAGCCGGACGAAGCGGTGTTCGGCATTAAGGACTATCAGCAGCTGGCTGTTATTCGCCGTATGGTGGAAGACTTATGTATGCCGGTTGAAATTACCGCCAGCGAAATTTACCGCGAGAGCGATGGCCTGGCCCTGAGTTCGCGCAACGGTTTTATTACCGATGACGAACGCCCCCGTGTGGCCGAGCTTAACCGCACCCTTAACTGGATTGGCGATGCCATTAAAGGCGGTCGTCGAGACTTTCTGGTGCTGCAGGAAGAAGGCGCACACCGCATTGAACGGGCGGGCTTCGCACTGGATTACCTGGAAATTTGCAACAGCCGCAGCCTTAAACCAGCCGCGGTGGATGACACCGAGATTACCATTTTGGGCGCCATGTATACCGACGGGGCCCGTTTGATAGATAATATATCCCTGACAGTAGTCTAAACTGCGGGCGATGCTGTAATTCACACTACAGCCAGAAACAACGAAGGAGGAGCTTATGCTCTCTACCATGCTCAAAGGCAAACTTCATATGGCGGCGGTCACTCAGGCCGAGCTGTGGTATGACGGCTCCTGCGCGATAGACGCCGACCTGGTCGAACTTGCCGGCCTGCGCGAGTTTGAGCAAATTGACATCTACAATGTCAACAACGGCGAGCGTTTCACTACCTACGTCATTCTCGCCGAGCGCGGCTCGGGCACCATTTCCATGAACGGTGCTGCCGCCCGCAAGGTGCAGGTGGGGGACCGGGTTATTATCGGTGCCTATGCCCAGTACAGCACCCAAGAGCTGGAGGCCTACCAGCCTCGATTGGTGTATCTGGATGAACACAACAAGGTTGAGCGCACCACTAACACCATCCCCATGCAATTGGTGTAATCAAGGTAAGCCACACGCGGGATAAGCCAGCCGGTTTGTCCCGTCAATCACCTCTCTTTTCTCCTTAATAATTACTGACAATATTTTGCCCAATTGACAACGTTGTCTGTGGCGAAACCCCGCCAACGCTGTTAAGATTTCTGCACTGGGATATAAACAGATAAAAGTTCGGTGCAACCAACGTGTGCCGGGCGGCCCCCCATAACAGCAATAAATGCGGAGATGATGTATATGACCGAGCAGCATGTGTATCCGGTGCCCGAAGCGATTAAGAAGGCCGCAGCGATCGATGCGGATCGCTACGAACAAATGTACCGCCAGTCGGTGGAGCAGCCCGACCAATTTTGGGCCGAGCAGGCCGAATCCTTTCTCGACTGGCAAGAAAAATGGCACACCGTAAATAAAACCGACCTTAAAAAAGGCGAAGTCGCCTGGTTCTTAGGCGGTAAGCTGAATGTCAGCGTCAACTGTATTGATCGTCATCTGGCAACCCGGGGCGATCAGGTCGCCATCATCTGGGAGGGCGACGACCCCGCCGAAGATCAACTGATTACCTACCGCGAATTGCACGAAGAAGTGAGCCGCCTGGCCAACGTGCTGCGCGAGCGCGGCGTAAAAAAAGGTGACCGTGTTTGCTTATACATGCCGATGATTCCCGAGGCCAGTTACGCCATGCTCGCCTGTGCCCGTATTGGTGCTGTGCACTCGGTGGTGTTTGGCGGCTTCTCTCCGGACGCGTTGAAAGATCGAATCCTCGACGCCGACTGCCAGGTGGTTATTACCGCCGATGAAGGTCTGCGCGGTGGACGCACTGTGCCCCTCAAAGCCAATGCCGATAAAGCCCTGGCCAACTGCCCCGGCGTGCACACTTGCCTGGTGGTCAAGCGCACCGCCGGCGATATCGCCTGGGACGACTCGCGCGATATTTGGTATCGCGACGCAGTAGAAAAAGTCTCCGCCGAGTGTGAGCCCGAGTGGATGGACGCCGAAGACCCGCTGTTTATTCTTTATACCTCGGGCTCCACCGGTAAACCCAAAGGCGTATTGCACACCACCGGCGGCTATCTGCTGCAAGCGGCCATGACGCACAAGTACGTATTCGACCAGCGCGAAGGCGACGTCTACTGGTGCACGGCCGATGTGGGCTGGGTAACCGGCCACAGCTACATTGTGTACGGCCCGCTCACCAACGGCGCGACGACTCTAATGTTTGAAGGTGTGCCTACCTATCCCGATGCCTCGCGCTGCTGGCAGGTGGTGGACAAACACGGCGTAAACAGTTTCTATACTGCCCCCACCGCCATACGCGCACTGATGGGCGCGGGCGATGAGTATGTAACCAAAACATCGCGCAAGTCTTTACGCATTCTGGGCAGTGTGGGCGAGCCCATTAACCCAGAAGCCTGGGAGTGGTATCACAAAGTTGTAGGTGACGAGCGCTGCCCGATTATGGACACCTGGTGGCAGACCGAAACCGGCGCCCACATGATGACGCCGCTGCCCGGCGCTACCGATCTTAAGCCCGGCTCCTGCACCAAACCATTCTTTGGCGTACAGCCGGTACTGCTCGATGCCGAGGGCAACGAAGTTGAAGGTGCCGGCGAAGGTAGCCTGGCCATTAAAGCCAGCTGGCCTAGCCAGATTCGCAGCGTGTATGGCGATCACCAGCGCTGTATCGACACCTACTACTCCACTTACCCCGGCTACTACTTTACCGGCGATGGAGCCCGCCGCGACGAAGACGGCTACTTCTGGATTACCGGCCGGGTCGACGATGTGCTCAACGTGTCTGGCCACCGCATGGGCACCGCCGAAGTTGAGAGCGCACTGGTGTTGCACGACAGCATTGCCGAGGCGGCGGTTGTCGGTTACCCGCACGATATTAAAGGCCAGGGTATTTACGCCTATGTTACCCCGATGGATGGTGTGGAGCCCGATGACGAACTGAAAAAAGCGCTTATTCAACTGTGCGTGCAAGAGATTGGTGCCATCGCCAAACCGGATATTATCCAGTGGGCACCCGGTTTGCCGAAAACCCGCTCAGGTAAGATTATGCGCCGTATTCTGCGTAAGATTGCCGCCAACGAGATCGACACCCTGGGCGACACCTCCACTCTGGCTGACCCGTCGGTGGTGGATGAACTTATCGACGGCCGCGTCAACCGTTAGCGCAAGGCTAGGGCCGCTCTGAGGTGGCCCTAGGGCACCTCAGAATAAGAGGAATGCCTCTGCGAGACCTCAAGCGCAACCCGCACTCGTCGTTGCTATTGTTCGGAAGGTTTAGACATTCCTGCTAAGTAGCGCCTAGATTGCGAGTTGCGCTGTAAGCCAGAGGTGCCCTAGCTTAAACAGCGCTCGACCAAATCCTCCCAGGCTTCATGATCGCCGGCCAGCACAACGCACTGGTCTATTGTTAACGCCACCTCAATACGCTCACCATTGCCCTTGGTGATGGTGAGCTTTTGGCACAAGCCAAGTACGCGCCCGGCAATGTCGTCGGCATTCGCCTGTGGAGTATCGGGTAAAAAAATAGCAATGCGCCGCCCGCTTAAGCGCGCCGCCAAATCTACACGGCGGGTGCTTTGGTACAACAGGTTACCCATTTCGCTGAGCACCGCATCCCCGGCACTAACCCCGTGGGCTTGATTAATATCGGGTAGGTTCTGAATCGTCATTATAATCAGCACGCAAGGTTGCTGGTGCTTTTGGCAAGACTGCAATAACTCGGGCCCGCTGGTGTAAAAGTAACGGCGGTTAAACAGCTGGGTTAGCTGATCTTGCGTGGCCAAACTGTATTCAATTTTGCGATAGCTGCCCAACAGTAACCGACTCAGACGGTAGGCCCGGCCAAAATGAAACACACTGGCGGCCAAAATAATCATTCCCGCCGGGTAGGTCAGCGCCCCGATAATCGTCATGGCCCTGGGCAAGTGGCTCACCAGCGACAGGATCAGCCCGTGCCAGGCGCCTAAAAACAGTAGGCTGCTGGCGCACACCATCGCAACCGCCAAATGACGGCGGATAGGCAAAAAGGCCGAAATAGCCAAAAGTGCGAAGGTAGCGAGGGTTGCGAGAATATCGCTGATCAGCTCAGCCCAAACAATATTGGCCACAGGCTCAATCACCCCGGTCATCATGCCTAGCCCCGACCAAGTAAAAGCCAGCGCCAACATAACCAGTATCGAGAACATAGCCAGAGTGCTGTTGTTTAAATCTTGCTGCGACATAGCCACACATTCCTTGCTTGAGCTTACCCCTTCTGAGCTTAGTCTATAGCAGAGCAGGGCGCACGGCCGTGGTTGTTGTGCCCGAATTTGGGCATAATAGGCCATCAGTGGCGTTGAAAGCCCAAGATGTAACGGCTTAGGATTCCTCTTATGACAGATCAAGATGACGATCTCTTTACCCGTGAGATGAGCGACGTTCGCCGCATAAAAGCGGAAAAAAAGGTCGTGCTGGAAAAAGACAAACCCAGTGAGCAACTGCTGGCCGAGCGCCGGGCGGCGGCCACCGCCACCAAAGTCAAAGACACTAACTTTTTAAGCGGCGAGCACATCGACCCTGTGCAACCGCTGGATATTCTCGAGTTCAAACGCGACGGCGTGCAGCACGGTGTGTATAAAAATCTGCGCTTGGGCAAATACAGTATCGACGCCCGGCTCGACCTGCACCGCATGACTGTAGACGAAGCCCGCCGCGCACTCTACCAATTTGTGCGCGACTGCATGGCGCACGATATCCGCTGCGCGCTGATCACCCACGGCAAGGGCGAGGGGCGCAAACAACCGGCACTGCTCAAAAGCTGCGTCGCCAATTGGCTGCCCATGTTCGACGACGTACTCGCCTTCCACTCAGCGCAAAAACACCACGGCGCCAGCGGCGCCACGTATATATTGCTGAAAAAAAGCGAAGAAAAACGCCGGGAAAATTGGGAAAAACATTCCCGCCGCAAATAACAAAAGGAAAAATTATGAAGTTACCCATACACCTACTCGTGCTGGATTTTATCGGCTGCATACTCATTGGCTTGGGCATGGCCATGCACTTTGCCAATATTGATCTATTGCCCGAATCGCTGCGCTTTGAAAAAGACGGCCTGGTTTTTATCGTAGTGGGTGTGGCGCTTATGCTGCCGGCGATTCTTCACCTCTTGCAAGGCTTGCGTAAGCGATAACGCCAATGACAAATGGGCGTGTATTACATGCCCGGAGCTAGTGTGGCACTATAAGCAGTTGAATAAATGCCACACTACAACAAGGACACGCTGCAATGGACATCAGCGATGCGCAGAAAGCGCGGTTACACATCTTCGAGCTAGTTGTTTACTGGGAGGGGGCGGCCAATAGCAGCCTTCTGGTTAAGCACTTTGGTTTGTCGCGCCAGCAGGCCAGCCAAGACATAAAGCGCTACACCGCCCTCATGCCCGGCAACCTTAACTACTGCAATAGCCGCAAGTGCCACCAGCCCAGCTCAAATTTTAAACCATTGTTTGTTACCGGTGAGGCAGAGCAGTACCTCGCTTGGCTGTCGCAACCTTTACCCCTGCAAACACTGCCCATTCACTCACTAAGCCTTCCCAGTCGCGGCCTGGAGCCTGCACTGATGCGTGCGATTGCACAGGCGATTCGCCACAACCAACGGCTAGAGGTTGATTACGTCTCCCTCACCAACCCCAACCGCCGGGGGCGGGTAATCGCCCCGCACTCGCTGGTGCAAACCGGCCTGCGCTGGCACCTGCGCGCCTGGTGTGAGCACAAAGAGCAGTTTCGTGATTTTGTGCTCAGCCGCTTTCGCGGCGATGCCACCTTATCCGGCCCCGCCACCCACAGCGCCGGGCAAGATACCGCCTGGAACACCGAAGTAGAGCTCATCTTCGAGCCCGATTTGCGCTTAACCCTCGATAAACGCAGCGTTATAGAGCACGACTACCAAATGCACAATGGCCAACTGCGCATAAAAACCCGCGCCTGCCTTGTTCAATACCTACTGCAAGAAATGCGAGTTAACACCAAAGTGCTAGACGCCGTGCCTGAGGCCCAGCAAATCATCCTTGTCAATTTAAATGACATAAAACAGTGGTTGTTCTGATGAAACAGGGTGTCGTTAAAGAGGGTTGTCAGATGTTATTGCGGGTTAAATTTACAGTATTGCGGACAAGGTTCGAATCGTTACAGTGGTGTCAACAAAACGCGATCCACATTGGATCAACCGTAGTTGACGACTTTCCATAGGTGATTTGTATGTTCCGTATTCTGACAGTTTTGCTGATATCAACAATTTTATCTGCCTGTGGGGGTGGCAGTAGCGATGGTGGTGACGATCTTGGCCCGGGTTCTGATGGTCGCCCGGATGAGCCCCGCGGGCTAGACAAAATTGTAAATCTTCACAACAGTATGGAAGGTAACTACAAGGTAAATAGCCTGACAATATCGGGGGCGAATAGCGAGAGAGATATAGCATCCGAGTGCCGCACAGAAAGCCCAATATCCATCGCTGGGCTGCAAAATGATGCCAGTGACATCAGCCAGCACGGAGCATGTTTTAACGATTATTCAACCTGCACTTACGTTACCGGTGATGCAATGCTTACAACCACTGCGTTTGGGCGAGAGTTTCGCGCGGTAACACCCACAGGAGACTACTCGGGCGTTGTAACGACAGATGTGCTTTTTACGGGCAGTTTTAAAGCGATAGCAGGTCAGAAAATTGATGCTTGCGATGACGGGGGTGATGCTTTTATTCCAGTTATTGAAGGTGTTTACGAAGGCTACCGTTACGATGTAGACACCAGTAAAACGCTTGATAAGCAGGCCTTAGTGCGGTCGGAAAAAGTGGTAATGGATTGTTTAGAAGGTGTCTGCGTGCCACGAGATGACAATGTCATACGCGTGATGACAAGCAGTGGGTTTGATTTGTCGGTGAGTCATTCAGCGGCGGCCCCGTACATTTTAAACCAGTTTTCTACACCGGATAATACCCGAGGCTACCAATTTTGGGGCACTACTACCGACGATGGGAGCACTATAACGGGCTTGGCATTTCCGGTAGGTACAGGCGCAGGCTACAGGGAGTGTAATGCAGGTGAGTGTTTCTTTTTGAGTTTTTACCGGGTTATGTAAATTTGCTGGGTGATGTTGGTCGTTTGTTATCACTAGGTTGCAGGGGTTATTTGCACAGTAATACGTAAATAGTGTGACTTGTTAAAATAAACAAAAATAGTAGGCGAGGTAAGTTTTTTGTCGCAACCATACTCTTTATACATAGGCAAAGCGCAGAGTCCTGAGGGGATGGAGGCTACGTGCCACTTGCTGCCTTATCACTTTATGGATGTGGCAGCGGTTGGGGCGCATGCGTTGGATGCTTGTCCTCGGCTGGAGGCGAATTTGGCGGGCTTTCTCAATATTGAGCCCGTGCAGTTCCGCGCCTTGTTTTTGTTTGGCTTGTTGTTGCATGATTTAGGAAAAATGACCTCCTCGTTTCAGAGCGTATTTGAGTCATCCGGTCTCGTAAAAGTAGATTTACCTGAGGGGGTGAGTTATGACGGCAAGCGAGGTCGTCATGATCAGTTAGGCTACGATGTTTGGAAAAAAGTGCAAAAAACGACTAAAATTACGGGTAGTACCTTGAGAGAGAAGCGACGTTTTCAATTCTTTCTCGGAATTTTTTGGGGACACCACGGAAAGCCCGTCCGCCAAGAAAAAACCATAAAAGACACACTCAAGCTAACCCCGCAAGATATCGCAGCCGCTGAGGCTTGGATTAATGATTGCCAGAGCTTGGTTGGTGCTGAACTTCCCACAGGCTGTTGGACGGACGATGTATTTTCAGATCGTTTAAAGCAGGTCAGCTGGCTGTTGGCGGGGTTGGCAACTTATTGTGATTGGGTCGGATCAGACAGTGATGTATTTACCTACCACGATCAGCCTATTGCACTTGAAGAGTATTGGCATCAAGTGGCTTTGCCAGCTGCTAGTCTAGCGCTCGCCAAAACCGAAGTATTTGATCCGGTAACCGTACTGCCATTTAATGGTTTTCAATCACTCTTTCCTTTCGATCCATCGCCTTTGCAGTCTTATGCTGAAAAAGTTGCCGTGAGCGCATCGCCGCAGCTGTTTATATTGGAGGATCTCACTGGTTCGGGTAAAACTGAGGCTGCGTTAACACTGGCGCACCGACTGTTAGCTTCGGGCGCTGGGCGAGGCTTATATTTTGGCTTGCCTACCATGGCCACCTCTAATGCTATGTTTGATCGGGTGTCGGAGCATTATCATAAAATGTTGGCAGGGGCAGAAAATGCCGTGCCCAGTATTGTTTTGGCTCACGGTGCGCGAAATATGAATGATCGGTTTCGGGAGGCAATGCTGGGTGAAAGCAATACTGATCAGCCCTACGAGAAAGGCGAAGCGACAGCATCGCTGCATTGTAATCAGTGGCTAGCAGACAGCCGGAAAAAAGCCTTGCTGGCCCCTGTAGGCGTTGGGACTATTGATCAGGTTTTGCTCGCCATATTACCCAAACGACACCAATCGTTACGAGTATTAGGCTTGTATGGGAAAGTGTTAATACTCGATGAAGTACACGCGGCGGATGAGTATATGCTGGTTTTACTGGGGCAGTTAATGCGGCTCCATGCGAGTCAGGGCGGCAGCATAATTTTACTAACAGCAACCTTGCCTCAAGCTCAGCGACAACGATTAGTGAATGCTTGGCAGCGGGCGCTGGGTCAATCACCGTATAGTTTGCAGCACACAGGGCTCAATGACTTCCCCCTGGCTACTCGGGTGGCTGGTAACGATGGCGTTCAAGAGAAACGTTTGCCTTGCCGAAAGGGAACCGAGAAACAAATCACTGTTGATTTTATTTATACAGAAGCTGCATGCGTAGAACATATAGTGGCTGCAGTAGAGCACGGACAATGCGCGGTTTGGATTCGCAATTCGGTGGATGAAGCCGTATCAGCGTATCGCCAGCTACGCGAGCGATTATCTCACCCGGAAAATTGTCAGCTGTTTCACAGCCGGTTTGTACTCCAGCATCGTAAAGACCGCGAAGCATGGGTGATGCAACACTTTGGCAAGAGCTCTACTCAAGAACAGCGAATGGGCCGAGTGCTGATAGCTACTCAAGTATTTCAAGAAAGTCTCGATGCCGATACCGATGTAATGATTAGTGACTTGTGTCTGATTGATGATTTGGTTCAGCGCGCCGGGAGGCTGCATCGCCATACTCGTGACGAGACCGGTTCGCCGATTTCTGGCCAGCCAGATGGGCGGAACCCACCCAGACTTTTGATTCATGCGCCGCCGTGGGATGCGACCCCAAAAGCCGACTGGTTAAAGAGTCACTCTCCAAACACACAATATGTCTACAAACGACCGGGCCGTATTTGGCGCACAATGGAGTATTTACGAGACGCAGGAGAAATACGATTACCAGAGGCATCACGCACCATGATCGAGTCTGTGTATGGCGAAGAGGTAACTGTGCCAGAAGCGTTTGATGAAGCTGAGCTGGAGTACAGTGGTTTGGTTCGCGCCAGTAGTAATCAGGGGCAGTTTAATTGCCTAGTGTTAGAGCAGGGCTACACTCACGAGAGCAACCGTGCGTGGGGTGAAGATAACGTGGATATCGGCACGCGTCTCGGCGAAGAGTCGGAAGAGGTGGTATTAGTGCGCCGAACCGAGTTCGGATACGAGCCTTATATCAAAGCTGATAGAGACTCTGTTGAGCTGAGTGTGGTGAAGTTATCCGGTAAACGGCTTAAGCAGCTGCAAGCGTTGACCGAAGATGAAAAGGAGGCATTCGTATTACGCCACCGGCGGGCAAAATACGCCCGAGTGGCGGATGTCGAGGCAACTCCTTATTCGGAGCAAGTGGGGTGGGGAAGTTCTAGCGCGAGTGAGGCACAGAATAATGATTGATAAGGAGGAATCAATGAATCTAAACTTATGTACTGATTCATGGCTCAAGTTTCGGCTGGCATCAGGGGAGGTTGTGGCACTGCCACTAAAAGAGCTAGGGCGAGAAGATTTGCTGGATGTTGTGTTACCTCGCCAAGATTTTTACGGTGCTGGCTGGCAGTTTTTGATTGGCATATTGCAAACAGTTTTTGCGCTAGCTGATGAAGAAGAATGGCTGGACTGGTATGAAAGCCCGCCGTCACCTGAAGTATTGGCTGCAGCACTTAGTAAAGTTGAACATGCTTTCGAGCTGTTTGGTGATGGCCCTTGCTTTATGCAGGACTGGGAGCCACTAGAAGATGGAACCTATGTCGATATATCCAGTTTGCTGATTGACGCGCCCGGTGGTAATACTCTTAAACTAAATACGGATCATTTTATTAAGCGGGGGCAGGTCAACACCTTATCCCCAGCCATGGCGGCGATGGCGCTGTTTACACTGCAAATTAATGCGCCTGCCGGTGGGCAAGGTCATCGAACTGGGTTGCGCGGCGGCGGTCCTCTAACGACCTTGGTAGTTTCTAATGACTCATCACTAAGTCTGTTTCGCCGTTTGTGGCTCAATATAGCTCCAATCGATTGCGACTTACCTCGTGTCGTTAAATACGATGAAAGTATATTCCCTTGGCTGGCACCGACCCGCACCAGTAAAGAAAAAGGCACAGAGGTGTACCTGAATGATGAAAGTGTGCACCCCTTACAGCAGTATTGGGCTATGCCACGTCGAATCCGCCTAGAGTTAGCTGAGGCGGGATCTTGCGACCTGACCCATGAGCATGCCGGGATCACGGTGACGGGCTACAGGACCAAGAATTACGGTGCCAATTACGGTGGTACTTGGGCACATCCTCTGACGCCTTATCGCTTCGACCCTAAAAATCCTGAGTTAGAACACTTTTCTAGTAAAGGTCAGCCAGGCGGCATTGGCTACCGTCAATGGCACCAGTTTTTATTTGAAAATCACGCCGAAGGCCACCTTCCGGCAAAGGTGGTAGCCCGTATGGCCACAAACCAAGAGCTGTTGGAGGAAGAGCTAGAGTTTGAAGATCAGCTGAGCGTGTGGGTATTTGGTTTTGATATGGACAACATGAAGGCCCGCTCATGGCACGCGGCTAAAATGCCCTTATTATCAATGCCGGTTGATAGTATCCCCCTTTTTGTGCAGGAGATTTTTGATCAGGTGCAGGTCGCCAATGATTACCGAAAAGCCCTTCGTAAATCCTGTGAGAATGCATGGTTCAGTGATCCGGATAAGAAGAAAAAAATACAGAGGGACTTGGGTTTTATCGACGAACAGTTCTGGACGGAGACCGAGCAGGATTTCTATTCTATGATCGACCATCTCAAAATAGATATTGAAGCAGGGGAGCAAAAACTGAATGCTCAAAGCTGCCAGAATTGGCTGGGAATGTTAAAGCAGCACGCTTTGTTACTGTTTGATGCTTTGGTATTGAGTGACGCGAGTCAAACTGAACATATAGAACGCAAGCTGCGCGCACGCCGATCGCTTGAGTGGATTAAATTAAACAAAGCTTACTTGCAAAAACACGGGCTCGATAAAAAGGGAGTAATTAACGTATGAGCACTGAAGCAGCTCAACTGCAAGATTCTGTTAAAAAACAGGGGTTATTCACCCGGTGGTGGCATCGTTTGGTCAACAGTGATGTCTGTCAGCGTAATAAGTTGCAAGCGCTGCCAACGGCACACAAAGCCATATTAAAACGTTGTAATAATTTGGATGAAGTCATGTTGTCTGAACCGTTTCAAGTGTTATGGCAATTTATGCCGGAGGAAAAGCGCTCGCCGCCGTACATGGAGGTGGCTGCATTGATTGCGTGGGTGTTGGCGTCCGTCCGCAAAGATTCGGACGCAGGTCTTGCCAAAGCTATGGCGTGTAAAGCTGGTGAAGGTAGTGATCGTCCACGGGTGTCGACCTTGCGTTTTCAGCAGCTTATTAAATCACGAGACACAGCCGAATTTGCTCGCCGTTTACGCCGTATATTGCACCAAATTGACGATACCGTTTCTGTGCAGAGCTTAGCGCAAGAGGTTGAGCGCTGGTATTGGCAAAGCCGATCTGCAATGCCAGAAGTCAACCCCGCAAAACGCCAAGTGCTGCGCTGGGCCATGGATTATTACGCCGCAGCCCCTAAAACTTCTTAAACTATCAAACAATAAGGATCTTGTTATGTCACGTTTTATTCAAATTCATACATTAACGTCATACCCACCTGCCAACCTGAACCGAGACGATTTAGGGCGACCTAAAACGGCCATGATGGGTGGTGTTGAGCGCCTTCGAGTCAGCTCCCAGTCGTTAAAGCGGCACTGGCGCACCTCCGATGTATTTCAAGAAGCGCTGCGCGATCATCTGGGCACGCGAACAAAAGATATTGGTAAGTATGTACAAAAGTCTTTATTAGAAAAAGGCATCAATGAAAAAAAAGCCGAAGAGTGGGCGTTCTCCATTGCAGGAGTGTTCGGAAAAGTAGAAAAGGGCAAAGTTACGACTCAGCAGTTGGTTTTTTTCAGCCCAGAGGAATGGCAAGCAGTTGATGATCTGGTGGCTACGTTAGCCGCTGAAAACCGCAAGCCTGAGCTGGACGAATTAAAAGGATTACTGAAAAAAAGTACCGCCGTGGATATCGCATTGTTTGGCCGAATGCTGGCAGATTCGTCTAATTTCAATGTCGAGGCGGCTTGCCAGGTGGCTCATGCGTTAAGTGTTCACGGCGTGACGGTTGAGGACGATTATTTTACCGCTGTCGATGATTTGAATGCCGACCATGATGATCGAGGGGCAGCGCATATTGGTGAGACCGGATTCGCCTCGGCCGTTTTTTACAGCTATGTTTGCATCGAGCGTGAGGCGCTGTTGGAAGCACTTGGTGGCGATGAAGAGCTCGTTAATAAGGCGGTTGCCGCCATGATTGAAGCTATTGCCACTGTCTCACCTAAAGGCAAACAAAACAGTTTTGGCTCACACGCTTATGCCTCTTACATGATGGTGGAAATAGGTAAAAAACAACCTCGCAGTTTATCGGCTGCTTTTCTTGCGCCGGTAAAAGGCGACGATTATTTACCATCGGCCATTACCGCAATTGAAACACAGACAAAACATTTTGACTCCGTTTATGGACCTTGTGCTGAACAGCGCGCCAGTTTTAACGCATCGACAGGTGAGGGAAGCTTGCCATCGATTATCCAAGTGGCCACTCAGTCTTAGGGGGCGCTATGCAGTGTTTAGTTTTTCGTCTTTACGGTGCTATGGCCAGTTGGGGTGGCACCGCCGTGGGTGGTGTTCGATCCACTCGCCCCGCACCCTCTCGCTCGGCGGTTATTGGGCTTTTGAGTGCCGCTTTGGGCTTACGTCGTGAGCAGGAGGATGAAGTCGCTCGGCTGAACAACAGTATCGGGATGATGATTAAGTCTGAGTCCGATGGGCGCTTGCTTCGTGACTATCACACAACTCAAGTTCCGAGTGCTGATAAAAAAGCTATTTGGCCGCACCGAAAGGCCGAGCTGGAAAACACCCTGCGCGATGTTAATACTATATTGTCTACCCGAGATTACCGAGTTGATGGGCATTGGTTGGTCGCTCTGACGCTTCGAGTTGATGCGGGTTACACCTTAGAGTCTATTCGCGATGCTTTAAACGAGCCGGTGTTTCCACTTTATTTAGGCCGTAAATCCTGTCCCTTGTCCGCACCGATTTATCCGTTGCTGCTGAATGAGGGCGGCTTACACCATGCGCTTGAACGCTATCAGTTTCCCATATCGCCCGTGGCTCGTTCAGAGTCCGTTTTATATAGTCAAACGGTGCAGTATGAATGGGATGACGGTTTGGAAACCAATTTAAAACCGTCGGAAACACACGAACGCTGGGATAATCCCGCGTCTCGGTTACGCTGGCAGTTTGAAAAGCGATTGGTTCATAGCGCCCGCGAGCAAAGGAGTGAGTGATGTTTTTAACAAAAGTATTACCGACTAAAGGCTTGTTGCTTTCTCAGTTGACCGAGAGAGCACACCAAGGCGATGCCTACGCTCAACATCAGCTATTGTGGCAGTTGTTTCCGAATCAAGAGAACCGGAATTTTCTTTTCCGTTACGAGCAAGAAAGAAGCGGCCCATGCTATTACCTTTTGTCTTCTGCTGAGCCAAGTGTCGAGCTTGAGGGTGCCCAGGTGGTATCAAAGCCCTTTAACCCCAAGTTAAAAGAAGGCGATCAGTTGGCCTATACGCTGCGTGCCAACCCAACCCGTATGTTAAAGCACGATACGCCCGGCCAACGTGGGCGGCGAGTTGATGTGTTGATGCACGCCAAAAAGCAGGCGCGGCAAATGACAGACGTTGATATTGCGCAAGTTCAACAACAAGCCGCTCAAGACTGGCTCATGGACCCTGCGCGACAGACGCGTATGGGAGTGGCGTTTGCCACCGCACCGGAGGTGACTGAGCACCTGCAACATCAGGTTTACAAGTCAGGCGGTAAGAGTGGCCAGGTAAAACCCATTCAGTTCGCCTCAGTTAACTACGAGGGAACGCTAACCGTGACGGATCCTGAGTGTTTTTTGCAGCTGTTGCAGCAGGGCATTGGTCGCGCCAAAGCATTCGGTTGCGGCTTGATGATGATTCGGAGAATCTAAAGGTTATTAATTACACGGAGTTACCATGAAGGCAAAACTTGAGGTACTCGACCAGGAGATCGCGACCAGCGTGAAAGATGGGCTGGAATATATCTGTATTACGGATATTGCTCGGTACAAAAATGCGGATCGAACAGACGATCTAATCCGTAACTGGCTCAGAAACCGCAATACTATTGAGTTTTTGGGCATCTGGGAGCAGCTGAATAACTCGAATTTTAAACCCGTCGAATTCGACGGGTTTAAAAAACAGGCGGGGCTTAATAGCTTTACCCTTACCCCAAAGCAGTGGATTGAGGCGACGGGTGCCGTTGGGCTGATATCCAAAGCTGGCCGTTATGGCGGCACCTATGCGCAACAGGACATCGCCTTCGAGTTTGCCAGTTGGATTTCGGTCGAGTTTAAACTCTACCTGATCAAAGAGTTTCAGCGGCTTAAAGAACAAGAGTTTTCTCAGCTAGGCTGGGATATTCGTCGCAACCTTGCCAAAGTCAATTACCTGATTCATACCGATGCAATCAAGGAAAATCTAGTGCCAGATACGCTGACTGCGCAACAGGTTAGTTTGGTTTATGTGACCGAAGCTGACCTATTGAATATGGCACTGTTTGGTATGACGGCAAAGCAATGGCGAGATCAAAATCCGGACGTAAAAGGTAATATTCGCGACCACGCCAACATTCATCAATTAGTGTGCCTGGCCAATCTTGAGTCCATGAATGCTCATTATATTGCTGAGGGAATGCCACAGAAGAAACGTCTGCAAAAACTGAATGCGTTAGCCATTAGTCAGATGAAGGTTTTGACCAAAGTGCATTCCCTTAGTGTGTTGGAGGGCGATAAACCCAATGGCTGATGAGACCTTTGTCCCCCTAAAGCCGATTCCTATAAAAGATCGCAATTCCATGATTTTTGTGGAGTATGGCCAGATTGATGTGCTTGATGGTGCCTTTGTCGTTATCGACAAAAGTGGCGTACGTATGCATATCCCCGTGGGGTCTGTTACCTGCATCATGTTAGAGCCGGGCACGCGCGTATCTCATGCCGCTGTAAAACTGGCAGCACAAGTGGGGACGTTGCTTATATGGGTGGGCGAAGCGGGGGTTCGGCTGTATGCATCGGGCCAGCCAGGTGGCGCTCGGTCAGATAAATTGTTGTATCAGGCCAAACTTGCCTTGGATGAAGGCTTGCGCTTAAAAGTTGTGCGAAAAATGTTCGAGCTGCGCTTTGGAGAGCCCGCCCCAGTTAAGCGTAGCGTTGATCAGTTACGCGGCATCGAAGGCGCGCGAGTGCGTAAAACCTATCAGTTACTGGCTCAACAATACGGCGTTAAATGGCAGGGGCGGCGCTACGACCCGAAGGACTGGCAAAAAGGTGATGTGGTAAACCAGTGCCTGAGCGCTGCGACATCCTGTTTATACGGCGTAACCGAAGCAGCCGTACTGGCGGCAGGGTATGCACCAGCGATTGGTTTTATTCACTCAGGTAAACCACTATCGTTTGTATACGATATAGCTGATATTGTTAAATTTGAAACAGTGGTTCCTACGGCTTTTCAAGTGGCTGCCAAGTCGCCCCAAGCCCCTGATCGTCAGACACGTATTGCCTGCCGCGAACTGTTCCGCTCGTCAAACCTGCTGAAACGTATAATTCCATTAACCGAAGAGGTGCTGGCCGCAGGAGAAATTGCGCCTCCACCCCCGCCAGATGATGCTCAGCCGCCAGCGATTCCCGAGCCTGACAGTATTGGCGATACCGGTCACAGGAGTGGTTGAGTATGGCAATGCTGGTTGTTGTTACTGAGGCTATACCTCAACGCTTAAGGGGGCGTTTGGCTATCTGGCTACTAGAGGTTAGGGCTGGTGTTTATATTGGTGATGTTTCAAAGCGTGTGCGAGAAATGGTTTGGCATCAAGTGAACGCTATGGCGGCTGATGGCAACGTGGTCATGAGCTGGGCAACCAATACCGAATCCGGCTTTGACTTTGTTACTTATGGTGCAAACCGCCGAGAGCCTATCGAGCTAGAAGGTATGCGCTTAGTTCGCTTCTTGCCTGAAGGCCCGCCGCAATAAATCCGTAGAATTTTCACTATGAGATTTGCTCTTTAAAAACAAGTGTTTACAATTAGTCCGTTCCCCGCAGGCGCGGGGATTAACCGATGCTGGGCATTTTTACCACGCGGGGAGCAAACCGTTCCCCGCAGGCGCGGGGATTAACCGTGGATCGTCGAAGTCTGCGTGTCTGGAAAACGCCGTTCCCCGCAGGCGCGGGGATTAACCGTGTGAAGAGCGGATATATAAAGAAGGCCATGTCCGTTCCCCGCAGGCGCGGGGATTAACCGGTATCGCTCTTGATTGGCATTACTTTGGGGGCCCGTTCCCCGCAGGCGCGGGGATTAACCGAGCCCAACGACTTGTTCAGCGCGCTAATTGATCCGTTCCCCGCAGGCGCGGGGATTAACCGCGCGAACACCTAGAGCAATGGATCCAGGGCCGCCGTTCCCCGCAGGCGCGGGGATTAACCGAGTGCGTTGATTGGGGCTGGAAGCGTCAGGACCCGTTCCCCGCAGGCGCGGGGATTAACCGAGAGGCATTCCCTCCGCTAGCATCAACCCATGCCCGTTCCCCGCAGGCGCGGGGATTAACCGCTCAGATTCAGCAGGCTTTGGAGTTGGCTCAGCCGTTCCCCGCAGGCGCGGGGATTAACCGCGACCGGAGACAGAAAAATGCAATTAACGCTGCCGTTCCCCGCAGGCGCGGGGATTAACCGGTGATTGTTCACGCGCTACCCAAGCTTTACGACCGTTCCCCGCAGGCGCGGGGATTAACCGGTATGAGTAACGCAAATCAAGTAGTTGAGCACCCGTTCCCCGCAGGCGCGGGGATTAACCGCCAAGGGCACTTTTCCCCATCGCCGGGCGAGCCCGTTCCCCGCAGGCGCGGGGATTAACCGCAGATGACTTCATTGACGATCCCGAAGCGGCCCCGTTCCCCGCAGGCGCGGGGATTAACCGGTTAAAATCGAGAATCTCGGTGGCGTTACAGGCCGTTCCCCGCAGGCGCGGGGATTAACCGCGTATAGCATGACCGACGAACAACTTGAGATTCCGTTCCCCGCAGGCGCGGGGATTAACCGCACCGCTAACCGTGGTCAGCACCGTGATAGCACCGTTCCCCGCAGGCGCGGGGATTAACCGTGTGACGCCTTTGAGCGCACAGCGGAAATCATCCGTTCCCCGCAGGCGCGGGGATTAACCGCTCGCACCGGAGCAATCACCGCGAGCATGTTCCCGTTCCCCGCAGGCGCGGGGATTAACCGATGAATTGGTGGAGGTGTTAGAAGAGCTTGCCCCGTTCCCCGCAGGCGCGGGGATTAACCGTGAGAAACACTACAAAAATGCCTTAGATGTGTCCGTTCCCCGCAGGCGCGGGGATTAACCGATGTGATCCGAGCGGGTGGGAGGCCCGCCTTTCCGTTCCCCGCAGGCGCGGGGATTAACCGGCCACTTAAACCACCTTCGGCCATGGCACCTGCCGTTCCCCGCAGGCGCGGGGATTAACCGATATTATCGCTAGACAGCCTAAAGAACTTTGTCCGTTCCCCGCAGGCGCGGGGATTAACCGCGCAGATGCGGGAGTGGTACATCAAGCTACTCCCGTTCCCCGCAGGCGCGGGGATTAACCGCGATCCGGTGAAACACCGGTTAAATTAGCCAGCCGTTCCCCGCAGGCGCGGGGATTAACCGTGGATCGTGTACGTCGCGGGCTCATCTGTTTGCCGTTCCCCGCAGGCGCGGGGATTAACCGCATAAAGAAGGCGACTAGAACAACGATCAGAACCGTTCCCCGCAGGCGCGGGGATTAACCGAACGTTCAGGCGCTGTATATTGTTGTGATGATCCGTTCCCCGCAGGCGCGGGGATTAACCGAGATACCCAAAAGCCGGGCACGGGTAATACTGCCGTTCCCCGCAGGCGCGGGGATTAACCGGGTGGCTTCTCTGTTATCACCACCGATCTTATCCGTTCCCCGCAGGCGCGGGGATTAACCGAGTTTGAAGCCGTGGCGGCTCGCGAAAAAGACCCGTTCCCCGCAGGCGCGGGGATTAACCGCGTACGGCCTCGCTCACAATAACAGCGCCTATCCGTTCCCCGCAGGCGCGGGGATTAACCGGAGAGATTGAAACTCGAGTTATTGCCGCTCATCCGTTCCCCGCAGGCGCGGGGATTAACCGCGTAGACGGCAGACAAACCGAGGGCGTCGAAGCCGTTCCCCGCAGGCGCGGGGATTAACCGTTTGTTTGCAGGGTTCGACTCTGGATCATCTACCGTTCCCCGCAGGCGCGGGGATTAACCGTTACCCGCCCCGGCATTCCTTAGCGGCTTTCACCGTTCCCCGCAGGCGCGGGGATTAACCGTCTGCCGCCCCGGCTGGCTGGCCCTGTATTTGCCGTTCCCCGCAGGCGCGGGGATTAACCGGTCAGATTCCAACTGAGGGTCAAGCTCAGGCGCCGTTCCCCGCAGGCGCGGGGATTAACCGGTTTTGTATATCTCTTGCGGCTTTTGGGTTGTCCGTTCCCCGCAGGCGCGGGGATTAACCGCCGTCATTGAGGCCTCGGGCGGTTTCGACCAGCCGTTCCCCGCAGGCGCGGGGATTAACCGGTTTGGGAAATGGCCTACTTCCTCCCACCGTGCCGTTCCCCGCAGGCGCGGGGATTAACCGCATTTAATCGGGCATTACGGGATTTAAAAACGCCGTTCCCCGCAGGCGCGGGGATTAACCGGATAGCCACATAGGTTGAGGGGGTAGTTATTGCCGTTCCCCGCAGGCGCGGGGATTAACCGCACGCCAAACAGCGCGGATATAAGCTGGACCGCCGTTCCCCGCAGGCGCGGGGATTAACCGGGGCGTCAGTAATAGCGAGTTGCATTTCATCACCGTTCCCCGCAGGCACGGGGATTAACCGCTACAGCATTCAGCCGAAACGCGACCAGCTAACCGTTCCCCGCAGGCGCGAGTGAATTAAATGGTGTCAGATGAAACTTTTGGCGCAGGGATCAGGATTCTATCGCCGGTCGCTCCTGTTTTGCAGGGCGAGTTCTTTGGCCTGTCAGTTGTTCGACTTCGTCTTTAAAGCGATCATTGCCTAGTACCAATCTTTTATTCACTGATTGTCGGATTTTATCGGTCAGCTCAGAATCTACATGATGACGAATTAATTGTGGCTCTAAATAACACTTCCACATACGCGCTCAAAATTGCTCACGTACAATACACTGGAGTCGCTCCTTGCCAAGCCGAAAAATAGAGTTCAATCACAACAGGTCGCTTGTGTTTGGCGCCTAAATGCTATGTTGGATAAAAACTAGCGTTTAACGGGGATTGCGAATAACATAAAGCTGGGTGGTTTCATAGTTTTCGCCTACTGTCCCCGGTTTGCACTGTATTAGGGTGTTATGTGGAATCGGAATATGTTGGGAAATATATTAGGGAGATTAGGCCATGAAAAATACCACCTTACTCATGTTTGTGCTGTTGTTTAGTGTATTAATAAGCGGCTGTGGTGGCGGATCAGATTCGTCAGCTTCGTCGTCCAGTGTAACCTCATCAGTTTCTAGCTCTAGCAGCGAAGCATCTTCTGAGTCTAGCGTTAGTTCCAGTTCCAGTTCAAGTTCCAGTTCAAGTTCAAGTTCAAGTTCAAGTTCAAGTTCTGCAGAAACTGTTCCCGCCCCTGTAGCTGATGGCTTTATGCTGCTGGAGGGCGTTAACGATGATTACATTGAGATCCCTCATCATGCCGATCTAAACCCCACCGAAGGCATTACGATCGAAGGTTGGATCAGGGTAGATTCCTTTGACGTAAGTTGCGCCAACATTATCGGAAAACAATGGACCTCGAGCTACTGGCTAGGTGTTTGTACCAAATTTCGCTTTTATCCTGGCGATGCAATCAACGTTGATGCCTCGTTTGGTTTTGAGCTGGATAAGTGGACTCACTGGGCGGTAACGTCGGACAATAGTATTGTACGTTTCTATCTCAATGGTGCGCTAATGGATGAAGTTGAAGCCCCGGGGGACTTGATAGCCAATGACCTTGCGTTGCGGATTGGCAGCGATGTAGATTTTGGGGATAACGTTGGGTTTATTGCGTTATCTGAGATTCGTTTGTGGGGGCTGGTCCGTTCAGAGGTGCAGATAGCCGCCGCCTGGGATCTTGCCATAACCGAACCTCAAGAAGGGCTTATAGCCGTTTGGCCACTCAATGAAGATGGCCGCGACGCTCTGGGCAACCATCATGGCACTGTTATGGGGGCGCCAGTTTTCATGACTCCTTAGACTTGCAGGGCCCGCCGTGGTTGCGGGCCCGTTTTACTGCAATTAAATGGGGTCAGGAAGAATGGCCACCCCAAAAAGCTTAAGTAAGTGCCATTCTCATCTGACCCCAATTCCCCAATTCCCCAATTCCCCAATTCCCCAATTTCAATTTGACTTAAAAAATGAACTTCTTGTGATACTTTCGTGAGGAATCCCCCAATGGCTACAGGACACAATGGTGACTCGTTGATTCAGTCGTTTATCTAACGATGCTAAGGGAGAGTCCTAATGAAAGTGTTAACTTCAATTATTACAGGTGCTTTGTTGAGCGCTAGCGGTGCTCAGGCAGCCGAATATACTATCGACATTCAAAACCTTACCCGCGGTTCAGTTTTTGCCCCTTTGGTGGTGGCTGCTCATTCTGGTAGTGACTCTTTGTTTATGGTCGGGGAGTCGGCCTCTACCGCTGTGCAGGCTATGGCCGAAGGTGGAGACATTAGTGGTTTGGTGACTTCATTAGAGTCGGTGGGCGCGACTATTTCTAACAATCCGGCTGAAGGGCTTTTAATGGCGGGTGATAGTGTGGAGGTGGTGCTGAATACCGACTCTACCGCTAATACTTATTTGTCATTAGCGGGGATGATTGTACCGTCTAACGACGGTTTTGTTGGTTTGAATTCACTAATGTTGCCGACTGAAACAGGCGTTTATCATTATACGCTCAACGCGTATGACGCGGGCACCGAGGCGAATGATGAATTGCGTGGCAGTGGTGCGCCAGGGGAGCCGGGCTTGCCGGTACCACCGCCATTGGAAGAAATGGTTGGTCATAACGCAACCGGTGTGGAGGCTAATGCAGAGGAGTTCGTTCACATCCACCGTGGGGTATTAGGGGATACAAATGCCGAAGGCGGATCAAGTGATCTTGACGCTGGTGTGCATCGCTGGTTAAACCCTGTTGCTCACCTCACCATTACGGTTCAGTAGGGGGCGTCATGAAATCCTTTATATTTAAAGCACAACTTATGGCCGTGGCGGTTTTGTTATCGGCCTGTGGTAGTGATGATGATTCGCAGCCCGAAGCGACACTGACTCACTATACTTTTGAAGTGGATGTCACCAATATGACGGCGGCACAACCACTATCGCCGGTTGCGGTGATGTCTCACGGCCCGGAGCTTGAGCTGCTGACGGTGGGTAGCACTGCCTCGACCGAGCTTGAGGTTCTTGCCGAAGGTGGAGACAATTCTCAACTGCTGGCTATGGCTGCAGAGCATCAGACGACCCTTGCGACTATGAGCGGTGAAGGTGTTCTCACCCCGGGTACCACTGAGAGTGTTACGCTGGAGTTTGAGCGTCCAGACAGCGATGATGAGCTCGACATGCAAGTGTCTGTAGTGAGCATGCTAGTTAATACCAACGATGCTGTCACCGCGATCAATGGTCAGTCTATTGCGAGCTTAAACGTGGGCGAGAGCGTAACATTCACAGGTTTGAGCTATGATGCAGGGACGGAGGCTAATACGGAGCACGCCGATCATATCCCTGGTCCCGCTGCGGCCGGAGGAATGCAAGAGGGCTTCAGCGAAGTGCGCGACGACTTTGTAAATCAGGTTCTGATGCACAGTGGTGTGATTACTGCCGCTGACGGGTTGGAAACGTCAGTGTTACAGGCAGAGCACCGCTGGGATAATCCGGTTATGCTCGTTAAAGTGTCTCGTATTGAGTAACACTGATATAACTTATAGGCTCGGCACTGTGTGCCGGGCCGACACCCGGAGTTTTAATGTCAAATCGCATTCATTTGGCCCACGTGAACCACGCCCTCCCAAAACACCGCAAAAAAAGACGCTTTTTGGTCGTGGAAGATGAGCAGGATTTAGCTGAGTTAATTCGACTGCATTTAAAAGAGCTTGATGCTGAAGTCGAAATTTGTGGTCGTGGCGATGAAGCGCTGACGTTGATTGCAAGTCAAACCTGGGATGTTGTGGTTCTGGATTTAATGCTGCCTGGTGTGGATGGGTTAGATATTTGTCGCTCGATCCGAGCCGATGGTAACAATGTCCCCGTGCTTATGCTTACCTCTCGTTCGACGGAATTGGATCGAGTTCTTGGTTTAGAGTTAGGGGCTGATGACTACCTAACAAAGCCGTTCAGTACGCTGGAATTGATGGCAAGAGTTAAAGCATTGCTGCGCCGCTCAGAGTTGGTTGTAGACGATGGCGCAGGTCAATATTTAGAAATACGCAATTTAACGCTCGACAAAATCTCCCGCGAAGTATCGATTGGCGGTAAGGCGCTTGACCTTACGGCTAAAGAGTTTGATTTGCTTTGGTACTTTGCTGAAAATCCAGGCCGTGTTTTCCGGCGCACTGAATTGCTGGATCATGTATGGGGGTACGGTCACGAAGGTTACGAGCATACTGTGAACAGTCATATAAACCGGTTGCGCAGCAAGCTGGAAAAAGTAGATCCGGACTATGTGTTTATTAAAACAGTGTGGGGTGTGGGTTACAAATTTTGCTCGGCCGACGAACTGGACAATCTATCGTGAAGATAACATTTACATCGCTCAATGCTCGCCTATCGTTTGTTCTTCTACTTTTGTTTGTGGTGATTTGTGTCGGTTATCTGGTACTAGTCAATTGGAGCACAAACCGCTACTACCAAGAAGTCACACAAAATCTCAACAAAAGCTTGGGAATGTATATTGCCGGGAGAAGCCCGCTTATTGTCGATGGAGCCGTCAATCGTAAAGCCATGAACGAGCTTGCTGATTTAGTTATGGTGGTGAATCCTATTGTTGAAGTGTACTTGCTGGATCGAGATGGGCAGATTATCTCGCACGCGGTGGAAGAGTCTGAAGTAAACCATAAAATTGTCGATGTGGCGCCTATAGATGCGTGGTTAAACACGAATAATCCCGCCGCCGTGTTTGGTACAAACCCGAGAAGCGGAAAGCGGGATGTGGTGTTCTCCGCGTGGCCCGTCGACGATAACGGCCAGAAAGCAGGTTATTTATATGTGGTTTTAGGTGGAGAAAAATATCAAAAAATGCGGGATTCTCTGGGAGATAGTTATGTCTACCGGTTGAGTGCGGCAGGGCTGTTGGCGATAAGTCTATTTGCTTTGATAACAGCGATAATATTCTTCTCTTTTATGACCAAACCATTAAGACGATTAGCCCACGACATGCAAAAATTTCAGCGCGAAATCCTGCAAGATGATATCGATAAAGGCTCTCAGTCTGGAAACGAAATTTGGGTAATTCAACAGTCTTTTTCTCAAATGCAGCAGCGCATTATCGAGCAAATAGAAGCCTTGTCTAAAACCGATAACCTCCGGCGTGAACTGGTGTCGAATGTGTCACATGATTTACGCACTCCTTTGGCTTCTATGCAGGGTTATCTGGAAACCTTGCTTGTGCGCAAGAATACATTGTCTGAGCAAGATCGTGAGAAATACCTGAAGGTAGCCTTTAGCCATAGCAAACGGTTAACCCGTTTAGTGCAAGATTTGTTTGAGCTCGGGAAGTTGGATGCAGGAAAAACTGAGATTGTGAAAGAGGATTTTTCACTGACCGAATTGTTGCAGGATATTATTCAAAAGTACGAACTTAAAGCCGAAAAAAAACAAATCAGTTTGCGCGCCCAACTTCCTAACCAAGCCAATGTGGTCAATGCAGACATTGGGTTGATCGAGCGTGTGTTAGAAAATCTAATCGACAACGCTTTAAACTATACCCCATCAGGGGGGCGAGTCGATATTGCAATAGGCGATAGCCCCGATGGTGTGAAAGTTGAGGTGGCCGACAATGGCGTGGGTATGCCCTCTTGTGATATTCCCAAAATATTTGACCGCTACTTTCGCAGTCGCCATACCTTAATGGGCTCTGAAAAGGGTACCGGACTGGGCCTGGCTATTGTGAAGCGTATTTTAGATTTGCATCAATGCCGTATATCTGTGGTATCCACAGAAGGTGAAGGCGCCAGTTTTAGTTTTAATCTGCCCGAAGCCAAGCGAGCCGGCTGAGCCCACAGCTGGGTTGGAGGGAGTGTCAGTCTAGCCTGGCCCCAGTGTTTGGGTGGCTATTTTATGGGAAACGGGTGACTGAGCTCGATGCCCCACGACCGATTCGAATCTAAGTCGGACGCGGGGCTAAACATCAGTTAGTCCTGACGCTCAGTGACTTCCAGCAGATGGTAACCAAACTGGGTTTTCACCGGCCCCTGTACTTCGTTAACCGGCGCGCTGAATACCACTTTGTAGAACTCGGCAACCATTTGGCCGGGGCCGAAGGCCAAATGGTTGCCTACACATTTCCCATCCCCGCGATAGTCAGCTCGAGCTACACTTTTAAAAACGTCTCCATCAAAAGTTTATCCATGTTTTCCCACTCGGTGTCGGTGACTAATCCGGGTAGCTGCTGCACACCGACAAAATGGGAATAAATTAGCTTGGCGACTAGGTTGGCGTCGTGCTCGTTGGATAAGCGCGGAGCAATCAAGCGTTCAAGGTAATGGGTGCGGGCCAAGTCCACCGTTGCGACCTCCTGGGCCACAGCCGCGTCTTGCTGGGCCCAGGTGCGCATGGCATTTTCCACGCCTGCGTCAGCGCTTCGCGCCAACTCACTGAGCACTTGCGAACGCTGCTGTGGATCGACGGCCTCTGTGGTGGCAATCAGCTGTTCGGTGTTTTGCTCGCGCCAATAGGCTATCAAGGCGCTTTGGTAGCCCTCTCGGTTGCCAAAGTGGTGATAGTAGGAGCCTTTGGTGACCTGCAGCACACGGCACAGTTGCTCGATAGTCAGTGCGCGCGGGCCTGCGACTTTTAGTAAAGTCAGGCCCGCCTCCAGCCAATCGGTTTTATGTAGCCTCACGCTTCGCGCCTGTCCAGCAATACGATCAGACCTTGTACGATCACTAACCAAGCCCCTGATGCCGGCAGCATTAGCGCCACCCAGGCACCGATCAGCACCATACCCCAGCCCATGGCTATTGGCAGAGGACGGCGGATTTGCTTGAGCCACTGCTGCATAAGGTAACCCATTAGCATCCAGAAAAAGCCAAGCACCAAAAACCAAACAATAGCGCTGCGCGCAAAATCAATCTCTCCGCCGCGCTCTACCGCGTTCCACCAACCTGCACTGTGTATACCTTTGAGAATCGGCCAGCCCATTACCAGGCCGATGGTGTTGTGAATTATCCCCGTGGCCAGTAAATACCAGCCACTATATTGAGCCACCTTCATGTCAATCCCTCAGTTTTTAAAGTAATACCATACTGTATGGTATTGTTTGTGTTGAAGCAACTGTTCTTACCTTTTGTTATTGTGAGTAGGTGTGGCGGGGCAGGTTAGATGAAAATTTTGGCGTGAAAATAATTATTTAAATTCCGACGTCCTTGTTTGCGGGTCGAGCTCTTTGGTCTGGCCACTGTTCGGCTTCGTCTTTTAGGCAGTCATAGCCCAATGCCAATATCTTTTTTACTGATTGTCGGGTGTCATCGATGAACTCAGAATCCACGCGATGACGACATAAAGTTCGGTGTCGAAGCTGTCTAGCACTCGCATTTTTACCTAGCGAAAATATTCAGCATGAGGTGAGCAAGCAAGGGGTTTCTTAGCGGCCTGCTATGCCCGGTGTGATTCCCAAAGTCCGTATTTATATTTTCCCGAGCAGGTTTTAACTTTGTATTCAATTTGAATACAAGCTTTAGCGAATTTCTGTGCCAAAATTTTTTGAAGAATACGGACTTTAAGGGTGAGGCAGAAAAAGCAGTGCCGCGTGCAGTGAGCCGGTTGAATTCTCGTCCGAGAAAGGGAGCTATAAATCTGGCCCACTGAATGACCTAAGGCATCGCTAAACTAGCAGCGCAGACTACAATGCGCTTCGCGGTTGAATCCGCGAAATAATCAAACAGGTCGTTAGAGATGGGCAAGTAGAGGTGAAAAACTAATGGCGCCAACCTCAACATTCGGATATTGAATAATTGTATCTGAGTATAATTCAAATTAGATATAGCTATATTATTGCAATAGGGTCTTTTCGTGTGTTCTCATTCGCATGTATATCCGCTATATGTATGGGTCTTAAGCACAAATGAATCTTTTGGTTATGGAGGACTTTTCAGATCTTGAACTTCATACTTCTCTATACATAACCCTACGCCGAGTTATAAAAGCCGATAGTGAATTTTTAGAAACATTATTTTTATCGGCTCGGCCTCATTTGCAAGCGTTACCACTACCTAGCATCTCAAAAGCTATTTTGATAAAACAACAATGGTTAATGAAGGAGGCCAGCTTTGCTAAGCAGTGGCCTAGTTATAGTTCTTGGGTTATTTGTAGCGATGCACGACCGATAGGTGTTATTTCAATCGATGTAAATAAAACGTCTTTCCATATTTTAGAGGTTTGTATTGATCCTGAATTTCAAGGGCAAGGAGTTGGTACCTCTATTATTAATGCGCTGAAGTTGAAGGCTGAAACCTGCGGCTTGGCGATTAGTTTGTCGGTTGATAAAAATAATATTGCGGCACTGTGCTGGTATAAAAAAGGTGAGTTTATCGTGTGTGGAGAAACGAGCACACACCTGTCATTACTTTGGAATAGTGAATCGATAAAAAATTCAGTTGTTTGAACAAGGATTATGGATAGTGTCACAACTAAATGCTAAAAACCTACTAGGAGTAGTAATCATGGAACCATTTCTCGGTGAGATCCGTACCGTTGGCTTTAATTTCGCGCCCCGTGGCTGGGAGCTTTGTGCTGGTCAACTGATACCTATATCGAACAATAGTGCATTATTCTCATTACTTGGGACCACCTATGGTGGAGATGGCCGCACGTCTTTTGCCTTGCCTGATTTGCGTAGTCGCAGCATTGTTGGCTTTGGGCACGGCCCCGGGCTAAGCAATACGAGTTGGGGCGAAAAAGGCGGAGCAGAGCAAAGAAACATCAGTGTTGCAAATCTTCCCCCTCATTCTTCGTCCGTAAACTTAGAGGTTGCAATACCGGCGACCACTAATAGCGAAAATCTTTCCTCCGAACCTGATAAAACTAAGCACCTAGGCCCCGCACAAGATGGCGGTCGGGCTGCCGAGCTGTATTCTGAAGAGGCTGTCGATACCACGTTAGCTCCATTTCCCGTGACTGGATCCACCAGCTCAATTGGGGGGGGGTACCCCCTTGAAACCCGCGACCCTTATTTGGGTATTTATTATGTAATAGCAATGCAAGGCATTTTCCCCTCTCGTAACTAACCAATATTCTGTGTGCACGGCTCGCTAGGTCTTCCTAGCGGGTCAGTATCGACATACCTAAAATGGAAGAAAAGGCGCAAAGCGCGAATAAGGAAACCGCATGCTAGGGCAATTTTTATATCTGCGATTAGTCACTACCCGTTTATCTAAACGGTTTGTTCACAGCCTAGGTTTGGCTTGCTTGGCTTTAATATTTAGCCTGATAGGCCAGAATGCGCATGCGGTAGCCTTTACTGAGAATTTTGATGTCGACCCAACGGGTGGCGGCGGTATTGTGACCACTTTCACAACCAATAATGGTGGCGCAACTTTTACGTATACCTTCACGGGTGATGGTGATGGCGGCGATATGAACTGGGATGGCGGTGAGGAAGACATTAACCTTCTCTCAGTATTTCCCAACAGCAGTCCGACGCCTGAGCGGGTGACCATTACTCGCGCAGGTAGTAATGAATTTTTATTTAATAGCATCGAAATAGATAATGAATTTGGCGTGGAGACAGTCACCGTTGAGGGTTATAACGGTGGGATTGCGCAGGGATCATCCCAGAGTGTTACTGTGGGGGCATCGCCACAAACCCTAAACTTTGGCGGCCTTACAGTTGATGAAATTAGAATAACGTCTACCGATTTTGACAACGTCCACTTTGATGCCTTTAGCGGTAACACCACAGTTGCCGCTAACACCCCTCCCACCGCAAGTTCATTTACAGCGGCGAATGGCCCGTATGAAGATGCCACTTACACTTTTGCCACGGCCAATTTTGGTTACAGTGACGGCGATGGTGACTCATTGTCGCACTTGCTTATTGAGGCGCTACCGGCTGCTGGCACACTTTATGTTGATGCCAATTCGAGCGACACCTATAACGCTGGCGAGGAGCTTTCTGTTTCTGATCAGGTCAGCTTGGCTAATCTAAACGCCGGTCATTTACAGTACGTTCAGTCAGGCTCGACCGATACCAGCTTCCAGTTTGAAGTAAACGATGGCACCGATACCAGTACGGGCAACTATGTGGCTACGCTGAATATGACCCCAGTCCCGACCGTTTCCATAGCGGTATCCCCAACCAGTCGGGTAGAATCCAACACCACAGCCAATGTTATTACCGCGACTTTATCCGGCAGCTATGTGGCTAATACGGTGGTTAATTTGGGTTTTACCGGTACTGCTACCGGTGCGGATTACACGGTATCATCGAGCACCATAACCATAGCCGCAGGCTCAACCACCGGCACCGCAAATATCACTAATGTTAATGATGGTGCCCAAGAAGGTAATGAAACGGTGGTGGTTGATATTACAAGTGTCACCAACGGCGTAGAAAATGGTATTCAGCAAATAACTTATACGATTGTTGATGATGACTTCCCCCCTTCGGGTTATAGCGTGGCCTTGGATCAGGCCAGTATTAATAGTATTAATGAAACCGCTGTCAGTTTTACGTTTGCCGGCGCAGAGATAGGCGCGACTTATAACTATACCCTCAGCAGCGACGGTGGCGGCTCTAACGTGACGGGCTCGGGGACCATTACCACCGCTACCGATCAAATTACAGGTATCGATGTGAGCGGGCTGGGTGATGGCACTTTAACTTTATCCGCCACGCTCACCAATGTTGCGGGTGCAGGTGCAGCCGCCACCGATACCGTGAGCAAAGATGCCACAACGCCCAGCGGGCACTCAGTGACTTTTGACCAAGCCTCTGTGACGCAGGCCAACGAAACAGGTATTAGCTTTACCTTTGCCGGAGCTGAGGTGGGTGCGAATTATAGCTACACTATTAGCAGTGATGGCGGCGGTGCCAATGTGACCGGCTCTGGCACCTTGGCGAGTGCGACCGCGCAAGTAAGCTCGCTGGATGTTAGCGGTTTAGGTGACGGCACGCTGACACTGTCGGTCGTATTGACCGATACGGCAGGCAATGCTGCCACGGCAATCACCGATACCGTGAGTAAGGCGACTACACCACCCAGTGGTTATTCCGTGGCCATGGATCAGGCCAGTATTAGTAGTGCCAATGAAACCGCTGTTAGCTTTACGTTTGCCGCCGCACAGGTAGGAGCGACTTATAACTATACCCTCAGCAGCGACGGTGGCGGCTCGAACGTGACAGGCTCAGGGACCATTACAACCGCCACCGATCAAATTACAGGTATCGATGTGAGTGGGCTGGGTGACGGCACCTTAACTTTATCCGCTACGCTCACCAATACTGTGGGAACAGGTGTGGCCGCCACCGATACCGTGAGCAAGGATGCCACATCACCCAGTGGGCACTCAGTGACTTTTGATCAAGCTTCGGTGACGCCGGCCAACGAGACAGGCATCAGCTTTACTTTTGCCGGAGCCGAGGTGGGTGCGGATTATAGCTACACCATCAGCAGTGATGGCGGCGGTGCCAATGTGACCGGCTCTGGCACCTTGGCGAGTGCAAGCGCGCAAGTAAGCTCGCTGGATGTTAGCGGTTTAGCTGATGGCACGCTGACGCTGTCAGTCGTATTGACCGATACGGCGGGCAATGCCGCTGCGGCGGTAACCGATACGCTAGCGAAGGATGTGCAAGTACCAACCGGCTATAGCGTGAGTTTTGACCAAGCGTACATTAACGCCACTAACGAAGCCGCTGCCAGTTTTACTTTTGCGGGGGCCGAAGTCGGTACCACTTACCAATTCACCATTAGCAGCGATGGGGGGGGCGCTAACGCCACTGGCAGCGGCACGATTGCAACCGCTACCGATCAACATACCGGGTTGGATCTAAGCGGCCTGAGTGACGGCACCTTAACCTTGTCCGTTACCTTGACTGATTCCAACAGCAATACCGGTGTCGCTACAACCGATACCGTAACTAAAGATGTGATAGCGCCATCGGGTTACAGCGTCAGTATTGATTTGTTGGGCGAGGCACAAATTAATGTCACCAATGAATCCGTGATTGAGTTTATGGGCACAGGTTTGGACGTGGGCACCACGCTCAACTATGCGTTTACCAGTGATGGCGGAGGGGCGCCTGTGACAGGAACCGAAACGGTAAGCGCCGCCTCAGAGCAATTTGATAATGCGGGAGCAGGGTTTGATCTCAGTGGGCTAACCGACGGTACCATCACCTTAACCGTCACTCTGGAAGATGCGGCGGGGAATGTTGGTACTGATGCGACCGATACGCAAACCAAAGATGCAGGCCCCCCGACGGGTTACACTGTTAGCTGGGATGAGGCGTTAATCAGCGCGACAGAGGCTACCGCAGCCCCCTTTACCGTTAGCAACGCAGAAATTAGTGCGACCATTGACTACAGCATTAGTAGTTCGGGCGACGGCAATACCGCCACCGTAACCGGTAGCCTCGTCGCGACCAATGCAACACAAGTATTGAGCGCGGATATCAGCTCGCTGACTGATGGCGTACTGACCGTTGAAGTAACACTGACAGATGCAAGCAGCAACTCGGGCGCGCCGGTATCCGACAACTCAGCCAGTTTAGAGACCACTGTGCCTTCTGGTTACTCAGTAACAATTGATCAGGCAGTGCTTGAGGCGATTAATATTTATGCCGTGAGCTTTACCTTTGCCGGTGCCGAGGTTGGGGCTACTTATCAATATACATTCAGCAGTACCGGTGGTGGTGCCAATGTGACTGGCAGTGGTGTAGTTGCCACAGCCACTGATCAAATCACAGGTATTAATCTAAGTACCATGGCCCCCGGCACTATTACGTTGTCGGTTACACTGGAAGATGCCGCTGGTAACCTTGGCGCTGCTGCCACGGCATCGCGGGTACTGGCAAGTAGTGCACTGGGCCCTACCCACTTACCGGTAATGGGATGGCAAGCTCTGTTACTGATGTGTCTGGCGCTCATGTTCACAGGCTTTATCTCGCTGCGATACAGGGCTGGTTAAACTTGCCTGTGGTATAAAAATAAAAAAGGCTTAGCTTGGGAGACCGGGCTAAGCCTTTTTAAGTGTAAAGAGTCGCCAAGCCAAGCGTGTGCTGGCGGCTGTGCTTTTGGATGGTTTCGGGATATCTACCAATCGGCACTCTTTTAACTTACAGCGTCACTTAAATTAGCGGCCTAAGTAATTTTAGTTTGGACAGGTTGGGGAGAGGAGGGGTTGCAGTTGCCGTTTATTTCCCTCCACGGTCAGTGTAGATTCGGCCGTGGAGGTTCTAACTCTTAGTTAGTCCTGACGCTCAGTGACTTCCAGCAGGTGGTAACCAAACTGGGTTTTCACCGGCCCCTGTACTTCGTTAACAGGCGCGCTGAATACCACTTTGTCGAACTCGGCAACCATTTGGCCGGGGCCAAAGGTGCCCAGGTCGCCGCCGTTGCGGCCTGAAGGGCAGCTGGAGTGATCTTGCGCCAGCTTGGCGAAGTCTTCACCGGCTTCGATTTTGGCTTTGAGTTCGTTACAGGTGGCTTCGTTGTCGACCAGAATGTGACGTGCTGCTGCTTGAGGCATAATTGTCTCTCTTTCTATGGGGTTCATTGAGACGCGTACGATAATCGGTATCGCGCCTCAAATCCAGCCTGACAAGGGGTGGAGCCTTTGTATCTGGCCATGAAGCGCTACTTTTAACATCCAACATCCAACATC
>NZ_JAUOQM010000022.1:0-139 GCF_030547685.1 Gilvimarinus sp. 2_MG-2023 | reverse complement strand
ATCCAACATCCAACATCCAAGCTCTAAAACGGCACCGGGTATTGCCGGTGTATATCGGCAATATCACTGAGCACCTGATCGCTGAGGGTGAGCTCAAAGGCGCTGATATTTTCTTTGAGCTGCTCCAAGCTGGTTGCGC
>NZ_JAUOQM010000021.1:86399-184979 GCF_030547685.1 Gilvimarinus sp. 2_MG-2023 | reverse complement strand
GTTCAGCGTTCAGCGTTCAGACAAGTCTAAACCACCCACCCAGCATTTACCGCTTGCGATACTCCGCCGATAGGGCGTGTGCCTCAAGGTCTTCACTGCGCGCCAAAATAGAGGCTGTTTGCGCTAAGGTCGATGCGCCCTGAGGCGAGGCAAAGATAATTGAGCTGCGCTTTTGAAAATCGTACACCCCCAAAGGTGACGAGAAACGCGCCGTACCCGAAGTCGGTAAAACATGATTGGGGCCAGCGCAGTAATCACCCAAAGCTTCGGGGGTGTGGCGACCCATAAAGATCGCACCGGCGTGGCGAATGCTGGGCAGCAATGCCTCTGGATCTTCCACCGACACCTCAAGGTGTTCGGGAGCAATTCGGTTTGACAGCGCAATCGCCTCATCCATATCCGCCACTTTAATCAGGGCACCGCGACCGGCGAGCGATTCGGCAATAATCGTCTGGCGCGACATGGTGGGCAGCAAACGTTGCATTGCCGCTTCGACCTGATCTAGGAAGACGGCATCGGGGCTGACCAAAATAGATTGCGCCTGCTCGTCGTGCTCGGCCTGACTAAACAAGTCCATGGCAATCCAGTCCGGGTCGGTTTGCCCGTCACACAGCACTAAGATTTCGGACGGGCCGGCAATCATATCGATCGCCACCTGGCCAAACACAGCGCGTTTAGCGGTGGCGACAAAGATATTACCGGGGCCGACAATTTTATCGACCTTGGTGATGGTCTCGGTGCCATAGGCCAACGCTGCCACCGCTTGCGCACCTCCGATAGTAATCACCCGATCCACACCGGCAATTTTAGCTGCCGCTAGTACCATATCGTTCAGTTCACCGTCGGGCGCGGGCACCACCATGGTCAACTCATCCACCCCGGCAACTTTGGCCGGAATAGCGTTCATTAATACCGAAGACGGGTAGGAGGCTTTGCCACCGGGAACATACAGTCCCACTCGCTCCATCGGAGTAATTTTTTGCCCCAACACCGTGCCATCCGCCTCGGTGTACTGCCACGATTCTTGCCGCTGGTGTTCGTGGTAAGCGCGCACTCGGCGGGCAGCCTCCTCTAAGGCCTGTCGCTGTTCCGGGGCAATGGCGGCCAAGGCGCTGTTCAACGTATCGGCCGCTACTACAAACTCTGCCATGGAGCCGGCATCGCGGCGGTCAAAGCGATTGGTGTATTCCACCACAGCCGCATCGCCGCGCGCTTTGACCTCGGCGATAATGTCGTCAACGACCTGAGCCACGTTATGATCAGACACCGAATCCCACGCCAGTAAGGCGTCCAGCTTGGCACTGAAATCGGGAGTTTGGCTATCGAGTCGGGTGATCATAAGTTAACGCTCTTGTAAAAGGTCTATGGCTGGCGCAATCTCAGTCGCGCTGTACGGCAGTCGCAATGCCATCAATAATGGCCTGAATACCTACGTGCTTCATTTTCATCGAGGCTTTATTGACGATCAAGCGTGAACTGATGTCGGCAATGTGCTCGCGCGACTCCAGACCATTGGCTTTGAGGGTGTTCCCGGTATCGACAATATCGACGATTTCATCGGCCAAGTTCATAATCGGCGCCAGCTCCATACCGCCGTAGAGTTTGATGATATCACTCTGGCGACCCTGCGCGGCGTAGTATTGCTTGGCAATATTGACATACTTTGTGGCGACGCGAATGCGCCCACTTTTGCGCGGCACACCTTTAATGGCCGCGGTCATCAGCTGGCATTTGGCGATGTGTAAATCAAGCGGCTCATACAAGCCCTCGGCACCATTTTCCATTAGGGTGTCTTTGCCCGAAATACCCATATCCGCCGCACCAAACTGCACATAAGTGGGCACATCGGCGCCGCGCAACACTAACAGCTGCACGTCATCGCGATTGGTGGGAAATACCAGCTTGCGGCTTTTATCGATATCCTCTTGCGGGGTAATACCGGCCGCTGCAAACAGAGGTAAAGTCTCTTTTAAAATACGCCCTTTGGTCAGGGCGATGGTAATCATTTGGCTCATGTCAGACTCATTGTTGCCTGTCGCAACATCAGTTGGGCACGCGGCGAATATTCGCCCCGAGCGCTTGCAGTTTCTCTTCGATGCATTCGTAACCGCGATCGATATGATAAATGCGATCCACTAAGGTGGTGCCATCGGCCACCATGCCCGCAATCACTAAGCTGGCTGAGGCACGCAAGTCCGTCGCCATAACCGGCGCGCCTTTTAGTGACTCGACGCCCTCGATTATGGCGGTATTACCCTGCAGGTTGATTTTGGCACCCATACGGTTTAGTTCGTGCACCTGAATCAATCGATTTTCAAAAATCGTTTCGATCACCGAGCTTGAACCTTCGGCTACCGCATTCATGGCGGTGAACTGGGCCTGCATATCGGTTGGGAAAGCCGGATAAGGCGCTGTTTTCAAGTTAACCGCTTTAGGGCGATTACCCTTCATATCAATACTGATCCAGTCCAGACCAGTTTCGATATGCGCGCCGGCCTCTTCTAGTTTCAGCAGCACGCCTTCGAGTATATCCTCGCGCGTGTCTTTTAATCGTACTTTGCCACGGCTGGCAGCGGCCGCCACCAAATAGGTTCCAGTCTCAATGCGGTCAGGCATAATCTTATAATGACAGCCGGCAAGTGATTTCACCCCGTCAATAATCATGGTTTGAGTGCCAATACCTTCGATATTGGCCCCCATAGCCACCAGACAGTTGGCCAGGTCGACTACTTCCGGCTCGCGAGCGGCGTTTTCCAGTACGGTGCGGCCCTCGGCCAACACAGCGGCCATCAGCAGGTTTTCGGTGCCGCCCACGGTTACAGTATCCATCAGGATATGAGCGCCTTTTAAGCGACCGTCACTGCGGGCACGGATATAACCCTCGTCCACTTCAATAACCGCTCCCATCGCCTCCAGACCGCGCAGGTGAATATCCACCGGACGCGAGCCAATGGCGCAACCGCCGGGAAAGGAGACGTTGGCGACGCCGTAGCGGGACAACATTGGCCCCAACACCAAAATCGAGGCGCGCATGGTTTTCACCAGCTCGTAGGGCGCGGTAAAGTCATTGATGCTGTTGGCATCAATCTCAACCGACATGCGCTCATCCACCGTGACACCCACTCCCATACAGCGCAGCAGAGCCAACATGGTGGTAATGTCATTCAGATGCGGCAAGTTCGAGATATGCATCGGGCTGTCGGCCAACAAACTGGCCGCAAGAATGGGCAGGGCCGAATTTTTCGAACCCGAGATGCGAATTTCACCGTTCAGCGGGCCGCTGCGGTTAATTAATAGTTTATCCATGATTGCTATTGTGCCTGCTCTGGGGTCAAGGTCTGCATGTGCACGGCGTGAATTTCTCCACTGGCAATCATGTCATTCAATACAGCGTATACCATCTGTTGTTTTTTTACCGGACTCTGGCCGGCAAACGCTGGGCTAACCACTCGCAAATGGACGTGATTACCCTCAATTCGGACTTCGGCCTGGCTGTCAGGCACGGCGTTTTCGATCATCGCCTTGATTTGCTCAGCTTGCATTGCAATCCCCATAGGGCAAGGCCGGCACCAAGGGCACCGGCAGGTTGTCTTAGGGCGGGAATATTACCGGATTAAGCCACCAGAATCACGCCCAGCGGCTAGATTGGAGAGTTTAGGCTTCGCTGGCATCCCAGTTGGCCACGACCTTGGCGACATCGCCGTCGTATTTATTGGCTAATTGCTCGAACTGGCTGGCAAAGGATGAACCTAAATTGGCCCCGTTAAGAACCACGTTAATCAACTTCCACTCGCCACTTTTGTTTTTCCCCATAGTGTAAGACAACTTATGTACCGACCCCTGATGCTTGACCTGTTGCTTAACCGTCACTCGGCGTTGCTCGCCAACCGGCTCATCGGGCTTCAACACTTGGATGTCACTGTCGGCGTAAGTGGCAATGCCTTTAGCGTAAGAGGCTACTAGCCCGGTTTTGAACTTTTCGGCGAATTCCTTTCTCAACTCAGCACTGGCAGATTTGTAGTAATCCCCCATTACGACACGAGCTATATAGTCAAAAGCCACAACGGGGTCCAGCGCCGCGAGAACTTCCGCGTCGTAGCTGGCCTTATCGCCACCGTCATTCTTGGCCTTGGCCGCAGCGACCAGTTCATCGGTCACATTTTCGACGACTTGGTACGGGTCAGCCGCCTGTGCATTGACCGATACCGCCAACATTAGAGCTGTTGCCCACAAGCCGAGACGACCGATAATGGATTTCAAGCCTTCTGTGCTCATTACACGCTTCCTTTATCTGATAAAAATTCAAAAAAAATGGCGACGACGACAATTGCCGCGCAAGGCGTAACACTATACCATCTCACCTCGCTGCAACCCACTTATAAAGCGGTATGCAACTGCGCCTTTTGGCGCCGCCCAGTATAAACTGAGCAAAACCCACAATCTGAGATTCAACCCACACCCTGAGAGCCCTCTATGACCGACCTCTGGCTACCCGCGCTACTCGTACTGGTAGGCTTCGCCGGCCTGATTTGGAGCGCCGATAAATTTGTTGGCGGTGCCGCCGCGTTAGCGAATAACTACGGTGTTTCAAAGCTAATCATTGGCCTAACCATTGTGGCTCTGGGCACCTCTGCACCGGAAGTACTAGTCTCCTTAAATGCATCTTTGCAAGGTCAAGGCGACTTGGCTATTGGCAACGCCTTGGGGTCCAACCTCGCCAATATAGGCTTGGTACTGGGTGCGACTGCGTTAATCGCCGCACTGCCGGTACAAAATCATTTACTTAAAACCGAAATGCCGGTTTTACTATTGATCACCGCGCTGGCAGGTTGGTTCCTTTGGGATGCGCACTTATCCCGAGGTGAAGGCGTTGCACTTCTCCTTGCCCTACCCTGTGCTATGGCGCTGATTATCTGGAGTAAACGTCACCACCCGGAAGAGATCGACGACGACATCCCCAACATGAGCCGAGGACGGGCTCTGTTCTGGTTTGTGTTTGGCCTGGCCGCTCTGGTGGTGAGCTCGGATATTCTCGTGCGCGGCGCCAGCGACCTTGCTCTTCACTTTGGAGTTAGCCCCCTGGTCATTGGGCTGACCGTCGTCGCGGTGGGCACCAGCCTACCCGAACTTGCCGCCTCGGTAACCAGCGCTCTCAAAGGCCATCACGATATCGCCATTGGCAATGTTATCGGCTCCAACCTATTTAATTTATTGGCAGTTATGTCGCTGCCCGGTGTGATTGCCCCTCTGGCTATGGAGCCGGCGGTATTTCACCGAGATTATCTCGCCATGGCGGCATTAACGGCCCTGCTCGCCCTAGCTTTACTGGTCAGCGCTTTTGTTTACCGCCGCCGGGGAGGCCCCCGACTGGGCAAACTGATGGGTGTTGTGTTTCTTGCGATATACGCAGGCTACTACTTTATTCTTCTCGGCTGATAGAATAGGAACAGAACCGCTGACTAAGAGTAACGAAAAGCACTTATGACCGACTTTGACTTTATCGCTTCGGCTAAACGCACCATTGAGCAGGAGGCCCTTTCGGTCGCAGCCTTGGGCCAGCGCGTCAACGGTAACTTCGCCCGGGCCTGTCAACTTATGCTCGGCTGTAAGGGGCGCGTTATCGTTTCCGGCATGGGGAAATCCGGCCATATGGGCAAAAAAATTGCCGCGACACTGGCCAGCACCGGCACCCCAGCCTTCTTTATGCATCCCGGCGAGGCCAGCCACGGCGACCTCGGCATGCTAACTCGCGATGATATTTTGCTGCCCATTTCTTACTCGGGCAACTCCAGCGAGCTGATTACTCTTCTGCCCCTGATCAAGCGCCTAGGGGTTCCCATGATTGCCCTAACCGCCAACCCCGACTCCACCTTAGCCAAGAGCTGCGACATTCATCTATCAATTGAAGTTGAGCGCGAGGCTTGTCCATTGGCACTAGCCCCCACGTCCAGCGCCACAGTCACCACCGTCCTGGGCGACGCGCTGGCCATCGCCTTGCTGGAAGCGCGCGGTTTCACGGCCGAAGATTTTGCCTTCTCACACCCGGGCGGCACACTGGGGCGCAAGCTACTGCTCAAGATCGAAGACCTGATGCACACCGGCCCCCAGCTACCCATCTCCAGCCCCGAGGACTGCCTGTCAAAAGCTCTGCTAGAGATGAGCAGCAAAGGCTTCGGCATGACCACCGTACTCCAAGACGATAAGCTCATCGGTATTTTTACCGACGGAGACCTGCGCCGCCAAATAGATAAGGGCATTGATATTCACTCTGCCATCATGCGTGACATCATGACCCCCAACCCCACGACCATCGCCCGTGACACCTTAGCGGCTGAAGCCTTAAAAGTGATGGAAGAAGCCAAGATTACCGCACTGGTGGTCACCGAAGGCGACCGGGCCTGTGGCATCTTACATATGCACGACCTTTTGCGGGCGGGTGTGGTCTAATGCCCTCAGGTACAAGTACTTACTTATGACTCAACAAACACTGGCACTGGCCAAACAGATAAAATTGCTGATTCTCGATGTCGACGGTATTCTGTCCGATGGCAAGCTTTACTATGACAATCACGGCAACGAGATGAAAAGTTTTTGCACCCAAGACGGACAAGGCATTAGGAGCTTGCAAAAGTACAGTGATGTCCGAGTTGCCATTATCACTGGGCGCAAGAGCGAGATCGTCGCCCGGCGCGCTAAAGAGCTGGGGGTAGATTTGGTGATACAAGGCCGCGAAGATAAATGGCAAGCGCTGCAAGAGGTGTTTGACCAGCTTAATTTAAAACCCGAAGAAATTGCCCACATGGGTGATGACTGGCCCGATTTATCCATCATGACACGCGTGGGCCTGGCCCTAACCGTTCCCAACGCGCACGCTTCGGTAGCTGAATACGCGCACTGGGTCAGTCACCGTAACGGCGGCGATGGCGCCGTACGCGAAGCGTGCGATTTACTCCTGCAAGCGCAGGGGCACTATCGCGCGGCCATTGGCCAGCACTTACCGCCAGAGCAAGCTTAATGCGACCTCGTCAACCGCGATCCTGGATTATTACCATTGCGCTGGTCAGCGGTTTGCTGTACAGCGCCTTGCAATACTCACCCAACGATTTAGTAAAAGGCGCCGGCGAGACGAGCACCCCAGATTTTCCCGAGGTTTATCTAGTAGAAATGACCGATCGCTCATTCGATGACAGCGGCCGACTGACCCACACCCTTAAAGCGCGCCAAGTCACCTACTTTAAAACCGCTGATACCACCGAGGGTTATATTGAGCAACCGGAACTCACTTTTCTGAGTGAGAATTCCAGTCACCCCTGGCACCTAGTCGCCAACCAGGGAATAGCGGATATTGAACAACAGACTCTTCAGCTAAGCGGCACCGTCAACGCTTATAGCGAGCATCCACGCTACGGCCGACTGGATGTCACTACCGAAGATCTCTTAGTAAACACTCACGAGCAAATTGCCACAACAGATAAACCTGTTACCATGCAAAGCGCTCGCGGCACTACCAGCGCCGTCGGCTTATCCGCCGATCTCGACTCAGGTCGTGTGGCACTGCTGTCTGAGGTAAAAGGTATTTATGCTCCCGACTAAAAGGCTTCCCGCTAAACTGAAGCACTGCGTACTCACTGTGCTATTGGCAATCGTCAGCACAACTGCTTTTGGCCTACCCAGTGATCGCGAGCAAAATTTTGAGCTGCAAGCGAACCAGCAAACGTTCGATCAGAAAAATGGTCGTGTTACATACACTGGCGAGGCCCGCCTACAGCAGGGCTCACTGATCATCCGCGCCAACACCATTGTGGTTCAATTCGATCAAGACAATAGCGTTGAACAAATCACTGCCGAGGGCTCACCCGCCCACTTTGAGCAGCAACCGAGCATTGATCGCGGCGTGGTTAGCGCTAAGGCGGGCATTATTACCTACAACAGTGCCAACAATACCGTATCGCTAAGTAAAGGCGCTTTACTGGAGCAAGACGGCGCGGTTATGCAAGGTCATGAGATTCGCTACGACATCAACCGCGAACTGGTCAGCGCCGAAGGCGATCATGAATCTGACCAACCCATTCAAATGACCATCCCCCCGGCACTGATAGAGCAGTAATATGTCGACACTACGCGCAGATAATCTGGCCAAAAGCTATAAAGGGCGCCAAGTCGTCATTGATGTTTCCCTAAGCGTATCAAGCGGCGAAATAGTCGGCCTCCTCGGCCCCAACGGGGCGGGGAAAACGACTTGCTTTTACATGATTGCCGGCCTGGTTCGCGCCGATAAAGGCAAAGTGGCCATCGACGATCAATCCCTGACACATATGCCCATCCACGGGCGTGCCCAAGCGGGTATTGGCTATCTACCACAAGAGGCTTCAGTATTTCGTAAATTATCTGTCGCGGATAATATTCTCGCCATATTGCAAACTCGCAAGGAGCTTTCTAAAGCCGAACGCGAAGAGCAGTTAGAGTCACTACTGCAAGAGTTCCACATCACCCACATTCGCGACAGCCTGGGCATGGCTCTGTCAGGCGGTGAAAGACGGCGGGTAGAAATAGCGCGTGCCCTTGCCACCGACCCTAAGTTTATCCTCTTAGATGAACCCTTTGCCGGGGTCGACCCTATCTCCGTCAGCGATATCCAACAGATTGTCCTCCACTTAAAAGACCGCAATATCGGTATACTGATTACCGACCACAATGTCCGTGAAACCTTAGGTGTATGCGAAAAAGCGTATATCGTCAGCGAAGGGCATATCATCGCCGAAGGCAGTTCAGAACAAGTACTGAACAATGCGAAAGTGCGCAAAGTTTACCTTGGCGAGCATTTTATGCTCTAAAAGCCGGTTCGCCACCTTGACATATACTTAATTCTCCTTGTTAGGCATAAAGATTGCTAGGAGCTATTGCTTGGGGGCGACATGCTGACTAAACTCAAACCATAGTCTGCAAGATCGTACTGAAGAAGCCATGAAACAATCGTTACAATTAAAACTGGGCCAACAGCTCACTATGACCCCCCAACTGCAACAGGCGATTCGTCTGCTGCAGCTGTCGACCTTGGACCTCCAGCAGGAGATCCAAGAGGCGCTGGATTCCAATCCCATGCTGGAAACCGAAGAGAACAACGAGCCTAGCACCGAGGCGGAAAAAAAATCCGAACAAGAAGCTGCTATTAATGAGACCAGCAGCCTCACTCAAGAATCCGCCAAAGCCACTGAAACCGAACCTGAAAACAATGCCGAGGGCGATTGGAACGAAGAAATCCCTCAGGACCTCCCGGTGGACACCAGCTGGGATGATGTTTACGAGAGCTCTGCGCCGGCACTACCGGCCAGCAACTACGAGGGCGACGACTCAGATTTCGAAAGCCGTCGAGGCAGTACTGAAACACTGTACGACCACTTAATGTGGCAACTCAATTTAACACCGATGTCTGAGCGCGATGAAATCATCGCACTGGCCATTATTGACGCTGTAGAGCCCAGCGGGCTGCTGAGCGTTACTCTGGAAGAAATTTTTGAAGGCTTAGCACCCAACTTCGAAGAACTTGAACTGGATGAGGTGCAAGCTGTACAGCACCGATTGCAACAATTCGATCCATCGGGAATCTGCAGCGAGAATTTAGAGCAGTGTCTGTTGGTTCAGCTGACCCAATTTGCCGCCGACACACCTTTTTTGGATGCCGCCAAGCAAATCGTTCAACAATATCTCCCCATGCTCGCCAGCCGCGATTACCGGCAATTAATGCGCAAAACACGCTTAAAAGAGCCAGAGTTAGCGCAGGCGGTTGCCCTAATCAAAACCCTCAACCCCCACCCGGGTGACGCTATTGACACTCGCGAAACCGAGTATGTCGTGCCCGACGTATTTGTCGATAAACGCGAAGGGCGCTGGACCGTTGAGCTTAATCCGGATATAGCTCCCCGGTTACGAATCAACTCCGATTACGCATCACTGGTTAAAAGAGCCGATTCCAGCAGCGAAAACACCTTTTTGAAAAACAATTTACAAGAGGCCCGCTGGTTTCTAAAAAGCTTACAAAGTCGTAACGAAACCCTGTTGAAAGTCGCCACCTGTATTGTGGAAAAGCAACGAGGATTTCTGGAGTATGGCGCAGAAGCCATGAAACCCTTGGTGTTACACGATATCGCCGAGTTGGTAGAAATGCATGAGTCGACCATTTCGCGGGTGACTACGCAGAAATATATGCACACCCCCCAGGGTATTTTTGAGCTGAAATACTTTTTTTCATCTCACGTCAGCACCGATTCAGGCGGTGAGTGTTCGTCTACTGCAATCCGCGCTATCATTAAGAAATTGGTGGCAGCCGAAAACTCGAAAAAACCACTCAGCGACAGCAAAATTACCGACATGCTGGCCGAGCAGGGAATAAGGGTCGCACGGCGAACGATTGCCAAGTATCGAGAGTCGCTCAATATTCCACCATCAAATGAACGTAAAAGCATTGTCTGATACAGTCTGTTTATGCACCGGTGGCACTATTGCGGCCGGCTGGGTGGGATAGGCCCACCCTGATTCAGGAGGATAGCTATATGCAAATAAACATCAGCGGTCATCACATTGAGGTAACCGAAGCAATTGAAGAGTATGTTCATAATAAATTTGCAAAGTTAACGCACCATAATGACCTCATCACTAGCATTAATGTTTTTCTCACTGTGGAAAAACTAACCCAAAAAGCTGAAGCGAGCATACATGTCAGCGGCAAAGACATTTTTGCTAATGCAGACTCCGAAGATCTCTACACCGCCATTGACGCCCTTACCGACAAGCTTGACCGTCAAGTGATCAAACACAAAGAAAAGCTGAAAAGCCACAGATAATACTCATGGAAATCTCTCAAATATTATCCCCAGAACGCACCCTATGCCATATCGAAGGGGTCAGTAAAAAGCGCGCACTAGAGATACTCGCCAATACCATTGCCGAGAACTCACCCATGCTCGACGCCGATGACGTATTTCGGCGTTTAATCGCGCGGGAGAAGCTCGGTTCTACCGGTATTGGCCATGGCATCGCCATCCCCCACTCACGCATACCAGGTTGCGACTGTACATTGGGCGCACTAATCACCTTAAAAGACCCCATTGACTTCGATGCAATGGATGGTGAACCGGTCGATGTATTATTTGCCATGTTGGTTCCCGAGGAGTCATGTGACGAACACTTAAAAACGCTGGCCGCGCTGGCCAGCGCGCTTAATGACAATCAGTTTCGCCAGGCATTGCGGTCTGCGCAAAACCCGCAAGCGCTTTTTGCCGCTGCCACCCAGTCACCAGCAGGCTAACCACTATGCATTTGGTGATTGTCAGTGGTTTGTCGGGCTCGGGGAAAAGTACCGCGCTAAACGCGCTGGAAGATGCCGGTTATAACTGTATCGATAACTTACCGGTAAGCCTGCTGCCTGCGCTAATCACTCAAATTCAACTGCACAAAGACGCGGACAATCAAAATTTTGCCATTGGCATCGATATTCGCGACGCTTGGCAAGACTTAGAAATTTTCCCCTCAATGGTAGGACATCATAAAGATGCTCACCTACCCTTTACCGTTGTCTTTCTAGACGCTGAAACCAAAAAAATTGTGCAGCGGTTCAGTGAAACTCGACGTAAACACCCACTGAGTGACAAACATCGCCACTTGACCGCAGCAATTGAAACCGAACACCAGTTACTTGAGCCCATGCGAGATGCGGCAGATCTTGTCATCAACACTACGGATCTAAACCTGCATCAGTTGCGCGAGCTGATTAAATCTCGTATTGCCGAACCTCACTCAGATGGCATGGCAGTATTATTTGAGTCATTTGGCTTTAAACACGGCCCGCCCAACAATGCCGACATCGTGTTTGATGCACGCTGCCTACCCAATCCGCACTGGAAGCAAAGTCTACGCAGCCAAACTGGACGCGACGTCGATGTTATTGATTTTCTAGATTCAGAACCGCTAGTACAAGACATGCTACAAGATATAACCCACTTCTTAGGTCGCTGGTGGCAACACTACCAAGCTAATAATCGCAGCTATATTACTGTCGCTATTGGCTGTACCGGCGGTCAGCATCGTTCGGTCTATTTATGCGACAAGCTACAACAACAATTCTCAGGTGAACTGGACAATGTGCAGGTTCGTCACAGAGAATTAGACGCGCCACAATAGAGCCTCCCATGCCAACCCGAGTTGTGACCATAATTAACCGCAAGGGCTTACACGCCAGATCCGCCGCCAAATTGGTGGCCGTGGCCAATCAATACGACTGCCAAATCGAACTGACCTGCGAAGGTAAAAATGCCAATTGCCACAGTGTTATGGCGCTGATGATGCTCGCGGCCGGGTTGGGCAAAGAATTACACATCGCCACTTGTGGCGACAATGCCGATCAGGCGCTGGAAGCCATCTGCTCATTAATTGAGTCGGGCTTTGAAGAATTGGACGAAGACACACCATGAACGATCAAGATCAAGAGCACGACCTAGAGTTTGATGACCTACCGAGCAAGTCTCAACGCAAACGCGAGATGCACGCTCTGCAAGCACTGGGGCAGGAGCTGACGGAATTAAGTGATAGCCAACTGCTAAGCCTCGACCTTCCCAGCGAAGTGCTGGAGGCCATTCAAGAGATGCACCGCATCAGGCAGCGGGAGGCTCGCCGTCGACACCTTCAGTTTATCGGCAAGGTCATGCGTAAGGTAGACGGCGAACAGGTTAGACAACAACTGGACAATCTAAACGCCAAGCATTCACTCAACACTCAGCGTCAACATCAAGTGGAGAATTGGCGCGACCAGCTTATCGACGGCAACCCGGACACATTGCAACAATTTATTAGCGATCATCCCGATGTCGACATCCAGCATTTAAGACAATTGGTTCGAATGGCGCAAAAAGAGAAAAGCCAAGCGAAAGCTCCTGCTCATGCCCGCAAATTATTCCGCTACTTGCGTGATACTGTGCTGGCACACCAATAATTTAGAAACTCAAAAACGGTATCAATCATTCGCAGCACTATCAGCCACGCCTAAAAATTCCGTTTGCGGATCATCCCAGTCACCGGTAATTGCGTAGCGAACACTGGTGACCTTATTCATTTGCTCCTCAAACAGTTTACTGATAACAAACACACCAGCTGCAGCCGGCAAACCTGCAGCAAGAGCTGCAATAACTGTCAGATTACCGGTCATCGGCAAAGTGGCGACCAGCCGAGTATCCAAAGTTTGCGCCACCATGTCCACACTGCCTGTCAACTCCATTCGGCTTGAAGGGCTCTGCAACTGAAAGGCTTTTGTAATATTAAGCTGCCCCTCATCAAACGCCACTTGCCCGGTAATACTGTCAAACGCCAAACCACTTTTATACAGGTCAGAAAAATCCAACCTTGCCCGGCGCGCTAAAGAATCGAAATTAAATAATCCTAAGAATTTCAGCAGCCCATCACTGGCACCGGCACTGTCACGTAAATAACGTCCCTGCCCCAATTTCACATCGAGTTGGCCCGATACTGTTTCTAAATCGACATCCGTCGGCAATGCCGGCCAAGTAAAGTCCATTCTGTACAAAGCATCTTGGCTCTCCAGGCTGGGAGGAGCACCCCATGCCTGCAAAGTTTTCGACATATTGGCGACCTTAAGCTCGGCGGCCAACGCAGTCTGAGGAGCTTCACCCAACGTCCAATCTAGGGTAGCACCAGCACCGTTGATACCCTTCACTTCCATACCACGGATTTCGCCTTTAATATCAGTGAAAGCCAATTTATCCTTACTGGGCTGAAGGTTAAAAGACCACTGGCCATAATCCTTATCGGCCAGCCGTAACGAGTCGATACTCACCTCTGCATCCGGCCAAGTGTGTGTGTTGGTCAACTCCAGTGATTTGTCGCCCCCCTCACCTTCCAGTAATTCAGCGGGAACATTCAAACTATTTATGACAATACGCATCGGCTCAGACGCTAGTATTGGCCAATAGAGTTCGCCATTTATTGCGTTATTATTAATAAGAAAGTCCCAGCCACTTTCAAGCTGTCTCGCCCTTAAACGTAAGTCAGTCAGAGCAATTGCACCAAGAGGCTGTCGATGTATTAGCAAGTCTGTAGAGATTGGTATCTGGCTAGAGGCTACTTGCGGCTCATTTAACTCACCGAGCATGCGCTGTTCGTAGCCTCTATACTGACTCAAAACATTCTGCCAGGTAGCAATATCTATTTGCTCTACCCTGCCCGATATATGTAAGCCAGGGGTCGATGGAAACTCAGGCTCAGCGGCAAGCCCAACCGCACCACTAATCAATGCTTTTTCGTCCTGTTCAAAGTGCAACATCGCTCGAACTTGATCTAAATAGTGAACATCGACAAAGGTAGTCTCACTGCCCATTATATAATTGACCACCGCCGTACCAGGTTCACCACGCTCTTTACCCAAAGGAGTGGGCAAGTTAACCGCCGCTTCGGTCAAATCTGCATGTACTGAAATAGCCGCCAGGCGTTGATCCTCTCTCGACTCAGCGGTTTCATCACCATGATTGAGCTCCACCGATAAACGCAAAGGCATGGTTCCATCGGCAAACAAGAGTCCCGGCTGTTCACTCCAGTGCGCCAACTGATCTGCGCTGGCGCTGCCTTGCGCCTCTATAATCGTCAGCAGCCCACTCTCATTCGTAGCGCTGCGCATTGCAACTTGTAGCGGATGACCAAAAAGTTGAGCGGTTAAATCTTGCGTTTGAATGCCAGCTTTATCATCGTATCGAATACGGCCTTTAACATCATCCAGCTCGAGGGCTAAATTATCGAGGTCAAAACTGGAAGCTTGAACATTGACATCAACGGCGTAGTGTCCACCTGCTGCTTGCTCCTGCAAGGGTATCGCAATATCAATAGCCGCCTGTATTTCCCCGTGCAAGTACCAGCTATCCATTTGATCGCCCACGTACTCGCGCAATACACTTTGGCGTAATATGCGCAAACCATCACTAGCAATACCATCCACGTGCCCGACGATGGTTAACAATGCCCCCTCGCCCGCAGGGTTATCATTCAATATCACTTCGGCATCGATTACTTCACTATTATAAATTCGGCCCGATGCGATCCGCACGTAGACATCATCATTGTCGACCAACAGACTACCCTGTGTGTCATGCACTTCAGGCCAGTTATCTTGATAATGAAACGAGGCCTGATCTATATTCAGGCTGAGTGCAACATTGTGCGCCTCTGGAGCACCATCATTAAGCACGCCGCGATAAATAAATTGCGCCTGCTTCGCAATACCTGCATTCGTTTTGCCAACTCCTTGCTCAATATACTCACGTAAAGATTCAGGTAAGACAATTGGAATGTATTTTTTATACTGCTGAGCTGCTACCTGCTGCGCTGTCGCACTGATGGTAAGCTCAATCGGTCCTGAGTTTCGCTGATAAGGTAAGTGCAAGTGAAACTGCCCCTGCAACTGCTCAGTACCATCCGAGGCGGTGATTTCGCTAGAGTACACATCTATGACATTTTGCTCCGGACGCAATAGCCAACTCACTTGGCCCTGAGCACGATTAAACTGCATGGGTTGCTCATAGACCCCCTCAAACAACACAGAAAAATTATCTCGAGCATCGAGATGTACCACGCCCTGCCGAGCATTAGCTGTAATGTAACCCGACACACCCGTTGCCCCAGGAGCTCCATTCCAGCTACCCACGTCAATATTGTCACTGAACGCTGTCAGCTGCCATAAAGCGGGCTGGCCTGCGGGCATTACAAACTGTAAATTGTGTAATCGACCATGAGGGTCAAGTGATAAAGCTAAATTTTCTAACTGGCCATCGGGCTCAAAAAAATTACCCCCCAATAGCACCTGGGTCAGCCACTGGGGATTAAGCTCATTTATGCGCAGGGTTGTGGGGGAGCGAGCACCGCTTTTAATCGCTAATAGTGCCAAATCCGTTTGGGCTTTGCCCTGGGCGGTCACCTCCAGAGATGAAACCCCAAGCTGCCAGTGATTCAAATCACTGACGTAACCGGAAAGATCAGCGTTAACCGCTTGTAAATCCAACTCCCCGTTAGCCACAGGAATCACAGTGTTCGACAAACTCAACTCCCCAACCACTTCAAAGGCAGAGTTGCTCTCGGTTTTATTAAGCCAAATACCGGCATTCAAGGTGCCTTGTAAATCGCCCCGACCTAGGTGTTTATTTACGAATTGCGCAGTGAGCACATCGGCGGGTGTACTTAAGGGGAAGTCTCGAAATTGTATATAACTGGCCACGGTTGAATCAGGCTGGCGAGGATCACCTGAAGACTCCATGACAATAAAGAGTGCATTTTTGTTTTGCTCAACATCGACACTGATTAATAGCCGATGAAAATCATTGCGGTTCTCCACCAATACTCTGGGGGACTGCAAAGTGATGGTATCACCGTTTTGAAATTTAAAATGTAGTTGAGTATGATCAAAATTAATTCGACGAGCGGCTAGCAACATATCCATTAATTTTTGATTGTCACCGCTGCTGGTTTTTGAGGCCTCTTCGCTAACGGCTTTCTCGCTCAACATCCAATGTCCAGCTTCGCTTTGATTAACGGTCAGTGAGCCACCACTAAAAGCCACGTTGCTCCACACCGGCTGAAAATTCAGCAGGGAAGCAATTAAATCTAATCTTAACTGTGCTCGCGCAATTTCCCCCAACAATGTACCGTCGTCATCCTCCAGCCGGATGCCCTGGGCAATGACCGATGGTTGAAGTCCATCCCACTGAGCCTCTAGAGAACTCAATGTCACCTGGGCCTTGGCTTGCACTGAAAGAGCAGTTGCGATTTCATCGCGATAATCGGATATTAGGTATGAAAAGTTTCGACCCAGCTGCACAACGACGGCCAACACAATCACTAAGATTGCCAGCAGAAGGTAGAATTTACGCAATATAAATCTTAGCGCATGAAACATGAGTAAATACCGTCCGTCCTCATTGCCATGTCACCGTCGGCATTAAACCAGCACAATGTCATACTGTTCCTGATTAAACAGCGGCTCGACTTGAAACTCGATCGTGCGCTTAATAAAAGACTCCAAATCAGCAACGTAAGCCGCCTCTTCATCCAGCAGCCGATCCACTACATTTGACGCAGCCATCACCAAAAACTTCTCATTATCGTAAGCACGGGCCTCACGCAGTATTTCGCGAAAAATTTCATAACAGATGGTTTCTGCTGACTTCAACTCACCTCTCCCCTGACAGACGGGACAGGTCTCACACAGCATTTGCCCTAGGGATTCACGAGTTCGCTTGCGCGTCATCTCAACCAAACCGAGCTCTGACACACCTGTGATTTTGGTTTTGGCGTGATCTTTTTCGAGAGACTTTTCTAAAGCTCGAATAACCTGACGCTGGTGCTCAACATCTTGCATATCGATAAAGTCGAGAACAATAATACCACCAATATTGCGTACCCTAAGCTGCCGGGCAATTGCAGTAGCCGCTTCCATATTGGTTTTAAAAATAGTTTCTTCTAGGTTGCGACGCCCCACAAAAGCTCCGGTATTAACATCAACCGTAGTCATCGCTTCAGTTTGCTCTACAATTAAATAGCCACTGGATTTAAGTTGCACATGGGTGTTTAAAGCTCGTGCAATTTCATCCTCAATGCCGTACAAGTCCATTAGAGGGCGTTCACCCTGATAGCATTCAATACTGTTGATCAATTGCGGGCAGTATTCATTAGCAAACTCTCGCATCTGCGACCAACTTTGACGTGAATCCACCCGAATCTTTTCAATCGGACGCCGTGCCAAATCGCGCAATGAACGCAAAGCGAGATGCATATCTTCGTATACCACAGACGGTACGTTGCAAGCGCCCATTTTGGTCTGAAGCCCTTGCCATAATTTTTTTAAGAACGGAATATCTGCGATAACCGAATCACTGCTAATACCCTCCGCGACCGTTCGAACGATAAATCCACCTTTACTGTCATCGTCTTTAACCGCCTGCTCAACCGCATTTTTCAGACGGGCTCGCTCCGCTTCATCGTCGATACGGATGGATACACCTATATGATAACTATTGGGCATATACACTAAATAGCGTGAGGACAAGGTGATATGGCTGGTTAAACGCGCACCTTTAGTACCAATAGGGTCTTTACTGACTTGAACCAGTACGGCTTGCCCCTCTCGCACTAAGGTGCGAATATCGGGCAAATCGGAATGCCTATCGCCATCGGCAGATTCCGGTATTAACTCTTGCGCGTGAATAAAGCCGGTACGTTCTAAACCTATATCAACGAAAGCGGCCTGCATACCGGGTAAGACCCTAACCACCTTTCCTTTATAGATATTCCCAACAAAGCCTTTGTTGTGCGTTCGCTCAACGTGTAGCTCTTGTAGTACACCGTTTTCCACCAGCGCTACACGAGTCTCAACCGGCGATACATTGATCAGAATTTCTTCGCTCACGAGTCGCTCTCATTCACGTTGGCTGCGCTAGCAGCATTACCCCATACGGGAATATTGTACTGAGCTAACAGGTTCTGAGTCAGCTCTAGAGGCAAGCCTACGACTGACGAGTAACTGCCCTCGATTGCCGTGACAAATACCGCCCCCAGCCCCTGAATGGCATAACCACCCGCTTTATCCTGAGGCTCTCCTGTGTACCAGTAGCGCTCGATCTCGGCTGCAGTTATTTCCCTAAAGGTAACCCAAGTAGTCGACAGCGCCAGTCGCTGCTTAACGCCATCGGTCAGGGCCACAGCGGATAACACTTGGTGCCTTACACCAGACATAGAGGTTAACATTTGCGCGGCATGGGACTGATTATGAGGTTTTTCCAACACCTGACCATTAAGCACCCCCAGTGTATCAGCCCCTAAAACTACCGCCTGTTCTTTTGGGTTCAGGTTGGCCAGCCCAGCTTGAGCTTTTTCCAGAGCTAAACGCTGTACATAAGCTTCGGGGGACTCCTCCGACCGGCGCTGCTCTTCCACATCAATAGACACCGAAGTGAATGCCACTCCGATTTGACGCAATAATTCGCGCCGACGTGGTGAGCCTGACGCCAGCACTAAGGCAGGTGGTGTGTCGTGCTCAGGCATAATGTGGTCCTAAATTTGTCGTGCAATACGATAATAACGACGCAAAACATCCATGACCAGCGATAGCAGGGGCCAAACACTGGCGCTGGCCAATGCTGGCAACAAAAATTGCCACCCAGTGATTTCGCGCCCCGCCAAAGATTGCACCCAGCCGGAAATCGCTTGACCCAAAGCGACTAAACAAAGTATCCACAAAGCCTCTTGCCAGCGGGCAAAGTGCCGAACGCGCCGACATGAACGTAAGCACAGATAGGCAACTACCACAAATATCAGTGCATGCTGACCGAGCGGAACTCCAACCACAATATCCTGCATAAGACCCAGCAGGAACAATAGCGTCATAGAGGCGCTCTGCGGTAAAACAAATACCCAGTAGATTGCCACTAGCAGCACAAACTGCGGGCGCAATACACGGTACTCCAGAGCGAGCGGGTAAATATCCAATAAAAAAGCGAGTAGCAAAGAGCTAAACAGTAATAGATAGGTTGGAAAACGTTCGCGAACCATAGCGGTTAACGCTCCGCTTGCTTAGTATCAAACACCAACAATACGTTGCGCGCTCGATCCATTTGCGCCATAGGTTTGGCATAAATATCAGCAAAGGGCTGGCCAGGATCACGGCTCACCCGATTAACTGTCGCCACAGGGTATCCTGCAGGAAAACGCTGCCCTAGGCCTGAGCTGACAAGTAAGTCGCCCTCTTGAATATCAGTAGTGTTCGATACATGACGCAACTTCAGCATCCCCAAATCACCCGTGCCCTCAGCGATAGTACGCACACCATTGCGATTCACTTGCACAGGCAACGCATGGGCTGGATCAGTCAACAGTAACACCCTGGCGCTGTGGGGGCTGACCTCAACCACTTGCCCCAACAAGCCGTTGGCATCGAGTACAGGTTGGCCAGAAAAGACCCCATCTAAAGTGCCGCGGTTTAGTATTAGAGTATGACTTAACGGATTGGGCGACACCCCAATAAGCTCGGCCACCAAGACATCATCTTTAAGTAGCTCGGTGGCGTTAAGCAATTGCCGCAGGCGCACATTCTCAGCCGACAGGGATGCCAACTGCTGTAGTTTGCGCTTATGTATGAGGAGTTCGGTTTGTAAACGTTTATTTTCTTGCAGCAACTCACCGCGCGCGACAAATGTCTCTTGCCGCCAATGATTAATCCGACGGGGCCAGTCAGTTACTTGGTAGAGAGGCTTGGCGAAATCAATTAATTGACTTCGCGGCTTATCGAGGACGTCTGTATACAGACCGAGCAAAATCAATACGATGGCCAAAAGACCAAACAGCACAAATCGCGAACTGACCGCTGGGCCTTTGGTAAACAGCGTTTTAATGGCTATTGCTCCAAGGTTTTAGCCTGCATCACAAAGACACAGGCTCGGTGGTAACATTAGGAGGACAGCAGGTCGATATTGCGCTTGTCGTTCATTTCCATTGCGACACCGCCGCCTCGAGCCACACAGGTTAGCGGATCTTCGGCCACCACAAACGGTAAGCCGGTTTCGTTGGCCAACAAACGGTCGATATCACGCAGTAAAGCGCCACCACCGGTGAGCACAACACCACTTTCGGCAATATCGGAGGCCAACTCTGGTGGCGACTGCTCAAGAGCACTCTTTACAGCCTGCACTATTCCAGCCAGCGGCTCTTGTAATGCTTCCAATACCTCATCGCTATTGAGAGTAAAGCTGCGCGGCACACCTTCGGCCAGGTTGCGACCACGCACATCGATTTCTCGCACCTCAGAGCTAGCGTAAGCACAACCCACTTCTTGCTTGATGCGCTCAGCCGTGGCATCGCCAATAATACTGCCATAGTGGCGTCTTACGTAATTGACAATAGCCTCGTCAAAACGATCCCCACCGATGCGCACAGAGTCAGAATAAACCACGCCATTGAGGCTGATTACGGCAATTTCCGTGGTGCCACCGCCAATATCCACCACCATGGAGCCACTTGCCTCGGCTACTTTTAAGCCAGCACCTATTGCGGCGGCCATTGGCTCCTCGATCAAGCGAACCTCCAATGCACCCGCACCTAACGCCGATTCGCGAATGGCTCGCTTCTCCACCTCTGTTGAAAGACAGGGCACACTGATCAGTACTCTGGGGCTAGGGGCAAACCAGCTGTTTTCATGCACCTTGCGAATAAAATGCTGAAGCATTTTCTCGGTGACCTGAAAATCGGCAATTACACCGTCTTTTAAAGGACGAATTGCGGTAATATTACCCGGTGTACGCCCCAACATGCGCTTAGCTTCTGTGCCCACGGCCTCCACTATTTTTTGACCATTGTGATGTCGAATGGCCACAACGGAGGGCTCGTCCAGTACTATGCCTCTGCCCCTGACATAAATAAGAGTGTTAGCTGTACCGAGATCGATGGATAAATCGTTGGAAAATGCGCCGCGAAGATATTTGAACATGAGAGTAGCTGGCCTTGGATACTAAGCGAGCCCGAGGCTTAACTTAAGCCCCGAGCCGACAATTATGTGTCTGTCCGATGACCCCATAGGGGCCCCATTTAACGTGTTACACGAATAATCTGTGATTAATAGCCACTACCTTATTAAGAGATACTAACCACAGACAGCTCGCTAATGCTGGCACTCTATCAACGGCAGGGATTTAGAGCAAGGCGCAAATGTGATAACTTTAGCGCCTTTTTGGGGTTTATCGACATTTTCGCCGAATTTAACCTCGGCAGGCGGTAGATTCGACCGTAAAATGACCAACAGAGCGGTAAAATACAAGTTTTGCCGCCACAACTGGATTTTGGAGCAGACACCCATGGCTGTAGATCAGTCCGATATAGAAAAGCTGGCCGAACTTGCGCGCCTGCAAATCTCAGAAGAAGCGGCGGCCGAAACCGCGCAAAGCATTTCCCAAGTGCTGGAGCTGGTGGATCAACTGCAAGCGGCAGACACCCAAAACGTTAAGCCCATGGCCCACCCGCTGGATGCCGTACAGCGCTTGCGCGCTGACGTAGTCACCGAAACCGATCAGCGAGAATCACTACAAGCCATGGCGCCAGCCACGCAAGATGGCCTTTACTTGGTACCTAAAGTGATCGAGTGATCATGCGCTCAAATTGACGACCAAAACGACACACACTTACAGCCCTTAAACCAAGGACACTGTTCATGCACAGCAAAACTATTGCCCAGCTGATAAGCGGCCTGCGCAACAAAGAATTTTCCAGTGTAGAGCTCACGCAACACTTTTTAGATCGTATTGCGGCACACGATGATCGCTACAACAGCTTTATCACCCTAACCGGCGATATCGCCTTGACGCAGGCTCAGGTTGCCGACCAGCGACTGGCGGCAGGCGACGCCCCAGCCCTGTGCGGCGTTCCCATTGCTCATAAAGACATCTTTTGCACCAAGGGTGTACGCACTAGTTGCGCCTCTAAGATGCTCGACAATTTTATTGCCCCTTACGATGCCACCATTGTCGAGAATTATCAGCAAGCCGGTGCCGTTATGCTCGGCAAAACCAATATGGATGAGTTCGCCATGGGCTCATCGAATGAAACCAGTTATTACGGGCCGGTGAAAAACCCCTGGAACACCAACTGTGTCCCTGGGGGCTCCTCTGGCGGCTCTGCAGCGGCGGTAGCGGCGCTTCTCGCACCTGGCGCCACCGCCAGCGACACTGGCGGCTCTATTCGCCAACCAGCAGCACTATGCGGCCTTACCGGGATTAAACCCACCTATGGTCGGGTATCGCGCTACGGCATGATTGCATTTGCCTCCAGCCTAGACCAGGCCGGCGTACTCACCCGCTCTGCGGAAGATGCGGCCATTATGCTTAACACCATGGCAAGCTTTGACGCTAAAGACTCCACCTGTGTCGATCAACCGCTAGAAGATTACACTCAAGGCCTCGCTGCCAGTTTAAACGGTTTAACCATTGGCATTCCCGATGAGTACTTCGGCGAAGGCCTAAACCCCAAAACCGCCGAAGCTGTGCAAGCTGCCATTAAGACCTACCAGTCACTGGGCGCAACCATCAAACCCATCAGTCTGCCGCACACCCATCTAGCAGTGCCGGCTTACTATGTGATTGCACCGGCCGAGTGTTCTGCCAACTTATCACGCTTTGACGGGGTGCGTTATGGACACCGTTGCGAGGACCCCAAAGATCTTGCCGACCTGTACAAACGTTCGCGCGGCGAAGGCTTTGGCAATGAGGTCAAACGCCGTATTTTAGTCGGCGCCTACGCCTTATCTGCCGGTTATTACGACGCCTATTACAACAAAGCCCAGCAAGTGCGACGCCTGATCAAACAAGACTTTGTCGAGGCTTTTGCTGATGTCGATGTCATTCTCGGCCCCACCGCGCCCAACCCCGCGTTTGAATTTGGCGCCAAGGGCGGCGACCCGGTGGCCATGTACCTGGAAGACATCTACACCATTGCCACCAACTTGGCGGGGCTACCCGGCCTATCCATTCCCTGCGGCCTAATCGATGGCAAACCCATCGGCCTGCAGCTCATTGGCAATTATTTTGCCGAGGGCAAACTGCTTAACGTCGCACATCAATTCCAGCAGGCCACTGACTTTCATCAGCAAACGGCCCCCGCAACAGCGTAAGAGGTAGATAATATGGAATGGGAAACGGTTATCGGGCTGGAAATTCATGTACAACTTTCCACCCAATCGAAAATTTTTTCTGGCGCGAGTACCGCATTCGGGGCAGCGCCTAACTCTCAAGCCTGTGCGGTCGATTTGGCCATGCCCGGCACATTGCCGGTGGCCAACGAGCAGGCGTTTAAATTTGCCGTTATGTTCGGCTTGGCCATGAACGCCGATATTGGTAAACGTTCAGTGTTTGAGCGCAAAAACTACTTTTACCCAGACTTACCCAAAGGCTATCAAACCACACAATTGGAGGAACCCATTGTTGGCCCTGGCGTCATAGAGGTCGAACTGGCCAGCGGTGAAACTAAATCGATTCGATTGCACCACGCGCACCTAGAAGAAGATGCGGGAAAATCCCTGCACGAAGATTATCACGGCATGAGCGGTATCGACCTTAACCGAGCCGGCACGCCACTGATTGAGATCGTCTCGGAACCCGACATGCGCACGGCCGAAGAAGCCGTGGCTTACTTAAAGAAAATTCACTCTATTATTACCTATCTGGGAATTTCTGACGGCGATATGTCGCAGGGGTCTATGCGCTGCGATGCCAATGTGTCCGTGCGCTTAAAAGGCGAGGAAAAACTCGGCACTCGCTGCGAGATTAAAAACATTAACTCGTTTAAATTTGTGGAAAAAGCCATCAATATTGAGGCTGCCCGGCAAATTGACCTTATTGAAGACGGCGGCTCCGTGGTTCAAGAAACCCGTTTATTCGACGTCGACAAAAGCGAAACACGCTCTATGCGCAGCAAAGAAGTGGCCAACGACTACCGTTACTTCCCCTGCCCAGATTTGCTTCCCGTTATACTCGACGACGACTATATCGAGACAATTCGAAACACCCTACCTGAACTGCCCGATGCCAAACGCGACCGCTTTGTGAGCGAACATGGTCTATCTAAATACGACGCGGCAGTACTCACTACAGATCGCCCCACGGCAGATTTTTTTGAAGCCGTCGCCAAAGGCTCGGGCGAAGCTAAGCTTGCCGCCAACTGGGTAATGGTGGATTTAGCGGCCTACTTAAACAAGTCAGAGACGACACTGGCCACCTGCCCGGTTAATGCCGAACAATTAGCCGGCTTAATCAGTCGTATCAAAGATGGCACTATCTCGGGGAAAATTGCCAAACAAGTGTTCGAAGCCATGACCAATGGCGAAGGCGATGCCGATACGATTATTGACAAGCACGGTCTAAAACAAGTCTCTGATACCGGCGCCATTGAAAAAATGGTGGATGAAGTCATTGCCAACAACCCCGCACAGGTGAATAACTACAAAAATGCCGACGATAAAAAACGCCCCAAAATGCTGGGCTTTTTTGTCGGACAAATCATGAAGGCCAGTAAAGGCCAAGCCAACCCACAAGCCGTTAACGAAATACTACTGAAGAAGCTGGGCGAACAATGACATTGAAAAAAGACAAACAAAAAGTACTGGGTGAAGTGTTTGATGACGAACGCATTAAAGGCTTTTTAAACTACCCCGCCCCGGCGGGCATCAGCCACGACTATCACTTGCTAGAAAAAGCCTACCGCGGCATGAAGGCTGAAAATTTTGCCACCTTTGTCGACTTTTTTCTGGCGGCAGGCTACAGCTTAAACACACTGGGACCAGAGGGGAAAACCCTTTTGCAAACAGTCAAGCAACACCGCCACGGTGAGCCATATGTGGCCATACTAGAAAAGGCTGGCGCCCAGTAAGTGCAAGGCAACCCATCACACGCACTGGACCACTTAAGCCGCGGGGCGAGGTTAATGCTCGCCCCGGGGTTAAAACGGTTTATTATCGTACCGCTGCTGACCAACCTACTGGTCTTTATCGGTACAACGCTAGTGCTTATTTCGGCTTTTAGCGATTTCTTGTCGCTTCTGATGGGGTGGCTGCCGGGCTGGCTGGAGTTTCTGGCTTGGCTACTTTGGGCGATTTTTGCTGTGGCCGTTTTGTTTATTTATGGCTATAGCTTTAATGTTATTACTAATTTAATAGCGGCCCCTTTTTACGGTATTTTAGCGGAAAAAATTGAGCAAAAGCTAACCGGCACTGCACCGCCAGAAGAAAGTTGGGCTGCGTTAATACCTCGCACACTGGGACGCGAGCTGATAAAACTTTGGTATTTTTTCACCCGCGGGTTATTGATTTTATTATTGATTTTCGTCAGCTGGTTTATCCCTGGGGTAAATCTTATCGTACTGGTCGTTTCAGCCTTATGGGCCGCTTGGTGCATGGCCGTGCAATATGTCGACTACCCCGCTGACAATCATCAAACCCCCTTCCCTGAGTTGCGCCGACGACTGCGCCACCCCACCTTAACCAGCTATTCATTCGGCGGCCTGATCATGCTTGCCAGCATGGTTCCTGTAATTAACATCTTTGCCATGCCCATTGCGGTGGCTGGTGCCACCGTTTTTTGGGTGACTGAATTAGAAGCTGGTGGCAAACAATCCAACACTGACTAATCGCGGAAATTATTGTACTGCAAGGGCTGCTCAATATCGGAGCTGCGTAAAAAGGCAATGGCCGATTGTAAGTCATCGCGTTTTTTGCCAGTTACCCGCAGCTGATCGCCCTGTATTTGTGTTTGCACTTTGAGCTTTTGCTCTTTAATCATTTTGACGATTTTCTTCGCCAAATCGGTTTCGATACCGGTTTTAACCACCACCTCTTGAATCACCAACTTGCCACTGGGGCGCGCCGGCTGACTGTCAAGGCAGGCAATGTCGATGCTATTTTTCATCGCTGCGCTTTGCAAAATATCCAGCATTTGCTTGAGCTGAAAGTCACCTTCGGCGGTCATGGTGACGGTATATTCTTTCAGCTCAAACTTTGCCTCCACGCCTTTAAAGTCGTAGCGGCCTGTCACCACTCTATTGGCCTGATCAACCGCATTGGTCAGGTTATGTTTATCGACTTCTGAAACCACATCAAACGATGGCATAACAACCCTCTCTCCTCTAACAGCCCAAAGCTGGGCCCATCAATAAAATTAGTGCTTCGACCTATAGCGTTAAGCTGATCACCGCCACAACGACCACCCAAAAAAGCAATGCCCGCGAAAACATGCCCTCTAGATTTTTCACGAGACTCAATGAGTAGGCAGGCTCTATACGGGTTGCAGCGGTGGCGCTTAGCGTATTACTGCCACAGGCCTGATCGTCCCCTAAAGCACCGCGAATAATACTCGATAGAAACCGCTGGGTAGGAACGGCCTTGAAACAGTTTTCACGCCAAGGCTGCATACAAACCTCAAAATTACCGACCAATGCCCAAGCAACCCCCATCAGTCGGGCGGCAGGCCACTCCAACCAGAGCAACACTCGCCCCAAACAAGCCGCGCGCGCATCATTTACGGCCAGCCAGCGACTCCAAGCTAGCACCACTAGCCGATACCCTAATGCCCCCGCGGCCCCACACACCATAAACCAAAAAATAACGGCAAACATACGCTCAAACCCGCGGTAGCCAAATACCCGCAAGGCCTCATTGTGCAAGTCCATCCAGCTGGAGGACGTTCGCTCTTGGCGCAGTTGCGGGTCTAGGTTATTCTCATCCAGAACTTGTGCGGCTCTAACAGAATCATCCGCTTGCGCCGCCTCTAGATAACGGCCAATACTCGCACTAAAATCACCTCGCCCCAAACTGAACAACAACACTAATACATTGAGCAGTAACAACCAAAACCATCCATCGGCCCGATACAACCCAATTTGTAATGCGAGCAATAGAGCAACAGGTAGCCCCAAGGCCAAAACAATAGGGGTATAGCGCTTAAAGGGAAGCCTATCTGCTGACCGCTCAATGACTAGCCACAACTGGTAGAACCACTGATCGCGCTGCAAGGGCTTACCTGAGCCCCACCACTGCACCAACAACAGAACAATAATTAAACTTAAAAATGCCATACCCACCTCTGCGGCAAATATTCATTGCCTTTTTTATAATGCGATTTTATATCTCGACCAATCAAAACTCGGCCCTGGGTCAGTTTTTCGGCCGGGAGCAATATCACTATGACCAAGGATTCGGCTTTTGTCTATGGCTGGATAGCAGGTAAGAATCGCCTGCGTCACCGCTATTAATGTTTGGTATTGTGCGTCTGTATACGGGGTATCATCTGTCCCCTCCAACTCAATTCCAATGCTAAAATCGTTGCATTCCTCCCGGCCATTAAACTCAGATCGGCCCGCGTGCCAGGCCCGCTGCTCAAGATTCACAAATTGTTTAATAACGCCTGTGCGCTCGATTAATAAATGAGAGGACACCTGCAGATTGGCAATGTCGCTAAAATAGGGATGAGCAGCCGGATCGAGCTTATTGGCAAAAAAGCGGTCAATCCAACCGCCGCCATACTCACCAGGAGGTAGGCTAATGTTGTGAATAACAAGCAAACTGATGTCTTGAGGGTTAGGGCGCTCGCCAAAATTCGGGCAACTGCACCGTTCGGCCTGATCAATCCACCCACCCACAATTGAATATTGCGCCATACACTTATACTGCCAGAAAAATAGTGTGTCAGTATAACGAATGTGGCGGGGCTTTATTAGCAGAGAAAAAAATACTATAGAGGAGACGCAAAGCTGTAATTTCAATTGTAACGGTAGGCTTGCCTACCTCAAAAGCATTGAGGCAAACTCCGAGCATAAGTCCTAAGAGCGTGACTGACGCAAATTGCCGATCACAGACTCTAACGCCCGATCAAATAACATACCGTCATCCAATAAACGGATTTTGCCGTCACGCATGGATATGGCCAATTCTTCTTTGGACTTTTCAGCGACTTTCATGCCGGTGCGGTTTACAAAAATGTACTTACCGGTAGGTTTTATAATAGCGGCCAAACGACAACGATAACTCTCACCAGTAGCAGCTGTCATCTCAAACCAAGCACCTTGCGATAAATTAGATACCAGCGCCAAGGTTTGACCGTCGATGGTTTCTTGCGCAGCTTCCCCCACGGGAGCATCCGCTGAAACAGACTGCTGCGAAGTAGGTTCGGTTTGTACTGGTTTTACAGCCGGAGTAGTCGATCGCTCTTGGATGGCCTCACGGTGCACTCTTTCCGCTACCGTCGGTTCAGCTTGTGCTGCCTTGGAAGCGGGAGCGGGCACTAGCGGCGCCTCAGCTTGCGGCTCGGGATGACTGGCAGCCTGAGCCGGCTCGACAGGTGCCTGACCCCGTAATACCTGCAGGTGGAGCTTTTCCAGCGATTTAAACAGTTTCCCCATTTGGTAGGGATTAAAGGCAATTTCTTCCAATCCAGTACGCAACTTAGTTAGCAATCGCGGCACTAGTTTTAGTAACTTTTGTCGCTTTTCCGGTGTCATATCGACCGTGACACTCCAGATAAGCTGCCTGGCCGTTTGAATTTGCTGATTGAAGTTTTCGCTATCAGCACCTTCTTTGAGGCAGGTCACAAACAATACATTCGCCCAAGCCGTACTTAATAGTTCAGCGGCAGCTTGCGGCACACTGTGCCCAGCGGAAATTTCTTCCAGTGCGGCGTCCACTTCGGCCCGAGCTCGCTGCGAGCGGGCCTTACCATCTTCGGCATCGATAGTGCGTTGTTCAAGAATCTTCGCCCGGCGCTTATCGCGCTCCTGAAAGCCCCTGAAATCCAGTAGCAATTCATCAAAGATATCGACATTTTTTTCATACTCGGCCAATACACGATCAACCGTGACGGATACCTTTTGGTAAAGCGCATCTTTTTCGCGCTTCTCCTCAGTCAGCTCTTGCCAACCCAGGGCCGCTGTCGCCATTTCATTCAGCAAACGCCTAGCTGGATGCCCGCCTTTACCAAAAAATGTTTTATCGGCAATGGCTACCTTAACCAACGGAATTTGTAATTTGCCCAGCAATACTTTCATGCTGGAGGCCAAGTTGCGGTCATCGAGAATAAACTCGAACATCATGCTAACCAAGTTGATAACATCGGCGTCAACTTGATTGATGGCATTATCACCTTTGCCGCTCTCTTGCAGCAACTCGGTCAACATAGTGCTTATTTGGGCCGGTGTGGCAGGCGTAGCGACAGCCGCAGTCTGATCCGGAGCCGCCTGTCTTTGCGCCAAAGTTAATAAGCCCAGCAAATCTTCCGAACGCAAGGTGTTGGCACCGACCGTGCCCGTCTGGCCTACCTGTGAGCCTGTTTCATCAGATACTTGTGCCGATCCCATCAACTCTCTGAGCGAGTTCAACACTTGCTCTGCACCTTCATCCAGCTCGGCGCCACGGGACGCGGATGCACCACCCGCCCTGCTGGGCCGTGGCTTTTTCTTAGCGGTCGGCGAAGAAAGAGAGGGGAGTATATTGGCCTCAACAAACATCTCGTTGAGTTGATCGTAGACACCACCCAAGGCTTGCATAATGGTGCGATCAAACAATTTATATAAAACCAGCCGCGCTTTAATCTCAAGGTCATTGTGCGCTGCGGTACCGAAAAAAGCGTTGCAAATCGCGGCCGGACCTACGGGGTTATTTTCATTGTAAACTTTTACCGGCACCAACTGATCAATGCGCAAATTCAAGTGTTGGATTTTTTCGGCAAATTCTTCATTGGCACGCTTCATCATTGACTCGCCTGCCACAAGATCTTCCAGCTCTTCTTTCCCCACGAGAGACAGGGAATCAATGGATTCATCCACCTCCTCACTCTCTTGCTCAAGCGCAGGGTCTAACAATTGTGCCAAACCCTTATCTATAGTTGCAAAAAATGTGTCTTCGGTGGACTTTCTCGATAACCTCAATGCCCGCATTGAGTCAAAATATGCATTTTGCTCATGATTATTGGATGCTTGATCCGCCAAAGAAAACAGAGCATCATCCGCCTGCTCAAAAAAACGTCCGAGCAAAGGAGCCAGTTTGCTTTTTGCCTTTTCTCGCATCTGGTGCAGGGCAGCAGGCATTCTGGTCAGTACGCCAGAGGCGGACCTATTGCGATTACCGCCGATTTTGACAACCTTATCGCTTGAGTTTGATGATTCTGTCATGAGTCACTCATTTCTGAGGGTATCTGTTACTGTTTAGTATAGGTATATAGATCGGCAAGCCCAACCTTAAGTTTAGACATTGGGTGCTATATCACACTTCCAACACTTTACATCACCAGCTAATAACAAATAGTTATCTTTGCCTCCTGCTGATAACTAACTGGCATATACAGGACCGCTTAAAGTAACATTGGCGCTAAAGGCCGCTTTAGTGAGGCCATGTGCTGTAAAATACTCTGACTATCCAATTCTCTGAGACTTTATATGCACAATCAAGCCCCTGAACTCACTTCCAGCCTGCAAGCTGAGATCATAAGAAGCGTCGCTATCGCACTGGATGAAGATATCGGCACTGGCGACATTACCGCCCAGTTGGTACCAGAGGGTGAGCTGGCAACCGCGGAGGTTATTACCCGTGAAGACTGTGTCTTTTGCGGTAAAGCTTGGGTAGAGGAGACCTTTCACCAACTAGACGAAAATGTAGAAATTACTTGGAATATCAGCGATGGTGAGATCGCCCACGCCAACCAAATACTCTTCACTTTGCAGGGCAACGCTCGCTCACTGCTAACCGGCGAACGCACTGCGCTGAACTTTGTGCAGTTATTATCTGGCACCGCCACGGTCGCCGCACAATACGCCAAACTGGTCGCAGGCACAGACATCAAAATACTCGACACCCGCAAAACCATACCCGGCCTGCGCTTGGCACAAAAATACGCTGTCACCTGCGGTGGCTGCCACAATCATCGCATCGGGCTATTTGACGCCTTTTTAATTAAAGAGAACCACATAATGGCAGCAGGGAGCATCGCAGAAGCCGTGACCAAGGCGCGAGAGATTGCTCCAGGCAAGCCCATAGAGGTGGAAGTTGAAAGCTTAGATGAACTGGATCAGGCGCTGGCCGCTAATGCTGATATTATTATGCTGGACGAGATGGACCTCGAACAGGTGCAAATACATTTACAGGGCCGACAATTCAAAGCCCAATTAGAAGCCTCTGGGAACATCAACCTTCAATCGTCAGCAAAACTGCAGCAATACAACAGTATCATTTCTAGAATATCCATCGGCGCGCTCACCAAGCACATCACTTGCATAGATTTATCGATGCGCGTCACCTCAAACAACTAACGTTTACTCTTGGTATTGCTCAAAACGCTTAACGCCCTGATATGGAGCAAAACAGGCCTCACCATCGACAAATTTATCGTCAATATCGACCCAATAACACTCATCGTCGGCATTGTAACGTAGCCGATCTAGTCGCCACTGTAGGCGCTTTTCAATATGCTCGTCCGTAAGTGCTTTATGTGTGGGGATATAATGGTTTATTTGAAATTGAGGCTGCCCTTCTAAATTAGCAACAATCATTAAATCATTTTTAACAGCCGCTATGTTTTCGGGAAGGTTATAAAAAGCCAACACTGGTGGCCCAACTAAGCTCAACTCAAGTTCTTTTGCTTTATATCCTGACAGCTCCAAATCCATTTTATGCACAACAAACAATTGGTCATCCATTAAAACCATAGACACGATTCGCTGCTGCTCCAGTTGCATTAGGCCATAACCAAGGCATACTGCTTGCAGAATCCCTACGGCGGTGAGATCCCACCTTAGACTTTTTTTCTTGGTATTGAAAACAATAAATGTCAACACAGGCCCTAGTATCAAATCCACAAAGGCAATTATTTTCAACCCCTGCCAAGCACCCGCCTGAAAGAGCCCTGCCGGAAACCACGAACAATAGACTACCGCAAGGATCATTAAAAATATAACGATGCTGATCGCCAAATGAACGCTAAATGCTTTTATTCGATTCTTCATGATTTCATCCAATACGATAACTATTGTCACTCTTCCTGCCAGCTAGCCTCTAGCTGATTCCTCCACACATAAAGCAAACGATTGAATTCATCGCGCCCAAAACTTTCACTCAAAGTCGGCTGACTCTCAAACAAATTACGACCAAAATTTAAAATGCCAACTTGAAACCCCAGTGAATGCAATATGGTTGGCGCCAGATCAAATTTAGTCGCCTGGCGATCCACCACTGAGGGCTGATCTACATTAAATAAGTAAAACAAATTTTCCCGCGTAGTCGTCTCCTCTTCAATACCTGCATCATTACCCATTAGCAGGTGGTCAGAGCCAACAATAAGCACAATATCCTGAGCATGCTCAGAGGCTAGCACTTGTTCGATAAAGCGGCTAACTATACGGTCAGCACATTTGACGGAGTTGAGCATACCACTTTCCCCATCACCATAGGTAAGCCCCTTACAACTAGGCGTTTTATGGCCTGACGGCTGATGGGTATCTAGGGTCAGCAGCACCAAGCCAAAACGATCATATTGACTGGCAATACTTTCAAACTTCTGGTAAGCCATAGACAACAAATCATCATCATAAACCCCCCAGGGTGATTGCGGTAAAGCTCTACCAGCAAGATTTTCTAACTCCTCAGTTCCATAAACTTCAGTAAAACCATGAGAAGTATAAAACCGCCCCTTTTTGGAAAAGCCCGCATCGGCTCCCCCCATATATGTTAAGTGATACTGCTCTTTATTGAGGATATCACCCAAGCAAGTTAACTGATCGCTGCCCTCGACTGACGCGGGAACTGATGCTGCTGTCGACAAAGGAAGACCGCACTGACTGGACACCATGCCAGCCATCGTCCAGCCCGTCATCGGGGCCGTATAAATACGCCCTACTTGCACTCCCTGAGAAAACAATCGATTTAAATTGGGCGTCAGGCCTGGAAATCGTTCTTGGTCAAGAAATATCCTTTCGAAACTTTCGAGATACAAATAGACAAAACTCTTAGGGGTTATGGCCTTAACCACGGACGACTGCCCCTTTAGAGTTTCTGCCAATAAATCAGGCCCCCTCAGCTGAAAGCGTTTATGCATCACACTCGAAAAATCCACCACAGCCGGGTGTGTCAGTACCGAAACACTGCTAAGAACAAGCAAGACCCCCCCTAACCCCACTTCACTTGTCCATGTTAAATGGGTCAAGCGAGTATTTATTGAAACTCGCCCCCAAAAGTGCAGCCCCAGACCCAGCACTAAAAAAGCCGTTATAACACACAACCACAGATACCAAAACTGCGATGCAACAGCCGGGTCGAACGCCATCCCTAAATGATGCCATACCGCCACAGTAATCCCCTGGCCAGTAAAATAATTTGCGAGCAAATGAACGAGTGATGCCAATAGAGAGCTACCGAGGAACAAGCAAATGACCCAAACCAACCAACGCCAAGGAGCGAGTGGTAAAATTGCCAAAGCAATTAAAGAGGCCCAAAGGGCGCGAGACTCTAATAATATATCCATCAACCTTTCCTAACTACAAACTATGACTGCCCATTCACCACGTACACCTCAAAGCTCTTTATCACCACAAATTAATGAATCACAAACTGCACCTTAATTCGCATAAATTAATAAAGATACTCCAAAAACCCACCAGCGTTTAAATTCGCCCAACCTATAACCGTTAACAAATCAACTTAGGAGATTATCGGCACAACACACAGACCGGAAAGATAGTAGTGCTATAACTGAAATACACACTGGAAACGCCCCTCCTTTTCGCGCACGGGCAACTAAACATCAAGCTCAGCAGTCACCTCAAAGGGCAGGAAAGTCCGGCCGACTGCCTTAGTTATAAAACAGAATTTTCTTAAACACCCACCCAGACACCACTAAGGCTATTTCACACCGCTAGCAACAGCAGTAACGCAAAATGCTTTAGCTTCAAACAATACCCAAAACAATAGAGATACATTTAGAGCAAACAAGCTGTTAATAAGAGCATAACCTGATTTCAAAGTAAAAAAAAAGCCCGGCAGAGCCGGGCTTTTAGTAACGCCAACCGAATTATTAACGGAAAGTGGCAGCTACATATTTTGAATCACAAGTTGTGCTGCCTTCCCAAGAAGTTACATCAGCAGCAGGGGTCATAACCAAGTTACAAGCACCTGGCAGACCAGTGTCAGTATTTGCTTCCACAGTGATCACACCTGCAGCAACTGAGGGGGCACCACAATACTGAGTTTCTGTAGTTGCACAACCAGCTGCATCAGAATCGGCCGGCAAACCGTTTTCTGAGGCGTAGTACTCAGAAACAGACGTTTTGCAAGCGGCGATAATACCAGAGCACTCACTCACTTTGGCGCGAATGGTGTAGTCCTGGTAAGCAGGCAGCGCGATGGCAGCCAAAATACCGATGATCGCAACAACGATCATTAATTCAATCAGGGTAAAACCAGCTTGTTTTTTCATAAGAATTCTCCAACGAATAATAGTTTATTCATGTCTTTGGCACTCAATTGAGCCAAACACGGTGCAGCTCTAGTATTCTAGAGTGCTGCTAACAATGACTTAAGCAGGTAGCGTGCCAACACAGCTAAGCACCCATCTTGCCTGTTAGCAGCGTCTCGCGCGCAACTCAGTCGCCCTCGGCAGACGCTAAGCGTCACCTGATGACAAAATACGTCACCCCAAGCAATTACCGCTCAAAACCACCACCCACCTTTTGCTGTGCAATCGCTCGCTGACCCCAATGCTGGGGCGAAGGCTAACTCTCGGCAGTGCCCCCCCCTTAATTAACGTAACTTTTATAGACTTATTGCCAAAAGTTAATGTAAAACGTAAAGTAGGTAAATAAATCTTCTAGAATTGAAGAAAATGTAATTGTTCAAGGGGCGGCTTAGGCCAAGCATGGGATATGAGCACACTCAGCGGATTGGCACGACGGCTTGTTAACGACAACTTATTGGATGAGGAGCTGGCACGGGACTCTTTGTCTGAAGCCGGCAAGCAAAAGATTCCTTTTGTTTTGTATTTGGCTAAAAACAGTGTTGTGGACTCTAAAACTTTAGCCTCCGTGGCGGCGGATGAGTTTGGCACCCCCCTGTTTGATTTGCGCGCCATTAATACCGATGCCATCCCCAAAAAGCTGGTCGACCCCAAGCTTATCCAAAAGCATCATGCACTACCTTTGGTGCGCCGCGGCAATCGATTATTCGTCGCTGTACTCGACCCCACCAACTTACACGCACTGGATGAAATCAAATTCAACACCGGCATTAATACCGAACCGGTCCTGGTGGAGGCAGACCTATTATCCACAGCCATTGAAGCCTATCTTAATGCCAATGAAGAAAGTCTAAGCGACGCTCTAGGCGGCCTGGATGATGACGAACTGGCCAATTTAGACACAGAACCCGGCAGTGACGAAAAGAGCGATGACGACACCTCCGAGGCGGATGAAGCCCCTATTGTCCGGTTTATTAATAAAATATTACTGGATGCTATTAAATCGGGCGCATCAGACATCCACTTTGAGCCTTATGAGAAGGCCTACCGGGTTAGGTTTCGCACTGACGGTATTTTACAAGAAGTCGCCAAACCCCCGATAAACCTAGCCACCCGGCTTTCGGCCCGCTTGAAAGTGATGTCGCAGATGGACATTTCTGAGCGCCGCGTCCCCCAGGACGGGCGTATTAAAATGAAAATCACTAAGAGTCGGGCGATTGATTTTCGGGTTAATTCTCTACCCACGCTTTTTGGTGAGAAGATCGTACTGCGTATTCTCGACTCCAGCTCGGCCAAGCTCGGGATTGACATTTTGGGCTATGAGGATGATCAGAAAAAGCTGTTCCTAGATGCGCTAGCACAACCTCAGGGTATGATTTTGGTTACCGGCCCCACCGGTAGCGGTAAAACAGTTTCTCTGTATACTGGACTGAACATTCTCAATACCGAAGAGCGCAATATTTCTACCGCCGAAGACCCGGTAGAAATTAACCTAGAGGGCATTAACCAGGTTCAAATGAACACCAAGGTGGGGTTGACCTTTGCCGAGGCTTTGCGTTCATTTCTAAGACAAGACCCCGATATTGTCATGGTGGGTGAGATTCGTGACCTAGAAACCGCCGAAATTGCCATTAAAGCGGCGCAAACGGGGCATTTGGTATTGTCGACCCTGCACACCAACAGCGCGCCAGAAACCCTGACCCGCCTACTCAATATGGGTGTACCTGCTTTTAATGTGGCCACCAGTGTCAGCTTGATTATTGCCCAACGACTTGCCCGCCGCTTGTGCCCCAAATGTAAAAAACCCGCTGATGACATACCGGATGAGATTCTCACCGAAGAGGGGTTTGATGAGATTGGCATACCACGCGAAGAATTAGAACTTTATCACCCCGTTGGTTGTGACAGCTGCATGAAGGGCTATAAAGGTCGAGTCGGTGTGTATGAAGTGGTTCGCATCACACAAGACATCGCAAGCCTTATAATGGAGGGCGGCAACTCTCTGGTGATTGCCAAAGAAGCTCATAAAGCAGGTTTCAATAATTTACGCATATCCGCTCTACGCAAAGCGGCGCAAGGCCTAACCAGCCTCGAAGAAGCCAACCGCGTTACAAAGGATTAAAACATGGCGACAACTACGGCAACCAAATCAAAAACCAGGTCCAAACCTAAAGCCACGGTATCTGCGACCTTCCTTTATAAAGTTAAAGACCGCAAAGGTAAAGTTTCTCAGGGGGAGGCTTCTGGCAGTAGCGCAGCAGTAGTGCGAGCACAGCTGCAAAAACAAGGCTACTCCATCCAAAGCGTACGAAAAAAACCCAAGCCTTTGTTTGGCACAGGTAAGAAAAAGGTTACTCCGGGCGATATCGCTGTATTTTCCCGTCAAATGGCCACTATGATGAAAGCCGGTGTCCCCCTTGTTCAGTCCTTTGACATTGTCGCCGGAGGTGTCGACCACAACGGGCTAGAAGAACTGATCAATAAAATTCGTGATGATGTAGCATCTGGTACAGGCTTTGCTCCTGCACTGCGCAACCATCCCAAGTATTTTGACGATTTATTTTGTAACTTAGTGGATGCCGGTGAACAGTCTGGTGCACTAGAAACCATGCTAGACCGCATTGCCACCTACAAAGAAAAAACCGAATCGCTTAAATCCAAAATCAAGAAAGCATTAACCTACCCAATTGCAGTGATCGTTGTGGCACTTGTAGTAACGTCTATCTTGCTTATCAAAGTAGTGCCTCAATTCGCGGACACTTTTGCCAGCTTTGGCGGTGAGCTGCCTGCGTTTACCTTATTTGTACTGCACTTATCTGAGATTGCTCAAGCCTATTGGTTTTATATTTTGCTAGGCATTATCGGGTTTATATATGCTTTCAAAGAATTAAAACGGCGCAGCCCCAAATTTGCCTATTTAGTTGACCGGTACATGCTCAAACTTCCAATTGTCGGCGATATTCTGTATCAGTCAATCATGGCCCGCTTTGCACGAACTCTGTCCACCACCTTTGCCGCCGGTGTCCCCTTAATTGACGCCCTAAGCTCTGTCGCAGGCGCGGCAGGCAATAAGTTGTACAACGATGCCATTTTGCGCATTCGAGAAGATGTCTCTACAGGCATTCAGCTTAACACCTCTATTCGTAATCAAAACATGTTCCCATCACTATTGATCCAAATGGCTTCTATTGGTGAGGAGTCTGGGGCACTAGACGACATGCTGGACAAGGCAGCCAATTATTACGAAGAGGAAGTAGATAATAAGGTAGATGCATTGTCATCCCTACTGGAACCCATGATCATGTCTGTACTTGGGGTATTAGTCGGCGGCTTGATGATTGCTATGTACCTCCCCATCTTCCAGATTGGCCAGGTCATTTAAACGTGTCGGAACCCGAATTTTTCGCCTCTGATTATTTCACTTGGTACGCCTACGTGGTTGTCGCCGTTTTCTCTTTAGCTATTGGCAGCTTTTTTAATGTGGTGATTTTGCGCCTACCCAAACAAATGCAGCAGCAGTGGACGCGAGATTGCTGCGAGCTTTTGGAGCAGCCAGTCCCCGATGAAAAACCAATAGGCATTGCCTTTCCCAACTCGCATTGCCCTAAATGTAAGGATCCCATTAGACCGTGGCACAACATCCCGGTCATTAGCTACTTGCTGCTAAAAGGCCGTTGCGCCAGCTGTAAAGCCGTTATCTCACCTCGCTATCCGATTATAGAGCTCGCCACCGCGCTGATTTCTGTTGCTGTGGTAAGCCAACTTGGCTTCAACTGGACGGCTCTCGGTGTGCTTGTGTTTACCTGGGCGCTGCTGACTCTTACCGTTATCGACTTTGATACCCAGCTTTTGCCCGACAGCATTACCCTGCCTTTGCTCTGGTTGGGGCTAATTGTCAATTATTTTGGCCTGATTACAGATTTACCCAGTGCGCTTTGGGGCGCTATTTTCGGCTACCTATCCCTGTGGTCTATCTTTTGGTTGTTTAAGCTACTCACCGGCAAGGAAGGCATGGGCTATGGCGACTTTAAGTTACTCGCCGCTCTGGGCGCCTGGATGGGTTGGCAAATGCTACCCCTGATCGTTATTCTCTCGTCGTTTGTGGGAGCGGCCATTGGCATAAGTTTGATTGTCATCAAAGGCCGAGACAAGAATATCCCCATTCCCTTCGGCCCCTACCTTGCCATTGCCGGCTGGATCGCCATGCTGTGGGGCAGCGACATTACCCGCTCTTATTTACAGTTTGCTCACATCGGTTAACCCTTTGAACCCTCATGCGTAATCCTTATTGTGTTGGTTTAACAGGAGGGATTGGCAGCGGTAAAAGTGCCGCTGCCGCGTTCTTCGCCGAGCAGGGCATTGCCATTGTCGATGCGGATATCGTCGCCCGAGAGGTCGTCATGCCTGGCGAGCCCGCACTAAAAGCGATCATCGATCACTTTGGTGAGGCAATTTTAACCGCCGAGCAAACCCTTAACCGGCGCAAGTTACGAGAGATCATTTTTCAAGACTCGACCCAGAAAGCCTGGCTTGAGGCACTGCTCCACCCCGCTATACGCCAGCGAATTATTGAGCAATTGGCCTGCGCTCACAGCGCCTACAGTTTACTTGTCTCACCTCTGCTATTAGAGACCAATCAACACACACTCACAGATAGAGTCATCGTAATTGACTGCCCAGAAGCGCTGCAGGTGGAGCGTGCGCAAGCGCGTGATAACGCCAGCGCCACTCAGGTGAAAACGATTATGGCCTCGCAAATGTCTCGCCCGGAACGACTCAAACAGGCCGATGATATTTTGCATAATCACGGTGACTTAGCCGACTTACACACCCAAGTGCTGCGACTGCACAATCAATATTTGGCATTAACACCATGAATGATAATACTCCGCCCATTAAGCTCGCCTGCCCCACCTGTCAAAAGAAAATATTTTGGAGTGATGAGTTCCCGCACCGACCTTTTTGTTCGGAGCGTTGTAAATTAATCGACTTAGGGGAATGGGCTAACGAAAATCATCGTATCGCCGGAGAAGATGCCAGCGCACAAAACGATGAGTTCGATGACTAATCCTTTAGCGTTCACCAATGCCTGCTTTTGATTACCACCAGGCGCTGATCGAGCCAATACCTTGCGCACCCGCAGCCTTGGCTCGCCTCAGATCATTTGGCACCATGCCACCCAGAGCATATATAGGCAGCTTCGCCATACGCACCATATCGGTGAACTCAGGCCACCCTAAGGGCGCTGCTTGCGGGTGGGATGCCGTAACCTGCACAGGTGAAAGCGAAGCATAGTGAACCCCCAAGGACTCCGCCCGAGCCAACTCCGTACGGTTGTGGCAAGAAGCCCCAACCCAACCGCTCTGCGGCAATGCTGTCGCCGCCTGCAATTGCGCTGAACTCAAATGCACCCCATCGGCCCCAAGGGTATTCACGATTTCTATAGCCGACGAGTGATTTAATAGCACAAGCGTTTCATGGGCTTTACAAATTTCTACGGTCCGCTGAGCCAAAACTTTATAGTCTTTGTCGCAGAGGTGGTGCGCGCGCACTTGCACCATGGCAATGCCAGAGAGTAAAGCTCGCTGCAGGCGATCTGAAAAATCCTGGAGGCTGGCAAACTTACCCGTGATAAGACAGCGATCAGGCAGCTGTAAGGCATTCAATATGGGATAGTTCGCGGCGGGAAATGTGTACTGACTGAGCGCTTGCGGGGCAACCCAGCAAATTGGCTGCCCTTCTTTTCCGCGGGCGAGTCCGCGCCAAGAATCCACCTTGTGAACCTGTAGGCATACCTGTTTATCGGGATAATCGTGAATAATATCAATAACGGGTGTTGTGGCATCCACCCGGATATCAAGCTCTTCGAATAATTCGCGATCTAATGCCTGTATAAGCGTTTCACCGGATTCAATCTTACCCCCAGGAAACTCCCACAAGCCACCTTGATGAGCGTGCTCGGGACGTTTGGCAATTAATATTCGCCCCTCGGTATCTTGCACCACTCCGACGGCAACCTGAATTCGTTTCATAACCGCTTAGGTTCGATAATCAGCGTTGATTCGCACATACTCATAGGACAAGTCCGTGGTCCACAACAGCTCTTGGCACTCACCGCGTCCCAGATCAATAGTGATTGTAATTCGTTCGCCATCCATCACTTGTTGCCCCTGAGCTTCGGTATAGCTGGCCGCCCTACCACCTTGTTCGACAATCAGTACATCGTTAAGTAACACACGAACCTTACTTGCATTGAGATCGCTCACACCAGCATAGCCAATAGCTGCAACTATTCGCCCCCAGTTAGGGTCAGAAGCAAACAGCGCGGTTTTAATCAAAGGGGAGTGGGCCACGGCATAGGCCACTTTTAAGCATTCTTCGTGATTGGCACCACCTTGCACATTAATGGTGACAAACTTTGTGGCACCCTCTCCATCAGCAACAATCATTTGCGCCAGCTGTACACACACATCGGTAACGGCAGCTTTTAACGCAACATAGTCTTGACTATCGACACTTGTAATTCGGGTATTGCCCGCCCTACCCGAAGCCATCAACATACAGGCATCGTTTGTCGATGTATCGCCATCGATGGTGATGCGGTTAAACGACAAGCCAGCTACCTCACGCACTAACCGCTGTAATACCGATTGATCAATGGCGGCATCTGTCGCGATAAACCCGAGCATGGTGGCCATATTGGGGTTTATCATTCCCGATCCCTTGGAAATGCCATTAATGGTCACGGTTCGACCTGCTAACTCTAGCGTGGTGGTGGCACCCTTAGGGCGGGTATCGGTTGTCATAATGGCCCGAGCTGCACGCTCCCAAGCATCCTCCTTGGTACTTTCTACGAGCAACGGCAGAGCAGCCTGCATTTTATCAACCGGCAAATGCTCCCCAATAACCCCTGTTGAGAAAGGTAAGACTTCACTTTCTGACAAAGCGTAATGTTGCGCTAAAGACCTACATAATTGCAGAGCTTCTTGACGGCCTCTCTCACCGGTACAAGCGTTAGCATTACCGGAATTAATCAGCAATAAACGCGGGCTAGCCTTTTCCAAATGTTCACGGCATAGCGTAACCGGTGCTGCGCAAAAAGCACTTTGGGTAAACACACCAGCGACACTGGCACCGTCGGGCAACGCAAAGATAAGCATATCATCGCGCCCGGGACTTTTAATGGCCGCCCCCGTAACGCCAATTTCAACGCCTGCAATTGGCGGCATGCAAGGAAAAGAAAGTTCACCGACAGCCATGTTTATCTCCGTTAACTCAATTTACCGTGACATTGTTTGTACTTCTTACCTGACCCACAAGGACACGGATCGTTACGGCCGACTTTGCGCCCCTCGCGGGTCATCGGAGCTGCACCTGGCTGTCCAGCCGAGGGCGCTTCAGACTCGCCCCCCATAGCGGATGCCTGCTCGTGTTGCAATTGCATTTTACTGCGGGCTTGCTCTTCCATTTCGCGCCGGCGTAGTTCCATCTGCTCCAACTGCTCTCGGGTATAGGGCTGAAAGCGAGCAAGGACAACAACCACTTCTCGCTTAACCGTAGACAGCATGTCTTGGAAAAGATAAAACGCTTCGCGCTTATACTCTTGCTTGGGGTTTTTCTGTGCGTAAGAACGTAGGTTAATCCCCTGGCGCAGATGATCCATACTGGATAGCTGCTCTTTCCACGCGGTATCCAACACCTGCAACATAATTTGTTGCTCGACCGGGCGCATAGCATCTGGGTTACCTGCAGCCTCACCCACTGCGGCACACTTGGCATCATAAGCGGCTTGGACATCCTTAAGGATTCGCTCACGCAAAGTGTCTTCGTGCAGATTGTCATCTTCATCCAGCCATTGTTTGACCGGCAATTTCAAGCCAAAATCAGACTCTAGCTGTTTCTCAAGTCCTGCTACATCCCATTGATCTTCAATGGACTGTGGCGGTATATGCGTACTGATCACCTCGTCGACCACATCGGCGCGAACATTGGTTATGGTGTCAGAGATGTCACCGGCCTCAAGCAACTCATTGCGTTGCTGATAAACAATTTGACGCTGGTCATTTGCCACATCATCAAACTCTAGCAATTGCTTACGCATATCAAAATTACGCCCTTCTACTTTCCTTTGCGCTTTTTCAATAGCGTTATTGACCATGCGGTGCTCAATCGCCTCGCCTTTATCCATACCCAGGGCCTGCATAAAATTACGCACCCGGTCCGAGGCGAAGATACGCATCAGGTTATCTTCCAGCGATAAATAAAAGCGGGTAACCCCTGGGTCACCTTGACGACCGGCCCGCCCACGCAACTGGTTATCAATGCGACGCGATTCGTGGCGCTCTGTGCCGACAATATGTAATCCGCCCGCAGCAATGACTTTGTCGTGACGCTCTTTCCAGTCTGCTTTGATTGTATCGATTTGGTCTTGGGTGGGGTTATCGAGCTGCGCTACCTCAGACTCCCAATTGCCCCCCAAAACAATATCAGTACCACGACCGGCCATATTGGTCGCAATAGTCACAGCACCTGGGCGGCCAGCCTGGGCAATAATTTCCGCTTCTTTCTCATGGTATTTTGCGTTCAACACCTGATGCGGCACTTTGCTTTGCTTCAACCGTTTAGACATCTCTTCCGAGGTTTCAATCGATGCGGTACCTACGAGAACAGGTGCATTTTTAGCCCGGAACTCTTCCACATCCTGTACGATGGCATCGAACTTCTCTGCGATGGACAAATACACCAAATCGTTTAAGTCATCGCGTTGCGTGGGCCGGTTAGAAGGAATAACCACAACATCCAGGCTGTAGATTTCCCTAAACTCAAACGCTTCGGTATCTGCCGTGCCGGTCATGCCCGACAGGGTGGAGTACAAGCGGAAATAGTTTTGAAAAGTAGTCGATGCCAAGGTTTGGCTTTCGCTTTGAATCTGTACGCCTTCTTTGGCTTCAATCGCCTGGTGTAAACCTTCTGACAACCGACGACCTGCCATTGTGCGGCCTGTGTGCTCATCAATCAGCACTACTTCATTGTTTTGCACAATATATTCAACATCACGATTGAACAGTGCATTCGCGCGCAGTGCCGAATTGACATGATGCAACAAACTTAGATTGGCAGCAGAGTACAGACTTTCTTCTTCAGACAGTAAGCCGGCCTTAATCAATAGCTCTTCTACATGCTGATGACCTTGCTCGGTCATTTCAACTTGGCGAGCTTTTTCATCAACATAGTAGTCGCCATCTTCTTCGTCTTCTTTTTGACGAGTCAGGTTAGCAATTAACTTATTCATACGCTGGTACATTTCCGAGCTATTTTGAGCCGGACCAGAGATGATTAATGGTGTACGTGCCTCGTCAATCAAAATGGAGTCGACTTCATCCACCACAGCAAAGTGTAGAGGGCGCTGAAACTTATCGGCTTTTGACAGCGCCATGTTGTCACGCAAATAATCAAATCCGTATTCGTTATTGGTGCCGTAAGTAATATCGGCCTGATAAGCCGCGCGCTTTTGCTGCGGATCTTGGCCCGAGACAATAGCCCCAACATCCATACCTAGGAAATTAAACAAAGGCGTCATCCAGGCCGCATCGCGTGTGGCCAAGTAGTCGTTCACTGTTACGATGTGAACACCCAAACCGGTTAGTGCGCGCAGGTAGGCAGGCAAGGTGGCCATCAAGGTTTTACCTTCACCGGTGCGCATCTCGGCAATACAACCTTCGTGCAATGCCATACCACCGATAAGCTGAACATCGAAGTGTCGCATTCCCATGGTGCGCTTACCTGCTTCGCGCACGGTGGCGAATGCTTCTGGTAGCAAAGCATCAAGTGACTCGCCATTTTCATGGCGTTGCTTGAACTCAGCTGTTTTCGCCTTGAGCTCCTCATCGCTGAGCGCTTGTAATTGCTCTTCTAATGCGTTGATACGCACAACTGTCTTGCGCATGCGCTTTAGCACGCGATCGTTTTTAGATCCCAATATGAATTTAGTAATCTTGCCTAACATCTAACACATCCGTACAAAAAATAATAATTGGGCGCTAGCCAAGGCAGCACCAAGCGTGAAGGTATAGTGAAAACAGGTGGGCTTTTATCGCAGGGTGCGATGAATATAGGAGGAGGGGTCAACCGCACGGCCATTTTTGTAAACTTCAAAATGCACATGCGGGCCGGTAGAGCGGCCAGTAGAGCCCATTAGAGCAATGACTTGCCCTTTTTTTACAACATCGCCAACTTCAACCGAGTTAGCCTTATTGTGTGCGTAACGCGTAGAAAAGCCATTGCCATGGCTTATTTCCACTAGATTGCCGTAACCGTGGCGATCAGCAGACCAAGTCACCACTCCAGAGGCAACGGCAATAATATTGGAATCTTCTTTACCGGCAAAATCGACACCACCGTGCCAGGCGACCTTCCCAGTGAAAGGGTCGGTACGGCGGCCAAAGCGCGATGACATCCAGCCTTTTTCGACCGGGCGGCCAGCGACAAATATGTCTTCTTTTAATCGGCGATTTACCAGCAGCGCATCGAGTGTTTCTAGCTGTTGTTCACGGTTGGCAATTTGACGCGATAAGTCATCAATAGCGGTAAGAAAGTCGGGCGCCGCGTAGGCATCGCCCAGCAGCTCACCCTCAGGCCCACCGATAGCGGGCTTTTGGCTGAAATCGAACTCACCTTGGTCAAGCTTAGCAATGGTGGTTAAGCGTTCGCCCAAAGCATCTAGGCGAACCAGACGCGCCTGTAATTCAGCGACCTTTAATGTCAATGCGGCAACTTCAGCCTGTGCTTGACGGCGGCTTTCAAAGACCTGTTCTTTTTGCTCAGCCAGCGCCATTTGCCATGCTTGGCGCGACTCAACCGAAAATAAATTGCTATTATTTTGTGCTACGAGGAAGTGGTAACCTAGAACACCTGCCACCGCCGGCATTCCCAAAATACACACGGATAAGACCGCACGAGTCCACCCTCCCAGCGTAATGCTGCGAGTATGGCCGTGTCGTTTGCTTACCAATATAATTTTCATGTGTATTTTGTATGGGCTGAAGGATTAGCAAGTAATCACTAACCTTGGCCTCCATCCCTACTTTAATTAGCTGCCTAAATTTGCAATAGCGACATGCGACGCTCATTTCCGTTAACTATATAAAAAAGGCCCGCTAAACACAATCAGCGGGCCTTTTTAGGTATTTTTTCACACCGCCAATAATGGCTTCATATAGGAGATCGGGGCGGCATTTTCATCATCGAACGTCACCACCTCCCACGCGTCAGGCTGAGCAATAAGTTGCCGCAGAGACTTGTTGTTGAGGGCATGACCCGATTTATGTGCTTTAAATTCACCGATCAGGCTATTGCCCAGCAGGTAAAGGTCACCAATAGCATCGAGTACTTTATGCTTTACAAACTCATCTTCGTAACGCAGCCCATCCTCATTGAGGATTCGGTACTCGTCAACTACGATGGCATTGTCGACACTGCCGCCCTTGGCCAAGCCCTTAGAGCGCAGATACTCTATTTCGTGCATAAAACCAAAGGTTCGGGCGCGGCTAACTTCTTTCACAAATGAGGTACTGGAGAAATCTACCGAGGTTTCCAGTGAGCGGTCTTGAAAGACCGGATGATCAAACTCTATCGAGAAGGTCACTTTAAAACCGTCAAATGGCACAAAGCTGGCAGATTTGTCGCCATCTTCTACCGTGATCGGACGCTTGATACGGATAAATTTCTTTGCGGCAGCCTGCTCCTGAATACCCGCCGATTGAATCAAAAACACAAACGGACCAGCACTGCCATCCATGATTGGCACTTCAGGCGCACTGACCTCAACAATCGCATTATCAATCCCTAAACCGGCCATTGCTGACAGCAAATGTTCCACGGTCGATACCTTGACGTCATCCTTGACCAAGCTAGTAGAGAGGGTGGTATCGCCGACGTTTTCGGCCTTAGCTTCAATTTCCACGACTGGGTCTAAGTCGACCCGTCGAAAGATGATGCCAGTATCCACTTCGGCGGGAAGTAACGTAAGGAACACCTTTTGACCGGTATGCAGGCCCACGCCGGTAGCGCGGATTGCATTTTTAAGGGTACGTTGTCTGATCATTGTTTGAGTCTGGCTCTCGTTTGCGATGACGGGCATATAGTTGAAACGGCTACAAAGCCCGATACCGAGTCATAGCCACTGTATCGGGCACCATAACTCACAGCAATATGACATTGCCCGTAAATTACGGCTGTAAAGGCGGAACTATAGCACAAAATGCTAAATGTCCACCAGTAACAGCCACTTTGGCGCCCAAATGTGGTGCAAACACGCTGTCACACCCTGTTAATCGCCAACCTTAGGCCACGCATCAGTCTGCCTGGCGCCGTAAAAAAGCTGGAATATCAAGATATTCCATATCTTTATCGGCAGCGGGCGCTGCATCACTCTGACCGCCGGGGCCATTGCGCATAATTGTCGGGCGATCCAGAGCTGAGTAATCGAGCTGGCCATCTGGGCGACGGGTGTTATCCACCACGACTTTGGTAGGCGCTTTTGCCGCTTGTGCGGCGCCTAAACCCGTAGCCACAACTGTGACACGCAGCTCATCAGTCAGTTCCGGATCAATCACCGTACCCACCACTATCGTGGCGTCATCCGATGAAAACTCAGCGATGGTATCGCCGACTTCTTGATACTCACCCAAAGATAAGTCCATACCGGCGGTAATATTCACCAGAATACCGCGTGCGCCCTGCAAGTTAACATCTTCCAGCAAGGGACTGCGAATAGCCGCTTCCGCCGCTTCGCGAGCGCGGGTTTCACCTTCCGCGTGCGCGGTGCCCATCATAGCCATACCCATTTCAGACATCACCGTGCGTACGTCAGCAAAGTCTACGTTGATCATGCCGGGGCGTATAATCAAATCCGCAATACCTTGTACTGCTCCTTGCAACACGCTATTGGCCGCTTTAAAGGCGTCTAGCAAACTGGTGGCTTTACCCAGCACAGATAAAAGCTTTTCATTAGGGATGGTAATCAGCGAGTCAACTCGCTCTTGCAGCTCTTTAATGCCGGCGTCCGCCACTAACATACGCTTGCGCCCTTCGAAAGGGAAAGGCTTGGTAACTACCGCCACCGTCAGTATGTCCAAATCGCGCGCGACTTCGGCAACGATAGGGGCCGCACCGGTGCCGGTACCACCGCCCATACCCGCTGCAATAAACACCATATCCGCACCGCTCAACACCTCAGCAATACGTTCACGATCTTCCATCGCCGCATGTCGACCCACCTCTGGATTGGCACCCGCACCCAAGCCTTTGGTCATACTGTTACCCAGCTGTAAAGCAACCCGGGCATCAATATCTTTCAGTGCCTGCGCATCTGTATTGGCACAGATAAACTCCACACCTTCGACATTATTTCCGATCATGTGCTTAACGGCGTTACCACCGCCGCCACCGACACCGATCACTTTAATAACTGCATTTTGTGGCATGCTATCGACTAATTCAAACATGACGTTCCCCTCTCTTCCATATTAAATCAAAAATTAAAATTCACCTTGAAACATTTTTTTCAGTTTAGCGAGCAGGTTAGGCTCGCTTTCACTGGCCGGTGTGGCAGAGTGTTCACCCTGGTGTTGCTTTAATGCGTATTGCAATAGCCCCACACCGGTAGAATAAATAGGATTGTTCACAATATCGGATAAGCCCGTAATATTTTGTGGGGCCCCCAGGCGCACCGGCATATGAAAAATTTCCTCTGCCAGCTCAACAACGCCTTCCATTTTTGCGGTACCGCCCGTCAGCACAATGCCCGCGGGAATCATATCCTCAAACCCACTGCGACGAACCTCGGCTTGCACCAACGTAAACAGCTCGTCATAACGCGGCTCGACCACTTCAGCCAGGGCCTGGCGAGACAAGTTGCGAGGTGCGCGCTCGCCAACACTTGGCACCTTAATGGTTTCATCAGGGCCTGTTAATTTAGCTAACGCACAAGCGTATTTTATTTTAATCTCTTCGGCATTTTGAGTAGGTGTACGCAAGGCCATGGCGATATCATTGGTAACTTGATCACCTGCTATTGGAATGACACCCGTGTGACGAATCGCACCATCGGTAAAGATAGCAATATCGGTTGTACCGCCACCGATATCCACAATGCAAACCCCAAGCTCACGCTCATCGTCGGTTAATACCGAATAGCTAGACGCTAATTGTTCCAAAATGATGTCTTCAACATCCAGCCCGCAGCGCCGAATACATTTATCGATATTTTGCGCAGCATTGACCGCACAGGTCACCAAGTGCACCTTTGCCTCTAAGCGAACGCCACTCATCCCTAAGGGCTCTTTAACGCCTTCTTGATCGTCAATCAAAAACTCTTGCGGCAAAATATGTAGGATCTTTTGATCTGCAGGAATGGCTACGGCTTGTGCGGCATCAATCACCCGGTCTATATCCTGGGTATAAACTTCGCGGTCTTTAATCGCCACAATACCGTGCGAATTCAAACTGCGAATATGGCTACCGGCAATACCCGCATAAACAGAATGAATTTGACACCCTGCCATCAATTCCGCCTCTTCTACGGCTCGCTGTATGGAGTGGACTGTCGACTCAATATTGACCACCACACCTTTTTTCAAACCGTTTGAGCGGCAAGAGCCAATACCAACAATTTCCAAATCGCCTTCGGGTGTAATTGCCCCGACTATGGCCACCACTTTGGAAGTGCCGATATCCAGCCCAACAATCATTTTATTGTCGTTAGAGCCTGCCATTATTTGGACCTCTTTTCCCCAAATCTTTATGTGTTGTCATGGGTCTTAACCCGCCACTTCAACGGACACGTTATAACTGTCCGACCAAGCCACCGCCAAACCATTGGCATAGCGTAAATCCACGCGTTCAACAGCATCAAATCGCTGCACTAAATATTCGTCATACACTACTAAAAACCGCTGTACTTTTTCAGGTAACTGATCTTTTCCCAGCATGAGTTGCACACCACCATCCAGCTTAACGGTCCAACTCCCCAGCTCGTCCACCCACAATTGACGAACACCTAAATTGCGCGAACGAACCATTTGCGACAAATCTTGAAACTGACGCATAATTTTTTCTGAATCTTGCTCTCGCCCATCCAACACCGGCAACTCTGCCAAGCCTTGCACCTTATCGGTATGAATAACTTGTCCACGTTGATTCAGGTACCCCGCTTCACCCCACACCGCTATCGGTGTCTGCTCAATGATGGTGACTCGTAAAGTACGTGATAAGCCACGCGCTACAATCGCCCTTTCAACCCATGGGTGCTGCTCTATCAATTTTTTTAGTTGCGCAATATTAAGGTTGACGAAATCTTGATTAATTGCCTCCCCAATCAATCGGCTCGCCTCGTCACGTGACAAGTGCTTAAACTCACCTTCAACTTTGACCGACTCTACCGGCTGTTGAACACCGTGCTGCCAAACTTTATCACCGTAAAAATAAGCACCAACTATGCTAGCAACGACACACCCTGCCAGCACCAGCCGCCCCAGCACCTTCACTAACCCAGCCATGCGACCGGAATAAATTTCGGCCCCACGTCTAGGGGTTGCTTGACGTATATTTCTAGAGCGATTAGCGGGCTTATTCATCCGGCCAGAGTCTCTTCTAGAATGGCCAATGTGAGCTCAGAAAAATTCAGCCCTTTCGCTTTGCCCGCCATTGGCACCAAAGAGTGCTCGGTCATTCCGGGCACCGTGTTCACCTCCAACATATAAAAATTACCGTTGGCATCAGCCATCACATCCACCCGCCCCCAGCCGCGACAACCAATCGACTGAAACGCGTTTAACGCCAAGGATTGCAAAGTTTCCACTTGCTCATCGCTCAAGCCACAAGGACAAATATATTGTGTATCACCCGTGACATATTTAGCCTCAAAATCATAAAAAGTATGCCCCGTTTCCAATTTTATGGGGGGCAAAGCCCTATCGCCTAAAATGGCCACGGTGTATTCAGCGCCTACAATGAGCTTCTCTGCGATGACCAAGCCATCGTACTCAGCAGCCAATTGATAGGCTCGATGTAAAGCACTCGCCGTATTCACTCTTGACATGCCAATACTGGAACCTTCATGGGCGGGCTTAACCATAACGTCGCCACCCAATCTTTCTATTACCGCGGCCCAATCGGTATCGTCATCAAGAACTGCAAAATCAGGTGTCGACACGCCCATGGCCTGCCACAACTGCTTGGTTCTGAGTTTATCCATAGCAATAGCCGACGCCTGAACTCGACTCCCGGTAAATGGTATTTCTAGGTACTCTAAAACGGCTTGAATTTTACCGTCTTCACCTCCGGGGCCATGCAATGCAATAAATGCTCGATCTAACTCGGCAGCCTGCAATTCCACGATGCTGTTTTTACCAATGTCGATACCCACACAATAAACACCCTGCCCTTCCAGCGCCGACTGTACTGCCGCACCACTTTTCAGAGAGATTTCACGCTCAGCCGAGTTGCCACCGTACAAAACGCCAACTCGACCGTATTTTTGTGTATTTACTTCCGACACTGAATAATTTCCTTCACTATCACTAATTAATAAGTTGACGCTTGGCCAACTCAACCGCCAGAGCGCCGACATTACCGGCCCCCTGAGTTATGACAATATCCCCAGCTTGTACAACATCTTGAATAACAGCGGGCACACCATCGACGCCCTCAACAAAAATGGGGTCGATTAGGCCTCGGTTGCGAATACTTCGACATAAAGTACGGCCATCGGCACCGGGCACGGGCTCTTCGCCGGCGCTGTAAACTTCAAGCATTACCAGAGCATCGACCCCCGATAACACGTCGACAAAATCTTCGAATAGATCGCGCGTACGAGAAAAACGATGCGGTTGATATACCATCACCAAACGCCGGTCTGGCCAACCATCACGAATGGCTTTAATAGTGGCGGCCACCTCTCGAGGATGATGACCATAATCATCCACTAGCATAGCGTTGCCTTCAGAAACCGGAAACTCGCCATACACCTGAAACCGCCGCCCAACACCAGTGAAGCTTTCCAAGCCCTGCACTATTGCCTGTGGACTCACCCCTTCATCCAAGGCAACTGCAACAACCGCCAAGGCGTTTAATATGTTGTGCTCACCTGGAATATTAATTTTGACACTTAAGGGTTCACTCAAACCTGAACCCACGACATTAAAAGTCGATAGCATTTTATTTTGATGAACATCGATGGCACGTATATCGCAATGCTCAGAAAAGCCATAGGTGACTACCGCACGCGACACATCATTCAGAATCTCTTGCACTACGGGATCATCACCGCAGACCACAGCCACACCATAAAATGGCAAGTTATGCAGAAACTCGACAAAGGTTTGCTTGAGCTTGGAGAAATCTCCGCCATAAGTATCCATATGATCGGCATCAATATTAGTAACCACAGCGACCATTGGCTGCAAATGTAGAAACGATGCATCGCTCTCATCAGCTTCGGCTACTAAATACCGGCTTTCGCCCAGCTGGGCATTACTGCCTGAGCTATTCACGACCCCACCAATTATATAGGTGGGGTGTCTATCCGCTGCAGCCAGCACCGACGCCATTAAACTGGTTGTGGTAGTTTTGCCGTGCGTGCCAGCTACAGCAATACCGTGCCGATAACGCATTAATTCCGCAAGCATTTCTGCACGACGAACAATAGGGATACGTTTATCGCGTGCCGCCACCATCTCAGGGTTGTGCTCTCCCACCGCACTAGAGTTCACTACCACATCAACACCGGCAACATGGGATGCACTATGACCGATAAATATCTGTGCACCCATTAACTGTAAACGCTCAGTGACATCGGATTTTTTTAAATCTGATCCAGAAATCTCATATCCTTGATTTAACAGCACTTCGGCAATACCACTCATGCCTGCGCCCCCAATACCAATAAAATGAATACGGCGAATACGGCGCATTTCTGGAACTTCGTAATAGGTTATGGACTTATCCATTCGCCAATTCCTCAATCTGATTTGCCACACTTTGCACCGCTTCAGGGCGATCCACTTTTCGCGCATTTTCTGCCATGCCTAAAAGTGTTGAGCGCTTAGCGCAGTGCTGGTGCAGCAAATCAGCTAATGTTTGTGAGTTTAAATCGCGTTGTGCCACACTGAGTGCAGCGCCGCCCCCGGCTAATACGGCGGCATTATGCGTCTGGTGGTCATCAATAGCGCTGGGTAAAGGCACAAGTAAGGCGGCCACCCCTGCCGATGCCAGTTCTGCCACTGTGAGCGCCCCGGCCCGGCAAATAACATAATCAGCCCATCCATACGCTTCACTCATATCTTCAATAAAAGGCTCAACTTTCGCCTTTACTTGGGCTTTCACATAAGCGGCTGATGTTATCTCAACATGCTTGGCGCCACACTGGTGACGAATTTGTGGACGCTGGCTCTCCTCTATTAATGCAACGGCGCTAGGCACTAACTCATTAATAGCTAACGCCCCCAAGCTCCCTCCCAGCACCAATAGTCGCAAAGGCTCTTCTCCACGCGCGGCGTATCGCACACTCGGCTCTGGCAGAGCCTGAATACTCGCTCGAACTGGATTACCGACCCACAGACCTTGCGCGAACACATTTTCAAATCCGGTCAGTGTTTTAATGGCCACACGGCTCAAAATTTTATTCGTTGTACCGGCAATGGCATTTTGCTCATGAATCACCAAAGGAACACCCAAAAGCTTTGCAGCAACACCTCCGGGGCCAGATGCAAATCCACCAAATCCAACTACCACATCCGGCTTTAAACTCTTTAAAACTTTTAATGACTGAACAATAGCTCGCCCAATAAAAAATGGGGCCTTTAACAATCCTAAGAGCCCTCGGCCACGAACGCCTTCAACGCTGAGGTAGTCGATGTCAATATTCGCCTGGGGCACTAAACGTGACTCAATACCCGCTTTTGTTCCCAGCCAAGATACAAGTACTTGGCGGCGACGCAACTCATCAGCGAGAGCGAGCGCAGGAAACACATGGCCACCGGTACCACCAGCCATAATAACCACCCGTGTCATGACATTTCTCCTGCAACCATTGACTCTCGTCGCAAGCGCGATGGATTAGTCACAGCTGTTTGCGTCTGCGGCACCACATTGGCTTCCATCGACGCTCTCATCACCAAGGCCAGCATCGAACAACAAATGATCAAGCTACTACCGCCGTAGCTAATAAACGGTAAGGTCAAGCCTTTAGTGGGCAATAAGCCACAAGACACTCCCACATTAATAAACACCTGCAGCGACAAAACAATCGCCACACCAAAACAGGCATAGGCATAAAAAAATAAATGTCGATTGTAGCAGCGGCTGGCAATTGTCAAAGTGCGCTTTATAAGCCCGGCGAATATTGCCAACAACAATACACAGCCTATTAACCCGATTTCTTCTGCAATAATGGCAAAAATAAAATCGGTATGAGCCTCAGGCAAAAAAAACAACTTTTGTACACTATTACCCAAGCCAACACCAAACCACTCGCCGCGCCCAAACGCGATTAATGACTGGGTCAGTTGATAGCCTGAATTAAATTGATCTGCCCAAGGATCTAAGAATGTCACCAACCGTTTCAATCGATATGGACTAGCAACTGCCAGCGCAGCCAGCATCCCCAAAGCACCCAGTGCCATAGGTAAAAAATACCTAAGCTTTAAACCTGCAATAAACATTATGGCGATGCTGGTCGCACCAATCACAACTGTGCTACCAAAATCCGGCTCCAGTATTAAAAGGGCAAGTAGCACCCCCAACACAGCAATTAAAGCACCAAACTCTTTCCAACTGCTAACAGCCACTGGCTGACGTCTCGAAAAATAACTGGCGAAGAATATAATCACCGCAAATTTAGCCAGCTCTGAAATCTGCACCGCAAAAAACCCAAAGCTAATCCAGCGTTGCGAACCATTCACTTTTTTCCCAATTCCGGGGATTAATACAACAACCAAAAGCATTATCGCTACAATTAACAGGGGCTCACCCAGCTTTTGCCAAAGCTCACCCGGCACTAAAAACACAACCGCTGCACTGGTGACCCCCATAACGAGAAAAATTATGTGGCGCTCCACAAAATAAAACGCATTGCCATAGTACGCCGAAGCAAAGGCAATAGAGGCGGAGGCCACCATAACAATACCCACAGACACCAGCGCGCCCCATAAAAGCAGAAGCTTCCAGTCTGGTTCACTAGCGGGCAAAAGCGGCTGCCACTTAACCATTCGCAGCCTCTCCCACCCAGCGGGAGAAAATTTCCCCGCGCTGAATATAATTATCGAACTCATCAAAACTTGCACAAGCCGGACTTAAGAGCACGCTATCTTTGGGTTGAGCAAACTTTCGGGCAGAGTCAAAGGCCTCAGCCATACCGGCCACTTGCACCAAACCAGGCACCCCCTGTAAAGCCTCTGCCAATAACGATGCATCTTGGCCGTATACAATCACATGGCGAGCCTGTTGCATTAACACAGGCTTTAACGCTGAAAAATCAGCATCTTTGGCTACTCCGCCCAACAGAACTACCAACTTTGCCGAGGGATTAGCCAATCCGTTAATAGCGGCCAAGGTGGCACCGACATTGGTGCCCTTAGAATCATTGATAAACTTAACGTCGTCGATAACACCAACGGGCTCACAGCGATGAGGTAAACCTCTAAATGAACGCAACGCCTGAACCATAGCCTCTTGCGTGAAGCCTGCCGCTTTGCCTATAGCTAATGCAGCCAGTGCATTATCGACATTATGACTGCCGACAATACTCAACTCGCCGACCGGCATTAAAGGAGTGAGCTGATCGCAAAGCCATGCTTCCCCTTCACGCACCTGCAGCCCCATATTTTTAAAGTCAGCACTGCCTCCGAAAGAGGTGACCGTTACATCCGCTGCAATTGGAGGATGGGTTAAAATATCACGTCGATTGACAACCACCTGCTGCGCACCAAAATACACTCGTTGTTTAGCCGCATGATAGGCAGGTATGGAGTCATATCTATCCATATGGTCGGGACTGATATTGAGAATGCTGGCAACCTGCGCACCGAGCTTGGATGTAGTCTCCAACTGAAAGCTGGATAACTCCAACACATACAACTCTATGGCATCATTCAATAAATCCAGCGCAGGCGTGCCTAAATTTCCACCGACAGCAACATTTACCCCTTGCGCCTGGGCCATTTCTCCCACTAATGTGGTGACCGTACTTTTAGCATTTGACCCGGTAATAGCGATAATGGGAGCTTTTGCATGTTGCACAAATAGATCGATATCACCCAACACTGCCACGCCCTGTGCTTTCGCCAGCGCCAGCCGTGGCTCTTTCAGACTCACCCCTGGGCTGACAATAATTTCGTCCATGGACAAGAGCAACGACTCATCCCACGAGCCAAACTCACAATGCACATCGGGAAACTGCTCAGCGATAAGAGTGGCATTGGGTGGCAGTTCGCGTGTATCAAAAAACGTAAAACGCTGCCCTGATTCTTGCAAAAAGCGCGCAACAGACAGGCCGGTAATTCCGGTGCCTATAACTGCTACGCATCTACTTGTTGCAATCAGCTCACTCACGCTTAACCTCAACGTAATTTCAGTGTCGCCAGCCCAAACAGGACCAACATAACGGTGATAATCCAAAACCGCACAATCACTCGTGGTTCCGGCCAACCTTTCAACTCAAAATGGTGGTGCAGTGGCGCCATTCGAAAAATTCGTCGGCCGGTCAATTTATATGAACCTACTTGCAAAATCACCGAGACGGTTTCCATAACAAAAACGCCACCCATAATAAAAAACACTATTTCATGACGCACGATGACAGCAATAATGCCCAGTGCAGCGCCCAGCGACAGCGCGCCCACATCACCCATAAACACCTGTGCGGGATAGGTGTTAAACCAGAGAAAACCTAAACCCGCGCCGCACAACGCAGCGCAAAAAACCACCAGCTCACCACTGCCAGGCACATGAGCAATATGCAGGTACTGTGCAAATTCAAAGTGCCCAGTGACATAGGCAATCACACCGAGAGCACCCGCCACCATCACCGACGGCATAATGGCCAAGCCATCTAAACCATCGGTTAGGTTCACCGCGTTACTTGACCCGACCACGACAAAGTAGGTCAGCACCACATAAAAAACACCCAACTCCAACGCAAAGTCTTTCAAAAAGGGTAAAAACAATTGAGTTTCTACCGCTTCCGTTGCAGTCATATACAAAAAAACGGCAGCACCAACACCCCCAACCGATTGCCACAGGTATTTCCAGCGCGCTGGTAACCCACGCGAATTTTTTTGTACTACTTTTCGGTAATCATCCACCCAGCCCACAGCACCAAATACTGCGGTCACCATCAACACTACCCATACATATCGATTTGCCAAATCAGCCCACAACAAAGTACTGATAAAGATAGACGCCAGAATTAAAGTACCACCCATGGTCGGCGTGCCCGACTTGGTCAGATGCGATTGAGGTCCGTCGTCTCTCACTGACTGCCCTATTTGCAACTGATTCAATTTACGAATCATCCAGGGGCCCATTAACAATGAAATGCCTAAGGCGGTCATAACACTCAAAATAGCGCGCAACGTCAGGTACTGAAACACAAAAAAGTGACTGTTGTATTCTTGTAAGTTTTCAGCCAACCAGAGCAACATTAGATATCTTCCCCGCGAATCAATGCCTCGGCGACTAAGTCCATACGCGCGCTACGAGAGCCTTTAATTAATACAGTGCAGTCGCTGTCAGTCATCACACATAATAAATGACTGATAAGATCATCCTGCGTCTCAAAATGTTTACACGGCCCATCAAAGTGTTCCGCCACAGCCTTTGCCATTGAACCGATAGTAAATACAGCTTGTAGGGATTTTTCTGAAGCGTATGCACCTATGTCGGCATGATGCAAATAGGACTCATCACCCAGCTCACCCATATCTCCCATAACTAAAATATTCACACCTTTAATCTCTGCCAAAACATCAATTGCCGCACGCACCGAACCTGGATTGGCATTGTAGGAGTCATCAATAATGGTACTGCCATGAGGGCCCGCGCAAAACTTCATTCGCCCATCAACCGGATTAAACCGAGCAAGCCCCTCAACAATAGATTCATCTCGGGCTCCAACAGCATAAGCGCAGCAGGCTGCAGCTAAGGCATTGCGAACATTATGGTAACCACTAACCGGAAGTTGTACTGGTAAAGTGCGCCCCAACAATTGCAAATCAAAGCTCAAACCACTGGCTGAAGTTTGAATATTCGATGCATAACAGTTGGCCTGGGTATTGTTCAGCGAGAATGTAAGCAGTGTTCGTTTTTTGATCTGCGACAACCACTGACCGGAAAACTGGTCATCGATATTAATCACACAACAACCATCAGCTTTAACACCCTGATAAATTTCACCTTTGGCTTCCGCCACTCCCTCTAGAGAACCAAACCCCTCTAGATGAGCAGGCATAACATTATTGACCAAACCGACATCAGGCAGGGCAAGTTCACACAAGTAAGCTATTTCGCCAATGCTACTTGCTCCCATCTCGACAATCGCAAAACTCTCATTGCCCGATAAACGCAGTAACGTAAGTGGCACACCAATATGATTATTGAGGTTACCTTGAGTCGACAGCACAGGGCCTTGCTCACGCAAGATACCATCAACCATTGTTCGAACCGTTGTTTTACCGCTGGAGCCTGTAACTGCAATTACCGGGCCGGTAAAACGTTGGCGATTAATACGAGCCAATTCACCCAACCCCAATACAGTGTCGTCTACTTGCAACTGAGGTAAATCACAATCGGGGTCAACCGTATCAACCAAGGCACCTACAGCCCCTTTTTCTTGTACCTGCTGCAAATACGCATGGCCATCGAAATTGGGGCCGCGCAGTGCGACGAAAAAATCACCCGCTTTTATTTTGCGCGAATCAATACCCACTTGTTGAAAGGACTGACTGTTACCAGTAGCAAGAGCCGCTGCATAGCGAGAAAAATCATCGCGCAATTGAGCAATTGTCATAGTGCCAATCATTATGCGCCTCCCCGTTTTTGTAGAGCGCTTATTGCGCACTCCACATCGTTAAAACGGCTCTCTTTGTCAGCAAAAATCTGGACCTGCTCATGCCCTTTACCGGCAATAAGAACAGCATCGCCCGCTGCGGCTTGCTGTACCGCTAACTCTATAGCTTTCTCTCTATCGGGAATAACCAGGCAGCGCTCCGGATTGTGCATACCCTCAACGATTTGAGCTGCAATAGCAGCAGGGTCTTCGCTTCGAGGGTTATCGTTAGTCACAATTATATAATCAGAGGATTTTTCCGCGGCGCGTCCCATAATAGATCTTTTTTCGACATCGCGATCACCACCACAACCGAAAACACACCAGACACTGCCGTCTGCATGTAAGCGCAACGCTCGCAATGCTTTTATGAGTGCATCCGGTGTGTGAGCGTAATCAACCACAACTTGCACACCTTGCTCCGGACCCAGCTGTACCTGCTCCATGCGACCCGGCGCCGACTTCAAAAGCGGTACGTATTGTACGACTCGCTTAAGATCATAGCCGCGAATTAATATCGCACTTATGGCCGCCAATAAATTACTCGCATTAAATTCACCAATTAGCGGTGAATTAAATGATGCCGATTCACCGCGAAATTCGATACGACCGGAAACACCACTGCATGAATATTGCAACGAGTGACAATATAAATCTGCCTTAGGATTATGTATTGAATAAGTAAAACACTCGGCATATTTAGCCGCCCGCTTCTGCAGGCCAGCACACCACACATCATCAAGGTTCAAAATTGCGTGCTTCAGGCCTCGGCTTTTCAACAATTTAGCTTTAGCTTTACCGTACTGCTTAAAATCACCGTGATAATCGAGATGATCGTGAGATAAATTGGTAAAAATAGCCGTGGTAATTCGTATGTCTTTTACCCGGTGCTGTACCAGTGCATGAGAAGAAACTTCCATAGCCAAGGCGTCAACACCATCAGCGGCCAGCTCTTGCAAAGCTCGCTGAACAGTAATCGCGTCAGGCGTTGTTAGCCCAGTTGCAGTTATTTCCCTTTGAGGTTTTCCATAGCCCAATGTACCTAAACTTGCGGCATTCTTTCCCACCAAACTCATTAACTGAGCAATCAGCAACGCTGTTGTTGTTTTACCATTGGTGCCGGTAATGCCGATCACGTCCATCGATGCGCTAGGGTCGCCAAAGACGATTCCAGCTATATGACTGAGCTTTTTATCCAGCTGATCAATCCACACGACTGATCGTGCATTAAAATGATCATCAAACCCACGCTTATCCGCCAGCACTGCAACGGCCCCAGCCTCTATCGCGTCATCTATGTAATCGACCGCATTAATGCGTGCTCCTTGCAAGGCGATAAACAGGTCACCCGGCAACACATTACGGCTGTCTAAGGTAATACCCGTAAACGTTTGCTTCGCCAATGAGGATGGAGATTCCTCTAGCAGCGACTCTATTTTCATTGTCGTCGCGCGCATTATAATGCCACCCCGTGAGCGGCAAGCTGATCAACCGACTTAGGACTAACACTAAGACGAACAGGCTTGCTATGAGGGGGTTCTTGCAGCAGACGCAAAGCATCTTCGGTAATTTTGGCAAATGTTGGAGCCGCTACCTGACCACCGTGATACTTGGTATCTCGTGGCTCATCAATCATGACCGCAACAATAATTTCCGGATCATCGGCCGGTGCTACTCCAACAAACGAGCCAATATATAGATGATCAGCATAACCGCCAGCATCCGCTTTATGCGCGGTACCGGTTTTCCCAGCAACTGAATAGGAATCGATAAAAGCTCTGCTGCCAGTGCCGTCATCGCTAACCACCTTGCGCAACATTTTCATAACATCGCGAGCATAATGAGCTTCTACAACTTTCTGTCCGGGCGGGGATTTATCCGTGCGCAATAAACTCACTGGGCGCTTTACACCTTCATTGGCAATCACTGCGTACGCTTGCGCCAACTGCACAACGGTTAAATTCAGCCCGTAGCCAAATGCATAGGTCGCCTGCTGAATGGGTCGCCAGCGATCATATTCCGGTAACACACCCACCGCCTCACCGGGAAAGCCGGTTCCGGTGCCTTGCCCTAGACCCAACCGGTAGTACATATCGCGAACGACGTCAGGCTCTAATTGCAGCGCCATTTTAGTCATACCCACTTGGCTTGACTTGGCAATAATCCGGGTAATGTCCAGCTCACCATAATTGACCGGATCAAGTAGTGTTTTCCGCCCCACTTGAACGTACCCAGGCGTGGTATCTATCACGGTGTATGGCTTAAATTGCTCCGTCTCTAACGCAGCCAAAACGGCCAATGGCTTAATGGTTGACCCCGGTTCAAACACATCTGTGATGGCGCGATTACGTAAACTTGCAGGGGCGATATTACTGCGATCATTAGGATTGTAAGACGGCTGGTTTGCCATCGCTAAGACCTCTCCGGTTTTTGCATTGAGCACAACCACAGAGCCCGCCTTGGCACCAAAATTAGCAACCGCCTGCTTGAGCTCGCGATACGCCACATACTGCAATCGCAGATCAATACTTAACGCCATGGCTTGACCGCTGCGCGCGGACTTAATCAACCCCAGCTCTTTAATGGTTCGGCCACGCAAATCTTTCATAACTTGTTTGGCGCCCGACTCACCCGTGAGCCATGCGTCGTAAGCTAATTCCATCCCCTCCTGACCGCGATCATCGATATCGGTCATACCCACTAAATGGGCCGTCACTTCACCGGCTGGATAGTAACGGCGATATTCACGCTGGGCATAGACTCCATCAATACCCAGATCGAGAATTGTCGCCGCTTCATGTGGGGGGAGATGGCGCTCCAGGTACATAAATTCTTTTGCGCTGAATTTGACTAAACGTGACTCCAGCATGGCCTTATCCCAGGACAGCGCCTGCGCTAATCGCGACCAATCTTTGGGGTGCTGAAGCAAAACCTTAGGGTTGGCCCAAATAGACTCTACCGGCGTACTCACCGCCAAAGGCTCGCCATTGCGATCGGTAATTACACCGCGATAAGCACTGATAGGCTCGGTTCTTACTGTTCGAGCCTCACCCTGGCCCTGCAAAAACTCAAAACCACGGTCAGCATCGGGCAACACCTGTAGCGATGCCATCCGCCACAACAAGACGGCAGCCAGCAGCAGCATGGCAATAACCACGCTGTAAAAACGCCACGACTGTAAGCGCTGCTGCTGCATCTATTATTCCTTCCCCACAAATATTATTTGACCCGACTCCGGCACCTGCATTTGCAGCTCCCGTTCGGCCTCTGTACGCACCCGAGAATAAGAGGCCCAGGTACTCTGCTCTAACAAAAACTGCCCCCACTCCACCTGCAAGTGGGCCGACTCTCGACGCAAACCTTCCAGCTGATCTGTTTCTTTGCGCACCTGATGAGTTACATGAACCACCATCAAGGCCGATATCACACAGCTGAACCAGAGCGCCACAACCAACCATCGAGCCGTCACAAGTAAACGCCCCGATCACGCAATTTTTTCGGCCACACGCATCACTGCACTGCGCGACCGTATGTTTTTCTCGAGCTCGTCGGAACCAGCCTTAACCGCCTTGGAGCGACTTTTTAAACGTCGATTTAACTGACTGTCCATCAGCGGTATATCGCGCGGTACAGGGTCACCTTTTTCTTGGCGACGAATAAATCGCTTAACCAACCGATCTTCCAGCGAGTGAAAACTAATCACCACCAAATGACCGCCAACGGCCAAAACTTCGAGCGCCTGATCCAAGGTGGACTCAAGATCTGACAGCTCACTGTTAATGTGAATTCGTATTCCCTGAAATGCCCGGGTGGCAGGGTGTTTCCCCTTCTCCCAGGCAGGGTTTGCTTCTTTTAATATGTGCGCCAAGCGGCCAGTTCGCTCAATGGGTGACTTTTCGCGCTCCGCCACCAAAGCTCGCGCCATTCGTTTGGAGAAACGCTCTTCGCCATACTCTTTCATAACGCGAGCCAATTCGGCTTCGCTAGCGGTGTTCACCCACTCGGCAGCACTCTGGCCTCGGGTTTGATCCATCCGCATGTCGAGAGGGCCGTCATGTAAAAAACTAAAACCGCGCTCCGGCTCATCCAATTGCGGCGACGACACCCCCAAATCGAGTAAAACGCCCGACACCTTGCCCATCAAGCCGCGCTCTTCAACCAAAGAACGCATCTGTGCAAAGCTGCAGTGGGCGATTTCAAAACGCGGCTCATCGGCAAAGCGCTCGCTCGCCACCGCAATGGCGTCAACATCTTTATCAATAGCCAGCAACTGCCCCTCAGGCGCTAGGTTTTGCAGAATCTGCGCCGAATGACCGCCGCGCCCAAAAGTCCCGTCAATATAAAAACCCGCCGGATCGATCACCAGCGACTCAACCGCCTCTTGCTCAAGTACGGTTATATGGGGCTGTAGCTTCATAGGGCCTCCTACAGCACCAGCGTTTGTAATTCTGCAGGCATGTCGTCGTCGCCCGGCTCTTCCATCTGAGCGGTCCACGTCGCCTCATCCCACAGTTCTAATTTGTCTCCCAGACCCGCCAACATTAGCTTTTTATCCAAATTCGCATAAGCGCGTAGGGTCGGCGGCACCAACACCCGACCATTGCCGTCCATTTCCAGCGAACAGGCATGACCTATCAGCAAACGCTGAACTCGTCGCACTTGGCGGTTCATGGCCGGCAGCGCCTGAATAGCGGGCAGTATTTCTTTCCAGCGTGGTTCGGGGTACACCAACAAGCACTTGTCTTCGGTGTGGGCAGTAACCACCAAACGACCGGCACACAGATCCACCAACCCTTCTCTTACCTTGGTCGGTATCGCCATGCGCCCTTTGGCGTCCATATTGATGGAATAGTTACCTGTAAACACAATTCACCACTTATTAGGTCCTGCAGCCCACTAAAAACCACTATTACCCACTTTTCTCCACATTGGCACACTATAAATCGGGTGGAAACAAAGTCAAGCAACAGGTCGGGAAATTGCGGCTAAAATTCACAAAAACAGGGGGAAGTTGCGGCCAACATCGGCCAACCGGCCGATAAAGCAGCAGGAAAGACAAGTGGAAATCTTGCATTTTCAGGTGGTTACAAGCAACTCTTAAGAAACTACTTTAAGTTTGGTATTATTTTGAATTAAAAATAGGGGGGTATCAGACAATAAAAGTATAAGAAAGGTAATACGGAGTCGGCCTGTAAGCCGGGTTCTGTCGTGGACAGTCATTCATCTGGGATGCCCGTCACCGGACACCTCATGCAACCTACCCGAATCCAGTGCGGGCCACACCAATGGATTCCTATTTGGTCTTGCTCCGAGCGGGGTTTACCATGCCACGAACTGTTACCAGTCGCGCGGTGCGCTCTTACCGCACCCTTTCAGCCTTACCGGCGCTTGCGCGCTTAGGCGGTCTACTCTCTGCTGCACTTTCCGTAAGCTCACACTTCCCAGGCGTTACCTGGCGCTCTGCCCTATGGAGCCCGGACTTTCCTCCACCTGTAAACAGGCAGCGACTGCCGAGCCGACTCCGTGGCAACACAATAACCGCAGCGGTATAAAAGTCAAGCTTTTGCGTTGTCCAGCGCCCATTGATAAAGCTCATTTTTACGCAGACCAGTGAGTTTTGCGGCCAAAGCGGCGGCTTTCTTAACCGGCAACTCTTCCAGCAAAACCCTCATGGTGTGCGCTGCTCTCTCATCGATAGCCTGAGGGCGCTCGGCGGCGCCGTGCACCAGCAACACAATCTCCCCACGCTGCTGATTTTTATCGCTCTCCACCCAATCAACCATCATGTGCAAAGGGTGCCCCACAATCGTCTCGAAGGTTTTGCTGATCTCCCGGGCAATCACTACTTCCCGCTCGTCGCCAAATAGCTCCTGCATCGCCCGTAAGCTCTCCAGTACCCGGTGGGGGGCCTCGTAAAAAATAAGTGTGCGAGGCTCCGCCGCCAAAGCCTCCAGTCGCTGGCGTCTGGCCACCGCCTTGGCGGGCAAAAAACCTTCAAAGATAAAGCGGTCAGAAGGCAGGCCAGCGGCACTGAGTGCTGCAATTAAAGCGCAAGCACCCGGTACCGGCTCCACTCGATAACCCTGTTGGCGCGCACGGCGAATTAAGCGGTAGCCGGGGTCAGACACCAGGGGAGTCCCCGCATCGCTAATCAGCGCCAGGTCTTCGCCTTTATCCAGCAGCGCCAACAACTGGTCGGTTTTTTTATCATCGGAGTGGTCGTGATAGGCCGTAGTACGCGTCGGGATGTTAAAATGTTCCAGCAATCTGGCACTGTGTCGGGTATCCTCACAGGCTATCAGGCTGACCGCCCGGAGCACTTGTTCGGCGCGCGGCACCATATCGGACAGATTGCCGATAGGCGTCGCCACTACATATAAGGTTCCCACGGAGTTGGTCATAACAGTTTCCGCCCAAAACGAGCAGTCTAACATTAAGACGAGTTACTCTATGCAAAGAAAGCTATCACTGATACTCGCGGCCCTCGCCTTTCCTCTACTACTGGCAAGCTGCTCAAATCAAGTAGACAAACCCGAAACAGACTCAGGCACCCAGACACTGAGCGAAAGTGCTCTGGAGGAAAAAGTTAACAACTTGGTTCGCCAGGCGCGCCAAGCTAGCGCCACCGAACGCCCCAAAATACTACTCGACGCCGCCCAATTGCTACTCGAACAAGATCAGGATGACTGGGCTTTCAATCTTATTCAGTCTATCGACCCCGACCTCATCGGTGACTTCACCTTCCTTCAGTACACCGACACACTCAGTGCCGCCGCGATTCAATCGGGCCATTTTCTTCGCGCCCGACAACTATTATCCGCTCCTCGCCTAGACGCCATTTGGACCCTACAGCCCCCCGCCCAACAGCAGCGTCTTTTGCAAAGGCGCGCCGAAATCGAGTGCCTACTGGGGGATTACCGTCAAAGTTTATCGGCTCGGCTTGAGCTGGGACACTTTTTAGCCGATGCCAACAGCCAGCAGTACAACAATGAAGCCATCTGGCAGGATTTAATGAGCCTGGCGCTATCAGAGTTGGAAAACCTACGCAGTGCCGAGCAACACGAATTGCGTGGCTGGGCCGAGCTCGCTTACATTAGCCGCAACAATGCTGCCAATCTCACCGAACAATTGCGCAGCGTAAAACAATGGCAGGATCAATGGCCACAGCATCCAGCAAGCTTGAATACCCCTAGTGACTTACGGCTACTCAACGCGCTTATCGCCCAACAGCCGCAAAAAATCGCCTTATTATTACCACGTCAGGGGCGTCTAGCGAGTGCGGCCACAGCTGTGCGCGATGGGTTTTTAGCGGCCTACTACAACCTTGGCCAAGACGAACCCAAGCCCAGTGTGCGCCAATATGACACCAGCGGTGTAGACATCAATCTTTTAGTTGACCAAGCAGCAAGAGAGGGGGCTGAACTGATTATTGGCCCCCTGGCCAAGGAGAATGTCGAGCAGCTAGCCGCTCGCGTCCAGCTGCCCGTACCGGTACTAGCGCTGAACCAGCAAGATATAAATACCAGTGAACCCCCCCGACTAAATTTACCGACACTGGTCCTGCCCACTCGCCACAACCCACAGCTGTTCACTCCTGAACTCTACCAATTTGGCCTGGCGCCAGAGGATGAGGCTGAACAAATTGCCCAGCTGGCCCATCTATCGGGGCACAAGCGCGCAATGATTATTGCCCCAGATATTGACTGGGCTGAACGCAGCGTGCAGACCTTTATTGAACACTGGGAAGGTAACGGCGGCGAGGTCATTCTCGACAGCCGCTATATTGGAGTCGGTGATTTTTCTGGCGTGATCAAATCAGCGTTACGCATTGATGATAGCGAGGAGCGTCATCAACAATTGCGCAGTGCCATTTACACCAATATGGAGTTTGAGCCCCGGCGACGTAAAGATATTGACGTTATCTTCTTAATTGCCACCCCCAAAGAAGCGCGACAAATAAAACCCACGCTGGCCTTCCACTACGCCGGCGACATTCCCGTGATTGCCACCAGCCAAATTTACACCGGTGAGCCCAACCCCAAAAGCGATCGCGATCTAAACGGTATACGCTTCAGCACCCTGCCCTGGCTTTTCGACGACGGCACCGAAACCCAAAACATTAACTCTTACACTGATGCGCCCGATGCCTATAATAGGCTCCATGCGCTCGGGATAGACGCATTTCACCTTTACCCTCGCCTACCGCAACTAAAGCGACTACCACAAACTCGCCTCGAGGGTGCCACAGGGATCCTCAGCATGAGCCCAGACCGGCAGATCAATCGACAATCTGTGTGGGCTGAATTTCGCGATGGCACGGCACAGCGCTTGAACACACAACCACTGGCCACAACAGCCGACGAGTCATAACCGCTGTGAGTTGGCTCAAGAGAAATAATAAATCCTCAGGGGCCTGTGCGGAAGATTTAGCCCTCAAGCATTTAAAGCAACAGGGACTGCAATTGCTGGCGCGTAATTACGCAGGCCCCCGAGGTGAAATTGACCTCATTATGAGCGATGGCGACGCCTTGGTTTTTATCGAAGTACGCCTGAGGCGCAACCGGCAATTTACCAGTGCCGCTGAGAGCGTCAATAGCGCCAAACAAGCAAGACTGTGGGCCACCGCCCAGCACTACCTCCAGCAGGAAAACCTAGTGGATAAGGTACCTTGTCGCTTTGATGTGGTAGCATTGAACTCATTGGAAGCAAACACCTCTATAGAATGGATAAGTAACGCTTTCCACTTTTAAAGCAAGGCCATCACAGCGAGCGCTGCCCCTTCATACCAGCGGCGCACGCAACGTAGCAAAAGCGAAATAAGGTCAGATATGGAACAAAGGGTCATTACCCTCTTTCACGAAAGTATTGAAGCCAAGATGCAGGCCGGCGAACAACTGGCTCCGCTGATTGCTCACAGCTCAGAGTTAATCGTTGAAAGTTTATTGCAAGATGGCAAAATCCTAACCTGCGGCAATGGCGCCAGTGCGGCCCTAGCCCAGACGTTCTCCTCCACGCTGATCAACCGATTTGAGCAAGAAAGGCCCAGCCTTCCCGCTCTAAACATCGGCGCCGATCACATTACTCAGTCCGCCATCGCGCACGATTATACCTTTAATGAAATCTACGCAAAGCAAATCCGCGCGCTAGGCAACCCGGGCGATGTTCTAGTAGTCTTGAGTGCGGCCGGTAACGCCAGTAATCTACTGCAAGCGATCAGCGCCGCCCACGACCGCGACATGCCAGTTATTGCGTTAACGGGACGGAACAGTGACGATATTGTGGCCTTGCTGGACAACCGCGATGTTGAATTAAGGGCCCCCGAAATGTCCTACGCCAGAACTCATGAGGTGCACCTACTCACGCTTTTTTGTTTGTGCGACCTTATCGAACAACAATTATTTGGAGGCCATGAGTAATGCCATTGAAATTTCTATTTCCGCTATGGCTTTTAATGACCATCCTGATTAGCTCAGGCTGTACGAGCATTATCGGCGCCACAACAAACGAGCCTATTACCATTGACCCAGGTAAGCGCTCGCTCGGCGTTAAGATTGATGATCAACAAATTGAAACTATAGCCTCTGTCAATATCGATAAGGCGCACGCTCTGCTCGACCAAGCGCCGGTCAGCGCACACAGTTTTAATGCGGTTGTCTTGCTGGTAGGACAAGTCCCCACCAGTGATATGCGTGAACTGGCAGGGGCTACGGTTAAAAAGTTGCCCAATGTTCGCCAAGTGCACAACGAGCTGCAAGTTCAAGCCCCTATCTCTCTGTTGGACGGCGCTAACGACAGTTGGCTAACCACAAAAATCAAATCCAAGCTTCTCACCAACCGTGACATTGACGGCGGGCGCCTGAATATCATCACAGAAAACAATACTGTTTTTTTAATGGGATTGGTGACTCACGCTGAAGCAAAAGTGATCACCGACATTGCCCGCCACACCGGCGGAGTCCAAAAAGTTGTTAGAGTTTTTGAATACATCGATTAACTGACAGGAACTATCATTATGGATATCTCAACGATTGTATTTTTAGTCGTCGTGGCTGTTATTGTTTTTTACGCCATTGGCATTTACAACAAGCTCGTCAGCTTAAAGAACCGGTTTGAAAATGCCTTCGCTCAAATTGAGGTGCAATTAAAACGCCGCTACGATTTAATCCCTAACCTCGTGGAAACCGCGAAAGCATATCTCGCCCATGAAAACGAAACCCTGACCGCTGTCACAGAGGCGCGCAATCAGGCAATGGCAGGCTTAAGTGCCGCATCAGCGTCCCCTGGTGATGCCGGCGCCATGGCGCAATTAGCTGGGACAGAGGGGGTTCTCTCCAACGCACTGGGCCGGTTGAACATGGTAATGGAAGCCTATCCCGACCTAAAAGCCTCAGCCAATATGCAACAGGTATCGGAAGAATTAACCAGCACCGAAAATCGCATTGCGTTTGCACGCCAAGCGTTTAACGATTCGGTTATGAACTACAACACCTATAAGCAAAGCTTCCCACCGGTTGCCCTGGCCGGCGTATTGGGTCACAGTGAAGACGCCAGCCTACTCGAATTTGAAGACAGCGAGCAAATCCAACAAGCTCCTAAAGTTCAATTTTAAAGGTTCTATGTAACCACCTCAGTGCCTACTGATGATTAATGAGAGCCGCCATGAACTTTTTTGAGCAGCAAGACATTGCCAAGAAAAATACACGCAACCTGGTTTTTCTGCTTGGGCTGGCCGTCCTCTCATTAATAGCCGTCACCACAGTGCTTTTTATTGGCATCACTTATTATTTGCAAACCGGTAATAGCTTATTTGTGATGGAAACGGCCGGCATGACATTTTTGCAAAAACTGGACACATTGATAAGCTGGCAGACCGCTACAGGGATCGCCCTGATGGTCATAACCGTTGTGGTGCTCGGAGGCATTTATAAGTACCTCCAGCTAAACGGTGGTGGCAGCACAGTGGCCGAGGCTTTAGGCGGTCGACAGATCAATCACGACACAAACGACTACGCGGAAAAACAACTACTGAATGTGGTCGAAGAGATGGCTATCGCCTCGGGCACACCCGTGCCACCAGTATTCGTGCTGGAAGAGGCCTCCATTAACGCTTTCGCCGCGGGGCACACGCCTCAGGATGCGGTGATTGGAGTCACGCGAGGCTGCATTGAACAGCTCAACCGCAATGAGCTACAAGGTGTTGTCGCCCACGAGTTCAGCCACATTTTCCATGGCGATATGCGCTTAAATATGCGCTTGGTCGCTTTACTAAACGGCATTTTATTACTCGGTCTTATCGGTCAATATATACTGCGCGGCTCTTTGTATCGCCGCTCTGGCCGCTCCAGCAAAAACAACTCTCAGGGAGCTGTTATAGGCGCAGGCTTAGCGCTAATGGTAATTGGTTATGCCGGTACGTTTTTCGGCAGTTTGATCAAAGCCGCCGTCAGCCGTCAACGGGAATTTTTGGCCGATGCCTCCGCAGTTCAATTTACTCGCGACAACAGTGGCATTGCTGGCGCGCTAAAAAAAATCGGCGGCCTACCCGCTGGCAGTCGAATGGAAGCCAAGCACTGCGCCGAGTTTAGCCATATGTATTTTGGCCAGGGGGTTTCCACCGCTTTCAATAGCCTGATGGCCACTCACCCACCACTTCCCGAGCGTATTAAGCGCGTGCAACCAGAATGGAACGGTGATTACCCCAGTGCGGGCAAGGCTAGCACTACTACGGCGACGCCTGAACAAGGCGAACCATCAAATGCCAGCGCACAAGTCAGTGGCTTCAGCGCTGCAAGTGCCGCCAGTTTTCACAGCGAACATATGACAGCCGCGGTCGACAATATCGGCCAACCCAGCACGGAAGACTTGGCTCAGGCCCAGTCAACCATGGCAAGCATTAGCGATGTATTGCACGCTGCAGCTCACGATCCATTTTCTGCGCGTGCGGTGGTCTTTGGCCTGCTACTGGATAACGATCAACAACTGCGCGGGCAACAGTGGCGCGCCCTAACCGAACTCTACCCTACAACAGAGCTTAACCAATTAGCGTCCACAGCCCAGCGCGCGCAAAAAATTGAAATCCATTTGCGCCTGCCGCTAATTGAGCTGGCACTGCCGGCATTAAAAAACCTAAGCCACACACAGCACCGGAACTTCTTGACCGCCATCGACACATTAATTGAAGCCGACCAAGAAACTAATGTCATGGAGTGGTCGGTCAGACGTATTATCCAACATCACCTAGGGGCAATTCAGCACCGCAGTGGTTCACTCAGTATTCGTCAGTTGCGCGGCGAGTGCGCCACATTGCTATCGTTTATGAGTCATGCCAGCAGCGACAATTTACAACACTGCCAAAAAGCCTTTACCGCCGCCTGCCAAGAGCTGCGTTTAAGTGAGCTGTCCTTGATCGATTTATTCCAGCTGGATACTCACACACTGGATCGCGCACTCGACAAGCTCAATCAAATTAAGCCTTTGCAAAAGCCGCAATTACTTAAAGCTATGATGCGCGCCATCGAATCTGACGGTGTTATCACCATCGCTGAGGCAGAGCTCTTTCGCGCTGTTGCCGATAGCTTAAACTGCCCAGTGCCACCATTAAGAGCCGACCTCGCCCGCAATCACTAATCAATCCCGCCGCTGTTAAAACTGTATTTGCTTCGGCACCTTAAATCTTGGCTCCAGTGCCGCTATAATAGCGACACCTGCGCCCCGCGCGCTTTGCAACCAATATTGAGGTGACCCCATTGTTACTGGATCAAGCTACCGCTGAGCAACTCAAAGCCTGGGAATCAGAACTGGCTGAGCAATACAACGCTATTCTCGGCAAAAACCTCTCACTCGACGTCACTCGTGGCAAGCCTTCTGCAGATCAACTGTCCCTGTCGGACGGCATGGACGGTATTTTAAAGGGCAACTATAAGGCCAGCGACGGCACTGATACCCGTAACTACGGCGGCCTGGACGGCATTGCGGAAGCCAAACGCCTCGGCTCTGACCTCATGGGCGTGCCCAGCAGCAATATTGTCGTGGGAGGCAACTCCAGCCTTACTTTGATGCATCAAACCATGATGACAGCCTACCACTTCGGGCTTACCGGTCCCGATAGCGCCTGGAAAAATGCCGAGCAGCCGAAAGTCATCTGCCCGGTACCCGGCTATGACCGTCACTACACCGTGTGTGAGCAACTGGGTATCGATATGGTCACCGTGCCCATGACCGCAAATGGTCCGGACATGCAGGCGGTTGAAGAGCTGATTAAAAATGATTCCAGTATCCGCGGCATGTGGTGCGTTCCCAAGTACTCCAACCCAACCGGGGTGGTTTACTCCGACGAAACTGTCGAGCGAATTGCCAAACTGGGCCAGATAGCTCACGCCGATTTCCGTGTTTTTTGGGACAACGCTTACGCGGTGCACGATTTGGTGGAGAACCCACCACAGCTGGCCAGCGTTTTCGAACTGACCGCCAAGCACGGCACTGAACATAGCGTTATTCAGTTTGCCTCCACCTCTAAAATCACCTTCGCCGGCGCCGGCGTTGCGTTTACTGCCGCCAGCACCGAAAATTTAGCCGGTCTGAAGAAATTCTTAGGGGCCAGTACGATTGGGCCAGACAAGGTCAACCAATTACGTCACGCGCAATTTTTACCCAATCGCGACGCACTGATCAAGCATATGAAAAAGCATGCTGCACTGCTGCAACCGCGCTTTGATGCCGTACTGTCAGCACTGGGCACCGCCTTTGATGGCACTGACCTCGGCAATTGGGAAGCGCCTGTTGGCGGTTATTTCGTCTCCTTTGATACCCGCCCTGGATGTGCCAAAGCCACCGTTAAGCTCGCCGCTGAAGCAGGCGTCAAATTGACCCCAGCAGGAGCGACTTTCCCCTACGGTGATGACCCAGAAAATCGCAATATACGCATTGCACCTTCCGTACCCTCCATTGAAGAGGTTGTCGGTGCCATGGAGGTCTTTGTGGTGTGCGTTAAGCTGGCTTCTGTTCGCCAAGCACTGGCAGGCTAATACATCCACTGGGCCCGGGCTGCGTTCAGCGCTCGGGCCATCCCCCCGACCACTCACACCGACTTCAGAGCAATGCCAACACCTTTGCACTCTAAACGCTTTTTACAGGCATAAAAAAACCACCCGTAGGTGGTTTTTTAACTCACACTCTTGAACGAGTATCAGTTGTGTTCCACTGGCACCAGTACGACGGCAGGAGCCTTGGCTGCACGAGCGGCATCAGCCACAGCAACATAAACACCTGAGTCAGCTTCGTGGTTAGCCTGAATGATCACCGCAGCCTTGGGCAGCTCGGCACGCATCTGGGCGATATTAGAACGCACGGCAGCCTCATCTATCCGACGCAAACCATTATCACCAAACATCCAAATTTGGTTGTCAGCGGTAATCTGAACCAGGATATTAGGATCCGCATTCTCTGGTGGTGGCTCGTCATTTTCTTCTGGCACATTGACGTCGAGGCCAATTTCCTTAACAAAAGACGCTGTTACGATGAAGAAAATTAGCATGATAAAGACGACGTCCAGCATTGGCGTCAGATCGATATCATTACTTTCTTCAGAGCTACGGTTTTTCTTTCTACGACTCACCGCGCACACTCCCGTTATTATTACTGGTGGTTGGTATTAATTTTCGAGGAGCAATACTACCAGCTTGTGGTGGCCATGACTAACCATTTGAAGACCTTTTTCATGCAAATATGCGTAAAAATTTTTATCGGGTCACTTTAAAACCAACGGATACTAAGAAGGCAGCCCGCACCGGCGCACCACCTTGGTGCAGGCCACCGCTGTGTTGCGCAAGCCAATCGCCCCCGGGTAACCGCTTTTTATAATAAGTTTATTTGCTCCACAGCAGCGGACTGAGGGCCTGATCCCGCCAATCTAACCCCCAACCCCAATAGACGTACCCGGCCATTACCCCGCGAGTAAGCCTGTGCAAGTAAGGGTAAAAATGCATCCGCCGCCCAATCCCCACCTAATCGCTCCAGCGTGGTTTGACGGAAATCTGAAAATTTTATTTTGACAAACCCTTTAGCGATTACCGTATCCGCCGGCAGCTTTTCTAGCCGTAGCATTAATCGCTGATACAGCTCGGGCAATAAAGCCTCACAAGCGTTCAGTGATTCGATATCTTGAGCGTAGGTTTGCTCCACACTAACGGACTTTCGTTCCCGTGTCGGCTTGACCGGCCGCTCATCCACACCTCGACTTAAATGATAAAGTCGAGCACCAAAACGACCGAAACGCTTAACTAAATCGTTTTCACTGTGACAATAAAGATCCTGGCACAAACTCACGCCCATAAACTGTAACTGATCAGAGGTGACCTTCCCTACGCCGGGTATACACCGTATAGGCAATTGCGCCACAAATGAATTCTGCCGATCACTATCAATGACAAACATTCCATCGGGTTTGCGCCAATCACTGGCCACCTTGGCCAGAAACTTATTACCGGCAACACCCGCGGAGACCGTAATCCCCAATGTTTGCCAAACTTTTTGCCTGATCTCTTGCGCTAGGCTTCCCGCCTCCTGCAGCGATTCACAATTCGATGAGACATCGAGAAACGCTTCATCCAGTGACAACGGCTCAACAATATCGGAATATTTGTGAAATATTGCCATCATCTCTTGCGAGACTTCTCGGTACAGTGCCATACGATGCTCCAGCAATGTTAAGCCCGGGCACAATCTTAATGCGTATGCCGTTGCCATAGCCGAGCGCACACCAAACTGTCGCGCCGAATAATTACACGTTGAAATTACACCACGTCGGTTTGCACTGCCGCCAATTGCCATTGGACGATCGAATAATTCGGGCCGATCGCGCATTTCAATCGCAGCAAAAAAACAATCCGCATCAATATGAATTATAAATCGATTCAAAAAAACCCCCATGAACTGTACATGCATTCAGTATATATCCTGCAACACTTCGGTACTGCGTCTAAAAAAATAATTGTATTTCATCCTTTGCACGCTCTATAAATGCGTTTTTTCTTAGCAAGTGGCAAAAAAATCATCGAAATCGGCATTAATTTTCCATTTTCTGCGTTTTTTTCAATAAAAATGCTTTAAAATGGTTGAAATTCCTCTGCAAAGTTTTAACGTATTGGCAGCGGAAAGATTCCGTTCACTTTTTTGTTCATAACAATTGTTCACAACAATAAAGGAAGCTCACCATGGCTGCTCGTAAAACCCAAACTGTAAATACAGTTGCACAGTTGGAAAAACAGCTTGATCAGCTGCAAACCCAACTGAACAAGGCCCGCAGTGCTGAAGAAAAGGCGGCGGCTAAAACCGTTGATTCTCAGCAAAAAGCGGTAACCAAAGCAAAGAACGCATTGAAAGCAGCCAGAACAAAACTGGCCGCTGCGAAAAAGAAAAAGAAAACCCCGGCTTCGGCCAAACAAGTGACTGCTGCTAACGCCGCCGTTAAGAAAGCTCAAACTGCCGCTAACAGCGCCAGCGCAGCTCTGGCTGAAGCCAAAGCGACTCTGGCCTCAATCAAGTCAGGCAACAAGGTAGCAGCTCAGTTCTCTGCCGCCATGAGCAAAGCTCAGCGTGAAATGGCCAAAAAGCAAAAGGCTGCTGACAAAAAAGCTGCTGCTAAAGCTAAGGTTGCTGCCAAGAAAGCCGCTGCCAAGCAAAAGGCTGCCGAGCGCAAAGCTGCCGCCAAAGCCAAACTAGCCGCTCGTAAAGCCGCTGCCAAAGCTAAAGCTGCTGCTAAGAAAGCCGCCGCCAAGCAAAAAGCTGCCGAGCGTAAAGCCGCTGCCAAAGCTAAAGTCGCCGCCAAAAAAGCTGCTGCCAAGCAAAAAGCCACAGCTAAGAAAGCAGCCACTAAAGCCAAGGCAAAAAAGGCCCCAGCTAAGCGCAAAACAACCGCTAAAAAAGCTCCGGCCAAAAAGAAAACCACTGCGAAAAAAGCACCGGCCAAGAAAGCCGCTGCTAAACGCGGTCGCAAGCCAAAGGCTAAGTAATTAGTCGTATAAGCTTGGAAAAACAAAAAACCGCCCATTAGGGCGGTTTTTTTATGCCGGAACGCTTACGACCCGGTTAACCATGCAAGCATGGATTTGCACTTTTGACTGCCCCCTCATTTAAATAACCTATACGGAAGCAGTCGGCGTCTTATGAGCACCCGGAGTGCAACCGGCACCACAAGTGTAGAGTCTAAGGAAAAAGCCGCGGCGGCGCGGTAACAAGTGACAGTCCCAGCTGCCGCACTCAACTCATAACCTTAAAACCCTTGCAGGATTAAAACACCACAAAATTGATAATCAGCGTTAACAGGCCAGGTGTGCACCCGGAAACTCCCCAATAAACTAGCGAGCGACTGACTCTGAACTTTGGGCCGACTCTAGCTCCAGGGCGCGCGGATGGATATTTAAATCGATTTCCTCTTGAGCAGACACATCACAGTACCCTCGGTAATTGAGCGCCTGATCGTAAATATCACGTGCATCAAAGTCTATTATAAAACGGATGGCAAGATTAGACGCAGCGGCGGCAGGAGAGCCATCACTCAGGCTTGATTGAGACTGAGCCTGCTTATCCTCTTGCGTTAATTCTATGGCCTGTGGTTGTGCTAGGGTTTTAAGCTCTACGGCCTGCATATTCTGAGTTTGGAATTTAAACTTCTGCATACATACCTGCCACAGCTTTTTACGGCGAAGCAGCTCTTGACGTCTCTTCTGCTCCTGCTGACGCATACTTTCTAATTTCACGCGCTCCGCTTTTAGGGCTGCCATTTGTTCCTGTCGCACCGCTTCCAATGCGCGCATTCGCTCTCGCTCCGCATCGATCTCAGCTTGTAGGTCAGTAAAACTGATGCGTCCGGTGGGGCGCGTGGAATCGAGGATCGTTAAATCTATTCCGTCGACCAGCCAGCGATAGGTTAATAAGCTTTCATCTCGGCAAGCATACACAAAAACTGGTCGCTCTAAGCGACTGGCATCCGTTTTTAGAGTGCCGGAAAGAAACTTGTGGCACTGCTCGCTAGACTCCATTAAACGTGCACCATCGAGCAATTGAGGCAGGTACCGCAAATAACTTTTAGGCAGGTGTAACTGATCGAGCTCTACCGCATTGGCTGAACCTGTTGTCAGAGCCAGCGCCAATATCAATAGCGCTTGCTTATTCACTGTCTTGCGGCGTTTGATCGGCAACAATTTGAGCATACACATAGGCATATAGTGTTAATAGTGATTCCTGCTCGCTTTCGATAAACTCAATACCATAAACCGCAGATAATTCTTGGACTTGCTCCTGGGTGCTGCGCTCCACGCGAGAGCGAATAACCGCCTTAATCGACCATTGTAAAGCGAGCCTCTCAACAGGCACTTGGGCCCGGATAATGACCTCATCTCCAATGCTCGCCAATGCCTCTGTTAATTCTAAGCGGGCACCGGTAACGCTAATGTCAGCTATGTAGCCCGCACCATTAACACTAGTCAGGCTACTGATATTTTCGACTTTTATGGGTAAATCAACCACCACACGCGTGGCGTTGCGAATACCTTTGAATTTAACCGATTCAGGATAACTTACAAACAGTAAAGGGAATGGCTCATTACTTTGCGCTTCAACTGCCACGGCGAATACACCAACCCCATTGGCCACCATCATACGCACCGCCAATCGCTGACCAGGCCGAAAACGCACAAGCTTGCCAGCGGCTTTGGGGACGGAAAACATTAAATTGCGTCCAGGCACGGCCCCAATAAAGCGACAAGCATACCGCTCTGGCTGCCCCTGCCCATTGGTCACCTGTAACTGAAGGGAGGTGCCATGGGGAAGTTTTAAGGCCTCAAAGTCCATCGTTAACAAGTCTCATTAATATTCAATTTTCAGGCGAGCAGCCAACGCATCGCGATAAGGTGCGCTATTCGCTTTTTTACATGGAGCAAAGTGGGGCTAAGCCTATCAATGATGACCCGTGTCATGTCAAAACTGTTAATGGTCAACTGCGCTGATCAGCTGAGTTGCCCCTGAGGCCTCTTGCGCACCGCTCAAACCACCAAACTGATCGTTCCAAGCCACCAACAAATTCGCTAACTCACACGCTTGCTGGTAGAGCGATTGCAGTTCTTCGGGCGTATCTTTAGGCCCCATATATAATCTGATGGCTCGGTGCTGATTGGCCAGATCATCTTTAGGATGCTGCGAGCGATAGACCTCAAGCTTCCAGCGTAAATTATGTACCGTGTTTCGATAATAGAGTAATTTAGTTTGCAGGCTGATCGGATACGTTGAACGCAGATTGTCTAACTCGCTGAAATCCGACGAAAACACCATGCTTTCCCGGCCTGGGCTATCGGCGACAATGGTTGCCGAACGAGGCCTGTGGGTAAGCCTGGCTAGGTCACCGAACACCTCTCCTGGGGTAATAAAGTTGACTGGATCAGCAGTGAGACTCTCGCCAGGGTAGACCGCCAAACGGCCCTTAAGCAAAAAGTACAAACACTGATCGCCATCGCCTCGCTGCAAGACAACTTCACCAGGGGCGTAGGTAATAATACGGGAAAACTGTAACAACACCTCAAACTGGCTCAAATCAGCCTGCTTGACCGCTTTGAAAAACGGAATGGCCGATAATAACTGCTCTATCGTTTGCCGTCCCATTGTTTCAATGCGCTTAATTTCCATAAATACGTGCCCATACAGCTCAATTAACAGGTTTTAGGTACCACCGAGCGGGTACTTTTCAATGTAATGCTATCAGTTCTTTACACTTTATAGCCTTTCCGCTCGTTCAGAGCAAATGCAGCTGACAATTCTCTATTCTACGCCAAGATTCCAACCAAACTGCTTTTCTGACGAGTTGTTTTTCGGTACAGTTGAAGTTGATCGCTTGATAAAGTACCAAAATCATTGCTTTACCGTACTTCCAAGAATAAAACCTTATCGTAAAAGTGAAGCCAAGTATGCAAACGAATCGAAAAAACTCTCTCTGGCCAGCCTACCTAATGACTTTATTGGTAAGCCTACTGCTTATCGGCAAAGCTCATGCAGAGCCCCTGTTAAACGGTATGGCGATACACCAAGAACTAGGTAAAGACCGGTTTATCGGGGCTATCTATAGCGAGCGCTTGACCGAAGCCGCCGACTTACTGGTAGCTTCAAATATGCCGATGCGGCTGGAGATGAAAATCACCGCCGACCGAGGCATGGCTGCCCGACGTTTTAGCCGCATGTGGATTGAAGGCATGGCCATTAATATTCGCTCTAGCGCTCTGACCGAGCAGGCGGACAACATGGTCGCATTTACCCAAATGTTTCAAGATCGCCTGCTGGAAAATGATCACATTGTCATGGCCCTTGCCCCAGGGGAGGGAACATCCATTAGCGTTAACGGTGTAGAACTGGGAAGAATCGAAAGCGACGCATTTTTTGGCTTACTCGCGAGTGCCTGGGTGGGCCGAGTGCCCCTATCATCTACCTTTCGCGACCAGCTGTTAAAAGCAGGTGAAGTCAGCGGTGCACTGCAAAGCCGGTATAGCAACATTCAACCCAATGAGGAGCGTCGCCAAGAGGTTGCAGCATGGATTGCTCCACCGCCGCCCCCTGAGCCGGCACCAGAGCCTGCTGTTGCGCCTGAGCCAGAACCTGTTGTTGCCCCAGCTCCTGAGCCAACAATTGCCGCCACCCCCATTAAGCCGCCCAAGCTGGAGTTAGCCGGCCCCAGCTCAGTTGAGGACACCACTGATACAGTCGCCACGAACGATATCGCGACCAGCGAGCCCTCTGAGCCAGCACCGGACAGCGAGGTGGTCGAAGACAGCACTCCCGAGCCACCGATTCCTGCCAAGACTGAGCAGATTGCTGCATCATCCAGCAGTGAGGCCAGTGAAATGGTCGACGAGACCGACGAAGACTTTGTACCGGCCTTTACCGCGGAGTCGATACTAGCCAACCAACGTTACTTCTCCAAACTGGTCATCAAAGTTCAGCGAGAAATTGAATATCCACAAAGAGCTCTGGCTCGTGGCTATCAAGGGTTTATCCGTATTGCGGTTCGCATCAACCGCAATGGCGATTTGTTGAGCACTGATCTGTTAGAAGAAGCCGATCACTCTGTTTTGAATAATGAAGCCCTAGACGCCGTCGCGGATGCCGCCCCTTTTGCCGAGATCCCGGAAGTCATCAGTGGCCAGTTTCACGAGTTCACCATTCCCATTACTTTCGCTTTGCAATAACAACTGAATGGGTGCAGTGCCGTCTAAACGGCACTGCACCTAACGCAATGATTAGCACAAACTGTTCAAATGGCTCTCAATTACCTTGCGAATTCCAGTTTGCTCCAACACAGAGTGAGACTCTAAGCGCTCTAGATGGATAAAATGCAAATGCAGGCACGGTGTGGTCGCATCCATCTCACGTAAATCACCCTTCATTAGTACGGGTAAAAATGACTTTCCTTCGGGCAGTCGCTGCTCCACCATTCGCAATCCTACTCGCAATGGCACCTTTCGGTATGCTTTAGTACCGCGCTTAAGTGGCAGGGTAAGCTGTAACGCACCCGCACTATCAGGCACAATATGCAACCCGCTAGCAGTTACAGAACGGGTTGGAATACCATTATAGGTGTCGTGCGGGGCATAGGGGTTGGGAAGAATCACAAGCTTACGTGACTCTTCTTTAGGAAAGAAAATATTGTAGTTAGTGTAAAGCTGACGAACCGAACTGGAGTAGACACAAAGTTTGTTTTCAAAACCCATGACAAAACTAACCGCCTTTTGACGCTGACTGAAAGTGTCAAGATCCCACACCAGATCTTTATTATCGTTTGTCTCTTCCACACCAGCTCCCGTTCCATGTAGGGCAAATCGTCTCGTTAGTATAACGTAATATACCTAAACGCACTGACCACTGTAATCTACAAGCTTAACCCATAGCAGCCACACCACTACGGGTCGGTACAGCGTCAGTGTTCCCGCGTAGCTCGGAATCTAACATCCGGATAGCGCTCTTCTGCCAGTGACAGATTCACGCGTGTTGGGGCTAAATAAGTTAGGTGGCCGCCGCCATCAATGGATAGGTTATCCTCACACTTGTTTTTAAACTGCTCCATTTTCTTGGCGTCATCACACTCAACCCAACGAGCTGTGGCCACATTAACGGGTTCGTAAATGGCCTCGACCTTGTACTCATCTTTAAGTCGGTAGGCAACCACTTCAAATTGCAGCACCCCAACCGCACCCACCACGATATCGTTATTATTCAGCGGAAAGAAAACCTGGGTGGACCCCTCCTCAGACAATTGTTGTAAACCTTTTTGCAACGCTTTGGTTTTTAGAGGATCCTTTAGACGAATACGACGAAAGAGTTCTGGTGCAAAATGGGGAATACCGGTAAATTTAAGCGCCTCACCAGCGGTAAAGGTGTCACCGATTTGGATGGTGCCGTGATTGTGCAAACCGATAATATCACCTGCTACCGCTTGCTCCACGGACTCCCGGTCACCCGCCATAAAAGTAACCGCATCGGAAACCTTCACGTCTTTGCCCAGACGAACGTGCCGCATTTTCATGCCTTTGCTATACACCCCTGAGCACACACGCATAAATGCAATACGGTCACGATGTTTCGGGTCCATATTGGCTTGTATCTTAAAGACGAATCCAGAAAACCCTTCCTCGTTAGATTCGATAAATCGCTCGTTGGTCGCGCGTCCAATAGGTTTAGGTGACCACTCAACAAATCCATCGAGCATTTCACGCACACCAAAATTACCCAATGCAGTACCAAAAAATACCGGCGTCATACGCCCTGCCAAATACTCATCCAAGTCGAACTGGTGAGTGGCACCACGCACCAGTTCGATTTCATCACAAATATCATCGTACTCGTCACCCAGCAACTGTTTCGCCTCGTCGGTCTCCAACCCCTTAACCTGCTCATCCTCAGGAATGGTATGGCCTTGACCCGAGCGGTAAACATGAAGAGTGTCGGTATAAAGATTATATACACCCTTAAAATGTGAGCCGTTACCTAGCGGCCAATTGATTGGCGCGGCAGAAATTTTCAACACATCTTCAATTTCATCCATGACCTCAATCGGGTCGCGACTATCGCGGTCCATTTTATTGATAAACGACAAAATAGGCGTGTCGCGCAGACGACACACCTCCATTAATTTAATGGTGCGATCTTCAACACCCTTCGCCCCATCAATCACCATTAATACCGAATCCACTGCGGTCAAGGTACGATATGTATCTTCCGAGAAGTCTTCGTGCCCAGGCGTATCCAGCAAGTTAACAATGCGCTCTTTATAGGGGAACTGCATCACCGACGAGGTCACCGAAATGCCCCGCTCTTGCTCCATAGTCATCCAGTCAGATTTGGCATGAGGGCCTTTTTTTCCTTTCACCGAGCCGCCCACCTGAATAGCGTTGCCGAACAACAGTAGCTTTTCAGTGATGGTGGTTTTACCTGCATCAGGGTGCGAGATAATCGCGAAAGTGCGGCGTTTGTCGATATGCTTTTGCAACGCAGTGTTAGACATATTAAGAGTTATTACCTGTTCAAAGCAGGAGCTATTATTTGTAATCTATATGACAAAAAATAGCTCCGGAAAATGTGTATTAATTATCGCAAGCCACCTAATTTCCATCAGACAATAAACACTGACAACTTGCTTTAACTATTGAAAATTTGGTTAATGCGAACCACTGAGCGCATTGACAAGAAACAAAGAATTTTTAACCAACTCAACCACCATTCATACCCTAGATATTATATTCTTGGGGAGCTGCTAAAAAGTATGGATTGAGTATATTCTCCTCCTGGTTATAAAGCAGCGGCTGATTGGAGTTCAAGTCAACCACTTTGCCACCAGCGCCCAGCAATACCGCGTGAGCAGCACCGGTGTCCCACTCACTGGTGGGGCCCAGCCGCGGATACAAATGAGCCTTCCCCTCGGCCACCAAACAAATTTTCAATGAGCTACCCATACTGGTGATACTAGGCGCTTGGAAGCGGCTAACAAACTCAACAAAAGCATCACTTTGGTGTGAGCGACTGCCCACAATGCACCAATCTGCCGTCCCACTTGGCAGCTCGGCCACTTGCATCTCGATATCATTGGGTGAACGTTTATAACTGTTTTCCACGGCCGTACCGCCGTGATAAGTCACCCCCAAGGCAGGCGCAACCACCACGCCCCACACAGGGGCGCCATTAACTATGTGGGCAATGTTTACGGTGAATTCATCATTTTTTTTAATAAATTCTTTGGTGCCGTCGAGAGGGTCCACCAACCAGTATTCGCTCCACTGCTGACGCTCGGCCCAAGTAATATCGCCGCTCTCTTCTGACAACACTGGCAGCACTTCTCCCAGCTCTTGCAAACCCTTTTCTATGAGAGTGTGAGCGGCCAAATCCGCTTCGGTTAAGGGACTTTGATCTACTTTTTGTTCGATAGCAAAATCGCGCTGGTAAACTTCCATGATTTTATCACCGGCCGCCTGGGCAATGGTGATGACTTGCTCATACTGATTCTTCTGCAAGGTTTTGCTCTCCGCTGTTATTGTGCCAACGTATTGAAAATTTGTTTAACACTATCATTGACACTCAACTTGCTGGTATCGAGTATGACCTCAGGATTTTCCGGTTGCTCGTATGGATCACTAATACCGGTAAATTGCTTAATCACACCGGCGCGCGCTTTTTTATACAAGCCTTTGGGGTCGCGCCCCTCGCATACAAATAAAGGAGTGTCCAGATAAGCCTCGATAAACTGGCCGTGATTAAACATGGAACGAACCATCTGCCGGTCACGCTTGTAAGGGGAGATGAAGGCACAAATCACCACTAAACCTGCATCCACCATCAGCTTTGCAACCTCTCCTACTCGGCGAATGTTTTCAGCGCGGTCATTTTCCGTCATGCCCAAGTCTTTATTCAGCCCGTGACGGACATTATCACCATCCAATAAATAGGATTTAATACCATTGCTATGTAAAGCTGAATCCAACGCATTGGCCACCGTGGATTTACCCGACCCAGAAAGCCCGGTTAACCAGATGCAACGGGGCATCTGCTGTAATAACTCTGCGCGCTGAGCAGCGCTTACGGTACAAGTGTGCCATACCGCATTAGATGGCAAGGTAATGTCCTTTAACTTGTAGGGGTTATCTGATTGGCTCATAGTGTCTCTCGTTGATCCTTCTTCTGATCACTCAATCTTACAATGTATTACTGGCTCATTGAATACGGGAGCGAAGCCAGAAATAGGCCCATACACCCACAATGGCATTGGTAACAGCAATGGCGATAAATATGCCCGTTAAACCCCAGATTGACTTGAGTAACAACATTAACGGCAGAAATACCAAAAGCACCCTGCTGGCGGATAACATCATGGCCGGCCAAGGTGCCCCCAAACCATTAAACGCCGCATTGACTGACATCGTCAGCCCATATAAGCCATAACTTAAAGGGACAATGGCCAAATACAAAACGGCCACTTCCAGTACTGCGCGGTGCTCACTAAACAATTCAGCCAACTGGGCGCCAAACAACCACATTAGGCCTGTTAGTAAGGCACCAAAGCCCAAACAAAAAAGCGTAATGATGGTCAAGGCTTCGTACATTCGATGGTGCTTTCCGGCTCCATCATTTTGCCCAAAAAAAGGGCCTACTACACCACTTAATGCGTAAAAGGCAATCAGCGCTAATGGCTCAATTCGCACTGCCACTCCGAGCCCTGCCACCGCATCGGTACCGAAGCTTGCCACCATAATCACCACCACACCACTGGCCAGCGGAATGATAATATTGGACGCCATGGCCGGCAGCCCTACATGAATAATCGTTCGCCAAGAGCTGGCAATAACGGCTATAGGTGCCCTTAAGGGGCCCAATAACCCAACGCGAGCTTTCAGTATATATAAAGCGAACACCAGCGTCAGTGCTCTAGTGATCAAAGTGGCCCAAGCCGCTCCGGCGATACCGAGCTCGGGGAACCCCCACAAACCAAAAATTAATAGAGGGTCAAGCGCTGCATTAAACAGAGCCGCGACACTCATTAATGTTCCCTGAATTTGACTCATGCCCATAGCACGCAGCGATGCTAGCGCCACCATGGGCACTAACAAACAAGGTGCGCTGAAATACCAGATACTCATATATTGGTGAATAAGTGGTATCAACTCAGGTGGAGCGCCCAGCAGAGTAAATAAAGGGTCAATGGTAAACCAACCTAGTGCACACACGGATACCGCAATCAACAGTGTTAGTGTCACCGCATCGGTTGCCAAGCGCTGGGCGCTGGAAGCATTACCTGCACCCAGCAGGCGGGCCACAGCCGATGAGGTGCCGGCGCCCAAGCCTATACCGATACTGGTCAGTACCATCACCACAGGGAAGGTAAAACTCATTGCCGCCAACTGGCTGTTGCCCAATTGAGCGACAAAATAGGTATCGACAACATTGAAAGACATGGTCGCCATCAATCCCCACACCATCGGCAGCGCGAGAGTACGCAGCTGGGTGGGCACATGCCCCTCGGTCATGGTGGCCTGAAGTGGCGGCATGAATGGCAACCTAATCGGATGTATGGAGCCTAACGGCGGGTGGCAAAGTATACCAGACCCGCTAGGTGGCTGCCTGTCAGCCCATAAGCTGACCAACTAGCAGCGCCAGACTCGGTTATGGTGTTTTTGCGAGCCACTAAACTCTATAATGGGCTACAACGCTGTTAATGAATACACTGCGGCCGGCGGGTCGCAGATATGACCTTGAGAAATGGCAACCATGAGCAATAAAGACAAACTGTTTATCTTTGATACCACACTGCGTGACGGCGAACAGAGCCCTGGCGCATCCATGACCCGGGAAGAGAAAATCCGCATTGCTAGAATGCTGGAAAAAATGCGCGTGGACATTATCGAAGCGGGCTTTGCCATCGCCAGCAAAGGCGACTTTGAGTCCATTCAAGCGATATCTAAGGTCGTTAAAGACAGTACTATTTGCTCCTTGGCTCGCGCCGTACCTGGGGATATTGAACGCGCCGCCGAAGCTATTCGCCCTGCTAACAGCGGCCGTATACATACGTTTATTGCCACTAGCCCTATCCATATGCAGTACAAACTGAAAATGGAGCCACCTAAGGTGCTGGAGCAAGCAGTCGCTGCAGTCAAGCAAGCACGTAACTACACCGATGACGTTGAGTTCTCACTGGAAGATGCCAGCCGCTCAGAGTTCGGCTTTATGTGCCAAATCATTGAAGCGGTAATCAATGCCGGCGCTCGTACCATCAACCTTCCCGACACCGTCGGCTATGGCGAACCGGGCGAGTACGGGGCCATGTTTGGCCGTTTAATAGAAAACATCCCCAATGCGGATAAAGCCATTTTCTCAACCCATTGTCACAACGATTTAGGGCTGGCTGTAGCCAATTCCCTATCAGCTGTGATGCACGGCGCCCGTCAGGTGGAATGCACGATCAATGGCTTAGGTGAGCGTGCAGGCAATGCAGCGCTGGAAGAGATTGTCATGGCAGTACGCACCCGACAAGATATGATGCCGGTCGAAACCGACCTCGACGCCAGTCACATCGTACCCACCTCGCGCCTAGTATCCACCATTACCGGATTTCCAGTACAGCCTAATAAAGCCATCGTTGGCGCCAATGCGTTTGCCCACGAATCCGGCATCCATCAAGACGGCGTGCTTAAGCATCGCGAAACCTACGAAATCATGCGCGCCGAGGATGTGGGTTGGAACACGAACAAACTGGTATTAGGTAAACACTCGGGTCGAGCAGCGGTGAAGGCTCGATTTGAAGCCCTCGGTATTACCTTTGAGACACCCGAAGAACTAACCGTAGCCTTCGAGCGTTTTAAAGACTTAGCCGATAAAAAACACGAAATTTTTGATGAAGACTTACAGGCCCTAGTCAGTGGTGTGGTACCCCAAGAGGCACCCGACATTTACGTGCTTGGCGACATGGAGGTAATCAGTAAAACCGGCCAACAGCCAGAAGCTCACTTATCTCTCACCATTAGTGGTGAGCAACACCAGTGCTCCGCCACCGGCAGTGGCCCTGTAGACGCCGCTTACAAAGCAATCGAAAGCGTGGCGAATAGCGGCGCGACCTTAAAACTTTATTCGGTGAATGCTATTACTCAGGGTACCGACTCACAGGGCGATGTTACCGTACGTTTGGCCAAAGACGGCCTAATCGTCAACGGCGTCGGGGCAGACACAGACATAGTCGTTGCTTCAGCCAAGGCGTATTTACACGCCTTGAATTTACTGGCCGCTCCCGAGCGCTCGCACCCGCAGCGCGAAGGCATTTAACAGAACATGGATGAGCTCGCGCGGCAAAAGTATTTAAACGCTCTAGGCATTGATGGCTATATGCCCCGTGTGCGGCTACCCCACGCGCCGCAACCTGTACTCTGCGCGATACCAGAGACACTTGTGCAGGCGTCAAGCCACACACCGGCCCAAGCATTGATGCGGCCTGAGACTGAGGCTCTTCCCGCACGCTCAACACCGAAAGAAAATGTAGAATCAGTCGGTCAGGTACTGGCCGGTATAGGGGGGAATCAAGAGCGCAAAGCAGCCCCAAAAGCGCCGCTAAAAGCATCACTTACCCCCAAGACCGCCGGCGTAAAGCCGGTGCACTTACATCTTTGGCGCGCCTCGCCGTCCTTAATGATTGTCGATCAACACGAGCCGGGAATGGCGTTCCCCAAAGAAACATTATTAACCAATATTTTACGGGCAACCCAGCAGATCTCTCAGCCACTAGCAGAGGCCGAGCGAATCCGCTGCCCCATTAATGATGACCTGGCCAGCCGTTACCGCGAAGAAGATGTGAGCGAAGAATTAAAAGCTTGGATCAATGAAGAATTAATTAAATCGCCGCAAGCCAATTTATGGATTTTTGGTCTGCGGCCTGCACAGTACTTAGCCACCCCAGAAACTAAACCCGAAGCGACGTTTAGTCAGGCGCTAGTAAGCTGTTATGGCGAAACTGAAACGACACGGCGTGCCGCGGTACTTCCCAGCCTCACCGAATTACTGCAAACCCCCGATCTGAAACGCCAAGTTTGGCAAACGTTACAAGCTCGTGAGTACAAATAAACTTGGCGCGGACGCGCTCAACACCCAGCTACCGTTGAACGGGGTATACCTGCAACTGCGGCCACTGGCAGCAGACGATATTGCCGCTGTTTTAACGATCGAACAGTCCGTCCATTCTCACCCATGGAGTCGACAGTTGTTCGAAGACTGCCTCCACTCGCGCCAACAATGCTTACTTTTGTGTGATCAGCAAACCGTCGTTGCCTATTGTGTCTTTAGTGTCGCCGCTGGTGACGCTGAGCTATTGAATATTGCTACTGCACCACAGTGGCAACGACGTGGCCTCGCTCGACTCTTGCTCAGCTATTTACTGGAACAGCTCACTTGCGTTGCCGATACACTCTACTTGGAAGTACGCCAATCAAACATCAAGGCGATTATGTTATATCAAGAGCTGGGACTTGCCGAAGTAGGCATTCGTCCTAATTATTACCCCAGTGCCAAAGGGCGGGAAGACGCCATCATTATGGCTTACACTTTACGCCTATAAGTCCTGCGACATTTCGCCGCACCCGGTTTTTTTGAGTTTTTAACGCAACTGGGGCATTCTGCCAACGATTCTCTAAAACGGTGAGCTTTGTGCATTTGCGACATTTGGTTTTTATTCGCTTTTTATTGATATTGTCATTGGTTTTGGCAAGCACCATTGCTCATTTATTTTCATCAATTCCTGTTATCCCGATCGCAGTAATCACCCTCACCCTCATCGCGGTTAACTTTGCATCGCTGCCCAGAACCTCCCCTGCACTCGAGATTCAACCAGCCGAGCTGGCCCTTCATTTGTTAATCGATATCGCCGCAGTGGCTATTTTGGCTTATTTCACGGGCGGAGTCAGCAACCCATTACTGTCTTATATTCTCGTGCCCGTTTGTATTGCCGCCAGCGTACTGCCCAGGCTCTATGCTTGGTCGCTCAGCCTATTGGCCATTGCACTTTACAGTCTTTTGTTATTTTGGCACCAACCTCTGCCTTTATTTACCCCGCACATAGATCACCATTCACACCATTTGCCCAGTATGAATATTCATATGATAGGCATGTGGTTTAACTTTGCCCTCAGCGCACTGTTAATCAGCTTTTTTATTGTTCGTATGACGGCTACCGTACGACAACACCAAGACGAGTTAAATTCACTGCGTGAAGAAGATTTGCGCAATGAACAACTAATAGCAGTTGCGACTCAAGCCGCAGGCACCGCCCATGAGTTAGGTACGCCTCTAGCAACCATTAAAGTATTATTAGGGGAAATCGCAGCCGATCCTTTATTGCCGCAACAAACCCAAGATGACATTGCTTTACTCGGTACACAGGTGAGTCAGTGCGCAAGTATTTTACAAAAATTACGTCAGCGCGCGGATATTGATCAACTCACTAACCCCTCTGCGGTACCGGCATTAAAGTACTGTCAGCAATTGCTTGATCACTGGCAATTATTAAGACCCGATGTGTCGACCCAACAAGATTTAGATAAAAACCTAGCGAGCCACTCAGTGACCTTGCACCCAACTATTGAGCAGGCCATTATTAATGTGCTAAATAACGCTGCCGATGCCAGTGAAGAAGGTATAGCGATTAAGGTGGCAATAGAAAATGAACGACTACTCTGGCGTATTATCGATGACGGCAAAGGCATAGCACCCAGCACTCGCCCCTTATTAGGAACACAGCCGATATCCACAACCAAACCCGATGGCCTAGGTATCGGTCTATTTCTAACTCATGCCAGTATTCAACGTTACGGTGGCAGTGTTAGCCTAGAGGCCGGCCCTAAGGGCGGGACTCTCACTACCATTACTTTGCCTTTAGGTGGAATATGAACAACTGCGACGCCATACTCATTATTGATGATGACATAACTTTCGGCGAAATTTTACAACGCGCCTTAATTCGACGAGGGTTTAAGACCGATGTCGCTCATAATAGCCAAGAAGCTTATACCTTAAGCGAACAGAATGATTATCAACGAGCTATTATTGATTTGAAAATTGGCGCCGAATCCGGCTTAGAATTAGTCGATGAATTATTACTGCGCAAACCATCGTTGCACATTGTTATGCTAACTGGGTATTCCAGTATTGCCACTGCCGTGCAAGCAGTAAAAAAAGGGGTGATCCAATATTTGTGTAAACCGGCCGATGCCGATGAGATTTTAGCGGCATTTACTGACACGAGAGAAACTCCCACGATTCCTGATCAACCGCCCTCGGTCGATCGCCTAGCGTGGGAGCATATACAAAGCGTTCTAGCCGCACACGATGGTAATATATCGGCTACTGCACGCGCTCTAGGCATGCACCGCCGTACATTACAACGAAAGCTGAGCAAGCGCCCGGTAAAGCACTAGTAGCAGCGGCAATCTATCAGGTATTGATAGCCCGTGCAGTAACAGCCTGTCCATCACTTAACTGTTTAAGATCTGTTAAGAAACTTTTCTGCCAGGCGTGAATATCTTGAGCTTCTAATACGCTCATCATGCGCTGCCAGCGATCTATTCGCTCATCCAATGGCATGCGTAATGCCTTCGCCAGAGATCCCGCCATACCATCCACATCGTAGGGATTAACTATAACGGCTGAGTCTAGCTCATCGGCAGCTCCCGCCAATTCCGACAAAACCAACACTCCTGGGTCTTTCGGATTTTGCGCAACCACGTATTCTTTGGCGACTAAGTTCATCCCATCTTTTAGTGGAGTCACTAAACCTACATGCGCTAGACGATACATCGCCAGAATGGTTTTACGGCGAAATCCTCGATTTAGATAACGCAAGGGCATCCAATCAAAATCAGCGTAAGTCCCAATGATATGTCCCGCCTCTCGGTCGATACGTTTGGCAAGGTCACCATAGGCCTGTACATCGCCGCGTGAGGTCGGGGATATTTGTAAATAAACCACTTGCCGCAAAAATTCTCTATTATGCCCCAGCAAACGATCGTAGGCCTGAAAGCGCCTTACCAACCCCTTGGAATAATCCAGCCGGTCTACACCAATAAGTAGTTTACGATCCCCCAAGCTTTCGTATAAACGCTGGTACTCTTGGGTAGACTCACCGTGGTCAGCGACTCCCGGTAAAGCTTGTGTCTCAACACTGATAGGATAAACGCGCGAGGTACAGTGTCTGTCACCAAATCGCAAACGATCATTCTTTAGAATTTCTCCGCCTAACCCCTGCCCCACACCCATGCAAAAGCCTAGGTGGTCGGCTTCAGTCTGGAAGCCCACCAAGTCATAGTGCAGCAAAGACTCCAATACATTCTTATAACCGGGCACTGTACGCAATAAATCAATAGATGGAAAAGGCGTGTGTAGAAAAAAACCTATCGGATTTCTTACGCCAGCTTCACGCAGTATTTTACCCAATGGAATTAAGTGATAATCATGTATCCAAATGGTATCGGTGGGAGTAATGATTTTTAACAATTCATCGGCAAATTTCTTATTAACCTGTATATAGCCACTCAAATCTCTATCGCTGTACTGCATTAATTCCGGACGCTGATGAAACAGTGGCCAGAGGACGCTGTTGGCATAACCTTTATAATATTGGTTGTATTCGGACTGCCGCATATTGACGGTAATATATTCAATATTGCCTTTTACTTCGTGCTTGGCAGCTTCATCGCGGTTGTCTACCTTACCGCTCCAGCCGAACCATACACCTCCGGCCTTTTCCATAGCAGCCATTACACCTACGGCTAAACCACCTTCTGAACCTTTGTTGGCCCCATCCGTTTTTGCCACTCGATTCGATACAACAATTAAACGACTCACAGTTCATGCTCCCATTTCTTACTAAGAATTCGAGCGCTATTGATAATGCCGACCATTGAGTATGTTTGTGGGAAGTTACCCCACAACTCACCAGTTTCAGGATCTAAATCCTCCGACATTAATCCCAAGTGATTACGCTTAGACAATAAATCTTCAAATAGAACCCTAGCTTCTTGCTCACGACCTGCCGCAGCTAGTGCATCGATATACCAAAACGAACAAATCGTAAAGGCATTTTCAGGTGTACCAAAGTCATCCTCAACCACATAGCGAAATAAATATTTACTGCCTTCGGGAATTAATTTGTTTTCAATCTCAGTAATGGTACCTATAAATCGTGGATCTTTACCGTCTATATACCCCAGCTCACAAGCTAATAACAAGCTTGCATCCATGGTGTCCCCCCCCCAGGTAGCTGTATAGGCATTCAACTCATTATTAAAACCATTGGCCTCAATAGCAGTGCTAATTTTATGGCTTGCACACTGCCAGTATTCCACTCTTTCTGGCAATTCTAATTTACGTGCTATTTTGGCCAATCGGTCAGCCGCAGCCCAGCACATCATGCTGGAAAAAGTGTGTACGTGCTTCGAGCCTCTTAACTCCCACAAGCCGGCATCGGGTTTATCATAAAAGGCATAGGCTTTATCTCCGACAGTTTCCAATAACTCAAATAATTGAACACTGCCTGGGCGTCTTATACGCTCATCAAAAAACATTTGCGTGGCGGAAAGTACGATAGCGCCGTATACATCGTGTTGAATTTGTTCGGCGGCCTGATTACCCACGCGGACCGGCCCCATTCCTCGGTAGCCAGGAAGATCATGAGCAATTCTCTCTGGCATACTTTTAGAGCCATTAATACAAAACACCGGCTGTAGGTGATCTTCATCCATTTCAGCAACTATATTTACAAGATATTGTAAATATTGCTCCATCGTTCTAGTCGTACCCAGCCGATTTAACGCATGCACGGTAAAGAAACTATCTCTTAACCAACAGAAGCGATAATCCCAGTTACGTTGGGTATCTTTGGCCTCTGGTAAAGAGGTCGTCATCGCGGCAATAATAGCCCCTGTATCTTCATAGGCACTCAGTTTTAAAGTTATGGCCGCTCTGATAACCGCGCCCTGCCATTCGAAGGGAATCGCTAGATAGCGCGACCACTCCAACCAATAAGACTCCGTTTCAGCGTAAAAACGCTCGCTTATTTCTTTAATAGGCTCCTTAATTGATTTGTCATCACCCAAAATAAGATAGTGTTCACCGTCAAGAACAAACCAGGTTTCATCCATTACCGCCGTCACCGACAAGCCGGTAGTGAGTCGTAACGCTAAATCATTGCCAACAAAACGAATGTGGTTACTGCCCTGTATGCGAGAATAGGGATACTGGCCATCACTGTATGCGGGGCGTAACCGGATGCGAATTTTAGGAGAGCCTATAGGTGCAAGTTTTCGGTTTAGCATCATGGGCCGAAACATGCGGCCATACTGAGTAAAACGCGGAACAAAGTCGGTTACCACAACCCCATTACCATGGGTATCATATAAAGTGGTTATTAGAATGGCTGTATTTTTTTCGTAATGCTGTTCACTATGGCTAAAGTCTTCTAGATCAATGGCGTAAGTACCTTGTACCGCATCCTCATCATCGGTCTTTAAAAGCGAACAAAAGACAGGGTCGCCATCAAATCGAGGTAAACACGTCCATACAATTTCAGCATATTGATCGACCAATGCCCCAATGACACAGTTACCAATTAACCCCATTTTTAGATTTCGCTTTTTCATCCACACCCTCCAGTCTATTGAGTTGTAACTTTAAAAAAGCAAGAACCTCGCCAGAATCTGTTAAATGTACCCCAGCGCACGTTTCTCCGGCTCCAACCTTGATAGAGACACCGCCATTCTGGTTCACCCAAGCAAAAGCGTCTTCATCGGTTGTATCGTCACCAATGTACACCGGCTGACGGCCGGCAAAAGGATGTGTGCTCATAAAACGTGCAACGGCAACACCCTTATCAACTCCGATTGGCTGTATTTCCCTGACACAGTTGCCTTTAATCACACGTATATCTGTCCGTTTAGTCAACTGTAGCTGATCATCAATAAAACTGTCCAAGTGTTCACGCAAATGCTCTTTACCTCGGTAATGCAAGGCAACAGCATGCCCCTTATCTTCAACGATTAAGCCAGCATTTGTTGCGTAATCTATTAACTTGGCTTTGATATGTGCAAACTCAGTTAGATCTAGTTTATGAGACATAACAGGCCCGTCCCCGAAGCGCCACTCGGCACCATGACTACCCGCCATCGTCAAGGGTAAGACGATTAAGCCTGCCAGTGATTCGATCGCCCGCCCAGACACCAGAGCCAAAGCACCATTAAGTTGCACAGCTAAGGTACCCAAAATCTGAGTTAATTCCTCAGAGACAAATACACCATCTGGGGTAGGCGCAAAATCCACTAGGGTGCCATCAAAATCCAGGAACAAAGCGATATTTTGGGTTTGGTCAATTTGCATAAACATTACTACCTGAGTACCACTATGGATTACTGACTATATCAAGGTGCGAAACTCTATGAAATGGGCGATACGAATCTGGAGACAGGGTAATTTAGAAAAATACGGAAATGGGTATCTTAAGATTAGTTGCCGAGGGAACAGTTGGAATATAGCTATCAAGTGATCTTATGTGACAACAATTTAAAACGAAGTAACTGTTATCCCCAAAATAAAAATCTTTTTAATCACGCTCAGCTAAACACTCATACCCACCCATTTCAAACTCGCGACAGATCAAAGGGCGGTTTTCATAGATTGTACACAGCATTGTTTGTCGGTCTAGTGCCGCACACCAACCATCTTCTAATCTAGCCATTGTCATGCCCCCCCATTGATCCTCCTCAATATACCTTTCTGGCACGCCGGTGTCGGTGATAAGCATTACCTCCAGACGGCAGCAATTTGCACGGCAGGTTGAACAAGTTATTTTTTGCTCAGTCAGATCGACAGTATTGATATTCAATGGTACGAATTAACCTCTTCTTTGCTGGACGCTGGACGCTGGACATGATTATGGTAGGTCGTGTGCCACATTGACAGACCTTTTCTTTATCACTTTGTTGAACATTAGCTCATAAAAAGACAATGTTGTGCTGGGGAACTGACCTAGTGATGGGAAGCGTTTCTGGACAGACGGGTCCAGCGAAGCTTTCTGTAAGGTAGAGCGCTAGGACACGCGCTATATCCGCTCCGCCAAAGGGGTGGGCACAGGGGCAAAGAGGCCGTAAATAGCGCGAAGCAGCAAAGAAAGCAGCCTGGGCTGTGACCCGATTCGCTCCCCACAAAGTAAAACGCCCAATCGATTGCTCGATTGGGCGTTTTGGTATTAAAGCTTGACGATGACCTACTCTCACATGGGGAATCCCCACACTACCATCGGCGCTGAGTCGTTTCACTGCTGAGTTCGGAATGGAATCAGGTGGTTCCAACTCGCTATGATCGTCAAGCAAACAGGTTTGGGTTGTTTTTCGTCTTACCTCTTTGCAGAGTGCGTACTCACAACACCAAATAGGGCGATGAACAAAGTTGTTATCTCCACGGATGGAGTGTATGCCGAAGATTGTCAGGAACAATCTCGGTAATTGCTGAGGACACTGTGTATGTCTCACTCAAGTCCGTCGATTAATCACGTAAAACGTATCAATCAGTCGTTTCTGTTATATGGTCAAGCCTCACGGGCAATTAGTACTGGTTAGCTCAACGCCTCACAACGCTTCCACACCCAGCCTATCAACGTAGTAGTCTTCTACGGCCCTTCAGGGGACTCAAGGTCCCAGGGAAAGCTTATCTTGAAGGAGGCTTCCCGCTTAGATGCTTTCAGCGGTTATCCCGTCCGAACGTAGCTACCCGGCAATGCTATTGGCATAACAACCGGAACACCAGAGGTTCGTCCACTCCGGTCCTCTCGTACTAGGAGCAGCTCTTCTCAACTTTCCAACGCCCACGGCAGATAGGGACCGAACTGTCTCACGACGTTCTAAACCCAGCTCGCGTACCACTTTAAATGGCGAACAGCCATACCCTTGGGACCGGCTTCAGCCCCAGGATGTGATGAGCCGACATCGAGGTGCCAAACACCGCCGTCGATGTGAACTCTTGGGCGGTATCAGCCTGTTATCCCCGGAGTACCTTTTATCCGTTGAGCGATGGCCCTTCCATACAGAACCACCGGATCACTATGACCTACTTTCGTACCTGCTCGTCGTGTCAGACTCGCAGTCAAGCTGGCTTGTGCCATTACACTAACCTCATGATTTCCGACCATGATTAGCCAACCTTCGTGCTCCTCCGTTACTCTTTGGGAGGAGACCGCCCCAGTCAAACTACCCACCATACACTGTCCTCGATCCGGATAACGGACCTGAGTTAGAACCCCAAACATACCAGGGTGGTATTTCAAGGGCAGCTCCACCACATCTAGCGACATGGTTTCAAAGCCTCCCACCTATCCTACACAAATAGGTTCAGAGTTCAGTGTAAAGCTATAGTAAAGGTTCACGGGGTCTTTCCGTCTAGCCGCGGGAACACTGCATCTTAACAGCGATTTCAATTTCACTGAGTCTTGGGTGGAGACAGCGTGGCCATCGTTACGCCATTCGTGCAGGTCGGAACTTACCCGACAAGGAATTTCGCTACCTTAGGACCGTTATAGTTACGGCCGCCGTTTACCGGGGCTTCGATCAAGAGCTTCGCCGAAGCTAACCCCATCAATTAACCTTCCGGCACCGGGCAGGCGTCATACCCTATACGTCCACTTACGTGTTTGCAGAGTACTATGTTTTTAATAAACAGTCGCAGCCACCTGGTCACTTCGACCGGGCCCAGCTTAGGGAGCAAGTCCCATCACCAGATCCGGCGTACCTTCTCCCGAAGTTACGGTACCATTTTGCCTAGTTCCTTCACCCAAGTTCTCTCAAGCGCCTTGGTATTCTCTACCTGATCACCTGTGTCGGTTTACAGTACGGTTCGTTATTACCTGAAGCTTAGAAGCTTTTCCTGGAAGCATGGCATCAACCACTTCGTCTCGCAATGAGACTCGTCATCAGTTCTCAGCCTTAAGAGCCCGGATTTACCTAAGCTCTCAGCCTACAACCTTAAACACGGACAACCAACGCCGTGCTGGCCTAGCCTACTCCGTCCCTCCATCGCAGTAATAACAAGTACGGGAATGTTAACCCGTTTCCCATCGACTACGCATTTCTGCCTCGCCTTAGGGGCCGACTAACCCTATTCCGATTAACGTTGAATAGGAAACCTTGATCTTCCGGCGAGGGGGTTTTTCACCCCCTTTATCGTTACTCATGTCAGCATTCGCACTTCTGATACCTCCAGCAAGCTTCTCAACTCACCTTCAACGGCTTACAGAACGCTCCCCTACCATGCTCGAAAGCATCCGCAGCTTCGGTTGCTAGTTTTAGCCCCGTTACATCTTCCGCGCAGGCCGACTCGACTAGTGAGCTATTACGCTTTCTTTAAAGGGTGGCTGCTTCTAAGCCAACCTCCTAGCTGTCTGAGCCTTCCCACATCGTTTCCCACTTAACTAACATTTGGGACCTTAGCTGGCGGTCTGGGTTGTTGCCCTCTTGACTACGGACGTTAGCACCCGCAGTCTGTCTGCCATGATTGCACTCCACGGTATTCGGAGTTTGCATGGGGTTGGTAAGTCGGGATGACCCCCTAGCCCAAACAGTGCTCTACCCCCGTGGGTGAGACATGACGCACTACCTAAATAGTTTTCGGGGAGAACCAGCTATCTCCCGGCTTGATTAGCCTTTCACTCCGATCCACAAGTCATCTCCTAACTTTTCAACGTTAGTGAGTTCGGTCCTCCAGTCAGTGTTACCTAACCTTCAACCTGCCCATGGATAGATCGCCGGGTTTCGGGTCTAATGCATGCGACTGGACGCCCTATTAAGACTCGGTTTCCCTACGGCTCCCCTAAACGGTTAACCTTGCCACATACATTAAGTCGCTGACCCATTATACAAAAGGTACGCAGTCACAGAACAAGTCTGCTCCTACTGCTTGTACGCACACGGTTTCAGGATCTATTTCACTCCCCTCACAGGGGTTCTTTTCGCCTTTCCCTCACGGTACTGGTTCACTATCGGTCAGCTGGGAGTATTTAGCCTTGGAGGATGGTCCCCCCATGTTCAGTCAAGATAACACGTGTCCCGACCTACTCGATTTCACAACAATTGCCTTTTCGTGTACGGGGCTATCACCCTGTATCGCCCAACTTTCCAGAAGGTTCCACTAAGACAAAAGTTGCTTAAGGGCTAATCCGCGTTCGCTCGCCGCTACTAACGGAATCTCGGTTGATTTCTTTTCCTCCGGGTACTTAGATGTTTCAGTTCCCCGGGTTCGCCTCCTTAACCTATGTATTCAGTTAAGGATACCTAACTTATGCTAGGTGGGTTTCCCCATTCGGACATGTACGGA
>NZ_JAUOQM010000021.1:1399-81399 GCF_030547685.1 Gilvimarinus sp. 2_MG-2023 | reverse complement strand
AACGCGAAGCCTTTGCAAACACTTCCCAGCCAGGAAATACTGCCGACGACTCAGATCGAGCCAAATACGCCTAATCTGCAAGTAGTCACCCAACCGGTTGCCGTCACTCAAGTCGCCGAGCCCAGCCTCCCCGATTTAGAGCAGCAGCGATTCACTGTGCGCTCTGGTGACAGCCTGTCTAGCATCTTCAAACGCGCCGGATTAACCGATCGCGATGTGTACGATCTGACTCACTCCTGCCCAGAAGCTAAATCTCTCACCCGTATCATGCCCGGCCACGAAATTGTGTTTTATCTGGATAATAGCGGCAACCTGCAGAAGCTGAGCCATATCACCAACCGCTTAAATTCAACCCATTTTGAGAAAAATGCAGACAGCTATGTCAGCATTAAAGAAATAAAACAGCCTGAGATCCGCAACGCATACCAAGAGGCAACCATTAATAGCTCTTTGTATATGGCAGCAACCGGCGTCGGCATGCCCGACAGCTTGATTATGGAAATGGCCACCGTCTTTGGCTGGGACATCGACTTTGCCCTCGACTTACGCAAGGGCGACCATTTTAGTGTGCTCTATGAAGAAAAGTTTCTCGATGGTGAAAAGATTGGCAACGGCGCAATTCTAGCGGCAGAGTTCACTAATCGGGGCGACAAGTTCCGTGCGGTTCGCTACACCCACGCCAATGGCGAAGCTCACTACTACACCCCCGAGGGGCAGAGTATGCGCAAGGCCTTCTTACTGGCACCTGTGGATTTCCGCCGCATCAGTGGCAATTTCAACCCGCGCCGTCTGCACCCCATTTTTAAAACGGCCAGGCCTCACCGCGGCACCGATTACGCAGCCAACCGCGGCACCCCCGTTTGGGCCTCTGGCGACGGCCGAGTTATTGCCTCTAGCTACAACAAAGCCAACGGTAATTATGTGTTTATCCAACATGGCAACAATGTTGTTACCAAATATTTGCACCTGCACAAACGGCACGTCAAAAAAGGGCAGCGAGTGAAACAAAAGCAAACCATTGGCACTGTCGGCTCAACAGGCTATTCAACGGGCCCGCATTTGCATTATGAATTCTTGCTCGATGGCGTACACCGCAACCCACGCACCATTGTGCAGAAGCTGCCTAAAGCTAAGTCTATTGCCGATGCACAGATGCAGGACTTCGTCAGCCAGACACAGCCGATTATAGCCTCGCTAGAGCAACGCTATAACGCATCTCGTCTAGCCATGAACTCTACTGAACGCACTATCAACTGATCATGGCGCTGTATATTGGCCTAATGTCCGGTACCAGTGCCGACGGAATAGACGCCGCACTGGTCGATATTAATGACGAGCGCACTCAGCTACTCGCTCACCATGGCCACGACTTTAATCATCAGATGCGTGAGCGTATCCACGCCCTATGCGCCAGTGGCATCGAAGAGATTGAACGAGCAGGCACCATGGATAACGAGCTGGGTGAGCTGTTTGCCCAAGCTGCACTCAAGCTGCTGGAGGACGCCGGCATCGCAGCCAGCGAGGTTGCCGCCATCGGCAGCCACGGCCAAACTATACGTCACCGGCCGCCAGGCAGCGTAGCACACCCCTTCACCCTACAGATTGCCGACCCTAATATTATTGCCGCACGCACCGGTATTACCACCGTGGCCGACTTTCGTCGCCGTGACATGGCAATGGGCGGTCAGGGTGCACCGCTGGTACCAGCGTTTCATCGCGCAGCTTTTGCCGCCCCCAATATCGACCGCGCCATTGTCAATATTGGCGGTATCGCCAATATCACCTGGCTGAGCCATAACCGGCCAACCTTGGGCTTTGATACCGGCCCCGGCAACTGCCTAATGGACGCCTGGGTTGGGCGCCACCGAGAACAACGATACGACACTAATGGTGACTGGGCCCGCACTGGCCGTATTAATACGCCCCTGCTGGAAATCCTGTTAGAACACCCCTATTTCGCCCTGCCGCTGCCCAAGAGCACAGGACGTGAAGATTTTCATCTGGGATGGCTAGATTGCCAACTGGAAGAAGTTAACGATCTGACCCCAGAGGATGTACAGGCAACATTAATGGCGTTGTCGGTAGAGAGCATCGCCCGTAGCATAGAAAATCATCTGCGACGCGAGATTGGGTGTGAAGTATACATTTGCGGTGGCGGTGCATTGAACACCACGTTGATAGAAAGTCTGGTCACTCGTTTGACGCCCCATCCGATTGCCAGCACCCGAGCGCTAGGCATCGACCCCGAATGGGTGGAAGCAGCCACCTTTGCCTGGCTGGCACAGCAGACTCTAGCAGGTTTACCCGGCAATCTGCCGAGTGTGACCGGCGCTCGCAAAGCGGTTGTGCTGGGCGGAATTTACCCTGCGTAAAATCTCCATACGTGCGAATCCTGAGAAATTCTTAAGATTGTTTTTCAGTTTAATTAACATGCCATTTTTTACCTGAAACCCCCACAAGCGCATTTTCCAGTATCGTTTACAGGCTCTAGATACCAGCTTCGACTAAACAAAACCTGTAAAACTGTACATAGCGCTGGGGTGGCGCTTTCCCTAATAAGCATCTCTTTGACGAATATTCCAAAGCAATGTCACCTCTCTGGCCCTACAAGTAACGACACACCAATAGCTTAATCACATCTCATTTTGCGGAAAGTGGATAGTGGCAGTGTTGCGCCTTAAGTATCATTTGGCGGCAACGGCGCTGTAGTCCCGTTCATACATCACTATTAAAAGGAACGGGCATGAATCGATATCACCACGTTATCTGGAACGCTATCCGTGGGCAATGGGTGGTCGTAGGTGAACTGGCGAAAACCAAAGTCAAGGCTCGCAGAGCGACGCGCAAAACACCTCTCTCGCCCTGCCGCCCACGATTGACCACCACCCTACTTGGGCTACTTATTGTTAATTCAGCCTCCGCGGGCACGTGGCTACACCCAGCAAGCGGGAGTTGGTCTGACACAAGTTTCTGGAGTGACGGGGCTGTTCCTGACGCAACCACATTTGCCGTTATCAATAATGGCGGCAGTGCCATTATTACATCTGAAAATCCGTTTGCCTATGAGCTCCAGATCAACAATAACTCCAGCGTTATCATCGACGGTACCGCCACCGCCCTTCTAGGCACCCCAACGACATTGCGGATATTGGATCGTTTAGAGCTGAACAGCGGTAATCTTATTGTGCGTCACGGCGGTGTTGCCAATATACCGAGCATGTTAAATGCCCTTGGCGAAAACACTATTTCGGTACAATACAGCGGATCTGAGTTGAAGCTGAATCAAAATGAAACAAACATCAACTCCAACGGCGGCATGACTTTATCAATCAGGAACGGGGGGGTGGTCGACTCCAAAATAAACACACTCGGCAACCTGGCCAACCAGAGCGGAACCGTTATTGTCGATGGCTCAGACCCTTTTGACGGCACAACGTCGCACTGGAAAACAATGGGCATTGAGGTTGGCTCATTGGGTGATGGCACGCTCACCGTCAGCAGGGAGGCGAGAGTCTCCACCGAGACAAACTACGACGTCAAAATCGGGCGAGATCTTTCCGACATTTCTCAACATGACCTAGATTTTTATGGCGCAGGCGCGCTTGATCCCGACGCCGCCAATACCGTCAACTCTCTTAACATTGGTGCAGCCGCGGGCGGAACGCCAGTGAGGCCAGGCAGCGTTAATACTGAGAGCATCGTTTTTGGCCAAGGGACAAACAGCCTCGTCTTTAATCACAGCAGTAGCAATTTTGAATTCGGGCCCGATATCATCATTGATCACAGACTCCTGCCTCTGCCCAGAATTGATTTTTTTGCTGGCACCACCACTCTTACCGGGAACGTCTTGTCACGTGGCAGTGATGTTTTTGGTAATCCGATGGATTTTTTGGGTGACATTATTATCCACAATAAGGCCGAGCTGTCGATTGGTAATGGTAGTGGCACAGGGTGGATTGACGGCGATATTACCAATAACGGGACACTGACCTTTCATCACCCCCACAACCGGACTTATGAACACAGCTTAAGTGGGGTTGGCACTCTCGTTAAAGGTGGGGACAACAGACTCGCACTGACGGCTCGGGTCAACAACACGGGCGACGTCAATGTAAACGCCGGTACTCTTACGGTTACCCGTGGCAGCAAAGTGGACGAGATTAACGACTCAACTCTGAACAGCGCTAACGGTTCTATTGGAGATGTCGCGAACAGCGACGGCAATGTCAATGTATCCGGCGTCAATGCCATCTGGAGCATTGACGCTAACCTTATTGTTGGCCACTTTGGCACCGGCAATCTGAGCATCAATGACGCTGGCACAACAATCAACACTCTGGCAGTTATCGGCGATAAAGCTGGCAGCACCGGTAGCGCCACTGTCAGCGGCGAGGGATCGACCTGGAACAACCTCGGCGACCTCTTTGTTGGCAATGAAAGTAGCGGTGAATTAACAATTACTGACAGCGGTGTGGTAGCAGCCGTTGGCGGCCTAATAGGTGCAGACGCTGCAGTCACGGGCGTCGTCAATGTAGATGGCGCAGGTTCTCGCCTCAACAGCAATTCGTTGGTAATTGGCAGCAACGGCCAAGGTAGTCTGAATTTAACCAATGGTGGCCGTGCGAATGTTAGCGGTCAAGTGACCATTGGTCTCAATGCTGGCAGTAACGGGGTCCTGAACATTGGGGCCGCCGTGGGCGAATCCCCCATCGCCGCCGGCACACTGTCAGCAGGTTCAATGCAATTTGGCAGCGGCTCAGGCAAACTGATTTTCAATCACACCAACAACATTACCTTCAGCGAAAGCGTGTCGGGTGGCGGCTCGGTTGATCTTTACGCGGGCACCACCAGATTCACTGAATTTCAGACTTATACGGGCGACACCACCATTCATGGCGGCAAACTTATCATTGGAGCGCCAGGTTCACGAGGCAGTATTGCCGGCAATATTATCAATAACGGCTCATTGGATTTTAGCCGCAGTACCTCGCACACCCATACGGGGAACATCAATGGCAGCGGATCCATAACACTCAACAACAATCTGCAAACTCTCACCGTAACGGGAAATCTTACCCACGAGGGGGGAACAACCATCAGCAATGGCCAGCTGAATGTGGGCAATGGCGGTACCAGCGGCAGTCTCGCGGGCAATGTCTCCATTGCGAGCGGCGCAACGCTGGCATTCAACCGATCAGACAACATCTCTTTTGCCGGAAACGTTGCTGGTAACGGTTACGGCAACCTGATCAAAAGAAATATCGGCACTCTTAATCTGACCGGTAGTAGCGACGTGCAAACCTTTACTATCGATAACGGTGCCGTAACCCTGAACAATGGTGGCAGCGTTAAGAGCCGGACTGGCATTATTGCCGACGCGGGTGGCACCAGTCATATGACGGTCGATGGTGCTGGGTCGCGCTGGGATGCATATGAAATCAACGTGGGTACTATGAATACTGGAGCACTCACCATCAGCAATGGCGGCAGTGTTAACGTTACGGTCGACAATTTTCAAACCCATTTCCTGAAGGGCGATGTGTTTTTGGGTACGTCCAGTGCGAGTGGCACACTCAATATTGGTGCAGCTGCGAGTGACAGTGCAATAGCGGCGGGGAATTTAACGGCCGTCCGGGTAACCTTACAATCCGACGCTAGTCATATTGTATTCAATCACACCAACACCAATTACGACTTTGCATCCAACATCGCGGGCGATGGCTCGATCGATCTCTATTCCGGAACCACCACACTGTCAGGCAACAATACCTACAGTGGCAACACTACCGTCAATGGCGGTACCCTCAACGTCAATAATGTAACAGGCAGTGCCACCGGCAACAGCAGTGTCAGCATTGCCGGCGGTGCCAGCCTGACCGGCAGTGGTCATATTGCCGGTGACGTCATCATCGCCAGTGGCGGCCATCTTGCCGCGGGCAACTCGCCGGGAAACCTCACACTAGGCGAGCTGTTATTGAATAACGCCTCAGTTCTCGACTTTGAATTGGACGCGCCCAGTGGCACCGCGGGTATTGATAACGACTTGATTACGGTTACCGGCGACCTAACCCTAGACGGCATTCTCAACATCACCGACCTCGGCGGGTTTGACTTCGCCTCGGACCTCGGCGACAGCGGCACCTACAGACTGTTCAACTACGCAGGCACACTGGTTGATAATGCCATGGAATTTGGCGCTGGGTTATTGACTGGTTACAGCTACCGCATTGACACCTCCACACCAGGTGTTATCTCACTGGTGGCTGGTTTCGCAGGCCTGCAGTTTTGGGATGGTAACAACACTATCGCTGATAACACTGTTGCCGGGGGCAATGGAACCTGGAGCTCTTCCGCCAGCAACTGGACCAATCAATCCGGCGATGTGAACTCTACCTGGGGATCTCTAGTAGCCGTTTTTGGCGGCGCAACAGGCACGGTCGAAGTAGACGGCACACATACAGTGAGTGGCCTGCAGTTCGCCACCGATGGCTATCGAATACAAGACGCCAACGCTAATGGCGGCTTGATGCTGGCTAACAATGGGGCCGAAATTCGTGTTGACAGCGACACAGGTGCCGCCATCAACCTTACCGTTAGCGGAGATGGCCGTTTAACCAAAACAGGCGCTGGCACACTGAGCCTGATCCGCAGTAACACCTATAATGGCGGCACTCACATTAATGCCGGCACTCTCGTCATCGGCAACGATGACGCACTTGGCACCGGGCTATTGACCATAGGCGATGGCACAACACTGGCCACCGACGGCGATCCTCGCCGCATCCACAACGATATCGCCGCGAACGGCGACTTCAGCCTCTTTCCGCATGGCACCATCGTCAACACCTCAGCTTTTGAGCTGGACAGCAACATAAACTTGCAAGGAGGCGACCGTACGATCACCAATACATCGGACTTTAATGCATTCGACTTCGGCCAGGTTACTTTGGGCGGTGTTATTTCCAGCGGCGGCCTAGTCCTGTCCGATAAAGGATTGGCCCCCGGAGGTAACGTGGTATTTTTCGCCATGGATGGAACCCAAGCAAATACCTACACCGGCAACACGGTTGTGAAGTCCAACGTGTCGTTACAACTGTCCAAAAGCGCTAACGTTACTGCCATCGCAGGGGATGTCGCCATTCAACAGGAGTCGATAGTGGTGGTGGCCAACGACGAGCAGATTGCTGACACATCGAACCTCACCTTTACAGGCAATGCACAGTTACAAGTTGGCGTCGGGGCAGCCGCCACTGAAACAGTAAGTACCATAAGTGACGATGGCAACGGTATGGCCCTCATTGATCTTCACGGGAATGGCAGCGCAATAGCGGTCTCTAGCGGTAATTTTAGTGGCTCGATCCAAGGGGGGCAGGCTAATACTACCTCCCTGACCAAAAACGGAAGTGAAACATTGGCACTAAATGGGGCCAGTACTTATACCGGTGACACTACTGTCAACAGTGGCGCTCTTCTGATTAATAATCTTACAGGTAGTGCCACCGGAACAGGCAGTGTGACGCTAGTCAGCGGCAGTAGACTCAGTGGCGATGGCACTATTACAGGCTCAGTCAGGGTAGACGACAACGCCACTATTGCAGCTGGCAATTCCCCCGGCACCCTCACTGTGGGTGAACTACTACTAAATAACGCCTCTATTCTGGAGTTTGAACTGAGCAGTCCCGCCGGCACCGCCGGAGTGGACAGTGACTTGATAGTGGTGAGTGGCAACTTGACGCTGGACGGAACCCTAGAAATTATCGACTGGGGTGGGTATGGCGCAGGCACCTATCGATTAATTACCTACACGGGTACTTTCGTCGACAATGGCCTGGATATTAGCTCACAACCCTCAGACTTTAATGCCGCGCTTGATACCACCAACCCAGGGGAGATAAATTTGGTGGTTACAAACGAAGTTACAAGCACTCCACATGCATTACCAACTTTTGGGCTACCTGGATTAGGTTTGTTAGCACTGTTACTTTCCTTGACAGGAATGAGGTTGTTCCCGCGAGAGAAAAGATAACCTTAAGAGAGAGTCTACTCTGTAGAGGCTAAACGTTGAGCGGTCAATTTACGGGTTTGGCGATCTATATCGCCAATCAGCCTTAAACAGAAAAAGAGGCGCCGCAGCCGCAAGTAGTGGCCGCATTGGGGTTGGTCACAACAAATTTGGCCCCTTGCAGCCCTTCACTGTAGTCAACATTTGCGCCGACCAAATAAGGGTAGCTCATGGCATCTACCACGACTTTAACGCCGTCTTTTTCTACCACGGTGTCGTCTTCAGCGGTGGTATCATCGAAGGTGAAGCCGTATTGAAAGCCTGAGCAGCCGCCGCCTGTTACATAAACACGCAGCTTGAGCTCATCGTTACCCTCTTCCTCAATCAGGCTTTTTACCTTGGCCACAGCTTGGGCGCTGACGTATATTGGCTCTGGGGTAAAAACTTCTGGGGTAGACATAGACAAACTCCGATACTGGCTGACCGCACATTATCCCAATACCAGAGTAAAACAGTCAACTATTTCGCATCAACCTGCTGATTCTTATCCGCAGACTTACCGGTACCTTTATTTGCCTGGGGCGGCTCACCGTAAACCAAAGCGCCATTAACCTGCGCGCCTTTCACCATTTCAATCAATTGATAGTGGACGTTTCCTTCTACCACAGCCTTGGCAGCCAGCTCCACATGCTTACCGGAATACACATTGCCAATCACTTTGCCATTGATAACGACCATTGGAACACGGATTTCGCCCTCAACGGTGCCCTTGGCCGCCACAACTAATTTGGCATCAGCACCGCCCTCGACAATAATATTGCCTTTAACCGTGCCTTCAACTTGCAGATCCCCACTAAAATGAATATCGCCGACGATACTGGTTCCTTTGGAAATTAAGGTGTGACTATTGCTAAACGCCATTATGCTTATGCTCCCGCACTTATTATCGATCTTCGACGAGCCAACCGTAGCTCTTGTGAACCTTGACGCTGTTGCGGCCAGATGACTCAGCCGACAGCTCAAGCTTTTGTACTTCAAACCCTTCGGGCAAGGTCAACTCACCCTCAATATTTTGGAAATATTTAAACCGTAATTTTATGTCTTCCTCTTCAATCGAGTCTGCCAACTGGTAAAGCGGTACCCGTGTAATCACGCCATCGCGCCGCCCCACGACATCCACTCGCAGCTCACCATTAAGCACTTGATGGTTGGTAGCCAATTGCTGCATAACGATTTTAAACGTATAACGCCCAGGCACCGCCGATTCAACAATATTCACCTCTCCAATCGTCAAGCCACTGTTGGCCTCACTGGGCGCCATTAGACCGCGATAAAATGAGATGTCGGTTTCCAGATTTGCAACTTCTTGGCGCAAGGAGACGATTTCATTGCGCACCTCTTCGCTGGCGTATTGATCTACCTCGGATGCTAGCGATAAATTGGCCACTTGTTGGCGCAAATCTGCGGATTCTTGCTCAGAGGCTTGCAATTGATCGCGCAGGATAGATACCTGTTTAAGAGCGCCTGCTTGCGTACCCATACCTTGCCAATAGCCGCCCCAATAAGCGCCTGCCACACAGGCTGCTATCACCAAAAGCGTTAGTACAAACATCAAAAAACGCCTGACCGGACGGTGTGGCACTACGCGTAGCGGGTGCTGTTTACTGCCTTTAACTGCGCTCATATTGTTCCGTTTATCACTGGTTATTAGGGAAGCAGCGCCACTACATCTAAGCCTGCGGTTTCCTCAAAGCCAAACATAATATTCATATTCTGAATGGCTTGCCCCGCAGCGCCTTTGGTGAGGTTGTCGATAACCGACAACACCACTATGGTATCTCGCCCTTGCGGCTGGCACACGGAAATGCGGCACATATTCGAGCCCTTGACCGAGCGAGTTTCAGGTACTACGCCTTCGGGTAAAACATCGACAAATGGCTCATCCGCGTAGCGTTGCTCAAACAAACTCTGTAGATCAGGTAGGGACTCAGGCGCTAAAGCACGAGCGTAGGAGGTGGCATGAATACCGCGTACCATAGGCAACAAGTGAGGCACAAATGTCACCTCGGGGGGTGTTGCACCCGCAGGCTGAGCGTCGTGCAGGGCTTGTTCGATTTCAGGCAAATGGCGGTGACCGGCAACGCCATACGCTTTAAAACTGCCGCTGTTCTCAGCCAGCAACATACCCACTTTGGCCTGACGACCTGCACCGGTGGTACCACTGGCTGCACTTATAATCAGTCCGTTGGGATCCACCAGTTGATTTTCCAACAGGGGCAATAAGCCCAGTTGTGCCGCAGTAGGGTAGCAACCTGGGCAAGCCACCAATTTAGCCTGCTTAATAGCGTCGCGATTATTCTCTGGTAAGCCATAAACCGCCTGATCAATTAATTCCGGACAGCCGTGGGCCTGATTGTACCAATGCGCCCACAGTTCAGCGTCGCGGATACGAAAATCGGCCGACAGGTCAACCACTCGGGTACCGGTCGCCATCAAGGCTGGCATTAAATTTTGCGCAACGCCATGTGGGGTGGCAAAAAACACCACATCGCAGCGTCCTAACACCTCCACATCCGGTTCGGTGAAGCAAAGGTCAACATGGCCACGCAGGTTAGGGTAGAGATCACTGACCGGCAAACCTGCCTCGGCGCGGGACGTAATCACGCTCACCTGTACCTGTGAATGCTTGCACAGTAAACGCAACAGCTCGACCCCGGTATAACCGGTTCCCCCGACAATCCCCACATTAATCACGATAGCAACCTCTCGTTGGTTTGCGCCATTAGAGCAGCGCCAATAAAGAAGCCTATCATAAGAGTGCAGCCGAAAAATTGCCAGTCGCTGTGCGCCACACAGTGGCGATGGCATAATAGAGCGCTGAATTATCGAGGATTGTTTTTATGCTGTGGATAAAAGCCCTGCACATCATCTCTGTGATCTGCTGGTTCGCCGCGCTTTTTTACCTACCGAGACTGTTTGTCTATCATGCGATGTGTCGCGATGATGTAGGCAGCGAGCGCTTTAAAGTCATGGAGCGCAAACTTTACCGCGGTATCGCGACCCCGGCCATGATTGCCACCTTGGTGTTTGGCTTGGGGCTGGTGCATTTTCAGTGGGAGTACCTCAAGACCACTTATTGGTTTTGGCTAAAAATGGGACTCGTGGCCCTTCTGATCGGTTATCACCATCTGTGCGGGGCATATTTAAAACGCTTTGCGCGCGACGACAATCCTCACACCGATCGCTTTTATCGTATTTTTAATGAGCTGCCGGTTTTTGCTCTCGTTGCTATCGTTATTTTAGCGGTAGTAAAACCTTTTTAACCCCAGCTGGGCACAATAATGCCTCACGCCGGGGTTATTACTTCGCAACCGGATTAACGCTTGCTAAAATAGCCGCTATGTCGATATCACTTTTGTCCAATAACCACCTCTATACCATTACCGACTGCGCTCACCTACCTTGGGATACTCTTTATAATCGTATTGCGCAAGCCTTAGCAGGTGGCTGTACTATAGTGCAGTATCGGGATAAGTCTCGGGATCAATCCCGGCGCCTTAGCGAAGCGCGCCAATTATTCGCCCTATGTCAACAATCGAACGCCAAGCTTATTATTAACGATGACATCGAACTGGCCCGAGCCGTAAGCGCCGATGGTGTTCATCTCGGGCAAGGTGATACCAGTATTACGCACGCCCGACAAAGGCTGGGCGAGAAAGCCATTATTGGTATTACTTGTCATGCTGAGCTTGCTTTAGCGGAGCACGCCTTGAATCAGGGTGCTGACTATATTGCCTTTGGTCGCTTTTTCCCTTCGCGCACCAAGCCCGAGGCACCACCGGCGCCTCAGCAATTACTGCGCGATGCCCGTCAACGCTGGCCGAATATCTGTATAGTGGCCATTGGTGGTGTCACAGCGCACAATGCCGAGCAGTTAATCCAATCCGGTGCGAACTATGTGGCTATATGCCACGAGATTTGCCATCACATTGACCCCAAAGCCTATGCCAACGCTTTTAAGTGCGCACAGGCCGATTTATAACGAGGACATCATGAGCCGATCCGATCAGTTATTTGCCCAAGCTGCGCAGTTTATACCAGGCGGGGTAAACTCCCCTGTGCGCGCGTTTAAAGCGGTGGGTGGCACACCTGTTTTTTTACAAAGTGCCGCGGGGGCACGCATTACCGATGTCGACGGCAAAAATTACATCGACTATGTACAATCTTGGGGGCCAATGATTCTCGGTCATAACCACCCGGAGGTGATCGCCGCCGTGCTGGATGCGATCCAATCCGGGCTTACTTTTGGCGCACCCACCGAGCGGGAAACTCACTTGGCTGAAATGGTGTGCCAGCGCATGCCCGGTATGGATTTAGTGCGCTTCGTAAACTCCGGCACTGAGGCGACCATGAGTGCCATTCGCCTGGCCCGCGCCCACACCGGCCGCGACACCATTGTAAAGTTTGAAGGCTGTTATCACGGCCACTCGGACTCGCTACTGGTGAAAGCCGGCTCCGGCGCCCTTACCTTAGGGGTACCCAGCTCGCCAGGGGTCCCCAAGGTTTTGGCCGACCACACCGTTACTCTTAATTACAATGATAGCGCACAGGTGCGGGAATTTTTTGCTCAGCACGGCGACAAGGTCGCCTGCATTATTGTTGAGCCCGTAGCTGGCAATATGAATTGCATTCCTCCCGTACCCGGTTTTTTACAAACTCTAAGAGATGTCTGTGACCAATACGCCAGCGTGTTAATTTTTGATGAAGTAATGACAGGTTTTCGTGTAAGCGCCACGGGCGCGCAAGGGCACTACCATGTTCAACCCGACCTGACCACCCTAGGCAAGGTTGTGGGCGGCGGCATGCCAGTGGGCGCGTTTGGTGGGCGCTCTGATATTATGCAAAAGATCGCCCCCGCCGGGCCGGTCTATCAAGCCGGTACTCTATCGGGCAACCCGGTGGCCATGGCGGCTGGCATCGCCACTTTACAATTACTGGATGCTGACAACTTTTACCCAGAACTGTGCCGCAAAACCCAAAAATTGGTGGAGGGTTTGCAAGCTGCTGCCGATAGCGCGGGCATCGCTTTTACCACTAACCACGTGGGTAGTATGTTCGGTGGGTTTTTTACCGAAGAGAGTCAGGTCACAAATTACCAACAAGTCATGGCTTGCGACACTGAGCGCTTTAATCGATTTTTTCACGGTATGTTAGATGCCGGGGTATATTTGGCACCCGCGTCTTACGAGGCAGGCTTTATGTCACAAGCTCACACGGATGAAGATATCGAACACACCATTGCTTGCGCACAAAAGGTGTTTGCTCAGCTGGCATAATTGGCTCTTAGCGAGCCTCGTATTAATGCAGCTCGGCAAGAGAGGTGATGTCTTCCATCGCCTGGGGGGAGGCATCAATAATGCTGAACCCCGCCCAATGCTTGCCGTTGTCTTCGGCGTTGCGCACCCATAAACAATCAACCCCTAGCTGCACACTGTTGCGGCCATTAACAGGGGCACTCAAATGTAGATCGAGCCGGTACAGGCAATCCTCCTGAAAAGGCTGATCGCCCATCATCATCAATCCATCGCTGTGAATATTCACTACCCGCCCAAGATAGACATCGTGAATATTATCGTACACATCAATACTCTGACTGACCCCTTGCCTTTCGATTTTACGGCCTTCGTGATCAATGAGGCTAACCATCTCGTATTTACTCCTGATTAAGCAGCTCACCGGATGCTTTAGCATTCAGGCTGTGGTAAATATTTTCCAGCGCACGCTCAAAGAACGGCTTGGCACTACCGGCAATCACGCGTAACTTACCTGCAATCATTGCCCGAGCCATTTGCAGGGCGGAGGTCATGGATACCTTTTTTCCCTGCTGATCAACCAACATATAATGATTGGTCTTATGGTTGTACCAAGCCACCTTCATACGCTTGCCGTCATCGTCTTCGAGCCAAGTGCCAAATTCAATGAGCTTTAATTTTTCCACCAGCTGTGACTCCTCTTCGGTCGCCACACCTTGGGCAGGCTCTATACGGCCTGCTTTTTCAGCGGCCATACTTTCCAACTTATCGCGCATTGGCTTAGGAGCGGGCTCGGCTTTTTGACTTTTTAGGGCGAGTTTTTGCAATGAGCGGATCGCATCAATCAGCTTGCGAGCCTTATCCTGTTCGTAGCCAATGGTTTCAAAGCCGGACTGCACCGTTTTCATTAATCCGTCTTGAATTTCCAACTGCTTAACCTTATCGGTCTCCAATAACTTGGGCTCAACACTCCAAATTAGGTCGCGAGCCACCCGCAGGGCGTTGGTAAAGTTCTCTGATTCGGTCCCATAACGTAAAATAACAAAGGAAAGATAGTCGGACCAAGGCAGCAACATCAGTAAAAGTACTGGGGAAGGCAAGTCTTTGCCATCGATGAGCTTTGACACCTCATCATTCACTAAAATTTTTGCTTCACGCAGCTTTTCTTCACCGCGTGCTTTTTCCAATGCACGCTTTTCCATTAAATCTTGGCGACGGGATATGTTGCGCGTATAACCGCTAAATTCAATTAAAGCCTCAGCAAAAACCTTAGCATCATTACCAAAGTTTTTCAGAACATTGAACACTACCGTTTTAATCTTCTCGTACATGTCGTACTGATCTGTATCGTCATTACCTACCCAGCGCGCACCGGCCTCTGCCATTTGGTTAAGCAATAAACGGGCGGGGTGATCGACATTTTCAAAGAACTCTGTATCAATAAATGCCAACTTCAACACTGGGGTGTGTAGATAACTCAACAGAGCTTTAACCGAGTCGGGCAGCTGATCTTCGGATAAGATGTATTCAAATAATAAACCCACCAACTCAATGGTGTGCATATCATCGGCATCGGAATCGGTTTTTGCGAGAGCATCCGCCAACTCGCTGGAAACGGAATTCACCGCCAGTGGCTGCACTTGCCCCATAGGCGCATTCATAAACGACTGCACCTGCGCGACTTGCTGAGCCTGTGCCTGTTGCACGACACCCATAACCTGCGCCGAAACTGCACCTGTGGCACCATCCTGAACGACGGGCGGTGCCTGCCCTGCACCTGATGACGGAGCAGCGGCACCAAATCCACTACCTGCGGGCATTGAGGTTAAAGCGCCCCCTAGGTGCGTCTGTAAAAGTCGTATCGCACTGACTAACCCTTGCTGATACTCCTCCGGCCCCTTCTCACTCGCTTGCGGGGCTTGATCAGTAGCCCGACGTCTAGGTTCAGGCTCGCGATCGGTTGCTCTTCGCTGTGGGGGTTGTGCTTCCTCGCTCGCAAGTGACGATCCACTCTCCGGCCCTGCCGCCGGCCGCCCTTCACCCTGCGCCGGTCCCGCGGTGAAGCGGAGGTTGGGTAAGACACCGGCCTCAGCCAGTCGGTTATTAAGCTCTTGATATAGACCTCCCAAGAGCTTTACGAACGAAGACTCAAAGTGCTTATAGCCAATAACTTTAACTCGAGTTTCAAGCTTGTATTCGGCGATAGATTTCCGAAAGGCTTCACAAAACTGTATGGGGCTCGCGGGATTACTGCGCTCATCCAGCTTCTTACCATCATTGAGCAAAGCCAAACGTTGATGCAAGGCCCAGAGAGTTTCGGCAAATTGCGAGTCTGCCCGGTGACAGATGGAGGTAATAGCAATAGTTTCTTCAAGTTCAGCATTTTCCACCAACGACAATCCGGCGTGAGCACTAAAGCGCTCTTGGCCTGTGGGCGTTTTTAATTGCTGGGCCGTAAAGTCATCAAAGTTTTGCCGACAAAAATCTATCAAGCCCCGCTCTACAGAAGGGCCAGTGCTTCTTAAGCGCTTGATGATTTCACTCAGTGCCAACTGTTCCTTATTCGAGCGGGCGTTTTCCTCACGCTTTTCGACAGAGGCTATCCACTCTGACCAAAAAGAGGCAAAGTGCTCCTGAATAAACTCTACTGAAGTCGCCGCGCATACCTCTACACAATGCCGAGTCTGTGCTTGAGAAAGTGACCCATACGAAGGCGCCGCATCACCTGATTCCTGCAACTTGTTCATCCCCTGTTCGCTGAAAGTGTCCATGATTTATTCATTGTAAAATTATTAGGCCCACCCAATAGAGCTCAACCCGGACCCTATCCTAATCAGTGTAACTCTTATTATAGCCTGAATGCCAACTGGCGCACACTTTTAACTGGTTAAAATACGACCAAGCCCTGACCACGGCCTTCCCTGCTCTATATTCTGAGTCAATAGCCAATTAGCAAGACTTTACACGCCCAATTCGCAGACTGCGGACCAACAATTCGACTAAAGTGAGTCTGTAACTTCGTCGAAATCACTCAATCATCAACCAAATACCCCTATAATTCATATAAATTGTGCCGGCACAGTCCTACAACAACGATCGCACACCTTCAACGTGCTAAGCTTGTGATCTAAGGCCACGCCCAAAACGTAGATTACTTCACAGTGATTTAACATCAGAGGTAACAAGTGGCCCAACATCAGACGACAGCAAAGGTCACACCCATGGAATCGGTGAAAACTGGAATGGGCTCAGATGAGGCCAAAAAATGGGCTCATCTGCTCAAACTCGTGGCAGTAAATCGCGACCGCTCAGCGTTTCGGGAAATTTACCAATATTTTGCTCCAAGAATTAAAGCCTATGCGTTAAATCAAGGTATTAGTCAGCAGGCCGACGAGCTTGTTCAAGAGGTAATGATAAGCGTATGGCGCAGTGCCGATAAGTATGTGGATACTTTAGCTTCTCCATCTACTTGGATTTTCACCATTACCCGCAATCAGCGGATCGACATACTTCGAAAGCTAGGGCGACTAAAAGCTGAGATCAATGTCGAAACCGAAGAACTGTGGCAGATACCCACAGAAAATGACACGACCGTGCACTCCATTCAAGCACTTGCTGCGGAAAAACATCTACGCCAGAGCATGTCACAACTTCCCGAGGAACAGTTAATAGCGGTACGCAAGGTTTATTACGAAGGGAAAACTCACCAGGAAGTTGCACAAGAACTTAACGTCCCACTGGGAACACTCAAAGGGCGATTGCGATTATCTATGAAAAAACTGAAAGTGATGCTGGAGGCTAAAGAATTATGAGCAACCACCACCCAGATGACATCACAATGCTCGACTACACCGCCGGAACTTTGCCAATGGCACAATCTCTGGCTATCGCCGTGCATTTGTTTTTGTGCGAAAGCTGCCGCAGCCGAGCGGCACAACTCAATACGCTAGGCGGGGTGGTACTAGAGCAGTCAACGCCGCAAAACATCAGCGTTCAAGACTTTGATCAGTTTATGGCGGACCTTGACGAAAACCCCACTAACACCGCCGAACCCACCAAAATGGAGGGATCGAGACAACACCCTTTGGCCCAATTTTTACCCGAGCGTCTTACTGATATCAACTGGCGTCAACAAACGAAAGAAATTGCCGAATACGACCTCAGCTCAGTTTTAGGCGTGAGCGGCTATCGCGTGGCACTGCAAAAAATTAAAGCCGGCGCCCGAGTGCCTGAGCACACCCATAAAGGTCAAGAGTTGACCGTAATACTCAATGGCGGTTTTTCTGATGAGCTAGGGGTGTATCACGCAGGAGATTTTATTGCACGCGACGCCAGTCATAAACACACGCCCACCGCGCTGCAAAATGAAGACTGTATTTGCCTCACTGTACTAGACGCGCCGATAAAATTTACCGGGCCTTTCTTACGCTGGTTTAATCTGTTTTTTAACTGGAAATAATCAGCTCAAACAACAGATAATAAAAAAGGCCCGGCAGTCACTGCCGGGCCTTTTTGCTTAACTCGAAGGCTAATTCACAACTAACCGAGATTAAGACTCTTCACTGCTTTCTTGAGCCGGAGCTTCTGCAGCGGGTGCATCAGCACCGCCCTCTTCCGCTTTTGCTTCTTTGATCGACAGTTTAATACGACCGCGCTGGTCAACGTCAAGACACTTAACGCGAACCACTTCGCCTTCCTTCAGGTAATCGCCAACGCTGGCAACACGCTCTTCAGCGATTTGCGAGATATGAACCAAACCATCTTTACCCGGCAAGAAGTTCACAAACGCACCGAAGTCGACAATTCGCACTACAGTACCTTCGTAAATTGCACCGATTTCAGCCTCAGCAGTAATACCTTCGACACGGTTAACCGCAGCGCGTAAGGCATCGCCTTCACTGGCGTAAATCTTAACGGTACCATCGTCATCGATATCAATAGACGCGCCAGTCTCTTCGGTAATAGCGCGAATGGTAGCGCCACCTTTACCGATAATGTCGCGAATCTTGTCTGGATGAACTTTGATGGTTTCAAAACGTGGGGCGTTGTCGCTAACGCTTTCACGCGACACGGCAATCACTTTGTTCATTTCGCCCAGGATATGCAGACGTGCATGCAGTGCCTGCTCCAGAGCAATTTCCATGATTTGCTCGGTAATACCTTCGATCTTGATGTCCATTTGCAGCGCTGTAATACCCGAAGAGGTACCTGCCACTTTAAAGTCCATATCACCCAGATGATCTTCATCACCGAGGATATCGGTCAGAACAGCAAACTTTTCACCTTCTTTTACCAAGCCCATGGCAATACCGGCAACAGGGGCTTTCAAAGGTACACCAGCATCCATCAGTGCCAGCGACGAACCACAAACGGAAGCCATTGAGCTCGAGCCGTTAGATTCAGTGATTTCACTCACCACACGCATGGTGTAAGGGAAAGCCTCTTGATCTGGCAATACCGCAGCAATACCGCGACGGGCCAAACGACCGTGACCCACTTCGCGACGACCGGTAGCGCCCATACGACCACATTCACCCACTGAATAAGGAGGGAAGTTGTAGTGCAGCATGAAAGGATCTTTACGCTCACCTTCCAGGGCATCAATGATTTGTGCATCGCGGGCATTACCCAAGGTTGATACAACCAATGCCTGAGTTTCGCCACGGGTAAAAAGCGCCGAACCGTGTGCTTTATTCAATACACCCACTTCAACTTCGATGGCGCGAACAGTTTTCTGATCGCGGCCATCGATGCGAGGCTCGCCGTCGACGATGCGAGTACGCACAATGGATTTTTCCAGTTTGCCAAAGGCTTTTTTCACGTCGTCATCATTTACGTCACTGCCGTCTTTGGCAAGCTCCGCAATGGCTTGGCTGCGCAACTCAGACAGGCGATCGTAGCGCTTCGCTTTGTCGGTGATGCGGTAAGCCACACCAATGGAGTCGGCAAATTCACGCTCAAGTGATGCCTGTAATTCAGCGTTAACAGCTTCTGGCTGCCATTCCCACTGCGGCTTACCGGCATCACGTGCCAATTCAGCGCAGGCTTGAACGACTGATTGCATTTCTTGGTGAGCATAAAGTACGGCGCCCAACATAATATCTTCGGGCAGTTCATTGGCTTCTGACTCAACCATCAATACTGCATCTGAGGTACCGGCAACAACCATATCCAGCTCAGAAGTCTTCAAAGCTTCGTAGCTTGGATTCAGCAGGTAGCCACCATCTTGGGTATAACCAACACGTGCCGCACCAATCGGGCCGCTAAACGGAATGCCCGAAACAGCCAGAGCTGCCGAGGTACCAATCATAGCTGGAATGTCCGGATCTACTGTTTTACAGGTCGACATAACGGTACAGACAACCTGTACTTCGTTCATATAACCATTGGGAAACAGCGGACGAATAGGGCGGTCGATCAAACGAGAGGTTAGGGTTTCTTTCTCTGACGGACGACCTTCGCGCTTGAAGAAACCACCGGGAATCTTACCGGCGGCGTAGGCTTTTTCTTGATAATGTACAGACAGCGGGAAAAATGCCTGATCCGGCTTGGCTTCTTTAGCGCCAACCACGGTACATAAAACGGATGTTTCACCCATGGTCACCATCACTGCACCGGTGGCCTGACGCGCGATACGGCCAGTTTCCAGTGTTACAGTGGCGTCACCATATTGAAATTTCTTAATAATCGGATTCACTCTTCTATCCTTTACTTACCTGATGTTGCGTTGTTCTACGCAGCTTTTGGGCTCAAATACAGATATTCAACAAAAAAGTGCCCGCAAATGCGGGCACTTTTGCAACTAGCGGCGTAGACCCAGTTTTTGAATCAAAGACGCGTAACGGCTGGTATCTTTCCCTTTCAGGTAGTCCAGCAGCTTACGACGCTGGTTTACCATGCGGATCAAACCGCGACGGGAGTGGTGATCCTGCTTGTGGCCGGAAAAGTGGTTTTGCAGCTTGTTGATGTTGTGGGTCAACAGGGCTACTTGCACTTCCGGTGAACCAGTGTCACCTTCTGCTTGTTGATACTCTTTTACAATTTCAGCTTTCTCTTGTGCACTTAGTGCCATGATCATTTCCTCATTACAATATGCCATACATTTACAGCCGTACCCGTGCATATTTACAGGTAGGCCAGACTGCGTACACCCGCTTGCGCAGGTGGGTTTACCGCCGTTGGCGGCAAATTCGGTTAACTTGCGGTGTTGCGATTGGCAACCAGCCGCTTGGGCGCCACACGCCCCTCTTCAATGGTGGCAACGCCTAAAAATTGTCCACTTTCACAAAAGACACGCACCATATCACCTTCTTCGCCCGCGCGATAGACCTTGGCGTCCATAACCGGATTACCCATACGGAAAAAGTGACTGCCGTCGGCGCCCAACTCAACCGAAGCTAAATGATCGATTGGTGCATCGACAGGCAGTAGGTGGTGGTCCAGAGTTTCGGCCCGGCCCTCACCGCGCTCCTCGCTCAGCGACTCCAGGCTAATGCACTGAGTCTCGTCAAAACCACCGGTGAAGGTGCGGCGCAAGGCACTGACATGCCCACCTACACCAAGAACCTCACCCAAGTCTTCGGCCATAGAGCGGATATAGGTTCCCTTGGTGCAATGCACTTCAACATCCACCTCGGCGCGAACCCCAGGGCGAAAAGCTAACAGATCGTACTCAAGAATTTCCACCTGACGAGCCTCACGCTCCACTTCAACACCCTTACGTGCCAACTTATACAGTGGCTGACCATCTTTTTTCAGTGCCGAGTACATGGGGGGAACCTGATCAATTTCACCCAGAAATTGAGTCATGGCACTGGCCACCTTTGGCTTTGTTAAGGCTGAGGCATCAACGCTTTCCAGCACCTCTCCTTCGGCGTCACCAGTGGTGGTTTTCTCACCCAAAACAAAAGTAGCTCGATAGTTCTTATCTGCATCGAGCAAAAACTGCGAAAACTTGGTCGATTCGCCAAAACAGATAGGCAATACACCTGTCGCCAACGGATCGAGACTGCCGGTATGCCCAGCCTTGGCGGCAAAAAACAAACGCTTTGCATGCTGCAAAGCGTGATTGGAGCTAACCCCCAAGGGCTTATCTAGCAACAGCACACCATCAATGGCGCGGCCTTTTCTTTTGCGCGCCATTATTCGTCCTCGTCACTTCCTTTGGCCCGATCTTCCGCCACTGCTTTATCAATCAGGGACGACAGTTCCTGCCCCCGCACGGAGGTATGGTCATACTTAAATTGCAGTTTTGGCACACTGCGCATATTCAATTCTTTAGCCAATAGTGAACGCAAAAAGCCTGAAGCTTTATTCAACACATCGGCACTGGCAAGCCCTTCGGCTTGATCGCCCCCGACCAAAGTAAAAAATACTTTGGCGTAGGCCATATCGCGGGAAACCGTAACGCCGTTGATATTAACCATACCAACGCGGGGGTCGCGAATTTCCTGTTGAATCATATTCGCCAGATACCGCTGAATGGCATCGCCGACACGATCTGATCGAAAAAATTCTCTGGCCATTTTAATTCCTGTCAATTAGAGACGACAATGCCCCGACGCATTATACGCCGAGGCATTGCGAAAGCACTCGGCGCTTTACAGCTCGCGAGCGACTTCTTTTACTTCAAACACTTCGATTTGATCGCCAACTTTAACGTCGTAGTTCTTCACACCGATACCACACTCCATACCGTTGCGAACATCGGCGACATCATCTTTAAAGCGACGCAAAGATTCGAGCTCACCTTCAAAGATCACCACGTTGTCACGCAGAACGCGAATTGGCTTATTGCGATACACGGTACCCTCGGTCACCATACAGCCAGCCACTTGACCAAACTTAGGTGAGCTAAACACTTCACGCACATCGGCAATACCGACAATCTCTTCCACCCGCTCTGGGTCCAGCATGCCAGACAATGCACTTTTCACATCGTCCAACAATTGGTAAATAATACTGTAGTAACGAATTTCAATGCTTTCTTGCTCGGCCAGACGGCGTGTTGCCCCCGATGCGCGCACATTAAAACCAATCACAATGGCATTGGACGTCATCGCCAGGTTAATGTCGTTGTCGGTAATACCACCCACACCCGACGAGATCACCTGAACTTCAACTTCTTCGTTACCAATATCAGCCAAAGAGGCCAAGATAGCTTCCAGGGAACCGCGTACATCAGCCTTCACAACCACCGACAGAATTTTAGTTTCGCCTCCATCCATATTGGCAAACATATTTTCCAGCTTAGCGGCTTGCTGACGCTGCATACGCTCTTTGCGTTCTTTCTCAGCGCGGAACTCAGCTACTTCTCGGGCTTTGCGCTCGTCTTCCAGAACCACAAATTCGTCACCCGCACTCGGTGCGTTATCCAAACCCAAAATTTCTACCGGTGACGACGGTCCTACGTGCTTAACCTGCTGCCCCATTTCGTTCATCGCCGCGCGTACGCGACCATAACTTTGACCAGCCAGTACCAGATCGCCGTGATTCAAAGTACCTTGTTGTACCAGCAATGTGGCAACCACACCGCGGCCTTTATCAACTCGCGATTCAACCACAACACCTTGAGCGGGTGCATCGGCAACGGCTTTCAACTCAAGCAGTTCAGCTTGCAGTGATACCGCTTCCAACAGTTCATCAACCCCTACGCCGGTGTGTGCTGACACTTCAATAAACTGTATGTCACCACCCCAATCTTCCGGGATCACCTCTTTAGCGACCAACTCGTTTTTCACGCGGTCTGGGTCGGCTGTTTCTTTGTCACACTTGTTGATGGCAACCACCAGTGGCACGCCAGCGGCGCGAGCGTGGGTAATCGCCTCTTCGGTTTGTGGCATAACACCGTCATCGGCTGCCACCACCAAAATAACCACATCCGTACACTGAGCACCACGAGCACGCATGGCGGTAAACGCGGCGTGGCCCGGGGTATCTAGGAACGCAACCTCACCGTGACTGGTAGGCACACGATAAGCACCAATGTGCTGAGTAATACCACCGGCTTCGCCCGAGGCAACTTTCGCTTTGCGAATATAATCCAGCAGTGACGTTTTACCGTGGTCCACGTGACCCATAACGGTGACGACTGGCGCGCGCGGCTGCTCTTCACCCTCAAGCTGAACATGCTGCTCCAGGTTGGTTTCAATATCGTTTTCACTGACCAGGCGTGCACTATGTCCTAGCTCTTCAACCACAAGTTGCGCGGTTTCTTGGTCGAGCGGCTGATTAATCGTGGCCATAACGCCCAGCTTCATCAGTTGCTTGACAACCTCACCGCCTTTGATGCTCATGCGCTGAGCCAAGTCTGACACGGTAATGGTTTCTGGCACTTCTACTTCGTGCACTCTTTTTTGCGTTGGCTTTTTAAAGCCGTGCTGGTTAGAGGCTTTGTGCGCAGCCCGGGCGGCCCGACGGCGTTGCATAAACGCCTGATCCATATCGTCATCAGCCAGCTCATACAAATCTGCTTTGGATGACTTTTTCGGGCCCATACCTTTCTTGCTGCCTTTAGAGCGCTTAGTGCGCGGCGACTCATCTTCGTCAAAATTGCCACGGCCTTTGTCTTTCTTGCGACCGTGCTTGGTGTCGGGCTTATTAGGCGCCGGCGCTTCTGCCACAGGCTTTGCGGCAGGCTTTGGCTTAGCAGCTTCTTGCTTAGATTTTTTCGACGCTTCCGCAGCAGCGGCTTGCTCTTCTCGCGCTTTTTTCAATTCTTGCTCGCGAGCGGCTTCTTCGGCTTGGCGACGCTCTTGTGCGGCGCGACGCTTCTCTTCAACATCGTCCACAAATGAACTGCGCACCGGCTCTGCAGGGACAGGCTTCTCCGCCTCCTCCGAGCTTTCTTGTGCAACGGGCTCAATTTCAGGCTCCGGCTCAACTTCAGGCTCCGGCTGAGCTTCAATCTCAGGCTCTGGGGTAGGCGCAACTTCTTCTGCCACAACAACGGGCTCAACTTCAGCAATCTCTTGCTCTTGAGCATCGTCTTCGCTCAGCAGATTTTCATCTACTTCAGGTGCGTCGTCAGTCGGCTTGCGCTTAACGTAAGTGCGTTTTTTACGCACTTCAACATTGACCGTTTTGCGACCGCTGCCACTGCCCGCCTTCAAGGTGGTTGTGGTTTTACGCTTCAGCGTAATCTTGCGAGGCTCACTGGCCGACTCGCCGTGGCTGTTTTTCAAATAGGCGAGTAATTGTTGCTTCTCATCATCAGAAACAATCTGATCTTCAGCGGTATGATTGAGCCCTGCCTCCTGCATTTGTTTAAGCAGTCGCTCAACGGGAGTTCCCACTGACTTGGCGAGTTCGCTTACTTTTACTTCTGCCATTCTATTTCCTCAGTTGTAAATTTTGCCTTCTAGCTCACACGTCTACACGTCGTTAACGTGTGGATTTAGGCAAACCAGGGCTCGCGGGCTTTCATAATCAATGCCGCCGCGCGCTCTTCATCAACACCGTCAATATCGAGTAATTCATCGATGGATTGCTCTGCCAAGTCTTCCATGGTCACAATGCCACGGCTTGCCATCTTCACCGCCAATTCGCGGTCCATGCCTTCCATCGCCACCAGGTCATCTGCAGGAGCTGCACCTTCGAGCTGCTCTTCTGATGCCAGGGCTTGTGTCAGCAGAGCATCTTTGGCTCGTGCACGCAGCTCATCGGCAACGTCTTCATCAAACCCTTCAATGGAAGCAATTTCTTCCAGAGGTACATAAGCGACCTCTTCGATACTGGTAAAGCCTTCTTCTACCAATACTTGAGCAATATCATCATCCACATCCAATGCATTAATAAACACCTGAATGTAACCGCCGGTTTCGGCTTCTTGCTTTTCTTCCCACTCTGCGGTGCTCATCACGTTGATGTCCCACCCGGTGAGCTCGCAAGCCAAGCGAACATTCTGCCCACCGCGACCAATTGCCATCGCCAGATTGTCTTCACCGACGGCCAAGTCCATCGAGTTGGCTTCTTCGTCAACCACGATCGATTCAATTTCAGCCGGAGACATGGCATTGATAACAAACTGCGCTGGGTTATCATCCCAAAGGACGATATCAACTCGCTCATTGCCAAGCTCGTTAGAAACAGCCTGTACACGCGAACCGCGCATACCAACACAAGCGCCGACTGGGTCGATACGGCCATCATTGGTGTTCACCGCAATCTTGGCACGTAAGCCAGGGTCACGGGCTGCGCCGCGCATTTCAATAATGCCTTCCGAAATTTCCGGCACTTCAATCTTAAACAACTCAACCAACATTTCTGGGCACGAGCGGCTCAAGAACAGTTGCGGACCACGAGACTCGGAACGAACATCTTGCAGCAGAGCGCGCACGCGGTCACCCATACGAAAGATTTCACGCCCAACCAATTGATCACGCGGCAATAACGCTTCGGCGTTGTTGCCCAAATCGACAATAATGCTGTCGCGGGTGACTTTCTTAACGGTGCCGTTAACCAGCTCGCCAACGCGGTCGAGGTATTCATCCACCATCTGGGCGCGCTCAGCTTCACGCACTTTCTGCACAATAACTTGCTTGGCGGTTTGGGCGGCAATACGACCAAACTCAACGTTTTCGATTTGCTCGCGATAAACGTCACCTATCTGCAAGCTCTCATCCACTTCCGCCGCTTCTTGCGTGGTCCACTGGGTGCCCAGCTCGGCCAGCACATCATCGGCCACGACTTCCCAACTGCGATGAGTAATATAATCACCCGTGGTGCGATCGATTTTTACATCGATAGTGGAGTCTTCGTCAAATCGCTTTTTGGTCGCCATCGCCAAGGCACTTTCAATGGCCTCGAAGATCACGTCCTTGTCGACACCTTTCTCGTTAGAAACGGCATCAGCGACCAGCAAAATTTCTTTGTTCATGAGTCAGCCTCTTCAACTCCTGCAGCAGATCGAGCTTTCGATCAGAACTGGGGGACAATATTTGCTTTATCGATAGATTCAATCGGCAGTAGGTACTCTTCGTTATCGACTACCAGCACGACGTCATTCTCTTCAACGGCGCTAATTACACCTTTAAATTTTCGTCTACCTTCAAAAGCGATGCGTAACTTGACGGCAGCAACACTACCCACAAATTGTTTAAATTGTTCAAGTGTGTACAACGGGCGATCCATACCCGGCGAAGACACTTCAAGCGTGTACTCTCCGGCAATTGGGTCTTCTACATCCATTAAGGCGCTTAGCTGACGACTGACTTTTTCGCAATCCTCCAGCATGACGCCTTTTTCAGCATCGATATACACCCGCAGGATTTTTTTCGGCCCGCCGGTCATATACTCAACCCCCCAGAGCTCGCACTCTAAAGCGGTGACGGTCGGTGTAAATAAGTCCACCAACTGCTGTTCTTTCGACGCCATAATTCAAATCCTGAAGCTTTAACCAGCAGGGTGATGCCCGTGGTTACCGACAGCGCCAGCTCTCGCACACAGACGCTACAAACAAAAAATGGGCCTAGAGGCCCACTTTAATACTGATGACTGCAAGTTCGAAACTTGCAGTAGTGGCACTCCACCATCTTTCAGATACAAAAAAGCCCCATGCAGGGGCCTCAGGTCGCATCCACAACGATGTGGAGCTTGGCTAAGTCATCACGATAGACGACCTGCGCCATTGAATCCAGCAATTTCTCACCGGGGGCCACCTGCTGTGGCACTGCTACTTTAACAGTAGCGACTTAACAACCAAAGGCTATTAAATCTAAATTTGGTAGCGGGGGCTGGATTCGAACCAACGACCTTCGGGTTATGAGCCCGACGAGCTACCAGGCTGCTCCACCCCGCATTCGCAACTCAGTGTCGGGCTTTGCCCTAACCGAGGACGCGCATTATAGGGAGGGGACTGCTATCGGTCAAGGGGAAATTCCGTTTAATTTTAATTGTTTGCAACTAAACGACTGAACCGACTCAAACGACCCCGTGGCGCCAAGCTATATAGAAGCTAAACAAACTCATCACCGTTAACACCATCAAAAGAAAAGCAAACAATGTCCAGACCTTAAACGGCTTGCGTTCAGTGCTGTTCACACCACGATGCAATACGCTATCCACACGCGCCTGATCTTCTGCCGATAACTTACTCGCCATTGCTGTTTCACCTTTAGGGGTTGTTCGATTTATATTTCAAAGATTACCAGCAATGAACCAGAAACTCACGCCCGCAGAAGCACGATCCACTAAGTAACAGAAATGAAGAACAATTAAAGGGAATAAAGACTACAGGATAACTTTTACCCAGGAACCTGGGAGCCTACCGATGGGCATAAGTCTTTTGGGGCGACGTTAAACTCGCTGATTCAGCAACGCGCCACTACTCGACGGCGGCTCAATCACACCGATCTCGATTAAACGGCGATTAATATCAATGTTGCGTGCACTCGCCTCGGCAAATTCACGAGCGCGCTCCTCGCGCCGCTGTTGCTCCTCGGCCTGACTTTCACGCACCTGACTAGTGTCTTCCTCTGCACCTTGCACTGAGCTTTGCTCTGATTGCTGCTCACGAGCCTCGGCCGCCGCCTCCTGTTCAACCCGACGCTCTTCTCGCTGCTGCACCTGAATCTCAGCGCGTGCCTCTACAGCCAACTGAGAGGCCCGGGCTGCCACACGGCGATCTTGGGCAGAAGGTTCAGCGGGAGCCAATGCGGCGCGCTGGACTTGTTCGGCTTTATCCAACGTCGCTTGGGGATCGCCCGGCACAGCACTGGCATCGATTCCAACTTCACCCGATACCGCATAGCTGACACCATCGGGACCTCGCTCGTACTGATAGCTAGGGGCACCGGCGTACTGCCCACCTACAGCCGCGTGGGCGCGCTCATGGGCGCGAACTTCACGATCGCGAGCAGCCAGCTCACGAATTGTTTCCTGTTGCTGCTCTAGCTCGCGGCGCTCACTGCGAGAAAGCGCCTCCCCCTCATCGGTATCGCGCTCCTCTTGCTCAGCATCACCTTCGGCAGACTCACCGTTGATACGAGTTCGTTCGCGCTCTTCCACCTCACCCGGGCGCTGCTCGGGTGAGCGCTCATTGGCACCACGAGCCGAAGCGGCGCTCTCCTCCAGCGGTTTAAAACTGGTGGATTTTAATTCTGTACTCTCTTCGCTCACAGCTTGCCGCCCCAGTGGCGCATAAGGCGTCACAGCGTTGGCAAAATTGGAGGGAAGTGAGTTAATCACAGCGCGGGCCCTTATGCTTTGGTATCGAGCAGGGTGCCGATGGCTTCGTCAGCCGCCTCAAGCACTCGCGCATTACTATCAAAGACTTGTTGCTGGGCTTGAATGTTGATCAAGGGCTCAACCACGCCTTGCGTCTGATCGCCTTGCGCAACCTGCGCCACCTGCTGAGCAGATTTAGCAATCTCAGTTTGCGAGCTTTGCAGGCCAATCAGGCTTTGATTTACCACGGAGCCAACGTCCATAAACACCTCTCAAACCATATGTAATAATGGTTTTATCCAACCACAGATCGCAATTGTTCAAAACTTAGCGACACTTATTCTTTATTTTAGCCCCTAGTGCGTACAAAAAACAATCAAAAGTGGGGTTGATAATTACTCAGGTAAGACTGCTTTGCATTAAAAACCTAGCATTAAAGCACTTGTGATTATAAAAACAGGACGCGGCAAGAAGACCAATAGAGAAAATGGGGGGTTAACTCGCCACTTCTGGCAGCGACAAATAGTGCGCTATTAGCGCTGCATTAGGCTCGGGTAAAAAAGGCACCTCACCCAGGCACGGGGCCGATAATCGGCGCTTTAAGGTGGCGATATTGTCAGCGATGCAGGCGCTGTCGGGGTCGATGATATTGGCCACCCAACCGGCCAGTGTTAGCCCGTCGCGCTCGATTGCCTCGGCAGTTAACAGGGCGTGACTGATGCACCCCAAACGTATACCCACCACCAAAATCACAGGTAGGCGCAACGCTTGCGCCAGGTCAGCCAGCGTTTGCGTTTCACTGAGCGGTACCCGCCAACCACCAGCACCCTCAACCACTGCAAAATCTGCCTGCCCTGCCAGCACCTGCTGCACTCGCGGCAGTAAGCTCGCGACACTCAATTCAATGCCCGCTTGCTGGGCGGCTATGTGCGGGGCAATGGGTGGAGCCAAGGCCACCGGATTTACCGTCTCATACGGTAAAGCCTGGGTGGACTGCGCCATCAAAGTTTGCGCATCGTCGTTGCGCAGGCCCACCTGCGTCATGTCGCACCCGGCAGCTACCGGTTTCGACGCCGCCGTGGACAGCCCTTGTTTTACCGCCAAATGCAGCAGCGCCGAAGCTACTTGGGTTTTGCCGACATCGGTATCGGTGCCGGTGACAAAGTAGTGATTCATTGCGGTTTATATGCCTGTATATAGCAAACTTGGTAGGTCACTGGCAGCCCGGATACTGTGCGCTCGCGCTCATAGGCCGCCTCCAGTTTCGCCAAACGCATACGCCCGGTCAGCCCCTTGGGCCGGCCGGTATTCACGTTGTGCGCGCCGAGTGATTTGAGCTCTGTGCTCAGCTCGCGCAAACTAGCGCAGTGCAACACAACCGGCTCTTGCTGAATATTGATATCGACGAAACCCGCCCCGAGCAACGCCTCGCGCAGCACATCAACAGTGACAAAATGATTAACGTGCACATAGCCATCGACCGCCTGCCAAGCCCGTGTGAGCTCCAACAAGGTGCCCTCGGTTAACGTTGATAGGCAAAGTTGACCACCCGGGTGCAAACTGCGTAACAACTCAGAAAACAATTGCAGTAGATCTTCACACCACTGAATAGCTAGACTGGAAAAAAAGGTATCGATACTGCCAGCGGCAAAGGGCAATGCCTCGGCATCGGCACACAGCCAGGCATCGGCAGGACGCTGGCAGCGGCGCGAGTGGGACAACATGCCCTCAGCAATATCCAGCGCCAGCAGTTCGGCGCCAGGGTTGAGCTGCCTGAGCTCAGTCAGAAAGTGACCGGTACCTGAACCCAAATCAATCACCGGGCCGGCTGATGAACGCAAGCGTGTAAGCAAGCGCTCACCCACTTGCCGCTGGAGCCGCGCCGCCGAATCATAGCTGGCGGCCGCGCGTGAAAATGATTTCGCCACCCAGCGCTTATCGAGTTGACTCGGCTGAGATCCAGCCCCCGCCGGCAGCAAAAAGGCTGTGATCAGCTGCGCTACATAAGCCGACTGATCCCAGTGTACGGCATGGCCTGCATCTGCCACACATTCCACCCGATGCAGGCGATTTAAACCGCCCAAGTCCTGCTGCGCCGAAGCGGGCACTAAACCATCGCCCTCGGCTAAAATGTGCAGACACGGCAGATTTAAGTTGTGCAACACCAAGCGCAAATCACTTTTACTCAATAGCTCCAACCCGGCCCGCCAACTAGGCAGTTGCCCGGACTCCGGCAGTTGCATCAGTGCTCTCAGGCTGCGCAAGCGGGCGCGCTCATCCCAGCTGCCCTGCGCCACTAAGCCACAAAAACGTTTTAACGTCGCCGTGGGCTCGGCGGCAAAGCCGTGACTGAACAATCGATTAACCTTGCGCTCCATGGCCTCGGGCCAGTCGGCACTGGCGACAAACTTGCCATTGACCGCAAGACTAACCACAGCATCAACCCGCGCGGGGAACCTCTCAGCATAAGTCAGCGCTAATACACCACCTAAAGACCACCCCACCAGGCAGGCCTTGACCGGCAAGCACTCAGCCAGAAACCCCATCAGCGAATCCACATCGAAAGACTCAAGGCTGGGCTGATCTCCAAAACCCGGCAGGTCGACACACCAGACATCTCTCACTTGGCGCAAAGGCTCAATCAATGGCGCCATGCTGGCCGCAGAAAAACCCCAGCCGTGAAGAAGCACAATGGGGCTAGCACCAGCAGTCGAATAAGCGGGATAAATTTGCGGCGCAATCACGACGAAGCCTTGGATGGGTCGGACAGAATATCGGCCAATGCTTGCAGTAGTCCCTCTACATGCTGGTGGGTGTGCGACGCGGTCAGGGTGACCCGCAAGCGCGCACTGCCTTCGGCGACAGTGGGCGGCCTAATCGCGCTGACCCAAAAGCCGCGTTGACGCAATTGAAAAGACATCTCTAGAGCATCGGCATCAGCGCCCACTATTATCGGCTGAATTGCCGTTTCCGAGGGCATCAAGCGCAAGCCAAGCACTTGCGCACCGGCGCGAAACTGAGCGATCAACTCAGCCAAGCGCTGCCGGCGCCAAGGTTCGTCAGTCACCAACTGCAAACTGCGGCGGCTGGCGGCCGCCACGGCAGGCGGCAGCGCCGTTGTATAAATATAAGGGCGCGCCAACTGAATCAGAGCTTCAATCAGAGTGTCGGAGCCAGCAATAAAGGCCCCAAAAGTGCCCAGCGCCTTACCCAGGGTCCCCATCAACACTGGCACATCCTGGGCATCTAGTCCCAACAACTCCGTGGTGCCTCGGCCACCTTGCCCCAGGCAACCGAAGCCGTGGGCATCATCCACCATCAACCAGGCGTTATGCTCTCGCACGAGCGCAGCTTGCTCTTGCAGCGGGGCTATATCGCCATCCATGCTGAACACTCCATCCACCGCAACCAAGGTGCGGCCAGTGTCAGCTTTCGCCAAGCGGGCGCGCAAAGAGTTTAGGTCGCTGTGCAAAAAACGGCTAAACCGAGCGCCGCTCAATAGGCCCGCATCGAGCAGCGATGCGTGATTTAACTTATCTTGCAGAATGTGATCGCCGCGCCCCACCAAGGCCGTCACGGCGCCCAAGTTGGCCATAAAACCGGTGGAAAACACCAGTGCGCGCTCGCGACCACAAAAGGCGGCCAGCTCTTGCTCCAGTGCGTGGTGCTCGGCACTGTGCCCACACACAAGGTGCGAGGCTCCACTGCCCACACCCCATTGACCGACACTCTGAGCCATCGCTGATACCACATCGGGATGGTTGGCTAGCCCCAGATAATCGTTGCTGCAAAAGGCCGTATAGACCTTGCCGTCCACCACCAAGTCGGGACCTTGCGGCGACTCGATATGAGGGCGTACGCGATAGCGACTGAGCGCGCGGCGCTCGTCGAGCACCGCCGCCAGATGTTGTTCAAACGGGTTCATGTGAGGGCGCAAGTTGCCTTTATTTGGCTGCGTCGTAGAAGAACTGGTCGTTGTGAGACGCCTCGAGGGCATCGGAAATTTGTGCGGCCACGGCGCTGTCATCGTCATGCACATGGCGCTGCTCAGGCTGAATACCCAAGCGGGAAAACAGCTGCATATCTTTATTGGACTCGGGGTTAGCCGTGGTCAATAGCTTTTCGCCGTAAAAAATGGAATTGGCACCGGCAAAAAACGTCATTGCCTGCATTTCATCGCTCATTTCTTCGCGGCCCGCCGACAGGCGCACATGGGACTCTGGCATCATGATGCGTGCCACAGCAATAGTGCGGACAAAGTCCAGTGGATCAAGGTCATCCAGTTGATCGAGCGGTGTGCCCTCGACTTTAACCAGCATATTAATCGGTACAGACTCGGGGTGGTCGGCCATATTGGCTAACTGCTGCAGCAAACCGGCGCGATCGCCCGCCTCTTCACCCATACCGACGATGCCGCCGCAACAGACTTTCATGCCCGCCGAACGCACATTGGCCAGTGTGTCCAAGCGATCTTGGTAGGTGCGAGTGGTGATAATTTCACCGTAGTATTCCGGCGAGGTATCCAAATTGTGATTGTAATAGTCGAGCCCTGCGTCGGCCAGCGACTTGGCTTGATCCTGATCCAGCATACCCAGGGTCATACAGGTTTCCAGGCCAAGGGACTTTACCTCTTGCACCATTTGGGTGACATAGGGCATATCTTTACCCTTGGGCGAGCGCCAGGCGGCCCCCATACAAAAGCGGGTCGCTCCAGAGGCCTTGGCCGCACGCGCCTCTTCTACAACTTTTTCGACCTGCATCAGTTTTTCGCGCTCAAGCCCGGTGTCGTAGCGAGCACTCTGCGGGCAGTAAGCACAATCCTCCGGGCAGGCGCCCGTTTTAATGGAGCACAAGGTACTGACCTGCACCTCATTAGGATTAAAGTGCGCCCGATGAACGGTATGCGCCTGAAACAACAAGTCGTTAAATGGCAGCGCAAACAGCGCCAATATTTCATTGCGCGTCCAATCGTGGCGCACAGCGCCAACAGGCGCATGACTGACAGGGGCGTTCATAATAAGTCCACAGTTAGTGCGCAGAGCGCAGATTAGGATTAGACTGTTTTAAAGGCTCCATAATAGAGGGCCAGCGAGCGCTGTCAACCTGAAATGGAGTTCGAGGTTAACTAATGCTATTTCACCCCCACTGTTTATTGTGCCACCAGCCCGCCCATGACCGGTTGTGCCCAGATTGCCACAACGCCCTAAGCGAGCTCTTAATTGGTCAGCGCCAATGCCAGCAGTGTGCATTGCCAATGGCCGCCGACACGCCTTTTTGCGGCGAATGCCTAGCCAAGCCCCCGGCCTTTGAGCGCGCTTTTATTCCCTTTCAATACCAGTTCCCGCTGGATTACCTGATTGGCCGTTATAAATTCAGTGGCTGCCTTGCCTCAGAAAAACTAATGACCGAGCTGTTCGCGCACTTTATCGCCCGACACGCCCCCAAGCCCGACCTTATCGTACCGACCCCACTTCACTGGCGCAGTCACATTAAGCGTGGCTATAACCAATCACAACGCCTGGCCACAGCCGCCGCTCGCGGCTTAAATATGCACATCAACACCCAAATACTCCATAAAACGCGCGCCACACCTGCCCAACACGGCCTAAAAAAGCGAGACCGCACACGAAATCTCAAACAATGTTTTGCCTGCAAACCATTGCAAGGGCAAGTGGTCGCGTTAGTCGATGACATTGTCACCACCGCCACCACAGCGCGCCAATTGAGCAAGCAACTGCGCCGCGCTGGGGCCAGCCAAGTGTATATTTGGGCCTTGGCGCGCACACCAAGCGCACGGTAAACCACTAGGTGCTGGACACAGAGCGGCCACGACAACGTACAATAGCCGTTTTACCCAACAGAGCGGCTTATGAGCGACGAAACCCAAACGGGCCACCCCTACGAAACACTGACGCCGGATCTAGTGATGGATGCTGTTGAGCATTTGGGCTACACCTGCGATGCCCGTGTATTTGCCCTCAACAGCTACGAAAACAGGGTTTACCAAGTGGGTATTGAAGAGCAGGCTCCCCTGATTGCCAAGTTCTACCGCCCCGAACGCTGGAGCAATGAGCAAATTTTGGAAGAACACCGCTTCTCTCAAGCCCTATTCGATTTGGGCGTCTCGGTAGTCCCCCCGAGCCAGTTGAATGAATCAACTCTGCATGAATACGCCGGCTTCCGTTTCGCACTCTACCCGCGCCAAGGCGGGCACGCCCCAACACTGGACAACTTCGATCATCTGCTCAGCCTCGGCCGGGCACTGGGGCGCATTCACGCCTTAGGTCAGGTCAGCCCGTTTGCCGAGCGCCCGGAACTGGACACCGAAAGTTTTGCCCAAGCCAGCTATGACTTTTTGCTGGGTAATGATTTTATCCCTCAATCGCTTATACCTGCGTATGAAACCCTGGGGCGCGATTTAATTGAACGCTGCCGCTCAATACTCGGCAAAGTGAATTACCAGCGAATCCGACTGCATGGCGACTGCCACCCAGGCAATATACTCTGGCGCGATGATACCGCTCATTTTGTCGACTTCGACGATGCGCGTAACGGGCCGGCGATACAGGATTTATGGATGCTACTGTCAGGCGACCGACCCCAGCAAACCGCTCAGCTGGCGGAAATCTTGGAGGGCTATCAAGAGTTTTGTGACTTCGACAGTGCCGAATTATTGCTTATTGAAGCTTTGCGCACACTGCGCCTTATGCACTACGCCGGTTGGCTGGCCAGACGCTGGCACGACCCAGCCTTCCCCCACAGTTTTCCCTGGTTTAACACTGAGCGCTACTGGGCCGAGCATATACTGGAGTTACGCGAGCAACTGGCTGCCCTAGACGAACCAGCCTTAAGTGTTTATTGAACACCAAGCCTAGGGCTGGATATTTCGCCGCCCACCCCCAATAATGGCAGACCATCGATTAATGTATACAGGCCTTAGGAGTTAGCATGACAACCGAGACGGCTGCCGCCAGCGCAGACCCTGTGTGGGATGAGATTCGCGAGCGCGCTTTTGAACAGGCCTCGCAAGAGCCTATGCTGGCAAGCTTTTTATACGCCACCATACTCAATCATCACTCGCTGGAAGATGCCCTCAGTTTTCACTTGGCAAACAAGTTAGAAAGCCAAGCCCTGCCCGCCATATCGGTACGCGAAGTTATAGACCATGCTCTAGCTCAAGACAGTGACATTGGTGCCGCGGTACGCGCGGATATTCAAGCCATCAATGAGCGCGACTCGGCCAGCTGTTCTCTGACCACCCCGTTTTTATTTTTTAAAGGTTTTCACGCCCTACAGGCCTACCGTGTTGCGCATTGGCTCTGGAAAAACAATCGTCACGCAATGGCGCTGTTTTTGCAAAACCGTATCTCTATGGTGTTTTCGGTGGATATCCACCCGGCCGCACAAATTGGCCGCGGCATTATGCTCGATCACGGCACCGGCATTGTGATTGGAGAAACCGCTGTGGTGGAAGATGACGTCTCCATTATGCAAGCGGTTACCCTCGGCGGCACCGGCAAAGAAACCGGCGACCGACACCCCAAAGTACGCAGCGGTGTACTTATCAGTGCAGGTGCTAAAATTCTCGGCAACATTGAAATTGGCCATTGCGCTAAAGTGGGTGCCGGTAGCGTCGTACTGCACTCCGTGCCCGCGCGTACGACCGTGGCGGGAGTGCCTGCAAAAGTGGTTGGCTCGGCCGATTGCAGCCACCCTTCTCGGGCAATGAATCACACCATTGAGCAGTAATCAAAAAAATGGCTTAACCCTTGCTTTGATTTTTAACACCACTAGGGGCGCATCACTCTAGGTAACCACTTAGTTACAGCCGCAGCTTGCCATTGACCACTGCGTCTATCGAGCGAACCATATAGCCAAACAATCGAGGGGCTTTAGTCACTTGCTATACACCTCACACCGAGAGGGACACGCAAAACGCACAGGACGATGGCTACTTGTTTTTTTATTAACGGCTTTTGCCGTATTTAGCCATGGGCAAGTTTCCGATAACGCAATAAATGTCGCTGTAGCCAATGACATTTTGGCTGACTATCAACTCTTTTTAGATGGCCGTAACCCGCTTACCGTTAAAGATTACAGTGGCACACACAGTCGACGCGATGTCATTGAGGTCATTCTATTCCAACAAGCACTGGCTGCTGGTGGGTTTGAAGGTCAGATAAATTTTGTCCCGGAGATTTCTTACCGTCGCTCATTACGACAATTAATATCAGGGCAAATTATCAGCACTGGCACCACTAAGTGGTACCTCGACTTCGAACCTTTAAAACAACATCTTTTCATCACTACGCCTTTGATCCGCGACGGTGAATTTCTCGTCGGCCTCTATCATTTAGAGTCCCGCCCTGAGCTGGCCCAACTAACCATCGCCAATATTACCGAGCACCCCATCATAACCAGCCTGCAGTGGCGGGCCGACATCAACGCCATCACCACTGCCGGCTTTAACAATGTTGTCTACGGCTCTGATTGGCGATCTATGCTGCGAATGTTACAGGCAGGACGCGGCGATATCATTGCGGCGCCCTTCCCCAACAGCGCCAACCTGGCGATGGAGGCAGATGAGGACACACTGACTCCCGTTCAGAATATACGCTTACATATACCCGGCCAGCGCCACTGGCTCGTCAGTCAAACTCACCCTCAAGGACAACATTTATTTCAAGCATTACAAAAAGGGCTTTCAGCATTGCGCGAACAGGGCACAGTTATCCGAGCTTATCGACAAGCTGGCTTCTTTAATAATAAAACACAGCATTGGGCTATACTGCCGCCCACCATAAAACCTGCAGATCTGTCATTTGATTAGCACACATCCACTTGCGCACCTAATTTGACCCACCCACAGTGCAGCCGCTCCATTTAGGCGCATAGATTCACGGTATCGCCAACGGCATGCACCGCTACAGGTGGATTTTATTGTTGGCGGCATTATTGCTTGTATCTTGTACTGCTCATATTGCAATACACTAAAAATGACTGCCCGAGGCCCTTAATGCAATACAGTAAGCCCATGATAGATTTAATATTAGAGCTGCGCCGTCGCGCACCATCGAGCCTCAAGCCGGGTATAAAACTGGCTAACCCTGAGGTACTCAATGAACTTATTAGTCACTACCCCGACTCCAAAGACAATGTCACTCGTGCGCTTATCAAAGAATTATTAATGATGGCTGGCGACACTTGGTTGCAGCGCCTTAATGCCCCCAAAGTCCCAGATCAGCCAGCCTCTCGATCGCAAGTCAAGGTCTATCGCGGACAAGTCAGTCTGAACACGGTACCCAGCCCAGATTACACGTCAAACCACGCACAACCGCAGCATAAAACCAGAATTTATCGCGGGCAGGTTATTTACGATTAAAACTCTGTGAGCTCAGCACAAAACTGCAAGTCCGTTATAATTAAGGAGTGACCCTCAACTATTATGACCGGAGGCGATTTGTGGCCACCCCCCTCTTGCAAAGCCGTCGCCCTCTAGCGCTGCTATGTACGCTTTGGTTGCTTACTGCTGCGCCTGAATTAATTGCCGAAGCCTCCCGCATAACCGCCACCACTGACATCCTAAGCGATTACGACCTGTTCACCGCGGGCCGTGACCCAACCGAGATAGATTATTATGGCGGAGAGGGTGCCAGAAGAGACGTGATAGAACTGGTGCTCTTACATCAAGCACTGCACTTGGGCGGATATCACAAACCATTAGAGATCGTGCCTGAGGAAAATTACCGGCGAACTTTGCACCAAGTGGCGGCAGGGGAACTTATAAGCTCTGGTGCGTTAACCTGGAAAGCCGACACCCACGATCTGGGTAAAGATATATTATTATCAGATCCGGTCATTGAAAACGGCGACTTTCAAGTCGGCTTGTATACCGCTCATAACAATCAAAAAGCACTTAACACCGAACGCCAAGCACTTGCCACTCTTAAAGTCGTCAGCAACACCCATTGGAAAACCGACATACAAACCCTGCAACAATTGGGTTTCGACAATATCTACTTAACCAATACCTGGGTATCCATGGTGCGAATGTTGGCAGCTCACCGTGCGGATATCACTCTAGCGCCATTTCAACCGGGTAATAATATGGCGATTAACCAAAGCGAAGGACGGCTGATTCCCATACCCGGCATCAAAGTGGCATTGACCGGTAGTCGCCACTGGATCGTTAGCGCTAAACACCCCGAGGGAGACTCCTACTTCGTCGCACTACAGAAGGGGTTGGCACAGTTAAAAGCCAGCGGCACGCTGGAGAGGGCTTACCGGGAAAGCGGTTTTCATCACCCTCAAATAGCACACTGGAAGGTTCTGAAATAACCAAGGTGTTACAACGCAGCAATAAAGGCAGCCGCAAACAGCCCCCCTACATTTTTGATGTCATTATTGTTAAGCCAGCTCCCCCCGTATCCTTTCGATCAGTTTTTTGGTCGCCCGTATGCCATCTTCGGCTGACAGCTCATGACCTTCGTACTCGATGCCAACATAGCCCCTATAATCGGCCGCTTTAATAATATTAAAGATGCGCTGAAAATTAATTTGGGATTCATTGCCTTCGCTATCAAACCGATACGCTTTTGCACTCACCGCGCCGGCATAGGGCATCAACTCGGCAATACCTTGATAAATATCGTATTCTTTTACACAAGGCGAATCCCACAAGTCGCCACTGGCGCGCTGATAACAAAAATTGCCGAAGTCGGGCATAGACCCACAAAACGGTGAACCCACTTGTGCCAATACGCCCGCCAGCTTGGCACCGTGTGATGAAAACCCCCCGTGATTCTCCACCAATATTTTTATTCCCATGGTGGCCGAGAACTCACTTAACTCAGATAAACTCTGTACCGAAGAGCGATGCCAATCCTCGGCCCGCCCAGAACCATGTAAGTTCACCCGAATACTATGGCAGCCTAAGTGTGCGGCCGCCTCGACCCATTTATAATGGTTGCTTACCGCCTGGCGACGACGTTTATCATCCACCACCGACAAATCGCCTTCTCCGTCTACCATGATCAGCAAACTTTTCACATTGTGATCGGCCGCGCGCTGATTCAATGCCGTTAAAAAAACAGAGTCCGTGGCCTTATCCATAAAAAACTGATTCACATACTCCACCGCACCAATATCAAAGCTGGTACGAGCCACAGCGGGAAAATCCAGCGTGCTTAAGGATTTATCAAAAAAAGATTTATTAAGGGACCATTGCGCCAAAGAAATATCAAAATGGTAGGGTTTGGGGGCAACCGCCCAAGTTGGCGCCCCACCCGCCAAGACACTACCTGCAAATATGGAGCCTAGCCCAGCCAAGCATTGGCGACGAGACATCTGCGCCATAAATTTACCTCGATCGTTGAATTATTATTTATCACACCAGCATGCAGAACATTTTACCTTAATTTTCTCAATGCCACTGGCGATTTTCTGAAAACTGCGGACGAAGAAATTCCATCTGATCACCGCGAATCCGCTCTGAGTTGGTCAAAGCTAGATACTCAGCAATATTAGGGCGAAATGGCAAGGCTAATAGCTGCATATCAATATCCTGCAACAAATGATTGCTCTTACGTTGATTGCAACGTTTGCAGGCCGAAACCACATTTTGCCAAATATCTTTACCACCACGACTGAGAGGGTGGACATGATCGCGCGACAGCAAACCTGTGGTAAAGGTCTTACCACAGTATAAACACAAGTGGTCATCGCGGGCGAACAGTGCGCGGTTGGTTAAGGGGGGAATGTGCCGATAACGAGCAATGCGACTTCCGCCGCAGGCAATAATGGCTGGCAAGGTAATTTGTGAACGAAGATGACTACAGCGGGCGTAACCGCCCACCACGTTGCGAACCGGGCCGCCTAAACTCCAAGCCACCAAGTCACGAGCATAGAGGCAAACCGCGTCCTGCCAATGCAGCCATTCTATCGGCTGCCCGGCAATATTAAGCCGCAATATCCTCTCGTCCATGGGCACCTCCTGTCGTTTTCACCACGGATGTGATGCAGGATTGGCAAAAGACCTGACAAACTCGCCATACACACTACTGTGTCGAATAACTGTGACGCTAGTGTGTCAAATGTACCGTGTTTTGCTCGAGTTGCCTACTCAATTAAGAGCCCTTTAATCACCCGTCGCAAAGACTACCGACTCAATTAAGTATTACCCTCGGGGGACTGATCCACACTCGCCTGACCGGAGGTCAATAATCGTATATGATCGATAAGCGCGGCCACGCGATCTTCAGCCAGGCAAACACTAAGACTGACACCTTCAGCATAGGCAACGTCTTCTAATGTGGCTTGCTGTTCATTAAGCGCTAGGCGAATTTTTTGCTCATACGCGAAAGGTGCGTCAATTTTTAACGATTGCTGCGGTACCACCTGACGCAGTGTTGCGATGTCAACCGCTTGGGAAACACTGGCGCCGTAAGCTCGCACTAAACCACCCGCCCCTAACTTTACTCCACCAAAAGTACGCACCACAACAGCCAAACAGTTGCCCACCTGGCGATGAGTGAGCACATTTAAAATGGGTTTTCCGGCTGTACCCGAGGGCTCGCCATCGTCGCTAAAGGCGACTAATTTGGGCTGCTGGGCGCTACCGACGATATACGCCCAGCAATAGTGGCTGGCCCCTGGGTGGGCTTGCCTTATTTCATTCAGCACTGCCATGGCATCCTCACGGCTTTCTACCGGCGTAAGGATAGCAGTAAAAGTACTGCGTTTTTCTTCATAAAGATAACGACACGCCTGAGCCAGCGCTTGATACGATTGGGCCATCTCTGCCTCAGCTTGAGTATTTAAAATCGATTATCTCATGTTCTACCTGTTCCGACCGAGCGCACCTACCCCGAGTTTTCCTCCGACAGTCGCCCCCGCATAATTGAGACCAACAGCGCCAAACCGACAAACGTCATGGATAACTCCAGAGCCTGCAAAAAAGTCGACAATATCGGCTGCGCGAGTGCTTTACTCAAGGTTCGCTCGCCAATATACGAATAAACGATTAAGTTAACCAAGCTCATCCCGACCAAATTGCCGCTAACCCGTGCCAAATTTAACGTCGCCGAGGCGACGCCTGCCTCGGAGGCACTCACCGCCTGCATCGCCGCGTGATTATTGGGACTGGAGAAAAAACCAAACCCGACCCCGACTAACGCCAGTGCCACGCTGATATAGATAGCCGTACTTCCGAGCTGTAGTCGATGCAGCAGGTACAAGCCTAGCAATGTCATCACGCAACCCACTGAGGTTAATATTCGCGCCGAGATAAAATCGGCCAATTTACCCGCAAATGGTGCCACGCAGGCCATAGCTAAAGCCTGCGAGAGCATAACCTGCCCGGCATTGGCCGCACTCAACCCAAGTACATATTGTAAATACAGGCTGAGCAAAAAACCCAATGGGTAACTGGAGGCGTACATCAACACCGCTGCCACTAATGACAGGGAAAAGAACTTGGACTCTGTGAACATTTGCACACGAATCAGCGGCGCTTTAGAGCGCACTTGTAATACCACAAATCCAGTAAAAAACAGCACCGATGCCAACAAGGTCGCTATGCCTTGCCAGCTCGGCAGATGAGTAAAGCCTAATACTAATGTCACCGCCCACGCCGCCAACAGTAAAGCGCCCGGCCAATCGAAACGCCCTCCACTGGCCTCGCGCCATTCATCAGTTACGCGCCAATACGACAGTGCCAGTACCACCGCAACCAGCGGCAAAGGCATTAAGAACACATAGCGCCACCCCCAAAACTGGGTAACCCACCCCCCTAAAGCGGGCGCCAGCGTTAAACCTAAGTAGATACAGGCGGCGTTTAACCCCAGAGGCAAACCTCGACGGTGAGACGGAAAAACTGAGATTAGCATGGCCATACTGGTCGCGAAGATCATCGCCGAGCCGGTGCCCTGCATAAATCTCATGGCGAGCAACCACAACATATCAGTAGCAAAAAAAGCGCTGATGCCGGCGAGAGCATTAATTACTATGCCCAACTGAAAAACACGCTTTCTGCCCCAAATGTCGGCCAGCTTACCAGCGGGTAGCATGCAGACGATATTGGCCACCAAGACGGCGGTGGGAATCCAGCTGACCAAAATACCATTGGCCGACAGCTCTTCGGCCAAGGCTGGTATCGCCACATTGACAGAGGCCATGCCCAGCGGGGCAATAAAAGCACCCAAACAGACCATAATCAGCACTGACCAGCGCGAAGTCGACTCATCTGGATTGGATGTTTGTCTCACAAAACCCCATCGTGCAGTTATAAAACGGACAACCACAAAAAAGCCGGCGCTGCGCTATGCATAACACCGGCTTTTTATTGTGATTTTTTAGTCGTTCTATTTAACCATACTCTGGGCGGGTTGCGGGGAAATCTACCTCTACGGCTCCATACCACCTTAGCAAACGACAAGATAAACCGGCACTTATCGGCCCCAGAAAAGAAAAACCCTACAACAAGGGGGCCTGTTGTAGGGTTCTGCAGGATGGAGTCCAGCCTTGGGCTCATTGATGGCGAGATCCGTCTACTCCTTGCCTCACGTCCATATGTCTTAGTCCTTGGTTAAATTATGGCAAGGTCGAGGGAATAAAAAAAGGCGCCATTGTCACTAGCATTTGTAGGATATGTCTCACAAAATCCTCGGCACACTTTAGAATACCTCCTCCGGATCCAGGTCGAATAAGTACTGGGGTTCTATATCCAGATTTCGGATAATGTCATCCCCTTCCTCTTGCAGCAGCTCCATATCTTGCGGCGCCAGCTCCGCCTGCAGACCTTGCCGAATCACAATTTCCACCCGGCGATTGCGAGCTCGGCTTGCGGCGCTGTCGTTAGCCGCCAGCGGTCTAACGTCGGCAAATCCGGACACCTCAAAGCGCCCAGGTTGTAAATAACCACCGCGCATTAACTGCGATGCCACCGAGGCGGCCCGCATAGCGGATAAATCCCAATTAGAGCGAAATTGCGACGAGCTAATGGGCACGCTATCCGTGTGCCCCTGGACTTGAATGCGCCCAGGCTTCAGCATCAATACAGCGCGAATTTCGTCGATAACGTCGTAATAATCAGGCGCTAGGCGTGCCGAGCCCGACTCAAATGAACCTTTCTCACGGATGCGAATAATAATTTGTCGGCCTTCGGTTTCGATCTCAAGTTCACCGTTAGCGATTTGCTCTTCCAGCTTACTGGCCAGCTCGGCAGCGTCTTGGCGGGTTTGCTCTACCAGGCCCTCGATGATTTTTTGCAGCCGGTCTTTGGCGCTGTCATCGACATTGGGCTCACCGCGCTCAATGTCGTACTCTTCGGCGTCGCGCACCTCCAGACTCATTTTGGTAATGTCTTGGGTGCGCTGATAAATCTCGGTGATCGGGGTCGGGTCGGGCTTGCCCGGACTAAACTCCTGGGCAATGATGCTGGTGCCTTTGGGTATTTCGTTGACGTTAATCTGAGCTTGGACCCCAAACGCCTGGGCAAGAGAGCCCGCCAGGCGGCGAAATTTCATCGCGTCCATCTCGGAAAATGAAAGCAGCAGTACGAAAAAGCACATCAGCAGCGACATTAGGTCGCCAAAGGTCGCCAACCAAGCCGGGAGGCCGGGGGGACATTCGCATTCGTTCTCTTCTTCATCCATTGTCGCTACTCCCGCTACTCCGCCGCATCGGCGACTTCGCGTTTACGCTCCGGCAAATAGGTGCGCAAAATAGTGTCGATCACCCGTGGGTTCTGGCCATTTTGAATAGCCAGCAAACCGTCGATGATCATACTTTTAATCAAATACTCTTCCGTCGCGCGCAGCTTTAACTTATCGGCTATGGGCAGGGCAATGGCATTGGCAATGACGGCACCGTAAAGAGTGGTCAGCAAAGCCACTGCCATGGCCGGGCCAATCGCCTTCGGGTCATCCATATTCGCCAGCATAGCCACCAGACCGATCAGCGTCCCGATCATCCCCATGGCCGGCGCCACGTCCCCCATGGAGGCGAAAATTGAAGAGCCCAAGGTGTGGCGTTTTTCCGCGAGCGAACGATCTTTAGATAGCATCGTACGCACCACATCGGGGTCGTGACCATCCACCAGCAATTGAATGCCCTTTTGCAGAAAGCCGTTGGTCACCTCTTTGCCTTCCAGCGATAACAAGCCACCTTTACGTGCCGCATCGGCCAGATCGACGATTTCATCGATCATATCCAACGGATCGTCCAGCTTATTGCTAAAGCTTTTTCCGGCGACTTTAAACGCACTTAAAAACTGGCCCAAACCATACTTGGCCATCACCGCAAAGATACTCCCCCCGACCACAATCACCAGAGACGGGGCATTGACGAACATACCGACTTCGCCCGACATAAACATCGCGGTGACGATCAGGGCGAGGGCCCCCAACAGCCCAATTAGTGTTGCTAAATCCACACCTTACTCCTTAACGGCCTCTGGATATATTGACATACTTACCATCTATTCTAGCCGCAAACCACTGTCGACAGTAAAAATAAAAAACAGCTCTAAAAGCGTTATAATAAGCCCACATTCATGGGATACACCCTACTTATCGGCCACAAGCCCTTAACATTAAGGACGCAATCCCCCAAGTAACAGGTTTAGTTATGCCCGCAACCAAAAAAAAAGTCGAGCTGGAGACTTCTCTACAAGAGCTAGAAAGCATTGTCAGCCAAATGGAGTCCGGCGAGCTATCACTGGAGCAATCACTGAAAGCTTTTGAGCAAGGCATAAAACTAACCCGCGAATGCCAACAGCGCCTAACCGATGCCGAAACACAGGTAAAACTGCTGCTTGAGCAAAATGGCGAATTAACCCTCAACGATTTTGACCAGCCGGAAACACTGTAATGTCCGCCTACGCAGACTTTTCAAAGGCGGTTCGAGCGCGTATTGATCGGGCTCTCACCCAAGCCATCCCCACAACTCGCGACAACCCCCTCAGCGAGGCCATGCACTACGCCTTGGCCGGCGGCGGTAAACGTATTCGCCCACTGTTGGTATTTGCCGGTTTTTATGCCGTCAACGCCGAGCGAGACCACTCCGCTCTCGACCACTTGGCCTGCGCCATTGAAGCGATTCACGCTTACAGCTTGGTGCACGACGATCTGCCCGCTATGGACGATGACGACTTACGCCGCGGCAAACCAACCTGCCACATTGCTTTCGATGAGGCGACCGCTATTCTCACCGGCGACGCTCTGCAAACGCTGGCTTTTGAATTACTGGCTCAAGCCCCCGAAGTCAGCGCTACTACCCGCATCAGCTTAATCCAAACCCTCGCCCAAAGTGCTGGCGCGCGCGGTATGGTACTGGGGCAAGCCATCGATTTGGCCGCCGTCAACCAAACCCTGACTCTGGCTCAGCTTGAGCATATGCACCGCTGCAAGACCGGTGCACTCATTGACGCCAGCGTCGCCATGGGTGCTCAGTTGGGTGCAGCCACTCATGCTCACTTAGCGGCTTTGGCTCGCTACAGTCGCGCACTGGGGCTGGCCTTTCAGGTGCAAGACGACATTCTCGACATCACCTCCGACACTCAAACACTAGGCAAACAACAAGGTGCGGATCAAGCTCGCAACAAGCCTACTTATGTCTCGCTGCTGGGGCTGGAAGCGGCTCAAGAAAAAGCCCGCGCACTGCAACAAGAAGCGCTCTCCAGTCTCACCCAGTTACCGGGCAACACCCAAGCTTTACACCTAATTGCGCAATATGTGGTTGAGCGTGAACACTAGTGGCGCCTACAATGGCACGTTTGCGATAACCGACGTACCCAAATGCTGAACGAAATACCTCAAACGCGCCCGGCAACACCGTTGCTTGACCGCATCGACTCCCCCGCTGATTTGCGTGAGCTCACCGAAAAAGAGCTGCCCAAACTGGCAGAAGAGTTGCGCGCCTTTCTTTTGTACAGCGTCGGGCAAACCGGCGGGCATTTTGGAGCTGGCCTCGGCGTGGTCGAGCTGACCATTGCTCTGCATTACATTTACAACACCCCCGAAGACCGCCTCGTGTGGGATGTGGGCCACCAAACCTATCCCCATAAAATCCTCACCGGCCGCCGTGAGCAGTTGCTCACCATGCGCCAAGAGGGCGGCCTATCCGGCTTTCCCAAGCGCGAAGAGAGCGAATACGACACCTTTGGGGTGGGCCACTCCAGCACCTCTATCAGTGCGGCCTTAGGTATGGCGCTGGCTGGGGGAGAGCGCAAATGTGCTGCGATAATCGGCGATGGCGCCATGACCGCCGGCATGGCCTTTGAGGCGCTCAACCACGCCGCCCACACCGATGCTGACCTACTGGTCATTCTCAATGACAACAATATGTCGATCTCGCCCAATGTCGGCGGTTTGGCCACGTATTTATCTAAGATTTGGGGCAGTAAGTTTTACAACTCTCTGCGCGAGGGTAGCAAGCAAGTGCTCACCAAAATTCCATCGGCGTGGGAGTTTGCCCGGCGCACCGAGGAGCACTTTAAAGGGTTTGTCTCACCGGGCACTTTATTCGAAGAGCTGGGGTTTAATTACATCGGCCCCATCGACGGTCACGACCTGCCATCTCTTGTGCGCTATTTACGCAATCTGCGCAGTGTCAAAGGCCCAAAGCTGTTGCACCTTATCACCCAAAAAGGCAAAGGTTTCGAGCCCGCCGAGCTAGACCCGGTCGGCTACCATGCACTCAACAAGCTCGAACCCGCACCGAAAAAACCCGTCCCCAACCGGCCCAAGTTTCAAGCTGTATTTGGCCAGTGGCTGTGCGATATGGCGGCGGTGGAACCGCGCTTGGTGGGCATCACCCCGGCCATGTGTGAAGGCTCCGGCATGGTGGAGTTTGCCGAGCAATACGCAGAACGCTTCTACGATGTCGCTATTGCAGAGCAGCATGCGGTAACCCTAGCGGCAGGCTTAGCCTGTGAAGGCCAAAAGCCGGTAGTGGCAATTTACTCTACTTTCTTACAGCGTGCTTACGACCAATTAATTCACGACGTTGCCCTGCAACAGTTAGATGTCACCTTTGCCATTGACCGAGCGGGCTTGGTCGGTGAAGACGGCGCCACCCACGCCGGCAGTTTTGATATCTCTTTTTTACGCTGCATTCCCAATATGGTACTCGCCACGCCTTCGGACGAAAACGAGTGCCGACAACTGCTGTACACCTGCTTCCAGCACCAGGGGCCAAGCGCGGTGCGCTACCCCCGAGGGCGCGGTGCCGGCACTGCAATTGAACAAGCCATGAACGCCCTGCCAATTGGCAAGGGCATTATCAAGCGACAGGGCACCAGCGCCGCGCTACTATGTTTTGGCACCTTGGCCACTTGCGCGCAAAAAGTCGCCGCCGAGCTGGGCTTAACCCTGTGCGATATGCGTTTTGTGAAACCGCTTGATACTGAATTGATCGATCAGCTAGCCCGCGACCATAACCTACTGGTAACACTGGAGGAGAACGCCATCGCCGGTGGAGCGGGCTCCGCAGTCACCGAATATTTGCACAGCCAGCAAAACACGACATCGGTGTTACAACTCGGCTTGGCCGATGAGTTTGTCGGCCACGCCAGCCAAGCCGACCAATTAGCCAGCCAGGGACTGGACGCACAAGGCATAAAAAGTGCCATCAACCAAAGACTCGATCAACTTGGCTGGCGCCACTTAGGGGGCCTTTGAGTTAGCTCACCGGCGTTAACTGTTGCAACAATGAACGCCAGCACAAGCTATAAGAAACGCCGAATATCTCGCACACAATTGGGGTGGTAGCGCTCGAGCCACTCGACACTGCGCTCCAACATATCATCTGCCTGTACCGGGCCGAACAACTCACACATCACCACATAGAGCTGATTCACCACGCGCCGAATTTCAGGCGAGGCGCATACCACCGAAAACGACTTGCTCGCACCATCGCTATCAAACCAACTCCGCAGGCGTGTTTTCAAGGCGGGGTTTAACGGCATGTCGGCCAAACGAACCAAAAAATTTAACCGAAATTGCAAAAAAATATTACTGGGCATAACCGTTTCTAGCGCCACTAAAAAATGCTCAAACACTTTATCTAACCGCTCGGGATACTCGCGTGGGGCACTTTCGCGAACCGACAAATCTTTCATCACACCGATTGAGGGTGCGGGGTCTGGCAAAAGTGTCTGTGAGCTCGGATCTTGGCTGAGGTTTAATAAGGCGCGGATGACTTCTTTGCGCGGGCCCAAATTGCTAGCCAACATCGATAACTTACCCACATACTCATTCAGGGCAAAAACCGGCTTATCAGCGTACTGTTGCTCCCACAACTGAAACGCTTTAGCCAGTTCTTCGCCCTGCAAAAAGTCAGACAAAGCCGTGTAAACAATGCGCCGCTTTTGTATTTGCACTGGGGTGGCACTCATCGTTCGAGCACCTCCAGTGTTTTCTCGTTATAAGCGTTGCCTTTAGTAAACTCAGGATACCCCAGCTCAGCATGCTCAGTAATATCTAAGCCGCGCTGCTCATGCAAAGGCTCGGCCCGCAGCGGCATCACCCAATTAACCAATCCGTAGATAATTAAAGATCCTACAAAGGCCCACAAGAAGCAGGTCAGTACTCCTATGCACTGTACAATCACTAACTCTATTGAAAGCATATCTTCGGCATAAAACAAACCGGCGGCAATGGTGCCCCAGGCACCGGCAAAACCATGCACAGGGATCGCCCCCACCACATCGTCAACTCGCATTTTTAACAATAAACGAGATCCATACACCACCACTAAGCCTGCTATCAACCCGGTCACAACCGCAAACAATGGGTCCATAGTGGCGCAACCGGCAGTGATACTGACCAAGCCACCTATCGAGCCGTTTACCACCTGCTCCACCAATATGGGTTTACGCCCCAGCGCACAAGCTAATAGCGCCCCGGCGGCCCCGGCACAGGCGGCCAAATGAGTATTTAGATTAATTAGGCCAATAGAAACATCCGCCCCTAAAGTACTCCCCCCATTAAAGCCAAACCAACCAAACCAGAGAATAAAGCCGCCCATGGCCACATAGCTTAAGTTATGGCCCGGAATTCGGTGCACACGCCCTTCGCTGTCAAAGCGACCGATTCGCGGCCCCACCACTAAAGCCCCGGCGAGCGCCACCCAGGCACCTAGCGAATGCACAACCGTTGACCCGGCAAAGTCGATAAAGCCGAGCTCGGCCAGCCAGCCGGTTCCCTCAAAAGCACTGCCCCACGCCCAACTGCCAAATACCGGATAGAGAAATCCCATCACCACACAGGCGGCTACTAAGTAAGCATTAAACCGGGTTCGCTCAGCCATAGTACCGCTGGCTATGGTTGCAGCTGTGGCGGCAAACATGGCCTGAAACAATACGACCGACCAGTCCCACTCCAAGTCAGGGTTTAACAAGAAGTGGTCGGTCCCCCAAAAACCTGTTGGGTTAGCACCAAACATCAGGCCAAACCCAACCAGACAAAACACCAACGAACCTACACAGACATCTGCGTAGTTTTTCATTATGACATTAACTGTATTTTTGGCGCGCGACATACCACTTTCAAGCAAGGCAAAACCCGCTTGCATAAAAAATACGAGAGCGGCAGCAACAATAATCCAGACAGTATCAACGGAGGTTTGCGAGGCGACCGAGTCAGCCGCCAGCGCAGGACAAACACACAGCAGCAACACAGCGCTGAGCAGTGGGGACAGTACATTCTTCATGGGCATTCTCTTAGTTTTTCTCATGGCCGGCTTGGTTTTTTGACGCCGGTTGTACCACCGTGTGTTATACGATGGTGCAATTATGGTTTTGCTCTCGCTTTAACGCATTTTGCGTGCCACTGTACTTTTTTTCTTACCTCTTAATAACTTGCAAGTGATTGGCAGATATCCCGCTCAATCTAGTCAGCGTTGACACCAAAACCCCGCACCAATGCAGAGCAAAGGCATCACCTCATGCGCCAATCCTGCACTACAGTGGCTTTGCCAGAGAGCATTCACTTGCCTGTCATATTGAGCCTTCACACTGCTCAATATTTCGGCATTGATGCTCACAGAGATACACCCACTACAGCGAGCGTGTATTGCCTATTAGAGATCATTTTAAGGATTGAAAATGAACATTGCCGTCTCCTACCAACGGGTTCGCGACCTAGCCGTATCCGTTGAGCCGCTAACCCCGCAAACACGCATTAAAGATGTTGCCGACCTGTTTTTGTCGGAAGATTATCGGGCACTGCTGTGTCTGCCCGTGGTCACTGCGGGTCAGGTAGCCGGCACCATTTCCCGCTATGCGATTATGCGGATATTTTTGCAGTCCTACGGACGCGAAATTTACGGCTCCCGGCCGGTGGGTGACTTTATGAACAAAGAGCCGCTGCTCATTGACATCAATACCGATATCGAAGAGGCCAGCCGCTATGTTCACGCCCACATCGACAACCCTATCACCGAAGACTTTGTGATCATCACCGGCGAAAACCAGTACTACGGCATGGGAATGGTTCTGTCGCTGTTGGAGCTGCTTGAAAAGCGCGCCGAGATACGCAACCGCGCCCTACAAACGGCCAACCATCGTCTTAAATCGTCGCAAGCTCATTTGATTCAATCGGAAAAAATGGCCTCGCTCGGTCAGATGGTCGCCGGCGTTGCGCACGAGATAAATACGCCACTGGGTTATGTGCAATCCAATGTAGAACTGGCGGCAAGCTTGCAAGAACACATTGAGCAATTGACCCAAAGCAACCAAGCGCTGGTAGCCGCCCTTCTCGCCGATGAGCCAAACGACGAGACCATCACTCAGGCCATTAGCGTCAACGCCGCAAGCATCAACGAGACGGTTGATCAAGGTATGATTGAGGATTTGCGCACACTGGTAGCCGACAGCCTGCACGGACTGGATCAAATCGGGGAGCTGGTGGGCAACCTGAAAAACTTTGCCCGCATTGATCATATTAAAATGTCAGAGGTCGATCTCAATGACTGCATCGATAGCGCTCTAAATATTGGCCGCAATATCATTAAACAAAAAGCGCAGGTGATAAAAGACTACCAAGACGGCACTGTGATCGAGTGCGTATCCTCGCAAATCAATCAGGTTCTGCTCAACATTCTTACCAACGCCGCCCAGGCCATCGACAACTGGGGCAAAATTAAAGTTAAAACACGCGTGCGCAATGACTGCGTCGATATTCATATTCTCGACAATGGGCGCGGCATGCCAGAGGCCGTGCGCAAAAAGATTTTTGATCCCTTTTTTACCACCAAAAAAGTGGGGGAAGGCACTGGTCTGGGGTTGTCGATTTCCTACCAGATCATTCAACAGCACAAGGGCGTCATCAATGTGCGCTCGGTTGAGGGCAAAGGCACTGAATTTGTCATCCGCTTACCTAAAACGCAAAGCTCGCAATCCACGGAGGAGCCAATATGACGGCAGCTAAGCCCACCTTATTGTTTGTCGACGACGAAAGTCGTATTTTAAGGACGATGGAGATGGCCTTTCGACGCGACTATAACGTGCTTACCTCAAGCGACGGCCGCGACGCATTGGAGCTATTAAAAAACCACGCGGTCGATGTCATCATCTCGGACCAGCGCATGCCAATGATGACCGGAGTAGAAGTATTGCGCGGTGCACGGGATATATCCCCCGGCACAGTTCGCATTCTGCTTACAGGCTACGCCGAGCTTGCCAGCATCGTCGGCTCTATTAACGATGGCGAAATCTTCCGCTACATACAAAAACCCTGGCACCTGATCGAATTGCGCAAAACCCTGGACGAAGCCGTGGCCATCGCCCGGGAAACAAAACAGGCCATTGCTGAGCCCGCAAAAGCCAAACCGAATGCCGGCGACATTGTGGTGCTGCACAGCAAAAAAGCCATGGCCCAGCTTATTGCCAAGGAGAAGCCCGAGTATCGAGTCGGTTACGCCACCACTGTCAACGATGCGATGGAGCTATTGATTAAACACCCCAAAGCGATCTTACTGACTGATCTCATTTTACCCGAAGGGGACATTTCCGAAGCCTTGGCTCTAATGAAACAGCGCCGCCCCGAGCTAGTTGTTCTGGTGGTGACCGCCTTTTCCGACACCAACCATCTTATTAAGCTGATTAACCGCGCCCAGGTGTTTCGGGTACTGCCTATGCCTTTATCGCGCCGTATGCTGTACGACAGCATCAGCTCAGCGCTCAAACACCGTCAATCCCTGCAAGACAAGCCTGCCTTGTTGCGTCGCCATAAAGTCGAGGCCAACACCGATCCGACCCCTGAACCGAGTACGAACCGCAGCCTTATGGGCAAAGTGCGCGGCTATTTGGAGCGGATGCGAACCAGCGCAGCATAACGGGCAATGCTGCCTTGCTGGTCGGGGTGGCCTTCGCCCCGCCACTGCCTTATGATGCCCTTTTATCGACACTGGGTAAGGATATGTCAGAACTTAAAAAGAATCTGGAAATTAAGTCGTTTCTCGCGCTACTGCTGATTGTATCGGCCGCCTTTCTCTGGATATTGCAGCCTTTTTTTGGCCCCATTTTTTGGGCCTGCGCTCTGGCGATTATTTTCCACCCCATCCAGACGCGTCTATTGAAAGGGCTTAATCACCGCCCCAATAGCCAAGCACTCATTACCTTGACCATGTGTTTAGTGATTGTGATTATTCCGGTGATATTTTTAATCAGCTCCGTAGTCACACAAGCGGCGGACTTGTATCAAAAAATAGAATCGGGTGAATTTGACCTAGCCGGGCGTATCGAACAATTTCAAAATGCTTACCCAGCGATCCAGCAGACGTTCGAACGTTTTGGCGTTAATTTTTCTGATTTAAAAAACCAGTCCGTCGACCTAGCCATGAACAGCGGCAAATTTATCGCCCAATACACCTTTGATATCGGCTCAAACGCGTTCAAATTTGTACTGGATTTCTGCTTAATGCTCTACCTCACCTTCTTTTTCTTACGCGATGGCAACAACATCAAAGAATTAATGGTGCGCGCCCTTCCCATGGGCGACACCCGCGAACGCCTATTATTCGCCAAATTTGCCGAAGTCACCCGCGCCACCGTCAAAGGTAACCTTGTGGTCGCCATGACTCAGGGCGCTCTAGGAGGGGTTATTTTCTGGATACTCGGCATTCCCGCCGCCCTACTGTGGGCAGTTGTCATGGCATTTGCCTCTTTGTTACCCGCCATAGGGGCCGCCATTATTTGGGGGCCGGTGGCAATTTACCTTTTAGCCACAGGAAGTTACATACAAGGGATTATTTTGGTGGGCTTCGGCGCCGGTGTCATCGGGTTGGTCGACAACTTACTGCGCCCCATCTTAGTCGGCCGCGACACCAAACTGCCCGATTACATCGTACTGCTTTCAACCCTGGGCGGTATGGCGCTGTTTGGCATTAATGGTTTTGTGATTGGTCCCTTAATCGCTGCTTTATTTATCGCTTTTTGGGGCATATTTATGCGCGAAATTAATGTGGATGAGGATTGGGATACACTCCTAATAGAAAACGATAGACCAGAAACAGAGGGAACCCTAGAGGCCAACACTCAGGCAGAAGGTTCTGCCAATGAAACAGACCAACCATAGCCTCTATAGCCTTATTAACTAAATAGTTTGCTAACCAAAGACTAGAGCAAGCCGGGGTTAAGCCGCCACACGGTGTAGTTTAAAACCCCGGCAAAACTCACCCATCCAACATACGGCGCCAACAACCAGGCAGCAGTTTTATCGAACCGCCTAAACTGCCACACCGTAGCAACAAGCAAACTCAATAGCACAACAATATCCAACAAGGCGGCCGCCCCCAACTGCCAGGCAAAAAACAGCCAGCTCCACAGCGCATTAACGGACAACTGCAACAAAAATAGCCATACTGCAGGTTGGCGCAGTGCGGGGGCGCGCACCCACACACGCCAGATGGCAACCGCCATCAGCGCGTAAAGTAAGGTCCACACCGGCCCAAACACATACCCCGGCGGCGCCCAAGCCGGCTGGCGCAACTCGCCATAGAACGCACCTGCATTCACTGACGCTAAGCCGCCAATAAAAGCCGCGGCAAAACACACAACCAGCCAAACGAGCAAACTTAACCCCTTAGCCTTTAGTAAAACCATATAACTCTCCTACTTAGAGTACAGTCATAACAAGAGTACGAAATCACCGTCGTTAAGATCACTCTAGCCCACCCCCTGTCGCGCGGCATCAATAATATCCATTAGACGAGCCAGATAGGCATCTTTGGGGCGGAAGCTGCCGCTGGTACTGGCTTTAATATCGCGTTCCAAAGCATCGAGCATTCGATAGAGCCGGCGCTGATGAATGCCCAATAGCGCCTGTACCGGATCGGATAACAGCCCGGAAAAGCAGGCCAAGACCGCAAACACCAACATTACACCCAAAGTAGACAGCACAACCAATTCGATACCCGGCGTAACCGGAAACAGGGCGTAGTACCACTGCCCCACGCCCTGACCTAGAAAGAAGTTCCAAGCCGCCAGGCGGTTGGCCAAAAAACCGGCCAGTGCAAAGCCGATGGCAATACCGCCCGGAGTGAATTTTTGCAAGGTAAATGCACCTGCGATGGTGGCAATAATTGTATTGCTAATATCCGCATTGGCGGTACGGGTTAAAGCGTATTGCGCCAATGCATCATTCAGGCTTTTTTCCAACAAAGCTTCTTGTTCATCCGGCAGCGAGTCCAAGTGCTCAGCCTCAACTATCGCTTCAACAATGCACTCGCGCAGCCGACTACTGCCAGATTCGCCATCGTCGCGGTCGCGCAATAGCAGGTCGCGCTCGGCACAGGCCATAAGGTACTGCTGAATCCGGGTACGCAGCCCCACAGGACAGTGACGCAATAACCTTGCCGGTTGTCGTAAACTGAGTTTATCTAGGCCCCAGGCAAGCAAGTGCGCCGCCAAGTAAAATGGCACCCACAAAAGATTGAGAGGCGAGCGCAGCATATCCCACCCCAAACCATGACGATTGGTACGCCAGGCGCCAGGATAGCAAAAGTGTCGACTTACAAAACTGGGCACGCGTGCCCGGCACTCGGCAAAATACTTCGCCACGCCGGCATGAATAGCGGCAATGAGAGCCTCCTGACTGGGCTGCTCAATAGTGCGAGAAGAGGTTGTGATCGGTGGGGTCGTCATGAACACTACTTTAGCATTAATTGGTCTGCGCAGGATGACAGCACAAAGCCATCCAGAGCGGGGGATGATCCGAGCCTTTGCGCCGCGCCACCATATTATTCACAAGTACCTTTATTAACGCCTCCGCATGTTTAGATGCTGTCGTTGCGTTTGCTCCTCGGTCATGACCAAACGGCACTTCCCGCTCAAACAATGCCTGAACCATTCTTTGCTCTGTTACACGGGGGGTGACCTATTAAGCAAAATATTGGCTACAACTGACTAATCGCCTGGCGGTGTTTGTCTTCATCTCCCAGGTTTTGGTAAATATCCGCGGCCAATCGGTAAAAACGCTTTTCATTGGGCTGACTCCGAATCGCAGCTTCAATTTTAAGCGCCGCCTGTTCATAGGACTCATCCTCAAACAGCTCGGAGGCAATTAGGTACTGATAATAAGGGTTTCTATCCCGATACAGATTGGCAAGATCCGACAAGTGGCGGTGCTGTGAGAGTTGCCCTGCATACAAATAAAGCTGGCTTAAGTTCATGATGGCGGTAAGATCCTCGGCATTGAGCTCCAAAGCTCTTAGGTAGAGCGCTTCGGCCAGTTCAGTATGTCCTTCACTCGAGTACAAAGCCGCCAAATTATTCCACAGATAGCTTTGTTTAGGTGCGAGCGTTAATGCTCGTCTCAAATAGACAAAACGCTTTGCCAAGGTTTCGCGGCGCGCTGGCAATACCATCGCCCGATTATTGTAAAACTGAGCGACCGCGATATTGTCGTCAATCGTTCTTTGAGGGTAGTAGCTGCGATAGCTCTCCATATCCAGATCGACAATCATGTCGTCACGATTAAACTTCAGGTCCACACGAGTGTTTACATGGCGTATCAGTTGAACCCTGTCATTCGACAGATTCCAGGCTGGTGGAATGGTGACATCATTTATCTTCGCATCTAAACCGACATGTCGGGCCAAGCTAGCAAACAGAAGCGAAAAGCTCAAACAGTTGGCTTCGCGCAGGCGAAAAGAGTCCCTAGGGCTATGGGTCGCGGAACTTTGATAACGAATACCCATGCCACCGGCAGATTCCGGCAGCAGCAGCGCCTTATGCAGAGCCTCCACTTTTTGGTCTTGAAACCTACTTCCGGCCACACTTCGCTCCGCAAAACGCTGCATCGCCGGCGTGAGCTCTAATAAGGGCTCCTCAGCCTCAACAGAAACCGCTTGCACATCAACGCCTAAGGCTTGCCCAGAAAGGGCCGTATCAATAAGCGGTTGCGGCGCCGGGGCCAGGTTGGCAGAAATCCGTGACCCCGCACTGGTGCATCCGGCAATAGCCAAGGCTATCAGCGGACCAATCAAGAGCCTTCCCGTCAAACTAACTAAGCGCTGCAGTTGTTTTTCCTTCATTGCCCAACCTCCATGACTTCTTTGAAGTATAGCCGTTGACGGCAAATTGCTTTGGAAACCCCTCACTTTGCGCACCGTAATGCACCCCCGTGCACACCAATTGCACCAACACACCACCAAAACCACCACAAAAAAATGCACAACAAGGATACTTTTTTATGCATCGCAATTTTTTCTATGAGCCACAAGTGTGCATAAGAGTGTATTACGCCCTAAACCCTATGTCATTAAACGTCAACACTGCACGGTTTTGGGCAATTCCAGTTTTGGCACGGCCTTTGAAACTATCGACCTGAACTTTGATGAAACGTTTTTCAAAATAAACGACAAATTCTTTAGCGCGAGGCCGATACAAACAACTTAAAAAGTAACGGAGCATTAAGCGCTACCGTTGCCGTGCTAGTAACGAATTAAATTAAACACCCTTGGGAATTAGGAGATTAACGATGGAAAATCGACTGGTAAAAAAGACATATTTAAAAAGCATAGGGCACTGGCTTACACCTTTGAAAAACATCATTCTTAGCGTCGCAGTTTTATCTGCCTCTGTGCATGCCATGGCACTGGGAGAGCCAGAAAAGGAAGACCTTAAGTTCGGCTTTATTAAACTGACCGATATGGCGCCATTAGCAATCGCGTTAGAGAACGGATACTTTGAGGACGAAGGGCTTTTTGTTGAACTGGAAGCGCAAGCAAACTGGAAAGTGTTGTTGGATCGAGTCATCACTGGCGAGCTTGACGGCGCCCATATGCTGGCGGGACAACCCTTAGCGGCAACCATTGGCTATGGCACCAAAGCTCATATCATTACCCCCTTCTCAATGGATTTAAACGGCAACGGCATAACCGTTTCCAATACCATATGGGAGCAGATGAAACCACATATCCCCAAACAAGCTGACGGCAAACCCGTCCACCCAATTAAGGCCGATGCGCTAAAGCCGGTGGTAGAAAAATACCAACAGGAGGGCAAGTCGTTTAATTTGGGAATGGTTTTTCCCGTATCCACTCACAATTATGAATTGCGCTACTGGTTAGCGGCCGGCGGTATTCATCCTGGGTTTTACGCCCCACACAAAGGGGATACTTCTGGTCAATTACAAGCGGATGCCTTGCTCAGTGTGACACCTCCACCACAGATGCCTTCCACCATGGAAGCCGGAACTATTTACGGCTATTGCGTGGGCGAGCCGTGGAACCAGCAAGCTGTTTTTAAAGGTATTGGCGTTCCGGTTATCACCGACTATGAGATCTGGAAAAACAATCCGGAAAAAGTATTTGGCATTACCGCTGACTTTGCCGAGAAATACCCCAACACCACAATCAGGCTGACCAAAGCGTTAATCCGTGCGGCCAAGTGGCTGGATGAGAACAACAACGCCAACCGTCCAGAGGCGGTAAAAATTCTGTCTAAACCTTACTATGTCGGGGCAGATGCGGAAGTAATTGCCAATTCTATGACCGGTACTTTTGAATACGAAAAAGGCGATAAACGCTCCGTGCCCGATTTCAATGTATTCTTCCGCTACAACGCCACCTACCCTTATTACTCTGATGCGATTTGGTATCTCACCCAAATGCGTCGCTGGGGTCAAATTGCCGAGCATAAAGACGACAACTGGTACTTCGACACCGCCCAAAAAGTCTATCGCCCTGACCTTTATCAACAAGCCGCTCAGTCGCTCATTAAAGAGGGCGAAATCAGTGCGGAGCAATTCCCGGACTTTGCGAGCGAGACCGGTTTTAAAGGTCCACAGCCAGACTTTATCGACGGCATTACCTACGACGGCAGCAAACCCACCGAGTACCTGGAAGCGCTCGACATCGGTTTAAAAGCGACCGACTCTCTTTAATTTTTTATTGACGCTCAATTTACGCTTTGAGCATGGCGCCACCCTGTGGCGCCGTTTTATCTACGAGGAAATAAGCATGAACCCCTCTATATTGATCAAACAAAAGTGGCAACGAGCGAGCTTTGGCCCGGAGCAGTGGCAAGCCTTAGCTAAGGCCGTATTAACGCCCATGATCGGGCTAGTGCTGTTTATCGGCGTCTGGCATATCGGTGCCAAACAAGTGGATACATCGTTAGGGCAATTCCCAGGACCTGCCGAGGTTCATGAGCAATGGCAAAACTTACGCACCGAACACATCAGTGAGAATGAGCGCGAAGCGGCCTTTTACGAAAGGCAAGAACAACGCAATGCCAAAAAGTTGGAACAGAATCCAAGTGCTGAGGTTCGTTGGCGTGACTTTAACCGCCGCCCTACATTCTTTGACCAAATTGTTACCAGCTTAATTACCGTAATGACCGGTTTTTTTCTGGCCACGATGATTGCGATTCCGCTGGGTATCTTTATCGGCTTAAGTAATACGGTTTATCGGGCGCTTAACCCGATCATTCAGATCTTCAAGCCAGTTTCGCCATTGGCGTGGCTGCCTTTGGTTACCATGGTGGTGAGTGCGGTTTACGTTTCAGAAGACCCTGTGCTGGCCAAATCGTTTATTACCTCGGTTGTCACGGTCACCCTGTGCTGCTTATGGCCCACAATGATCAATACCGCCGTGGGTGTTGCCAGTATTAATCAGGATTTACAAAACGTTAGTCGGGTTTTGCGATTGGGGTGGTTAACACACATCAAAACCATCGTGTTGCCCTCCTCCATTCCTATGATGTTTACCGGCCTTCGCCTATCACTGGGTATCGCCTGGATGGTTTTAATTGCCGCGGAAATGTTGGCACAAAACCCAGGGCTCGGAAAATTTGTTTGGGACGAGTTCCAAAACGGTTCATCCAACTCACTGGGCCGCATTTGTGTGGCGGTATTGATGATCGGCTTTATCGGATTTCTGCTAGATCGCGCCTTGCTATTTATTCAAAGCTGGGTCAATTGGGACAAAACAGCCGTTGTGCGCTAACAGATCACCGAATGATGAGGAGAAAATTATGAGCAATACGCATTTAGAACTCAGCCAGGTTGGCATTAGCTTTCCCACCCCCAAAGGGCCTTTTTGTGCACTTAACAATGTTGACTTGAGAATTCGCGAAGGTGAATTTGTCTCGCTTATCGGCCACTCCGGATGCGGCAAATCCACTGTACTCAACATTGTTGCCGGGTTATATCAAGCCACTACCGGCGGCGTGGTACTTAACGGTCGCGAAGTGAATGAACCCGGCCCTGAGCGAGCGGTCGTATTTCAAAATCATTCCCTACTGCCCTGGCTCACCGCCTACCAAAATGTGGAGCTCGCGGTTAAACGCGTATTCGGCCGAAAAAAAACTCGGACCGAAATGCGTGAATGGATTGAACACAACCTAGAGTTGGTGCAAATGAGCCATGCCATGCATAAAAAACCCGATGAAATCTCCGGTGGCATGAAGCAGCGTGTGGGCATTGCCCGCGCTCTGGCTATGGAACCTCAGGTATTATTAATGGACGAGCCTTTTGGTGCGCTCGATGCGTTAACCCGCGCCCATCTGCAAGACTCACTAATGGATATACAAGCAGAACTGGGCAACACCGTAATTATGATTACCCACGATGTAGACGAGGCAGTACTGCTATCCGACCGCATTGTCATGATGACAAACGGCCCGGAAGCGACCATTGGTGAAATTCTTGATATCGACTTGCCCCGTCCCCGAGATCGACTGGCTCTGGCGGACGACACCCACTACAACCAATACCGCAGCTCGGTACTGCGCTTTTTGTATGAAAAACAAAAAAAGGTTGAGCCGCTCACCGCGCGGCGCAGCGCCCCGCCAAAGGCCAAAAGCACCAATCATAACGCGGCCTAAGCCGCGGTATTTATGGCACAATAGCGTTCTCGCTGATTGACAGCAAGCTTGTTTCAGGCGAATACCCCGCGCCCAAACCAAGGAGCTATTGTGCGCTTTTTTTTATTGAGCTATCTCATCCTGGCCAGCGCCAACACGTTTGCCGCAACCAGTATAAAAGTGGCGGTAGCCAGTAACTTTAAGCCTACCCTTGAGGCTCTGCGCCCACTGTGGCAGTCGCAATCGCCTTATCCGCTGGTTATTTCCGGTGGCGCCTCCGGAGTCTTTACCCAGCAGATACTCTCCGGCGCGCCTTTTGATGTCTTTCTTTCTGCCGATATGGATTACCCTCAGCGTATATTTCAAAAGCTCGATACTGCCGAGCCTTTTATTTATGCCGAGGGCCAGTTGATGCTCGCATGCCACCGACCTTTTGCATCGGCCACCGAGGCACTTAAAACCAGCCCCCGTCTAGCCGTTGCCAATACCAAAACCGCACCTTATGGTCGCGCCGCCCGAATGTGGTTGCAACAATTCTCCATCCAAGCTCAGCCTGTCCAGTCAACATCCGTCGCCGGTGCTCTACACACTGTTGTAACTGGCAATGTCACCTGTGGGCTGGTAGCCGCCAGCTTTGCCCATATTGCCCCTCAACTGCACTGGCACCCCATCGATGCTAGCCCGTCACTGCCACAAGCCGGCGTGTTGCTGAGCACCTCCGATACAACCCAGGCCTTTATGCAGTTTTTACTGAGCGAACCGGCGCAGACGATTATCCGTAACAATGGCTATACATCGCCGCCTAGCAAAGCGGCCCAGCCATGATCGACGCCATTATCATTACCGTTAAACTCGCCGGCGTCACAACGGTGGCGTTAACGCTCTTGTGCACCCCCCTAGCCTGGTGGTTGGCCCGAGGGCAGTCGGGCTGGCTGCGCAACTGCGTTGAGGCCGCCATTGCCCTGCCGCTGATATTGCCGCCGACCGTGATGGGTTTTTATTTATTACTGTTATTAAGCCCCGAGGGTTTATTCGGCCAGTTTTTTGACCGCGGTTTGGCGTTTAGCTTTACCGGCCTGGTCATCGGCTCTTGTGTTTACTCTTTACCGTTTGTGGCGCAGCCTTTAACCGCAAGCTTTCGCCAGCTGGACCCGCAACTGATTCAACTTGGGCAGTCTCAGGGGCTTAACCGTTTTGCCGTCTTCCGACACATTATCCTGCCCTGCTGTGGCTATGCGTTTGTCGCCGCCGCCGCGCTGGGGTTTGCTCATACCGTGGGCGAGTTCGGCGTAATCTTAATGATTGGTGGCAATATTCCCGGTGAAACCCAAGTGTTATCAGTTTTGCTCTACGACGAGGTAGAGTCGCTGCAGTATGCCAACGCCCACCGCTTAGCCGGTGGGTTGGTGGTTGTTTCTTGGGTTATTTTGTTTATGTTATATCGCTGGCAGCGAGGCCGGGGAGGCTTTCATGTGGGAGCTTAAGCTCGGCGCGCATCAAATCCGCTGGCCCCGGGGCGCCTGGGTGGGCATCAGCGGTCCTTCCGGTTGTGGTAAAACTCAATTGCTGAAACAAATCGTGTCGGGCCAGAGCGGCCAACTTCAGCTGGAGTACAACAATCTTCTAGAGCGCCCGCAGGCTTTGCGAGGCATCGGCTGGGCCGCGCAGGGAGCACCGCTGTGGCCCAATCAACGAGTGGAACAACAACTGCGCGCACTGGCCGAGCGCCACAAAAGCGAAAACTGGTTAGCGCTTGCCGCCGAGTTTCAGGTGTTACCGCTTCTGGAAAAACCGACCGCAATACTATCGGGCGGGGAGCGCCAGCGCGTCGCTCTGCTCGCGGCGCTCTTGTGTGCCGACAAACTGTTAATACTGGACGAGCCGGTATCGGCGTTGGATCAACAGGCCGCCAGCGAAATATTAATGGCGCTGCGCCGGGCAGCCGACCAGCGCAATCTCAGCGCTTTGCTCGTCAGCCACCAATGGCGCGATCTCGCCGCCAGTTGCGATTTTTGCTACCAATGGCAAAGCCGACAAACACTCGACATCAACCGCGCCCAGCACGAACTCACCGAGCAATCGCCGGTCCAGGCAGCGGCGCTCTGGCCAGTCCAGTGGTGCCAGGACCGCAGGCAATGGATGGCAGCCGGCCACGCAATCGAAACAGGCCCATTGCCCACAACGATTAACCGAGTGAGCATTGACGCCCACGAGGTTTCCATTGCTCGCCGGCACCCGGGCCCCTCCAGTATCGCCAATACTCTGCAAGTCGAGATAGGCAAAATAACGGCGCTCGATAAAACCAGCGCTCTGCTCACTTTGCACTGGGGCGAGCTGCGCCTGTATTCGCTCATCACTCACCGGGCCGTTCGAGCATTAGACCTCACCCCAGGGCTCGGGGTGTTTGCTCAATTTAAAGCTCATGCGGTGAAATCCCCGCAAGCTTAGCCTGCGGGGTATCTCTCGGGCCGATTAATCGACCTTGAGTTTGTCGTGATACTTCTTGCGGACCTTACCCAATTTTTGAAGGCTCGCCTTTACCGCCTCGACATCACCACTGGCAAACGCGGCGTCCACCACCTTACTTAATTTTGCCAGTCTCTGCATGCCCTGCTCAAAATCTTTTTGCTCTTCAGGGCCCATGGTTTGCGCGGCAGCGACACTGCGCGCCTCTTTAAACGCATCCCAATCGGATTGCATTTGCGCCAAGTCATTAGACTCGCGCATGGCTTTAAATGAATCACCCATCGACTCCATGGACTCATGCAGTGGGTCTGGCTTAGAGCAAGCCACGGCCAAGAGGGATAACGCTAATACGGACAGTAATTTTTTCATGGTTTAACTCCAGCAATCACAGTTTCTCTATCTTACCGCAATTTTATTACACAACACCTGATTTTGCGGATGACTTGACAACACATACTGTGTGACACATAGTATATACTGTATATCACACAGTATGAGGTGCACCGTGTCAGACAACCACGCCAAGTTCAATAAATTAACCATGGAGCTGCGTCGGGGCCTTTTGGTTATGGCGGTTCTGGAGGCTGTGGTGACCCCGCACTATGGCTACTCCCTGCGGCGGCATATGGAGCAAAACGGCCTCACAGTCGATGAGGGTACTTTGTATCCACTGCTGCGACGCCTAGAGAGCCAAGAGCTATTAACCAGCGACTGGCAGGTGCAAGAGGGGCGGAAAAGACGGGTCTACCAACTTTCGACATTAGGTGAACAAGCGCGCGAGGTAATGGCGCGCGAGTGGCAACAATTAAATCAAGCGCTAACAAACTTAACGGAGGGTGCACAATGATCAACCCATGGTTAAACCGATACGCATACGCAGTAAAATCTCACCTGCCAGCACAAGTGCGCAATGATGTCGCCGACGAACTGCTCAGCGATCTTATCGACGAGTGTGATTACCGCAGTGAAACATTGGGGCGGGAACTAAACGACGACGAGGTCAAACAACTATTGCAAGAGCGGGGACACCCGTTATTAGTTGCGGCCAACTTTCTACCCCGACCTAGCTTGATCAGCGAAAGCTTATTTCCTTTATACAGGCAGTTACTGCAAGGTCTGGTGATGCTCATCGCCGTGGTTCAATTGAGTTTTAGTGCGATTAGAGCTGCGCAAGCACCCGACCCAAACTTTTGGCAATTGTTACCGCAACTGCTGTGGAGCATATTGAATACCAGCCTTTATGGATTTGCCTGGTTAACATTACTCTTTTATCTATTCGCAGAATCAATTAAAAAAGCCAATTTACTGCAGCGCTGGCAAGCGGACTCACTGCCCTTAGTGCCAGAACGAGGAAAGTACATCAGCCGTACCGGCTCGGCCATTGAGGTGGTAGTGCTCATTTACGTAACCGCATGGGTCAACAAAACAATCCCCCAAAGCTTGGGCGAACCCAGCATTGATCTCATATTCTCCAGTGAGTGGGCAACCCTGCTACCGTGGATTACCGCCGTACTGATTGCCAGCCTTGCTCTGGCGCTCAGCAAATTAATCACACCCTACTGGACCCGCCCGAAAGTCTACGCTGAATTGGCATTACACCTACCCACTTTAATGTTACTTTTCTTAATCAGCCAGTGGGACAATCCGATAACGCTCATAATAGGGGCCGAAGAAAACGCCAACCATTGGGCGGCATCCAGCAACAGTTTCCGTATCGCCTTAATCGGTTATGGCGTATACGCCATAGTGGATACAGTGAGAAAGTGGGGAGTTCTCAAAGCCTTCACACGGGGGTGACGGTGAGAGTTATTTCTACCTAACAGGCCGGCGGCGCCTCGGGGGATTTATCCAGCACAGCATCGAGCGCGTCGGCCAGGGTCGGAAACACGGCAAAGTTACCATTTTCCGGTCTAATTTCGGCCTTCACCATCGCCCGCAAAGGCTGAAACTGAATATCGGACAAAATAAGTTCTACACCATTCTTTTTGCAGCGCTTAATAAAGCTGGTTAGACCATCCAAGCCACCGGCATCCAGCAGCGGCACACCGTCCATATGCATCACCAGCCCCGCTTGATCTTCGGCCAGCACATCGAGCTCGGCAAATATTTTATCCGCGGCGGCAAAAAACAGCGGGCCGGAAATCTTCACCACTCGCCAGCCCTCCGGCAATGGCCGGGGCACATGTTTAAGCAACTTAGTAATATCGCGCACTTTCGTCATTTCGGCGATATCGCGCATAAACAAAAAAGCAGCGATCACTACCGCACTGCCAATGGCCACCACCATATCCACCATTAACGTCAGGGAGAAGCACACAAAAAACACCAACACATCGGCCACCGGTGCCGTTCGAATCGTGGAGACTATTTGCCGGCCGTGGCACATCCGCCAGGCCACAATAATCACCAGCGTCGCCATACAAGCCATGGGCAAGTGCTTAAGGTAGGGTGCCAGCCACATTAAACTGGCCGCGATGACCCCTGAGTGAATAAGCGCGGCTATAGGTGTGCGAGCACCCGCGCGAAAGTTGGTGGTGGAGCGAGCCAGCTCGGGCGCCGCACTAAAACCGCCGAAGAATGGCGCCACCAGGTTGCCCAAGCCATGGCCAAACAACTCGGCGTTAGCGTAGTAACGCGAGCCGCTCATACGCTCTAACATCACCGCGCACAGTAGCGCTTCAATAGCACCTAGCAAAGCAATCGTTAATGCTTGCGGCAATAAAGTGCTGACTAAACTCCACGACCAAGGCTCACCCGGAACATTTTGCCAAGGCAGCCCGAAAGCGGGTAAAAAATTGGGAATACCCTCACCGGTATGGCCATCTTGTGCGGTGTATTCGAAATTACTGGCAATGGTTGCCACCGGTGCATCGATAGCCGCCAGTGCAAACGCCGCCGCTGTGGCCACGACAATCGTCACCAAGTGGGCCGGTATCGGTAATTTCAGGCGCGGCCAAGCCAGCATCACCGCAAAGGAGATGACGGTAATCAGCAAGGTGGGCCAGTGCGCTGAACTCAATGCCGCCACCACAATGACCCACACCTTGGCAAAATAAAACTCTGGCAAGGTGCCGTCTAACTCCAGCCCCAGAAGGTCCGGCACCTGCAAGGTGGCAATAATGACGGCGATACCTAAGGTAAAACCAAAGGTGACGGTATTGGGAATGTAGGTCACCACCCGCCCAAATTGCGCCACGGCCATTAACAGGGCAATACAGGCCGACATTAACGTCGTTAACAATAATCCGGATAACCCGTACTGCAACACAATGGGTTGCAATATCACTACAAAAGCCGCCGTAGGGCCCGATACGCTGTAACGCGACCCTCCCAACAGCGCCATAATAAGCCCTGCCACCAACGAGGTGTACAGGCCGTGTTCCGGGGGAAGCCCGATGGCAATGGCCAAAGCCATGGACAGCGGAATAGCCGAAATACCGACGGTTAATCCGGCCAATAAGTCGCCGCGTAACTTGCTGCCATTATAACCTTCACGACCTAGACTATCGCGCAGGGCGTAGGCGAACTGTAGGCCTTCAAGCTGTCGGCGGGCGGGCATTCGAGCATCCTTTTTCGCAGAGGTGAAACAGACTTTTCATTATACACTGTAGCCTTAGATTTTAATGTTGACGGCGTTTAAGCAAAGGCGCTAGCTCGACACCAACTCAAATTGTAGTGTAAAGCACACGTGCTACAATGCAGACAAGCCCAATTCAAGCAGTTCGTCTCTTTACCTGACAGGCAAGCCATGGGATTTAAGCACTGCGTATTATTTTTTCTGACCGCGAATTTGGCGCTGACACACGTTGAAGCTGCCGGGCAAGATAACGCCGCCGACACGACCGTCATGCAAGTCACCCTATGGGGGGGCAAAAGCGGCCGCAGCCTTTACGAACACGACCTGCTTGAACAAATTCTGCTAAAAACCTCGTCCCACTACCCCGCCTTTAACTTGCAAATGAACACCCAAAACTTAGGTGCGGAAAGAGGCCGACAGACGGTGGCCGACGGCATACTGGCAAATATTTATGTCTCGGGTTTACGGCAAGATAAGTACACTCGTACTCAAAATATCATCCCCATTCCCACTCCTATTATGAAAGGGCTATTAGGTTATCGCACGGTGCTTATTCGCCAAGAGGATGCCAGCCGTTTTCAGCAGGCCGTACAACAGTCGGACCTGCGCAGCTGGGTAATCGGTCAAGGACACAGCTGGGCCGATGTCGATATTTTGCGCCATAACGGTTTTACCGTAAACGATAACGGCCGTTACGAAAACCTGCTCAACATGCTGACCTACAGCCGCTTTGATATGGTTTTGTTTGGCGTCGCTGAAGCCGCCGCCGAGCTCGCAGCCAGCCACCTACAAGAACAACTTACTATTGTCGAAGAGACTATTATTTACTACCCCCATGCCATGGTATATCAAGTGAGTGGCCAGCACCCCGAGCTCGCCCGCCGAGTGGCCGAGGGGCTCGCTATAGTAGAACGCGACGGCACCTTGGCGCGCTTACTGGAAAAACATTTTGGTGAGGCGCTAGCACTTATTCAACAAAAAAAGGATCACATCATTGTGCTCAATCACCCAACACCCACACAAATACCGGAGTTGATCCAACCCTTGCTGGCTACGCAGCGCTAAGTTAAAACTACCACTGAACCCCCGCCAATGACGCTCGCTCCACTGGGTAAGCCGGCAGTGGATCGGCCCTCACCACATAACGCAATGGCCCGCCCGCCTGCAAGGCTTCAAATGGATAGCATGTTACCAACCAAATAGCGTTCGCAGACGGATCAATCCACAAATGATTATTGCGCGCATCGGCAATACTGCGTTTGCTGATGACATAGTGTTGCCAGCGGCCACTTTCACTCTGCCACCGCAACTGATCGCCATCACGCAAATCCCGCAAAAAGGCAAAATGGGTATCCCGATGGCCACCGACCACTCGAGCCCCGGCCACTACACCGGCCATTAACCCAGGGCCAAAAGCTAACGCCTCACCGTGAGTGCCGGACAACACAAACAGATCTTTGCGCACCCGTCCCTCGCCATCCAACCATTGTAAACGCCCAGCCGGCTCGGTATCGGCCCAGGGCCAAGGGCGAGCAGCCACATCCGGCGCCTCAAGCTTTTGCTGCCAGGCGCGCTCTATGAGTATTTGCGCCAAATGCGCCTTGGCTTCAATACCCAGCGCACTGCCCCATTGATAGAGCAACACCAGCAATAAAATAGCCGAGATTACCAAACGCCCGGGGTGTGACAGTGCCAATGCGTTGCGCTCTGATTTACGATTCACAGTTCACCCCCGGACGCTGAATTCGCCACAACCCCAAGGCCGCAAATGCTCCTATTAACCAATGCCAATATAAATTGGTTGCCGTTTGCGGATAACCCACCGCCTGCATTTGTGAACCCACTGGCATGGCATTGGCCACCGACCGCTCTTTAGCTGTCAGCACCTCGGGTTTAGAGGGCGTCTTGTCGACGGCCACCAAACTGGTAAAGCGCGACATTAATTGATACCGCAAGGCAACCGGCAACACTTTCACGCGCGCATCCTCTGCCTGGCGAATTGCTTCATCCTCTAAAAAGGCAATTTTTTCGCGACCAAAACGCTGTGCTAATACCGGTGTTTTACTCGCATCGGACTCATTGCCAGGCTCCGGTAAACGCAGTTCGCGCTGCCATGGGCTGCCGGCGCTATCGCCGCGAATAATGATGCGCTGATCGGAACGACCGGGCCAGGGGCTCATCTTAACCGTGACCAATAGAGGCTCCCCCCAGTACAAATCTGGCACCTTGCGCGGAAACGCTTCCACCGGTTGCGGCCAATCAATGGATATATTGGTAACCACGGGCTTACGCAATTTCTCCAACAACTGCGCCATACGCGCTTGCACTTGTTCGGTACTGGTAATTTCGGTAAACGTACCGCGTCCGTATTCGGCGGCGCGGCGCATAAAATAACGATTAGGAGCACTGCCAATAGCAACTGTAAACAATCGCGCATCACCTAGGTGCCGATGAATAAGCTTTAACAAAGCCGATTCATTGCCCACACTGCCATCGGTGACAAACACAACTTGCTGTAAATGGGATGCTAAAGGCTCGTGCTCAAAAGCGCGCGCGAGCGCATCGTGCATTTCGGTACCGCCCTCTGCCCGCATGGCCCGAATCGCATCGGCCGCCCGATTTACATTATTCGGTTGTGCCGCCACAGCATGCGGAAAAAGTGTACGTGTCTCGCCAGCAAACAAAATTACGTTAAAGCGATCACCCGGGGTTAACTGATCGAGGGCTTGTAGCGCGCTGGCACGCGCTTGCTCAATAGATTGACCCGCCATGGAACCCGAGGTATCAATTATCAGCAATAGTTCGCGCGGTAGTACTTGCTCGGCGCTCATTTTCTGCGGCGGCATCAGCATAATCTGAGCGTAGCGATCACCTTGCCACTGGTCTACAAACTGCGCCGCCACTGGTGCCTGTTGCGCCACCGGCAGCCAGCTTAACTCGAAATCTCGATCCATGCTCACCTGTCCATGGGCAAATTGTACTTGCCTCACCCCCGCGGCCGAACCGTTCGGGCGAGAGACCTTTAGCGCATGGCTGGCGCTGCTTACGCGCGCTAAATCTACCCCGGCATTAAGCTGCACATTAATAGCCACAGGGTTAAGTAAACGGCCTGGCTGAACTGTCTGCTGCGGCGGGGTAATCATGGGGGCATCGAGCACTTGATCGGTTGCCAGTGACCAGCCACTACCTTCAGCCGCCAAGACTTTTTGTGGTAGAAGCTCCCTGCGACTTACCCCCGGTATATAGCGCGGGGTAAGTGTCATGGGTAGGCGCAGGCGAAATTCACCCATGTCGTAAATAACCTGTTGGCTATAACCGATCTCAACTTCGATCGTTTCCCCAGGGCCAATATTGGCGATTTGCTGTCGAAATAAGTTGGGACGCTGTTGCTCTAACAAAGTGGCCTTTTTACCCTGAGCTTTAGCTTGTTGATAAATTTTTCGCGCTTCGGCTTTTTCTTTAATTTCGCCCTCAATAACGCGTTCACCCACACGCATCGTCAGATGATGTACCGCACTGTCCTCAGCCAGAGGGTAAACATAAGTGGCATTGATCCACTCGGGCGATGTATTTTGAAAGCGTTGACTCACTAACACTTCAGCCTGGAGGCCTTGTATCCGAACATCCACCTCAGCGCCTAAGTGCAGAGCCTCATGGCCCGACTCAACCAATAATTTACCGGCTTGCGGCTCCTGAGCAACCGCGGCAGATGCCAATAGCCACAGAAGTAACGTGTACACCCAATATTGTGATCCCCTCATTGTTTTGCCCCTTCTCGTATTAACAAACTGTGCCTGTCAGTTAATCAGAACAAAACGGCACCGCGAGGGAGGAGAAAGGGCAAAACGGTGATCAATTGTGATTAAATATGGCATATGCCTAACCCAACCTTAGCCATTAAGCTAAACACCCCAGTTGTTCTATCGGACGAACTACAACTTTGCCTATTGCAAGCCGCAGACGAGGCGGGGCTGTTCGCACAGATAGAAACCAATCGATTGCATTTACGCCAGTGGCTACCCTGGCTGGATGATGCAGTTTGCCCGAGCGATACCCGAGCGTTTATTGCACTGACCATTAATGAGAGCCGAGCAGGCACTAGCTACACCTTCGCGATTAAGCTGCACCGTGCCATTATTGGTATCTGCTCGATCGATGCGATTGAAACGACTCGAGGAAGAGCCAACTTAGGTTATTGGCTCGCTGAAGAGCATTGTGGACAAGGCATTATGACGCTTTGTGTTCGGCAACTTTTGGATATCGCTTTCACTCAATTGTCATTGCAACAATTGAACTTAAATACAGCCGAATGCAACCAAAAAAGCCGTGCTGTAGCCCAACGCCTGGGCTTTCGACAAGGGCATAAAATACTGCAAGCGGAAGACTTATACGGCGAGTGGGTGGATCATATTCGCTATACAATACACAAAAATGACTGGCAAAAAATGAATGTTGCGCCAACTTAAGACAAAAGCCTTAATAGACATTTTCCACTACCGCTAACAGGTAACGCTTCACAACAAAAATCTTGTTATGATCAGAAACACTTCGATCATCAAGCAAACTTATAACAATGCCAGCGACCTATAAAAACCCGCTATTCAAAACCTTGGGTGAATTTAGCTTGTTTACACGCCGAATCTCACGCCTACAGCTGCAGCGACTTTTACTCGGCAAAGAGTGGATAATAAGCTTAGTAATCTTGTTAATGGCGTCGCCCGTGCAGGCAGACTATTATCAACCTTCAGCTGTAGGCTCAGACGCACTATACACACCACTTAACAGCTTTTCGCACTACACCTTCGACACCTTGCAATTGCCCCGCAATTTCGATCAGCACAACCTCGATGATCGCTTTCAAACCCTATTTGACAATTTATCGGAGCCGGGTCGCTCAATCGACAACGAGGGGGGCTGGGGGCGGTTTATCAACCGCCAAGTCTTGCCTTACGATACAGAATACGTCAGTGATTGGCCCACCATGCTGCCCAATTACGCACTGCACCTGTTTGGCGGGGGTCTCGTTTACCGTCGCGACCTAGAGTACTTTCGCGCCAAAGATTATTCCTATCCTCAACTGGCTGCCGTGGGCACCGCCATCCTTTCGGAACTTGCTCAGGAAGCGGTCGAGAAAAAGACCACCACTGAGGATGACCCGGTCGCCGATTTTTATATTTTTCGCCCTCTGGGCTTGTGGTTATTTGCCGATGATGGGCGTGCTAAAACCATCGAGAAATGGCTCAAACCCGCTATTTGGCCCCACCAGCTCATGTACAACCCCAGCACTGACAAATTGCGCAATGCCGGTATTAGCTACGTGATTCGACCACAACTGCTTAGCAGTGACAACACCGAGTTATTTATGTATATGGGCATGAATAACATGGCAGGCTTATCACACACCTTGAGCAATGGACAAACCATTTCTTGGGGCGTCGGTGTGGCAATGACGCGTATTTATTATAAAAATGATGAACTTGCGTATAACACCAGACCCAGTGCAGGTATTTTTGCCGACCGCAATGGTAACCTATTGTGGTCGGCCATTTACAACGGCACCGAGGATTTAAAACTGCGAGTTAATATTTATCCCTGGCAACGTCAATCGTTCAAGTTTGGTATCGCCCTAGGGATTACTGACGATCAACACGGGTGGTTTGGCGCAACCCTGAATATGCCTTTTGGTATAGCAGGCAACTTTTAAAAAACGCGCACTAATAGGCGCGCATAAAAAGGTACTTACCGTCTAACGGAACCCTTTTTACTGGCCGTTGTAAATAGCGTACACACGTATCAATGCCATGCAAATTAAAGTGTGGCCAAGGATACTGCACTCCCCTCTCTTATATCGCCCATGAATTCAGAATGAATCAGGCATTGACCTACCCAGGACGACACACAAATATATTTGCTAAACTCAATGTATGCTCTGCAACCAGCAACATTACTAGACTTTTCACTAAGGACGGTACATGTCACGTCTCATCCGCCTATTGCTAACCATCGTCAGCTTAAGCGCCCCCTTGTGCCTTGGCCAAGATGATCCGGTTCAAGTTGGCACCTTCCCCATACCCCTTATGGTTGAGAGCCCAGAAAAAGGAAGGTTTATTGAGCTGATGCAACGCATTGCCCAAGATGCCGATCTCAAGCTAAACATCATTGTTACTCCAGCCAAGCGAGCCACTCGTTTTTTCATTCAAGGGGAAATTGATATATTCCTACCCGCGCTCGAGGGTATGATTTCCCCAGAGCACCGCGTAATTAAAAGCCAAGAAACCATTTACACGAAAGAAGATTTTGTTTTCACGCGGCGCGGAACACCCTTATTAAGCAGTATGAGCGACTTAGCAGGAAAGCGTATTGGCATCACCCGAGGCTACCCTTATACACCCGCCTTACTCAACAATAAAAGCCTAAAGCTTGAATTATCCAGTAGCGATGAACAAAGTGTAAAAATGCTTGTACGTGGCCGGGTTGATGCCATTGTTGTGGAGGAGCACTCGGGGCGTCAAGCATTTAAAAACACCGGGCAGTTGGATCAAATGCAATACAATCCTGAGCAGCAGCTGTCGCAAATGCCTGTTTATATCGCCTATCAGGATACTGACCGGGGACATCAACTGGCAAAATTAATTGACAAAACTTTGCGAGAATTAAAGTCGGACGGTAGCTTTGCTAAAACCTTTCACGACAAAAGCCAATAGTTAAATACAGCCCTAACGCTCTGTGTAAGCTCTCAACCACCCCACACCTACATCAAGGCTTATTGTAGCCCTTTAGGCTCACCCCCAAATCCCATAAAACACCAAACTCGCACTGGCTAACATCAGTGAGAATGCCAGCACTGCCAACACGCCATCGCGAGCGATTAGCGCCAGACCAAAGCAGGTGAGCACCCCGCCGGCCAAGTTGGCGCTAAAGGGAATAAACTCCATTAACGGCATCATTAGAGCGATAAAGATACTGCACAGAGCGACACAGCGGGTGGGTATAAACCCACGAATTAAAAAGGTGAGCCGAGGCTTGACTAAACGATCAACAAAGCGAGCGGGCTTAAGCGATAATTTAACCGCTTTAATTAAGCTGCTGGTTTTAACGGAACGGTTCAGCAACCAGTTAGGCAACCAAAAATGTTCGCGCTGCAACATTAATTGTACAGAAAAGAGTAATACAATGATGGCACAGAGTGTTGGCACGCCAGGTATGTCCCCGATGAGCGGGGCGAGCACAATTAGCCCCACCAGTAGCAGTACCGGGCCGTAGGAGCGCTGACCAATGGCGCTGAGAATCAGATCGAGAGTTACCGCATTGTGCCCTTCGGCTGTTTTAACAACGCGATCCATAACTTGCTCTAAATTTTCCACCTCAGTTTTGGCATCCACCAATGTAAACCTCTGCCGCTAAAAATGTCGCTGCAGAGAATGTTACATCAATTAAGGCCATAAAAACTGCCCACTGCACCTCACACATCGACGCTTTTTGGAAATTGCACTTATTATCCGATAATCAAGCGTATTTAAAACTGTTTAACGTTGCAAAAAAAGGGCAGCCAATGCTGCCCCTCGTTTACCGGATACCAACCCGGTGGATCAATAGTGCTGCGCGGCAGCATGTCAAACATTGGCTATAGGATACTAAATAGCAATATGAGCAGGTCATTTTCCCCACTCTAATTACTCGTGTTAGTAACAGTGCAGCCCACCTGGTTCGGCAATAACTGTTGGATTAGACACTGCCCAAGAGTCACTTTCAGGCCAAACAATACCACGGTACACATTGGTCAGTGTCGCTCCCGGTGCAATCGTTGTGTCCTTCGACTCTATCCGGTATAGCCATGTTTCTTCTTGAACGACCTCATACTCACTGCTAGAAAAGTAATTTTGTATATTTGCAGGAGCTTTTAAATAATCATCGCTTGGCCACTCTAATACTAAGCTCCAATCGGTGATAGGTTGATCGCTAGTATTCGTCAACTCAAAACTACCCATCCAATCCCCGTCGCTGTAACGTGTTGTGATGCCAACACTGCATCTTAGAACCGCCTCGTTAGAGATAGTAATGCTGATCGGGTTACTGGTTTCTTGAGGAAGACCTGAATCAGTAGCGACTGTCCAAGTATGTGTGCCAGGCGACATATCCAAGGATGTTAATTCACGTAATTGGAACACTCGAGCTTCAATTCGGGTCCAGTTTCCTTGCGGAATAATTCTAACCGCATCCCCACGCTCGGTTAGCTCCAATCGATTGCCTTGCTCATCAGTCAAATGTAAAGGTTTTCCACTATTATTAAACCAACTAAGCACGACATAATCATCACCTGTAAACGAACCATTTGTACCACCTTCCAACTCAACAATATCGACGGTCTTAACGGCTGGCGAGCCGCAATCACCACCAACGCTAAGAATATCGGCGGACGTATAACCATTAAAGCCAGATTCCCAGTGTTTTAATGTTGGGTCATAACCTACTAAAGTTAAAGTTATGTTGCCACCAGCGGGAATATATGCGTTCCAGCCGCTATCTACAACCGACCAGATACTTCCCGAAGTACTATTGCCAGATGTCACGGCATAGCTTGGAACCGTATACCACTCACTACCCAATGCATTATCCGCACCGAGAGTTACAGCTAACTCCCAACCATCAACATCTTGAGCTGAATTGTTTTCAAGTAATAGCTCAGCATTCCAATGGCTGTTATATGCGTCGACATCTTGTACGACTTGCCAAGTACAACTTAAAGGTGAAGTCTCTGCCGTGATAGTGACAGTCGCGCCAGCAGACACCTCTGTTCCACGGTGCAACTCGTAAACCAAGGTATCCTCGCCACTCTGCACATCGACACTGTACGTCAATACGCCATTGGCATTAATACTGGCTGTACCAAATTCAGGAGGCTCAACAATAACAAACAGATCACCTGGCAGGGCGTTATTAAGAGCAGCCAAATCAAGTGTGCCTACACTCGCCTCACCAATCTCTAACGTCTCTTCTTTGGCAACTAAACCTCCACACGCCTGAGGCAGTACACCGCTAGCAGCTTCATCTAGGTAAGAGCTAACCCACGCTAAAGGCGTGTTCCAATTAATCGTGATTTCGTTGGTTGAGTAGGCCTCCAACTCATCCACATAGCACTTCAACGGATCGCATCCATCGAGTAATACTTGCGCTATCGGATCGTCCATGCCCGCATTCGGACCACCAACCAATACACCTGAAGGTGGAGCAGGAAAATTACTGTTCAAACTATTAGCCCAGTAACGATGGTGCGGGTTCTGTACCGCCTTTTCACCGTAACCTGTGACATAGGCAGTTCCCATAGGGTTACGTCCCATTAGGTAACCCATGGCCCGATTCATAGCTTGGAGGTATTCATCATTGGAGCAGCCAGTGAAATCCCGGGCAAGCCCCATAACCACTGCATTATTCAGCACATTAGAGTTAGATCCCCAATACACAGTATCAACATTAAAGGGAACGCCATAACCTTCACTTTGACTGGCCGTTACATAATCATTAGCGCGATTGGTTACTGCCAAGCGTGCCTGACTGACCCAATTACTATTTGCACCGGCGGCCTCACCAGCGGTTGCCAGTGACATTACCCCCAATCCAGAAACATGTGCCCAAGTCATACTGGTTTGCGGGTCAGCACTGGGCAGCAGCAGGTGATAATCCGTAGCCGCTTGCATATCCGCAGCATACACACTGGCATCGGTGCCAGCATCTAATGTGGCAGCGATATAAAGCTCTGTCGCAGCCCAGTAATGCTCATCCGCTACATAACTTGAACTCGCAGCGTTACGATCTCCTGGCAAGTCTTCATATTGGCCACCACCATCACCGGCAGGGCTAGTATAAGGTGCGGGCATGTAGGAGGAGCTCTTTGCGGCTTGATACGCATTTTTAGCTTTGGTTAAACACTCATCAGCCAACACTGGATCGATTGTGTTAAAGACTCGATAGCACTGCGCGCCCACAGCGGCAAGATTTAAGGTAGCTGCCGTTGATGGGGCCCAAATGTGTCGCGGGTTCATCGAGGGGGTCGCACTAGCTGGGTTAAATGCACTCGGCGTCCAACTGTCATCGTGTAGCTTGTGATACACCATGCCAGCATTTTCATAACCAGCGGGTATCTGCATTTTCAACATCCACTCGATTTCATAGCGAGCTTCGTCAAGAATATCTGCCGTACCATTACCAGACTCGGGGATCGCCATAGTGCCGTCAGCAAACTCACCTGCATTGGCACCTAAATGCAACGAACGCTCGTACTGATTTAACATGGTCCAAACCGAGATACCACCATTCACCACATACTTACCGTGGTCGCCAGCATCGTACCATCCACCACTCGCATCAATATTTTCACGACATTCAAAACTGCCGTCGAGACAACCCTTAGTTGATAAATTGTTGTCATACTCATGTCCTGCAGCACGAGCCAAATCTGCACCAACTAAGTTGGCATCGACTGCACTACCCGCTCGGTTATGATAAAAATAGGCCAAGGCATCGTATTTTAAGTCGCTATAGGCGTCACTTTGAATTGAAAAAATTGGGCTAAGATTCTGCTCACCGTCCTCCAGAACTTCTAGCACGAACGCTGAGCCTGTCGCTGTAACGCTCGAAAAATCCACCGTATGCAAATAGTCGCCCGATGCACTGTCTTCACCAACCACAGACGTAGAACCGGCAGCAATTTCTGTAGCGGTACCCGCGATCGCGTCTTCACGTGAACCTTGCAGTAATCGCCAGGCTCTGGGCGTAGCCTTATTAGTTGCCGTGCCAGGCACAGCATAAGAGGCCACTTTTTCAAGCGATGGCAGATAGCCTGCTTGATTCACGTGCACCAAGGAGGCGGGTACTTCGGGCACTTCCGGCTCACAGTCCGGACAATATAATTCAATATTATCGAAGCACACTTCAGTGCCTGCGGAGGTTAAATTGCCCCCCATGTGAAAGCCAAAAAACGCCCCGTCGTAATCAGCGTTGGGGGTAAAAGTTCCGGTTTTTCGACTAACCGTTGTGCCAATACTTTGCGTGCCTGAGGTAGCGATTCCAATCCAATCACCCAACTCATGAGTAACCTGAAAATTCAGCGACGCTGATTGCGTTGCTCTAACATCATAAGCATAGGAGTAGGTAGTGCCAGCTTTTAGGCTTAAGTTCTCGTGACGCAAGGTTACATGCCATGCAACTGAACCCGAGTCAATTATATTGACGCATAACTCACCATTATCAACTGAAGAGGTTAAAGTCGCCTCCCCCCAGTCCGCACTATTTTTCCAAGGAAATGCGTTATCGTCGAACGTTGAATTTTCTAAAATATTGACTTGAGAAAATGCATTCGCTGCACCCACAAGACTCAATGTGCCAGCCACAGCGGCAGCCAGTAAATGCCGGCGCGCTTTACAGCGTTTCTTTATTATATCCACAGGACTCTCCAAATTTCTTCGTTGTTATTAACAATGTTTCCATCGCAGATAGCTCGGCATTTTCATATTGAGCCACGCGAGAGGCGAGACACTTAACCACGACACCTAACCAAAAGCGTCCAACACATTAAAAAGGATAAAATTTGAACGTTCAGATAAAATTCGAACCTCCACAAGCAAGGCACAGCAAAGGATGGCACATTAGTTAACATCTGGAGATTTTTACTCCTAAATGCATAAAAGAACTTGGTATACCGACCAATAGCTACTAATCTAGACTTCATCTCGCCTCTCAAAGCGATGGATAAAATCTAATGATTATAAAAATAAGATGAGATTCTATGGATTCAGTTTTATTCAACACTCACGATGTAGTGCTGTTGATGACCGCGTATCAATGTGTACTTTACGCACTGCTACTCCTGGCGGTTAGTCGCGGCCATCTACCCAGAAATCTATTTTTGGCGCTTTTTTTACTATCACATGCAGCCATTCCGTTAGATATTTTAATTAACTTTGGCGAAGAGTTTCGCTTTGTCGCACTGGAATTTTCTCCCAATCTATTTTACGTGTTTGGCTTTGCATACTGGCTGGAAGGGCCCTTATTGCTATGGTATACACGATCATCACTGTACAAAAACTACCGCCCAAGGCTCTACGAGTATATTTATTTACTGCCTTTTTTCCTGTACTTAGCCTATGAAATTCTGTTTTATTACAGCCTGTCTGACGATGTAAAAACTGCCCTTCAGCAAGGTTACGATCTTGCTGTGGCGCCCAAATACATGAACTATGTAACCTTTGCCCGAGAGATTTTGCGTGTCATCTTTGGCGTCTTGTGTGTCATTGAAATTCGCCGTTATCGTTCACATATTCGGCAGAATTTTTCTGACATTCAGAGCATTGATTTTCGCTGGCTTAACCTTTTAGTCGATGGTTTTTTAGTGCTGAGAATTATCGCAGTGATCGTTAGTCTTATGATTTTATGCAGCGTTCATTTTGGACTTTCGTTCGACTTTCGAACCATGGGGCTAACAGCCAATTATTTAACTTTTTTATTGGTTAGTGTCTTAATATTTTTTAGCTTAAGACATTCGGCTCTGGTTGGCACTGTGGATGAGAGCCAAGCAAAAAAACAAGAGCCCGAAAAGGTAACTTTCAACGACAAAGAGGTTCGAGGATTGCTGGAACTGATGGAGAAAAAATCCCCCCACTTACATCACGCTCTGACCGTTGAAGAATTAGCCAATATGGTAGGCGTTCCAACCAAAACCTTATCCGCTATATTCAATCGGCACTTTGGTAAAAACTTTTATGAATTCATTAATAGTTATCGCATAGACAAAGCGCAAGCATTACTTTCCGACCCTGATCATAAAAACAGAAGCATTCTCGATATTCTTTACGACTCAGGCTTTAACAGCAAAGCAACATTTAACACATTATTCAAAAAACGAGTGGGCATGACCCCCACGGATTATCGAAAGCAACAATTGAAAATTTAGATTTTTTGCATTCATAAACCCAAAAGACACGGAGCGCTTTCAAGCACCCCGTGTCTTTCTTCGTCAAACCAGACCCTGTCAACCGGTATTACGCATTCCCGCGGAAATACCCGCCATGGTCACTTTCAATGCACGCTCTAGCTCGTCGCTAAAGGGTTTGCCACTGCGATAACGCTTGAGTAGCTCCGCCTGCAGGTAGTTGAGCGGGTCTATGTAAGGTT
>NZ_JAUOQM010000021.1:452-1313 GCF_030547685.1 Gilvimarinus sp. 2_MG-2023 | reverse complement strand
TCTATGTAAGGTTTGCGCACACTGAGTGTCTGGCGCAGCACCGGATCGGAATCAAACAGTTCATCTTGTTTTTTAATCCGGTTAATCAGCACTTCCAGCGCACCAAGATCCGCCCGCAATTCCTGCCCCAGCGGGTGCAACTCTTGTGGCACCAACTGCTTTTCGTAATAGGCGGCGATGGGCGTGTCGGCTTTGCCGATGACCATTTCCAGCAAATCCAAAAATGATGAGAAGAACGGCCAGTTGTCGACCATATCGTTCAACGTTGTGGGTGACTCTTTCAGGGCAAACTCCAGCGCCTGACGGGTACCCAACCAAGCGGGCAGATTTAAGCGCACTTGCATCCAGGCAAAGACCCAGGGAATAGCGCGTAGACTTTCGACACCGCCGGTGGATTTGCGCTTGGCAGGACGCGACCCCAGCGCCAAAAGGCCCAACTCTTGCTCGGGCGTTAACGACCGAAAGTAAGGCACAAACTGTGGGTGCCCCTGAACGACTCGGCGATACCCTTCGAGGCTGGCCTGCGCCATACGCTCGATTAGATCGCGCCACTGCGCCTGCGGCGCTTCGTGCGGCTCCAGTGTCGCGCGCAAAGTTGCCACCATATAAGTAGACAAGCTACTAAAAGCAATTTTAGGTAAGCCGAATTTATAGCGGATCATTTCGCCCTGCTCGGTGACCCGAATTTTGCCTTTCACCGAACCCGGCGGCTGCGAGGCCATGGCCTTTTCCACCGGGCCGCCGCCCCGGCCTACGGTACCGCCGCGACCGTGGAACAAAACTAAATCCACCTCGTGTTTATCGGCCAGCTGTACTAAGCGCTCTTGCGATTTGTACTGAGCCCAAGTAGCGGCAAATTTG
>NZ_JAUOQM010000021.1:0-325 GCF_030547685.1 Gilvimarinus sp. 2_MG-2023 | reverse complement strand
AAGTAGCGGCAAATTTGCCGGCGTCTTTGGCCGAATCCGAGTAACCAATCATCACGGTTTGTTTGGTGTCGGTATAGTCGCGGTACCAAGGCAATTGCCATAACAGATCCATCACTTGGGCGGAACGGTCCAGATCATCCAGAGTTTCAAACAATGGCACAATGGGCATATTCCAGCTCATGCCGCTCTCGCGCAATAGCAGCGCCACCACCAATACATCCGACGGCTGTTGTGCCATAGAGATAATATAGGTGGACAAGGTTTCGGCCGGTTCACTGGCAATGACCCGACAGGTTTTCAATACTTCGGCGCCCTCGTCACTGAC
>NZ_JAUOQM010000020.1 GCF_030547685.1 Gilvimarinus sp. 2_MG-2023 | reverse complement strand
TGCCAAAATCATCGACTAATCCCTTCGGATAAGTTGATGTCAAAAGGCCGCTTTCAAGCGGCCTTTTTTTTACTCTTTGGTGGGAGAATAGCGTTTTTCGGGTAATTGTGTTATCAATACAAGGCCAATAATGTCAGAACAAGTGCCATCAGAGCACGCCTATTCACCGCTGGAAGTCAGACTGAATGAGTAAAGAGCAGACCACCAAGCACAAAAAAGTCACAATGAAAGACGTCGCCGCCATGGCAGGCGTATCCATAATGACAGTGTCACGTGTCTTAAATAACGATAAAGTCTCTGAGCAGACCCAAGAGCGGGTTATGGAGGCAGTTAAAACACTCAATTACCGGCTTAATGTTTCGGCCCGCAGCTTGTCTGGCTCGCAATCCTATCTTTTGGGTTTTTTCTACGATAACTCTTTGGGCAGCTATATCAGCCAATATCTGATTGGCGTATTAAAACGCTGTAACGAGTTGGGTTATCACTTAGTCCTAGAGCCTTGCTCCTTTGGCGAAGAAAATGTCGAGAGTATTATTGAAGAGCTTTCCAATCGCTATATGCTCGATGGTGTTATTGTACCGCCGCCACTAAGTGAGTACTTACCATTACTTGATGGTCTGGAGGCTGCGGGTATGCGTTATGTGCGAGTGGGGCCTGGCTTAGAGTTAGATCGCTCGGCTTATGTCTCAATCGACGACTACCAGGCTACCTTCGATATGACGGAGCACCTGATCGATGAAGGCCACAGACATATCGGCTTTATTAAAGGTGATAGCCATCAAGGGGTTGCGGCTAATCGCTTTCGCGGCTTTAGCGATGCCTTGGCGGCACACGACATCCCTCTGGCCGATGCGGTCGTCGCTGAAGGGGATTTTAACTTTAGTGGTGGTATGCAGGCCTGCGAGGAGATATTAGATTCCGGGCGCAAGGTAACCGCTATTTTTGCCAGTAATGATGATATGGCCAGTGCGGTACTCGCCTCGGTACACAAGCGCGGTTTGCGCGTGCCCGAGGATATTGCCGTTGCTGGCTTCGACGATACATCCATTGCCCGCTCGGTCTGGCCACCCTTAACAACGGTGAGGCAGCCTATTGATGATATGTCTGTAGATTCGGTCAATCTATTGATTGAGGCTATTAAGGCGGATCAAATGCTGGGTATTGAGCTGAATAAGCGCGATATTTTGCCGCACTCTATCGTTGTTCGAGGGTCTACCCGAGCGGCGGACAAACAGTAGAGCGCTCAGGCGCAGATCGCAGTTGCTTCGAGAGCGGGGTAAGCTTTCGCTATAAAACCATCCGGCAATAAAGATACATGCGCGAGCTGATTAATAGGTTTTTTTCCCCGACGGTGTTGGCTTTCATTGTATTGCTAACATTGATTGCCTACACGGTATTGCAGCAGCGGGCGACCCAATTGCCAGTAGTGGCTGAAGTGCGTAATGGGCAGCTGGAGGTGGGCGCGGACCAGGCTTCTCGCATAGTGCTAAGAGGGGAGTGGCGTTTCTACTGGCAAGAACTATTAACCCCCGCCCAACTTCACGATGACTACCAACTCGCATGGTTACCTGCCCGCTGGCATGACTCCAATCACGGTACAGAGCCTTTACCTGGCCAGGGGTACGCTACCTATGCTGTCGATATACATTTTGCTCAAGCCCCTCAAAATTTAGGTCTTAGGTTACCAACGTTATATCGAGCTGCCCAAGTATGGATTAATGGCGAACTGGTCTTGGCCGCAGGGCAGCCAGGAGAAAGTGCAGCGAGTGAAGTGCCGCGCGATGAAATCAAACAGGTTAAATTGAGGCCAAATATTGGCCGCCATTTACAAGTAGTGGTGCAAATATCGAGTTTTCATCATGTCGATGGGGGCATGCATCACCCTATCGTTATCGATGATTGGGATGCCTTAGTTAGCGCCGAAAAATGGCGAGTACTGCGAGGCATTTTTCTGATGTCATCGACTCTCACCTTGGCGATTTATTTACTTGTTATGTGGAGTCATGCCCATGCTGGACGCGAATATCTTTACTTGGGTGCAGGGTTGTTTTGGTACTCAGTGCGTATTTTTGGCACCGAGAAATTAATTTATTATATCTTTCCTGAATTTTCGACATTGTGGCTTTTGCGCGCCGAATACTATGGAATGTTTCTGTGTATTCCGGCCTATATATTGTTTATTCAGGCGCTTTTTCCCCGCGATATCAATTACAGATTTATACGAGGTTTTTGGTGGTTGGGGGTGGGGGCATCATTATTTGCTTCTGTAACAAGCGCGCGCTGGTTTACGTTGCTGCGAGACCCGTTTGAGGCTATCTGCGTTCTTTATATTTTGTACTTTATTGGCTGCTTGATCTTAATCGTTTGGCGCCGTCGACCTTGGAGTGGGCTTGTCAGCTTTTTGGGTGGGGTAATTGCACTTCTATTCGTCAATGAGGTACTTTATTATCGCCAGGTTACTGCAGTTCAGCTGACGCCCTGGGTGTATATTTTCGTGGCGTTGACCAGCATTATTTTTTTGGGGCAGAGGCTTAACCAGCTCCTGTCCATTGAGTCTAAACAAAAAGCATTGTTGCAAGATGCGGTCGATGCCAGAACCTTTGAATTGCAGCGCCGACTGGAAGAGCTGGATCAAGCGCGTCGACACGCTTTAGAGTTGGCGCAAAAGCGCAGTGAGTTTATGGCTGAACTTAGCCATGAAATACGCACCCCTCTTTCCGGTCTTATTGGCACTATGCGACTTGTTGGCCGGGAGGGAGCAAATCAACCGACCCTTATTCGCCATGCCATTGATGCTGGCGAATCTCTTTTAGCGGTGGTGCGTGAGTCACTCAGTGCCAGTGGCTCAGGGCATATGCAAGCGAGCAAAAGAATACGGTTTGATGTGCTTGAACTGCTGTACTCAACAATCGACATTATGCGAACGGTGGCCCAGGAAAAAGGTCTGGCGCTCGAAATAAAAACAGACCTGGACACACCCCTGTGGGTTAATAGTCACCCTCTGCGAATTCGTCAAATTGTCAGTAATTTACTGAGTAATGCCATCAAATTCACAGCCCAAGGTGGTGTGATTGTGAGCGTGAAAGTTTCTCATGCACAAAAGCAGGTTGTTCAGCTACAAATTGACGTCAGTGATACGGGGATTGGGATTGAGCCTGCAGAGCAGGAACAGGTTTTTGCAGAATACGTACAGCTGAACCCAGAGCCAGAAAATCCAGGTGTTGGATTGGGGTTGGCTATTACTCGAAAATTAGTGCTCGATTTGAAGGGCAGTATTCGATTGCAGAGTGTTCCTCGAGAGGGTACACGTTTTACGGTGGTATTGCCGCTTGAGCGTGTTGAGAATTGTCGTGACCTTGAGGCGCCTACCCGGGCTGTGTATCGCACCGAGCAGGCACTCAATGTGTTAGTGGTAGAGGATGACCGAGTCAATCGAGCGATTGTGGCGCAGCTGTTGAGGTCGGAGGGGCATAAGGTGCGTGCCACTTCACATCCAGTTGAAGCCTTAAGTTGGCTGCAGCAAGAGCATTTTCAATTGTGCCTGTTTGATATTCGCTTGCCGGATATGAGTGGCTTGGAGTTGGTTGAGCGCTCTCGGTCAATAAATGAAGGTAGGCAGACGATTTATGTAGCACTGACTGCAAACACTAGCGAAAGTGATATAGCGCAATATCGCAAGGCGAATTTTGATTATGTGATGGAGAAACCGGTAGACAAATTCCATTTGCAAATGGTGTTATCTCGGGCCGAAAAGGGAAGGGAGGCGACGGACACCTTCTTTTTGCATAATGATTTAGGGCAGGAGGCCGGTAATTTACTGGTGGATCGACGACTCTGGCAAGGCATTGTTAATGATCTGGGCCGCCACCGCGCTGAAACTTTACTCGAAGATGCTCGGTTGTCACTGCGCGAGTATAGTAATGCTCTAGAGGTGGCATTGGGGCAAGGCAGGTTCACGGACATTCGCGATGTTGCCCACAAAATAAAAAGTGCGGCCAAGTCGGTCGGTATGATCAGTGTTGCAAATATTGCTCATCATGTCGAGTCAGAGCCTACGCGCGCTTTTAGCGTCTTAACGAATCTCGATAATCTAATTACTACATCCTACGAGCAAATGCGAATGGGGCTGGAGAGCCGACATGATCAGTAACAAGATCCCCAAGGTGCTAGTGGTTGAGGACGAATTAACCGCACGCAGCCTTTTAATGGGATACCTGCAGGAACAGGGTTGGCAGGTGGACGCATTGCCGGGGGTGGAGTCCGTATTAACACAGGTGGCGCAGCAAGATTACGATTTAATCTTTTTGGATATTCGCCTGCCTGGAGGGGATGGCTTGAGTCTGTGCCGGGAAATACGGGCAAAATTCCCGGCAGGCGTCATATTCACCACCGCCATTGACGACCCTATCGAGCGGATCGTGGGGTTGGAGGCCGGGGCCGATGCTTACTATTCCAAGCCGTTGCCGATGCGCGAAATGATCGCCGGAGCCAAAGCATTGCTGCGTCGCGTGGACCAAATCAAACAATTAAGCGTCGATAACCCGCAGGCGAATCGGCGACAATATCAATTTTCCGGCTGGTGCTTTGACAGTGCAACCCAGCGCTTGAGCGGCCAGACCGTACTCTCCCTAAGTCACAACGAGACAGTAGTCATGCGAGCTTTGTGTGACCGTGCGGGGGCTTCGGTTAAGCGCGATGACTTAATGCGTGCGTTGGGTAAAATTGACTGGATGCCATTTGATCGTACGCTTGATGTGCTTATTGGCCGACTTCGCAGTAAACTTAAAAAAATTGTACCCGATGGGGGGAATCTAATTAGCGCCCAATACGGTAAGGGTTATATCTTAAATGCTCAGGAGATATAAAAAGAATCATCGACCTTTGATTTAAAAATGTAATAATTTATTACATTTGTTGCAATTGCTCTGATTTATTTGCCAATTCTGTCACATTAATTCTGTTAGTCTAATATAGCTAAGTGGGGGTGAACTCACAGTAGCGAGCGCTTGCATAGCTAGGGGGTGGGCGTTCAGGCACTTAATTCGGAGAAAAACTATGAAAATGCAACAAAAAATAAAGCAGCTCGGCCAGGGCATGACCGAGTACATCATTATCGTGGCGCTGATCGCTATTGCAGCCATTACAGTTTACAACCTGTTTGGTGACACTGTTCGTGGCCAGGTGGGGAATATGGCTCAAGAGTTGGGTGGTAGTGACAGTACCAATGACACTACCGGCCGTGGTGACGCGGCAGCGGCTGAGCAGGATGCCGACTACGGCCTGGATGACTTCCAGCAAGACGATACCTGATATTTTAGTCCCGTCGGGGCTAGATTGTTCATAGATGAACTCCATCAGATCGGATAAAGGGCAGGCCTTTATTTTTGGCCTGCTCTTTCTTGCTGTCGTTGTTATGGCGCTGCTAATCCTGTACAACCAGGGTCAGCTGGTGACCAATCGTATTCAGCTGGAAAATGCAGCTGACGCAACCGTATATTCGCAGGCCAAGCTTGCGGCCCGCAATCAAAACTTTGCCGCCTATACTAACCGTGCCATGGTGGCTAACGAAGTCTCCATCGGTCAGATGGTGTCCTTACTCTCTTGGGCCAAACACTACAAACAAGTAGGCTCATTTACCAGTTACCCGCTTTACCGGTTTCCCGTTGCTCCACCTTCTCCTACCACTTTTGCCGATGTTTTAAATGCGGTGACCACGCCGTATCGGATAATGGGGGAAACTGTTTCAGCGGCAGCTAAGCCGATGGTAGAGGTCTGGCCCACGGTGGTCTCCTACTTTAATAGCACGCTTGGCGTGTTTCAAAAAATGTTTGCTTTAGCCACCTTGGCGGCTCAGGTGGAAGTGGGCATGGGGGTGGTGGAAGACCACGAGGATGACCCCGATAACCCTGAGATGTATATACCTGTTATCGGGTGGTATTTTTTTACGCAGAATGCGTTGTTAACGTATTTTGGGGAAAATTTTAGCCCCACCAATTTAGCCGACTTGGTGGGGGATGCAACGGCTGATCAAGACTGGTCAGCTGATGCGACCGATCTGACCCGAGATTTTCTCGGCGATCAGGTCGGAGAGCTGGAAAATATGATCAATGACAACAGTCCGGGGTTGTCCAAGAAAAAAAGTAAGAATAGCAGTGGCGGGGCCAACTCCAACGTCAATACCGGTGATCAGGCCGAAGCCAATGCGGTGGAGGCCTACCAGCGCTATATGGCGATTGTGAATCGCAACCGGGCCAGCTTTACGGAAGATCGCCACTGGCAGCTGTGGGCGACTATCCCCGATATTATTCCAGAAATCACTCTGCCGCTCGGGATTGTGACCTTAACCATTGATTTAGACTTTTCCGTCGGCGGCGGTTTTAAAAACGATGGCGGCTCGGTTTATATGTCTAACTCCGCCATTGAGACCGATGAGGATATTGCCAAAATCAACTGGTCGGCTATCGATGTACTCTCCTTTGGTTTAGAGTTTGATATCGGCTTGTATGTTGAGATTGAATTATGCCTGCCTATCGTGGGCTGTAACTCTTGGGTGTTACTCGACTTTAATTTCGTGTTGCCGATAGGTTTTCCTCTGGCGGGGGCAACCCATCAGGTCGTTGCGCAAAACTCCCATGCGAAAAAGATTTTAACCGACTGGGGGCTGCCTTTTAATAATGACACGGGTAAATTCGGCGGCGATCCGGATGACTCGGATAACAATGGCGCCTTAGATGGCTTCCATATGCAAACTTTGGCTTGGGGGCAGGCCTCGCCGACATTGCTGCCGGGTATGTACGGTGCACGTACCTCGTTAGATGTTACAGACAGCTACGCCGGTCCTCCCTCCTTCTTTAGTTTAGGGGGGAGTTTTCAGGAGTCTGGGGTGAGTTATGAATTTACAACCGCTCTGGCAAAAAGCCTCGACGATGTACAGACCAGTGATAACGATAATTTAAATATCGACTCAAATGATGCCGATTGGGATAGCGGAGCGATTCAGTACACAAACTTTGATGTACAGACCCGATCTCGTGCCGAAGGCAACGATTTTGCCGCCAACTACCAACAAGTCATTTGGAATGATGATCGGCCGATGATGACCGTCAGCTCCGCCGAGACCTATTTTGCCAACCCCATGCAAAGCTTAAGTGATGGCAGTGCTGAGCCCGCGAGCTTATTCAGTCCGTTTTGGGATGCGCGCCTGCGCGAGCCCAGTGCTATTGCTATTTTATTGGCTACCGGTGAAATAGATTTTGAAGATATGTTTGAGGGGATCAGTGATACCGCCATCGGCATGGTGGATTGGCTCTTACGTGCCATCGGTGATCGTCTGGTAGATACCGGTGTGGATTACTTGGTGGAACAAATTGACCCGCCGTGGGGCAGCTTGATTGAAGGGCCAATTCGCGATGGTGCCACTCAAGTAAAAGACATCGCTGTTGATGAAATCGTCGAGGAGTTAGAGGAGTTTATGCCATGATTGCTCCGGCCTCGACGCGCCAGCACGGACAGGCCATGACAGAGTTCGTGGTCAGCGTGGCGTTTATTTTTATGGTGCTGTTTGTCATTGTGCCCACCTTCGGCAAAATCATTGATATTAAAATGAAAAACCAACAGGCCTCTCGCTATGCTGCCTGGGAGCGAACCGTCTGGCTGAAGGATATGAACGCCTGGAACGCAACGTCTACCACTAACACGGAAGACTTCGTCATCAGCTCAGACGAGTTTGAAAGCGTTGCTTTACGCAGCGACACGGAGCTGGAGAACTCGGTTGCCTCACGTTTTTTTTACGGTCAGGGGCGGGCCGAAATAGTGCCGATCAGCTCTAGCGATGTAACCGGCCCCGGTACGGCTGGGTCTGAGAGTCCTGTTTGGACCTACCATCAGTCCCGGCAGGAAATGTTGGGGCAAGTGGAAGTGCTCGATCTAAACGAGAGAGATACACCCAGTGTCGCTTATGATGTGCTCGATTATTTGGAAACAGGATTGGGCGCCATCACAACACCGATTGAATTTATGCTAAACGCTATCGGCGGCGACAACCCTGATTTGTTACAGCTCGACTATAATTTAAACGGTTACTATAAACCCAGTGTGCGCACTTCTCTTAATACCGGCAATGCTAAAGGCGGCGGTAATGGTGAGTGGGACCTCAATGATGGTGATTGGGGCGGTGGTATTGAAGATGCTATTTTTCAGCAGTGGGATGGCCGGTTTGTTTCCAACTCAGCTATTTTGGCTGATGGCTGGAATGCTCAAAGTGTAGGCTACTATGCCGACCGGGTCGATAATTTCGTTCCCTCTACCGTGTTTGATAACGCTCTGTTTGATGTACTTAAAACGGCGGCCAGTATTCTGGAGGCGGGCCCTTCGCAAAGCGCCATCTATCGTTTGGATTTTGGTGAAATGGGGGTCGAGCCAATGCCCGCTGAAGACGTAACCTGTGACGACGGACACTGCTACTACAATGATTGAAATCACTAAGCGTCTCTGCGTTTGTTGGCTTATTACAGTATCCCCACTGGGTTGGGCAAGTTGTGACTTCACCGACTTTCCAACTATGTCAGAAATGAAAGTGAGCGGTCTACTGAATGATGCCCAATACAACTCTCGGCCTATGACGGTGCGCTCATTTAGTGCCAATGTTTCGGGAGAAGAAGTGGCAGGTTTTTATCGTCGACGTTGGGAAGATGCCTTTTCTGAAAGTCGCTTTGGCCCTTGGCAACAGATAGGCACCTTAGCAGATGAGTGTTTCTTCACGGTGCAATATGGCGAAGCTGGAGGGAATGCCTTTGGCCGTCTGTTGATCAGCGTGGTCCCTAGTGGTGAGTCTAATGCCCCTTTGGGCCAGGGGGTGGTGAAGCCCTCAGACGGTGTTGTGGTGTCTGATTTGCTCACCAATGACGGTCCGAAAGAGGGGCGGGTAACGGTGATTAGCAGCGAGCAAACTGTGTCTGAGGTGGCGAGCTTTTACCAAACGGAGATGACCGTTGATGGTTGGGGTTTGGACCAGCATTTCGCGGAACGAGGTGGGGTGGTATTAGTATTTCGCAAAGGTACGGACGAGAATAATATTGTCATTATGCCCGCGGGTGATGCCACGCAAATTCTAGTCAATGAGGTTGAAATCAACTGATATGACCAGTCCCAAACGATCCAAATTATGGCGTCAACTGGGTCAATCTATGGCTGAATACACCGTGGTGATGGCCGCGCTGGTTGGGGGACTATTGGTGGCTAATCGCGGTGCCTGTCCCGATCAGTACGAGGATTGTATTGAGTACTTGCTGACGGTAATGCACGATAATTACGATGGTTATTCTGCCTCTATCGCTGCGGTTCATGAATATGCCACTGATTACGAAGTCTCTGAAGGTGGTGGCGGTGGAGATGACGATGGCGGTGGCGATGACAGCGGTGGAGGCAGTACTGGTGGCGGCGATAATGGGGGTGAGCCAACCGCAGCAATCTCGCAAACCACGATTGTCTCTTCCAACGGTGGCTTTAACAACCACGGTGAGCTCGACCCATCCACCGGTTTGGTTACCAATAATGGTGAGGTAGTCGGTACCTATGACGACGATACGGGCACTTACGAAGCCGCTGACGGCAGCACCACCGATGCCTACCTACAAGATGTGGTGGTAGATGCGGATGGCAATGTTTTGCAGCGCGAAGCGATAACCGATTGTGGCGACCCACCTCAAGTGTATGGTTTTGGGTACGAGAGTAAGGCAGACGGAAAATTTTACGACTCGCTGCAATTTAACGAAATGGATGTAGATGGGTATTGCACCGAAGCGGCATACAAGATGGTGGATCGTGATGGGGGGAGCGATGACGGTCGGATTATAGACGGACACTATTATGCTTTTTCCACTACACCGGATACCTCAATTGATACTGGCGTAATGGAGCCCGATGGCGAAGTGGTTTACTTCGATTTGGGGGGTGCTTCTTTTTGCGCAGTAATGGCCGCTGGCTGGGATAGCGGTATTGATGAAGACCTGAGTGACGATGAGTTTTACGCAGCTCAGATGGAGCTTTTATTTGAGCCCAACCAAGATGAATCTACTTGGATCGGCTCGCTCGACAATGAACATTATACCGAGCAGGTGTACATTAATGGAGAGCCTTCCTCTCCTAATGACTGCCCGTCTAACCGGGTAATCAGCGAACCATAAGAAATCTTTGGGAACTAACAGCCGAATCCGCTCATAACGGAGACATTTAAACCGGCGCACAAGTAACTTGGGGAAAACAATGAAACAAATGTCTGGCTCTCGCCTCTTTATGATTGCCGTGGTCTGCGGTGTAGTGGCTGCCTTTTTGACCGTGTATTACTTAAAATCAGTTGAAGAGCGGTATCGTAAGGCTAACCAACCTGAACAGGTAAGAACTATTGCTGTGGTCGTTCCCAAGCGCAATCTCAATAAGGGCGACAGTATTACCGTGGATGCTATTGGTAAGCTCATGGTTCCTACCAAGTTCCTTCCCTCGAACTTTGTTCCCGCATCCGAATATAAAAAAATCTTGAATCGGACCATTGCCTCGCCCATGAAAGCGGGACGCATTATGACCATGGACGCCATTACCGGCACCAAGGCAGAAACATTCTCTGAGAATTTGGATCTGGGGCGTCGTGCATTCAGCGTTAAGGTCAACAAAATTGACTCCTTTGACGGCCTGTTAAGACCGGGTGACACCATTGATTTGATGGGCGAGTTCGATTTAGAGGATCTGGGCTTTAGTGGTGGTGTACAAGATGTGAATCAGGTGGTCATGCCGGTACTGGAGAGTGTCATTGTTTTGTCGGCGGGCCGCGAGGATTACACTGGGCGCCGTTATGAGCGCTCGCGCCAACAAAACTCGGTGGATGGATTCAATATGGAATTCACCATTATTACCCTTAGTTTAACGCCGCGTCAGGTGGCGCGTGTACAGTTGGCCGAAAAAACAGGCAGTGTGTTCGCCGTATTGCGTCACCCCAAGGATACCAGTATGGCGGAATACGACTATATTCGCGCTGACGTACTGCTTGATCCTGAGCCCGAACCTGTGGTCGATGTAGTTTTAGATGAAAACGGCAACCCTATAGGGCGGATCATTGGTGACAATGTTGTCGATGCCAATGGCAATATTATCGGCAAGGTAGTGGATGGTAAGGCTGTTGGGTTTGATGGTAAATCCTTGGGTAGCATTGTCGAAAATGTGAGTGAAGACGACCCCATGCTGCGTGTGCGCGAGCGGGCAGATGTTGTGCGGGATGCCAACGGCAATGTTATTGGGAAAGTTGTAGATGGCCAAATTCTGGATCGCGACGGTAACGTCATTGGGCGTGTGGATGAAAGTGGTCGCGCGATTGGCCTGAATGGTGAAGAGATCGGCACTGTCCAGAAAAACGTTGCTCTCGATGCCAAGGGCAATGTTGTTGATTTGCGCAACTCCACCGTGCCGCAGGGCCGCTCTGAAGTGACTCAGGTCGTGCGAGATAAAGATGGCAACGTGATTGGCCGTGTGGTCGATGGAAAAATTGTCGATAAAACTGGCCGCGTGATTGGCCGCGTAGACGATAGTGGCAATGCGATTGGTTTGAACGGGGAAGCTCTCGGTACAGTGGAAGAAGCTGTTGTGGATAGAAACGGCAATGTTGTCGGTAAAGTGAAAGAAGTTGTGAGGGATTCCAGTGGTCGCGTAATTGGGGATGTGCAAGAGGTGGTGCGAGATGCTGATGGCAATGTCATTGGACGGGTAGTCAACGGCCAGCTCGTCGATGAAAACGGCAAAGTGATCGGCAAAGTTAATGCCGACGGCTCGGTTACCGGCACCGATGGAAAAATACTCGGTAAGGTTGAAAAAGCCGTACTGGACGCCGACGGCAATGTGATTGGACTAGTCGATGAAAATGGTAAAGCTGTTGGTTTGGATGGCGCCGTACTGGGCAGCGCAGAGAAAGTCATGGTTGATAGCCAGGGCAATGTCATGGGCGAAGTGGCCGAAGTAGTGCGCGATGCCAGCGGAAATATCATTGGTAAAGTTGAAGAAGTTGTGCGCGATGCGGACGGCAATATTATCGGTCGTGTTGTTAACGGCCAGGTCGTGGATACAGAAGGCAATGTGATTGGAAAGGTAAATGCTGATGGTTCAGTTACCGGAACCGATGGCGAGATATTGGGTACAGTGGAAAAAGCCGTGGTAGATGCGGATGGCAATATTGTCGGGCGTGTTAACGCAGATGGGACGGCGATTGGTATGGACGGGCAAATACTTGGCACTGTCGAAACGGCAGTGTTAGGAGCCGATGGTCAAGAGCTGGATGAGCAAACCCAAGTTGTACGCGACGCAGATGGCAACATTATTGGTCGCATTGTCGATGGACAGGTGGTGGATGCCGAGGGCAACGTTGTGGGCCAGGTGGTTGACGGTCAGGTTATTGATGCCGATGGCAATATAATTGCTTCTGGTGTCACAGTGACGACCGAAAGCCGGCGTGATGTTGCCAGCCAAATGCGTGCCGACAATGCGGCAAAAGTGACTCGCGATGTGGACTACATCGAATTTATACCGGGCGGCACGGGCGAAGAGGGTATCGTTACTGTACGTCGTGTTCGCTTGCAGTAAGAGCGATGAGTCTAACAATGAAAACAATGGATTATACAGTTATGAATATTCGAGTTTGGGTGGGGACCTTTTTGGCACTGTTGTTGGCGCTTAATGCGCAGGCCAATGTTCTGCCGGAGTCACTTACGCTGTCTGTCGGAGAGTCGCGTGTTATAGAGGCCTCCAATATAGTGCGAATGTCTGTCGGTACGACTTCGCTGGTGGACTCAACACTGCTAAAAAGTGGTGAGATAGTCTTAACGGCAAACAGTGTGGGTGAAACCAATATGCAGGTGTGGTTTGCCGACGGCAGTCGCGAGTCTATGGCGCTCACTGTGGTTCAAGTCAACAGTAGTCGACTTGAGTTGAGTGAAGTTAAAGAGTTATTGGGCGATATTCCCGGCATAAAGATTAAAAGTGCGGGACGCCACACCATCATTGATGGTGTGATCGATCAACGCGATATGGAAAAAGTTGAGATCGTGCAGAGTATGTACGGTGACCTGATTGTGATGGCTCGTATTCTCGGCGAGTTTGAGCAGAAAATGATTTTCTTTGATGTGCAAATTGCCGAGTTTGATCGCAGCAAAACCGAAGAGTTGGGCATTAATTGGCAAAAAAGCTTCTCTGGTCCGAGCCTGCGTTATGGCAATACTTGGCGGGCCGCTGGAGCTGCAATTACTCAGTGGTCGGAAGAAGACTTACCAGCCGGTTATATGTATGAAACCGGCACGCGCGGAGTGCTATTTGGTATCGCCTCAGAAATAACGTCAATGATTGACTTGCTAGAGCAGACCGGTTCGGCACTGGTTTTGTCATCGCCTAGGCTAAGTGCGCGCAGTGGTGGTGAGGCTGAGCTGACTGTGGGGGGCGAAGTGCCTGTTATTACCAGCTCGCTGAGTGGCAGCAGTGTTGAATATAAAGAGTATGGCGTTATGCTGGGTTTGCAGCCCAAAATCGACTTATATGGCAATATCACCGCTCGCGTTGATGTTGCGATCAGTCAACTCGACCTGGCACAGGCTGTGGATGGTCAACCAGCTTTTAAAAAACGCGCGACAAGCAATGATATTAAATTAAAAGAAGGGGAAACTTTAGTCTTGTCCGGCCTTATTACACGGGATGAACAAGCGACTCTAAATAAAGTGAAATGGCTGGCGGATATTCCTATTTTAGGAAAGTTATTTCAGTCAAAAAGTTTTACAGGTGGTGAAACAGAGATGGTGATTTTCTTAACGCCACACATTCTCGATGACTTGAAAAGCGGTCCCAATCAGAAGGTGTTAGACCGTGTCGATGAGTACGTCGAAGAGCATGAAGAATATATGCGTACTGGCTTAATAGATTAAGGTGACCTGTGTTTGAGATAACCGTTAGCAGTAAAGATGGTAAATGGCAAGAGGCCGTAAGATGCGGTGCCGACTCTTGCGAAATTGGTCGCTCAAGAGATGTGATTTTGCGTGTGCGTGGCTGGAAGGTCGCGCCCAAGCACTTGCGTTTTGAAAAAGAGCTGGCCGGAGTTTTCGTGGTGGATGTCAGCCGCGGTGCTGGGGTTAGCGTCAATGGGGAAACCATCGAGCGCTACGGCCCGCTTTCAAGCAATGACGAAATCGAGTTTGGCGGCTTTAAGGCCGCTATTGTCGACCACAGCCCGGACCAGGAAGCCGAAAGTCTTGTTGCCGAGTTAAAAACCGACAGCGATGAGGCTCAAGCTGCTGGCCAATCAGGCTCAGTTGCCACTGCAGTAGAGCAAAGTGACAAACTGCGCGATGATTATATGGTCTGGGCCAAGTATGTGCACAAAGAGCTGGTGCGCCAGATGGACCTTAAGCGCATGCAGACCGATACGCTTGATCACGAGCAAATGCGCAGTGAGCTCGGCGGCTTAATCGACACCGTTTTGCAAACTGTGGGTCACAAGTTACCACCGGGCATTGATCGTGAGCGTTTGAAAAAGATTGTGCTCGATGAAACGGTTGGCCTGGGTGCGCTCGAACAACTGCTGGATGACTCAGACGTGACCGAGGTAATGGTTAATGCCTTTAATGACATCTACATTGAAAAATCTGGTCGTTTGATTAAATCCCCTGTGTCTTTTACCAGTGACGAAGCTGTTATGGCAACCATCGAACGAATTGTCTCCCCTTTGGGGCGGCGTATTGATGAAAGCTCGCCTATGGTGGATGCGCGTTTGCGCGACGGCTCACGGGTGAATGCCATTATCCCACCACTTGCACTGCGCGGCCCTTGTATTACCATTCGTAAATTTTCCGATCAAAAGCTTACCGATCGCGATTTGATTCGATTTGGCTCGACCAATGAGGCCATGGTGACCTTTATGCGCACCTGTGTGGAGCAACGCTCTAACATTGTCGTGTCAGGGGGTACTGGTTCGGGTAAAACAACACTTTTGAATATCTTATCTAACTTTATTCCGGTTGAAGAACGTGTGGTAACAGTCGAGGATGCAGCCGAGCTGCGTTTGGTTCAGCCTCACGTGGTGTCACTGGAAGCGCGTCCGGCGAACATGGAAGGCAAAGGACAAGTAACTATTCGCGATTTGGTTAAAAACTGCCTGCGTATGCGCCCCGATCGTATTGTGGTGGGTGAGTGTCGAGGTGGTGAAGCTTTGGATATGTTACAGGCGATGAACACCGGTCACGATGGATCATTGACCACCGCACACGCCAACTCACCGCGCGATATGTTGCGCCGTCTTGAGGTTATGGTGCTGATGGCCGGCATGGATTTGCCCGTGAGTGCCATTCGCGAACAGGTCGCATCGGCGGTGGATATTGTGATTCAGCAGACCCGCTTCGGGGATGGCTCGCGCCGGGTTAGCTGTATTTCAGAGATCACCGGCATTGAGAGTAATACCATTCAGCTGACGGATATCTTCCGTTACAAGCAAACGGGGTTTGACAGTGATGGGCGCGTAGAGGGGCACTTTGAGGCCACTGGTATGGTGCCGACTTTCTATGAAGAGCTGCGCAGTCGGGGTGTGGAAATCGATATGAGTATTTTCAAATCATGATAGGCGGCTTAACGGATATCGGGACCTTGGCAGCGGTGGTTGTTCTCGTGTTTGTCACCGCAATGTGCTTGGCCATGGCTGTCACGCGTGAGGCCGGCGACTTTATGAGTTTCTACCGCCGGAAGTTCACCTCAAACGCCAATCAAGAGCTGGCCGAGATGTTCATTTTTATGGATACCTCGCAGCTGTTTATGATCAATATGGCAGCTCTCGTTCTGATCCCTATGGGGGTTCATTGGCTGTTTCAACTGTGGGTTATTACCGCGGGTGTCTTCGTGGTGTTACTCATTGTGCCCGGTGGGATTTGGGCTCGAATGCGAAAAAAACGCTTGGCAAAATTCGAAGAACAATTGCCCGATATTTTTATGATGCTGGCAAGCAGCCTGCAGGCAGGTGCCAGCATGAATATGGCGCTTTCCGACATGGTTAAACAGGCGCCAGCGCCGGCCAATCAGGAGTTTGGCCTGTTGGTAAAGCGAATGCAGCTTGGCGTAACCTTAGAAGACAGCCTTATTGAGTTGGAAAAGCGTCTGCCCTTGCAGAGCTTTATTATGGCGAGTTCTGCCATTCGAATCAGCCGCGAGGTCGGTGGTAATTTGGTGGAAACCATCCAAAGTATGGCCGAAACTCTGCGCCGGAAGAAAACCATGGAAGGCAAAATCGACTCTTTAACCGCGCAGGGGCGCGCACAGGGCACTTTTATGGCCATGTTGCCGATTGCCTTGGCTGTATTGCTTAGCTTTCTTGAACCCGAGGCTATGCGCAAGTTATACACGACACGCGAAGGTCTTATGGTGTTAGCTGTGATGGTTTTTATGCAGATCATGGGCTTTACCTTCATTCGTAAAATAACCAGTATCGATAGCTGAGGGCAGATGATGAATAATCTAGTCGCGCTGGGGGCAGGCTTAAGTGTCGCTTGTTGCGTCATCGCCGCGATATATATGGTCGCCTCTTTGAGTTATATGCTGGCCGATGAAGAGCGCTCCTATATGGACGAGCCTCCGGCTTTTATGCGGCCTATTTGGCCGTTGATTAAACTGGTTACCTATGTGCTAGGCAGCAACCTGCCAAGCTCATATCTGACTAAGGTAGATAATCAGCTGCAAAAGAATGGCGTCAGTTTTATGGTGACAGCCGAAGAGTATATTTCGGCTCGTGTTGTTTTGGCGATGCTGCTGCCAGCGTTGGGGTTTATGGCATTGGCAAGCTCTGGCAGTGTTGATCCACTCTTGCTAATCCTGCTCGCGGCGGGGGGGTATTATGTGCCTATCGCGTGGGTAAAGGATACACGCCGCAAGCGCGATGGCGAACTGATTCGCTCCCTGCCGGTTTACCTTGAGTATTTAACCATGTGTGTGGATGCCGGCTTGAACTTCGCCGGTGCCTTGAAGCAAGCGGTTGAAAAGGGTCCGCGCGGTGCTATGCGCAACGAGTTTCGCATTGTGTTGCGCGATATTAGCTCGGGCCAAACTCGGGGAGATGCCCTAAATCGTTTGGCGGATCGGGTTGATTTGAAAGATATTTCAGTATTTGTTCGAGCGGTAGTCCAGGCGGAAAAGATGGGCTCCAGCATGAAAAACACTCTGCTCATTCAGGCCAAAACCCGACTAAATGAACGCTTTCAACGCGCGGAAAAAATGGCAATGGAAGCGCCGGTTAAACTGGTAATTCCTCTGGTTATTTTTATCTTCCCGTTGACGTTTATTATTCTTTTATTCCCTATTGTGGTGAAATATATCGAGCAGGGAACATTTTGATTGAAAAAAATGTGCGCTGGTCGCGCCAGGAAGAAGCACTAGGTTATACCCGTGTTGGTTTAGCTGATAGCTACTGGTTGCGTCTGCGTGGTTTGCTGGGACGACCCGCGCCAGCCAGAGGCACAGCATTAAAAATTAAGCCCTGCTCATCGGTGCATACGTGTTTTATGGGGTACGCGATTGATGTCGTCTTTTTGGATCGTGGTGGCGTTGTCGTCAAGTTGGCGTCAAGCTTGAAGCCTTGGCGCTTCAGAGTGTGCCCTGGTGCAGCTTGTGTTGTCGAGTTTGCTGCCGGCGAAATACAAGCTTTGCGGTTACAGGTGGGAGATAAATGCGAATATTGTTAATGATTCTGGTGCTCACGATGCTGTGTGGCTGCGTAAGTGTCGGTGATGACAAAGCCAAAGCGGTCTTTGAATTACAGGAGTCTGCCGAGCGTTTATACCAACAAGGTGAATTTTCACACGCGTTGCCCAAGTACCGGCGCTTAGTTGAGCAATTACCGTTAAGCACTCGCTCTTGGCTGCGATTGGGTAACTGTCACGCGCAAATGGGGGCTTATAGCGACGCCGTGCTTGCTTATCAAACGGCATTGGCCATAGACGAGACCTATGCCAGTGCCTGGATTAACTTGGCTTATGTTCAGTCGCAAATACTGTCGCAGACTGTGGCTAGTATGTATGAACAGGTTCCTAAAACGGATCCTAAGGCCCAGCGAGTACAAAAAATAGTGGACGCAGTACTAGAGCCATTTCCCTCTGGTCGTTCAGCCACCGCTGAATCGCAAGGTGGAAACACAAAAGCTGTGCAACCACAAGGAGTAGAGCCCGAGGTGTCAGACACTGAGCCTCCGAGAGTGAAAGCTACCGATGTCGCCCCAGTGGATGCTCAGCGTGAATAATTTCACACGGGTACATAAAGATAAAAACCGCGGTCAGGCAATGATCGAGTTTGTCATCATCATTCCCGTGCTTTTACTGCTGATATTTGGTGCTATTCAGATAGCTTTTATTTATTCAGCCAAAACAACGCTTAATTACGCAACCTTTCAGGCCGCCAGAGTAGGGGCTACCAATCACGCTACTTACAGTGCATTGCGCCGCGGCTTAGTTCGGGGCATGGCTCCGTTGTTTACTAACTCCAGTTCCTTGGGCAATATGCGCGATGACATAGAGGCAGGTGTAGACAGTGCAGGCACCCGGCGTGATGCAGTGTCAGAAGTCGATACTTATACGCGCATCATACGCATCAATCCCACCAGTGCGATGCTGGAGTTATCCGGCTTTGGTGAAAGCACTGATGACAATGTCGCTATACCCAATGATAATTTGATGTACCGACCAACCTGGGAGGTGGATGGCGCCAGCATACAAGATGCTAATCTACTGAAAATCAGAGTGCAGTATTGTTACAAGCTGATGGTGCCGTTAGTGAATAAAATCATTGGTAATTTGAGCGAATTGAATAACAGCAAAGATCCAGGCAGCTACCATGAGCACCACACCGTTAACGATCCACGCTTTGCCGATGCGAACCGCGCCGAAGTAAATGCGGCAGCGGGGGTGACGGCTAGTTACGAGCAACTGTGTGGCGATCGCGCGGCTAACAATGAGGGCTTTGTGTTGTTTGCGGAAGCCATCGTGCGCATGCAGTCACCCGCGTACAGTGAAGAGACTGATGAGGGCTTGGAGTCCTTTATGTGCGATGGCACCAAGATGGCCTGCCCTTAGGAAGACTGAGCCACACGAGCATAACCCGGGCCATTGCATACGGACCCGGGAGCAAAACTGAAAATTTACCGCTCAGCCACTTCATTAAGAAAGACTGATTTATCAATCACACCGCCACGATGGCGAATAATCACGCTGGCGCATCGGTTGGCCTGTTGAGCGCATTGTTCGGGGGACTTGCCTTCGAGGTGAGCGGCCAAATAACCCGCGTTGAACGTGTCTCCCGCAGCGGTTGTATCAACAATGTTAGTCACTTTAGGTACGGGCACGGTGGTACGTTCCTGACCTTGCAAAATTACCACGTCCTCACTGCCGCGTTTAAGTACAATCTCCGCAATGTCACAGTTGGCGTAGCGATGCTGGAGTTCACCGACGGCATCGCCGTTAGTACCCCAGAGTAATTCTTCGTCGTCCAGTGTCAGTAGCGCCAAGTCAGTCAAGCCGAGTATGTCGCGATTCGCTTGTTGAGCTTGCTCTGGGGTTTGCCACAGGCGGGGGCGGTAGTTGCTGTCAAAAGCCACCTTTCCACCATTGTCTTTATAGCGACGCAAAAAGCTCAGCAAGTTGCTGCGCCCTTCGTCACCGATAATGGCGAGAGTGATGCCGGATAAGTACACCATGTTGCAGTCCGCCAGGCTGGCCTCTAGAGCTGACACTTCCGCTTCATGGTGGAACAGCTCACGAGCGGGGGCACGATCGCGCCAGTAAAAGAACTCGCGCTCACCATCCGGCGTGTTATGAATCATGTATAGACCCGGTACCTTGCCTTGCTGGCGCACAATGTTCTCACTGCCAATATGTTCGGCTTGTAGGCGCGAAATAACTGCATCACTGTAATTATCATCGCCCAGGCGGGTAATGTAGCTCGCTTGAGTGCCAAGGCGGGCCAAGGTTACCACCGTGTTATAGGTGTCACCGGCGTAAGATAACGCTTTCAGTTCAGTACCTTCTGGGGCGGGGGGAGCCACCGCCAGTTCAATCATTACTTCACCGATACAGGCAATCTTCGTCATGGTGTGTGACCCTTGGACTCATCAATAAATGGAACGGCGATTGTACAATTGGGCGCGCCTGCTGTACACGATGAGCTTAATATTCGAGCGAAAATGTTGTTTATTATGGCTTCTGATTCTCAAGCTTTGACTCTAATACCCCATATCGCTTTGGTAAACGCATTGTAAAGGCATTATTGGCTCTGACCTTTGCCCGTCATATTGGGCTGCTAGGCTACGGCAAAACTGACCGATAATGCTGGTGCAGCCGACCATGAGTACACTCTATTTACACCCGGACCGCCTATTACCCGCCGATGAGTCCACTCGAGCCATAGCTCGACGGTTGTACCAAGAAGTTGAAGGTCTTCCCATTATTAGCCCCCATGGTCATACCGATCCGGCCTGGTTTGCTGACAATGAGTATTTTCACAATCCTACGGAGTTGCTGATCAAGCCTGATCACTATGTGTTTCGGCTTTTATACAGTTTAGGGGTGTCCATGGCGGCACTGGGTTTGCCATGTAAAGCGGGTGAGATTGTAGAGCAAGACCCGCGTAAAATTTGGCGGTTATTTGCCCGCCATTACGCCGCGTTTAGGGGCACACCTACGCGCCTTTGGATGGATTATGTCTTCAGTAGCGTGTTTAACTTAACCCAGCTATTGAACGAAAACAGTGCCGATACCTACTACGAGCGTATTAATGAGCAGTTACACACTGAAGCCTTTCGCCCGCGCGCATTGATGGACCGCTTTAATATTGAATATTTGGCAACCACCGAGTCCCCGTTGGATGATTTGCGTCATCACCGAGCTATTCGGGGCAGCGATTGGTGCGGTGGTGTTATTACCACTTACCGCCCCGACCCTGTGGTGGACCCGGACTATGAAAACTTTGTCGACAACGTGATGGCACTAGGTGAATTGACCGGGGAAAACACAAGCAGTTGGGCGGGATACTTATCCGCATTGCGCCAACGGCGCGATTATTTTAAGACGTTCGGTGCAACCGCTACCGACCATGGCCATCCATCTGCCCAGACGTCCGATTTATCCCTTGATCAATGTCGTGCACTCTTTGCCAAAGTATTGGCTGGCAACCACACAACTGACGAGGCGGAAGTGTTTCGCGGTCAAATGCTCACCGAGATGGCAGCGATGAGCCTTGATGATGAGCTGGTGATGCAGCTTCATCCGGGTTCATTTCGCAATCATAACCCGCAGGTTTTTCGTGATTATGGGCGTGATAAGGGTGCTGATATACCTATTCAGGCCGAATACGTTAAGGCTTTGAAGCCTTTGTTGGATAAATACGGTAATGACCCGCGTTTATCCATGATCGTGTTTACGTTGGATGAGTCTGTCTATTCTCGTGAGCTGGCTCCATTGGCGGGTCACTACCCGGCCTTAAAGCTAGGGCCACCTTGGTGGTTTCACGATAGTCCAGAGGGGATGCGCCGGTTTCGCGAACAAGTAACCGAGACGGCGGGTTTCTATAATACCGTGGGCTTTAATGATGATACCCGCGCTTTTTTGTCGATTCCTGCGCGGCATGATGTGGCCCGCCGAATGGATTGCCATTTTTTAGCACGATTAGTCGCCGAGCATCGTTTGCCGGAGGACGAGGCGCGTGATGTGGTTGTGGATTTAACCTACAACCTCGTAAAGAAAGCCTATAAGCTCAAATAGCAGAATTAATGAATCGTAAAGCCTTGATTCGCTCAAACCTAGTTATGTGAACTGGCGACGGTAACACCGCCATGAGTATTTGAGAAAATTCCATAGTAAAAAATGGAAGCTTTAACCAGTACTTTTTAAGAATAAGTATAACCAGTAACGAGCATTCATATTCACTATAAGTCTTGGCTGCCATGACTTGCGCCTTCTATGTTTACAGCAGGGGTGACTAACGTCACTTTCTCCTACATTTGTTGCAGAGGGTAGCATTATGAGTACAGCACAACTAAGAGCCGCTCGTTTAACAGCCGTACCCTTGGGTATGTTGGCAACCATGGCGCTGTTGTTAATGATGGCCAGCTTAATTAAAACAGAGCTTGTCTTTGAACCTCAACCGGAAGCCGCTAAAATCGTCAATGTGATTATGCCCGAGGTGAAAACCATCGAGCCCAAATACCCTGAACTGGTGCGCCCCAAAGAGCCCGTCGTTGCTCCGCCCACTGACTTTGAAACCAGTGCTCCAGTAGTGAGCGATGTTTTTTCTCCTTACACAGTCAGCCCACCTGACAGTGTCGGTACCATCGGCCCTATTGAGATCGGTCAAGGTGACGATTTACTCCCCCGGATCAAGGTGGCTCCAAATTATCCCCGAGCAGCGGCCAGTCGCGGGATCGAGGGTGAGGTGGTCGTTTCATATATCGTGACCCGAAGCGGTGCAACACGAGACGTTCAGGTCGTGAGTGCTGTTCGTGCAGATGGCTCTCCCACCACCATTTTTAATCGTTCGGCAATTGCCGCTGCAGAAAAATTTAAATACAAACCCCGTGAAAATAATGGGATTACCATCGAAGTGCACAATGTGCAAAACCGTTTCGTATTTGAGTTGGGCGATTAATGCCTGAGCCCTCACTTTGTGAGGGCGTCATTGTGTGATTGATTTTTCGCTGCGATTCCCGCTCCCATCAATACACTTTAAACACCATGTCGCCGGTTCTGACTGACAACCCATCGTTACTTTATATCGCCGTGACCGACGTAATTGGCGAAAGCTGAAGTCAGCAGTATTCTACGTTTCTTCGCGTGCGAGAATTAAAGGCTGAAATTTGGAGGCCTGGAACAAAACAAACTATATTGAATACAGGCATTAACTGAAAGGAGCGCAGTTATGGTTAATATGTTCTAAAAGCACCGAGAGGTGGTCGCAGTGATCCACAATAAAGAGTGGGGAGGGCAGGGGGCAAAGGTCTTGGTGGTAGACGACGAGGCTATCAATGTTGAGGTAGTAAAGTCTATTGTGCAAGACACATATGCTCTGTCGATTGCAAGTAGTGGTGAGGACGCGCTTGATCAGGCGCAACGGTTTGCCCCTGATGCCATCTTGCTGGACGTTGTGCTAGGCGATATGACAGGCATTGACGTCTGTCGGACTCTAAAGCGCAATCCTCTCACCCAGTCAATTCCTGTATTATTTCTAACCAGCCTGGAGAGTCATACCAATGAGCAGATGTGTTGGGATGCGGGCGGTGTTGATTTTATTCTTAAACCGGTTAATCCCGATACCTTACTCAATCGATTACGGGTACACTTAACCTTAAGGTTTCAGTCGCAATACTTACAAAAACTCGCCTATATTGACGGTCTCACAGGCTTGTATAACCGACGCTATTTTGATGAGCAGATGCAGCGCCACTGGGAACAAGCTCAGCGCAATATGAGTGACATCAGTGTTTTAATGATCGATGTGGATTACTTTAAACGCTTTAACGATAGTATGGGGCATTTGGCGGGAGATGATTGCCTTAAAAGCATTGCCCATTCGCTCGATGAGGCCATCCAGCGGCCTCTGGATATAGCTTGCCGGTATGGAGGGGAAGAGTTTGCGATAATACTACCCGACTCCGACCTGACCGGCGCCAGTGAAGTGGCGCGCCGAGTGCAAGATTGTATTGAGCGCGAGCCGATAGTGCATCCAAAGTCGCCATGGCAGAGGGTGACGGTGAGTATCGGTATAACGACCAGCACAATGCCCAGTCAAGCCACTTACCAGCAACTATTGCAGGTCGCGGATCAACATCTCTATTGCGCTAAAGAGCAGGGGCGTAATAAAGTGTGCCACTTTGATAAAATCACGACATCGACGCCTACACCCAGTCTCCCCAAGGATTAATGGATGCAGCCCACAGCTCACAATCGAACCTTTATCTACAGTGTTATTGCTGTTTTTCTTGTATACGTGGGTATTGTGGGGGCACTCTATCAGTACTCTTACCAGTCAACACTCAAACATTTTCTCGCTCAGGGACAGACTGACGTCAATGAAAAAGTAGCGGTTATTGAAAAAGCATTAAGTGATGCACGTTCGGAAGTGAATTTTGTGTCGGCATTGCCGCCAGTTCAGGGCATGATGCGCGCCGCTGGGGCCGGTGGGGTTGACCCTCATGATGGTACTCGGTATGACACCTGGGTAAGCCGGCTTAACACAATCTTCGAAGCTTTTTTGCACGCCAAACCCAGTGTCTCCCAGGTGCGGTACATTGGTTTTGCCGACAATGGCAGAGAGCTGGTAAGGGCTGAGCACCGGATGGGCGGAGTCGTGATAGTTGCTAAAGCAGGCTTGCAGGCAAAAGGTGACCGGTCTTATATGAGACTGGCTTCGTCATTGTCCTCTGAAGAGGTGGGGGTGACGCCGCTGGAGTTGAATCGAGAGTTTGGCAAAATTCAATACCCCGAGGTTCCGACATTTCGCACCGTTAAAACAATTTACGATACGCAAGGCAACGCATTCGGTGCAATCATCATTAATTATGATGCTCAGTATGTTTTTGACTTAATTGACTCCGTCGCCGATGGTGCTGATAGTTATCTGATGAATCATGAGGGGCATTACCTGCTTCACCCTAATCCTAATAAAGCTTTCGCCTTTGAGCGCAATGCCGTGGCCAGCTGGCAGGAGGACTTTCAGCAAAATCTACCGGAATTGACGTGGCGAGAATTTGCGCGAGCTTATGATGGTAATGGCAATACAGTTTGGTATCTTGCGCAGCGAATTTTGTGGGATCAAACCCGTGATTCACAATACGTTTACCAAGTCTACCCTGTCTCTGATGCGACGGTCAGAGAGGCCGCACTGCTTAAGTTTTTGCGACTGGTAGGGGCGTCCAGTATATTATTGATGGTTGGTATAGCGATTGTTTTTTATTATCAACGTTCGCTATCGAGTCAGCGTCAAATCGCCGGTTTGCAGGTGCATTATAAAGCCATTGTGAACAGCACATTAGACAGCATTTTTTTGTTGAGTACAGAGGGGCGAATACAGGAGTGCAACTCGGCTGTCGGGCGTTTATTTTTATGTGATGCTCAAAAATTACTAGATCAAAATTTTATTGAAAATTTTGTGGCAGAAGCGGATCAAGAGCTTTGTGCCGAGGCGCTGGCTTTGGCTCGAGTAGGGCACGCTGAGAGTCTTGATGAGGTTAGGCTGAAAAAGGGAACAGCAGACATTTTTTATGGCGCACTGTCTGTGGATGGTGTGCGCGATCTTAATGGTCGCGTGGTGGCCCTATGTTTGGTGGCGCGAGATGTAAGCGAGCAAATACAGACTCGTCATTTACTGCAAAAAAGCAATGACTCGCTCGAGCAAAAGGTTGCCCAACGTACCGATCAATTGGAAGAGGCGCTAGCGCAGGCCAAACACTCAAACGAATCAAAAGGAATTTTCTTGGCTAATATGAGCCATGAAATTCGCACGCCTATTAATGGTGTTTACGGCATGCTAAACCTGCTGCGCCGCGATGGTTTGTCGCAAGCCCAGACTCGATACTTAACTATGGCCGAAGATAGTGTCAAGTCGCTCACTACATTGGTGAACGACATTTTGGACTTTTCCAAAATAGAAGCTAATAAGTTAGAGTTGGAAAAAATTGATTTTGACTTGGGCCGCATGTTGCAGTCGGTATTATCTACCTTCTCTGTGGCGTGTGATGAAAAATCGCTTATTTTGATTTGCGATACGTCCAATCTCACCGAGCGTCAGGTTAATTCAGACCCCAACCGATTGCGACAAATTTTAAATAATTTGATTAGCAATGCCGTTAAATTTACCCAGCAAGGTTACGTTCGGGTTGAGGTTTCAAGTGAGCAGCAAGGGGGGCGGGTGTTTGTCCGCTGCAGCGTGCAGGATACCGGCATGGGCATTTCGCCAGAGGTGCAAGATAAACTATTTAATCCATTTGAGCAGGGGGATACCTCCCGGGCGCGCAATTATGGGGGCACGGGGTTAGGTTTGTCTATTTGCTGGCGGCTTTGTCAATTGCTAGGAGGGGCGATAGAGCTAGACAGTGAACCTAATAAAGGCAGCGTTTTCCGGTTCCAAGTGGTGCTTGATGTCGGGAAGGCAGAGGTTTCGGCCTTGAAAGAAGTTAGAGGGGTGAAAGCGCTGTTGGGGTTGTCAGATCCTGTAGAGGCGGCGGCGGTCAAAGTAATGCTGCAAACTAACGGTGCTGAGGTATTACCACTGGCAACGTTTACCGAGTCACTCAGCCAAAAGGCATCGCAAGACTGTTCTGATATGGCCCTGTTGTTGGATCGTGTCACATTGGATGAAACAGCAGAGAAGCTTTCGGATTTCTTCCAATCTCTTTCTCCTGATCACCGTCCGTTACTTCTGTTGTGCGGCAATACCGAACCATTGGATGATCCGCTTTTATCTGCTTATACCGAGCGCTTGGCGCGCCCCTTGTTTGATGAGTATATGTGCGCTGTATTACAGCATTGGCGTAATCATCACAGTTTGTTTTCCACCTCGGGCAAAACCTTGGTGGGGGAAAAGACCCCCGATATTCGTTACCAGCCTGAAACTGTTCTGGTTGTGGATGATCACACCATTAACCAAGAAGTTATGCGCGGTTTATTGGAAGGGATGGGGCTGCTGGTGGCGATCGCTAAAGATGGTCAGGATGCACTGAAAATTCTCAAACAAAGTGGTGCAGATCGGGCAGTTGCGCTTGTATTTATGGATTGCCAGATGCCCATTATGAACGGCTATGATGCGACGCGCGCTATTCGCGATGGAGATTGTGGCGAGACGGTCGCCTCTATTCCAATTGTCGCGCTAACTGCCGGCGCGATGGATGGAGAGCGTCAGCGCTGTTTAGATGCCGGTATGAATGAATACTTGAGTAAGCCTATTAATGTTGAGGCACTTATTTATCAGCTGGACCAGTATCTTGAACGTGTTAAATGGCAACCTGTAAATGATAGCGGTCTGCCAGCAGGGTCGGTACAGGATGAGTTGGTGGCTGGCGAGCCTGTGCAAAACTTGTGGGATAAATCGGAGGCTTTGGCCAGGTTGTCGAACAGCGAGGCAATACTCACCAAAATCATCTCGATGTATGTAGCGTCATCGAATGAGAATGTCGAGCGTTTAATGACTGCAGTAACTGAGCTTGACCGAGCCTCTATTGGCCGCGAGGCGCATACTATAAAAGGCGTGGCTGCTAATTTAAGTGCAGAGCCATTAGTGGCAGTAGCGCGTCAGTTAGAGCAGGGCGCAGAGTGCTTGCCCCAAGAAACCTTAGCGTCACTGGCCGAAAGACTCAACCATATTCAGCAACGGCTGTTGATCGACTTGCGTACTTATTTAGCCCAATCCAGTTAATGAGCAGTTCGGGGTATGGTGGCTCTTAAATCTCGGCCACCTGGGGCATGCAGTGGCGTTTAATGACAGCCTCTTGGGTCAATCTCACCTATTTTTGCATAAAATTATGATTTTTGATCCAATTGCTTTTAATATTACGCAATAGGCTGCTTTTGGCGGCGTCGAGAATGATAGGAGCGGCCTCTGCCAAAGTCTGTATTGGGGCAGGGATAGCGATGATAAATCCAATCAAGTTAATACGTGTGGCGATCGCTGGGCTGGCAATGTTAAGTCTGTTGGCGAGTGCCGGTATGGCGACCGATGATGCTCAGGTGCAGGAGTATGTACTCTGGGTCGGTGCCAATGCTCCTGGTCGCGCCGATCACGAAGCAAATATTATTCGTCAGGCCTTGCAGCGCACCGCGGATGATTATGGCCCTTTTAAGTTGATTGTTTCCAGCGAAACGTCGATCTCAAAACATTGGCGCCAATTGCTCGCCCAGGGCGAGCGTATGCAAATTGCCCCCACTTCTTTAATGGACTTCCCTCCTGGGGAGATCACCTTAATTCCGGTGCCCATTGCCGGGGGTAAATTAGGGTATCGCAACTTGATAGTAAGTAAGCAGCGTTTGGCGGAGTTCCGTAAAGTGAAGAGCGCAGCCCACCTGTCACATTACACTGCAGGTCAGGGCAGTTCTTGGTTTGACACTTGGGTCTACGAGGCCAATAACCTGCCCATTATCGGAGCCCCTGAGCTAAGTGATCTGCTGATAATGCTGGCTCAAGGTAAGATCGATTACCTACCGCTGAGTGTGGATGAAACGCCAGATATATTGGCTGCCCACCCTAAGTTGGCCCGTGACTTGGTGGTCGTGCCTGACCTTTTTATTTACTACCCGCTGTCGAGCTTCCCGGTGGTGTCGAACCGCCACCCCGAGCTGATTGAGCGCCTGCGTATTGGTTTAGAGGCCATGCATGCCGATGGCAGCATCGGCGAAACTGGGCGCGATGCCATCAGTCAAGAAACACTTGCCAACTGCTCCGTCATTGCGCTGGAAAATCCCAGCCGATTGCTGCCGTTGCTTTAGGTTAGTGATCTAGAGCCACGGTCATTACGGCTTAAGGATATTCTGTCTTCTATGTTTCGATTGCCGGTCGGCCGATAGTGGCTAGAAGGCCGCCGTCGAGGTAGACGATTTGCCCGGTGACAAAATTTGATGCTTTCGAGGCCAAAAATACTGCAGCACCCTGTAAGTCATCCGGGTCGCCCCAGCGGCCTGCCGGGGTGCGATTGAGGATGAATTCGTGCATTGGGTGGCCGTCGACCCGAATGGCCTCGGTTTGGGCTGTGGCAAAATAACCGGGGCCAATGCCGTTGACTTGTACATTGTGTTTGGCCCATTCAGTGGCCATGGTGCGAGTTAACATTTTGAGCCCGCCCTTGGCGGCGACGTAAGCACCAACAGAGCTGCGGCCAAGCTCGCTCATCATCGAGCAAATGTTAATAATCTTACCGCCGCCGCGTTGCACCATATTGGCGGCAACGGGTTTGGTCATGGTGAAGACTCCGGCCAGGTCGGTTTTAATCACACATTCCCAGTCATCGAGCGCCATTTCTAATAGCGGTGTTGTTGACTAGAATATCATTCGGCCCGATCTCGCGTTCAATGGCGCCCACCGCATTATTCACCTGCGTTTCATCGGTGACATCCAAGCGGTAACCATGGGCGGTTATTCCTGCCGCGCGGTATTGCTCGACGGCGGCCTCTACTTCTCGCTGGATGAATGACCGTTTACGACCACTGTGGCGCCTGCTCGCCCCAGTCCCATCGCCATGGCTCCTCCCAGTCCGTGGGTTGCTCCGGTTACGAGGGCGATCTTACCCTGTAGTGAAAATAAGTCGGTAGGTATAATCAAACCTCTGGACGCTGTCAGGCTCCATTAATGTTCGTTGGCAAGGTTAAAGCGCTCGCGATTAAGCGCAATAGCACGCCGGGCCTCCGCCACGGCATCGGCTTCGATGGCGTCCAGCAATTGCCGAATAACGCGGCGCAGGTGTTCGCGCATCGCGGCGCGGGCAGCCTCAGGGTTGCGTTGTTCTAGTGCTATAAGAATGGCTTTGTGTTCATCAATGCGAGCTTCTCCGCCGGCTTGGTAAACTCGCTGCGCTACCGAGGTTGATACCGGTGCGCTATCGCGCAACGACCAAAGATGTCGGCACACCGATACAATAGCCGCATTTTTGGTGGCTCGTGCGATGACCCGGTGAAAATCCGCATCGGCAGTTTCTGAAAAAGTCGCCTCTTGATGGTTGTCGACAATGGTGTGGAGCGCTTGGCGTACCTCGGCCAGCTCCTGTTCGGTGATGTTTTTAGCCGCCAGTGCCGCGGCTTCACCTTCAAACACAATTCTGGCTTCGAGAATGTCAAAGGGACTTAACTGGGGCGGAGTGCCGCCCAGTTCCAGTGGGTCGCTGTGGCGCACATAAACTCCAGAGCCGCCCCGAACTTCAACTAACCCTGCCAGCTCAAGGGCAATAATGGCTTCGCGAATCGTGGGTCGACTGACCTCAAAGCGTTCGGCTAGTTTTCGTTCCGCCGGTAGTCGTGTGCCGGCCGTGTACTCGCCCTGGGCAATAGTCGCGGCAAGCTGTTGGGCGACACGTTGATAGAGGCGCCCGCCGGAAAAGTGCTCGGGTTTTAGCGTTGGGATCATAAGCAAGTAGGCCGGAAACGGTGATTGTCCTCGGGATCTTACCAATAGAGGGGGAGTTGCTCAAGCCAATACTGTTATTTTGGTAAGGCCAAATATGGTGATGGACTTACCAGTTCAGGTGCTTGCGGTATGACGGTAGCACAGAAAGCGGCCGGTGCCTCGTCACTCAGCTAAGAGTGGTAATAAAGAAGGGGTGTATGTAAATAGCGATAAGGGGGTGGCGGCGAGCCAATAAAAATTGGTGTTGTGGTTGAAATAGGTGGCGCTGTGTTTATGAGGTATTTCACCGAGGGGCTGCCATAGTGCGACTCGCCGATACCATAAAGAGGTTGGAGTTTGTGTTTGGTTGTGTTGGTTGTTTTTTTGGAGGGATTGGTGAGGATAGGAGGCGTCGCTGAGGTTTGGTTGGTGGTCGCGTTTGCAGCAGCTCGCGTTGGTGTGCGTCATGTTTATGAGGTGGCAACTGTTCGTGCTTCTATATATAGGTAAACGCCTAGAGGTGGGTGTGGGGTTGCTAGCGGGTTAAGTGATCATTGAGGTGTGGCCTTTTGTTATGGATGTGCTCTGGGTAAGGTGTGGCAAAAAAGGGGGGGGGGCGCAATATTGCGTACCATCCGGAAAATCGCTTGCTTTTAAGAGGCTGGGCTGTAGAATGGCCGGCCCTGCGAAGGGTGGCTGGCAGCTTATAACAAGCTACTGCGCTACTGGTTAAAAAATTATCACTTTTTTCCAGATATTGGTTGACACATAGTCAACTGGTCATTAATATTGCGCCTCCATTTTGCACGGGCCCCGGTGGTCTTGCCGAAATGGATTGTTCTTTAAAGTAATTATTGGAGTTTGGTTCACATGCAGAATCAACGCATTCGGATTCGCCTGAAGGCTTTTGATCACAAGCTTATCGATTCTTCTACCCAGGAGATCGTTGAGACCGCTAAACGCACAGGCGCCCAAGTGCGCGGCCCTATTCCGTTGCCGACCCGTAAGGAGCGCTTCACTGTATTGGTCTCTCCGCACGTAAACAAAGATGCGCGCGATCAGTACGAGATTCGTACACACAAGCGTTTGCTCGATATTGTTGAGCCTACTGAAAAAACTGTAGATGCCCTGATGAAGCTAGATTTGGCTGCAGGCGTTGAGGTTCAGATTAGTCTCGGCTAAAAACTTGTAAATGTATGGTCGAATAAAACAATTTATTCGGCTTTGTGTAACGCTCTGAAATGGGCGGCCATAGCGGGTAAGAGCCCCGTACACTATAGAGGTTAGTAAAATGACGATTGGTATTGTCGGCCGCAAGAGCGGCATGACTCGTATATTTACCGATGATGGTGTTTCCATTCCCGTGTCTGTGATTGAGGTTTCTCCCAATCGCGTCACTCAGGTTAAGAATGCAGAAACCGACGGTTACGATGCTGTGCAAGTTACCGTAGGGTCTCGTCGTGCCTCCCGTGTTACCAAATCTGCTGCAGGTCACTTCGCCAAGTCTAACAATGAGGCTGGTCGTGGTTTGTGGGAGTTGCGTAACAACTCTCAAGAAAGTTTCGATGCTGGTAGTGAGCTAACTGTGGCTGCTTTTGAAGCAGGTCAGATAGTTGACGTCACCGGCCAATCCAAGGGTAAAGGTTTTCAGGGCGGTGTTAAGCGCTGGAACTTTAGCATGCAAGATGCTACCCATGGTAACTCGTTGTCTCACCGTGCTCCCGGTTCTATTGGTCAATGTCAGACTCCGGGCCGCGTCTTCAAGGGCAAGAAAATGGCTGGCCACATGGGTGCTGAGCGTGTAACCGTTCAGAACCTGGAAGTGGTTCGCGTTGATGCCGAACGTAATCTGCTGTTGGTCAAAGGTGCCATCCCCGGTGCTCCGGGTGGTGACGTGATCGTGCGTCCAGCAGTTAAAGCGCGCAACAACGCCTAATTGTCCGAGGGGAATCGACCATGGAATTAAATATTGTTACTCCCGGCGGCTCCAACGGTACCTTGAAAGTATCCGAGGTGGCCTTCGGTAAAGAGTTTAATCAAGACTTAGTGCATCAAGCGGTCGTCGCTTATATGGCGGGTAGTCGTCAGGGTACTAAGGCGCAAAAATCACGTTCAGAGGTGTCTGGTGGCGGTAAGAAGCCATGGCGCCAAAAAGGTACTGGCCGCGCTCGTGCTGGTACTATTCGAAGCCCTATTTGGCGTGCAGGTGGTACTACTTTCGCTGCTAAGCCACGTAGCTTCGAGCAAAAGCTGAACAAGAAAATGTACCGTGCAGCATTGCGTTGCATTCTGTCTGAGTTGTACCGTCAGGAGCGTCTGGTGGTGGTTGAGGAGTTCGATATTGAAGCTCCAAAAACTAAAGCTCTGGTACAAAAGCTGGGTCAGTACGGTTTGTCTGAAGCCTTGGTGATTACCGAGGAAGTAAGCGAGGCTCTGTATCTGTCTTCACGCAACTTGCATAAAGTTGATGTGCGTGACGTTGCAGGCATCGATCCGGTAAGCCTGATTCGCTTTGACAAAGTTGTAGTGACTGTGTCTGCGATGAAGAAATTCGAGGAGATCCTGGGATGAATCAAGAGCGAATTTATAAAGTCTTGTTAGGCCCAGTGGTTTCTGAAAAAGCCGCAATCGTGGGCGAAATGGGTAATCAAGTGGTATTTAAAGTTGCCGCTGATGCCACCAAGCTGGAAGTGAAGGCTGCTGTTCAAGCTTTGTTTGATGCAAAAGTTGAGCAAGTCCGCATCCTGAATGTTAAAGGCAAAACCAAGCGTACACGCTACGGTCTCGGCAAGCGCAGTGACTGGAAAAAAGCTTACGTGCGCCTTGAGCAAGGTCAAGACATCGACTTTGCGGTAGCTGAGTAAGGGGATTGTTGCAATGGCTATTGTAAAACGTAAACCAACCTCGCCCGGTCGCCGCTTTGTAGTAAGCGTCGTGAATCCGGATCTGCACAAAGGTGCGCCATATGCCCCTTTGTTGGAGAAGCAATCTCGCAATGGCGGTCGTAATAACGCTGGTCGTATCACCACTCGTCACGTTGGTGGTGGTCACAAGCAGCACTATCGACTGATCGATTTCCGTCGCAATAAAGACGGAATTCCAGCGACTGTTGAGCGTATCGAATACGATCCAAACCGCACTGCATATATTGCACTGGTTTGTTATGCCGATGGTGAGCGTCGTTATATTATCGCTCCCAAAGGTTTGAAAGCTGGCGATAAAATTGAATCTGGTGATGCTGCTTCTATTAAAGCGGGCAACACCTTGCCACTGCGCAACCTGCCTTTGGGTAGTGTTGTTCACTGTGTGGAGCTTAAGCCTGGTAAAGGTGCTCAGCTGGCGCGTTCAGCAGGTACATCTGCCAACTTAGTGGCTCGTGACGGTGCTTACGCAACTTTGCGTCTGCGCAGCGGTGAAACTCGTCGCGTTCTGTCTGAGTGTCGTGCAACTCTGGGTGAAGTATCCAACAGTGAGCACAGCTTGCGCTCTCTGGGTAAAGCAGGTGCCAAGCGCTGGCGCGGTGTACGCCCAACTGTTCGCGGTGTTGCTATGAACCCGGTTGATCACCCGCATGGTGGTGGTGAAGGTCGTACCTCTGGTGGCCGTCACCCAATTTCACCTTGGGGTACTCCAACTAAGGGTTATAAGACACGCAAGAACAAGCGTACCGATAAGATGATTGTTCGTCGTCGCGACAAGCGCTAATTGACGACCTAACAACCAAAAGAGGAAGCAACAGTGCCACGTTCACTGAAGAAAGGTCCTTTTATCGATCTTCACCTGATTAAGAAGGTCGAAGCAGCGATCGAAGCAAACGATCGTCGTCCGATCAAAACCTGGTCTCGCCGCTCCATGATTCTTCCGGAGATGGTTGGCTTGACTCTGGCGGTACATAACGGACGTCAACACGTGCCAGTCCTGATCAACGAAGAGATGGTTGGGCACAAACTGGGCGAGTTTGCAGCGACCCGCACGTATCGCGGTCATATTGCAGACAAGAAAGCTAAAAAGCGCTAAGCGCTAGTGCCTAACGAGGTTTAACGATGGAAGTAGCAGCAAAATTAAGCGGTGCTCGTCTGTCGGCGCAAAAAGCGCGTTTGGTTGCAGATCAAATTCGTGGAAAAAGCGTTGAAGACGCCCTTGATATTCTGGCTTTTAGTCCGAAAAAGGGCGCTGCGATAGTGAAAAAAGTGCTTGAGTCTGCAATTGCAAACGCAGAGCACAATGAAGGTGCTGATATTGATGAGTTGAAAGTGTCCACGATTTTTGTGGATGAGGGCATGACGATGAAACGCATCATGCCTCGCGCTAAAGGTCGTGCTGACCGCATTCTGAAGCGCACTTGTCATATCACCGTAAAAGTAGCCGATCAGTAAGAGAGTAGGCGTTATGGGTCAGAAAGTACATCCGACAGGTATTCGTCTGGGTATTGTCAAAAGCCATACCTCTACTTGGTATGCTGGCAGCGATGAATACGCAGACAAGCTCAACAACGACTTGGAAGTGCGCTCGTACATCCAAGACAAACTGGCAAACGCATCTGTTAGCCGTGTTGACATCGAGCGTCCGGCTAACACCGCACGCATCACCATTCACACTGCCCGTCCAGGTATTGTGATTGGTAAGAAAGGTGAAGATGTTGATCGTCTGCGTGCTGAAATCAGCCAGAAGATGGGCGTGCCTGTTCACATTAATATTGAAGAGATTCGCAAACCTGATCTGGATGCGGCTTTGGTCGCCCAGGGTGTTGCCCAGCAGCTAGAACGTCGTGTGATGTTCCGTCGTGCCATGAAGCGCGCGGTACAAAATGCCATGCGTCAAGGTGCTGAAGGTATCAAAATTCAGGTTGGTGGCCGTCTTGGTGGTGCCGAGATTGCCCGTACCGAATGGTATCGAGAAGGTCGAGTACCTTTGCACACATTGCGTGCAGACATCGACTACAACACCGCAGAGGCGTCAACTACCTACGGGATTATTGGCGTTAAAGTTTGGATTTTCAAAGGCGAAGTTATCGGTGATGTTGAGCCGGAAACTGCACCTAAGAAAAAAGGCTCAAAGTCTAAGTAAGGGGTACGCAAGATGCTGCAACCGAAGCGTACGAAGTTTCGCAAGCAACAGAAAGGCCGCAACCGCGGTTTGGCCCATCGCGGCTCCAAAGTTAGCTTTGGCGACTTTGGATTAAAAGCGACTGGTCGCGGTCGTATTACAGCACGTCAGATCGAAGCGGCCCGTCGTGCTATGACTCGTCACATTAAACGTGGCGGTAAAATTTGGATCCGAGTATTCCCGGACAAGCCAATTACCGAAAAGCCTTTGGAAGTACGTCAAGGTAAAGGTAAGGGTAACGTCGAATACTGGGTGGCACAAATTTGCCCTGGCAAAGTCCTGTACGAAATGGACGGTGTTAGCGAAGAGCTGGCTCGCGAAGCATTCGCGCTGGCTGCGGCAAAGTTGCCAATTTCTACAACATTCGTTAAACGTTCGGTGATGTGATGAAAGCTTCAGAACTCCGGGAAAAATCCGTTGAAGAGCTGAACAGCGAGTTGCTTTCCCAGCTTAAGGAACAGTTTAAGTTGCGTATGCAGGCTTCAACTGGCCAGCTGAGTCAGACTCACTTGTTGTCGCAAACTCGTAAAGATATTGCTCGCATCAAAACGGCGCTTAGACAAAAGGCAGGTAATTAACGATGGCTCAGACTGAAAAACTGGCTCGTACACTGACTGGTAAAGTTGTCAGCGACAAGATGGATAAAACCATCTCAGTATTGATCGAGCGTCGTGTTAAGCACCCGATTTACGGCAAGTACGTGAGTAAGTCATCTAAGCTAAAAGCACATGACGAAAACAATGAGTCCAAGATGGGCGATACCGTGACAATTGCTGAGTCACGTCCGCTATCGAAAAGCAAGTCATGGGCTTTAGTAAAAATTGAAGAGCGCGCAACTGAAATCTAACGATTTCGTGCGACATAGATTAGTTTCGGAGACGGACGATGATTCAAACAGAATCCTACTTAGATGTAGCTGATAACAGTGGCGCACGCCGCGTTCAGTGCATCAAGGTGCTTGGCGGCTCCCACCGTCGTTACGCAGCCGTGGGCGACATCATCAAAGTTACTGTAAAGGAAGCAATTCCTCGCGGTAAGGTGAAGAAAGGCCAGGTTATGAATGCGGTTGTTGTGCGCACCAAGCATGGTGTGCGTCGTCAGGACGGTTCATTGATCAAGTTCGACGACAACGCTGCGGTGCTGCTGAACAACCAGGATGCTCCGGTTGGTACGCGTATTTTCGGACCCGTAACTCGTGAGTTGCGTGGCGAGAAATTTATGAAAATCATTTCTCTGGCACCTGAAGTGCTTTAAGCACTTGGCGGAGACTCGAGGGCAGACAAATGCGTAAAATTAAACGTGATGACGAAGTGATTGTTATCGCCGGTCGCGACAAAGGCAAACGTGGCAAGGTTGTTCGCGTACTGTCAGATGAAAAGCTGATCGTATCCGGTATCAATCTCGTCAAAAAACACCAGAAGCCTAACCCGCAGTTAGGGGTAGCTGGTGGTATTGTTGAGAAAGAAGCCGCTATTAATGTTTCCAATGTGGCCATTTTTAATGCCGCTACTGGAAAAGCTGATCGTGTGGGCTTCAAGCTTGAAGGCGAAAAGAAAGTTCGCGTCTTCAAATCCACTGGCGAAGCCGTAGGGGCGTAAGTGACATGGCTAGGCTGAAAAAAATATATAGCAAAGAAATCGCTCCCAAACTGAAAGAAGATTTGGGTTTGGCGAACGTAATGGAAGTTCCTCGCATCACCAAGATCACCATTAACATGGGTGTTGGTGAAGCTGTGGGCGACAAGAAAGTGCTTGAGCACGCTGTAGCTGACCTGGAGAAAATCGCCGGTCAGAAGGTTGTTGTAACCAAGGCGCGCAAGTCTATCGCAGGTTTTAAAATCCGTGATAACTGGCCAATTGGTTGTAAAGTAACCCTGCGTCAAGATCGCATGTACGAGTTTCTGGATCGTTTAATCTCGATCTCTATTCCTCGTATTCGTGACTTCCGCGGTATTAGCCCTAAGCAGTTTGACGGTCGCGGTAACTTCTCGATGGGTGTGACTGAGCAAATTATCTTCCCGGAAATCGAATACGATAAAGTCGATAAAATCCGTGGTTTGGATATTTGTATCACCACAAGTGCACGCAATGACGAAGAAGGTCGCGCTTTGTTGAAAGCGTTCAACTTCCCGTTCAAAGGCTAAGGGTAGAGACATGGCTAAAAAATCTATGATCGCACGCGAAGCGAAACGAACTAAAGCTGCTGCTAAGTTCGCTGCTAAGCGCGCCGAATTAAAGGCGATTATTTCCAGCCCTGCTTCATCTGAAGAACAAGTATGGGAAGCACAAACCAAACTGCAACAACTGCCTCGTGATGCAAGTCCATCTCGTGGTCGTAACCGCTGTCGCGTGACTGGTCGTCCGCACGGCGTTTATCGTAAGTTTGGTCTTTGCCGTCACAAGCTGCGTGAAGCAGCGATGCGCGGCGATGTCCCGGGCCTGGTCAAGGCGAGCTGGTAAGCTCTGGCCCATATATAGGAGCAGATTCAGATGAGTATGCAAGATCCGTTAGCAGATATGCTGACCCGCATTCGTAATGCGCTGCAAGTTGGTAAGACTGACGTAGCTATTCCATCTTCTAAACTGAAGATTAACGTGGCCAAAGTGCTACAGGAAGAAGGCTATATCAGCGGTTATTCTGTCAGTGAAGGCGCTAAGCCAGACCTGATCGTTGAGCTGAAATATTTTGAAGGCAAACCTGTCATTGCGGAACTCGACCGCGTGAGTCGTCCTGGTTTGCGCAATTACGCTGGTAAAACCGAGTTGCCGAGTGTTCGCAACGGCCTTGGTGTTGCCATCGTTTCGACTAGTCAAGGTGTAATGACTGATCGTGCTGCCCGCGCCGCTGGCGTTGGTGGTGAAGTCCTCTGCACAGTATTCTAACGGGAAGAATCATGTCACGAGTTGCAAACAGTCCGGTTGAAGTACCCGCTGCAGTTAAGGTCACCCTTGATGGGCAAGAGCTTAGCTTAAAAGGCAGCAATGGTACGTTGGCTCTGACCGTTCACGAAGCAGTTGAAATAAAGCAGGAAGAAAACGTTCTGCAATTCGCTGCTCGCGATGGTGGTGCCAAGCAGGAATCGATCGCTTTAGCAGGCACAATGCGTGCTCTGGTAAACAACATGGTTAAAGGCGTTTCTGTAGGTTTCGAAAAGAAACTGCAGTTAGTCGGTGTTGGTTATCGTGCAAAAGCATCGGGCAAATCTGTAAACCTGTCTTTGGGTTTCTCTAACCCTGTTGACTATACCCTCCCTGAGGGCGTAACAGCGGAAACTCCAAGCCAGACCGATATCGTACTTAAGAGCGCTGATAATCAGTTGCTCGGTCAGGTAGCCGCGGAAATCCGCGCGCTTCGTCCACCAGAGCCTTATAAAGGTAAAGGTGTACGCTTTGCTGACGAACAAGTACGTCGTAAAGAAGCTAAGAAGAAGTAAGGGCTAGGTTATGAGCGATAAGAAGCAATCTCGTCTTCGCCGTGCACGCCGTGCCCGTGCCAAGATCCGTCAGTTAGGCGAAACTCGTCTGGCCGTTCACCGCACGCCACGTCATATTTATGCACAAATTATTGCCCAGGATGGTGCGAGTGTTTTAGCAAGCGCATCCACACTGGACAAGTCACTGCGCAGTGGCGCTACTGGTAATGCAGATGCCGCTAAGGCCGTTGGCGAGTTAATCGCCGAGCGTGCCAAAGCCGCCGGTATTACTAACGTGGCCTTTGATCGTAGTGGTTTCAAATACCACGGTCGCGTAAAGGCATTGGCTGATGCCGCGCGTGAAGCTGGACTGGAATTCTAAGGGTAAAGACATGGCTTTTACTAAAAAAGATGATGGTAATAACGAAGGCTTCCAGGAAAAACTGGTACAGGTCAATCGTGTTGCCAAAACTGTTAAAGGTGGTCGTATCTTTGCCTTCACCGCCCTCACCGTTGTAGGCGACGGTAATGGCAAAGTAGGTTTCGGCCGCGGCAAAGCACGTGAAGTGCCTGTTGCTATTCAAAAAGCAATGGAAGCCGCCCGTCGCAACATGATCAACGTTGATTTGAACGGCGATACACTGCAATATGCCACCAAAGGTCGCCACGGCGCCTCTAAAGTGTATATGCAACCTGCGTCTCCAGGTACCGGTGTTATTGCCGGTGGTGCAATGCGCGCCGTCTTGGAAATTGCCGGTGTACAGAACGTACTAGCCAAGTGCTATGGTTCTACCAACCCGGTAAACGTAGTTCGCGCGACTTACAACGCGTTGAAAGATATGGCTTCTCCAGAGTCTGTTGCTGCCAAGCGCGGTAAGAGCGTAGAAGATATTCTGAATTAATCGGCCCTGGCCGATTCTTAGGAAAGCGGTATACAAGCATGGCTAAGAAAATGATTAAAGTGACTCAGCTCAGAAGTACCGCAGGCCGTCTGAAGAACCATCAGGCTTGCGTTACCGGTTTGGGACTGCGTCGCATCGGTCACACCGTAGAAGTAGAGGACACTCCTTCTACTCGTGGCATGATTAATAAAGTACACTATCTGATTAAGGTAGAGGGAGAGTAACATGCGTCTTAATACGCTAAGTCCCGCTCCAGGCAGCACTCATAGCAAGAAACGTGTTGGCCGTGGTATCGGTAGCGGTGTAGGTAAAACCGCTGGTCGTGGTCACAAAGGTCTTAAGTCTCGTTCTGGTGGTACTGTTAAGCCAGGTTTCGAGGGTGGTCAGATGCCTTTGCAGAAGCGCTTGCCAAAATATGGCTTTAGCTCTCGCATCGGTCGTGTGACTGCTGAGGTTCGTCTCAACGAGTTGAACAAAGTTGAAGGCGAAACCGTTGATCTGGAAACCTTGAAGCAGGCCGATATTATCGGTGCTCACATCAAGCGTGCCAAGATCTTTGCTTCTGGCGAAGTGACCAAAGCCGTTACAGTGAAAGGTTTGGCTGTGACTAAAGGTGCCAAAGCTGCGATTGAAGCGGCGGGCGGTAAAGTCGAAGAGTAAGAGGTGCCAATGGCAACTCCCGGTAATCTGCCGTTAGGGAATAAAAAAGGACTGGGCGAGCTATGGGCTCGCCTTCGTTTTCTGTTTTTGGCGATCGTGGTTTACCGGATCGGTACCCACATTCCGGTACCGGGACTAGACCCCGAACGAATCGCCGATCTGTTTAATCAGAATCAGGGAACGGTCCTCGGATTGTTCAATATGTTCTCGGGTGGTGCTCTGGAGCGGATGAGTATTCTCGCTCTGGGTATCTTTCCCTACATTTCAGCGTCGATCATCATGCAGTTGATGACCGCGGTGACTCCTTCACTGGAGCAACTGAAAAAAGAAGGGGATGCTGGTCGTCGTAAGATCAACCAGTACACTCGATACGGTACCGTTATACTGGCAACCGTGCAGGCAATGGCTATGGCTGTTAGCTTCTCCGGTTTTGCCTATGGTGGTGAGCCAACCATCGCATTTTACTTTATTGCGGTTGTGTCACTGGTCACCGGTGCGGTATTTATGATGTGGCTGGGTGAGCAAGTCACTGAGCGCGGTATTGGTAATGGTATCTCCATGCTGATCTTCGCCGGTATTGTGGCGGGCTTCCCTACAGCGATTGGTTCTGCGATTGAAAGCGCACGCCAAGGTGATTTACACGTACTTATGTTGTTAATCATCACCGTTGTTGCTATGGCCGTGATTTGGGCAATTGTTCGAATTGAGCGTGGTCAGCGTCGAATTACTGTGAATTACGCGAAGCGTCAGCAAGGGGCTCAGGCCTATGCTGCACAAACTAGCCACCTGCCTCTTAAGATTAATATGGCCGGTGTGATTCCAGCAATTTTTGCCAGCTCGATTTTATTGTTCCCCGCGTCTATTGCGCAGTGGTTCGGTGAAGGTGGCGAAGGTCCGGTTGCTAACTTTTTGCAAGACTTTGCTCTTGCAATTGGCCCCGGTCAGCCTCTGAACATCATTTTGTTTACAGGTATGATTGCTTTTTTCTGTTTCTTCTACACGGCGTTGATGTTCAACCCGAAAGAAGTTGCCGATAACCTGAAAAAATCAGGTGCTTATATTCCGGGGATTCGTCCCGGTGAGCAGTCAGCCAAATATATCGATAGTGTTTTGACCCGTTTGACGGTAATTGGCGCTATCTATATGTCGGTAGTTTGTCTGATGCCGCAGTTCCTGGTAGTGGCCTTTAATGTGCCATTCTACTTAGGTGGTACCTCGCTACTCATCGTAGTGGTGGTGGTAATGGACTTTATGTCCCAGGTACAGGCTCACTTGATGTCGCATCAGTATGAATCACTGATGAAGAAGTCAAACTTGAAGGGGTATGGCAGCGGAAACGCTCGCTAACCTCTGTTGAAAGGGTAGGATCATGAAAGTTCGTGCTTCTGTTAAAAAGATTTGCCGCAACTGTAAAATGGTACGTCGCAACGGTGTTCTGCGAGTTATCTGCAACACTGAGCCGCGCCACAAGCAGCGTCAAGGCTAAGCAAGACGAGGGGCGGCTCGCCGCTCATCGGCCAGAAAAGGTGGCATTTCATGCCACCTTTTCTGCCAGCTGAGTACTGAAATAAGCCTTTTCAGCTGGCTTGCACACTGGGGGCGTTGACTGTCGTCTGATGAGAAATCATCAGGCTATTGCTTTTTTGTGTTTTTATCGCTATCCTTGCGCGCCTTTTTACCATGTGCGTTACGGGGTGGGGTAAATCCACGTCAACGCTGCAATTTTAAAGTTACTGGAGTAATTTGAATGGCCCGTATTGCTGGTGTCAACATACCAGACCACAAACACGCGGTTATATCCCTGACTTATATTTTCGGGGTAGGCCGTACTACTGCCAAGCAGATTTGCGCTGCGACTGGCATTGCGGAAGATGTGAAAATCGGTTCTTTGTCTGAAGAACAGGTTGATCAGATCCGTAACGAAGTAGGCAAGTTCACCGTAGAGGGTGACCTGCGTCGTGTTGTGTCTATGAACATTAAACGCCTGATGGATTTGGGATGCTACCGTGGTTTGCGCCACCGTCGTAGTCTGCCGCTCCGTGGTCAGCGTACTAAGACTAACGCTCGTACCCGCAAAGGTCCGCGTAAGCCAATTAGAAAATAATTGACTGAACGCTTACATTCAAAAGTACGGTAACAACAGTTAGGAAGAGATTGCTATGGCCAAGCCAGGTAATAAGTCTACAAAGAAAAAAGTTAGAAAGCAGGTTGCTGATGGTGTTGCACACATCCACGCCTCTTTCAACAACACGATCGTTACGATCTCCGACCGCCAGGGCAATACCCTGAGCTGGGCGACTGCAGGTGGCTCCGGCTTCCGCGGTTCGCGTAAAAGCACCCCGTTCGCAGCCCAGGTTGCTGCAGAGCGTGCCGGTGAAGCCGCTAAAGAATACGGCTTAAAGAACCTTGACGTTGAGGTTAAAGGTCCAGGGCCAGGCCGTGAGTCGGCTGTACGTGCTCTGAACAACGCTGGTTACAAGATAACCAACATCACTGACGTGACGCCTATTCCGCACAATGGATGTCGTCCGCCGAAGAAACGTCGAGTGTAAGGGGGCAAACTAATGGCACGTTATATTGGACCAACATGTAAGCTGGCCCGTCGCGAAGGTACTGATCTTTTTCTAAAAAGTGGTGCCCGCGCGCTGGACTCAAAATGTAAGCTGGAAACCGCTCCAGGTATGCACGGCCAACGCCGTGGACGCCTGTCTGATTACGGTGTACAGCTGCGTGAGAAACAAAAAGTACGTCGCACCTACGGTGTGCTCGAGAAGCAATTCCGTGCTTACTACAAAGAAGCCGCTCGTCGTAAAGGCGCTACCGGTGAGAACTTGTTGAAGCTGCTGGAATGTCGTCTGGACAATGTTGTATACCGCATGGGTTTTGGTTCTACACGCGCCGAATCTCGTCAGTTGGTATCGCATAAGGCGATTGTTGTTAATGGCCAAACCGTTAACATTGCTTCTTTCCAAGTAGCAGAAGGTGATGTTGTGACCATCCGCGAGAAGGCTAAAAACCAACTTCGCATCCAGAACGCTCTGACTCTGTCAGGCCAGCGCGCTGATGTTGAGTGGGTTGAAGTCAACGCTGACAAAAAGGAAGGCACTTTTAAGCGCGTTCCTGAGCGCAGCGACTTGCCGGCTGAAATCAACGAAAACCTTATCGTAGAGCTTTACTCCAAGTAAGGGATTAACCGTTAACAGGTGTGGCTATGCAGACTGCAGTAAACGAATTTTTGACTCCGCGTCATATCGACGTAACCGAAAACGGCCCGACCCACGCCAAGGTCGTGCTGGAGCCGCTAGAACGTGGTTTCGGACATACTCTGGGCAATGCGCTGCGTCGTATTCTGCTCTCCTCAATGGCCGGTTGTGCCATTACGGAAGCCGAAATCGACGGTGTGCTGCATGAGTACAGCGATATTGAAGGTGTACGTGAGGATGTTATTGAAATCCTCCTTAACCTGAAAGGCGTCGCCGTTGTTATGCACGGCAAGGATCAGGCAGTTCTGACCCTGACCAAAAAAGGTCCGGGTGTCGTCACTGCCGGTGATATCCAAGTAGACCACGAAATCGAGATTAAAAACCCCGAGCACGTGATCTGCAACATTACTGGCGACACCACCGTAAGCATGCGTTTAACCGTTGCTCGCGGTCGTGGTTATCAGCCTGCTGACGCCCGTCGTCAGGAGGAAGATGAAAACCGCGCAATTGGTCGTCTGCAATTGGACGCTTCTTACAGCCCAGTGCGTCGTGTTGCCTACAGTGTAGACAGCGCTCGTGTTGAGCAGCGTACCGATCTGGATAAACTGATTTTGGATCTGGAGACCAACGGTACCCTGGACCCCGAAGAAGCTATCCGTCGTGCAGCGACTATCCTCCAGCAGCAGCTGGCGGTGTTTGTTGACCTCGAAGGTGAAAGCCAGTCACAACCGGAAGAAAAAGAAGAGGCGATTGATCCTGTTCTGTTGCGTCCGGTGGATGATCTGGAGCTGACCGTTCGTTCGGCCAACTGCCTAAAAGCGGAAAATATCTACTACATCGGTGATTTGATTCAGCGCACAGAAGTTGAGCTGTTAAAAACTCCGAACTTGGGTAAAAAGTCTCTGACCGAGATCAAAGACGTACTTGCCTCGCGCGGTTTGTCTCTCGGTATGCGTTTGGAAAACTGGCCACCCGCCAGCCTGCGCAACGAAGACTAATTAATTCAGTCCCGCGTTTGCGCGGGTTAACGAGATTGCTGTGAAGCAATCATAAGTGAAGGATTTAGCGTCATGCGTCATCGTCATAGTGGCCGTCAACTGAATCGTAACAGTTCACATCGCAAAGCCATGTTTCGCAACATGACAGCGTCACTGGTTGAGCACGAACTGATTAAAACCACTTTGCCTAAGGCAAAAGAGCTGCGTCGTTACGCTGAGCCTCTGATTACCTTGGCAAAGAGCGACAGCGTAGCCAATCGCCGTTTAGCGTTTGCTCGTCTGCGTAACCCAAAAGCGGTAGGTAAGTTGTTTGCCGAGCTGGGCCCACGCTACGAGTCACGTCCTGGTGGCTACCTGCGTATTATGAAGTGCGGTCTGCGTACCGGCGACAAAGCTACCATGGCTTACGTCGAGTTGGTTGATCGTCCTGCAGTTGAAGAAGCGGCAGAAGTCGAGTAACACCGACTTTCTCATCGCAAACACAAAAAGCCGGCTTGCCGGCTTTTTGTGTTTTTGTGCGTGTGGATTTTTTGTTTCAAATGGCCTTTCGCGATGGGTTTAATCGCGCCCGTGTGCTGCGTTTAAATCGAGAATAGGCCCTTTAGGCACTATGCCTGTGGGATTAATGGTTGTGTGGCTTTGATAATAGTGTGATTTGATATGGTCAAAGTGCACAGTGTCGGCTACCCCAGGCCATTGGTACAACTCGCGCATATAAGCTGATAGGTTAGGGTAGTTGGCAATTTGTTTTAAATTGCATTTAAAGTGGCCGTGGTAAACGGCGTCGAACCGGATGAGTGTGGTAAAAAGCCGCCAGTCTGCCTCTGTAATCTTATACCCGGTTAAGTAGCGGTTGCGCGACAGAATTCCCTCTAGCCACTCTAGGCTGTCAAACAGCTCGCTAACGGCCTCGTTATAAGCTTCTTGAGTGGTGGCAAAGCCTGCCCGATAAACGCCGTTGTTGACGGTGTGGTAAACCCTGTTATTAACGCTGTTGATCTCGCTGTGTAAAGCTTGCGGGTAATAGTCGCCTTGAGCGGCGCCTAGGTGGTCAAACGCTTGATTGAACATGCGAATAATATCCGCTGATTCATTGCTGACAATGCGCTTTAGTTGTTTATCCCACAGTAAAGGTACGGTCACACGACCGGTAAAGTCCGGGGTGTCGGCGGTGTAAATTTGGTATAGATATTGAGCGTTGTGAATAGGGTCTGGTACGACTTTTTCATTGGGGTTAAACGTCCAGCCGTTGTCTTGCATTAGTGGGTGGACGACTGAAACACCGATCCAGTCGGTTAAACCCTTAAGGGCGCGGAAAATTAACGTTCGGTGTGCCCAGGGGCAGGCGTAAGAAACATATAAGTGGTAACGCCCTTTTTCGGCTCTAAAGCCATCTCCACCCTTGGGGCCAGCGCTACCGTCGGCAGTAATCCAATGACGAAAAGTGGCTTCTTGGCGGACAAATTTGCCGCCGCTCTTTTGCGTGTCGTACCAACGGTCTTGCCACTGGCCTTCTACTAATAAGCCCATGATTTACTCCTTTCTACGTCTTTCGACCAAGCTTAGCGTAAATAACAGAGTCCACCCACAGACTGGTTAGGCGGGTTTGATTGAATTTATCGATGAATGTATACGACGGTATTTTTGGGGCAAAAAAAAACCGGAGCAGAGCTCCGGTTTTTCAGCAAAGGTAAGTAGGCGATTTACAGCGCGTTTACTATTGCGTTTAAGGTGCTGCTGGCGCGCATAGCGGCCGCGACCTTGGTGTCGTCGGTTTTATAGTAACCACCGATATCTACCGGACTGCCTTGGGCGCTGTTGAGTTCTTCGATAATCTTAGCTTCATTGGCGGCCAAGTCGGTTGCCACCTTTTTAAAGCGCTCGGCAAGCTCGGCGTCTTCAGCTTGGCTGGCCAAGGCTTCTGCCCAGTACAGAGCCAAGTAGAAATGGCTGCCGCGGTTGTCGATTTCGCCAACTTTACGGCTGGGCGATTTGTTTTCGTCCAGGAATTTACCAGTAGCGCTATCCAGAGCGGCGCCCAGAATACCGGCTTTGGCGTTGTCGTTAACTTGGCTGAAGTGCTCCAGTGATGCAGACAAAGCCAAGAATTCACCCAGTGAATCCCAGCGCAAATGACCTTCGTCGGTCAGCTGTTCAACGTGCTTGGGGGCAGAGCCGCCCGCACCGGTTTCAAACAGGCCGCCGCCGTTCATTAACGGTACGATAGACAGCATTTTGGCACTGGTGCCCAGCTCCAAAATCGGGAACAGATCGGTCAGGTAATCGCGCAATACATTACCGGTGACCGAGATGGTGTCTTCTCCGTCTTTGGTGCGTTGCAGTGTCAGGCGGGTCGCTTCTTCCGGTGACAGAATGCGGATGTCTAAGCCTTCGGTGTCGTGTTCAGGCAGATAAGCCTCTACCTTCTTAATCAGTTCGGCGTCATGGGCACGGTTTTTATCCAGCCAGAAAATAGCAGGATTACCGGTAGCACGCGCGCGGTTGACCGCAAGCTTAACCCAGTCTTTGATCGGTGCATCTTTTACCTGACAAGCGCGGAAGATATCGCCTTCCTCGACGGTTTGCTCCAATAGAGTATTGCCGTCGGCATCGAGCACGCGTACGGTGCCGGCGCTAGAGATTTCGAAAGTCTTGTCGTGTGAGCCGTATTCTTCGGCTTTCTGCGCCATCAAGCCTACGTTAGGAACGCTGCCCATGGTGGTGGGGTCAAAGGCACCGTTTTGCTTACAGAACTCAATGGTTTCAGCGTAAACACCGGCGTAGCAACGATCGGGAATGGTGAATTTGGTGTCTTGCAGAGTGCCCGCTGGGCCCCACATCTTACCGGATGAGCGGATGGCCGCCGGCATAGAAGCATCGATGATGACATCGTTAGGGACGTGCAAGTTGGTAATGCCTTTATCGGAATTCACCATGGCCATTTCTGGGCCGGCGGCATAAATCGCTTTAATATCAGCTTCAATGGCTTCGCGTTTGTCAGCGGGCAGTTTTTGGATGCTGCTGATCACATCGGCAAAACCGTAGGTGGGGTCAACACCCAGCTCGGCAAATTCGGTGGCGTACTTGTCAAACAAGTCTTTGTAGAAAACGCTGACCGCGTGACCAAAGATGATAGGGTCAGAGACTTTCATCATAGTGGCTTTCATGTGCAGCGAGAACAGTACGTTTTGCTCTTTCGCATCGGCGATGGCATCGGCCAAAAAGGCGCGCAGTGACTTGGCGCTTAAGACGGCGGCGTCAACGATTTCACCGGCTTGCAGGGCGAGGCCTTGTTTTAAAACGTCTTTAGTGCCGTCGGCTTTTTCGAGCTCAATAGTGGCGGTGGTGGCCGCAGGCAGGGTGACCGATTTTTCGCTGCCGTAAAAGTCGCCTTCGCTCATGTGCGAAACGTGTGACTTAGAGTCTTTGTCCCAAGCGCCCATCGAGTGTGGGTTTTTACGAGCGTAAGCTTTAACCGAAGCCGGTGCGCGGCGATCGGAGTTGCCTTCGCGCAGTACAGGGTTTACCGCAGAGCCTTTGACTTTGTCATAGCGAGCGGCAACGGATTTTTCTTCGTCGGTTTTCGGTTCGGTCGGGTAATCGGGGAGGGCGTAGCCCTGATCTTGCAACTCTTTGATAGCTGCTTTCAGCTGCGGGATAGACGCGCTGATATTAGGCAGTTTAACGATATTCGCTTCGGGCTGCTTAGCCAGTTCGCCCAGCTCAGCCAATGCATCGCTCTGGCGTTGATCTTCGGTCAGATACTCGGGGAACTGAGAAATGATACGGCCAGCCAATGAGATGTCTTTCAGCTCAATGCCAACACCAGAAACCTTGGTGAACGCTTCAATAATGGGCAGCAGCGACTGGGTGGCCAGGGCTGGAGCTTCGTCGGTTTTGGTGTAGATGATTTTGGAATCTGATGTAGCCATTCTGTTACCTGTATTTAAAGAGGGTATCTTCAGAGGCCGGAAAAGCGGGGACGGGCCGAAATCGTTCCATTTCGGGCGGCAGTACGCGCATTCCCGCGCCCAACGCTGATCCTAAAATTGGCCACTTGTGATGGCCAATCAATACGACAATAAGCCTCTGTATTGGAGGAGCGCGAATTATACCAGCAAGAGGCAAAGTTCGCACTTAGGCCGGGATATTTACTCTATGCCCGGCCCAAGTGGCGGTGGTGTATCTTAGGGTGTTTTGGCTTGGTTTTTTTGCCGTGCCGCTTTGAGCATGGGTGCCAAAAAGTGGCCTGTGTGGGATTTTTTATTTTTGGCGACTTCTTCCGGGGTGCCGGTGGCGATAATCTGGCCGCCGCCGCTGCCGCCCTCGGGGCCCAGATCGACGATATAGTCCGCGGTTTTGATGACGTCCAGGTTGTGCTCAATCACCACAATCGTGTTGCCGTCGTTGCGCAGGCGGTGCAGCACATCCAGCAGCAGCTGAATATCGGCAAAGTGTAGGCCGGTGGTGGGTTCGTCCAAAATATACAGGGTTTGGCCGGTATCGCGTTTGGACAGCTCTTTGGCCAGCTTCACCCGTTGTGCTTCACCGCCCGAAAGGGTGGTGGCTGCCTGCCCCAGGCGAATATAACTCAGGCCCACATCCATTAGGGTTTGTAGCTTTTTGGCCACCGCCGGTATGGCGTCGAAAAATTCGCGCCCCTCTTCGATGGTGAGCTCCAATACCTCGTGGATATTTTTGCCTTTGTATTTGATCTCCAGAGTTTCGCGGTTGTAGCGCTTGCCTTTACAGACATCGCAGGGGACGTACACATCCGGTAAAAAGTGCATTTCCACCTTGGTGACCCCATCACCCTGGCAGGCCTCGCAGCGGCCGCCTTTGACATTAAAGCTAAAGCGCCCAGGCTTGTAGCCGCGCGATCGGGCCTCTTGAGTGCCGGCAAACAGTTCGCGCACCGGAGTAAAAATACCCGTGTAGGTGGCGGGGTTGGAGCGCGGCGTACGGCCGATGGGGCTCTGGTCAATGTCGACGCATTTGTCCAGCTGGTCCATGCCCTCTATGGTGTCGAAATCGGCGGGCTTTAAGGTCGTGGCGCCGTTGAGCTCGGTGGCGGCTACCGGGTAAAGCGTGGCGTTAATCAAGGTGGACTTGCCCGAGCCGGACACACCGGTGACGCAAGTCATCAGCCCCAAGGGCAGTGTTAAATCGATATTTTGCAGATTGTTGCCGCGGGCACCGGTTAGGCTTAGAGTGCGCTTGGCGTCGGCTTTGACGCGCTTTGTGGGCACGGCAATTTCTTTGCCGCCTGATAGGTACTGGCCGGTCAGAGAGTTCTGATTGGCCATAATGTCGTTCACGGTACCCTCGGCAATGACTTCGCCGCCGTGAACCCCCGCGCCCGGGCCAATATCAATCACATGGTCAGCCAGGCGTATGGCGTCTTCATCGTGCTCAACCACAATCACCGTGTTGCCTAAGTCGCGCAGGTGGGTCAGGGTTTTCAATAGGCGTTCGTTGTCGCGCTGGTGCAGGCCGATGGAGGGCTCGTCGAGAATGTACATCACGCCCACAAGGCCCGCACCAATTTGGCTGGCCAATCGAATGCGTTGGGCTTCCCCGCCAGAAAGCGTATCGGCGCTGCGGCTCAGGGTGAGGTAATTTAGCCCGACATCTACCAAAAATTGGAAGCGATCGCGCAACTCTTTTAGAATTTTATCGGCGATGCCGGCTTTGGCACCCTCGAACGTCAGTTGAGTGAAATAGGTTTGAGCTTCACCCACCGGCATATCTGCCAGCTCGGGCAAGGTCTTTTCATCGACAAACACGTTGCGTGCGGATTCGCGAAGGCGAGCGCCATGGCAGCTGGGACAGTGCTGGGTGGATAAATACTTGGCCAGCTCTTCGCGCACACTGGCCGATTCGGTGTCGCGGTAGCGCCGCTCTAGGTTAGGCACCACCCCTTCAAAGGTGTGATTGCGCTTAATCACATCGCCGCGCTCATTGACGTAGTTAAAGCTGATGGATTCGCTGCCGGAACCGGTGAGAATCACCTTGCGGTGTTCGGCCTGTAATTCGTTCCAGGGAGTGTCGACATCAAAGCCGTAGTGCTCGGCCAGTGCCGTCAGCATATGGAAGTAATAAATGTTGCGTTTATCCCAGCCGCGAATGGCTCCTTGCGACAGGGGCGCCTCGGGAAAGAGTACAACCTTGCTCTCATCGAAAAATTGTTTAATCCCCAGGCCATCACAGGTGGGGCAGGCGCCGGCGGGATTGTTAAACGAGAACAAGCGCGGTTCCAGCTCGCTCAAGCTGTAGTCACACACTGGGCAGGCGTGTTTGGCGCTGAACAGCCGGTCGTCTTGCTCACCGTCCATATAGCTGATGCTGACCAGCCCTTCCGATAAATTCAGTGCCGTTTCGAATGACTCCGCCAGGCGCACTTGTAAATCGTCGCGCACTTTAAAGCGGTCGACCACCACTTCAATGGTGTGTTTTTTCTTTTTATCCAGCTCTGGGGCATCATCTAGGTCAACCAGAATGCCGTCGATGCGAGCACGAATAAAGCCATCGCGCTGCAAACTCTCCAAGGTGTGTAAGTGCTCACCTTTGCGGTCGCGCACCACCGGTGCCATCAGCATCAGCTTAGTGCCTTCGGGCAGAGCCAGTACGGTATCCACCATTTCGCTAATGGTTTGCGCGGCCAGCGGCTGTTTGTGCGTGGGGCAGCGCGGCTCGCCCACCCGGGCAAACAGCAAACGCAGGTAATCGTATATCTCGGTAATGGTGCCCACGGTAGAGCGCGGGTTGTGCGAGGTGGACTTTTGCTCGATGGAAATGGCGGGGCTCAAACCCTCAACATGGTCGACGTCGGGTTTTTCCATCATCGACAAAAACTGGCGGGCATAGGTGGAGAGCGATTCGACGTAGCGGCGCTGGCCCTCGGCGTATAGAGTGTCAAACGCCAGAGACGATTTACCCGAGCCCGATAAACCGGTAATGACCACCAGCTTATCGCGGGGAATATCCAAGTCGATATTCTTTAAATTATGAGTGCGGGCGCCGCGTACAAAAATCGTATCCAAAAAGCTCACCTGTGGGGACGTCGGAAAACCCATCATTATACGGCATGAGCGCTGCATCTGTATTGTGTAGTTTCAGTGATTGGTTGGTCGCGATAGTGGTGGTAGAATTCCGCTCTTTCGCGGCGTATCAAGAGTCTTCCAATCGCGCTGCCATAACACGATAGGTTAGCTTTGAGCCCCAATCCGTCCACCTTTGAGCGCCGCACAGTCTCGGCGCTGGCCTCGCTGTATGCGTTTCGCATGCTGGGGCTGTTTATGGTGCTGCCGGTGCTCACCCTGTACGGCGAGAGCTATACCGGCGCCAGTGCCGCCCTGTTGGGGTTGGCGCTGGGCGCTTACGGAGCCTCACAGGCCTTGCTGCAAATCCCCTTTGGTGTTTTGTCCGACAAAATTGGTCGCAAGCCCGTTATTATTGGCGGCTTGCTGATTTTTATCGCAGGCTCAGTCATTGCCGCACTGGCCGACTCGGTATGGGGCTTAATTCTGGGGCGTTTACTGCAAGGGGGGGGAGCCATCGCCAGTGCTGTGATGGCTCTGGTCACCGATTTGACCGCCGACGAAAATCGCACTAAAGCCATGGCCAGTATTGGCGCCAGCATTGGGGTGTCTTTCGCACTGGCGTTGGTTTTGGGGCCGGCCCTGGCCGGTCTGGGTGGGTTGAGCCTGATTTTTTGGGTGACCGCTGCGCTCGGCCTAGTCGGGATCTTTGTTGTCGTGTTTTTGGTACCCTCGGTTGCTCCCAGTTTGAAGCGTCGCCGCGAATCCGGGGCCGTGCCGCAACTACTCTGGCATACCTTGCAAAACAAAGAACTACTGCGCCTAAATGCCGGTATATTTGCGCTGCATTTTGTCCTGATGGCCAGCTTTGTGGTGGTGCCGGTGGTGCTCAATGGCCCTCTGGGTTTGGCTCGGGCCCACCATTGGTGGGTGTATTTACCTATTCTGGGATTGTCCTTTTTGGCCATGCTGCCATTTATTATTGTTGCCGAAAAACGCCGCCAGATAAAACCCGTGTTTTTGTTGGCCATTGGGTTGATAGGGCTATCGCTGGTCTGGCTCATGTTGGCGCCAAAAGCAATGGTGTGGTGGCTCATTGGCTTGTTCGGGTTTTTTATGGCGTTTAACTTATTGGAGGCGACTTTGCCGTCTCTGGTGAGCAAAATGGCGCCGGCGGGCTCCAAGGGCACGGCCACGGGCATTTACTCCACGGCTCAATTTGCCGGTGCTTTTTGTGGCGGTGCATTGGGCGGCGTGGTGTTGCAGTTGGCGGGCGTGTTTTGGGTGTTGGCGCTGTGCGCACTGGTGGTTGCCCTGTGGTGGTTGGTGGCCCGGTCGATGTCGCCCCCGCGGTATCTCGCCAGCATGCTCTTTCCCTTGGCCGGTCGCAGCGCAGAAGAGATTGAGCAAAAGCTGGCGGGGGTCGAAGCGGTGGCCGAAATATTGGTGGTGCCGAGCGAGGATATGGTCTATCTCAAGGTGGATTCCGCCGGCGTTAATCGCACCGAAATCAATCGGCTGCTGGGGCTCTGAGACCAGCGTTATAGTGATAGCGGCTGCAATAGTGTAAGCTCAACACCCGATATATTGAACCAACCATTCGAAAAAGACACGAGAACTTCAGGAGAACGATATGGCATCGCGCGGCATTAATAAGGTCATTTTGGTCGGTAATCTGGGGCAAGACCCAGAAACCAAGTTTATGCCCTCCGGTGGCGCCGTCACCAATATCAGCGTCGCGACCTCCGAGTCCTGGAAAGACAAAAACACCGGTCAGCCGCAAGAGCGCACCGAGTGGCACCGCGTAGTATTTTTTAACCGCCTGGCCGAAATTGCCGGTGAGTATCTGCGCAAAGGCTCCAAGGTGTATATCGAAGGCTCACTGCGCACTCGCAAGTGGCAGGGCCAAGACGGTCAAGATCGCTACACCACCGAGATTGTGGCTGGTGAAATGCAAATGCTCGACTCTCGCGGTGGCGACAACTCAGGCTACAATCAAGACAGCTACAACCAAGGCGGTGGCCAAAACTACGGCGGGCAAAATCAAGCGCCACAACAGGCACCCCAAAACCAGGCACCCCAAAACCAAGGCGGCTATAACCAGCCACAGGGCCAGCCACCGCAGCAAGCACCTCAGCAGCCTCCTCAGCAAGCGCCACAACAGCCCGCCGGTGGGTTTGACTCGTTTGATGATGAGATTCCTTTTTAGAGGTCACCTAAGACCTTAATTGTAAAAAATGTTTCTAAGATTAAAAAGGGTCACGTATTGCGTGGCCTTTTTTTATGGTTTTTTGGGGAGAGAAAAGAATAAATGTCAGAGGGGTGTTTGACTTTATTGATACCCAGTGATTAACTAGATTTTTTGCTAAGGAAGTTCTTTAAAATGGATTCTAAAAAGTTAACAGTGCATATGCTTATGTTCATAGGCGTAGCCTATCTTATTGTCACTCGATATTTAGTTTATGTAGCAATGCCGGAAGTGGCAAATATCAGCCTTACTAAAGCAATCGGGGCAAATTTGGCGTATTTCGTGATATGGACATTGGCTTATTTTTTTTCAATTACATCGCCAAGGCCAGTAAGGGAGGCTTCAATAGGACTTTTGGCGGTGGTTATTTCGCCTTTAGTAATGCCTCTTATCGGTTGGATTTTATTGCTTGTTATCTTCTTTCTCAGAAAGAAAAGTATTAAACAAAAAACGGAAGACTTAGCGGGAGAGGTTTCTCCAGAGTAATACCAAATAATTAGGGGCTGCCCCTTGTTTCTCCTACCGTAATGATCACTTAAGCACACCCAGGGCGCTGACCAATGCCTCTCACCGTGGTGTGGCAAGCCGATTACACGCCCTTCGGTGAGCTGACCGAAACTGTGAGTATTGTTGAGCAGCCATTTCGTTTCTCTGGAAAAAATAGAAATAAAAAATAGGACATATATGGACGCTCCACGACTGTCAAACAAATAAATCCCTTTTTCTTAAAATCATTTGAGAAATTGATTGTAACTTAACACCTCACGTCCTGATTAACCGGCATTTAACCAAGATGGCGGTAACGAAGACATATATCCGGCGTCTGTAAGGCGGCATAAAATGTGTTGTCTTCGCGCCCTAATGAGATCCCCATCTGACCGCCTAAAACACCCATAAATTTTCTGGACAGGCACGGAACGCGCCAAATTGTGCCTGCCCGATATATTGATTCGACAGTGATAATGAGGAATTGAGCTGAATTTGAGCGGCCAACAAATGAGAGTATTTTGCGTATAATGCTTCCGCAAAAGGACAAATTGTGGTGTGTACTTTCTATCCCCATATGCACACAACTTGTACGTAACACAGATCAATCTTAATATTAAATTAAAAAGGAATTAATAATGATATCAACCATTAGAGTTTACCCCCTAATACTCTCACTAGCTTTGATGCTGACACTTGCGCAATTTGCCACTGGAGAGGATTTGGTATTGTTGTACCCCGAAGGGAGTGCGAAGTTTTTGGATAGTGATTCAAATGGAGATTTCGAAACCATTTCTGAGCAGCCGAGCTCATTGAGTGTAAGAAAATTTGATTCGATACTTCAGGAAGTTTCAACTGCCTGCTACTATTTTGAGGGGGACAGTTACGATGTTAACAGCGCAGCACTGTCTATTCAAATTGCAGGTTATACGAGCAATAGTAACCCAGTAAATATTAACGCGTTTAGTAGTAGCTCTGCATTTTTTCCAGAAGGTACAGTTTCCCCGGCAATAACTATAGCGTCCTACGATCCGACCGCTCTCGGATTAGGCTCTCACAGCATTAGCTTAGATTCCGACACATTGAATACAGTCCAGTTTAATGATAACTCATATCTATGCTTACGTTTTGAGGCAAGTGCGAGTTCCGTGAACACACAGCTACAAGCGAACCCTTCACTTGAAATGACCGTAGTGGAGGCACCGCCCAGTGAGGCTGAGAATTTAAATATTGCCTCTTCTTTAAGCACAAAACTGATAGACAACGACGTTGATGGAATTTTTGAGGAGATCACAGAAAATCCCAGCTCCCTCAGTGTGAGGACATTCAATGCTTTAAAAGAAGTTTCTATTGCTTGTCATTATGTAGACACTCAGCTTACCGAGGTCGTAGATGCCTCTATTAGTTTGTATGTGGCGGGGTTTTCTAACAATACCAGTAATGTGGAAATTGATTTGCTGAATTTTCAACACTTCCTGGACAGTGAAGCCGCAGCAGATCACGGCATATATTTGGGCAATTACAATCCAACTTCCCTTGGCCTCGGGACTCATGAAATTCAATTAGATGAAACGAGTATCGAGCTTGAAGATTTCAACCAAAACTACCTGTGCTTGCGTTATTCCAGCGATGAATATGCTGCCAATACACAACTGCATTCAAATCCTGTATTACAACTATCTGTAAAAGAGGCAGACTCCTCATCTTCAAATATTGACGACGTGACCGCGATATATACCATCAACAATGATTGGGGTAGCGGCTACTGTGCAAACATTCTCATAACAAATAGTGGTAGCAGCGCTGAATTGTGGGCAGTTGATCTTGAAGTTGAAGGTACTATCAATAACTTGTGGAATGGCATTTATAATCAAAGTGGATCTGCACTCACTCTGTCGGGCCTTTCCTGGAATAACACGCTACAACCTGGACAGACTGACTCTTCTATCGGCTTTTGTGCTTCTCGATGAAATCAGCATAAAGCCTTAAAAAATTTCAATGCTGTTAATTTAAGTATTGCAGTCGGCCGAAAGACTGAAAAATCCGATATCAATGATGTGATATCGGTTTTTTTATTCTTCAAACAATTCTTTTAGAGAGAAAGAAAATAAAGGACATCCACAAATTAAAGGTGGCGCCTCTTAGTTTGGGGCTTTCGTGACAGTTTTTGGCTTAAGTGGTTTGCGGTGAGTTACCTGGGGTGCTTTCCGGCCTAATAGTTATTTCCGGGTATAGGAGTTCCTGCCCACCAAGAGCATAAAGGCATTTGAAGGAGATGTGAGGTTGTCAAATTTGTGGGTGTCCTGGATATTTCACCACAATGATCATCTAGGCACACCCAAGGCACTAACCAATGCCTCTGGCACTGTGGTATGGCAGGCCGATTACACGCCCTTTGGTGAGCTGACCGAAACCGTGAGTATTGTAGAGCAACCGTTTCGGTTTCCGGGGCAGTATTATGATGGGGAGGCCGGGTTGCACTATAACTACTTTCGGGATTATGACCCGGGGCTTGGTCGGTATGTGCAGAGTGATCCGATTGGGTTGCGAGGGGGGATTAATACGTTTGGGTATGGATATCAAAACCCTCTGAAATTTACCGATTCATATGGTTTAAATGTTGAAAGTTGTGATCATGCTTGGAGGCCAGCGAGTGCAAATACTGGATACGGGCTGTTTGGTACTGTCTGTGGTCCGGCCGGTGACCCAAGAGCAGCTTCGCATATTCCTGATGGGCCTTATAGTTATGCTTGTAGAAAACATGATGAATGCTATTCTACATGTGGAAAATCAAAGTTGTCGTGTGATCTTCAGTTGTGGGCATTAACAGGAGGAAGTGCAATTTACTTTTGGGCGGTTGCAATTTCTGAGACTGCGAGTCAAGCATATAGCAAGGCTCAAGAGGATTGCGATGATTGCGAAGAAAATTAGTTTTTTTATTGGCAAGATGCTTCTGATTCAATTCTATGTGGTCAGCCTTTTGGGGCTATGGTGGAGTGGTGGCAGAACAATGGATGATCGCGAGTTGCTGGTATGGTGCATGCTGGTGCTTCTGGCTGCACATGGTCTACTTTATTCTGCGAATATTAAAAATTCATTGATTATAGGTGTTCTGTCATTTCTTCTATCCTTAGTTGTAGTTTTCAGAGGTATTTATTTATATGTTGTTGGAGTAGTAGATGTTCCTCATGGTCCATATTATGTAATTATTATTCCTGGCCTTTTCTTGGTTTATTTGTCGCCTCTGATTGGCAGGTGTGTAGAATACTTCCGGCAAATAAGAAAATAAAGGACATCCACAAATTAAAGGTGGCGCCTCTTAGTTTGGGGCTTTCGTGACAGTTTTTGGCTTAAGTGGTTTGCGGTGAATTGCTCGGAGAATTTTCTGGTCTAATAGCTATTGTCGGGCATAGGCGCCTCTACCCACCAAGAGCATACAGGCATTTATAGGAGGTGTGAGGTTAGCCGGTTTTTGGGTAAAGTCGTCGGCAGTTTTGAATGCCGTGCATCCATCGTGCATTGACCGATTCGCAGAGTTCGCTGACTTTAGCGACGGGTCCGATAGCTCGGCCAAAGTGACTTTCGATATTGCAGAAAATGTCCAGCCAATCTCTTGAAGGCAAGCCTAATCGCTCGAGTATGTTGGGTAAGGTCTTGTCGATTGCGCCACGTTTATCGTCTCTAATGGCTCGACCACTCCAATCTACCAGCTCTAGATAGTCACTAAAATCGAAAGGTAAGTGGTTCGGCTGGTTGTGTTGGTGTTCACCACCCGAAAAAGGCATAAGTTCCGCCAGTGGCAGGGGCTCTTTGGGTTGTGTTTCGGCGGCGGGCTCAATTGGTTGCTCTGGTTTAATACCCAGTCGTTCCTGAATACTTGTGAAGTCGGAGTTCTCAGGTGTATCAGCAATTGCGGCCCTAATAGGGTTTAAGTCCACATAAGCCATACAGCCGAGTAGAGCCCGCTCATCCAAAAGAGCTTGGCTTTTAAATCGTCCCTCAAAGAATCGCCCGGTACAGTTATCCTCCTGGTTGGCCCAGCGCGCAATAGGCTCATTGAGGTAGCGCATAAACCAGCTGATGTTTGATAGTCGTTGTTGCCACGTTGCGACTATGTCGTCTAGCATTTTGAACTCTTCGGGGGAGAGTGTCTGACCGCCTTGAAACCTTTGCACCAGTAGCGGACCCTTAAACAGCTGGCTCCAGCGCTCTATCACTTCATTTTTGCTAAGTGAATCACTCAAGTCTCGGTTGACGCGCAAGACAACATGATAATGATTCGACATAACTGCGTAGGCGGCTACATCAATAGCAAAAACGGCTGATAACTCTTTTAGTCGATAGGCAATCCAGCCGCGGCGGTGTTCAAAGTTATAGTCTTTACCTGAGCCACATAAGAATGCCCGCCTCACGCAGCGGGATACGCAGTGATAGAACGGAGTGTCGTCGAGAGAAATTAATCGGTTGCGGGGTTGAGTCATGGCTCCTCCTTGAGCATAGGGTAATGTTTACTGTCTAAATTTACTTTGGTTCACGTGTGCGGCATTGTCAAATTTGTGGGTGTCCTGAATTTTGTCACGAAGAAAATTAGAAATTTCTATAAAAAGTATCAGCAAGTGTTGGATGATGTATCACCAACCTCGGGCCCGGTCCCGGCAACTAGGGCACAGCTGATGGATAAGATAATAAAGATGTGGGATTGATAGAATGAATAATGGTTATAGTGGCGAAATCGTAATTAGGAATTCTACTTCCGATATAATGGAGGTATTTATTGAGCCATGGGGTGACAAATATCAGCTGAGAAAGAAGAAATCGTTAATTGTCAAAGGCGAGGGAGGGGAAGGGGTGTTCGAGATTGCTATGAATGATCAATCTGTTTCTATTCATGGTTGGGCTGGATCCACTGTAAGTGTGTTTACCGAGGATGGCAAAGACATAACTATAGGGTCTTCATATATGCCGGCATTTTAAGAAGTGAAAGTATTTGGGCCTTTTGACGCTAAATACATACACATCCAACGATGTTCCGGATCAAAACTAAGACATCCTCAAACTGAAAGAAAATAAAGGACATCCACAAATTAAAGGTGGCGCCTCTTAGTTTGGGGCTTTCGAGACAGTTTTTGGCTTATTGGTTTGCGGCGAGTTACCTGGGGTACTTTCCGGCACAGGTAACCCTACCCAATAAAAGCATAAAGGCATTTGATGGAGGTATGAGCTTAGCCGATTTTTTGGGTAAGGCCGCCTGCAGTGTCGATCACCCGCACTATGTCACACAGCCTTGTGCGCGGCGTGTGGCAACCTTTTTTTCGGATGATGATTACTTCTGTTGCTTTGATCCGGCGGCATCGGTATCTGTGGATGCTTTGGTCCAGTCTGGTGTCTGGCAATACTTGGCTGAGCTTACAGGTCTTTGAGGGCAGAAACCCCGCCGATACCGTGTTCTACCTTACCCATTAATGGCTGGCTCTGGTAAGCTATTGCGCACAATTATCCAGGAGTCGCCGATGTCTGAAGACCCTCTAAAAGCGCTGTCCGATCAGGCCACTGAGGCCCACACTAAAATTCAGCAAGCTTATCAGCATATCAACCCTGTGGTGGCGGTACGCCGAGGGCTCCGTGATGTGGGCTTTCCCGCAGACGTTATGACAATCGACTGCTTGCGCACCCGTCGCCGTATTATGTTGATACTGCATGACAAAGAGCCGGGGATGTTGCTCTATCAGTTTGCCGGTCTGGACGAAGAGGCCAGCGAAGAATTTCAGCGCAAGGTTTTAACCGAAGTGTGTGTTGATACGCTGTTTGGTTGGATGCAGGATTACTTCTCTGATGCTCCCACTCAAGAAAGTGAGTGATCAAGGGGCAAGCGGCGGTGCAGGTTATTTTCTCTGAGGTAAGGCAGCTCATGGGTCGGTTTGCATTATGCAGTGACCAATGGGATAGTTATAAATTAAGGTCTTAGTGCATTTCAGCCGAGCCCTGTGTTAACACTCATGCATTCAGGTAAGAATATGTCGTCAGGCGCTGAGCAGTCCGGGTTACGCCAAACCAATCAGAAATTTTACGATGGCCTGTGGTCCAAGGTTCGTCTTATTGAGCCTAGCCGCTTTAATACCTGGCGGCATTTTAGCGAATATTCTCGCAATGCGCCTGAGCGGCTAGAGGTGGGCGCTGGTATGCGTCCGCGTTTGCCAATAGAGGGGACGCATTTTGTCGATATCAGTGAGCCGGCTTTGCAGCAGCTCGCTGCTAAGGGGGGCGTGAGTAAGGCGGGGGATATTACGCAATTACCTTATGCCGATAATACTTTTGATTTGATCTGTGCGCTGGATATTATCGAGCATGTCGAGGCCGGTGATGTCGCCTTGGCCGAGCTGTGTCGTGTCGCCAAGCCTGGCGCAAAATTATTGATGTCTGTACCTTTGCACTCGTCGTACTGGACCGCATTCGATGAGGTGGTCGGGCATTATCGGCGTTATGAGAGTGAAGAGCTTTCGGACTTACTGACGCAGAACAACCTACAGGTGTTACACAGCGCCGGGTTTGGCATGAAACCCAAATCTTCTGTGTTGGTCAACTGGGGTATGGATCAATTACAAAAAAATCCTAAAAGAGCCCTGCGCTGGTACAACGGTGTTTTTATGCCGCTGGGGCTTTTTTTTCAAAAACCATTGAGTTTATCCGAGGGGTTGGTTGATACCAGCACTATTGCCGATGTGTTAATGGTGTGTGAGTTGCAAAAGGCTTAATGCGCTGAGGTTTTGTCCTCTCGTGATATAGGTAAGCATCTCATGATAGGTAAGTCTCCCGTTGTCGGCTAGGTGCTTTGGTTGGCGCGTTCTGCGCAGTGTTGATTTAGTTTGTGTTCAACATCGTTTAGCGTTGGCGCTAGAAAGTGCAGGGGCCAGCCCATGGCTGCCACAATTCGTACATGGCCGACGCCTTGATATAGTTTCTTGGAGACTTCAACGTTTGCAGCGGTAAGTTTACGCTCCAATGAACTGGCCGATTTGGGGACGACAGTGTAATCATCTTCCCCATGAAGTATCAGTGTGCTTGGGCTGTCAGAGGTTATATGTTCAGCGGTAAGTGCCGTGCGCTGTTGTTTGGGCGTGTCACCGAATATATCGCGCCAGTGTGGCTTCTCGCTCGGTAGAAAATAATCGTGGGGCCCGGCGAGGCTGATATAACCATTAATGATGGTTGTGTCTAGGCCCTGAGCTTTTAGGTAGCGGTTATCATAGCTAATTAACCCCGCTATCATGGCTCCGGCCGAGTGACCCATGATAACCAACGGGCGATCTTGCCTGTGTTGAGCAACTATGTCGCTAGCGGTAGCTAGGGCAATATCGTGGATAAAATCGGGATGAGTGACCTCAGGAAAAAGGCGGTAATCCGGAATAATAACGGTATGGCCACGTTTTGCGAGTTGGGCTCCGACAAAACCATACTGTTCTTTGCTTCCCGACGTCCATCCTCCGCCATACACAAAGAGCACGATGCAGCCACTGCGCTGAGTGTTGAGTGGTTGGTAGATGTCCAGTGTATGGCGCGACTCTGGACCATAGCTTAAATCAGTGTAAGTTCGGTATTGGTCGGCTCGATTTAAGGCATTGAGTATCGATGTGCCTGTACACGCGCTAAGGCTTAATGCTCCGGCAAGTAGACTAAATACAGTGGTGAAGGGTGAAATACGTTTCACAGTGGCGGCCTTGGTTGATCAATGAGTTTACCGATACTGATACGTAGAGTCGGGTTCCGTGGATGACAGGCCGGGGGCAAAGATAATGCACCCACCTCGGCCGGATATGCCAGACATGCTATAATCACAATTTGTGCAGGTGTCCATTTTGAAACTTCAGCAGTCCATCCAGAACCTCAATAATACACTCGATAAGTCTCGCCGTAAGCTCGCTGCAGCGAAAGCGCGAGGTGACGAGATAATGGCCAAGCAATTGCAAAACGATATACGCAAACTCGAAAGTGAGCTGGCTGCCAATAATGAAATTAAAACTCGCCAGGCCGATCAAACCGCTCTCGATATCAAAAATATGCCTTTTAATCGCCCCCTTACCAAGCAAGAGCAGGCTGATATGGGCAAGTTAAAAAAATCGGTTAAAGGTTTAGTGGTTGTACACCCTTTAACCGCTGTCGGTAAGAAAATGGGTGTTAAAGTCGTTACCGGGTTTGCTCCGAAGGCATTTTAAACACTGGCTCGTGTCTCTGATATGCTGACGGTTGTTAATCGTTGGTGAGGGGCGTGTTGGAGGTGTGGTGAACGGTTTAGTCGCTTTTATTCAGCAGCTTTTTATTTGGGGTTATTTTTTACTGGTTATTGGTATGGCGGTGCGCGTGATTATGCGCCGTTTGCCGGTGGGCGTAACCTTGGCATGGATATTAGTGCTCATTGTCTTTCCCTATTTAGGCGGCGCGCTCTACCTATTGTTTGGCGAGCGGTTTTTGGGGGTAAAGCGCGCCCAGCGCGAGGCGCGATTGCGCTTTGTGTACTTGGACTCTGTGCCACTTAGTTTGCCGCCGATTGATTGGCGCCGCTACCACAGTGCGGCCGAGCCGCTGGCCCGATTAGAGGCTTTTGTGTCGGGCATCGACCCTGTAGGCGGTAACAGGGTGCAATTTATTGAGACCGCGCCCGCCATTATCGATGCGTTAGTACAAGATATTAACCAGGCGCAATCATACTGTCATATCGAATTTTATATTTGGCAGCCCGGTGGGGCGACTAACAAGGTAGTTGATGCCCTTGAGCGCGCGGTAGAGCGCAATGTTGTGGTTCGCATTATGCTGGATGCCGTTGGCAGTTCGGCTTTTTTTGGCTCTAAGCCCTACCGCCGTCTTACCCGTATAGGGGTAAGTATTGAGAAGGCCTGTCCTATTGGTGTTATTCCCTGGCAATTGGCGCGTTATGACCTGCGTAATCATCGCAAATCGGTCATTGTCGATCAGCGCGTGGCCTACATGGGAAGTTTTAATTTAGTGGACCCTGAGTTTTTTAAGGCGGATGCCGGAGTCGGCCAATGGATTGATGTGATGGCCCGGGTTGAAGGGCCCGCGGTGGTGCAATTTGATGCTGTTTTCCGGTGGTACTGGCAAGTGGAGTGTGGCACCACCTTGCCCGACGCCTTGCCGTCGGCTCCGGCCGCTGCGGGCTCGGCCCTGTTACAGGTGGCACCGTCCGGCCCCGATGTGGCAAAAGAAAGTATTTTAAATGCCTTGCTGCAGGCGATTTACGGAGCCAAGGTGTCGGTCGATATTGTGACGCCGTATTTTGTGCCCGGCGAGGCACTGGAGCATGCGCTAAAGATTGCCGCTCGGCGTGGAGTGCGGGTGAGTGTGATTGTGCCCGAAAAGGTCGATTCATTTTTAGTGCGACACGCCAGCCACTCTTACTTCTCTTCGCTGCTGGAGGCGGGCGTAGCCATTGCTACCTATGGCAAGGGTTTGTTGCACACAAAGGCGGTCGTGGTTGATGACAGTCTTGCATTTTTTGGTACGGTTAATTTGGATTTACGTTCGCTGTGGTTGAACTTCGAAATGACTATGATTATTTACGATGCTCCAACGGTGCAGCAATTGGCGAAGGTATTGGCGGCCTACCGGCAGGACTCTAGCGAGGTGCACATTGAGCAGTGGCGACAGCGCAGCGCACTGTCCCGGTTTATTGAAAATATCGTTCACTTGGTAAGCCCGTTAATTTAATTGTCAGGCTCGGATAAAAACGCATCACTTAGCGTTTGCTCACCATTAACCAGCGGGTAAATAGCATTTTGGGCGCTGGTGTTTTGCAGGCAAAAGGCGGCCACCGCGGCCACATCGGCGCGGGTAATCACTTGCTGCTCCGGGTCGGTAGGCAAGGTGGTGCTGATAGTGCCGCGGGCAGGTTCGTTCAGCAGTCGCCCGGGGCGCAAAATGGTAAAAGGTAGTTGGCTTCGTATTAAATGGTCATCGGCCAACTTTTTACACACTGCGTAATGTTTAATTGCCGCAGGTCCTTTGTCTGGGTTTTCTGCTCCGCGCGAGCTGATCATAACAAAATGCTTTACGCCCGCTTGAGCCGCGTAATCGATAGCTTTTATTGCGCCCCACAGGTCGACTAAAATAGTTTTGTCCGCGCCAGTTTTAGCGCCGGATCCTGCGCTAAAAACCACCTTTTGACAGCCATTAAAAAGGTGGGAGAAATCCTGTTCCAGGTCACTAATGCAAACCTCGGCCCCGAGGGTTTGCAATTCCGGGTTGGGGGTGCGCACCATTGCGCGCACCTCGTCACCCGCCTGGCAGAGATCGCGAGTCAGCAGGCGGCCTATTTGACCGCCCGCGCCAATAATCAGTGTGCTCATGCTGCCCTCCGGTATTTAAATGAAACCTTGCTATGGTAACCTAACCGCCATTCAATGCGCTAAGCGTTAGAGGAGTTCGAAGTATGAATGTTGTTATTACCGGAGCCAATCGTGGTATTGGTTTATCGTTCGTTAAACATTATTTGGCACAAGGCGCCACGGTGTACGCCGCTTGTCGTACCCCCTCAGCTGAGTTGCAACACTCAGGAGCTGAAGTGCTCGACGGAGTTGATGTCGGTACCGACCAGGGGCTGAAGGTGTTGGTGGATTCGCTGTCTGGAGTGAGCATCGATTTATTGATCAATAATGCCGGCATTTTACGCAATGAAAGCTTGGGTGATCTTAATGTGGCCACTATTCGCGATCAGTTTGAAATCAACGCACTGGCGCCGCTGCGTGTTACTGATGCGTTGGCGGGGCAGTTGAGCTCGGGTGCAAAAGTTGCGTTGATTACCAGTCGTATGGGCTCTATTACCGATAACACCAGCGGCGGTCGCTACGGTTACCGGATGTCAAAGGCAGCACTCAATGCCGCTGGTATGTCGCTGGCACAAGATTTAAAAAGTCGCGGTGTGGCGGTGGCGATTTTGCATCCGGGGTTAGTGGGTACCGAAATGATCGGTGGGGTTGGTGATATTACCCCCGATCAGGCCGCCGAGCGTTTAATGGAGCGCATTAATGGTTTAACTTTGGATAATACCGGCACTTTTTGGCACTCCAGTGGTGAGGTTTTGCCTTGGTAGCAGGCATAGGTGATACCGGGTACCGGTTGGCGTTTTGTGTCGCCAACCGGCCGCCGCTGGATGATTACCCTGTGCGGGAGAACCTCGCACCACTGCTGCCCGGTGAGTTACAGCATATCGTGGCGAACACCAGTAACCACTGGCGCAAGTTGTTTAATGTTTATGCCAAAGTGGTTTATGCCCTCGGTGTGGAGCCGGGTTGGCCGCCAACATGGCAAGAGTTTCGTGATCGGCGTTTACTGCAGTCGGGCTCGCGCCTGGCGTTGCTGTTTACGCCGCCCCAGCTAGAATTCCCTAAATCAAACGAGCGGCCCCCGCTGTATTTGGTCGCGGGGAAAGGCTACGCCTCAGCGCTTAATATCGCGGGCTTGCAGTGGCTCGATGCGCACTTTGCGGTGGCGGCGCAGCAGCGTGTATTGGTTACGCCTTATTTGGATTATCGGCAATTGTCTAATGAACGAATAGAACGTCTGGTTGAGCTGATTCGCCGCTATGCTTTGCTTTAAGCGGGAGTTAATCAGCCTTTAGGCTTTCGGTGGTAGTTTAAGATCATATGCCAGTGTTCTTAATGTGGTGGATTGAAATTCTCGCCGATAAAGCACGCCTACCACCGTCGCTACTGCGGCGATAAATAGCCAGGTGTTAAAAAACCAAGGCAGTACCGCCAGAGAAAAGTAATAGGCGCGCAACCCATAGTTATAACTATGACCCGCTTGGTCAATAATTTTGGCGGTGCTGATCGCGTAGCGCCGCTTCTCCTCTGTCGAAATGTCGGCGTCGTGAGCGGGAGCAGCGCCAAACAAAATGGCGCAAAAGCCGTACTGGCGCATGGCCCAGGTCAGGGTAAAAAATGCGTACACGTAAATCATAAGCAGCAAAATTACTTTTAGCTGCAGCTGCCGTGGGGTCATGCTGTCATTGGCAAAGGGTAGGGCGCTCAGGGTGATATACACTTTATCTATGGACGCCATAATAGTGACCAGACCGGCGATAATCAGAATAGAGGTTGAGGCGAGAAAGGATACATTCCTCTCAAGACTTGCCACCAATGCAGTATCGGCAATTCGGTTTTGCCTGCCCAGCATTTCAATCATCCAGCTTTTGCGATAGACATGCAGGGTCGAGGCTAAGCAGTGATCGGTACGGGCTCTCTTGCGGGCAAAGCGAGCGTAACCTGTCCAGGCAACAAACAGCCATAGGGCTGCGCAAAGGTTTATCCAGTCGTACGTGCTCACTCATATCTCCTGTCTGTGGTGTGGCTCACTCAGTTTGAGGCTGGGACAGGTTAATTCTACACGACTTGCGAGACTTTTCGATGACGGGTTGTTCGACCAAAAATCTCTGTTGGAAATGGTCGGTCAGTTCTTGCGTGAAAAGATAAGCTGGTGTATCAACGTAAAAAGCCGCCACACCGTTGAGGGGAGTGCGGCGGTAAAAAACTGCGCTGGCACGTAGTGGAAGCGATGCGCCAGTGCAGGCGCCGTGTGGATTGGCGGCGTGGTGGGGCCGCCCGGCGCTTAGCTCAAGCCGGAGTCATCGTGTCGGCTTGTTCGAAGAGTCACTGGTTGGCGACTATAGGGGTTACACTGTCGTCGGTGGTTTCGTCCAGCAGTAACTCTGGCTTGCCCTTACAGGCCTTGGCCAATACCTCACTTTTGCCCGCCAGCAGTAAACCAATTGCCTCGCTGTGCTCTTCACTAATGCCTTGAACAGAGTTTTCAATCAAATCGGTAATATTAGCGGCCAGTTCGAGCATTTTATCGTGAGCTTCGGCGGCTTTTTTATCGTCAAACATCTTTCCATCCCGGTCACATTTCCATACGGCAATTACAGCCATGGTTTACCTCCATTGCGATACTGTTTGGATGTACAGTATCGGGTTGTGGCGATATTGTCAACTGAGGGTTGTGTGGTTCGGGGCGATTTAGGTGCTGTTCAAGAGGTGGCAGGGTATGGATAATGTCGCTATTAACTACAGCTCAGGATGAAATGTGTCGACAACTGCCGTAAAACCTAAGCCCGGCTTGCTTAAGTCCAGCTCCAAAGTGGGTGTGATGACCATGCTCTCGCGCGTGCTTGGGTTGCTGCGCGATGTGGTCTTTGCCCATACCATTGGTGCTGGGGGTGGGGCGGATGTGTTTATTGTCGCTTTTAAGATTCCGAATTTTATGCGCCGGCTATTTGCCGAGGGCGCATTTGCGCAGGCGTTTGTGCCGGTATTGTCGGAATATCGGCAAAATGGCCCCCATGCGGCAGTGCAGGCTCTGGTGGATCGGGTTGCCGGTGCTCTGGGACTGGTGCTTTTAGTCGTTACCGCTTTGGCGGTAGCTGGTGCCCCGCTGGTGGCAACGGTATTTGCTCCTGGGTTTCGGCTCGACAGTCCAGAGAAATTTGCCTTAGCCACTGATATGATCCGCATCACCTTCCCTTATTTAATGTTGATCTCTCTTAGTGGGTTGGTCGGCGCCATACTCAATAGTTACGATCGCTTCGCAATACCGGCTTTTACCCCCGTCTTACTTAATATTACCTTGATTGTGGCCGCGCTCTTTGCCGCCCCATTATTTGCTACCCCCGCTATGGGTTTGGCTTGGGGCGTGCTGGCCGCTGGAGTGTTGCAGTTTTTGTTTCAGCTGCCTTTTTTGCGGCCGCTGCATATCGCCCCCGTCCCCAAGCTCGACTGGCGTGATCCGGGCGTGAAGCGCATTCTGGCGCTCATGGTTCCCGCCCTATTTGGCGTATCGGTCAGTCAAATAAACTTGATGTTGGATACGATTATCGCTTCGCTGCTGCCCGATGGCAGTCCGTCGTGGTTGTATTATTCAGAGCGCTTGGCGGATCTGCCTCTGGGGGTCTTTGCGGTGGCGATCGCCACGGTTATTTTGCCCAATCTGGCTCGGCAATACAGTGCCAGCAACCCAGAGGCTTTCTCTCGCACTCTTGATTGGGCTATGCGTTGGGTGGTGTTAATCGCGGTGCCGGCGGTGGTGGCCTTGGTGATTTTGGCCGAGCCGATTTTAACCACATTATTTCAATACGGTGCTATGTCTGAGCACGATACCGCCATGGCGAGTATGAGCTTGCGCGCCTATGCTCTAGGTTTGTTGGCGTTTATGCTGATTAAAGTGCTGGCGCCTGGCTTTTATGCCCGCCAAGATATGAAAACCCCCGTGCGAATTGGGGTGGTGGCAATGGTGGCTAATATGGTGCTGAACGGCTTGTTTGTGGTGCCCTTACACCATTATTACCAGCTGGGTTTTGTCGGGTTGGCGCTGGCGACGAGCCTGTCGGCCTACATTAACGTAGGCTTGCTGTTTAGGGGGCTGCTCAAGCGCGGTATTTACCAGCCAAACTTGGGCTGGTTGAAGTTTTTGTTGCGAGTGCTGCTGGCCAATGTGGTTATGGCGGGGCTGCTTTACTGGGGGCTTACTCTGTGGCCGGTTTGGGGCGACTGGAGTGCGCTGGAGCGAATCTGGCGTTTGGCCTTGTTGTGTGGGGCTGGGGCTTTGATTTACGCCTTTATTTTGCTGGCCGGCGGCTTGCGCCTGAAAGATTTGCGCCAAGCTTCTTTTTAAGGAGTGCGCGGGGTTGCCTCGCGTACAAACTGCCTGTGCTGTATACTCTCGCGCCGGGATCGGCGGCTTTAACAGCCACTGGAAGACGGGCGAGAGGCTCCCAGAGTGCAATTAATACGCGGCTTACACAATCTGCGACCTACTCACCGAGGTTCGGTGGCAACTATTGGCACCTTTGATGGTGTGCATTTAGGGCATCAGGCTATATTGAGTCAATTGGCTGAGGCCGCTCGCGCCGCCAACTTGCCCTCGGTGGTTATTCTGTTCGAACCTCAGCCCCATGAGTATTTTGCTCGCGATAAGGCGCCCGCGCGTTTAATGCGCCTGCGGGAAAAGCTCGATGCCCTGGCGCAGTCTGGTGTCGACCGAGTGTTGTGTTTGCATTTTAATCATGAATTGCGCAGCCTGACCGCCGGCCAGTTTGTCCAGCGGGTATTATTGGATGGGCTGGCTATCCAGCATCTGGTGGTGGGCGATGATTTTCGCTTTGGTTGCGACCGCGCCGGGGATTACTCGTTGCTCAAAACGGCAGGGGAAAGAAACGGCTTCTCGGTAACCGATACCTGCACCTTAATGATAGGGGCTGAACGAATCAGCAGTACCCGTATTCGGGAGTTGTTGGCTCAAGGTGATTTTGAGCGGGCTGAGGCCTGCCTAGGGCGCCCTTATACGATTGCCGGAAGGGTCGCGCATGGTCGCAAGTTGGGCCGAGAAATCGGCGTGCCCACGGCAAATATTCGACTACTGCGCCATCGCTCGCCACTGTCTGGCGTGTTTGTGATTAGTGCTCGAGTCGATGGCGAGCTATTGTTTGGGGTAGCGAATGTGGGGGTTAAGCCCACAGTGAGTGATGTGCCTGAGCCATTGTTAGAAGTGCATTTGTTTGATTTTGATCGCACTATTTATGGCCATCCCATTGTTGTGCGTTTTCACGCTAAGCTGCGTGATGAGCACAAGTTTGCATCATTAGACGCTTTAAAAGCACAATTGCAAGATGATATTCATCGCGGTCGGACGTATCTGTCCGACCTCGACATTAACACCGTTAAAGGTATGACTAGCGACCATGAGTGACTATAAATCGACCTTGAATTTGCCCCATACCCCGTTTGCGATGAAGGCAAACTTGGCGCAACGCGAGCCCCAGATGCTTAAAGCCTGGGATAAGGCGGGGTTTTATCAGGAAATTCGTCAAGCCCGTAAGGGCCGCGACACTTATATCTTGCACGATGGACCTCCCTATGCCAACGGCGATATTCACATCGGTCATGCGGTCAACAAAGTTCTAAAAGATATTATTATTAAGAGTAAAACCTTAAGTGGATTTGATGCGCCCTATGTTCCTGGCTGGGACTGCCATGGTTTGCCGATTGAGCATAATGTTGAGAAAAAGCACGGTAAGGCCGGTGTAAAGCTCGATGTAAAGGCCTTTCGTGAAAAATGTCGCGCTTATGCTGCACGCCAAGTCGAAGGCCAGAAAAAAGATTTTGTGCGATTGGGTATTCTCGGTGACTGGAACAACCCCTATCTCACCATGGATTTTAAGTTCGAAGCCGACATTATCCGTTCTCTCGGTAAGATTGTTGAAAATGGCCATTTAACCCGTGGATTTAAGCCAGTTTACTGGTCGGTCGTTGGTGGCTCGGCCCTAGCCGAGGCGGAGGTTGAGTATCAAGACAAAACCTCGTTCAGTATCGATGTGAAATTTGCCTTTGCCGATCAAGGCAAAGCCGCTGCCGCTTTTTCTGAGCTACACGGTGAAGGTGATCTTTCAGTGGTTATTTGGACCACGACTCCCTGGACCTTGCCGGCCAACCAAGCGGTCAGTGTTAATCCAGAGCTGGATTACGTCGCGGTGCAAGTGGCGGGTGAGCGTTTGGTCGTGGCCGAAGGTTTGCTTGAGTCTGTCGTAGCCCGAGCCGAGGTCAGTGATTATCAAGTAGTCGGGCGAATAGATGGTAGAGCGCTGGAAGGCTTGCTGCTGCAACATCCATTCTACGACCGCCAAGTCCCTATCTTGCTGGGTGATCATGTCACCCTCGATGCGGGTACCGGTTGTGTTCATACGGCACCCGATCACGGTGTGGATGACTTTTTGGTTGGCAAAAAATACGATATTGGTACGCTCAATTACATCAATGATAACGGTATATACCGCGATCATGTGCCTGTCTTTGCTGGCGAGCATGTGTATAAGGTCGATGAAAAAGTACTAGATTTACTGAAGGAGAAACAGGCGCTTTTTTGTGAAGATAAAATCACTCACAGTTTTCCGCACTGCTGGCGAACTAAGACGCCGTTGATTTTTCGCGCCACACCGCAGTGGTTTGTCAGTATGAGCAAGAACGATTTGCGCGGCCAGGTTTCTGAGGCGGTTGAGCATGTGAACTGGGTGCCCAACTGGGGGCGTGCGCGTATCGACTCTATGCTGGAATCGAGTCCGGATTGGTGTATTTCACGTCAGCGTACTTGGGGCGTGCCGATCGCTTTGTTTGTACATAAAGAAACTGGTGACTTACACCCTCGAACGCCTGAGCTGATTGAGCAGGTGGCTCAAGCGGTTGAGCGGGAGGGAATGGATGCTTGGTACGAGCTTGATGCTGCCCCGTTGCTTGGCGATGATGCCGGCCATTACGAAAAAGTAACCGATACACTGGATGTGTGGTTTGACTCGGGCGTGACTCATTATGCAGTTCTGGAGCAGCGTGAAGGTTTACGTTATCCGGCCGACTTATATTTGGAAGGATCTGATCAACACCGCGGTTGGTTTCAGTCTTCACTTAAAACCGCCATGGCAATGAATGGCAACGCCCCTTATAAAACTGTGCTGACTCACGGCTTTACGGTGGATGCCGACGGCCGCAAAATGTCTAAATCTATTGGTAATACCGTCTCGCCTCAAAAAGTGGTCAACGAGCTCGGGGCAGATGTATTGCGCTTGTGGGTGGCGGCGACAGATTTTAGTTCTGAAATGAGCGTTAGTGACGAAATCCTAAAGCGCACGGCAGACTCCTATCGCCGGATTCGCAATACCGCCCGCTTTATGTTGGCTAATTTGAATGGCTTTGATCCGGCAACTGATATGGTTGCTAGCCATAATATGGTGGCGCTGGATCGCTGGATCGTGCGTCGTGCGCAAGTGCTGCAGCAGGAATTAATTGCTGCCTACGATAACTTTCAGTTACATCAAATTTATCAGAAACTGCACAATTTTTGTGTGGTGGAGTTGGGTGGTTTTTATCTGGATATTATTAAAGATCGCCAATACACCACCAAGGCAGACTCGCGACCACGCTTATCGGCGCAAACGGCACTGTATTATTTGTCAGAGGCCATGGTTCGCTGGATGGCGCCCATTTTGAGCTTTACAGCGGATGAAATGTGGCAGCAAGTGCCGGGAAATCGTATTGGCAGTGTGTTTGCGGCCGAGTGGTACCAGTTGCCGGATTTTACCGATGATGAGTTCGGTGATGAATTTTGGCAGCAAGTGGTCGATGTGAAGACTGCCGTTAACCGTGTGCTGGAAACGGCGCGCGGCGAGGGCACTCTTGGCGGTTCACTGACTGCAGAGCTTACACTGTACTGCGATACCAACTTAAAAACAGCCTTGGCAAAAGTGGCCGACGAGCTGCGTTTTATTTTAATTAGTTCAACCGCGCAGCTGGCTGATTTGACCGATGCGCCACCTGACGCTGTGGCCACCGAAGTCGCAGGGCTGCAAGTTGGATTGGTGAAGTCACCTTATGCCAAGTGTGAGCGCTGTTATCACCATCGTGCTGATGTGGGTGCAATTGCCGAGCATTCCACTATTTGTAAGCGCTGTGTCGATAATATCGAAGGCGCCGGTGAAGTGCGTTACTACGCTTAAGGTGTTGCGATGAAAAAAATTCTTCACCCTTGGGGGTGGTATGCAGTAGCGCTGTTGGTCATTGTGCTCGATCAGTGGAGTAAGGCGGTTGCGGTTGCGCACCTTAATTACGGTCAGCCGGTAACAGTGACGAGTTTTTTTGATTGGACATTACTGCACAATCACGGTGCGGCATTTAGCTTTTTAAGCGATGCCGGCGGTTGGCAGCGCTGGTTTTTTACCGCCATTGCCGTAGGGATGAGTATTGCGATTACGATTTGGCTTTACCGCATTGCGCGCGAACGTTGGCTAGAGAGCATGGCGCTGGGGTTTGTGTTGGGTGGTGCGGTTGGCAATTTGTACGACCGTTTAACACTTGGCTATGTGGTCGATTTTATTTCCGTACATTATCAAGATAAGTATTTCCCTGCATTTAATGTGGCGGATTCGGCAATTTGTTTCGGAGCGTTTTTAATGATTGTGCACATGCTGTTTTTCTCCGAGGAAGGTAAGGTCAAGCGAGAGGAATCTGATCATGCGTGATTTGTGTGTGGGGCCGGGTACCACAGTAACCTTACACTTTTCTCTCTCGCTCACCGATGGCGAGTTGGTTGACTCTAATTTTGAATCAAAGCCTGCGCAGTTTACCGTCGGTGATGGCAAAATGTTAAAAGGGTTTGAAGAGGCTTTGTTTGGCTTGGAAGAGGGAACCGAAGAAGAGTTTTTGCTTGGCCCCGAGGCGGGCTTTGGTGCTCACAACCCTAATAATGTTCAGGTGGTGGACCGCTCAGAGTTTGACCCCGGCATTACCCTAGAGGAAGGGCTGATGCTGTCGTTTGCCGATGCGCAAAATGCTGAATTGCCTGGCGTAGTGGTTGAATTTGACGATGAGCAAGTCACGATAGACTTTAACCACCCTTTGGCGGGTCGAGACATCCTCTTTAAAGTGGCGGTATTGGAAATAAAACCAGCTACTGTACACTGAGAGCGCAGAACAGTGCGCCTAACTCGAAGAGTTGCTTATGCAAATTAAACTGGCTAATCCACGAGGCTTTTGCGCCGGCGTTGATCGTGCGATTGATATCGTCAATCGTGCCCTCGATGTTTTTGGTGCGCCCATATATGTGCGCCATGAGGTAGTGCACAACCGCTATGTGGTGGATGATCTGCGCGAGCGCGGTGCAGTGTTTGTCGAAGAATTACACGAAGTGCCGGACGACGTTATTGTTATCTTTAGTGCGCACGGAGTTTCGCAAGCCGTGCGCAATGAGGCCGACCAACGCCAGCTCAAGGTGTTCGATGCCACTTGTCCCCTAGTGACTAAGGTGCATATGGAGGTGACCAGCTTCGCCCGCGATGGGCGAGAGTGTATTTTAATTGGTCACCAGGGTCATCCAGAGGTGGAAGGCACCATGGGCCAGTACGATGCCAGTCAGGGTGGGAAGATTTATCTGGTGGAAAATGAGCAAGATGTAGAGCGATTGAAGGTTGCAGATCCTGAGCATCTGGCTTATGTCACTCAAACCACTTTATCCATGGATGATACGGCTAAAATCATTGCTGCACTGCGGCAAACTTTCCCCAATATTGAGGGGCCGCGCAAAGACGATATTTGTTACGCAACCACCAACCGGCAAGATGCCGTGCGTCAGTTGGCGTTAGAGTGCGACTTGGTTTTAGTGGTAGGTTCGCCCAATAGCTCCAATTCAAATCGGCTCCGCGAGTTGGCCGAGCGCTGTGGTGCCGAGGCTTACCTAGTTGACGGTCCGGAGCAAATTGATAGTAATTGGTTGGTCGGCAAGCGCCAAGTGGGGATTACTGCAGGGGCTTCGGCGCCAGAGACCTTGGTGCAGCAGGTCATTGCCACCTTGGTCCAGCATGGTGCGGACTCCCCACAAGAGGTGGACGGCATTCCGGAGACAATTCAATTTTCTTTGCCTAAAGCATTGCGCTAACACTCTTCGGGTTCCAGTTTCTCTTTGCGGACGCGGCCGCCGCGGGCAAGAATCAGTTTATAGCCTTCGCCGTCAGCCTCCGGGCAAATGGTCAGTGTTCCCGCTTGGAATCCTCCGCCGCGTTTTCCCGTCGCCCACCGGCTCTCACCGCTTCCTAGATAAGAGATATAATCAGCCACTGGCTGATTGCCCTCAATGGTGATCCCTTCTGGTATATCGCTCATTGATAATAGAATGGTCTCATCGTTGTCCGGCTCGCCGTTGTGGTTGTTGTCGTAGAAAATTTGCCAGCCTTGCTGCCACGTTGGATTGGCGCTCATACTGGCACGCTTATTGGCTTTAATGGCGTAGGAGCGGGTGATCTGAGTGGCTTCGAATAGGCTCCACATAGTGGTCTCAACCCGTAAATCCTGAATTAAACGCTGGAAGATGGGGGTGGCCAGTACGGCGAGAATAGCAAGAATGAGCAGCGTTATAATAGCTTCTATAAGAGTGAATCCATTGTGGTTCATGATGCCTCCCTGGCGTCTAATGCTTCTTGAGTGTCCGTTCAGACCGATTGCTTAACCGTATATCCTCTTCTCGTTATGTTGCAATTTAGCGTGTGCTAATTTAACGAACATAGTAATGGCAGAATTGTTTGTCAAATGTGCAATGGCTGGAGAATAAACTTTGAATCGGATACAACCTATGTGCCCTGAGAATGCTCAACCCCATCGCTCTTTGGGCTTTACGATTATCGAGTTAATGCTGACGGTTGCTGTGGTTGCTGTTTTGATTGCTTTAGCGGCCCCCAATATGAGCACTTTGCTGACAAATAACCGCTCGGAAGCGCTGAGTGAGGAGTTGACAAACGCTCTACAGATTACCCGCACTGAGGCTATTAAGCGTGGTGAGAGGGTCAGTATTTGCGCAGCCAATGCGGCTATGAGTGCATGTGGCGGCGCTTGGACGAACGGTTGGTTGATTGTGACGGATGATGCAGTTACTGACGGTGCTGGTGCGGTGGTCGTTGGCGATATTGTCGCCCAGTTTGACGCGCCTCACGGCGACAGTAGGATTGCAGCTGATAATGGCGGCGCTGTTAGTTTTGTTCGTTATACCAGTACCGGTGAGCTGGCCCGTATTGGCGGTAATAACAATACGACTCCGGTGACCTTTACGGTGCACGTCGATGGCTGCAAGGGTAGCAAGCAGCGCCAAATTAGTATTGGGGTGGCGGGAATGATGGATGTTAATAAAACCGAATGCCCGGAGGGTAGTTGAGCATGAGAAACCAGAAGTCGCAAAACGGGGTTGGTTTGATAGAAGTGCTGGTAACGGCGCTGATTCTCTCAACGGCCTTAATGGCCGTTGCCGCACTGCAAACCCGTTCATTGCAATATAACGGCAGTGCATATCTACGTTCTCAAGCTAATATTATCGCCTACGATATATTGGAGCAATTGCGCATATTATCTGACACGGGTTGGTTTGAGGTCGGCGGCGCGGTGGTTCAGCCCAACGTTGATCAGCTGGTTTCGGTATTGCCCGATGGTGAAGGTGACGTGGCATGTGCCGGTCGCACTTGTACTGTTTCGATCTCTTGGGCTGAGCCGGTCGAGGGAGATGATGAAGGTGACGCTGAAAAGGCAACGTTTGAATATGTATCACGGATTTAAAGGCCCTCACATGAAACGTCAAGTTGGTTTTTCGATTGTCGAGTTAATGGTTGCAATCACTTTAGGGATTGTACTAATGACAGGCGTGGTGCAGATGTTTGTCTCCAGTAAGTCGGTTTTTACCACTCAGCAGGGACTCTCGCGCTTGCAGGAAACGGGGCGTTTGGCCGTTGATTATTTGGCGCGAGATATTCGCCAGGCAGGGTACTTTGGCTGCGCCGATGTTACGGCTTGGAATTTAAAAAATTCATTAAACAATACTAATATGTATGGCAGTAATTTCAGTTTGGAAAATTCACTACGTGTTTATGCGGATAATGCTTTGCCCGCAGGGTTGGTGTTAGACCCCGCGCCTGTCGATGATACGCCTGTGTTGATTGTACAAACGGCCAATGAGCGCTCAGTGTCTGTTTCTCGAGTAAATACCGCGAACCAGGTATTTGTCGACCTGACTACCCCTCCAGGGGAAGATTGCCCAAGCGGCATTTGTGAAAACGATATAGTGGTCGCGGCGGACTGCGATAAAGCGATTATATTCCAGGCGACGGGTTTAGCAGAAATGGCGGGTGAGGTTGCGATTAGTCATGCCGCAGGGGCCGATCCTGGCAACGCTCGAACCGTTTGGGGCGGTGGGGATGCTCGGCAAGATACCATCGACGTTGGTGCTGAAGTGTTTAGTCTCAACAACGTTGTGTATTACATAGCCGAAGATGGCGATGGGGCTTTAGGCTTGTATCAAAAAGTGCAAAATAATCCGGCATTTCAATTGCTACGGGGAGTGGAAAATATTAATTATACCGTCGGCATTACTAATGACGATGACCCTCAGGCAGATGTGTTCCTGGACTACGATGCAGGTGTGGATTGGGGAAATGCCGTGGCTATCCGAATGGATGTTTTGGTTCAGACGCCCGATGATAATGCCACTGTAGATAAGCAAACCTATGATTTTGCAGGCGAAGAAGTAACAGCCGATGATAATCGTATACGGCAAGTATTTTCTACGACTGTGGGCGCTAGGCCCCGTTTGCCCTAATCGAATTGGAGACGCGTTATATGCGAAAAAACAATTTTTTTCAACAGCAAGGCGCCACATTAATTGTTGGGCTGATTATGGTCTTGGCTATTACCATTGTCGGTTTGTCGGCAGTGCGCGGCACGGCTCTGCAAGAGCAAATGGCCGGCAATATGCGGGATCGACAACTTGCATTCCAGGCCTCAGAGTCGGCACTGCGTCAAGCCGAGGCTAGCTTGATCGGGGGCGTTGCCACTGTACCCGTTGGGCTGCAGCAGGGGTTTATTGAATCGCTGGATAGTTCTAGCACTGCTTTTTGGCAAGACTACGATGTCAATTGGAAAGCCTTGGCGGCTACTTACGCAGAAGATCTGGCAAACGTTAGTGAACGACCAATGTTCGTGGTCGAAGAGGTGAGTTATTACGGTTCAGGGTTGGATGGTAATGCTAATGATTTTGCCAGCCTTATGAAGGCAGGAATGGATGTTCGTTATCGAGTGACATCACGCGCGGTGGGTGGGTCAACAGATGCACAAGTGATCGTGCAATCTACATATCGCAATGAAATTTAAATTACTCCCGTTAATGGTTTACGGAGGGAAATGACATGCACATGATTAAAAATGTAACAAAAATGTTTAAACGCCCGCATTGGCTAGTCGCGTTAGTGACTGGTCTGATGTCGCTTGGCAGTGTTCACAGTGTGCATGCCGTTCAGCTCGCACAGATGCCGCTGTTTTTGGCTCAGCCTGTCCGACCGATTGTCATGCTGAATATGTCGAATGATCATCAGTTGTTTTTTAAAGCGTACGATGATTATTCAGATTTGGACGAAGACGGTATTGTCGACACGACCTATAAGAACGACTACGACTACTACGGCTATTTTGACAGCGAAAAGTGTTATAGCTATTCCGGTGGTGTGTTTTCCGTTAGTGGTAATGCTTCGGGACATTATTGTTCAGGTAACTGGAGTGGCAACTTCATGAACTGGGCCACCATGACCCGGATGGATGCCGTTCGGAAAATTTTGTACGGTGGAAAACGACAAAAAGATTCTAAAACTGAAACCATCTTAGAGCGTGCTTTTCTACCTGAAGATGCCCATGCTTTTGCCAAATATTATAATGGTTCAGACTTGAATAAATTGACGCCTTACGGTTCCACCTCAGGCGTGGAAATGAGTGCAAATAGTGGTTTGACTTTATGTAATGTCACGCCTGCCGGGTCGGGTCAGTCGCAGGATATAACAGCGGCGCCTGCTATTTTAGTAGCCAAAGGCAATTACTCACTCTGGGCCAGTAATGAGCGGGATCAATGTGTTATCGGTCAAGGAAACAATGGTAATAGCAGTACTGCGTCGGGTATTTATGCTCATTCGTCTTCTCCTAATTCCGCCGATAAATACTCGGTACGGGTTAAAGTGTGCGCCAATGGTATATCGGCTACTAATAACGAAAGCTGTAAAGAATATGATGATGGCTCGTTAAAGCCCGTAGGGTTGCTGCAGAACTACGGAGAAGATGACGCCATTTGGTTTGGTTTAATGACAGGCTCTTACACCAAAAACAAGTCCGGCGGTGTGTTGCGAAAAAATGTAGCCAGTATGGCAGAAGAGGTTAACGCTAATGGTGTATTTGTTGTTCCGAGTAGCGGTGAAAGCATTGTAAAAACTTTAGATAGCCTGCGCATTGCACGTTACCAATACAGCGACGGACTTTATAATAACGCTGATAACTGCTCCTGGGGTAGGGGTAGTTTCAATAATGGTCAGTGTACCAACTGGGGCAACCCGCAATCGGAAATATACCTGGAATCATTGCGTTATTTGGCAGGGAAAACCGCTAATGGTGCGTTTGACACCGATGACAGTGGCATCATTTCAACGCTAAATAAGGTCGCCTGGGTCGACCCTGTCAATGAAGATAATTATTGTGCTCCCACTGCAGTGATGCAGTTTAACGCCTCGACCAGCTCTTATGATGGCGATGAACTGAGTAGTTTTTCTGATATTGCGCAAGGCGGCCAGACTTTAAATTCCCTTACCGATTATGTGGGCAGTGCTGAGGGGATTCATGGTGGTAGCTATTTTATTGGTGAGTCTGGGAGCGATCAAAACCAACTTTGCACCGCTAAAAAAGTCGATAGCTTATCAGCAGTGGCGGGTACGTGCCCAGACGCTCCTCGATTAGAGGGGAGTTATGCGATTGCAGGTTTAGCCTATCACGCCCGTGTTAATGGTATTGCTCCCGGGCAAGAAACGGTTCAAACCTTTGGTATTGCACTTGCACCAGCGGTGCCTAGCATAACAATACCTGTACCGAATTCAGCGGATGAGGTAACCCTGTTACCCGCTTGTCGCAACCGCACTCCCAGCCCCGATGGTAATTGTGCCATTGTGGATTTTAAAGTGGTTGAGCAAAATCATTCGAGTGCAATTCACACAGGTACCTTGTATGTAAACTGGGAAGACAGTGAGCAGGGTGGTGATTTTGACCAAGATATGTGGGGTATGATTGATTACCATGTGTCGAGTGATAAAGTGGCCATCACCACGCAAGTGGTAGCACAGTCAACTGGCAACCCAATGGGTTTTGGTTATGTTATTGGCGGGACTGATAAGGACGGCTTCCATGCTCATTCGGGGATTAATGGATTCGCTCGTGCGAGTGACTTCACCGATGGTTTAACCTGTGATGGTGAAGATACTAACTGTATTTGTCGTAATACAGGCGGCCAAGGTGCTTGTAACGCACCTGAAGCTGCTGCTACCACACAGGTGTTTACGTTGCAAACATCAGCCAGTGCTACGTTAGAGCAGCCGCTGTACTACGCCTCGCGCTGGGGCGGGTTTGATACTCAAGATGAAACCGGTAATGAGGTGACTGCACCGCCCGGTGACGATGCACCCACCTATTTCTACGCCACAGATCCACGTGCACTGGAAGAATCGCTTGAAACCGCACTGGAAACTTTCGCTCAGGCGGCAGGTTCTGCTAGTGCGGTTGCGACCAACTCTACCCGCCTGGGGACTGATTCGGTTGCCTACCAAGCGACATTTAATACCACCAGTTGGAGTGGTGACCTAATTGCTGCACCACTGGGAAATGTCGGCTTGGGTGATGTGATGTGGTCGGCTTCCAGTGCACTTCCATCAGCCGATACTCGTAACATTTGGACTCATGATGGTGCAAGTGCAGTGGAGTTCGAATGGGGTAAGCTCAGTGCTGACCAAAAATCTATTTTAAATGCGGCAGATGGCGCTGGCTCGGATCGGGTTGACTGGACACGCGGTAAAGAAGTGGTCGGCTTTAATGAGCGTGACCCTGACCAGCGTTTAGGGGACATCGTTAACTCTAACCCCAAGTATGCCGGTCTGGATAACTACGGTTACTCACGTATTGATGCCAATGGTGCAGACGACTACCAAGCATTTGCTGATAGTAAAAATAGTCGCACGGTCTTTGTCGGCGCTAATGATGGCATGTTGCACGCATTCGATGGACTAACTGGGCAGGAATTGTTTGCTTATATACCCTCTACAGTCTACGAGCAGTTGAAGCGTCGTACTGATGAAAATTATGGCTCTTCGTTCAACCCCCATCGTTTTTCTGTCGACGGTCAAATTTTTGTTGGTGATGCTTATGTAAATGGTAAGTGGCGAACTATATTGGTGGGCACACTCGGGGCCGGTGGCCAAGGTGTTTTTGGTTTGGATGTTACGGATCCAGCATCGTTTAATGCAGACAATGTGTTGTTTGAATATAACGAAAATAATGCACCTAAAATTGGCAATGTCACCAGTACACCGGTGGTGGCACCTATGCCGGATGGCAGCTGGGCCGTATTGGTGGGTAATGGCTATAACAGTCATGATGCCAATGCACGGTTGGTGGTGATCCCGCTTGATGGAAGTTTCACACCTCAATACATTGAAACGGGTGAAGGCAACGATAACGGCTTGAGTGAACCGGCCTTGTCGGTTGGAGCAGGCTTTTTACCTAACTACGCTTATGCGGGAGATCAAAAAGGTAATCTGTATAAGTTCGATCTTGAAAATTTGGATTTGGAATATAAGCTATTCGAGGCGGAAGATGACCAAGCTATCACGTCCTCACCTGTGCTGGGTTTAAATCCCTTCCGAAAATTCACTGACGGTACAGATGGTGTGATGGTTTATTTTGGCACAGGTAGTTACCAAGCTACGGGGGATTTGAGTGATCAGTCTCTGCAAAGCTTTTATGCAATTGCTGATACCGGGGCTCTCGTTGACCGTGATGCATTGTTCGAAAAAAAAATCCAGTCAGAAGTTAATTCTTCTCGCCAAGTCTATGAGGGCGATGGTCCCAATGGTGATGAGATAGACTGGGAGACTCACGAGGGTTGGGTTCTAGACTTCGATACGGTTTCCGGTGAGAGAGTGGTGGATAAGCCTATTCTTCTGTTTGATCGTGTTATTTTTCCAACCGTGGTACCAACCGATAGCCCTTGCGACTTTGGTGGTAACAGTTGGATTATGGCCTTGATCGGTGTAGGTGGTCTGTATTCATCTTACTCGCCTTTCTCGGAGGGTGAAGATGATACAGACCCTCAAGAGGGCATTGAAAGTTCAACCTTAGCTAAATTGTCGCCACCTAATGACGCAGGAACCGGTGGCGGCGACCCTGTCCCTTGCGATGGTGGAACGTTTATTATTCAACAAAATAGTGATGGCAGCGTAGAGTTTATCTGCACGGGCGAGCCCAGTGTGACTCGCGGCCGTCAATCGTGGCGACAAGTTCAGTAGGGGGTAAGCATATGCAAAAAAATAAGGGTTTTACATTAATTGAAATGTTAATCGTGGTTGCTATTTTGGGGATCATCGGCGCTATTGCTTACCCCTCCTATTTAGATAGTGTGAGAAAAAGTAACCGAGCAGATGCCAAAGCCACATTAAATGATAGAGTGCAGCAAATGCATAGGTGCTACAGTCGGGATTTTGATTTTACTGACTGTAGTACGGTAGGTACGGAAGATTCTGCCGAAGGCTTGTATTCTATTACCGTGGCAATAGCTGATGGGGGGCAAAGTTTCGAGGCTACAGCCACCCCAAAATCTGGAACTCCTCAAGAGAAGGACTCAGACTGTCAAGAGTTTAGTATTAATAACTTAGGCGAAAAAGATGCATCGCCAGATTCAGCTGGGCGGTGTTGGTGACAGTTGTTTGAGAAGAATAGGCCCCAATGGCCTATTCTTGATCTAGCCCAAGTTTTTGCAGTCGATAACGCAAAGAGCGAAAGCTAATCCCTAAGCATTTCGCTGTTTGTGTTTTATTCCAGCGACACTGTTCTAGTGTTTTACACAAAATTTCTTTTTCAACTTCTTCTAAATATTCAACTAAGCTGTCAAATTCTTTGCAGCGCAGGTAGTAATAGCTATTTTCTGTGTTTGTACTGGATAAGGTTTGAGTGTCAGTTTTGTTGATGTTTTGAATGTTTTCGGGAAGCTGGAGGTCAGCCACTTCGATTTCAGTTTCTTCGCACAGGGTGTAGGCTCGTTCAAGAATATTCTCAAGTTCACGTACATTTCCAGGGAATGGGTACTGGCAAAGGGCTGTCATTGCAGACTTGGCTAGTTTCGGCTGTGGGCCAATGCTGCCTTGCGAGATTTTGTTTAATAAATGTTCGGCGAGTTGTGGGATATCTTCAGTGCGCTGCCTGAGGGACGGCACTTTAAGCTGAATAACATTAATCCGGTAAAATAAATCCTGCCGAAAGTTTCCTTGGGCTACTTCCTCTTGTAAATTTTTATGGGTGGCACACAGGACTCTAACATTTGTTTTTATTTCCTCGGAAGCGCCTACCGGCCGAACGGACTTTTCTTGTATCGCTCGCAATAGTTTTACTTGCATGTCCAAAGGAAGGTCCGCCACCTCATCGAAGAATAAAGTGCCCCCTTTGGCTGTTTGGAAAAGTCCTAGTTTGTCCTGGTGAGCGCCAGTGAAGCTACCTTTTGCATGTCCAAAAAGTTCGCTTTCTAGTAATTCCTTGGGAATTGCCCCGCAATTAACCGCAACAAAAGGGGCATTGTGTCTAGGGCCCTGTTGGTGAATGGAGCGCGCCACCAACTCTTTTCCCGCTCCAGATTCGCCGCTGATATAAACGGGGGCTTGCGAGCGCGCCAGCTTTTCGATTCGGCTGTTAAGTTGGAGCATGGTGTGAGACTCCCCAGTTAATAGGGAACTGGGGGGCGTATTTTTTTGCTCAAGCTGATTGGTCTGAATGGCAGTGTTGACAAGATTGCGCAGAGTGGCTAAATCAACGGGCTTAGAGATAAAATCGAAGGCGCCTGCCTTCATTGATTCTATGGCGATATCAATGTTGCCGTGGGCTGTGATAACAGCACAGGGTAATTTTGGTTGATGTTGCTGGATATGCTCTACAATCTCCAAGCCATTGCCGTCAGGTAGGCGCATATCAGTTAAACAAATCGAAAACTCTCTTTCACTTAGTAATCGTTTAGCTTGAGAGACACACTCTACACTAAAAGTCTCAATGTGCATCCTGCCTAAAGTGATTTCGAGTAGCTCTCGAATATCAGGCTCATCATCGACAATAAGCGCGGTTTTTGCGTGCGTCATTTTTGTTCCTTTTTCGGGTGAGCAAATAAAATAGTAAATTGGCTTCCGGTGTTGTCACTGTTTTGATAGTCAATATACGCTTGATTGGCTTCGCACAACTCTTTACAGATAAATAGCCCAAGACCAGAGCCGGTGTTTTCGGTAGTGAAGAATGGCTCAAAAATATTCTTTTGATGATGTTGAGGAATTCCCGGACCGTTATCAATAATTTTTAGAAAGGGGGCTTCGCGACCAGTGCTAATTCCGGTGATAAGTTGAATCGATGGAGAGTCTGGGCTGGTTTTTACGTAGCGAATCGCATTGTCGAGTAGATTAGACACAACCTGATGGAGCTGCGATGGATCAAATGGGGCGAATAGTGAGCTGTGTTGGTGTCTGGTGATTACTAAGGGGGACGAGTGACCCAACTCATTAACGAATTTATCCGTCCATGCAATAAGATCGATGTTGGTCGGCTCAGCGCTCCTGCGCCGAGAAACCTGCAGAATGTTTTCTATAATTTGATTGACGCGTATTGTGTGAGTCTTGATTATTTCCAATAAACGCTTGTCCGATACGTCTATCTGTTCAGATTCATCCAATAATTCACTGGCGTGTGATATAGCGCTTAAAGGGTTGCGAATCTCGTGAGCAATACTGGCAGTTAGTCTACCTAGGGATGCCAGTTTTAATTGCTGCGCCTGTTGGGTGATGGCTCGATTGTCCTCTATAAAGACTAAAGTGTCTTCTTCTTTGCCCAGTTCAAGCTGGGCCAAGCTTATTTTCAATTCGTAGGCAGATTTCTCATTTTGGATGACAGCACTGGCCGGTGGTGTGCTGGATTTTTGTCGCCATTGGGTGAGTTGCTGTTTAATGGAGGGTAAGCTGTCAAGGTTGGCTGAACGGTCTTTATGGTTTTGAATGCCCAGTAAGGATTGAGCAGCGTCATTGATAAGTTCAATTTCGTCTTCTTTATTAAGAACCAGTATGCCCGTACGCATTCGCTCAACAATCAGTCGTGCGAGTTTTTGCAGGTGCGCGACATGTTGTGTTTGTTGTTTAAGTTCGGCCGTACTTCGACGGATTTTTCCTGTGACATACTGGAAGGCAAGTGCAGTCAGAAAAATTAGAGCGCCGAGAGCGCCTGCTGAGAAGAGCGATTTAGTATCAATGCCTGATATTACGTGGTGAGCAATGCTTTCGCCAATAAGGGCAATGGTCGCCAAAGCGGCCATAAATATGGCTAGTTGTGCAGGGAGCAACATACCCGCAGCGGCTACGGAGACTACCATTAAGTAACCTAAGCCGCTTGTGGCGCCGCCGCTTGAGTACATCAGTAGCGTGATGGCGAGGATATCGGATAGCAGGGCAAACACCCGAGACTGCAGGGTTGGTGTCCGCTTGTTGCGCCAGACGGCCAACAAAGAGATAGCACTTATACAGGTGTATACCCAGGTGGTGGTGGAGAAAACGAGCCCGTTTTCACTGCCCAATACGTTCGTTAAAAGGTTGCTGTTGTATATAAGCAGCATAATGCAGCCGAGTAAAACCCGGTAATAGGTATATACCCGCAGTAGTTGGTAGGGGTCGTAGCCCTGCTCAAAAATCGAATGCTGCGTTTTCATCTGGGTTTATGGATGCCTGCTGTTTAAAGGATTCAATTATGCTTAAGGGAGTATTGTACAGTATCGCTTAGTTTTGCTTAATGGCCCGTTTTCTAGGAAAATATCCCCGACTTTACCAGCGGAGCAACCATGGCAAACCTAACAATCGCCTTAGGGCAAATTAATACACTTGTGGGCGATATTCCAGGCAATACCCAGCGTGTGCTTGAGGCTGCCCGCCGAGCCTACACACAAAACTGTGCAGACGCGATTTTATTTCCTGAGTTGACGCTTACAGGTTACCCGCCCGAAGACTTATTATTGCGCCCAAGCCTACAGTTGCGCATTGAGCGCGCCTTACAAGCGCTTGCTGCGGCCCAATTGCCTATAACATTGATCGTGGGATACCCCAAGGCTACCGAAGCCGGCGTCTTTAATATGGCAGGTGTTATAGAAAGTGGCCACCTGATTGCTGAGTACGCTAAGCAGCATCTTCCTAATTATCAGGTATTTGATGAGATGCGTTACTTTGTGGCGGGTGATCGACCTTGTGTGTTTGAGCTTAAAGGCACCAAAGCGGCACTGACGATTTGCGAAGATATTTGGCAGGAGCAGCCAATGCTGCAAGCTCGCGAGGCGGGCGCTGAAATCATGCTAAACCTTAATGCCTCGCCTTTTCATCAGGGTAAGTCCGGTGAGCGCGAAGCGTTATTGGCCGAGCGTGCTCGTCAGGGGCAGATGCCCATCGTGTATACCAATTTAGTTGGGGGGCAAGATGAGTTGGTCTTTGATGGTGCATCCATGGTGGTGGATAAAAATGGTCAACTTTGTCTGCGATCAAAAGCATTTACCGAGTCCCTTGATACTTGTGAGATAACTCGCAATTCCGATGGTTTAGTGATTAAGCCGCAGCAGCCACTCACGCCCGCCATGGAGCGGTTGGATGTTGTGTACCAAGCGTTGGTATTGGGGCTGCGCGATTATGTGGAAAAAAACCGGTTTCGCGGTGTGGTTTTAGGTTTATCAGGTGGTATAGATTCGGCATTGACTCTGGCCATTGCTGTCGATGCGCTGGGGGCGGATCGTGTGGAAGCGGTGATGATGCCATTTCGCTATACATCGGATATGAGTAAAGACGATGCCGCCGATGAAGCTGAGCGATTAGGTGTGCGCTACCAGTCGATCAGCATTGAACCTATGTATGATTCGTTTATGGAGGCTTTGGCGCCGGAGTTTGCTGGAATGTCTGCCGATACGACAGAGGAGAACTTACAAGCCCGCTGTCGCGGAGTGTTGCTGATGGCTATTTCTAATAAAAAGGGCTTTTTGGTGTTAACTACAGGCAATAAAAGTGAGTTGGCCGTCGGTTATTCCACGCTTTACGGGGATATGGCGGGTGGTTTTGATGTACTGAAAGATGTCCCTAAAACTCAGGTATTTGCCCTGGCTCGCCATCGCAATAGTCTATCGTCGGTGATCCCGGACAATGTCCTAACGCGACCGCCATCGGCAGAGCTGGCGCCAGACCAAAAAGATGAAGACTCTCTGCCTGCCTATGATGTTCTCGATGAAATATTGGCTTTGTATGTGGAGCGCGATTACAGCGCCGACCAGATTGTCGCCCAAGGGTTTAATGAGGATGACGTACGGCAGGTAATACGTCTGGTAGATCTTAATGAGTATAAACGGCGCCAAAGCCCCATCGGGCCTAGAGTTACTGCTCGCGGATTTGGTCGCGATCGGCGCTACCCGATCACCTCTGGTTGGCGTCCAGGGGAATAGTCGTTAGGTGGTTAGAAGTTGATTAAAGGTGCGCGCGAGTCCGACAAAGCCCAGTGAGCTTTGTCGGACTTTAATTATTGAGAGACGCGAGGAGTATCTTGGTATTGCGGGGCGTAATAGCGTCTCGAATCAAAGCCTCGTGGGTCGCGTTTATCAAACAAGCCGAAAGTCGCTTTGCTTATCCAGCTGCGGTCTTCGATATCGCCATGCTGGAAGTCGAAATCCCCCTCATTGTTAAAAGCGGGGTGGTCCGGGTAATTTAATCTCAGTACTGCCAGTGTTCTATCCGATAACTCGTCCATGCCGAGCAAGTGATAACCCTGTACAATCACCGCCAGCGCATCAGGCACCGCAGGGGTCTCTTGGAAGTTTTCAAGTACGTACTGACCGCGATTAATCGAGGCGAGATAAGCGCCGCGTTTAAAATAATAATTGGCGACGTGAATTTCGTAGCGCGCTAAACGGTTGCGCAGGTAGAGCATACGCTTTTTGGCATCTTCGGCATAGGTGCTGTCAGGGTACCGGTTAAGTAGCTGAGTAAAATGCCCGAGAGATTCGCGAGCCGCTCCTGGGTCGCGTTGGGTTTGGTCAAGCGGCATAACGGTCGACAGGAAGTTTTCATCCTTACTGTATGTGCTCAAGCCCTTCATGTAATAGGCGTAATCGACATTGCGGTGTTGCGGGTGCAGTCGAATAAAGCGGTCAGCCGCAGCGATAGCGGCGTCTGGGTCACCAGATTTGTAATAGGCGAAGATAATTTCCAGCTGTGCCTGCTCGGCGTACTTGCCAAAAGGGAAGTGCTCTTCAATCAGTTGTAAAGAGCTGATTGCGCTCTCCCAGCGACTGTTTTGGAGGTGCTGAATAGCCCTGTCGTAAACGTCGGCCTCGGACGTTAGGTCCTGCCTTTCACCGGTGGAAGAACAGGCGCTGAGTAGCATAAGGGCACCACTCAGAAAAAAAACTAGAGCTCGCATAGGGTTACAACTCACAATTCGTTATCATTTAGCCTTGTAGATAGGCTACCGGGCCCACGCCTCGTTAGGGATAGGGTGCGCCAACCCGCTATTTAAACACAGTCGGAGGTTAAGCCAAAGCTGCCGCCGCAATAGAGAATGCTTAAATGACAACCATCATAGAACTCTCGGCTCTGGTTCCACAGGAGTGTCGGGGGCAGCGCTTTGACCAAATCGCTGCGAACTTGTTCCCCGATTATTCACGCGCTCGCTTGCAAGGGTGGATAAAAGCCGGCGAGCTCACCGTTAATGGGGCCGCGGCCAAGGCAAAAGACAAATTGTTTGGCGGTGAGTCTCTGGTGTTAAAGGCTGAGCTGGAAAGCGAACAAAGCTGGCAGGCAGAAAATATTGAGTTAGATATTGTCCACGAGGACGATCATTTGATGGTGATCAATAAGCCGGCAGGCTTGGTGGTGCACCCTGCTGCGGGAAACTATACTGGCACCATGGTCAATGCGCTCCTGCATCATGCACCGCAAATGGCAGAGTTACCACGTGCAGGCATTGTGCACCGGCTCGATAAAGACACTACTGGGTTAATGATGGTGGCTAAAACCTTGGCGGCACACCACAATTTAGTCAGTCAGCTGCAAGCGCGCACCGTCAGCCGGGAATATGAAGCGGTTGCTATAGGCCAGTTTACCGGGCCGGGCAAAGTCAATGCGCCGATTGGCAGGCACCCAAAGCAGCGCAAGCAGATGGCAGTGGTGCCCCACAGCGGAAAGCCGGCGGTGACTCATTACAGTGTGCTTCAGCGTTATACTCGACATGCCCACCTGCGGTTAAAGTTAGAGACGGGGCGAACGCACCAAATTCGAGTGCATATGGCGCATATTAACCATCCATTGGTCGGAGATCCGGTATACGGAGGTCGCTTTAAACGCCCGGCGGGTATTAGTCCGCATCTGGCAGATGTTCTGCGGCAGTTTTCACGGCAAGCCTTACATGCCGCTGAGTTGGGCTTAGTTCATCCTGCGACAGGAGAGTATCGGCAATGGAGTGCACCCTTACCGCTTGATATGCAAACGTTACTGACAGAGCTGGAGCAAGATCATGAGTCGTGAGACAGACTTTATTATCCCCGAGTGGCCAGCACCCACCACCGTTCGCGCCCTAACCAGCACACGTTTGGGCGGTGCTAGCCGGGGGGGGTATGCAAGCAATAATCTCGCCCTCCATGTGGGGGATGATGAATCATTGGTACGCGAAAATCGGCAGCGTTTAGTCGAGGATAAGTTGATTCCGCGAGCCCCCCAGTGGCTGGAGCAAGTGCATGGCGACAAAGTCGTTGAGGCTTCGGCCGATGGCTGGGTGCAAACTGCCGACGCTTGTTTTACTCGTCAGCGCGAGTTGCCCTGTGCCGTACTGACGGCGGATTGCTTGCCGATTTTGTTGTGCAATACGGCGGGTACGCAAGTGGCTGCTGTGCATGCAGGTTGGCGTTCGCTGGCTGCCGGTATTGTTCGTAAAACCTTGGCGACTTTTTCTGACGATACCCCAGAGCTAATGGCTTGGCTTGGGCCTGCTATTGGGCCGGCTCAGTTCGAGGTGGGGGTGGATGTACTGGAGGCCTTTTTTGCCTCCGCTATTGATGACCAGCACGCTGATATGATCGCTGGCGCGTTTACTGCCGGCCAAAAGCCTATGCGGTTTATGGCCGATCTTTACGCCTTGGCCCGTGCTGAGTTAAACGGCGCTGGAGTGGATCGAATATTCGGCGGAGATTTTTGCACCTACGAGCAAGGTGATCGCTTTTACTCTTTTCGCCGTGATGGTAAAGGCTCTGGGCGTATGGCTTCTATTATTTGGCTGGCAGTTTAAACCGGCTACAGGGCAATATAAAAATAACCAGGGCGCCACGAGTCTTGATTTATAAGCCACAAGCCCTTATCTATTTAATAGTACTTCTGGTAAAGAGATAAACGGCGACCATGCCGCTTGCCAATGCCGCTTTAGTGTGAGGAAAGACTATGCGCATCGATCGTTTCACCAACCAATTACAATTGGCCTTATCAGACGCCCAGTCGGCTGCGGTGGGTCGTGACCACAGTCAGCTGGAACCGGTGCACCTAATGCTGGCCATGCTGGATCAGCAAGGCGGCACTGTACAGCCGTTACTCATGCAAGCTGGGTTCGATGTTAAGGGATTGCGCAATGAGCTCAATAAATCCCTCGATCGGTTGGCGCGAGTGCAATCCCCAGATGGCGATGTGCGCATGTCGCAAGATTTGGCTCGCCTGTTAAATCTGGCCGATCGTCACGCTCAAAAAGCCGGTGATAAATTCGTCTCTAGCGAGTCCCTGTTATTGTCAGCAATGGAAGACGGTACCAGCGAGCTGGGGAGGCTGCTCGGTGAGTCTGGAAATACCAAACGATTAAAGCAGGCGGTCGAGTCCGTTCGCGGTGGTGAAACTGTTGATGATGCCGATGCCGAGGGTAATCGCCAATCGCTGGATAAATTCACTGTCGATTTAACCGCGCGAGCCGAGGCCGGAAAACTGGACCCAGTGATTGGTCGCGACGATGAAATCCGCCGCACCGTACAAGTTTTACAGCGCCGCACCAAAAACAACCCGGTTCTGATCGGCGAGCCGGGTGTGGGTAAAACCGCGATCGTCGAGGGCCTGGCACAGCGGATTGTGAACGGTGAAGTACCTGAAGGGCTTAAAAACAAGCGCTTGCTGTCGCTCGACTTAGGCTCACTCTTGGCCGGCGCAAAGTTCCGTGGTGATTTTGAAGAGCGGTTAAAGTCCGTGCTTAATGAACTCGCCAAGCAAGAAGGGCGTGTCATATTATTTGTGGATGAGTTGCACACCATGGTCGGTGCCGGTAAGGCCGAGGGCGCGATGGATGCCGGGAACATGCTCAAACCGGCCTTGGCGCGGGGCGAGCTGCATTGCGTAGGGGCCACAACCTTGGATGAATACCGCCAATTTATTGAAAAAGACGCCGCGCTCGAGCGTCGTTTTCAAAAAGTCTTGGTTGACGAGCCCTCGGAGGCGGACACTATCGCGATATTGCGTGGACTAAAAGAGCGCTATGAGTTGCATCACGGGGTCGATATAACCGACTCGGCGATTATTGCCGCCGCTAAATTATCACAGCGCTACATCACCGATCGGCAATTGCCTGATAAAGCCATTGATCTTATCGATGAGGCGGGTAGCCGCATTCGCATGGAAATCGACTCCAAGCCAGAAGAGATGGACAAGCTTGAGCGCCGATTAATACAGCTCAAAATCGAGCGTGAAGCCGTCAAAAAAGATGAAGACGAGCCCAGTCGCAAACGGCTGGCAAAAATTGAGGCAGACATTGACGATTTAGAGCGCAAGTATTCTGAGCTAGAAGAGGTATGGCGCACTGAGAAAGCGGCTTTACACGGCTCGCAAGAAATAAAAAGTAGTTTGGAGCAAGCTCGCCTCGACTTAGAAGCCGCTCGCCGGGCCGGTGACTTGGGGCGTATGTCGGAGTTGCAATACGGCATTATTCCCGAGTTGGAGCGACAGTTGGATATGGCCAGCCAGGTCGACATGATGGAAATGAAACTGCTGCGCAACCGTGTGGGTGAAGAAGAAATCGCCGAGGTTGTCTCCAAGTGGACGGGCATCCCCGTGGCCAAAATGTTGGAAGGGGAGCGAGAGAAACTATTGCAAATGGAGGCCGCGCTGCACAAGCGAGTCATTGGGCAGGAAGAGGCCGTGGTGGCCGTTGCCAATGCCGTACGGCGTTCACGAGCGGGCTTGTCGGATGAGAATCGCCCCAACGGCTCTTTCTTGTTCTTGGGGCCAACCGGCGTGGGTAAAACCGAGTTGTGCAAAACGCTGGCCTCTTTCTTGTTTGATACCGAAGAGGCGATGGTGCGCATTGATATGTCTGAGTTTATGGAGAAGCACTCTGTGGCGCGCTTAATAGGTGCCCCGCCCGGTTACGTCGGTTATGAAGAGGGCGGTTATCTCACCGAAGCGGTGCGCCGCAAACCCTACTCGGTGCTCCTGCTCGATGAAATCGAAAAAGCGCACCCTGACGTGTTTAATATACTGTTGCAAGTATTGGACGATGGCCGCCTAACCGATGGCCAGGGCCGCACTGTAGATTTTCGCAATACCGTGGTGGTGATGACCTCTAACCTAGGGTCGGACCGCATTCAGGACTTAGCCGAAGATAAGTCTTTCGACACCGTTAGCTTCGACGCCAATGGCGAGTTGGCCGACTCCACCAATAATGAAAATCGCTATGCCGCAATGAAAGATGCGGTGATGGAAGTGGTGGGGCAGCATTTTCGCCCCGAGTTCATTAACCGAGTCGATGAGGCCGTGGTTTTCCATCCGCTGGCCAAAAACCAGATTCGTGGTATTACCGATATCCAAATCGCTCAGCTGGCTAAGCGCTTGGCGGAGAAAGATATGACGTTGGAGCTCAGTGCGCAGGCCATGGATCAGCTGGCCGATGCGGGATATGACCCAGTCTATGGTGCTCGGCCATTAAAAAGGGCGATTCAACAGCAAATCGAAAACCCGTTAGCGCAAGACATTTTGGCCGGTAAGTTTGCCGCTGGCGATGTGATTGAGGCGGTTCTGGAAGGCGGTCGGATACAGTTTCAGGTCAAGCTTAAACACTGATGTGCTTACGCGGGCCGCTCAAGCGGCCCGTATGCCACCTTAGCAGGCTTCGTTTATCGCTTTTTGAGCTGCTTCCAGGCGAGTTTTCTTCTCATCTTCACCTAAAAACCGAAAGCTGCCGTCTTCGGTGCTTTCTCGAACGCGTCCGCCGCGGCTTAAGATCTCGGCATTTTTTCGAGCTTTTGCGCAGCGCTCAGGGTCTTTCTTTGATTCCGCTTCTGCGCTTGCACTCTCAGGGGTTCCCGAATTGGTGCTGTTCTCGGGGCTGGAGTGCTGGTAATTAACCGGTTCACTGTGGCCCGTTTTGGGCGTAATGGCCGTGCTCTGGGAGTTATTGGGGGGGCGAGTGCCGTAGTGTGTCGTCCCGTCTTCATCGACCCATTTATAAAAAGTGTCGGCGGCGTGTGTGGTGTTTGCCCCTAAAATTAGAAGCGTACACGCTAATCCTAAGCGCCAGTTACGTTTTAGCATGAGATCATCCTATTATGCTGTATCAACGTCCTCACTATAACGCTAAATGTCAGTGGACGCGAAAGTTTGATTCCGATTCTGTGAAAAGTGTGTCGCAGGCGGAGTTAAAAGCGTGGATAAACGCTGCAAAATCTTGACTTTATAGCATATGTTGAGACAATACACAGTCTCGCTAGATGGCGCGTGGAACCAGCCGATAACCTCGGCGCCTATCGCTACGCCCAGCAAGTCACCCGCTTGTTGAACCATCCGCACCGCGTAGGCGCATCCACCGATGGTGCCTACCCAAGAAACCGCATGAGCTACAAGCGCGTAACTTGGGGAATCCAGAATATTCAACAGCACCAGTGATCCGGCCTTGACTATCTCAAGGTTCGGGGTTGCTCATTGGTGCTTGAGTCCATGATTGAGACAAGCAGTTTAAAGGGGAAATGACGTGGAAATGCTATCAGGCGGCGATATGTTGATTCGCGCACTGCATGACGAAGGCGTTGAATACGTTTTCGGTTATCCAGGCGGTGCAGCGCTGCATATATATGACGCTATTTTCAGGCAACAAGAAGTTAAACATATATTGGTTCGCCACGAGCAAGCGGCTACTCATGCCGCCGATGCATACTCGCGTGCGACCGGCCAAGTGGGCACCGTTTTGGTAACCTCAGGTCCAGGGGCTACCAATGCCATTACCGGCATTGCCACTGCCTATATGGATTCTATTCCGATGGTGGTGATCTCAGGCCAGGTGGTTTCAGAGCGTATCGGTGAAGATGCCTTTCAGGAAACCGACATGGTTGGCGTATCGCGCCCTATCGTGAAACACAGCTTTATGGTGCGCGATCAGCGCGATATTCCTGAGATTGTGAAAAAGGCGTATTACATTGCCGCAACCGGCCGGCCGGGCCCGGTGGTGATTGATGTACCTAAAGATATCACCAATCCGTTTGATACCTTCCCTTATGAGTATCCGGAAAAGGTGAAAATCCGTTCTTACACGCCAGCGACTCGTGGCCACGCCGGGCAAATTAAAAAAGCTGTGCAGTTGCTTATTGAGGCAAAGCGCCCGGTGATTTACGCCGGTGGTGGTGTAGTGCAAGGCAATGGTTCGGAGTTGCTGACCGAGCTGGCGCGCAAATTGAATTACCCGGTGACCAATACTTTAATGGGCCTTGGGGCTTATCCGGGCACCGATCGTCAGTTTGTGGGTATGCTGGGTATGCACGGCACCTACGAGGCGAATATGGTTATGCATCACGCCGACGCCATTTTGGCCGTGGGCGCGCGTTTTGATGACCGGGTAACTAATGCGGTCAACAAATTCTGCCCTAACGCTAAGATCATTCATATTGATGTTGACCCGGCCTCTATATCGAAAACCGTTACCGCCGACATCCCCATTGTTGGGGCTGTGGATAGTGTATTGACCGATATGCTGGCGTTGGTGAACGAAAGTGACGAAGTTCCGGATGCTGGGGCGATTAAAAATTGGTGGCAGCAGATTGAAGAGTGGCGAGATAACCACGGCATCTATGTGGCACCGCGGTACCAGCAGGCCGAATCTGGCAAGATCATGCCGCAGGATGTGATTAAAACCTTGCATGAAGTGACCAAGGGCGATGCCTATGTCACCTCTGATGTGGGGCAGCATCAAATGTTTGCCGCGCAGTATTATTTATTTGATAAACCACGTCGTTGGATCAACTCCGGCGGTTTGGGCACCATGGGCTTTGGTTTGCCCGCCGCTATGGGGGCGCAAATGGCCGACCGCGATGCCGTTGTGGCCTGTGTAACCGGCGAAGGCAGCATTCAAATGTGTATTCAGGAGTTGGCAACCTGCACACAGTACCATTTGCCAATCAAAATCATCTGCCTGAATAACCAAGCGTTGGGTATGGTGAAGCAGTGGCAGGATATGCAGTACGGTAGTCGCTACTCTGAAAGCTTGTACGAAGACTCGCTGCCAGACTTTGTTAAGCTGGCTGAGGCGTACGGTCATGTGGGTATTCGTGTCACCAAAAAAGAAGAGCTCAAGGCGAAAATGGAAGAGTGCTTTGCAATGAAAGATCGCGTGGTGTTTATGGATATTGCGGTGGATAACTCCGAGCACGTCTATCCCATGCAAATCGCAGGCGCGTCTATGCGTGACATGTGGCTGAGCAAAACGGAGCGCACTTAATATGAGACGAATTATTTCAGTATTAATGGAAAACGAGCCGGGCTCATTGTCGCGCGTTGTTGGGTTATTTTCTCAGCGCGGCTATAACATTGAGTCGCTGACTGTTGCGCCCACAGAAGATGAAACCCTGTCGCGTTTAACGTTGACCACCATCGGTGACGATCACAAAATCGAGCAAATCACCAAGCACCTTAACAAGTTAATTGATGTGGTGAAATTGGTCGACTTAACCGAAGGCGCGCACATCGAACGTGAGGTTATGCTGATTAAAGTTAAGGCGGCCGGAGCTCAGCGCGCGGAAATTAAGCGTTGCGTGGACATCTTTCGCGGTCAAATAGTCGATGTCACTGCCAGCCTTTATATTATTCAGATTACCGGCACTTCCGATAAACTCGACGCCTTCTTGCAGGCGGTCGGTGACGCTTCCATTTTGGAGGTGGTACGTTCCGGCGTCTCGGGCATTGCCCGCGGCGAGAAAGTCTTAAGCTTGTAATTGGCTTGGTCGGGGCGGGAAGAGCGCTAAGCTTTTCCCGCCCTGCCAGTCGTCTCTTATCAACAAACTGTTAAGCCTTTCCCCAACCACAAAGCCGTCAAGCCGGCCCGTCCATTCACATCAAACTTGCGGTAAATAGAGGTCACATAGGAATGCACAGTTGTGTAGGCCAAGCCTAACTCGTCGGCGATCTCGCGCTCGCTGCTGTCGGTGAGTAATTGCTGCAGTACTCGGCGCTCGGTGGGGGTGATGGCCACGGCGCCAATATGCAAGCCATAAGACAGTGCCACCTGACGCTGGAACCAACTTAATCCGCGCAGTAGCGCCGCGGCTTGCTGGCAGTCGCTGCGGCAAAAAGGCGGTTGTGTACCCACCCGGTCAACCGTTATGTAGCACTCCATATCCTCATTGAGAGGCGTTACCACATACAGCCGATCCACCAACCCATTGTGTTCCTTTTGCGTTAAATAATAGTCACCTTGGTACCAAGTTTTATCCACAATATCATCTTGTAAATAGACTCTAAACTTGCCCGCCATACGCACCTGGGTTTGCAGCGATGGGTCTGGTCCCGTCTTATCAATTTCTTGCATTTTGTTTTTTATAAAGGCGTTGGTACTGGGCTTGCTATCCATTAGATGAGTAATACGCGGGCGCCAGCCCAGTAAAGGGTCGTTTGGCTCGTGCGCGTTTAAACGCAACGCGCCTATCCAGGATGCTGAAGTGCCCTCTACCAGTTGGCACAGCGACTCCAGTAAATAATCCAGCGCTTCGTCGCTCCTGGCCGCATCAAATTGTGCCAATTGATCCCATATTTGGCATATTTGCGGTGTGATCTGCAGTGAGTTAGGGGCGGTAGGCGGATCGGATTTCATGTTAAGTGTCTATTTGAGGTTGGGTGAATAAGCCAAATAGGCTGTTAAGTGAGCGATATACAAAGCCTTAAAAAGCGTAGTGCCTGTTATAGACCCTCTGTTTAGAGGTTACCGAACAACCTCGGTAATTGCGACAATTGCGCGTTTGATAACAGGTCTAATACTTTGTAGGGGATAGTACAGTGACTCAGTGCCACCACACTGCTTGGGAAGTGCGTAAATACAACTCACAAGTGCCGTCCAAAGCCACTATCAGTTGCGGGGTGCACCTGTCGTCGATGGCATTGCCAGTATCTATCGCTACGGCAACATGATGGGTATAAGTCAGCAGGGCCCAAATACCACTATGGTGTGGACATCTTACCAACGCTGGGCATGATGCGGTATAGCCCCGTTCCTCTATTGAACCTCAGCCCACAGGGCGGAGACGATTGGGCTTTTAAGGCGTTTTTCCAGTACACAAATTCCCGTGTCAAAAGGTCCCAAGTCTGGCTGGTCCGCCAATAAAGCGACACGGTCTTTTAGGGGGCTGTTTTCCAGTACGATATGCGGCACCAAGCCCACCCCAAAACCTAAACTCACCATGCTGACAATGGCTTCGTTGCCTTTTACTTCCGCGTAGATGTTGGGTGCAATTCCTTCAAGCTGGCACCACTGGTTAAAGCGTTCGCGGGCGAGCCCTTCTTCGGAGATGATCATTGGCAGTGTTTGCCAGTGTTCGCCGTCAGCTGCAGGGAGCAAGGATGAATCTTTAGGGCCAATAAAGCGCAGTGGCGAGCTGGCAATCGCTTTGAAGTTAATCTCTGCAGGCAGGGTGCTGGGGCGCGCCGCGATGGCGATATCTTCATAACCGCCGGTAACTCGTTCGATCGCTTGTGCGGGATCACCGGTGTGCAATTTAATATTAATACCGGGGTGGCGGGTTCGGAACTCGGCGAGAATTTCATACAAAAAGCTGTAGCTGGCCGTTACGGAACAATAAATACTGAGTTGACCGCGCAGGGTATGGGCGTCAGCCAGAATGGAGTCTTGAAAGGTTTCCCACTGTTGTAATGTTTCCCGGGCAAACTGCAAAAAACGATGGCCGGCTTCAGTAAGGGCAACGGAACGGTTGTTTCTGTCCATCAAGGCGGCTCCAAGCTCCTGTTCTAGCTGCTGAAGGTTGCGGCTCATGGTAGAGGGGCTGACGTGGCACTGCGCGGCTGCGCGGCCAAAGTGGCCGGTGGAGGCCAGCGAGAGAAAGAGCTTAAGTTTGTGTATGTCCATAGGTCTATTGTTGCATATTATGAAATATAAGGTTTTAAATATATCATTTTACGTAACAAGAAATATTGACTAAACTGCGCGCAATTCTTTCCATTCACTGATTACTAGGAGTCTGTTATGCAGGTTTACTACGATAAAGATTGCGATCTTTCCATTATCCAAGGCAAAAAAGTTGCCATCATCGGTTACGGTTCACAGGGTCACGCCCACGCTTGTAACCTGAACGACTCTGGCGTTAACGTCACTGTCGGTCTGCGTAAAGGCTCTTCTTCGGTTGCTAAAGCGCAAGCTCACGGCTTAAAAGTAAGCGAAGTAGCTGAAGCCGTTGCCGGCGCCGAAGTGGTTATGCTGCTGACTCCCGATGAATTCCAAGCTCAGCTATATAAAGAAGAGATTGAGCCAAACCTGAAAGAAGGCGCTACCTTGGCTTTCGCCCACGGCTTTGCAATCCACTACAACCAAATCGTGCCGCGCAAAGATCTGGACGTGATTATGGTTGCCCCTAAGGCGCCTGGCCACACCGTGCGTACCGAGTTTGTTCGCGGTGGCGGTATCCCTGATTTGATCGCGATTCAACAAGATGCCTCTGGCAAAGCTAAAGATGTAGCCTTGTCTTACGCCTCAGGTGTAGGTGGTGGTCGTACCGGTATTATCGAGACTACCTTTAAAGACGAAACCGAAACTGACCTGTTTGGTGAGCAAGCGGTTCTGTGTGGTGGTGCAGTTGAACTGGTTAAAATGGGCTTCGAAACCCTGACCGAAGCGGGTTACGCGCCCGAGATGGCTTACTTTGAGTGTCTGCACGAGCTGAAGCTGATCGTTGACTTGATGTACGAAGGCGGCATCGCCAACATGAACTACTCGATCTCGAACAATGCCGAGTACGGCGAGTACGTGACCGGCCCAGAAGTGATCAACGCTGAGTCACGCGAAGCCATGCGCAATGCACTTAAGCGCATTCAAAACGGTGAGTACGCCAAGATGTTTGTCGCCGAAGGTGCACACAACTACCCATCCATGACTGCTAACCGTCGCAACAACGCGGCTCACCCAATCGAGCAAGTGGGTGAGAAGCTGCGCGCCATGATGCCTTGGATCCAGGCTAACAAGATCGTCGACAAAGACAAAAACTAAGTCGCGTCCTGTTATTTTCGGAAGCGCCGCTTCTGGCCACAAACCCTTGCTTGCGCAGGGGTTTGTTGTTTTTGTGTTAGGCTAATGTTTTAAATGGGTAATATGAGGCTTTATGAGTCAGGAATCGGAAAAGTCAGTTGGCGAGCAAGAGGACGATAGCCTGCTTCCTTTCGACGAGCATGTCGAAGAGGTGCAAGAGGGCGATAAAAAAGTTCGGCATCGCGGCGTGTACTTACTGCCTAATTTATTTACTACAGCGGCCTTGTTTAGTGGCTTCTACGCCATTATTACAGCGACACAAGGTAAATTCGATGTGGCGGCTATCGCCATTTTCGTTGCGATGCTGCTAGATGGCATGGATGGCCGTGTGGCACGTCTGACCAACACTTCCAGCGCCTTTGGTGAGCAATACGATAGCTTGTCGGATATGGTGTCTTTCGGGCTGGCCCCTGCTTTGGTGATGTTTAACTGGGCCTTGGCGGATTTGGGTAAGTTTGGTTGGGCGGCGGCCTTTGGCTTTGCCGCTTGTGCTGCTTTGCGCTTGGCGCGGTTTAATACTCAGATTGGCAAGGTCGATAAAGGCGAATTTGTCGGGCTGGCAAGCCCCTCGGCGGCCGCGCTTATCGCCGCGACCGTCTGGACGGGGCACGATGTCGCAATGAATGTGCCCTTAGCGATACTGGCCGCCTTTATGACGGGGGTGGCTGCGCTCTTGATGGTGTCCAATGTCCGCTATACCAGCTTTAAGAATATTGATTTTCGTGGGCGCGTCCCATTTGTAAAAATGCTGGTTGTAGTGTTGATTTTTGTTGTCGTTAGTATTGATCCGCCCCGGGTATTGTTGGGGATGGCACTTATATATGCGGCATCTGGGCCGGCAATGTGGATTTGGCAGAGAAAATCCATACTTGTTCCGGCTAAAAGCACTGCAAACTCTGAGAAAGCGGGGGTTGTGGCGGATGAGGAACGGCATCCCCAGGGCCCTGCCTGAGTGTAATAGGGCTTGTTAGGGTAAAAAGGCGGCCGCAGGCCGCCTTT
>NZ_JAUOQM010000019.1 GCF_030547685.1 Gilvimarinus sp. 2_MG-2023 | reverse complement strand
CAATCTTATCGCGCACCCACGGCCAAACCGCCAGCCCTTCCACGGTGGGTAAAGAGATGGCCAACGTGGTAGCACGTTTACGCCGTCAAATCACTCAAATTAAATCCGTCGAGTTGCTGGGTAAAATTAACGGTGCAGTGGGCAACTATAACGCTCATCTATCCGCCTACCCCGATATTGACTGGCAGAGCAATGCCGAAACATTTGTTACCAGCCTTGGTTTGAGTTGGAACCCGTACACAACTCAAATTGAGCCACACGATTATATTGCTGAATTATTCGATGCAATTGCTCGTTTTAACACCATCTTAATCGACTTTGACCGCGATATTTGGGGTTATATTTCACTCGGTTACTTCAAGCAAAAAACCATTGCAGGCGAAGTGGGCTCATCCACTATGCCGCACAAGGTTAACCCTATCGACTTCGAAAACTCGGAAGGCAACCTCGGCATAGGCAACGCGGTTTTCTCTCACCTGGCGCAAAAGCTGCCGATTTCTCGCTGGCAACGTGACCTAACCGACTCTACTGTTCTGCGCAATATGGGTGTAGGTTTTGGTTACAGCCTGATTGCTTACGCCTCTACTTTAAAGGGCATCAGCAAGCTGGAAATTAATCGCGGTCGTCTGGCCGAAGATTTAAACAACAGCTGGGAAGTATTGGCCGAGCCAATTCAAACCATTATGCGTCGCTACGCCGTTGCCGAGCCATACGAGAAACTAAAAGCACTCACCCGCGGCCAGGCCATTACACGAGAAGTATTGGCCGAGTTTGTGGAAACTTTGGATATTCCCGAACACGCCAAGCAAACCATACGGGAACTAACCCCGGCCAACTATATTGGCAACGCCGAATCGCAAGCTCGCGCGATTTAAATCGGCCATCAGTGTGTGGGGAGAAACACTTCCCACACACTCACTTCGTGACCACTTATGAACACTCCCCTATCCCAACTCGGCACACTTTCGGTCCGTGATTTTCTAACCGATTACTGGCAAAAAAAAGCCATCTTTCTACCCCGCGTCCTACCCGACTTTCGCTCACCGCTCAGTCCAGATGAAATTGCCGGCCTCGCATTAGAGGAAGACATTGAATCTCGTCTTATTATCAATACAGACGATGCGCCTTGGCAGTTAGAAAACGGGCCATTTAATGAAGAACGTTTCGCGCAATTACCGGCCAGCGACTGGAGCTTGTTGGTCAATGCGGTGGATCATTGGGTACCCGAAATAACCGATCTATTACGGCTGTTTCGCTTTATTCCCAACTGGCGTTTAGATGACATAATGGTCAGCTATGCTCCCACAGGGGGCAGTGTCGGCCCGCACTTTGATTACTATGATGTCTTTTTAATTCAGGCCGAAGGAGAACGGCACTGGCAGTTGGGGCAAATGTGTGACAGCCAAACAGCATTGCAAGAAGGTACTAACTTAAAAATTCTGCGCGACTTCACCACCGCAAGCGAGCACACCGCCAAGCCGGGGGACATTTTGTATATACCGCCGGGCGTTGCTCACTGGGGCAAAGCCTTAGACGATCAGTGTGTCACTTACTCCATTGGTTTTCGCGCCCCCAGTCATGCCGATATTTTAGGTGATTTTGCCCAGGAGCAAGCCTCGCATTTAAGTAATGATCGGCGCTTTACCGACCCCGATTTATCACCGGCACAAGAACCGGGTTTAATTGACCAGCATACCCTTACTAAGCTCAAGTCTATTATCCTTCAGCATTTGGACGAACCGGCACTAGCAGATTGGTTTGGCCGCTATATGAGCACCCCTAAAGAGGCTGGTGATGAGTACGATTGGCACCCATTAAGCCCTCAAGAACAAGAAAAACTAAACGAAAACAACCCCTGGATTGAAGCCAGCCCGGCATCACGTTTTTGTTATCATCTTCACAATGAGCAAAAAGCTTCACTGTTTATCGACGGGCATGAATACACATGCAATGCGACATTGGCCGCAGAACTAAGCAATCACACACGTTGGCGCTGGCAGTCGTTATTCGATGTCACAGCTACCGCCGATGAGCAAACGCTATTATATGAACTGCTGGCTCGAGGCGCCCTACTAGAGCTGGACTACGCTAATTAACCAGCACAGACTTAAATCAGCTGACAATACACTCAACAGTCGGATTAGTGCGATAATTCAATGACTTATTCTAGGCAAGATAAATCTAACGATCAGCGCAGCGCGTTTAAAAGCTACTTGGTTGATTGGCCCAAAAGCTCTAGGGCGCTGTCGGACATTCGCCACCAAGTCTTCATCTTAGAGCAAGGGGTTAGCAGTGAAGAAGAGTGGGACGGTAAAGATGAGAACGCCTGGCATTTTGCAGTGAAAGATTACCGCAAAGACCCGTCAGAGTTGATTGGTTGCGCTAGAATTATAGAAGAAACTTGGCATGGAGAAAAAGGTCTACATATTGGTAGAGTGGCGGTTTTAAAACCCTGGCGTGGTCGGGGAGCTGGCCTACAATTAATGCACGCCATGCTCCATTGGTGTGCACAGCGGGCCAATAGCCACCGCACTGTTTTCTTGCACGCTCAAATAGAGGCACTAGGGTTTTATCAGCGTTTGGGCTTTCAATGTGTTGGACCGGAATTTATCGATGCCGGCATTCCCCATCGCACGATGGTGCTAAGCAAAAGTACAGTCAACATGGGAGCAGAAAATGCAAACGAACTCTCCAGTTAGTGCGCCTTTAATCCGTCTGCAATCGGTCAACGACTTTGTCGAGCACAGCCTTAAAACAGCGCAAACGGCTCGCCGGCGTTTATTTATTTTAAGTGAAAATCTCGACCCCTACGTCTACGACACCGATGAAATGTTTAATGCCCTGTCAGAATTTGTCAGGCGCTCACGCAATATAGACTTAAGAATTCTTGTACATAATGGTAAAGATTTAGTTGAGCGCGGCCATCGTTTGGCCCGATTGCACCAAAGGCTCACCAGCAAGGTGCAATTGCGAGAAATAACCCTTGAGCCAAACAACCGGAAAATGGCGTTTATTTGCGCTGACCAACAGCAATTGGTTTATAAAAACGACGATAGTGCCTATTTTGGTTTTGCCAATCCGCAAGCGGCCAGTGAAATCAAATCTCTGAGTGAAGAGTTTCGTCGTATCTGGGAATTTGCCCGCGACATTCCAGACTTGCGTTCTCTCTATCTTTAATTTCGCAACTACTCGTTACCGGCTTTTAAGTCAACGGCTTTTACACATCCCCCGCAAGCCTGCGACTAAATAGCGACCATTCGTCAAAAAAATGCATTTTTATCGGGTTTTAAGCACTTTTTTCTTGCTGACACGATTTTAATCCTTTATATATAGTGCCATTCGCTTTTTTACAGATCGGTCGCCGATCACTCAGTTGCGAATAGAGGTGCCAGGCAAGCGGGCAAAAACCTGCCCAACCACACCTTTACACTCACTCATCAAAAGGATACAGAAATGGCCGCCAGAAAAGCTCCAGCAAAAAAAGCGCCCGCAAAAAAAGCCGCTGCCAAGAAACCAGCTGCCAAAGCCGCGCCAGCTAAAAAAGTTACCGCCGTTCGTGAACGTTACAACAAAACTCAAATTCTGAACCAAATCGCTGAGAATACCGAGCTGAGCAAAAAGCAGGTACAAGCGGTTTTGGACGAGCTGTCAGATGTGATTGAAGGTCATATCAAAAAGCGTGCCTGCGGTGAGTTTGTCCTGCCGGGTCTGATGAAAATTCAAACCGTGAAAAAGCCTGCCACTAAGGCTCGCAAAGGCATCAACCCATTCACCGGTGAAGAAACCATGTTCAAAGCCAAACCTGCCACCACTCAGGTTAAGGTTCGCCCCCTGAAAAAGCTTAAAGAAATGGCCCTGTAAACCTGACGGCCATTTTCCATTGCAAGATATAAAAAAAGCCCGCAATGCGGGCTTTTTTTGTTCAGTATTTGTTTCCCTACCGCTTACCTCACTAACAATCGATCACCGGCTTCGGGGCCACATCTCGCGTAATATCATCCCCTTCACGTATAGGGTGAAAGTCCTCACCGGCCAGGGCATTGGTTATTTTCTCTACAATCTCAGATAATCGATCAGATGGGTACTCTTTGGCCGGCACCTTACCCCATATCGGCCCCGGCCAGGCGGGGTCCGATTCAAAGCGGGCCACATGATGCACATGCAACTGTGGAATTACATTGCCCAAAGTAGCAATGTTCAATTTGTCAGCATCAAAGATATTGTGCATAACCTCCGCCAAACGGCTGGATTCACGAATAAGTTGTTTTTGATCCTCCTCGGCCAAGTGGTATAGCTCATAGGTATTGGCGCGCTCTGGCACTAAAATAAACCATGGATAGTTGGCATCTCGCGCAAGCAGTAATAACGATAACTCAAAACGACCAATCACAAAGCTGTCACTGCGTAATCTACTATCTAAAGAAAACATTGCCTGCTCCTGTATCCGTATTACTAAGGGCCTGTACCCAGCTTGTGAAGCTGCGTAGAATACCGTGTAAAATAGACTCGGCCTGTGTAAACCACAAGGCATTCCTTTAACCATTATAGTAAGTCAGACCCCGAATATGCGATCCAGCCGTTATTTAATTGCCACATTAAAAGAAACCCCTGCCGATGCCGAGGTAATCAGCCACCAGTTGATGCTCCGTTCCGGCATGATCCGCAAACTCGCCACAGGCCTTTATACTTGGCTCCCACTGGGTCTCAGAGTGCTGCGTAAGGTCGAAACTATCGTGCGTGAAGAAATGGACCGCTCCGGCGGCCAAGAGGTGCTGATGCCCGTGGTACAGCCCGCGGAACTGTGGCAAGACTCCGGCCGCTGGGAGCAATACGGGCCCGAGCTGCTGCGTATCCACGATCGCCACCAACGCGAATTTTGTCTGGGCCCCACCCACGAAGAAGTCATTACCGATCTGGCCCGCAATGAGCTGAGCAGCTACAAACAACTGCCGGCCAATTTTTACCAAATTCAGACCAAATTTCGCGATGAGATTCGCCCGCGATTTGGCGTGATGCGCTCGCGTGAATTTATCATGAAAGACGCCTACTCATTCCACAGCTCAGCTGAGTGCCTACAGCAGACCTATGATGTGATGCATCAAACCTACTGTAATATCTTTGAGCGCATTGGCTTAGCCTATCGCCCCGTGCTGGCGGATACCGGCTCCATCGGCGGTGCTTTTTCACACGAATTCCACGTGCTGGCCGACAGCGGTGAAGACGCCATTGCCTTTAGTGACGGCTCAGATTATGCCGCCAATATTGAAAAAGCCGACGCATTGGCTCCTACCGGCCCGCGCCCAGTGGCTACAGCCGAAACCGCTGAAGTGGCGACCCCAGGTAAACACAGCATCGAAGAGGTAGCCGAGTTTTTACAACTGCCCGCCGCACAAACCCTGAAAACATTGATTGTACTGGGCGAAGCAGAAACGGAGGGCGCAGAACAACCACTGGTTGCTCTAGTGCTGCGCGGTGATCACGAGCTCAACGATATTAAAGCGGAAAAGCTCGACGGTATTGCCAACCCGCTGACCTTTGCGCCAGAAGAGCGTATCAAAACAGAGCTGGGCGTCGGCGTCGGCTCGATTGGACCGGTCGGCTTAAACATCCGTATTATTGCCGATCACAGCGCACTGCACACCGCAGACTTTGCTTGTGGCGCCAACAAAGACGGCTATCACCTTACCGGTGTGAATTGGGAGCGTGACCTTCCGCTCGCCGAGGCCGCCGACTTGCGCAATATCGTCGCCGGCGATCCCAGTCCTTGCGGCCAAGGCCAGCTGGAAATTAAACGCGGTATTGAAGTGGGCCACATTTTCCAACTAGGTACCAAGTACTCAGAGGCCATGGGCGCCACAGTGCTGGATGAAAACGGTAAAAGTCTGCCAATGGTCATGGGCTGTTACGGTATTGGGGTAACCCGTGTGATAGCCGCCGCTATTGAGCAAAATTATGACGATAATGGCATTATCTGGCCCGATAATATCGCCCCGTTTCAGGTCGCGATTGTGCCCATCAATATGCACAAATCTGAGCGCGTAGCCGAGGCCTGTGAAAAACTCTATCAAGAGCTGACCGCAGCAGGTATCGACACCCTGTTTATGGATGAGAAAAATGCGCGCCTCGGGGTAACCCTCGCCAATACCGACCTAATTGGTATCCCCCACCGGGTAGTCATCGGTGAGCGCGGCCTAGAGGCAGGCAATGTTGAGTACAAAAATCGCCGCGAAGCCGACAAGCAAGACGTCCCTCTGGCAGATATTGGACAGCAGCTGCGTGAATCCCTGGGCCGCGGTTAAAAGCCGGTCGACACTTGCGCTACAAGCCGCGATACTCGTCGCGACTTGTAGCGCAAACGCACAAACTGCTCCTCCGAAAGCCGTCGACCAGGACCTCGCACTCCTGTTAAAAAGCCACATCGAACAGGCCGATAGTTTCAGCGACCGTTTTGATGCCGAAGCTTGGCTAATGCTGATGGACGGCAGACTCAAGCGTTATATAAAAGACCACGATCAGCGGCTCTCTATGCTGCGCTCTATCCATAAAGAAGCCACCGCCGCCGGGGTAAAGCCCGAGTTAGTACTGGCCGTTATCCAGGTGGAAAGCCATTTTGATCGCTTCGCGATTTCGCCGGTCGGCGCGATGGGTATAATGCAAATCATGCCCTTTTGGAAGCATGAAATTGGCCGCCCGGAAGACAACCTCATTAATCTCAACACCAACCTTCGCTACGGCTGTATCATTCTTAAACATTACATCGACCGCTCGAATGGGCGTCTGGCCGAGGCACTAGCTCGCTACAACGGCAGCTATGGCAGCTATCGATATTCAGCAAAGGTTATGGATGCTTGGGATTATTGGCGCTAGTGACTTAGCACTGGCCGCTTTCTGACCTAGCTATTGGATCGACAACACTCGGGCTCGGGCTAAGCAATAATCAAACAACTCTCTTAGGTCGAGTGTCTGATTATTGCCAAATGATAGCGAGCTACTCGCGGCTGCTCTTTTCGGAATGACTCTTTTTTTCACGGGGCAATGAGCCCATAGGATGTATGCCGGGCGCTTTACCTTGTGATAACTCTTTCATCGAGTAACCAAGGTAATCGGCGTGCAGTGCACGCACCAGTGACACCGCCATAAACACCAAGAGCACACAAAATGGAAAGCCCAGTGCGGTAATCACATTCTGCAGGGCTTTCAAACCGCCCCCCAACAACAAAGTTGCAGCCGTGGCACCGAGCAAAAGAGTCCAGAATATTCGCTGAATGGTTTTAGAAGGCTGCTTATCTTTACGAGAAAGCAGATCAATCACCAAGGCCGCAGAGTCCGCACTGGTGGTAATAAAAACCACAATGACTATCAGTGCCAACGTGGAGATCAGCTTCGGCAACGGGAAGTTCTCTAAAAATGAAAACAAAGCCACTGAAACATCTTTTTGCACTTCGGCGGCAATGGCAACATCGTGATTGAGCTCAAGATCAATCGCTGATAAACCAAACACCGAAAACCACACTAAGGTAAACATTAACGGAGCACCCAATGCCCCCAAAATAAACTGTCGGATGGTCCGCCCTTTCGAAATACGAGCGATAAAGATACCAACGTAGGGAGCCCAGGAAATAGTCCAGGCAAAATAGAAAACCGTCCAGCTGCGCTGCCAATCCGATTCGCTATAAGCTTCGGTCCAGAAAGAGAACCAGAGAATTTTATCCAGATACATACCCACGTTTTGCACCATGCCTTCGGTGACAAACAATGTGGGGCCACAAACCCAAATAAACAGCAAAATAGCGATGGCAATGATGATATTAAACTCTGACAAGCGTTTAATACCGCGGTCTAACCCCAGCGCCACAGACACCGTCGCCACGGCGGTAATAACAGCCACAATAGCCATTTTGGCCAAGGTCGTATCGGGCATTCCCACCAAGTAATTTAGGCCGCTATTGATTTGTAATGTGCCCAAACCAACCGAAACCGCCACCCCAAACAACGTGCCCAATACGGCAATAATATCAATAGCCCAGCCGATGGGGCCGTAGATACGATCCCCCAATACCGAATAAAACACACTGCTAATGCGCATCGGTAATCCTTGGCGATAGGCAAAGTAGCCAATAGCCAACGCTGGCAGAGTAAAAATCGTCCAGGTGTGTAAACCGTAGTGGAACATGGAGATTTGCATGGCAAGCTTTGCCGATGCTACCGACTCGGGGTCAATATCGGCAAAAGGGGGTTGAGCAAAGTGGTACATGGGCTCGGCCACCCCCCAAAACATCAAGATAGTACCAATGCCCGCAGCGAACAGCATGCAAAACCAAGTCACCGTGTTGTACTCAGGCCCTTCATCCTCAGGCCCTAAACGAATATGACCGTAGCGACTGGCACTGAGCCACAATAAAAACAACAACAATCCACTGACACTGACCACGTAAAACCAGCCAAAGCGGGTAAAGGTAAACTGCCCTAGCCTGTCAAAAAATTGTGCGAACTCATCGTGAAATGGCACCGCAAAGCCAACAAAGAGCACGACCACCGCCACCGAAATAAAAAATATTTGCGGAATGGCGCTCAGCCCCATACGCTTCGCTAATGCATCCAACATGCTTGTTCCTTAATGTTACATATTTAACCAACAACCGACTGAGCTCAACCAAACCCGACACTAACTGGCCGTCATTAATTCCTTAAACTCATCCAACTCCAACAGCGGCTTTAATGCAGGGTCTTCGGTCATAGACTCTAAATAGCTACTCGAACGGTCCAGAGCTTCTTTAAGGTAATGCAAAGCTTGCTCATAATTACCTAAGTTAGTTTTAGCACAGGCTAACTGATAAAACGCATGAGCGTTATCAGGATCCATCGCCAGCGCCTGCTGACATAGATTTATCGCCCACTGAACTTCGCCCTGTTCGAGAACTTCATCGGCCTTGTAAGTAAGAGCCTCGCAGTTATCGGGATCTAATTCAAGGATTTGATCATAAATAGCTAACTTATTAGCAGGTTGGATCTCTTGCCCTGCCCTAAGCCAGAGAGCGTGTAACTCCTGAGTACGCTCAATTTCTTCGCGGTTAGCATCAATATGACGTGTTTTTTGCGTCATTTGTCGCTCGATGGCTTCCAAGCGCTGCTCATAGGTCGCAATCAACTTGCCGACTTCTTCATCGGCAATTTTATTCATGCGCTCTTTCATATCGCGTACCGATGACCAACCCACTAAAACCAACAGCGATGTCACACCGGCAATTAGATAGAAAAAATTATTGATAGTACTGGTGGCATAACTAACACCGCGATCGATCGACTCGGCCTGACGATCGACAATCCGCTCGGTGAGCTCTACCCGCTGCGAGGCCATATCAGCGCGCAATTGCTTTAACTCATCCAGCACATAGCGCTCAACAAATGGGTTATAAAGTGGCTCCTCTAGATTGTTCACCCGGTCGCGAGCGTCACTTTCGGTCACCGCAGATTTTTCTTGGTCAGATGCAACATCGGCGTTAGCTTGCGCCAACGCCGATTGTGAAACTAACAGTGCCATGATCCATGGCAAAATAACCGTTAGGCTGCGCATATAGCATCACCGTGATTATGCACCTCAATCAGGCAACGGTGCAGGCTCTGCACTGCCTTATCGTAATCATCTTCACCGATCACAAACTGCATATCCACCTGCCGGATCGACTGGTGCATAGCCAAAATACTGATATCAACCTCTGACAGAGCCGATACCGTTTTAGCGAGCATACCCGGCACTTTCATATCACTACCAATAGCAGAGATAACGGCCACTTTACGAGTATTGATTTCGGCATCCGGATAGGTTTCTTCCAGTACTCGACGAATACGATTAACGGTCTTGAGGTTAGCCCCAACATAATGAGTGATGGTATTAGCGTTTAAGTCTTTACTGACCACATGCGCTTTAAAGCGAGTAATCGCTTTTAAAATTGCGCTATCGTAAGCTTCAATATTACCCATCATATCTTGGTCAAACAGCTCAATCGCGTAAACGCGCTTGCGACCGGCAATAATTTCAACCCGTGGCGTCTCGCTGACATAGTCGCCTGTGATTAAAGTACCGGCGTGGTCTGGCTCAAAGGTGTTCATAACACGCAGTGGAATATCGGCCTGACGCAAGCCTTTAGCCGCGCGTGGGTGGATCGCCTCCATACCCAAGTTCGCCAATTGATCGGCCACATCGTAATTGGTACGACCAATCGGTACGACTTTCTCAGCCCCTACCAAACGTGGGTCGGCACTGCTTAAGTGATATTCTTTATGAATAATGGCCTCGCGGGCTTCGGTCAATACCGCTATTCGGCTAAAGGTCATTTCGCTGTAGCCACGATCAAAGCTGGCCATTAGGCCTTTGTCGCAGTGGGTATAACCGGTGGCAATCAGTAGCTCATTGTCGTAATCGGCATCGGCAAAAGACTGCTTAATCATATTGTCGAGAGACTCTGCACCATCGGCCTGCCAACCGGACAAGTCAATAAAGCGTGCATTAATGCCATCGCGCTGTAGCAGGTGAGCCATATTCCAGGCACTGTGAGCTTCGCCTAAACTCGCCAGCATTTCTCGTACGGTAAACAGGTGTGCTTCCAGCTCAAAGTGGCCGTGTTGACACAAGCGCTCCAGGTCCACCAGCACACGCTCGGCGTCGTCCAGGCGCTTAGAGATAAAGGTATCAGCTTTTCCGCCCAACTCAGTAGCGCCAAACAGTGCATTGTTCATGGCATACATTTCAGTGCGCAACTTCGCGAAGGCTTTTTGCCATTCGTCATCGCTATCGGTGTTCGCGAACATAGCGTAAACACCTGGGTTGCCGTTCTTTTTGTTTTCCAACAAAAGATCCGTCATACCGCCATAAGCGGACACCACAAAGACGCGATTAAAAATGTCAGTGCTGTTATTGCCTTTCAATATTACGTTGTCGCGAACCGCCTCATATTCACTCATGGACGTGCCGCCAATTTTCTCTACCGTATGATTCATAGCTATGCCTTTATCGTTGAGGTTAGGTGAGTGTTTCTACCGCCTAATGACCTCAGTCGGTAACCTCCTCTGCGTCCAGCTCATAAGCGCCTTCTGCGTTATGAACTTCTTTACCGTGCAACGGCGGGTTGAACACACACGCCATTTTCATTTCTTCATCGGCACGCAAGATATGCTTGTCGTGCTGATCCAGAATATAAATCGTACCCGGCTCAATCGGATATACTTTTCCATCAGCCAGATTTTCCACCGAACCATAACCACTCATGCAATACACAGATTCAAGATGGTTTTGATAGTGCAGGTGCAATTCCGCATCGCGGTAAATGGTCGTCACATGAAACGAAAAGCCCATCTTATCGTTTTTTAACAATAGACGGGTACTATCCCAGCCCTCAGATACGATTTTTCTACCGGATTTCTCGGCGTCTTTCAAGTTGCGAACAATCATTTGCTTTCCTCTGATACTCAATTCATTAAAAATGGCGGCAATGGCCGCCATTTAACCCAAGCTAGCGGGAGGTTTACGACGCTTTTTTCAGTGCTTCCTTGGCAAACACTTCAGCAAAGCTCTGCTCTAACAGATCCAGACCCTTGTTTAAGGCATCCACTTCAATCGTAAGCGGGCAAAAACATTTAACGATTTGACCATGATTACCGGAGGTTTCAATCACCACGCCATGCTCAAAAGCCTGAGCACATATTTTACTGGCCAGCTCACCGGTTTTACAGTCAATACCTTGCATCAACCCGCGACCTTTCAGGCGCAGAGTCATTTCGCCATGAGCGGCAATGATTTTCTTAAAACGACTGGAAACGATAGCCGCTTTTTCATTGACTGCCTGCTCCAGAGCATCATCGCTCCAATAGTGCTCAATAGCCGCCGTTGCGGTGACAAATGCGTGATTATTACCGCGAAAAGTACCATTGTGCTCACCGGGCTCCCACTGATCCAACTCGGGCTTGATCATTACCACAGCAAACGGTAAACCATAGGCACTTAAGGATTTTGACAAGGTTACAATATCAGGGCTAATGCCCGATTTTTCAAAGCTAAAGAATGTACCCGTACGGCCACAACCGGCTTGAATATCATCCAGAATCAACAAAATACCGTGTTTATTACACACTTTCTCTAACGCTTTAAGCCAATCGTTGGTGGCCACATTCAAACCACCTTCGCCCTGTACGGCCTCGACAATAGCAGCCGCCGGCTTATCAATACCGCTTGATGGATCAGACAGCAGTTTATCCATCATTTTAACGGTGTCGACATCGTGACCGTAATATCCGCAAAAAGGCATACGATCAACATCGTTCAACGCCACTTGTGCGCCGCCACGGTGGTGCTGATTACCCGTTACCGCCGCTGCACCCAAGGTACAACCATGAAAACCGTTGGTAAACGAAATCACGTTAGTGCGCCCGGTGATTTTGCGGGCAATTTTTAAAGCTGCCTCTACCGCATTGGTACCGGTAGGACCACAAAATTGCAGCACGTATTCCATATCCCGCGGCTGCAAGATTTTATCGCGGAAAACTTCTAAGAATTTTGCCTTAGCGGCACTGTGCATATCCAGACCGTGGGTAATACCATCGGCTGCGATGTAATCGATTAGCGCCTGCTTCAAATGGTCATTATTATGGCCATAGTTCAAAGAGCCGGCACCAGAGAGAAAATCAATGTATTCTTTGCCATCTTCGCCGTACAAATAGCAGTCTTTTGCTTTGTTAAATACGACCGGAAATGAGCGGGCGTATGACTGAACTTCCGATTCCATTTCATTAAATATTTTCATAACAGACCTCGTCGTTAAATAGGGTTAGCTGCTTGAGCTCGGTGCTCAGCGCTTAATCACCGCTTGTCTCAATCACCGCGCGATAGGACCAATTTCCAGCAAATGCTCCGAATCGTGCTCACCGCCAAAGTGCGCATCTTTATCGAAGTACACATCATGGGTTAGCTCTGCGCCCCACTCTTTTGCCAGGGATTTAAACACGCCCCAAGAGGCGTCGTTATCTGCCGTAATGGTGGTATGAATGTGCGTTACCTGCTGACAGGCCTCACCATTAAGCTGTGCCTTTACCAGGCGCTTGGCCAAACCCTGACCGCGACCGGCAGCATCGACCAGCAATTGCCATACAAACAGTACATGCGGCTGCTCGGGCGGAATGTAACCCGACACAAAACCTACCATCTGCTCGCCTTTAAAGGCCGCCACGGCGGTGCTGGCAAAGTGTGAGCACTGCAATAAATTGCAGTAAACCGAGTTGGGATCGAGTGGTGGGTTTGCTGCAACCAGCGCATGGACATGCCGACCGTCTACGGCGGTGGGATGTCGCAAGGTAATCTCGTCAATGTCTGACATACCTAATATTTCTTTCTCTATATAGTTAAATGAAGAATCTATATGTATTTTGTGACGAGAAAGCGACGATTTTAGCCAATTCCGGCCCTAAAAAGCTCTAATTCGCTCACAAAACACTCAATTCACTGCAAAACAATACTTAGTGATCTAAGCTTTAATCTATAGTACACTATGGATATTGTGTTGTCCAGAAGCACCAAAATAATCCATTTGGCACCCAAGCTGCTCAAAATGCAGCCAATAATGGGGCCACACACCAATCAACAGCCATATGGCACGAGCACTTATTATGCAACTCGACCAAGAAACATTAGGCCTCGAAGTAAAAGCTGAATATAATCTCGAACTTTCCCAGCAGAGAACCGCCATGGATAAGATTGAAGAAGTGTTGGTAGCACTGCGGCGCGTGATTCGCGCCACGGATTTGCATTCTAAGAAGCTGGTCAAAACCGCCAGCGTAACGGGGCCTCAGCTGTTATTGATGCAGATTTTGAACAACAAGGGTGATATGACGATCAGTGAACTGGCGCGCGATATGAGCCTCTCTCAGGCTACAGTCACCACGGTGTTAGATCGCTTAGAAAAGCGCGAGCTGATTACCCGAGTGCGCTCTCAGCAGGATAAACGCAAGGTTTACCCCCAGCTGACCCACAAGGGCGCAAAGATTTTGGAAAGCGCCCCCACCGCCCTACAGGATGACTTTGTTCGTCGCTTTAAACATTTAGAAGAGTGGGAACAAGGTATGATTATCGCGTCCTTGCAGCGAGTCGCCAAAATGATGGACGCCCACACGTTAGACGCCTCGCCCTTTCTGGATGTTGGCGCGCTCGATCGCGGCGAACTGCTTGATCGCCCTAATTAACGGGCCACCCCAGTTAACGGACAGGCACGAACTAAGCACCCCCAGCGGCGCTAATCTGCGTTCAATATTAGCAGTGCTAGCGCCAAAGCAGCTCCAACCAACACCCCCACAAGCACCCCCAACCCACGTTTACCACTAGCACCGGAACCCTGGGCGGGTACATCGCTCGGGCCATCTACAACTGTGCGTTTATCCCACGCCTGTACGACAGCCTGCGCTTGCGCGACATCGTCGCGGGCCACCAAGATACGAATAAGCCCTAAGGCTTGTAACTCCCCCACTCCGCCCTGCAAATACTCGCCATCCATGCGCGCGCGGATTCCCTGCTGATGCAGTTGGTCCAACACCAGCTGCCCCTCAATGGTGTTGGCAGCGTTGTAGATACAGTCCATAGCAAAGCCTCCGGCGCAGCAGCCTAAAACATCGGCTAACAGACAGTCATGTCGTCTAAACTAGAAGTCATCAAACATCTGGATGTGATAACCGCCATCGAGCGCTTCGGCCATGGCTTGATCGGCCGCTATGACCCGTTCATCGGCCAGCAGAGATGGAGCCACGCCTTTGCGCTTGTGGATATTAATCTCGGTAAAGCCGGCGCGCATTAAATAAATTTTGCACAACTGTTCAGCGCCAAAAAGATCGACAAAATTAATATAGACAATAAAAGGCACTTGCTGGCCCGTTTTTACATCGTCATCGATGTCTTTACGCGCGGTGGCGTCTGCGGAGAATATATACATAGGTGCCTCTAAAAAATGTCTGATGTCGGAGGCCCGAGGTCAGACGCATCAAACGTCAAACATCGGACTTCAGACGTACAATCATACCGCCACAATCACCCTAACGGCATCGAGCTTCAAACTGGCGTGATCCAAATACTCTAAACTGCGCGCCAAGCGCCGATTCAGGTAGTCGACCTCCTCGCTGCGAATATTGGGGTTCACTTTTGCCAATTCCTGCAAGCGCTCTACTTCGCGGCCAATGTCTTGTCTGACGTTCTCTTTGGCGTCGTCTATTTGTCCGGCGCGCAGGGGCGCTACGGCCTGCTCGGTGTTATCCAGTACCGAGGAGATTTGCTCACGACTGTGTCGCACCAGCTCTTGCGCGCTAGCCCGGGGCACTTTTTGCAACAGTCTGTTTAGCTTATCGGCCCCGAGCACTTGGGCAAAATCTTTCCCATTGGTATCCATCAATACCCGCATAACCGGCTGACTGATATAACGGCCGAGCTGTAAATCGGCCGGTGCCGGGGTGTACAGGCAATAGATTGCCTCCACCAGCATGGTGCCGGGCTTCAGCGGTGGCAGTTTGAGTGTGGCGACGGCGGTATTACCAAATTCGGTATCGGCCACCAGCTCCAAAGTACCCCGAACCAGTGGATGCTCCCAGGTTAAAAAGCTCATATCATCGCGTGACAAAGCCGTGGCACGATCAAAGGTCACGGTTAACCCGGACTCTGGCAGCCCGGGATAGGGGTCGACTCGCATATGCTCACCAGGGTGCAATACCCAGCTGATATCGCTGTGGCGCTCGTAATCGACATTAAAGCTATCCAGCGCTCGCATTAGGTAATCGGGCAGAGTGTCGTCTTGATCGAGCTCGGTAAGCGCATCCACCATGGCCTGTGCGGGCACGGGTCGGCAAGCGTTTAGCTCCAACAGTTTATCGCGGCCTGCTTGTAGCTCATCGTTTAGGGATTTGGCGAATTCGGAGGTCTCCTGTATCAAAGGGGTTATATCCGAGCTTGCATCGCCCAGTGCGGGCACCAGTCGTTCGGCAAAGGCCTGATAGGCGGTCTGGCCAATGGCGCAGGTCTGTTCAAAGGCATTAAGCCCTTGTTGATACCAACTCGCCAGTTTAGCCGGCGCCTGGACGCTTGTGTCACTGTGGTAAATAGGCAGATGAATATTGACCGAGCCCTCTTGGCCGATGCGATCCAACCGGCCAATACGCTGCTCCAGTAAATCGGGGTTTAATGGCAAATCAAACAGCACCAAGTCTTGTGAAAACTGGAAGTTACGCCCTTCGCTGCCAATCTCTGAGGCAATCAAGACCTGAGCGCCTTCTTCCGCATCGGCAAAATAAGCAGCCGCGCGGTCGCGGGCAATCAGGTTCATCCCTTCATGAAAGACGGTAGAAGCGATGCCGTGTCGCAAGCGAAGGTGCAACTCCAGCGTTAACGCCGTTTCTCCATCGGCGCAAATCACCAATATTTTTTCGCCGCGCTTGGACTTAATAAAGTCTTTCAACCAAGGCACACGTGGGTCAAACTGACACCAGTCGCCTTGCTCGGCCCAATAAGCTTCGGGCTTTAATTGAACCTTTAATGGCTGCTCTACCAAAGCCTGGGCATCGGTGGGCTCAAGCTCAACCTTATGCTGATGCAATATTCGCTCGGGAAATCCGCTGATGCCGTGTCGAGTATTACGCAGCAATACCCGGCCTGTACCGTGACGATCGAGCAATACCTCTACTAGGTAGTCAATGGCCAACTGTAGGGATTCGGTTTGGGCCTGCTTAATGGCGCGCTCAATACTGGCAGGGTCTAGATAGTCGGCCAGCTCTTTCACTTGATCATCAAATAACTCACCGGTAACGGCTACTTCATCCGGACGTATAGAGTTGAGATGCTCCACCAGCTCGCTCAATGGCTGGTAGCTTTTTTGTTCGGCAATAAAGGTTTCTAGATCGTAATAGCGATCTGGGTCGAGCAGACGCAGGCGGGCAAAGTGGCTTTCTAACCCCAGCTGTTCCGGGGTGGCCGTTAAGAGTAATAAGCCGCGAGCGACTCGCGCCAACTGTTCTACCGCTTGATACTCCAAGCTAACCTGTTCACGACTCCAGTCTAGATGGTGAGCTTCGTCCACTAAGAGCAAGTCCCAATCGGCGGCGCTGGCCTGCTCTAGCCGTTCGGGATTGTCGGTCAGAAAACTCAGCGAGCAGAGCACAAGCTGGGCCGATTCAAAGGGGTTAACGAAGTTATCGGGGTCGAAATCATCCAGCTCGTCGATATCATCCAGCAAATCGTCACAGTCTTTGCCTTCCAGCGACTGACAGCGCGCCTCATCCAACAATGTAAACGACAGATTAAATCGGCGCAGCATCTCCACCAACCATTGGTGCTGGAGAGTATCGGGCACAATCACCAAAGCCCGGTGAGCGCGCCCGGTCAGCAGTTGGCGATGCAGGATCAACCCAGCCTCAATGGTTTTCCCCAGCCCCACCTCATCGGCCAGCAATACCCTGGGGGCGTAGCGGCTGGCAACCTGGCTGGCAATATACAACTGGTGCGGCAAGAGCGACACCCGTGCGCCCCCGAGCCCAAAGCCGTTGCGCTGCTCGGACTGATGGCGCAAGACACGACTGCGGTACCGCAGCGAGAAATGATTACTTTTATCGATTTGACCGGCAAATAGCCGCTCGCGAGGCTTACTGAACTGAACAAAGCTATCGAGCTCAAACTCAGGCACCGAGCGCGGCTGTTCGTCAGCATCGCGGGTGTCGTACAACAGGCAACCGCCGTGCTCTGCGACATCCTTAATCACTAAGCGCTGCCCGTCCTGATGTTTTATCTTTTCACCGACTTGGTAACGCACCCGACTTAACGGCGCCTGTTTGATAGAATAATTGCGGCGCTCACCGGCAGCGGGGAAGCCTATTTCGGCGGATGTACTACCCACCTGCAAAACCACACCTAACCCCAACTCGGGTTCGGTATCACTGACATAACGCTGTCCAACGGTGAACTCTAATTGCGACACTCTAACCTCACGCTGTTCTATCTGGCCGCGCATGATACTGCGACTGGGCAGTAAACGAAAGTCAACCATAAGAGGCGACAACAGCCGTGACAATATTTGCTAAAATACCTACCTTTTACCCGGATGTATTATGAGTCAGAGTTCAGTACCACTGCAGCACTTGGTAGACAAGCACGCTTTTCTTACCCTTACCGATAGCCGAACTCTATTTCCGGACCACCCCGGCGAGGGTTTACCCCTGCTTCAGGTAAACAGCGAGCACTGCCGTGCGGTAATCGCCCTTAATGGCGGGCAGTTAATGAGCTTCTGCCCCACCGGGGGTAAAGAACTGCTCTGGGTAAGCCCCAACTGCCAGTTTAAACCGGGCGCGAGCCTGCGTGGCGGCATCCCCCTGTGCCTACCTTGGTTTGGGCCTCACCCGACCGACAGCACCAAACCTAACCACGGCATTGCCCGTACCGCCCCTTGGCAACTGTCTAGCGCCAGCCAAAACGAAGACGGTGTTTGCACCCTGGTTTTACGCTTTGAGCATCAGGCCGATGAGCGGTTCGCCCATAACTTTAGTGCGCAACTGACGATCATACTGGGTACTACCGCTCAATTGACCCTCGCCTTATCCAATCATAGCGCCGACAGCTTTGGTGCCAGCTGGGTCATGCACAGCTATTTTGCCATTGAGGATATTACCTCCGCCCGAGTGCTGGGCCTTGAGGGGCGCGAATACGCTGACAAAGTAGCCGGTGGTAAATACTTTACCCAAAGCGGCCCAGTTACCTTTGCCGGCGAAGTGGACCGCGTGTATGAAGATATCCAGCTGCCCGTTACCATCGAGGGGCATAGACGCATCCATATTGAAGGCGACAACTGCCCCAGCGTTGTGGTGTGGAATACCGGTAGCGCCTTGGGTGGCCAAATAGCCGATATTGGCCCCGGCAATCACAGTGGTTATGTCTGTGTGGAGCGCGGCGCCTGCTTGGGTGATAGCTGGCGCTTGGCCCCGGGTGAGACCCGCCAGGCCAGCATGGTACTGATACCCGAATAAATCACTGCGTGCATCGCCCTGTGCCCCTGCGACTCAGGCCGGCGCCCAATGTCGTGCATTTACTGTTAAAATGCGCGGCTTTAATCTTCCCAGCTTCGAAAGACGATAGGTTCCCCGAATGAGCGCTTTAGATCGCGAGCAACGCATTGCCCAATTAAAACAAGCCATAACCGAGCGTATTTTAATCCTCGACGGTGGCATGGGCACCCAAATTCAGAGCCTTAAGCTCTCGGAGGCGGACTATCGCGGCGAGCGCTTTGCCGACTACCCCAGCGATGTAAAGGGTAACAACGACCTGCTCAACCTCACCCAACCCGAGATGATGAAACAAATTCATCGGGAATACCTAGAGGCCGGTGCCGATATTATCGAGACCAACACCTTTAACTCGACTCAGGTGTCCATGGCCGATTATGGCATGGAGTCGCTCGCCTACGAGTTAAACCTGGCCGGCGCACGCATTGCCCGCGAAGTGGCTGACGAGCTAACCGAGGCCGAACCGCACAAGCCGCGCTACGTGACCGGTGTGCTTGGGCCTACCTCGCGCACCTGCTCGATCTCGCCCGATGTAAACGACCCCGGTGCGCGCAACGTCACCTTCGATCAATTAGTCGAGAACTACATCGAGGCCACCAAAGCGCTGATTGAAGGCGGCTCGGATTTAATCTTAATCGAGACCATCTTCGACACTCTCAACGCCAAGGCCGCCATTTTTGCCGTGCAAGCCGTGTTTGACGAGCTGGGTGTTGAACTGCCCATTATGATCTCGGGCACTATCACCGATGCTTCGGGCCGCACTTTGTCAGGCCAAACCACCGAAGCGTTTTACAACTCGCTGGCCCACGCCAAGCCTATCTCTATTGGCCTTAACTGCGCCCTCGGTGCAGCCGAACTGCGCCAGTACGTGCAAGAGCTGTCGCGAGTTGCCAACTGTTATGTCTCAGCGCACCCCAACGCCGGCCTGCCCAACGAGTTTGGCGAATACGATCAAGAGCCAGACGAAATGGCGGTCATTGTCGAAGAATTTGCCAGCGCTGGTTTTCTAAACATTATCGGTGGCTGCTGCGGTACCCGCCCCGACCATATTCAGGCTATTGCCGAGGCCGTCGCCAAGCACCCGCCGCGCCAGATTCCGGACATCGAACCCGCCTGTCGTCTATCCGGGCTTGAGCCGTTTAACATCACCAAAGACTCACTGTTTGTCAACGTGGGCGAGCGCTGTAACGTCACCGGCTCAGCGCGCTTTAAACGCTTAATTGTCGAAGAAGATTACGACACCGCGCTGGAAGTTGCGCTGGAGCAAGTCGAGGGCGGCGCCCAGATCATCGACATCAACATGGACGAAGGCATGCTCGATGCCGAAGCGGCCATGGTGCGCTTTTTAAACCTAATCGCCGGCGAGCCGGACATCTCCCGCGTGCCCATTATGGTGGACTCCTCCAAGTGGGAGGTAATCGAAGCCGGCCTTAAGTGTATTCAGGGCAAGGGCATCGTTAACTCCATCAGCATGAAAGAAGGCGAACAGGAGTTTATCGACAAAGCCCGCCTGTGCATGCGCTACGGCGCCGCCGTGGTGGTGATGGCGTTTGACGAAGACGGCCAGGCCGATACCGCCGCGCGCAAAAAAGAAATCTGCGAGCGCTCGTACCGTGTACTGGTGGATAAAGTCGGCTTCCCGCCCCAAGACATTATTTTTGACCCGAATATCTTTGCCGTTGCCACGGGTATTGAAGAGCACAACAACTACGCCGTGGATTTTATCGAGGCCACCGCCTGGATTCGCGAAAACCTGCCTCACGCCGGTGTCTCGGGCGGCGTATCCAATGTGTCTTTCTCGTTCCGCGGCAACAACCCGGTACGCGAAGCCATCCACTCGGTATTTTTGTACCACGCCATTAAAGTCGGCATGAACATGGGCATCGTTAACGCCAGCCAACTGGCCGTATACGACGACTTACCGGACGAGCTGCGCAACAAAGTCGAAGATGTGATTTTAAATCGCACCGACGAAGGCACCGAGGCACTGCTGGATATTGCCGAGAAATACCGCGAAGGCGGCAGCGGCGTAGCCAAAAAAGAAGATCTAGAGTGGCGCGGCTGGGACGTTAAAAAGCGCATGGAGCACTCGCTGGTTAAAGGCATCTCGACCTATATTATTGAAGACACCGAAGAGGCTCGCCAGCAAGCCGAACGCCCGCTGGATGTGATTGAAGGCCCGCTAATGGACGGCATGAACGTGGTGGGCGATTTATTCGGCGCCGGTAAAATGTTTTTGCCCCAGGTGGTTAAATCGGCCCGGGTAATGAAGCAGTCAGTGGCTTATTTGCAGCCCTACATCGAAGCCGAAAAAGTCGAAGGCGCCCGCCCCAACGGCAAAATCTTAATGGCCACCGTTAAAGGCGACGTACACGATATTGGTAAAAACATTGTCGGCGTGGTGTTGCAGTGCAACAACTTCGAGGTGGTCGATATGGGCGTGATGGTGCCCGGCGAAAAAATCATCCAAACCGCGATTGAAGAGAACTGCGATATTATCGGCTTGTCTGGGCTGATTACCCCATCGCTGGATGAAATGGTCAGCGTTGCCCGCGAGATGGAGCGCCAGGGCGTTAACAAACCCCTGCTGATTGGTGGTGCCACCACCTCCAAGGCCCACACCGCGGTAAAAATTGACCCAGCGTTTGATTTAAACCAAGTGGTGTACGTGGCCGATGCCTCGCGCGCCGTCGGTGTGTGCAGCACACTGCTATCCGACACGGCCCGCGACCCGTTTGTGGCCAAGCTCAAAGACGAATACGAGGCGGTACGCGTGCGCAACGCCAACCGAAAACCGCGCGGCACCCTGCGCACCTACCCCGACGCCATCGAGCACGGCTTTAAAGCCGACTGGGACAACTACACCCCACCCAAGCCCGCCTTTACCGGCGTTAAAGTATTCGACGACTACCCACTCAACGATGTACTCGACACCATCGACTGGACGCCGTTTTTTATCAGCTGGGACTTGGCCGGCAAGTACCCCAAAATTTTAACCGACGAAGTCGTCGGCGAAGCGGCCACCAACTTGTTTGACGACGCCCAAGCCATGCTCAAAAGGCTGATTGACGACAAGCTATTAACCGCGCGTGCGGTTATCGGCTTTTGGCCCGCCAACACCGTTAACCACGATGACATCGCCGTATGCGACGATGACGGCAACGAGCTCGCTCGCCTGCACCATATTCGCCAGCAACAACAAAAGCCCGGCAACAAAAAACCCAACTACTCGCTGGCCGACTTTGTCGCCCCTAAAGACTCGGGCAAACAAGACTATGTTGGCGGCTTTGCCGTTACCGCTGGCATCGGCGCCGAAGAACTGGCCCAAGAGTACAAAGACGCTGGCGACGACTACAACAGCATTATGGTAAAAGCCCTAGCCGACCGCTTGGCCGAGGCACTGGCCGAACATATGCACAAACGCGTGCGCACCGAGTTTTGGGGCTACGTACAAGACGAGCAGCTAAACAACGACGACCTAATTCGCGAGCGCTACCAAGGCATACGCCCCGCCCCCGGCTACCCCGCCTGCCCGGATCACACCGAGAAAGGCACGCTGTTTAAACTGCTAGACGCCGAGAAAAACACCGGCCTGGAGCTGACCGAACACTACGCCATGTTCCCCACCGCCGCCGTATCCGGTTGGTACTTCTCGCACCCGGAATCCGAGTACTTTGCCATCGGTAAAATCGAGAAAGATCAGGTAGCGTCGCTCGCTGAGCGTAAAGGAATGAGTATGGTGGATATGGAGCGATGGTTGAGTCCGGTGCTGGGGTATGAGCCGGGGAAGTAGGTTTTTTAATCTTCATACCGGCCTTTGGCCTGTATGAATGAGATTGCGCCGCCAAAGGCGGAAGCTTTTGATATGCCCGTGTCGCCGGGCGTGGCGAGTTACTTTTCTTTGTTTGGGCAAATCAAAGTAACCAAAAGAAAGCCCACCCCGGCATCACAGCCCTAACGGGTTCCCTCGCTCCGGCCGATTTTAGAGGGCCGTCTCGACAGGGCGTCCCTGCCCTGACGAGACTTGCGTGAGCGTCCTGCTCACTTACCCACTAAAATAGGCCTCCGCTCGGCTGGCTGCAGGGGGGAGGGGTTAAAAGCGGCGCTTCGTAGTCAATTATAGATTGAATTCACGATTCAAGACTTGCCCTCAACAATCCGTGTTAACTTTAGCAATGACTCGAGTTCTGTAACTGATTAAGAACATCTAGAGCCAGATCTTCATCTCTATCAAAACTACTATCTACGGTCTCCTGGTGTCTTGACGGCAGTATCCCATGTAAACACGCAAGATCTCTGACGAACCCGTTTGAGGACCTCATTAATTCAGCGATGTTCTCGCCCTGCGCTAGCGACCTTAACTCCGACTCATCCGAAACAAACTCGTGGTCTATACCATTTAATTCTAATACCGCCAATGATTGATGTAGTACATTTGAGTTTGGACCATTTTTATCAATCACGACGACACCGTTTTCAACCCGCAATAGCTGTGCCGCTGCATGAGTAGCATTAACACCCATCCTTGCAATATCTGATAGATTTCTAGTACACACGGCTTCCATAGTCTTAGCCAAAAGATAGAGATCGGGACGAGCTTCAAGCTTAGGGTAAAGCGAAGCCATATTCTCTTTACTCGTTAGGTATAAAAGTCTCCCAGCTAAATACCTCAATTTTGGAGTAGCCCTTTTCTGCTCATAAAGAGATCCAAGCTCCTCACGACTCAGAAAATCATTCAACTTTTCAGAAAACTCAAGCTCGCAACTCCTTGCTTGAAGCAACAACTGATCAATTGTAATTGACTTAACTGCTTTCGTAGCCCATCTAAACTTTCTCCTCCAATCCTGGAATTTTTGCAAATATGTTGACGTCTCTGCTACATTCTTATAGTCGACCACGGGTATTCGAATATTATTTTTTAAAAATTCCTCTTGAAGATCTTTAACTTTCGACGGGTTAGCCAGCAAAAATCGCTTTATATTAGAGATTAATGAAATCCATCCAGAACCAAATGAATCTTCAAAATCATTTTCACCTTTCATCCATTCAGCACAAGAAACCTGGAAGTCTTTGTCTCCGGCATGCAACTCCAGACCCAACTCCAAAAACTTGTTTTCTAGCACCACTCTCCACTCAGTGACTTCAGCACATGAACCAACTATAACTACATCATCAACATATCGCCAATAGCTCCCTTTAGTTATTTCATACATTTCGCTATCAATTTTATCGAGCAGTATATTGGCAATAACATGACTAAACAAAGGGCCGGTCAAGATCCCTTTACTCGTCTTATCTTCCGAACTAACATTTCGGTGCTTTTCAAGTATTGCTCTACCTAAACGCCTGTACATTTCACTAATTTTTGATCTTTCACAAGCTTCTTCCCATGCAGCTAGAGCATTCGAAAATTCAATACTTGGATAAAACTTCTTAATGTCCGTATATAAAACCACTCCACCTTCAATATTCCAACATGCCTTAGCTATTGACTTATGCCTCTCTCTAAATCCATTAAAATAAGGCTGAAACACACCCACCTTGTCACTCTCTTTTGCAAAAAGATAACTATAAACATATGGCTTTGGCTTAAATGATTCGAACTTAGAAAGCTCTGTTATAAGTGCAACTTCGGACAATATTTCATTTGGGCTGGGAAGATAGATATCTCGATGAAAAAAAATTCCGTCCGAATATTCTTTAAAATGATAAGTTCTTAGATAGCTGAAATCAGAGGAGTCGATTGTCAACCGTGTGCAAACTTCTTCTATCCACCGATTTTTTCGACCAGCCGAACTTTCCAGATAATAACGCAAACCCAAGTATGGAAAAATGTCTCTTTTTCTATATTGATTTAATGCCTTTACAGCTAGAACAACGCTCACTTTCGTTCCTCAAGGCGCAAATCAAACCTCACTACTGTCAGGCGAACAGGAAAACAACCCTCTTTAATTGGCTGCTTACAATCTACGCTGGTTTTTGCATACGAATTGACATCTTCAGGATCTGATTTTGAACCTAATGATGAGCCAAATAACCTGTCAAACCATTTAATAGCTCTTTCAAAAAAGCTAGCAACGGTATTTCTTTGCGGCTCGATCCAAATCGCCGTACTAAGGCTGTCGCGACTATAAAGAAAAATATCATCAAATTGAGGCCTTGCCTTGCTCCACTTCCCAGAGTTTTCTAGAAACCCAGAGAAATTACTTACCACCAAAAGCTTCGCTGTTGAATTTTGGCTCAGGAGTGTAGATTTCCTCATGAGATCGACCGTACTTATTTTACATAATGCATTCCATTCAACAATTTCGAATTCAATGAAAATTGCTTGACTTCCAATGATCGGAGTCAAATCAGTTAATTGCTCAGCCAAGTAGTCGCGCGCAGCCTTTGATATTTCACCAGCTATGATTTGTATTGTCAGTACGTCCCTAGGAAGGACATCACTCTTTCTTAATTCATACAAGGTGCATAGGATACTAACAATAGCCGCACCAGAACCACTTGGAAGATCCGCCAAAAAAACTCTACCACCGGCAAATATAGAAGCGTATGCATCGGAAACCTTAGACAATTGATGCATAGGATCCAAAAGTGACAAAATCACTCTTGCGCATGAGCCGTTATAACGCCATGCTAAATGCTTATCTGTTTCCTCCTTCGACATACCTCCTTCAAAGCCCGATGGAGCTATCTCCTTCGCCAACCCCAAAAGATCATTCTTCTTTAACAAACCCTCCCATTGGTTAACTAATAGCTCTGGCAGTATGAGATTTTTTGATTTCTTACACCATAAACTCGATGGTATATCTTTGGATTGTATGAATCTATTAGTCAATGTTTAGCTCAACTTTAAATTAGATTAAAAATGTTTATGTGATTTATAGCAGACCCTTTGCAGGACGTAGAAAGTAACAACCAATTAATTTTCCACACACCATTGGGGTCAGATACCCTCTTGA
>NZ_JAUOQM010000018.1:91280-225277 GCF_030547685.1 Gilvimarinus sp. 2_MG-2023 | reverse complement strand
GTCAGATACCCTCTTGAAAATCAAGCCTTGATAGCGGGATTTTTGCATTGAAGTGGGTTCCTGACTTCACCACACCGTAGATCATGTGAACCAGTCTTCTCATACTGGCACCGACGATCGCTTTCGGCGTTAACCCTCTGGCTTCAAGTCTTGCAGAAGCTGCAATAATTACCGGATTGAATCGCTTCGCCACCATGCCAGGCATGAATAGCGATTTTCTTGCTGCATTGTGTCCAGTGCGTGAGAGGCTACTTCGTCCTTTGATCGATGTTCCCGATTGTTTTTGCCTCGGTGTAACGCCAATAAAAGCCGCCAGTGCTTTAGCGTTTTTGAAACGCCTCACGTCGCCAATGTAAGCCAAAAACTGTGCGGTAGATCGACGCCCCATACCCGGAATGCTTTCAATGAGTTCGGCATCTTGCTTCAGCTCGGTGTTGCCGTCGATATGATCATCAATATCGGACTTAATAGAATCGATTTGTTTCTCAAGCCACTGCACATGATCCATAATCATTTCTTTGACGGTAAGCTGAGCGGTTTCTGATAAGCCTTCGATTCGGTTGAGCTCTTGCTGTCGCATGTCTGAAAGCGCCTGTAGCCTGTCTACTAAGGCTCTAAGCTCTCTTACTGCAGGAGTGAGCGGCTGCCAAATCTCTAAATCCGCACGCAACGCAAATCGTGCAATGAGTTTCGCATCGGCCTTGTCGGTTTTGTTTCGAGCTAGCTCGCTTTTTGCAAATCCTGAAATTCGAGCCGGATTAATCACACTTACACACCAAGCATTGTCACTAAGGTGTATTGCGATAGCTTCGCTATACGGACCTGTTGCTTCAAGGGCCACTGGCGTCTCACTGGTGACACCTTGGGCTTCCAGCCATTTAGTTAATTCCTTGTGACCGCTTTTCGTATTGCTCAGAGACTTACTTTTGTATTTGCCGTCACGGGCAATACAAATATCGAGCTTGCTCTTTGATACATCAATTCCAACGGCTACATCATTCATCATATGCGTCCTCGTATTCAGGCTTATAAATAGCTAGCCTAAGTTACCCTTCGAAATGGATGAACGAAAAATCAGATCGGTGGGCTTATCTGACCCTCAGCTTCAATGAACTTGTGCCTTGTCAGCCTCAACCGATCTGGCCGTTGCATCAGCAATATCATTCTGGCTATCATCGGCATCGTCAATATACGAGGCCTTACAATTTGCACACGCAAAAAATATAAAATGTGATTTATAAGGCCTGACCACATTAATATTTCTCATACCACTTATATACGATAATAATTAGAACTAAAGCTAATGGCGCTAAAATGAGACTATTTTTTAATTTATTCCAAACCGCCATAGAAAATAAATATTATTTTCAATTAAAGAACATATCGGTAAAGGCTATTATTTGACTTGATCAACAAAGTGTTATTTTTCTTATCAATAAATACACTCCGACCAAATTCATCTTGTATTGTTGTATCTTTACCAATCAGACGAACAAACGGCGTCCATTTTTTATTCTCTCGCTTATAAAGGTACACCATCCCCCTCCGAAAGTTTGGTGTATCAACTTCCCCTTTAGCACGATTACCAACAGCGAGCCAGTCACGACTAACGGCAAGTGAATCACCAAAGGAAGAGTTGGGTCTGTCGACAGTCTCAATGTCTGGCGCTAATGTATCTGTCTGTCGCCACTCGTCCTGCCCTAAGACAAATCGGTAAACTTCACCCAGGTGATCTGAGCCACCCCTTGGGTTACCAATAAACATTTCGTTGCCCATGATAACCATGGATGCTCCGAGAACTTCAAAGTTCTCTCTTCTTTCACGCTTGGAAAAATAATCATCTACGACTAGTGTCTGAGTGGGTTGCCAAAGCTGACCATCAAAATGAAACATATAGACCTTTTCGCGCCAACTGACTACCGCCCAATCGCCCGATACAGCAACATTGCTACAGCCAGCATTGAATTTTCGACTCCACTGCCATTGCGAATTAATAAAGAGATAACTATAGATACCTTCCAAAGTGTTACAAACTAAAGCGCGACCACCCTGCGCCGAGACCCCCACACCAAAATTTGCATCCGTCGTGGCATCGCTGGCCGACAGTGTAGCCGCCTCAACCCAAGCCCCCGCAACGTACTGATAGATGCTAACCTCACCAGAAAATGAGACTCTCTCGGCGCGACTTAGTGCCGCGCTTAAATCATTCATCTCTCGATAATTGAAATCAGGGAAATCTTCCTGAAGCTTATCTAATCTCGTAACGCCCGGCATATCAACAGGAAAACCCTCAACTGACAAGTAGCCTTTTCTAAATAAAGCTGCTCTAATGATTTCAACGTCTTGTGTGTGTCGCAGATATTCCGAAAAATATTTATTGCGCAAGGGCCCTATGCCCGAGCGACGAGGAAACCCCTTTATAGCAACATCACCACCTGGACTTATAGAGTATTTATCGAACAACAACGATTCTGTCGTGTTTTTATCTCCAGAAGAAACCGCCTCAGGGAGAGCTTCGATTTCAACGACCGGGATACCCGCCCAAGGGTCAAGTGGCTCAGCTCGATCAATCGCGACTTTTTTTGCAATTTCTGGACTCATCTCACCCCAAATAAAGTCCCCATCTTCTGGTAGAGCATAAGGTCCACGTCGCCATTTTAAGGGGTGCTCACCAACATCAACCAACCTGTGATGAGCTGTATAAGTAATTTTTATATCTGTGCGGGTATTAGTGTAGATCAAGCGTGACTCTTTATCGAATCCGTTTTGGGTGTAGACCCCGTTATAATTATCCCATTTATAATTTTTAAGCTCAAAAGACGACTTACCGTAGCCTTGCAAAATAGCTCTTGATTTTTCATGCTCACCGGCATGATGATAAAGCCACGAGAAATCTATTGCTGAATTTTCTGTTATTCCATAATATTCTTCAAAGTAAGAAATATACTTTTTGGCACGAATAAAACTTTCCGGGCTGCCTTGCTCCGCACGATACCGAAACAGCGCTAACGCCCGACCCATTAGCTTGCTTGGCCGCACCGGATTAACTTCTCCTGCCGCGATCTTCGCCATAACTCTATCTTGCTCGTCCATTACCGCCGATGTTACTGGGTCGGCATTAAACAGTAAATACGGGTAGACACTAGGAAAATCATGTAACACTTCCTTCAGAAGATTATTTGACAAGCGGTTTAACTCGGCACTATTTTGGCTCGCCAAGAAAAGTGCCAATGACTCTCTGTTTTTACTATAGTTCTTGTTTCGCTTAAGCTTACGATGATTGCGCTCAAGCTGTTCGCTCTCGACCCTAATTAAGTCAACGTAGCTATAAATTTGCGTTTTCTCTGGCTCCTTGTAATTAGCTTCTTCTTGATTTTTTTGCAGCTTAGATTTTTGTTCTTTTTTCTTATTAAACAAGTAATTACTTTTACGCAAAACGTTCTGAAAAATTCTTGTAAAGCTCGCCTCGTCCACACGATCTACTACGTCAGCGGCGAGAAACATCAAGCGGTCATGTTCGTTAACCTCATCATCTTCAAAAAGACCCATTGGTCCTTCGCCATCAGCCCCGGGTATTTGATCTACCGCCCAAGACAGCATTTTCTCCCCCAAACCACAGAGGCCGACCTCAGGTCGACACAGACTATAGCCGAGCATAACCCGAGGCTTTAGGTAAGCCTCATCTAAAAAAACACTCGACGCAAACCCATCGACCGCAATTCTCATTCGAGACCGGCGCCTTTGAGGCGACTGCTCTGCAGTTTCTGGATAAAACTCCACAGAGGGCAAGTCAGTGGCATAGAGAACATCCATGCCACTAGCCGCAACGGCTAAGCTCGTGTTCAGCATTGCCTCTCGGTTGTGCCCGACGTTGTAGTAAGCCTGATACCACGACCGTTTCTGAGCAATGCTATAATGACCATTTCGCGGCGGCGAAAATCGAATTTTATACCCCGGCTGGTGATATTTTAAACGCAGATACTCAAGTGCCTGGACTGTCTCATCCAGGTCTAAACCTTCGATAGGATTTGAGTAGGGCCTGTTAAAAATATAATCCAAGTTATACTTAATTTTTTTAATCACGTTGTTTGATTGATCTAGTAAACCATTATCTATAAGCGCTTTTTGTATTTTATCTCTCACATTTCTATTAACAGTTGAGCCGAAATATTCATCAATACTTTTGTCACGATTTATGGATTCAGCCGAATAGATAGTCTCGGAATCAATACCGCCCAGAACATCGATATTTAGTTTTTTTGCTCGAGTACCTCCTTGCTCGTCATCAAGAATAAGCGAGAGCGAAAACTTAGCAGCATAATTCAACGGATCATATTCAAGCGCTTCCTCAAGAAGCCTAACGGACGTATTAACTTGATTTTTAACAGGCTGCTTGGCGAGCTCAGTATAAAATTTATGAGAAATCCTATGTGTTCCATTACGAACATGTTTTGTTGCCACTACGCCTTGTAGATCGGCTGCCTGGAATAACAGCTCACGGGATTTACTCTGGTCATCAGTGGCCACCCCCGCCTCTACCGGAGAGAGAGATGTGATAATAGTTTCGCTGGTCTGGTTGTAAATCTCTGCCCAATCATTACCCTTTAAAACAAACAACTCTCGGCCGCTATCAACCGAATCAATATAAAGGTAAAGCGTTATTAAAGACTCTAAACGAGTGGTTTCAACTCGGTACACGCCATGGACGGCCCAATCGGCTTCTGCTCGCAAGGAGGATCGATCCTCTTCGGTGTATTGAAGCTTTCGCAGGCCTTCTTCAATCACCAAAGGCATAACCTGTGTTCTTGCCAGAACCCGATAACTCATGTCGTTAACTAGTCGCTCTATTAGGTGCTCACTTAAATCGCGCCCTTTAGCTAGATTCTTATCGTCTACTGTTACATCAAAAAAATGACCAATAGCGATTTTACGCCGTGCTTGCTCAGACTCTGCTGTGCCCCTCTTAGGTTTAACCCTAGACGCTTGCGTTTGCACAAAAGTCGAGGCTTTGCGCACTACCTGCCTCAAGGTGGCGATCGTAAACGGGAAGCGAGCAGCGCTCACTACCTCTCCTGTGCTATTATCAAGAAGCTTTAAGGTGTAGGCCTCACCCTCTTCACCAGACAATAACGAGCCGACTAAAGAATAATCTGAAAGCGGTAATTTCATCACCGATTGCTGATTTTCTCGTGCTTGGTCGCCTGCAAGTGGCGCCGTTTTTTCATAAAACAATGCATCCATAAAGGAACGATCGAGAAGCTCAACCTGAGAACTTGAACCCAATTCAATCAACAGCAAAGACGTGATCAGCTCAGAGAGCTCAGGTCCATCGCTATTTTTTTGGCTATATAACGTATCGTCCAATGGGTATAGTGCAATGCGAGGCACGATCGTCTCGGAAGAAGAGCTCTCTGGGACGACCAATACCGGCGACGCAGCCTCAGAAGTGGGAGTGGACACAGTCACTGCTGAAGGCGTGGATTGCTGCGCCACCGCCGGGTTTTCTTTTGGCTCAGTCAGGCTGAAGGCCGGCAGCCAGCCGGCCAGCTGCAACCCAACAACAACCGCCAGTAACAAAATCAATACACTCACAATATTGAAGGCTGACTTTTTATTATTTTGTTTCACGCTCAACAATCCTATTTTAGATATTGTGGCTTACAGCCCTACCAGCTTAGGTAGCAGGCGCTCCGCGATTTTAGCTGACGCACTTTGCAGTGCACCTTTCGCGGCTATCATTTCGCTGACATCAATCTCAACTTCCACCTGCCTATCCACCGCAATCACACGATTAGTAGCTTGGTCTATCGCCCTAACCTCCAGCCGCGCCTTTACACCAACAATCTCGCCTTTTCGAGTTGAAATCTCGGTAAAACCTTCGCCACGAATTAGAATATCGGCACTTTTTGCGCTTGTAGAACCAGCATCAACTACCTCAAAACCAGAGTCCATACTGTAAAAGATCATCTCGGTTTCTGCAGCTGGATCTTTGGCCGCTCGATTAATATGTTGCTCACGAATTGAAATCGCCAAAGTGGGTCTCTCTCGGTCTCCGAGCTTTTTCTTAAGTTCGGCCAAACGATCATTTCTACTAACGGGCTTCGCCAACAACGTGTCCGCGTTACTAGAGATGACATTCGCGACCTGACTGGAAAGATCTTGTGTCAAACTAAGAACACTATCGCTCACGCTACCTTCAACCGATGCGCCCAAAACCCGACTAGTTTCAGTGCCAATTATCTTGGCGACAATCATTAGGCTGTCTTCAATTTCAAAAATAGTACCGGTAATAATGATTTTTGCTCCCGTCAACTGTCCCACCTGGATCGCCTGTTGCGGGTTCACCATTCCGGACAAACTAAGCACCGCTTCGTCTTCAAGCTTGTTAAGCTCTTCGCGATCCACCAATGCTATATTTGGGTCCATAACCAGCTTTGCAAACAGTATAGATCCTATCTTCTCTCCCATTCCCGATACCGCCCGCCCCTTCTCGGAGAAGTCAAAAATGGCAACTGGGTGAAGAATCTCTGCAGTATCGGAAAAGCTCGTTGATGCAGCCGAGCACAAGCAAAGTGCCAACAATAGGTTAAACACAACTTTCATAATATTCCCCTAAAGAGTAAGTGTTATAAGCTTGCGTTCGCCAGCAAACGCGCCAAGACGATTTGTGGAACTGGAGATTCATCGATACGTTCGATTAACGGAACGGTGCATACAATCAGGCGCCCCCCCGATCCGGCATAGTCCAACTGCAACCAACTCCAACCCGTTTGTGTTTCAGGAATCACTTCAACCTCTGCCTCAGAGTCGCTATAAGAAGGATTAAGTCGATAGGTTAGTGTAGAGTTCAGCTCGGGCCATGTCAGGCCGCGGAGCTGCGGCAAAGGCAAGTGGTCGGACAATGACATCGCCGTAGGAAAACGCGTAAAATCAGACGAATCATATAGCGGAAACACCCCCGATACAGGCTTAAGGATAACGACCTTCTGCCCGTTACGGGCAAGCTCGAGTAAAACCGATGTAAGACCTCTGACGTCATTTAAAGCGAGGCCCGTGCCTATAACAATAAGCCCCGGAGTGGCCACATTAAGAAGTTGCGATTTGGAGATTAAATTGTAGGGAAGCTGCAGCGATTTAAAGGCTTTTGCGGTGGCCTGACTCGGGTCAAACAGTTGAATCTGTCTCGTTCCAAGTGCTTGTCTTTCGGCCCACAGCACATCTTGCCCGTATATATTTAAAGCGATTTTCTTTTGAGCAATAGGATCGGTGTTATCTTTTTCGAAAACAACCACTGATAGCTGCCCACTCACAACTGCGCTTGGCGTGAGCTTTGGGGCAGCCAAAGTGAGCTGCACCACACCCAAACCATCACGATCTAGGCCAGCGCGACCCTGCCCTCTTGACAAGACCCGGCCTTTGACGGACAGCTCCCAGTGAATTGATACCTGCGAATTTGCCAGCCCAAGTAACGAAATCTCGTACTGTGCTGCCTTACCGCCAAACAGCGCCGACCATGAATTGTCATTGCTTATAGTCAATGCGAGGGCATGAGAGGGGATAAGCACTACAAATAGTAATAGAATCTTCCAATGAACCACCTTCACCTTCCTATGGCTGACGAGCTATATTAATACATCGCCAAATTTATTCTCAGTAGCCATCATGAAGGAGCACCGAGCCACTCACTTTGTTATTCTCATGACTACAAACAAGCATTGACTATAAAGCACTGCTCTATTAACCACAAGTATTAGAGCGCTTAACTTGACGTGTGTTAACTCTCCAAAACTCACGCGACCTATGCTATGGGTCATTACAATATCCGTACCTTTTATGCTAGGTAAAAACTACTATGAAGGGGCTCACTCTCTTAGGATCAATGAGGGCGGAATGGCCCTATTGATCTAGTTTAAACGGCGCTAATATTGATGAATATCTAGTAGTTATAAATGCATCCAATTAACAAACCATTTGGACTACCAATGCGTTAGTGGGTATCTGCCCCCAACAGTTTCGCGTTTTGCAGCCACAATGTGTTTGAGCACTTGTTTTAGATACACTATGGCCCCCACTAGAGGGGGGTAAATGTTGCTCTTGGCAGCCCAGTATAAATACCCAATTCAAAGCGTAATAATAAATGGGGGCAGATCAAATTTATGCCGCATAAACCATCAACACAATGGCTGCCCTCCTCGCTAAATGTAATTGCTGGGGTTAAGCCTTGAATCGTGCGCACCCATGGCAGTTAATTTTTGCCAAGGTCAAACTTCCCACGGTAACCTATCTCCGGTAGAGATCGACTAAGGAGTTGCGGAATGCATTTGGTTGAAAAGGAAAAAGTGGCATTTTTGACAGCTCCTTGTCTGAAATTAATTGACCACTAAAATGTGCGCTGGGCGCGTATATTTACCGTAGAGTATTAGGCCATAACGATAAACACATCTACCAACCCAAGCCTGTTACGAAGTGACGTTTTTGGGGCCCCTGCAGCCAGCCGAGCGCAGGCCTATTTTATGGGGTAAGCAGATAAGAGAAGGTGAATGCCGGACGCAGAGAAGTCGGCTTGGGCCGCGCCCTGTCGATACGGCCCTCTACAATGAGCTGGCTAGAGATCAGGTACAAAATCCCCACCTGCCACACAGGCGGGGATTTTTGTGTTTACTCAACCAACCATTAACCGAAGAACTGACGTCTGCGGATGAACAGGCTGGCCATAACCATTATGATGAGTAGTCCCAAGCTCCAGTTTGAAAGCATGGGCAGGGCGTGCGCGTTGGCGACGCCCAGCGCACCTAGAAGCAACACGCTGGGCGAGCTACCAAGGCTGGACGAGAGCGTGGCCATCGGCGAGAAGCTACTGCTGCTACTGCTGCCGATGAACGCCGTCACGTCGAGGCTGATGTTGCAGCTTGCTCCCGCCGCCACAGATCCGCCACTGTAATCGAGAGTGTTACCGGTGACTATCAGTGCGCCGCCACAGCCGTCGCTTAAGTTCATTGGCGAGGAGACCTCCATTCCCGCCGGCAGCGGTAAGGAAAACCCTAAACCTGTCGCGGCACTGGGCGAGCTGCTGTTGTCGATGCTGAAGCTTAACGTCGTTGACTGTCCAGGGGTAATTTGCGTAGGGGAAAAGCTGATTCCAAAGCTTGGAGCCTCGTTGACGGTCAGTGTGGCGCTGGCCGAGCCGCTGTCACCCGTCGAAGAGGTCAGCGCATTACTGGTATTGATCAAGTCGCCCGGCGCCGAAGTGACTACGTCGACCTCGATCGTGCAGCTGGCACCTGAGACTAGAGAGCCGCCGCTGTAGTCGATCAAGCTGGTGCCGCTGGCGGCTGTCAGGCTGCCGTTGCAGGTGCTGATAACATTGGCGGGTGTCGCTAATGCCATGCCTGCTGGTAAGTTGTCCGAGAAATTGATGCCGGTCGCATCGAGGGTTCCGCCGTTGTCGATGGAGAACGTTAGCCGTGCCAAATCACCCAGTGCAACCAGCGTAGGACTAAACGCCTTATCAAACTTGACGGACGGGCCGATCTCGATATCGTCCAGACTGATTCCATCGGTATTGATCGGAAAGTTGTCGTTTTGACCAAATCGAATTTGGCTTTGGTTGCTTAATGACTGGCCGTTGCCGTTTAGCACCGCAGTGAGCTCTAGGTCAGTGACCGACGTCCAAGCGCCATTATTCGAGTGAGCGCCAAAATTGTAAATCTGGAGCCATGCATCAGTCGGTGTACCACGGATTTCAACGATGTCCTCGATGTCAGTTTCGTCACCGTGATCGTACCAGTTGAAATCCAAGTAGAGTTCTTGGCCGGCAGGATGGGCCGATCCGTCAAACCCCAGAATGATGTGGTTTATGCTCTCGCCGTCTGGGTTATCCATAGAGGCTATGCGCATACCATCGGGGTCGAAATCGGATCGGATCGCGAATCGACCATTGGGCGAGTTTTGTTCATACCGAAAACCGGGTATGTCCAGCAGGGCGTCGTTGGATCTCACTTCCTGAATGGGGATACTCTCGAAGTCTTGGTCGACCGGCAGAGGTAGGAATAAAACGTTTTCGATTACCTCCAGTGTGCTGCTGGCAGGTCCGCTGTTGCCAAACGAAGATGTAAGATCCGAGGTGGTGTTGACGTACAAGCCATCGGTGCTGGGTGCGACTATATCGACAACAATTTGACAGATCGCGCTTGCGGGAATTTCGCCGCCCGTGTAGGTAATACTGCCCCCGTTATCAGGAGCACTCAGCGTGCCTCCTACACAGTTGGTACTGGCATTCGATGGCGCGCCCACAACCATCGAGGGTGGCAGAGTATCGCTAAAGTTCACCGTCAGTGCGGCCGTCGCGTTGGCCGAGTTATCCAGCGTGAAGGTTAGCACTGCTGTATCGCTGGTTTCTATTTTTTCAGGGGCAAACGTTTTGCTAAAGGTAGGAGACACTTGCGCTGAGGCTGATACTGAGAACAGGCAGCCCAAGAGCGTAAGCCAGAGAAGTTTTTTCATGTTGGAAATATCCCTAATGGTTTGTTGCGGCTTCCGTTCAAAGCCGCTGTCACTCGGAATCTTCCGCCGAGAGCATAAAGTATACGATCACTATTGTTTCATAACTACCGATAATCGCAGTCTTACTACCTTGATGTCAGGCTCAGATTAAGACCATTTGAGGCAGGGCAATGATATACAAGGGATCGATGGAATCCGGGATCAATGGGGTCAAAGTCATTGATTTCTCCAGCTTGGTGATTTCCGGTCGCCGCCGAGCTGTCTGGAAACGACGGATTTTCCCGTTTTCGACTCGAAATCGCGCTTAAACTGCTCACTGCCCAGTATCCATGCCCATTTGTCGCGCCTCAGATGTTTTTTTTGGGGGGGGCTACTGAGTGGGGTAGCTTACGCCCCACTTAAAACTCAAATATAAAGACGATTTAACTAGAGAATCTAGTGATAAAAATGCTACGCCATGGTAGAAAAAATCAACAAGAAAATTATTAGAAAAGCCCAAATATAATCTCGCACAATCAAAGTTCCCTGCCTTTCATTTGACAACACATTGATTTTCCAATCGCGTACGCTGCACCTACCCAACCAATATCAGGAATAGCTCTTGCGCGTTGAGTGAGGTAGGCCCTACAATTTACACACGCGAAAAATATAAAATGTGATTTGTAAGGCCCGACTCCATTAATATTTCTCTCGTCCGCCCAGCGACTGAGGCCACTCAAAATTGTTAATTGACATCGATACCAATGGTTAGCCAGTCTTGTGCTGCATTAGCGATATCCTCATCGGTCCACCTGTCAAAATCAGGTAGCTGACTCGCAGCCTCCATCAAGGCATAAAAAGCATCCCGTTGTTTGGAATTTTCGCTAGCTTGTAAGCCGCCTTCAATAGCAATTTCTATGGAGGTAGTTATGATTTTGGCAACAACATTACTATTGCCACCGACTTTCAGAACTCTAACCAAAACCTTGGCACCTTTAGCCGCAACTTTCTTTATGGCTTTATCGACCACACGCCGAATGGTGCCTTCAAGTTGTTGCTCTAGAAGTAATGTCGGGTTTACACCGGTAGTTGTGGATACCGCAGCAGAAATGACCGCCACTGTCTCTAAATCAGCATCATTGACAAATAATGCATCGTACAATTCCCTATACACCTGCGGCTGCTTAATCACAGCATCTGCATACAACAGATCCCGCGCAGAATCTACATAAGGCCCAAACGGAAGCGCCAGAACATTGTGTAAGCTAGCTCTTGTCCTCATATCTGCAGCAAGCAATTTTTTAGATATGTCCCGCATTTTAACGGTATAACTGCGTACAAATCTAGCCAGTCCATCTTCGAACAATTCTAGATGGTATATTTCCGTTTCACTTAACCCAAAAAGCGAACCATCACGATATTCAAGGTATATATCGATAAGATTACACACCAGCAAATAGCGCATCAACGGCGATTCGAGCGCCAGTGTTTCCAGTACTATTCTTGCGTGTGGGTTGTTCTGGGCCAAAACCTGAACAAGCTCGATAGATTTGGTAAAGGAAGTATCAATGTTAGCAGCTTCCTCCGCAAAATCAGGAATGCCTGAGTACGCCGCATAATCAATCACGAAGCTTGATCTCGCCTCGTCCAACGACTCAATAATTTTCAGTTCATCTTCTTCGAGTAGATCCAGAGTACGGCTAACCGCTCGTTGAAATATCGGATTTTCTGGCTCCGCCCCTAACAAGTAACTGGCATGATCCTTAAGGCTCACAACGCGAATAGGAACATCGTACAGCCCCGGCAGCTCTTCAGGCTCATCAAGGTATTCATCAAAGTCAACATCTATTGGCGTATCGATATCCGTATAGGTCAGCAGAATAGTATCCGAATACACCCGACTCCCCATTCGGGTCGAGCAAACCGGTATACCAGGTAGCGCCTTGCAAAGTGGCTCTACGGGGTAACTTTGACCAGGATTTACTACAGGATCCACAAAAACATTTTCAAATAAATCACCGCCTGAACCAGAGGTTTCCGCCCAAGCATGAAATACATCACCATTTTCGGCGTTAAAAAAATAGCCCGCTCTTGATGGGCCGGCAACAACAGAACTACTGTTATCCGCACGAGGGAATGCCAAGCCCTCATAGATATAATAGGTGATTCCATCGATTTCAGTCACCTCACCATATGGCAACTTAGTAATAACATCGGAGGGATTGCGATTGTGATTGGAAACTCTCAGCCTGGCTCGCTGAAACTCAGATACAAGTGTAGATCCCACATTATTTATGGGCGCTAATTTTCTTCGAACATACAGTTCATCACCTAATACAGTACCCTCGTTAGAAGAATCACCCATCAACGCTAGCAACTCATCATGCCTTTCTACAACTGAGCCATAGAACAACGTTTGTGACAATCCTTGTACCCCGTCATCTCCCACCTCACCCACCTCACCCACCTCACCCATAAGGCCCTGAGGCCCTTGCGGACCTGGCTTATCTAGATTTTCTAAAAGAGCTTCAATTTCCCCCTTCTCATATTTAATTTTACTTACAATACAAGTTATTTTATCTGAAGCCTGCTCGCACGGATCTGTTTGTGCAGAGGCAACGACAGATAAAGACAGGAAAAAAAATACCAGATATGACCTCATGCTACTTTTCCTCGACGTGCATATTGTAGAGCGTTTTATTGATCCTGCCTAAATTTTCCTCAAAGGTAAAAATATACTTTTCACCCATATTAAAATATTCGTAAGGATCTATGCCGCCCAAATACTCCCTGTACAAGGCGCCCTCAATCATTGCATTCAGCGTATTGAAATCATTGTCATTCAGACCGTCACCTTCTACACCTTTCTCGCCCTGTTCACCCCGTGGACCGCGCTCACCTGGCGGGCCCTGTGGGCCGGGAACTAATGTCAGATTCTTTACTTTTTCGGTAAGGCTTCGCTCTATAGAGTTGTTACTTTCTACATAGCTCAACAGCCGGCTCCATTGTATTTGTGCGTTCGAAATTTTCGTTTCTAGCTGAGAAATCAGAGTAATGATCGCATCGAGAACACTCTTTATATTTAGCAGGCTTTGATTAAACTCTTCAAGGTTCCTATTTATTTCTTCTTGCCGCTCACTTAGTGTTTTGGCGAATTCAATCTGAGCGACGGTACCGGACTTGGCTGCAATGGAGTATGAATCGTAGACGTCGTGATTAACCTGATATTGAGCTTGCAATACCAAACGCTTCTCTTGCCATTTATCGTACTCATCTTGTAAGCGATCAATACTCTCTTCATCAGGACCAACTCGCTGATGTTGCTCATCCAGAATATTAAGCAGCAGTTCAAGTGTGGCCAACTCAATCTCGAACTGTGCCGCTTCTGCACTGACCAGTTTTAATTCATTGAGTTGAATTTGAAGTTGTTCATTATCAGCAATTAGTTGATTGTTTATTTCTATTTGCAAAATTGCTTGGGTTAGCCCTTCTCGATACTGTGAAATTTCATCGAATAATAGGTCCCTTTCACTATCCTTCAAGATCGTGTCTTCCGTAACCTCCTGCTCCAAGGTGTTCAACGCCTCGACTATCGCCTGAAGGTCAACAAGCTCAACAACCTCATTTGAGTTTGTATGATTTTCCACCAAAATACCTCCGGCGTCATTAACCTCCTGTATCAAAGTCTGATAGTGCGTGAAGGGCGAAGGTTCTTGATCAGCACTGGAGCTACTTAGTGAGGAAGCGGTACTGGAAACCGAAGAAGTAGTACTGGAGACCGAAGAAGCGGCACTGGAGACCGAAGATGAGTCGCTAGTGACAGACTCATTCGCTGCGCCAGAGCTATCTGAACCTGACCCACCGCAAGCCGCCAAAGTGGCTATTAATGAACAAAGCATTATCAATTGTAGCTTCATTCTTGAGCCTCCAGCTGGTCGGCAATATCATGCCAATCCTGTATATAGACTTCTGTCGTGCTGATCATTCGGCGTAGCTGTTCCATACGAGCGTGCAGCTCGGTGATATGATCCCGGCTCGCATCAAGCTTGGCACCCAGCTCATCTTCTTGCTCTTGAGTAAACCCAACTCCCGGGTCCCCCGGTGAGCCTTGCAGTCCTTTTTCACCCACCTCTCCTTGTGGCCCCATTGGTCCGCTTATTAGTTTTATTTCGGCCAAAGACAGTCTTAACGCATGCAGTGTGCGGTAATTCGATAGCAACTGCTGGTACTCCACCTCACCCGCCCAGGTGTTACCAGATAGCAAACAAAGCAATATCAGGGCGGCACCGTAACGCCCTAGAAGTTTCCGTTTCATTGTGAAGTCCCCCGACAGGTAGGTGTAATACGTAAGTATATGGCGTATTACTAAACTGCCCAAAAATGCTCCTCTACCATATAGTGGTATGGATATATGGCTAGCGGCAAAAAGAACAGTAATGGAAGACAAAAACACATGCGGCCCATATCTAACAAAACCCACCAGTGATATAAAAAATCCTTTTTTATACTTTCACTGCCAGCTATGCCCTACGGGCCTGATCAATACGTAACGGTGCTAACGCGTCAGATAGGGGGTATTCAACCACTTGAGAAGCAAATCGCTGCGGCTGTTTACTCGGTATAACTTGTACAAATCAATTATATAGTTATGAACTGTAGTGCTCTTCAGCTTCAGCTGCTTAGCTATGGCCTGCTCCGGCAACCCTTGCAACAATAGATGAACAATTTGACGCTGTCGGGGTGTCAATACACCATTGGCACACTGGGTTAGGCCTCGCTCCAACATAAGCCAAAAATGGAGCCTCGCCATTAATGCGTTAAAAGACAACAATCGTTGTTGATCCGCCTCACTAAAATTAGCACTGCCCCTATTCCTGTCTATTATCATATAGCTTTCACAATTTGGACCCAACGAAATTACGCCCAACATACGATCTTGGATATTGTTTTTATGCAAAAAAAACTCTGGAAACCAATGATCGACGTCATCACGGCTCAGCAATGAACATTGCATTGTATGTACCCTGTCGCACCCTGTGGTACTCAAGGCCCACTGTGTTAGCGGATCCACTTCGTCAAGTAAATCTGACAAGCTCAAATACTCGCGCTTCGCCATTTGAGCTTCAGCCGGCTGCATGCCAAGAAAGGTCATATCAATAACCTTCCAATCGGTTAGCAATTCACGCTCACGATCATCCCTACGGCCAAACCGACCGCCAAATGCAGCTAGCCATCCAACGGCATCAGCATTCAGCGCTCTGCACAACAGCTGCATATAGGCCTGCAACGTAAAAAAGGTTTGATGTGGGGGATTGCGTATTAACTCAGCAACTTGCCTGACCTCAGCATTTGATAAATTCATAGCAGGCTAATTTCTTGTTGTTCGTTTTAATATAAGCAGCTAATCGCTTAATTTAAAGCTAGAAGCAATAAACAGGAACCAGATAACAACTTGTGAGCTAAAGCCGCAGGTTTATCTCATCAGTAATGCCATGAGCTCAGCATAACACCATTTACAGCTAATTCTCATTGCCTTGATTGATTCAAACCACCTCGAATAGTATTGATCTACCCGCACAACCCTCCAATAAGCCATCCGGTTCTTTTGACACATAGGACCCTTGCCAGTTGTCAACTTATGAGCTGTTTTGTCCCGCCGACAACAGACTTTAGCAATAAAGTCGCGAGAGTAAAAAATTACGATGCCTTATTCAAGTGCAAACTATGTAGACTCACCAGAAGAATGTTTTCGGCTAACTGCAAAACCACGACCTATGTTTATCATATGTTAAAGCCTTGCAACGGAAATAGGATAAATGAAATAAATGGGGTCAGATCAAATTTATGCCGCATAAATCATCAACACAATGGATGTCCTCCTCGCTAAATGAAATTGCTGGGGTTCAGCCTTGAATTGTGCGCACCCACGGCAAGCTATCTCCAAGAGAGGTGGATCTAGGATATTACCAAACGTGTTTGATAAAAAAGAGAAAATAGTAGTTTTGACAGCTCCTTGTCCGAGATTAATTGACCATTGAAATGCGCGCTCGGTGCTTATGTTTTCTGTAGAATTATGCCATAGCGATAAAGGCAACCACCAACCCAGTATCGCTACGAAGTGCCGCACGACTGAGCCGATCGGAGGCTCATTTTAGGGGGTAAGCAAGTAGGAAAAGGTGAATTGCGATGCAAGAGAGAGCAGCCTGGGCTGTGCGCAGGAACGACCTTTTGGTTACTTTGATTTGCCCAGACAAAGAAAAGTAACTCGCCACGCCCGGCGATACAGGCATATAAAAAGCTTACGCCTCCGGCGGCGCCACCCCTAAATACCAGCTCAAGGCCGATATGATCGTGAAACCCGGCGTTAGCTGCATCTTCACACCTTTACCGTTGATGTATCCCCCCACTTCTGGGACAATCGCGCGCTTCTTGCAAGAGCACCGACCGAATACAACGTCTGTGCTCGACAAACACCCCTCCCACTACAGGATCTCGCGTGCTCACTACCGCCAATATCACTATGCAATTCGGCGCCAAGCCGTTATTTGAAGACGTTTCGGTTAAATTCGGTAACGGCAACCGTTACGGCTTAATTGGCGCCAACGGCTGCGGCAAGTCTACCTTTATGAAAATCCTCGGTGGCGATTTGGTGCCGAGCGCCGGCAACGTTTCGCTCGACCCCGGTGAGCGCATCGGTAAGCTGCGCCAGGATCAATTCGCCTTTGAACAATACTCAGTGGTGGATACCGTGATTATGGGCCACGCCGAGCTGTGGGCGGTAAAAGAAGAGCGTGACCGTATTTACAGCTTGCCAGAGATGAGCGAAGCCGACGGTATTCGTGTGGGCGACCTGGAGGCCGAGTTTGCCGAGATGGACGGCTACACTGCCGAATCGCGTGCCGGCGAGCTGCTGATTGGCCTGGGCATTGGTGTCGAGCAACATTTTGGCCCCATGAGTGAGATCGCTCCCGGTTGGAAGCTACGGGTGCTGCTGGCCCAAGCGCTGTTCTCGGACCCGGATGTACTGCTGCTGGATGAGCCGACCAACAACCTGGACATTCACACCATTCACTGGCTAAGCGAGACGCTTAACCAGCGCAACAGCACCATGGTAATCATCTCGCATGACCGTCATTTTTTAAACAGCGTGTGTACCCATATGGCCGATGTGGATTACGGCGAGATTCGCCTCTACCCCGGCAACTACGACGATTACATGACCGCCGCCACCGCCGTGCGCGACCGTCAACACGCCGACAACGCCAAAAAGAAAACCCAAATCGCCGAGCTGCAATCGTTTGTCAGCCGCTTTTCGGCCAATGCCTCTAAAGCTAAGCAGGCCACTTCGCGCGCTAAGCAAATAGACAAGATCCAGCTAGAAGACATCAAACCTTCTAGCCGGGTGAATCCGTTTATCCGCTTTGAGCAAGATAAAAAGCTGCACCGCTTAGCGCTAGAGGTGCACGATCTGACCAAAGGCTTTGAAGATGGCCCGCTGTTTAAGCCTTTTGATTTAATGGTTGAGGTGGGCGAGCGCATTGCCATTATTGGTGAGAACGGCGCGGGTAAAACCACCCTATTACGCACTCTATTGGGCGAGCTTACCCCCGACAGCGGCACGGTTAAGTGGTCCGAGAACGTTAAGCTGGGTCAGTACGCGCAAGACCACAGCAGCGACTTTGCCAACAACGAGACGCTGTTTGAATGGATGAGCCAGTTTAAACCGGTTAATGGTGACGAGCAGTTAATTCGTGGCACCTTAGGGCGCTTACTGTTTGGCAATGACGATATTAATAAGCGCGTGCAAGTGATCTCCGGTGGAGAGCAGGGCCGCATGATTTTTGGCCGTCTAATTCTGCAAAAGCCCAACGTGATGTTGCTGGATGAACCCACGAACCACTTGGATATGGAATCTATCGAGTCGCTTAACGTGGCGCTTGAGAATTATGCCGGCACTTTGCTTTTTGTCAGCCATGACCGCGAGTTTGTCTCCTCGGTAGCCACCCGTATTTTAGAAATCACCGATAATAAAATCATCGACTTCTCGGGCACTTACGACGAGTACTTGGCCAGTAAAGGCCTACAAGGTTAACGCTTTAACATTGACGGTTTGTTAAACTCACGGCCTGTTATGGCTAAGCGGCGCTACGTCGCTTAGCCCATCATAAGAAAAAATGATTGGCCTCAGCTTTAAATCGTGAATTGTAATGATAGGCGGCCACAAAATACGACCTGCCCCCTACAACCAACCGCCGCCGGAAACACCCCCTCCTTCAACGTTTGCAGCCCAACAAGTGCAGTATGCACACCCTCAAAACGCACCAATCTTGACCTCTCGCACCACCGTAGGGCACAATAAGCAAATAATATTAAAACAAAAATTCGAACGCCTGTAATCAGTGCGTCTGCTTTACCTTCTCAGCTGCAACAACAGCTTCTTACCCCCTAAAATTTAACTTTGCTTATGACTTATATACATCAGACCATTACCGACCTAAAGCAATCCAGTCCGGCCCAATGCGAGTTTTATCAAGCCGTAGAAGAGGTTTTAGAGTCTCTCGAGCCACTCCTGGAAACCAGTAAGCGCTACCAGAAGCACGCCATTATTCAACGCATTGTTGAGCCTGAGCGCCAAATTATGTTTCGGGTACCCTGGGTAGATGACAACGGCAATGTGCAAGTTAATAAGGGCTACCGTGTTGAGTTTAATTCGGCTCTTGGCCCTTACAAAGGTGGGTTGCGGTTTCACCCTAGCGTAAATGCAAGCATTATTAAATTTTTAGGCTTTGAGCAAATTTTTAAAAATGCCTTAACCGGGCTACCCATTGGCGGCGGTAAGGGCGGCGCTAACTTTGACCCCAAAGGTCGCTCCGACAACGAAATTATGCGCTTTTGCCAATCGTATATGAACGAGCTATACCGCCATATCGGCCCCACCACCGATGTACCGGCTGGCGATATTGGTGTCGGCGCCCGTGAAATTGGTTATATGTTTGGCCAGTACAAGCGCCTGACCGGCCGCTATGAAGGAGTCTTAACCGGTAAAAGTTTATTGTGGGGAGGCTCCCTAGCACGTAAAGAAGCCACCGGTTACGGCACTGTGTATTTTGCCCAGTATATGCTCGAAGCACAGGGTAGCTCACTAAAAGGGAAAAAGTGCCTTGTGTCCGGCGCAGGCAATGTCGCCATATACGCCATCGAAAAATTGCTTGAACTAGGGGCAACCCCGGTATCCTGCTCCGATTCTCGCGGAACGATTTTCCACGAGCAAGGTATCGACCTCGAACTAATCAAAGATATCAAAGAGGTTCGCCGGCTCAGTCTTGAAGAATATATGAGAGTTCACAGCGATGCTATTTACACACCCAGCGGTGAATACCCTGAAGATGGCCACGCCGTATGGCGCTTTAATGCCGATGCAGCTTTTCCTTGTGCGACCCAAAACGAATTAACTGGCGAGGACGCGCAAGTACTATTGGCCAACGGTTGCACGTTAGTCAGCGAAGGCGCAAACATGCCATCTTCGCAAGCGGCCGTTGAGGCTTTTATTAAAGCCCAAATTGCCTACGGCCCGGGTAAAGCCGCCAATGCTGGGGGCGTCGCTACCAGTCAACTAGAAATGTCGCAAAACGCCAGCATGCGCAACTGGACGTTCGAAGAAGTCGACGAACAACTCAAAGCCATTATGAAAAATATCTTTACCGCTGCAAGTAATGCGGCGCAAGAATATGGACAACCGAATAATTTAGTACTTGGCGCCAATATAGCCGGCTTTAAGCGAGTAGCCGAAGCTATGATTGAACAAGGGGTTGTCTAGCCAACAACCCTAACAAGAACACACCACTGCAAACGTAGTCACGGCAATATGCTCATGGAAGAGCCCCGCCCGACTGTGCATACGTTTACTCCCCCTCGGCGTTACCCCTTGGCTGCACGGCGTATCGAGCTGCGTTCGACAAGCATCCCCCCCGCGGTTAAACCACAATAAAAACTTGAGAAACCAAGACTTTGGTCGATAATTGATTAAACCGCATTATCTAGGAAGGATTCATGATGTTTGGTAGAAACCGTGAGCTAGAGGCGGAAAACCGCCAATTAGAAGCAACAAATCGTCAGTTATGCTCTTACATTAGCGCCATCCGCACACACATTGGTTATATTATGTTCACCCCGGGCGGGGATATTTTGGATGCTAACGAGATATTTTTAAGCCTTGTCGGCTACTCTATCGATGAGATAAAAGGAAAACACCATAAGATATTTTGCGAGCAGGATTATGCCCGCTCCGGGGAGTATCACACTTTCTGGGCCAATCTAAACGCCGGTATCAGTCAGAACGGCACCTTCAAACGTATCGATAAAAATGGTGAAGCGCTTTGGCTGGAGTCAAATTACTTTCCAGTTCGGGAGAACGGCAAAGTTACTAAGGTTATCAAAATAGCCTCTGATGTAACCCAACACCACATAGACTTGCTAGATCGCAACGCCATGTTTGACGCCATTAGCCGCTCACTGGCAGTGATCGAGTTTACCCCAGACGGCACCATACTTAGCGCTAACAGTAACTTCTTAGCCGCCACGGGTTATCAACTAGAACAGGTCGTGGGCAAGCACCACCGGATGTTCTGTCACGACAGTTTTTATCGGCAAAACCCAGACTTTTGGCAGCAACTGGCCAATGGTCATTTTAACTCGGGTAAGTTTGAGCGCATAAATTCGGCCGGTGAGAGTGTTTGGCTAGAAGCCACCTACAACCCTATGAAAAATGCCGAAGGTAAAGTATATAAAGTCATTAAGTTTGCCTCGGATATTACCGAGCGTATTCAGGCCGCTCTTGCCGCGGTTGAGGCAGCGTCCAGCACATCGGAGGAAACCTCGCAGATTACCACTCACGCCAAAGAGTTGCTGGGGGATGCGGTCAGCACCTCAAACCAGGTCGCCAGCCAAATCCATGAAGCCGCCTCCCTGACCGATAAGCTCAGCACTCAATCAGATAGCATCTCTGAGATTGTCACCACCATTCGCGCGATTGCAGAACAAACCAACCTATTGGCCCTTAATGCGGCTATTGAAGCGGCCCGGGCCGGTGATCAGGGCCGAGGGTTTGCGGTGGTAGCGGATGAAGTTAGGCAACTTGCGGCTCGCACCAGTGAGGCGACGCAAGAAATTTCTACGGTCGTTGGGGAGAACCACCAATTAACCCACCAAATTAAACAACAGATGGAAGACGTCAGCACCATCTCCACCCAAGGGCAGGATAGAATTAATCAGGTGTCCGAGGGTGTTGAGCAAATTGCGGAAGGGGTTACCAACTTTGCCCAAGTAGTTAACCAATTGGGGCAGCAATAATTTAGCTATTGCCAGGCCCGGCGTTAAACACTTGCGGGCGGGCGCCCTAGAAGAGCCCCACAGGTTTTCTAGGGCATTTGCTCGGCTCGTTTTTCAGCCGCCTCCAGGAGGCTCTTTTCCAAATCTTTAGCGGTTTGATGGGCTTGAATTTGATCGTCAAACACAGTGCCCGCCCCTTGAGAATTGTTATCGCGATCGGACTTTTCGCAACCACTGCCCAGTAAACCGAACAACGCCACAAACCCAATCAGGTAAAATCGTTTCATCACATCACCACTTGCTCAAGCAATAAACAGTCTACTGAGCTTATCAGAAATACTGTAAAGTGCCATTGACTCCACTCTCAACAACGCCCGACAAGGCGTATAGCGAATAGCCAACGAACACCAACTCGACAAGGGTGATTTCCCGGCGAGAAATAAGACTGTGATAAACTTCCAGCCAGACCACCCACAATAAAGGACACTCCCACCATGGGCTATATGGCATTAAAGCATACGCATCTGCTACTGATTGTTTTATCCATCGGGCTGTTTTTTCTGCGATTTATCGCAACCCAGTGTAACGCTCGCTTTATCCATGCCAAGCCTTTCAATATTGCGCCACATATCATCGACACGGCTCTTCTGTTAAGCGGTATCAGCTTAATCATCCTGGTTGGCTACCCTCTGTGGCCCATAAACTGGCTGACAGTCAAGTTGCTACTCGTTGTGGCCTATATTGGCTGCGGCATCGTAGCGATGAAGTCTTCAACCAAAGCAATCCGCTGGGGTGCGGCGGCCGGCGCCCTACTCTGCATTGCCGGCATTTTGCATTTAGCACTCAGTAAAAGCTTCTAGCCCTCGCTCAATAACCGCCTTAAACCCATGTATATTCCATCCAATGAGTTTAAGGCGGACACTAGATCCACTCTGCCCCACCTGACGAAATGTTAGCCGGAAACACAACAATAGATAATCAAAAAAGAAATAATAGCGCCCAGAGCCGGAAAAATCTGTCCGGAACAGATTTAGGCAGCTTCGCTGGCCTGTAAGGCCGAGCACACGTACGTGCGAGCCAATTGTACCGGGAACCGGTTCAATGACGGCTTGGTTCGAAAAATACCGCTTGTTTCAATTTACTGGGAGCTTGGAGCGAAGAAAAAATAATGGTGCCCGGAGCCGGAATTGAACCGGCACGACCGATAAAGGTCGGCAGATTTTAAGTCTGCTGTGTCTACCAATTCCACCACCCGGGCAACGGGTACAGCGTTTAGCTGTTTCTTCTTTACCCGCGATGGGGTAAGGAAAGTGGAGGCGCGACCCGGAGTCGAACCGGGCTACGTGGATTTGCAATCCAGTGCATAACCGCTTTGCTATCGCGCCGTTAAGAGGGCGGCATTCTAGCCCATAATGGCTGCCCTGCCTACCTCTAAATATAAAAAAATATTGTTTTCACAAACCTAACTGTCTGATTATTAAGCAGTTAGACTTTCGTCTCTGGCATTAAACCACACAGGCAAGCGTGAGCTTACTGCGGGCTATCGCTGTCATCTGGCGCTTGAGCTTGTTCTGGAGCCTGGCTCGGCTCTGCCCCCATATCCGCCATCAGGAAAGGCGCGGCGGCTTTAAGGTATAAGACCATTGACCAGAGCGTCAGGGCCGCAGCCGCCACCAGGGCGATATAGCCGGCCCAGTTGAGCCAGTTAAAATCGGCCAACAGCACAATCAGGGCAACCATCTGTAAAGTGGTTTTAATCTTACCAATATAAGAGACCGCCACACTGGCGCGCTGCCCCAGCTCGGCCATCCATTCGCGTAGCGCGGAAATGACAATTTCGCGACCGACAATAACCAGTGCGCAAACGGCAAACCAAGCTTCTGGGTGCAGAGTTACCAGTAGAACCAGCGCAATCACCACCATCAGCTTATCGGCTACGGGGTCGAGAAAGGCACCAAGCTTAGTGCTTTGGTTATATTTGCGGGCGACGTAGCCATCGGCCCAGTCAGTGATGGCGGCAGCACTGAATATAAGTGCTGAAATAAAATGAGCGCCATTGAAAGGCAGGAAAAACACCAGCACAAATAAAGGAATCAGGGCGATGCGTAACAGTGTCAGTTGATTGGCCAGAGTCATACAGCGAACTTCTTGTTAAACCTAAGTGAGTGATTGAGTATAAATCACTGTGTATAGCGGGATGATACACCAGTTAGGGCTATAAACATCAAGTATATGAGAGTTTTGCCTATTGTCTAAATTTCAAACACAAAACTCAAGCATGCCCAGAATCGATAAACACCCAGCGTTTGCCAAACCTGCCCGATAAAGCTGACAATGCCACCGGTCTATTTAACAACCAATGGCATTGAGCACAACCATAGGGTTATTGCGACTGTTCAGCCTCGCGGTGCGCCTCTAGTTCGGTTTGTAGGTCTTGGCCTAATTGCTGAATTTTAGGCATAAAAGACTGCATCATCCCTTGGGATAACTGCACCGAGTCATTCATCACAGCTGGCATTTTCGCCACCATCGATTGACCGGTTTCGGAACTATAAAACGCCAGCATATCTTGCACTTCTTGCTCGGTGTAATGCTCCAAATAAATATCAATCATGGGCTCTTTCAGTTTTGCCCAGCTCATCTCTTCACGCATTAGGTCGACAATTTTTTGCATATGCTTGTCGAAAATCTCTTCCTCTGAGGGTTTGATACCCATCTGCGCTTTCATACCGCTCAGCATTTGATCAAACTGGACATAAATATTATCAACCAGTGCATCCGCATTAGAAGCGCGCAGCAGCTCTTCCACACTCTCACGCTTACTTTCCTCTGCGATAGCACCAACGCTTACCACCATGCTCAACAGCAATACAATTACGCTCTTCATAAAACCCTCATTAATTTGTTACCACCCAACCTACCCTTTCACAGGCCCCATCAACACCCTGGTTGTTTATGGCATAGCAGGGGCCAGCGGCCAACATAACATATATCCGGTAAAACAACGCTCATCGGTAACGACCGAAGCACTAAAAGGTGTGTTGAATAACACTTTGGGGGCGGCCATCACCACTGGCATCAAATTGACTCTATAAAGGCCTGCTCTGGAGCGAGTTTACTTCTCACTTCTTTAATGCGGCGGCTTTAAAAAAGCATAGCAAGCAGTACAAATTTTACCCCAACCACGCCTATCACAATAATCATAACCCTACGTTACCGCCTATTTACGCCCTAAAGCCACTTTTTGGCGGCGGCAATCACTGTCTGTACACTGTTAGGCAATAACCTATGGCGAGGCACGCATAAGTACAAAGGCTCAAGCACGGGAACCGGTAGGGGGTGAATTTTAATTTCATCGGGTCTAGCGAATGCCGCAACCGCATGGGCTGGCAACACTGTAAAGCCCAGCCCCAAACTGACGGGCTCTAAAATCATGCTTATTTGATTGGAGAAACCCTGCTTAGGTATTAATCCCGCGTGCTCAAACTCGGGGTAATTGGCCCCCAGTAATAATCGCGCATGATGGCTGCCATCGGGGTGATCGATAAACCCTAATGTGTTTAACCCCTGCCAACTAGGCTGATCAAAATCAGCAGGTGTAACCAGTAATAGTGACTCTGTGGCTATGGGTTCACAGCTGATATCCGCGTGTGCAGACTCGCGGGTTATAAACCCTACATCAGCGCTAGCGTCGGCTACGGAACGCTCAATGTCGGCATTGGGGGCAAAGCGATATTCAATAACCAGTTTGGCGTGCTCGGCTTGCAACGATAACATCTGAGGATACAGCTTAAGCCCTACACTGCCTGGTGACATCACGCGCACTACACCTTCGTAGGCAGGGTCTTGCCCGATCTGCGTTTCTAAGTTTGCTAGCGCTTGTAAGATTTCCCCGGCATCTCTGTACAGGCGCTTGCCTGCCTCTGACAGCGTAAAACCTTTGCCTTGGCGCAGTATTAACGCCACCTCTAACTGAGCCTCTAACTTGCCAATATGCTGGCTTACACCCGACTGAGTCATGTGTAAGCGGTGCGCCGTTTGAGTAAAGTGCCCCACCTGCGCCAAAGTACAAAAGGTACGTAGCCACACTGTATTAATCATTACAAATTGTACTCATATTTATTTCATATGATTATTTTACGTTATTTATTGTAACTTGTAACCTAGCTCCTCTTTCAGCAAACGAGGAATCATCATGAGCAGCGCCTACCCAAGAAGTTTTTCTCATATTGGCATTTCAGTGCCCGATGTAAATAAAGCGGTGGAGTTTTACACCGAGGTTATGGGCTGGTATTTAATTATGCCTTCCACCGAAATTGAAGAAGACACAAGTGCCATTGGCGCTATGTGTACGGATGTATTTGGGGCCGGCTGGGGAGGATTTAAAATTGCTCACTTATCGACGGGTGACCGTATAGGTGTCGAGATTTTTCAGTTTAATAACCAGCAAAATCCCGAGGATAATTTTGAATATTGGAAAACGGGGATTTTTCACTTTTGTGTACAAGACCCCAATGTTGAAGAACTTGCGGAGAAGATTGTGGCTGCAGGGGGTAAAAAACGCATGGCCGAGCCTCGCTATTATTACCCGGGTGAAAAGCCCTACCGTATGATTTATATGGAAGACCCGTTCGGCAATATTTTAGAAATATACAGCCACAGCTACGAGCTAGTATACAGCGCGGGTGCGTACGGATAAGCCGTCTGCGTCCGGCTTAACAACCAACCCCGTAGGCACAAAAAAACCAGCGAAGCTTTACGCCGCGCTGGTTTTTCGTGACCACGCAAGTCACTATTTAGTCATGGGAGTGCTCAAGTGCATAGAAAGTGGCCTGAGTATAGTCCTCTTCATCAGCGGTATTATTTTGATTATAGGCGCCGGCTTTAAAATACATATACTGCCCGCCCTGATCGTAACCACTGCTACTCATGTCCACCACCTGTTTTACGGTAGGCTTGCCTTCCCGATAAATAAACACGGTCAGCTCGTTGCCCTCAACATTGATTTCGTAGCTGAACACCTCGTCCAGCGCAATCCCATCTTCTGGGTTAAATTCAATATTGGAGCGCCCGCCGATCATGTCGTACCAAGTGTCGTCGCCGCCTTGGATTTCATGGGCCAGGTAAATAGAACCCTTATCATTACTGGGCAACTTGCGGTAGTAAAGCCGCACGGGCTCATCGTCATTGGCATGAATCTGGCCAATGATCACCCGTCCAATCTGGTAGGCTTCCCCGGTGGTTGATACTCGGTTTACGGCCAAGGTTGCCCGCATGTTGCCATCAACACCCCCGGCGGCGGCCAGGTCTTCGGCGGGCGCACTGCCGAACACCCAGTTATTGGCGTTTACGCCTTGAGTGTCGATACTCGTGTTACCGGCGCGCAACATTTCCCGCAGCTCCACTCGGGTATAGCTGGTGTTGGTTGAAGTTTTAAAACCTGTTGGCCCCACACGGAACACCATGCCACCGTCTGCACCGGTGTAAAAATAATCGGGCTGTTCATAACCATCGTTTAAATCATCTTCTTTAATATTATCGGCGCGGCCATTGCCGTCTTCATCCGTAGGGATACTGATATACCAGCGCGACAAATCAAAATTCTCAGAAGGGGGCTGATTAGGATCTAACTCACTAAGTGCTGGCGGGCCATTGGGTATGGTTGGCTGCTCATCTAAACCACCACAGCCGTGCACTTCAACTTCTAGTAAACTGTTCCAAAGATTGACGGAATTCCCTTGTCCAATAATGCGCACATATTGAGCGTCCAGTCGATCAAAAGTGTCCGCGTAGAAACCCTCGGTTCCCTGCGACTGGCCGCTAGCAACCAAGGTGACCCAGTTGTTGTTGTCAGTAGACGCTTCAATGGTATAAAAAGCGGTGCGCTCATCGGCGCTTAACCAAGCGGTTTTCACCTCGGCAATATTGGCCAGTGTACCCAAATCCAACACTAAGGCTTTGTCATCGCCTTCAGACGACCAGCGTGAATCACTGTTCAAACTTCCATCCAGAACATTAGCCGGCCCGTGACCGTCGTTACTGCCATCATCCGTGGCCTCAACAATCACCAAAGACTCGGTGCCTGTACATGCCGTCGGAGCCACAGACGAACTGGAAGAGGATGAGCCTGGAATAGTGGTAGAACTGCTGGAGCTGGATGAACCACAGCCGGCACATACTGCCGCGACAAGTGGAAGGACTAATATTAGGGGGTTACATCGAAACATGGGTACTCCTAGGGGTAAAACCCGGAACAGGGGGCTATCGACAGCTTTGAATATCTCAACAGCAGGAAGGTACCCGCTATCATCACTCTAATTATTGTTTAACATTCACACAGCGGTGAACTGATACGCATAGTCAGATTAGTGTACAGCCCCCTACCAAATTGTCAACCAATATTGAAACCGTGTGTTCATGCGCCAAAGGTTGGACTTTTAACGTGTTAGACACGTGGTCACTCTGCCAATCACTTGCTACGCAGTGTGTCTGCAGTTGGGGGGTTTAAAGACGCTTACTGTCGCTTTCTCCAATACCGCTTCGAACGAGCTTTTTCAGCATTGAATATCACTGTGCATAAAACTGAAACTATGGCCGTATTAATTATTGTGTTAGCTTTAATTAATATTACTTATTGTTATTTCCGTTGCGCACTGTTAACCGGTAGTCTTTGTGGCGCGAAAATTAGCAGAAAGACTCAACCTAACGTATGAATGGCCCCCAACAGCCATCTGCCTTTGCTGGAGCACAACGCTTAATATGCAGAATTTACTTCAGCTTATTTCACCATTTGACCTCACTAAAGGCCGCCACACGCCATCTTTTTATGAGCGATATGCCGAATGGGATCAGCCTTCACGGCAAGTTCAAATATCGGCCATTAGCTTTTTAACGGCCATACTGTATGTGTTGTTTACCTTAATTGATAAGTCTTGGGCACCGGCGCACATTCAAACCTTAATGATGAAGTTTCACTTCTCAACGGTTATACCTTTATTGCTGTTTATCAGCTATTTTGCCTACAAACAGCGCTATTATAAATATGTCATGCTAGCACTCGCTATTTTTCCAATCATTAGCATATCGGGCCACGCCTATATTGCCAGTAAGTTGGGCAACACCTCCATGTATGTACCCGAAGGCTATCTTGGTATCTTTTGGATTTTTATTGCCTCGGGCATGACTTTTCGGTACGCCCTAGTCAGCGCGATCTGCGCCACAATTATTTTACTTGCTTCCGCTTTTTATTATATTGAGTCGAAAGATGTCTATGTAATGTATGTTTTTTGGGTGTTTTGTAGCTTTTCATTTGGATTTCTGGGAGCGTTGATCTTTGACCGAACACGCAAGCAAATGTTTATCAGCCAGCAAGCACTGAAAGATTTAGCCATTACCGACCCACTCACCGGAGTGTATAACCGCCATCAGCTCAACATCATACTCGCTCAAGAAATTGAACGCGGTCTTCGTTATAAGAACACGTTTGGTTTGCTAATCATTGATGTGGATTATTTTAAAAACATCAACGACTCCTATGGCCATGACGTGGGTGATGTCACCCTCAAGACCATTGCACAAGAACTGTCGCGCTCCATACGCGGCAATGACACACTTATTCGCTGGGGTGGCGAAGAATTTATTGTTATTGCCATTGAAACAAACCAGCACCAATTAATCACACTCGCCGAAAAGCTGCGAGAAAACATTGCCAACACAGATTTTAGTGAAGCTGATAAGGTGACAATCAGCATAGGAACAACATTATTTAAAGAAAATGATAGGCAATCAGACATGCTCTCTAGAGCAGATAAAGCACTTTACCAGGCCAAAGAAAAAGGCCGAAACACGACCGTGTATGCACCATAGCCAATAGTGGTATTGATAACTGCCGCGTTTAATCCAACAGTTTTTGGATTGGGGTAAATATTTTAGCGGCGGTTAGTTTAAGTACGTTTGCTTTTTGGCACATAGTTTAAAATAGAAATGGGCACAACTTTTCTGGGTGCGAACTCTTCTAAATCTCGGCGTTCAATAATATGCCCCAATCGACTCTCAATACTACAAAGCGTCTTAAAATCATCTTTAGACACCAATGAAACAGCCTCGCCTTTTGCACCCGCTCGGCCTGTTCGCCCTATGCGGTGAATATATTCATCTATTTCATTGGGCAAATCGTAATTAACAACACGATCTAAGTCATCAATATCCAGCCCCCTAGCCGCCACACCCGTAGCAACCAGCAAGCCGCACTTACCCGATTTAAAGTCATCCAGAATTTGCATGCGAACCACCTGACTGCGATCACCATGAATATAGTCGGCAACAATGCCACGTTTGGCCAACTGTTCGACCAACTTCACCGCCCCATGTTTAGTACGAATAAATATAAGCGCCTGCTGCCATTGATGGGTCTGAATAAGATGACTCAACAACGCTGATTTTTTATCCTTATCAACGGTTACTAACCATTGCGAAATATCAGGCTTATTAACGTCACTGCCGGCCAGCAGTATTTCTACCGCATGATGAATCGTGGTTTTAACGAGCTGCTTAACCTGTGGCGAGATAGTGGCAGAAAACAATAAGTTTTGGCGCTCCTCAGGTAAGCGCTCGATGATCTTGTTAATATCACCGATAAAACCCATGTCGAGCATACGATCGGCTTCATCCAACACCAGACACTCGAGCTCATCAAAGTGTAATGCTCGCTGATGAGCCATATCCAACAACCTACCGGGTGTTGCCACAACAATATCCACACCATCAATCAACTGTCGTTTATGCAAGGCAATTTCACTGCCGCCATACATCGCTAAATAGCTGATATTTGAATATTTTGCATAGCGGGATATATTCTCAGCCACCTGTACAGCCAGCTCGCGAGTCGGCACTAAGACTAACGCGCGAATACGCTTGCCCCGCAACTTACGACCGGCAAGTCGCTCGATAATAGGCAATACAAAACTCGCTGTTTTACCCGTACCGGTTTGTGCTGTAGCGATCAAGTCTTTCCCTGAAAGTACAACAGGAATGGCTTTCTCTTGAATCGGTGTAGGGGATTCATAGCCCTGCTCGGCAATGGCTCGCACCAATGACTCACTTAAACCAAGCGCTGTAAATGGCATATAACCCCTTTAATAACCTATAAATAGAGAGTGCTCAATGAGCGACAGAGGACAATAATTGACTGGAAAGTTTGATAGCTGATGATAAAGCTAAGCAATAGCTAAAACGGCCCCAAAGGGGCCGCCAACACTCAAGTTTACCGACGATTAATCCGATTGGTCCCATCCAAGGCGGCCAAGCGATAGGCCTCCGCCATGGTGGGGTAATTAAAAGTGGTGTTTAAAAAGAAGTTAATCGTATTACCCCCATTGGCTTGCGACATAATCGCCTGACCGATGTGGACAATTTCGGCGGCTTCTGCGCCAAAGCAATGCACGCCCAACAGCTCACCGGTATCCACATGAAAGAGCAATTTAAGCATCCCGGCATCTTCGCCGCTGATTTGCCCGCGTGCGGTGTTTTTAAACAGGCAACGGCCCACTTCATAAGGTACTTTGGCTTCTGTCAGTTCGCTTTCGGTTTTACCCACCGAGCTAATTTCCGGCAAGGTGTAAATACCGGTAGGCACTTCGGACATTTTTGTGCATTCTTTGCCAAGAATAACCGCCGCCAACGCCCGGCCTTGGTCAAATGAAGCGCTGGCCAAACTAGGCCAACCAACCACATCGCCCACAGCGTAAACATTGTCTACATCGGTTTGGTACTGTTCATTCACCTTCAAATTACCGCGATGATCCGGCTCCAGCCCAATGGCTTCCAGATTGAGGTTGTCGGTATTGCCACTGCGGCCATTACACCACAGGATGGCATCGGCGGTAATTCGCTTGCCCGACTGCAGTTTAACGGTCACGCTGTGTTCGTTCGCTTCGATTTTTTCGTAGGTTTCGCTGTGGCGTACCCGTACACCGTTATCGCGCAGGTGATAACTTAAGGCATCGGAGATTTCGTCATCGAGGAAGGACAATAAACGGTCGCGGTTGTTGATTAAATCGACCTTAACACCTAAACCCGAGAAAATAGAGGCGTACTCACAGCCGATAACACCGGCCCCGTAAATAATTAAATGGCGCGGGGTGTGCTGCATTTCCAACACCGAATCGGAATCGTAAATCCGTGCCTGGGTAAAATCGATATCGGCCGGCTGATAAGGGCGCGAACCGGTAGCGATAATCACTTTATCGGCGGTGACCACTTCTTCGCGCGCGCCGTCCAATAGGTCGATAGCCACGGTGTGGGCGTCGATAAAGTGAGCAAAGCCCGAAAAGAGCTTCACGCGATTGCGAATGTAAAAGTCGGTGTGTAGCTCTACTTGTTTGGGGATAACCGCGCTGGCAGAAGCCAAAACTCTGGGGTAAGTTAAACGCCAGGTTTCGCCAATCTCGCGAAACAAAGTGCTGGTTTTAAACTGAATAATTTGCTTGACCATATGGCGCAGCGACTTTGACGGTATGGTGCCTTTGTGGGCACAGTTGCCCCCCACTAACGCACGTCCCTCTATCACCGCCACCCGCTTACCGGCCTTGGCCGATGCCATGGCCGCACTTTCGCCCGCAGGCCCCGAACCAATAATCAGTACATCAAAGGTATATTGTGACACTCGGTATCCCCTTCCTGAATGGCGCCCTCAGGCGCAGTGAGCTCTCTCGCTTTTAGCAGCTTTTGTTTGCCCGCAGGTGGGGCACAACCTCTGACGGGTTACTGCTTTTTGTCCGCCGCATTAACGGCTAAATGACCATTTTGCGGGGTTTCACCGCTTTTAATCTCTTCGCATTTTTTCTCATCGCCACCGCATAACTCGCAGGTGTAATCTTTCTCACCCAATGCGTCTCCAACCCCTCCGCAGGAGCCTGTCAGGGGTTTACGACCAAAAATAACGCCGATAGCCATGGCGCTGATAATCAGCAACATGGCGAAGAAGGCCACTAAAAATGTACCCATACGAGCACCTCTTTTAAACGTTCGTTCCGGGCCTCAAGGGCCCGTGAACTGAGAAAAATGACTGGATTGCGACTCGGTAAAGCCGTCACCGTCTTTGACAATCATATAGACGGCAAGTTTTTCCGCCTCGGCCAGTTGCATGCCTTGCTCCGGCCCCAGCACATTCAGTGCGGTGGCCCAGGCGTCAGCACGAGCGGCCGTATCGGCGACAACCGTTACCGATACTAGCTTGTGATTGATGGGTTTGCCGGTGACAGGGTCAATGGTGTGTGAGTAACGCATCCCATCAACCTCAAAATAATTGCGGTAGTCGCCAGAGGTGGCAATAGCGTGGTCACTCAAGCTGATGGCTTTAGCTACCGAGCCTGTCAACATGCTGGGCTGTTCAACCGCAATGCGCCACTTCGAGCCTCGCGGGCTGTGGCCCTTAACGCGTACTTCGCCTCCTATTTCCACCATAAAGCTGGCAATACCCTGCTCAACCAGCTCTCGTACTATCCAGTCTACACCATAGCCCTTGGCCACGGCGGACAAGTCGACAAAAATTGGCGCGCTTCGGCGCGCTTGATTGCCATTTAGCTCAAGCTTCTGGTAACCGGTTAATGCTTGAGCTGCGGCTAGCTCCTCTTCACTTGGGACGACTTCCGGCTGCATTTGCGGCCCAAAGCCCCATAAATTAACCAGTGGGCCCACAGTTACATCAAAAGCGCCATCGCTGGCTTCACTGATGTCCTGACTGATCGCTAGCACTTCCAGCAAGGGAGAAGACAGATCCACCCACTGCCCAGCCTCGGCGTCATTAAAACGCATTAACTGCGAGTCGGGAATGTAGGTGGACATTAACTGGTTGATGTACTGCAGCTGCTCATCTACCTGATCTTGCAGCGCATTAACATCAACCCCCAAAGGAGTGTTTGCCTGCCCCACCAGGGTGATGTGATAACTGGTGCCCATAGTACGCCCGCTGAATTTGGCGACCTCATACTCAGGCGCTCGCTCGCAGCCGGCAATACACAATCCCACAAACAAAAACGAGGCTAGTAACACCAGCCTCGTTTTTGTCATTGCGTTGTAGGCAAACATGATTACTTGATTTATCACCTTTGTTTAGCCACCAAAGTCATCAAGCATAATGTTTTCTTCTTCAACACCGAGGTCTTGCAACAGTTTAATAACCGCAGCATTCATCATCGGAGGCCCACACATATAGAACTCACAATCTTCCGGGGCTGGGTGATCCTTCAAATATTCTTCAAACAGAACATTGTGGATAAAGCCGGTCAGGCCTTCCCAGTTATCTTCAGGCTGTGGGTCAGACATGGCCACATGCCAAGTGAAGTTGTCGTTCTCATTGGCCAGCATGTCGTATTCATCTTGGTAAAACAGCTCTTTCAAAGAGCGAGCGCCGTACCAGAATGAAATTTTACGCTTACTGTTTAAGCGCTTAAGCTGATCAAAAATGTGCGAACGCATTGGCGCCATACCCGCACCACCACCAACGAACACCATTTCCGCGTCAGTGTCTTTGGCGAAGAACTCACCAAACGGACCGAATACAGTGATTTTGTCACCCGGCTTCAGATTGAAGACATAAGTGGACATAACGCCCGGTTGAATGTCTTTCGAGCCTGGAGGTGGCGTAGCAATACGAATGTTGAACTTAACCAGACCTTTTTCTTCTGGGTAGTTCGCCATTGAGTAGGCACGCTGAACGGTTTCAGTGCTTTTAGCTTTTAAGTTAAAGAAACCGAAACGCTCCCAGTCACCGCGGAATTGCTCTTCGATATCAAAGTCAGAAAAATTAATATCGTAAGGAGGACATTCTAACTGAACGTAACCACCGGCACGGAAGTCGACGTTTTCGCCTTCGGGCAATTTTAGCGTCAGCTCTTTAATAAAGGTCGCCACATTGGGGTTTGACTCAACGGTACACTCCCACTGCTTAACACCGAAGACATCTTCAGGCACTTCCACTTTCATGTCTTGCTTGACCGGCGCCTGACAAGACAAACGCCAGCCTTCATTGGCTTCACGCTTGGTGAAATGGCTCTCTTCGGTAGGCAGCATAGAGCCGCCACCTTCTTTGACCACACAGCGACACTGGGCACAGGTACCGCCGCCGCCACAGGCTGAAGGCAAGAACAAGCCAGCGCCAGACAGCGTTTGCAACAATTTGCCACCGGCAGGTACGGTCAGTGTTTTTTCGTCATTAATGACAATATTAACATCGCCGGATGATACCAACTTCGCACGCGCACCCAGGATCACAAACACCAGGGCCAGTACAATAACGGTGAACATCACAACGCCAAGAATAATCTCAATATTCAAAATGTGATTCCTCGCTGATTACAGATCAATACCGCCGAAGGACATGAAGCCCAGCGACATCAGACCAACGGTAATGAATGTAATACCCAGGCCGCGCAGACCTTCAGGTACATCGGAGTACTTCATTTTTTCGCGAATACCAGCCAAAGCGGTAATAGCCAATGCCCAGCCCACACCGGAGCCTGCACCAAACACGACACTTTCACCAAAATCGTAATCGCGCTGTACCATCAACAATGAACCACCCAAAATGGCGCAGTTCACTGTAATCAGCGGTAAGAATACACCCAACGCGTTGTATAGCGCCGGGAAGTATTTATCCAGAATCATTTCCAGAATTTGCACCAACGCGGCAATAACACCGATGTAGGTAATCAAACCCAAGAAGCTCAGGTCCACATCCGGCAGGCCGGCCCACGCCAGTGCGCCGTCGGCCAATACGAAGTTATACAGCAAGTTGTTAACCGGTACGGTAATAACCTGTACCACAACAACCGCGATACCCAGTCCGAATGCCGCCCCGATTTTCTTCGAGATCGCCAGAAAGGTACACATCCCCAGGAAGAACGCCAGAGCGATGTTGTCGATAAAAATCGACCGAACAAATAAACTTAAATACGCTTCCACGATCAGACCTCCTGCGCTTGCGGCTTAGTGTTAGGTGCCATTTTGTAATCCGGCGCTTCAATTTGATCTTTTTTCCAGACACGAATGCCCCAAATAAATAAACCGATCAAGAAGAACGCACTTGGTGGCATCAATAACAGGCCGTTGGGCGTGTACCAACCACCTTCGGTGGCCAGAGGCAAGATTTGATGGCCCAGCAGGCTACCGGAACCGAACAATTCACGAATCACCGCCAGCGCAATCAAAATAGCGCTGTAACCCAAACCATTACCGACCCCATCAAAGAAGCTGGCAAGCGGTGGGTTTTTCATGGCAAAGGCTTCGGCGCGACCCATTACGATACAGTTGGTAATAATCAAACCAACAAATACCGACAACTGCTTACTGATTTCGTAAGCGTAGGCTTTTAGCACTTCGTCCACCACAATCACCAGCGAGGCGATAATGGTCATTTGCACGATGATACGAATGTTGCCCGGCGCGTGGTTACGCACCAATGAAACAAATAAGTTCGAAAAAGCTGTTACCGAGGTCAGTGCGATACACATCACCAAGGTCACAGACAATTTACTGGTTACCGCCAGGGCCGAACAGATACCGAGAATCTGCAGTGCAATGGGGTTGTTGGAAAATACCGGGGCAAATAAAAGCTCTTTTACTTTCATGGTATTAGGCCTCCCCTTTTTTCAAGTTGGCGAGGAAAGTTTTATAACCGTTTTCACCCAGCCAAAACTGAACCAAATTACCGACGCCGCGACTTGTCAAAGTAGCACCTGACAGACCATCGACCTTGTGCTCCGCGTTTGGTGTGTTGGCGTCAACCATGCCTTTAATCACATTCAGTTGAGCATCACCATCGTCGCCGTAGACTTCTTTGCCTTCCCACAGTGCTTTCCAGGCGGGATTATCAACTTCGCCACCCAGCCCCGGAGTTTCGCCGTGCTCGTAGAAGCCCAAACCCACTACGGTATTCAGATCCGAGTCCAACGCCATAAAGCCGTACAGGGTTGACCACAGACCGTAACCGCGAATAGGCAGCACTAAGGTTTCGAGCCCGCTGTCGCCTTCGATCATATACACCAGGCCAATGTTTTCACGACTGCCAATTTTGGCAAGGTCTTGATCGGCCGTTAAGTCTTCTGAGCGCGCAGGGTCTTTCGACGCTTTGCGCTGATCGTATTCGGCAACAGCCACTTCGTCGGTGAAGGTACCTTTGTCAAAATTAACCGCACGGGTTTTAACCCGGTCGCTAAAGACGACTTCAACACCTTGACTGCTGGCTTCATCCGCAAGGCCGGCCGCGGCCAGGATATTGCGTTTAAAGTCCAGCGACTTGTTTTTTTCCTGCACAGGGCGCAGGAGAACGGCAGCGGTAGAGACCACCACCGAACAGACGATACACAGTAAAATCGTTACTATGAGCGTCTTTTTGATGGAATCATTACTAGCCACGCGCCAACCTCCGCTTAATATTTGCTTCAACCACAAAGTAATCGATCAGCGGTGCAAACAAGTTGGCAAACAATATCGCCAACATCATGCCTTCGGGGAAGGCAGGGTTTACTACGCGAATGATGACCACCATAAAACCAATTAAAGCACCAAACCAATATTTACCCGTGTTGGTCATTGCCGCCGACACAGGGTCCGTCGCCATAAAGATCATACCGAAGGCAAAGCCGCCGATGACCAAATGCCAGTACCAGGGTAGCCCCATGGCCGGATTGCCAGCGGCATCCCCAAACAGGTTACATATCAACGCGGTGGCAATCATACCCAGCATAACGCCCAGCACAATGCGCCAGGAAGCAATACCCATCACCAGCAGCACAGCGCCACCGATAAAAATTGCCAAGGTTGAAGTCTCACCGATACTGCCTTGAATATTACCCAAGAAGGCATCCATCCAAGTCATTTGACCAGCAATGGCGTCCATACCACCTTGCGCGGCCAGCGACAGCGCAGTGGCGCCGGTGTAGCCGTCAACCGTGGTCCAAACTGCATCGCCCGACATAGCCGGAGCATAGGCGAAGAACAAGAAGGCACGACCGGTTAACGCCGGGTTTAAGAAGTTTTTGCCGGTACCACCGAACACTTCTTTACCCAGCACCACACCAAAGCTAATACCGAGAGCGGCGTAAAGCAGGGGTAAATCGGGCGGGCAAATAAGCGCGAACAGCACAGAGGTTACAAAGAAACCTTCATTCACCTCGTGACCACGGATAGAAGCAAACAACACCTCCCAAAAACCGCCGACAATAAACACGACCGCATAAATAGGCAGGAAGTAAGCGGCGCCGTGCACCAAACAATCCCAAATGCTGTTGGGGTCGAAACCTGCTACGAGACTGATCAGGGCAATACGCCAGCCTTCACCGGCACCGGAGCCCATTTGCGCCAAAATTTCATTGGCCTGATGACCAACGTTGTACATGCCGAAGAACATGGCGGGAAAAGTACAGGCCCACACCGTGATCATCATACGCTTGAGGTCAATCCCGTCGCGCACATGGCTGGTAGTTTTGGTGACATCCGAAGGTCGGAATAAGCCGGTATCAATCGCCTCAAACAGCGAGTACCACTTTTCTAGCTTACCGCCTTTATGAAAGTTCGGTTCGATTTTGTCGAGGAAATTACGCAATGCTTTCATCCCTTAACCCTCCAGCTCAATTCGGGTGAGATTGTCGCGCAGAATCGGGCCGTATTCGTACTTACCCGGGCAGACAAAAGTACACAGAGCCAGATCTTCTTCTTCCAGCTCCAAACAACCCAATTTTTGAGCAGTATCTGTGTCACCAACAATCAGCGCACGCAGCAGTTGCGTAGGCAGAATATCCAGCGGCATTACTTTCTCGTACGAGCCCACAGGCACCATAGCGCGCTCACTACCCATAGTGGTGGTCGTGAAGTTGAAGCGCTTGGACGGCATCAGTTTGGACAAATACAGATTCAATACCGAGAAGTAATTGGTACCGGCGCGCAGATAGTGCAGCATGGGGCGGTCGTCCCCTTCGCTCAGCACACTGACCTGCTGATGATAGCGACCCAGGTAGGCGTAGGGCCCACGAGCGGTGCGACCACCAAATACCGAACCGGAAATAAGACGATTGTTGCCGCCTTTGAGTGCGCCGGCGGTCAGCTCTTCGAGGTTGGCCCCTATACGGGTGCGTACCAGTGCCGGAGCCTCAACTTGTGGTCCGCCTAGAGCCACTACCCGAGAGGTTTCGATGCGGCCTTCGCTAAACAGCACACCGAAAGCAACAACATCTTGGTAGTTAATGGTCCAGACAAACTTATCGGCTTTGACCGGGTCCAGGTGGTGAATATGCGTACCCGCGTTACCTGCTGGGTGCACACCGCCGAACTCGGCAAGCTGAATTTGACCACCATCCGCGGCTGGAATATCAGCGCCCTGTGCTTTACAGACGAATACCTTGCCGTCGGTCAATTTGGTCAGAACTTGCAGGCCTTGTTTAAAAGCTGCTTCCTGCCCCTTGAGCACAACCTCAGGGTTCGCTGCCAGAGGATTGGTATCAATCGCTGTGACAAAGATAGAGTTTGGTTTGGCGTCCAGCGCAGGCACCTTGCTGTAAGGGCGTGTACGCAGTGCGGTCCATAGACCGGACTGATTGAGCTGATCGCGAACGGCTTGGCCGTCGGCTTGTTGCAGCTCAGCATCGCTGTAAGCTTGATAGGATTCGGCCGCATCACCCTCGACGTCAATGACGACAGTTTGCAGCATGCGGCGCTCACCACGATTAATCGCGGCAACAGTACCCGATGCTGGAGCGGTATAGCGAACCCCTTCGGTTTTTTTATCGGTAAACAGTAACTGTCCAAGCTTGACCTTATCACCCACGGCTACCGCCATAGTTGGCTTCATGCCGTGATAATCTGGGCCGATGACTGCCACGGTACGGGCAGCTGGCCCGTCCTTGATAGCCTGCTCGGGCGCACCGGATATAGGTAAATCCAATCCCCGACGAATCTTTATCATACGTCTGACCTAATCACTCGTTGGATTAATATGTAGCACGACTCAATGGAGCCGCAGTGTGCTGTGCTGGTGTTGTACCAGCGGCTTCTATTGCATTGAAGCTTTATCGGTATCTGGCAAGACTAATCTGGCAGCATTAATAATGCCGTCCAGAGGATCAATTTGCTATTTCTCAGGCATTTACCCAACTCACCAATACGAGTGGCGAAATTCGGGCGCAACTTGCCCCACCAGCTTAAAAATCGCGGCAATTATAAAGATCGACGCCGACAAAGGCCAGCATATAGGCACAAATTTACTCAGCAAAGTCTTGTCGGCCGGCGAAATTGGCCAAGGATTGCACCACCGACTACAGGTTGAAGCAAAAACAGGTACAATCGCGCCTGATTTCTGCAACTATCCACGACTATGACTGAACTAAACCCCCAGCACCCGAAAATCTCTACCAAAGCCGGCGACAGACGCCAGTGGGGCAAGCTGCACGGCAGCGCCTCTGCCCTCGCTTTGGCCCGCGCCGCAGGCGAGCACCAAGGGTTAAGTTTAGTCATTACCAGCGACACTGCCAGCGCCCAGCGGTTGGAATCCGAATTATCTTTCTTTAGCGGCCCCGAGCTCGACATACTGCACCTGGCCGACTGGGAGACACTGCCCTACGACAGTATCTCCCCACACCAGGACATTATTTCAGAGCGCTTGCGCACCCTATTTAAGCTGCCCGGCGTAAAACAGGGCATTCTTGTGGTGCCAGTCACCAGCTTGATGCAGCGATTAATGCCCACAGACTATTTGCTGGCCGGAAGCCTTGACCTTAAAGTCGGCGACCAGTTGAATGTGGACACCCTGCGCACCAACCTGACCAAAGCGGGCTACCGATCGGTGGATACCGTTTACGAGCATGGCGAGTACACGGTGCGCGGCTCTCTGATCGACCTCTACCCCATGGGCAGCGAATGGCCGCTGCGCATCGACCTGTTTGACGATGAAATTGACAGCCTGCGTACTTTCGACCCCGACACCCAACTCACAGAAGATAAAATCGAGCAGATCGAGCTGCTGCCGGCGCGGGAGTACCCACTCGACAAACAGGGGGTTAGTGCGTTTAAGCAGCGCTGGCACCAACGCTTTGACGTTGACCCCACCGCCTGCTCAATTTACCGCGATATCAGCGACGGTATTGCCCCCCCTGGTATCGAATACTATCTACCGCTGTTTTTCGATCACACCAGCACCTTATTTGATTATTTGCCAAATAACACTGTCGCCTATACCACCGGCGACATTAATGCGGCCGTAAAACACTTTTGGACCGAGCTGTCAGCCCGCTTTGAATCGCGTCGTGTAGACAATACCCGGCCACTCTTGGCTCCGGAAGAAATCTACCTGCGCGACGAACAATTGTTTGGCTCACTCAAAGCAATCAGCCGTACCGACTTGAGCAGCCACGCTATCGAGAGCCGCGCGGGTCGCGACAACTTCGCCTGCTCGGAGCCGCCCTCACTGCCGGTTAACGCCCAAAGCGAGAACCCGTTAACCGCGCTAGAAGCCTTTTTAATGGAATTCTCTGGCCGCGCTTTGTTTTGCGCCGAATCCGCTGGCCGGCGTGAAACCCTGCTCGAATTACTGGGGCGCAGTCGCCTGCAACCAAAAGAAGTTCCAAACTGGCAAGCGTTTATCGACGGCAGCGACAAGCTCGCCATTACCGTGGGCGACATTGATCAAGGGCTCTACATTGAAGACCCCGCCATCGCACTAATTGCCGAAAGCCAGTTATTTGGCGAGCGAGTGCAACAAACACGGCGCCGCAAACAAAGCCAAGACAATGCCGACAATGTGGTCAAAAACCTTACCGAGTTGCAAGTGGGCGCGCCGGTGGTACACATCGACCACGGCGTAGGTCGCTATCGCGGCCTAGAGACCATCACGATTGAGAATGAGACCAACGAATTCTTAATGTTGGAGTACGCCGACGAGGCCAAACTCTACGTGCCCGTTACCAGTTTACATTTAATTAGCCGCTACAGCGGAGCCGATGAGAACGTCGCCCCACTGCATCGACTGGGCTCAGAGCAGTGGAGCCGCGCCAAACGCAAAGCCGCCGAGCAGGTACGCGATACCGCCGCCGAGCTGCTGGATATTTACGCGCGACGTGCGGCGCGCAAAGGCCACGCCTTTACCGACCCCAAGGCCGATTATTTAACCTTTTCAGCAGGCTTCCCCTTTGAAGAGACACCGGACCAGCAGGTGGCCATCGATAATGTCGTGCGCGATATGCTCGCCCCTCAGCCGATGGACCGACTGGTGTGCGGCGATGTCGGCTTCGGCAAAACAGAGGTGGCCATGCGCGCGGCGTTTGTCGCCGCCCACGCGGGCAAGCAGGTGGCCATTCTTGCCCCCACCACCCTGCTCGCACAGCAGCACTATGAAAGCCTCAAAGACCGCTTTGCCAGCTGGCCATTTAGCATTGAGGTTATGTCGCGCTTTCGCACCAACAAAGACGTTGAAGCGGTTAAGAAGCGCCTGGCCGAAGGTAAGGTTGATATTGTGGTCGGCACCCACAAACTTATTCAGCCAGACATTAAATACAAAGATTTGGGCCTGTTGATTATCGACGAAGAGCACCGCTTTGGTGTCCGTCAAAAGGAGCAATTAAAGAAGCTGCGCGCCGAGATCGATATGCTGGCCATGACGGCCACGCCTATTCCGCGCACACTGAACATGTCGATGGCAGGCATCCGCGATTTGTCCATCATTGCCACGCCCCCGGCGCGGCGCTTATCGGTCAAAACCTTTGTACGCCAACATGAAGACGCCGTTATTAAGGAGGCGATACTGCGCGAAATTTTGCGCGGCGGCCAGGTGTATTACCTGCACAACGAGGTGAAAAGTATCGAGCGCACAGCGCGAGCGCTGCAGGAGCTGGTGCCCGAGGCGCGCATCGGCATAGGCCACGGCCAAATGCGCGAACGCGAGCTGGAAAAAGTGATGTCCGACTTTTACCACAAGCGCTTCAATGTCATGGTGTGCTCCACCATTATTGAAACTGGCATCGATATTCCGAGCGCCAACACCATCATTATTCACCGCGCCGATAAATTTGGTTTGGCCCAATTACACCAATTGCGCGGCCGCGTAGGTCGCTCCCACCACCAGGCTTACGCCTACTTATTAACGCCGGAAAAGCGCGCCATGACCGCCGACTCAGTGAAACGGCTAGAAGCCATTGCCGCGGCGCAAGATCTGGGCGCAGGCTTTACCCTCGCCACTCACGATATGGAAATTCGCGGCGCCGGTGAACTGTTAGGTGACGAACAATCCGGACAGATTCAAACTGTGGGCTTTTCCATGTATATGGATATGCTCGACCGCGCGGTTAAAGCCATGCGCGCTGGCAAAGAACCTAATATTGAACACCCTTTAGCCGACAACACTGATGTAAACCTGCGTATTCCGGCGCTGATACCGGATGATTATTTACCGGATGTACACACCCGCTTGGTGCTGTATAAACGTATCGCCGGAGCCGAAAACCGCGAGGCTTTGCGCGAGCTACAAGTTGAAATGATTGACCGCTTTGGCCTACTGCCTGAGCCGGCCAAGAACTTAATGCGCGTTACCGAGCTTAAACTGATGGCGGAGGCCATGGGGGTCACTAAACTGGAGGCCTCTGCCTCGGGCGGCAAAATTGCGTTTGGTGCCGACATACAGGTAGACCCGTTAAAAATTGTGCAGCTGGTGCAAGCGCAGCCAAAGGTATTTTCTCTGGCCGGGGCCAGCGGCTTAAGCTTTAAAATTCCGATGGAGGAACCTGAAGAGCGGCTGCAGCGCATCACAGATTTACTGGAAACCTTACAGTCGAATTAGGGCCTGCTCACTCTAACAGGCTGCTAGAATCCACCTGCTGGAAGCCAGTTTTGCTTCCAGCTAGGCGCCGTGAGTACTGTTGGTTACTCCAAATAAACGAGAGGCAACAACGCTAGAGGAAAAACTGGCCCCAGCCCTTCGGGTTGTGGCTAAAAAACCACCACTCTGCGTTTCTCGTCTTTCATTTGGAGTAACCAGACATCTCTCCTCGCGCCTTGATTGGTGAATTTTTAGTCGCAACAGGTCGTACTCAATTAGTGTGAACAGGCCCTAGCGTTTAGCGAACCATAAGCGCTAGACTGTCGACCAGACAACGGAAGCAATTGCCCATGAAATCAATCTTTACCCCGCTACTGAGTACCATCTCATCCTCTTTATTATTGTTTTGCAGCAATGCCGGCCTAGCGCAAAGCTCCCCGCACGAAGGCTGGTATGAAGTCGAAGTCATCGTTTTTGCTCGTCCTTTAAGCAGTGATGAGCGCTGGCCTGAAGACATCACACTGGACTACCCACTCAACTGGGAAGCGCTAAAAGACCCTGAGGCCGACTATCGACAGCGGCTGGAACAAGCTCAGCAAGCGCCTCAAGAACAGCGGCCAACGGATTACAACGACGATACGAATCTACCAACGGCAGACACCAACACCTCTCAGGGGCAATCACAAGACGAGCAACAAGCCAGACTTGATGCAGTAGAACCCGTGGATTTGGCGCGCAGTGAGCGCTACCGCCTACCGCAGGACACACGCAAACTCAATGCTCTGGAGCGCCGCATTAATGCTCAACCGGGTTACCGTGTTTTATTTCACGAGGCCTGGCGTCAATTTGTCACAGGCAAGGCGCAGGCGCCGTGGATCATTATTGAAGGTGGTGAAAGTTATGGTGAGCACCGCGAATTAGAAGGCAGCCTCAACATTAACGTTGCGCGTTACCTACATATGCACACGGACTTGTGGTTTACCGAATTTCAGATCAACACAGGCCAGAGCCATCGCCAATGGCCATCTCTGCCGGAAAGCCCCGAAAAACGACTGCACAAGGCATTTACCTCTGAGGCCACACTCTCGGCCATGGATTTAAATCACTCGCAGTCAGGCTTTGGACAAGATAACACTATGTTTAGCGCAAACAATATGAGCGGCGAGTCGACCCAATCCAGCGAGCTGGACACCCTGCTCAACGACTTTCTCGATGCCCCCTATATACCGCGCCGAATCTACACGCTGGATCAACGCCGCCGTATGCGCAGTACCGAGCTTCACTACCTTGACCATCCCCGTCTCGGCTTATTGATCAAAATTCTGCCCTATGAATTGCCCCCCGAAGAGGAGGCAACAGAGCCAGAAAGCGCGGCTCAACAGGAAGGTGCGGTACAACAATAAAGGGCACCACAGAAGGCGGCCGCGTAAGAATAAGGAAGATCAATAATAAGCCAGCCGGCGATAATTAAAATCGCCGGCTGGCATCTGAGTGCTTTGTTTGATGTACTCTATCAAAGCTTAAAATTGTACGTATTAGCTGTGCTTTTATAGCTGTGTTTACAGTTGTCTTTACAGCTGTACTACGTCGTCCGCCTGTAGGCCTTTGTCGCCTTTTTGTACCGCGAATTCTACGTTTTGCCCTTCCGCTAAAGACCGGTATCCCTCACCGCGAATACTTCGATAGTGCACAAACACATCTTCGCTTTCTTCACCACGGGTAATAAATCCGTAACCACGGGCATTATTAAACCACTTTACCGTTCCGGATAAGCGCTCAGACATACTGCTAACCTCATTATTTTTATTCATAAATACTGCAAAAACTGCAAGTGGTCCCACACCACTGCGCACTGGCTTCATTTAGCCAATCCTTACTCTTTTTTACTTTATTGTGTGCAAATTGTCCACCATTCAGCCTGTTTTCATAGCTAAGAGGTGCTCTTTACATAGATTCCGGGCAAGTTACGCGACAATTCCCTGTCATCCATACCAAAACCAAACACATACTGATCGGGTACAGTGAGTGCCTCATAGTCGGCATTAATCACAGCGGGCTCAGCCAACACTTTGCGGGCCAGCACCATGCTTTTCACCTTATCTGCCCCCTGATTTATGCAATATTCACGCACCTCAGCCAAAGTAATCCCTTGATCTAAGATATCATCTACCAGCAAGACCCTACGCCCGGCTAAATTTACCTGAGGGCGATGCAACCAGGTAAGTTCAGAGGCGGGTTCATTGCCCTGATAGCGGGTCGCGTGGACATAATCCACCTCGATTGGCAACGTCAGCTTGGGCAGCAAGACCCCCGCCGTCACCAGTGCGCCTTTCATAATAACCAGCACGACAATAGGCTCGGCACAGTCACTGAAATCGCGATCAATAGCGGCAGCCACACCGGCAAGCGCCGCGTCTATATCCGCAAGTGTGTACAGGCAAGTTACACTCACTCTCCATTACCACTATTTACGCTGACGCCATCTGGCAAATGCAAAGTGCGTGTTGGGAAGGCACATTCAGCCTCATGCTCAGCCACGATTTTCAAGATTTTTAGCAATACATCCTGCTTAACTTCGTGATAACGCACCCAGTTCACCGTCTTAGTAAAGGTATACACAAAGAAATTCAGTGACGAATCCGCAAAGGCATTAAAGTTGACGATCAGGGTCTGATTGTTGTCAATTTCCTCGTGCTGCTCCAGCATAGCGCGAACTTTTTCGACAATAGCAGGCACTTTTTCGGCATCTTCGTAGCGCACACCAATGGTTTCATAGATCCGCCGGTTGAACATACGCGAGGGGTTTTCCACCGATATTTGAGTAAACGTTTGATTGGGAACGTACAGTGGACGCTTATCAAAGGTGCGTATGCGAGTCAGGCGCAAGCCTATCTCTTCAACCGTACCTTCTATTTCTTGATCGGGCGAGCGAACCCAATCGCCAACTTTAAAGGGGCGATCCAAATAAATCATCAAACCGCCAAAGAAGTTGGCCAACAGGTCTTTGGCCGCGAAACCAACAGCAATACCACCTACCCCGCCAAACGCTAACACACCTGAGATGCTGTACCCCATTGATTGCAGTAAGACCAACCCAGAGGTAATAACAATGGCGATACGCAGCAACTTTCCCACCGCCATCACCGTGGTAGGATCTGCCGTTTTACCCGATTCAGGGATAAGAAAATTTTTCTCACCGTATTTCACAAGCCGCACTAAAAACCAACTCAGCAAAACAATGACACCCACTCGCAAGATTGAATCGGCGTACTGCAATACTGACTCTTCGGTTACATCGTGAGCAATTTCTGCCGCCCAAGACAACCCCACCAGCCAAATCAGCCAGCGCAGCGGGGCCATAGCAGCTTCGACAATGGTGTCGTCCCACCGGTTTTTTGACTTGTGGGCATGCTTTACGACGACCTTTAACAGTCGGCGTACAAAAGCTGCCAACAGCAAAGTGACAAACACCAACAAAAACACTTGCACCATCCACAGCTTTTCATTGGCAATCAGCTGCTCCACCCAAGTTTGCACTTGATCCATTTTTTCTCACCTTTCTGACCTACGGATACAGGGGACGCAGTATATCAACGCTGCCTATAAACTGCAGCCAATCCCACTCAACTCCATTAACTTTATAAATTTCAGTCACTTAGATCTACTACTGTGTGGTGTATCGAAAAACTCTTGCACCCGCACATTAACTGTATATAATTACAGATACTGTATAACCAAACAGTAAAACAACCGCCGGGCTAGTGAGCCGTTTATTTTTTAATAGGCCAATCACCAGCCACTGAGTAAATAGGGATGCTTATGCAAAACCTGACCGCACGCCAACAGCAAGTGTTTGAACTGATTAAAAGTTACTCTGAGGAGACAGGCTACCCGCCCACGCGGGCAGAGATTGCCCGTATGCTCGGTTACAAGTCGGCCAATGCAGCCGAAGAGCACATTAAAGCACTGGCCCGCAAAGGCGCTATTGAACTTATACCCGGTGCTTCGCGCGGTATTCGCATTCCTGAAACACAGGAAGGTCTGCCTATAATCGGCCAAGTGGCCGCCGGCAACCCTATTTTGGCGGAAGAGCATATTGAAGATTACTGTAAAATGCCGGCCGATTTTTTTAGCCCACGGGCCGATTTTTTCCTCAATGTGCGCGGCATGAGTATGCGCGATGCCGGTATTTTAGATGGCGACCTACTCGCAGTTCACCGTACCGACCAGGTGCACAACGGCCAAATTGTCGTTGCACGCATCGAGGAAGAGGTGACGGTCAAGCGCTTTAAACGCGAAGGTAATCGCGCCCTGATTGAACTCTGGCCGGAAAACCCCGACTTTGATGTAATTCGTGTGGATTTGCGCGATCAAGACTTCGCCATTGAAGGCCTCAGTGTAGGAGTGTTGCGCCGTGACTAATCTACAACTTAACCACAGCCAACAGCAGGAACAGGCCACCCTAACTGAGCTGGTGCTTACCCATGGCGCGGCGCAATCTTGGGCCATGGTCATGCCCATGATTGCTCACCTTAGCCACCAAAGCGACGGGCGCTGGCTAACCTGGATTACCCGCGAAACCATCCCCCATGAGCTGTTACAGCGCTACGACGTCGACACCACACGACTGCGTCTGGTGCACTGTAAAGACGATGAAAAGCAATTGTGGGTCAGCTGGGATGCTCTCGCCCTAGGTAACAGTCACACGGTGATTGCCAGCCCAGGAAAATTGGGCCGTCAGGCGCTGGCACAGCTCGAACAAGCGGCCAATCAAGGTCATTGTCACGGATTGTTATTGCGCGAGAGATAAGCCTAGAGAAACGCCTAGGTGCATCTGGGTGTTGTGCGGCTAAATAGCCTTACTTTGAGCGCTGGATGCTTATCTATCAATTTTGATCACAGTGTCGGCCATAAAGGCTCGGGACAGGCTAATAATAACGTTACAGCGCCGCTCGGTAAGCGTTGGGGTTAATGCAGGGTGCGCTTATCGTAAAGCGCGGACTCTGTCTCTGTAGTGGCGGCCTCAAAGGCTGACTCATCATCTTCCGGCAGATCATTAGCCGCCTCCATACCCGCTTCAATCATTGCTTTGGCGATATCAAATTTACCATCGCGCATAAGCGTCAGAGATTCTGTGGAAAAACGGATAGACAATAAAGGCTCGCCCTCTTCGTCGGCACGCTGCAGTACAACATCGCCATTGGCCAATTCCACAATTTCAAACAAAGACGCTGACATAGAGACTCCGCCCAGAAATACCGAGCTTTCATAAATTAAACGGATAAGAGAGTGATTATACCAGAACTGGACTGATCAATAAATGTGCCGTTCGAACCCCTGCCAAATCACCGCTGGATAGCACTTTTTCTGGCTTTGGGGGAGTAGGTAATAAACTAAAGACCGGGCTAGTGGTTATAGAAATGGAACTGCAACCCAAGGCTTAGCATTCCACGCTGGTTTCGCGATGGCGATTCACCAACTCTTGAAACTGGTGGCAAAATTGAGCAATTAGCTCATCATCCAACTCAGGCAATCTCTGAGCGTCGAGATTGGTCACCGCTATCGCATTAGCATCTATCGCAGAAACCTTGCCAGGCATGGCCCAGACATCATCATAGAGCCCGCGCAACTGGCTGAGCCAAGAGTTTGGTAGCTCAGCTAAATTACACAGCTCTTGTATTTCCGCTGGGTGCTTATCGAGTTGGCTGAGCGCTTGGGCTGCGTCGGTTTCACTCTTTAAGCCTTGCACGTATTTCACCCCGTAATAGCTCGCCAGCTCTTTGATATAAAACTGATAACCACACAGTAAATGAAAAAGACAGGCATCGAGCAGCGCCCGTTTGTGTACCGGCGATCGGGCACTGGCCAAATCAGTGTGCAACATGCGAGCACAGGCCAATCGCTGATTAACCTGTGACGTTAACGAAGCTGCCATTATAATAAGCCCTGCATCGTGATTAGAGTGGGCAGCCGTTATTTATTCGGCTGCCACTTCCCCCCCAGGTAAAAGGCTTTCCAGCCGGTGGCCTTGCCGTCTGTTTCCGATTGTACGTATTGCTCTTTGGTTTTACGGCTAAAGCGCACCACAGTGGGGATACCATCAGGGTCGGCGGTAGGCGCAGAGAACAAAAATGTATATTTGGGATCAATTTCTTTTTTGTGTGGCAACAGTTCCGCCACCAAAGGTGCTCTGGTCTCACGATTTTTCGGGAAGCCACTGGCAGCCAAAAATAAGCCCGATGCACCATCGCGCAATACGTAGGTGTCATCTACTTTTAAGCACTGCAACTCGGGCATGGGCACCGGGTCCATCTTGGGCGGAGCCGCCTCACCACTTTTTAGCAGCTTGCGAGTGTTTTTACAGTCATCATTGGTACAGCCAAAATACTTACCGAAGCGACCGGTTTTGAGCTGCATTTCACTGCCACATTTGTCGCATTCGAGCGTGGGCCCTTCGTAACCTTTCAGCTTAAAGGTGCCTAGTTCAACCTCATAACCCGGGCAGTCTGGGTTGTTGCCGCAGATGTGTAGCTTGCGTTTTTCATCGAGCAAGTAGTTGTCCATGGCCGTGTTGCACAGTTTACAACGACGCTTGGAGCGCAACTGACGCGATTCGGCGTCTTCGTCGGCCTCCACATCGACCGCCTCATCACCCGAGACAAGGTTCATGGTGTTTTTACAGCGCTCTTTGGGCGGCAAAGCATAGCCAGAGCAACCCAAAAACACCCCGGTTGAGCCGGTGCGAATTTGCATATGGCGCCCGCACTTATCACACTCAATGTCGGTTTCGGTCGGGCTATTGGCCCGCATGCTGCCCTCTTCTTGACTCTGAGCTTGCTGCAGCTTTTTAATAAAGCCGGCGTAGAACTCATCGAGCAATTCACGCCAGTTTCTGCCGCCCTCGGCCACCACATCGAGCGACTCTTCCATACTGGCAGTAAAACCGTAATCCATTAAATCCTGAAAGCTTTCACTGAGGCGCTCAGTAACAATATCGCCCATTTTTTCAGCGTAAAAGCGTCGATTTTCCAACCGGACATAGCCGCGATCCTGGATGGTGGAAATAATCGAGGCGTAGGTCGACGGGCGACCGATACCGCGTTTTTCCAGTTCTTTAACCAAACTCGCCTCACTGAATCTGGCCGGTGGTTTGGTAAAATGTTGTGACGGGTCGATTTTCTTAAGCGGCAAAACATCGCCAATTTTTACCTCGGGTAAAACCACATCTTCGTCTTTTTTACTGACCGCTGGCAGCACCTTGGTATAGCCATCAAAACGAATGACCCGACCGCGAGTACGCAACTCAAAGTTGCCTGCGGTGATAGTAATGTTGGTACTGGTGTACTCAGCTGGGCTCATCTGACAAGCGACAAATTGAGCCCAAATTAAAGCGTAAAGGCGCTCGGCATCGCGCTCCATGCCGCTCAATTGAGTGGGCGAGACGGTAACACTTGAGGGGCGAATAGCCTCGTGCGCCTCTTGCGCACCCTCTTTACTGGAATACGAATTGGGGGCCTTGGGTAAATATTTTGCCCCGTACTCTTCACCGATATATTCCCGACAAGCCTCTACCGCCTCTTTACTCAGATTGGTCGAGTCGGTACGCATATAAGTGATATAACCGGCTTCGTACAAGCGCTGGGCCAGCATCATAGTTTTCTTTACCCCGAAGCTTAAACGCGTGCTGGCGGCTTGCTGCAAGGTAGAGGTAATAAACGGCGCCGAAGGCTTGGACTGGGTCGGCTTATCTTCCCGGCCAGTGACCTCATAAGAGGAGTCTTTTAGCGCCGTTACCGCCGCCATTGCATCGGATTCGTTATTGGGGCGGAAGTTTTTACCTTCGTGTTTTTTAACTTCAAAGCGGATATTGTCACCGGCTTTGGCCGTTAAATCGGCAAAAATATTCCAGTATTCTTCGGGAATAAAGGCGCGAATTTCGCGCTCGCGCTCAACCACAAGTTTAGCGGCTACCGATTGCACTCGTCCGGCAGACAGGCCGCGAGCGACTTTTTCCCACAGCAGTGGCGATACCATATAGCCGACCACGCGATCAAGAAAACGGCGCGCTTGCTGAGCGTTAACCCGATCTTGATCAATGGGGCCCGGCTCTTCAAAGGCATTTTGAATGGCCGTTTTGGTAATCTCATTAAAAACAACACGGCGATAGCGGCTTTCATCGCCGCCTATTGCCTCGCGTAAATGCCAGGCGATGGCCTCCCCTTCGCGGTCCAAATCCGTTGCGAGATAAATGGTGTCGGCTTTTTCAGCCAATTGCTGCAGCTCGCTGACGACCTTCTCTTTGCCGGGAAGAATCTGATAATTCGCATCCCAGTTATGCTCAGGATCGATACCCATTCGGTTGATCAATTGAGTATGGGCTTTTTCCGCTTTGTATTTGGCTTTTGCATCGGGCGACATTTTACGGGTTTTAGCCGCTTGCTTAGCTCGCTCTTTAGGATCAACTTTCTTGCCGCTACCACTGGTCGGCAAGTCACGAATATGACCGACACTGGATTTTACAATGTAGTCTCGGCCGAGATATTTATTGATGGTCTTCGCTTTGGCCGGAGACTCCACAATTACCAGAGATTTACCCATATGCGCTTGTATATCCTTGTCAATAAATCAGAAATTTGCAGGCTAACGTGATGTAGCATTGGCCGCGCCACACACTTAAACCGTCGCCATAGATGGGGCATATATAAGTCCTCTCTGCGCCTCGGTCAAGCGCGGCGTGCATATTTACTTTCCTTTTTTTGCCTTTTCTTGCTAAATTATGTGCCACAGGGGTGTGCTCGGAAGCACTTTATTAACCTGCCCTTGACCAAACCTATCCTTTTGTTTTTATTGAATTTTACAGCATTCAGGCCAAGCCTCCCAAGAAGATACAGGAAGGGCATTAAGCCGACGCAGATAAAATTTAGAGCCAGCGTTATGTCTGCAGCCACAATTTTTGCGCTTATCGTCATCATTTTTGCCGCATTAGTGGCAGTGAATGCTGTCAATGTCCGACAGCAGACGCTCAAGCATCGACTCAGACACCAACAGAGACTTTACCAAGCATTAGAAAGTGCGGAGGATGCGCTTACGACTGTCTTGCGCACCTTAGAAACCACAGATGTCGCCCAACACATTAACCAAGAAATCAGCGCGATATTAGAGCGCTTAATACAGCTTGAGCCGTTTAATCCGGCGCCTATCCAGGCCCGGATGGAGTTGGCACACAAGCGCCAGCAGCAACTGGCGGCAGGCGCTCTTAGGCCCAGCCTCCGTCGTCTGTGCAGCAGTGACACTGAGATTGCCACCTTGCAACTCTCACTGGGTCACGGGGCACGCATCATTCACAGCCAGTTAGCGGCTGAAAAACTCAGCCCTGAACAGGCCCGGCTACTTGTAGCGCAAATCGACTGGGCCAGACTGATGGTCAGCGTACTTTCTATTATTGCCGCGGGCTACAGTGCCCGGGACAACACCCAAATTACCGCCGCTCTAAGTTATTTTCAGAAGGCACAGGATTTACTGCAGGGTTCAAGTAACCCCGACCCAAGAAGACTAGAAATGGTGCGCCAGTTAAGCGCCGTTATGCAGCACCCCAAGGCCACTGTCGAGCATGACCTCTTTCCAGAGTCTGCCGACGGCTACGGGGAAGTTAGCGAGCTTGTGGATGAAAGCTGACACTCGGCCAATTGCTGTAAAAACTCGCCAATGGTATCGACCGCTTCCAGCTCACCGATTTCGCGCCAAAATACCACAAGCTCACTGCCCTGACTGCCCACACCGATCACGCCTTTAGGCAAACGATCCAAATTCTGCACGAGAAAGGTCTCCACTGCCGTGCTAGGCTTGTTCGCGACAAACTGCCACCAGTCGTTAAGATGTGCCTGATGGGCGTAGCGGGTGCGCAATAAAAACCAGTTGCAGTGGCCCTTGCTAATTAAAGAGTAGACGGGGGTATGGCTCGGCGCCTCAAGGTCAGTTGAGGCGCGCGGGGGGAGGCGTAAATTGACGGACAGACCGTTTTGCCGGGCCCTGGCGCGCAGATTATCGCGCCTTTTTTGTCCCGGGCTGGGCCGCAACATCGCCACCGGACCGATAACCATAGCCGCCACCAGCACGAGAATGATCACTACCACTATATTCATTAAGTCTCTGCTCCTAACCGCATAAATAAGATTGCTTTACTCTGGCAAAGTTGTGCTTTATCAACCATTATTAAAGAGAAACAATGGCAGGGAGGATTTATGGATTCCTACAAACATATACTCGTTGGCTTGGATCTTACCGGAGAGTGCCCCGATATTCTGCAAAAGGCCGTTGCCTTAGCCCAGTGTTGTGGGGCCGATGTCTCTGTTGCCCATGTGATTGAGCCGTTAACCTTTGCCTATGGCGGTGATATGCCCGTCGATTTGTCCGAAATTCAAGATCAGCTGCAATTGAAAGCCGAGCAAGAACTTATACGGCTGGTGAAGCAGGTCGACTGCAAGATCGAGCAACAACACATTCTGGTGGGGCAACCCGCCACCGAGCTACACAATCTAGCCCAGCAGCTAGGAGCCGATTTAATCGCCGTGGGCAGCCATGGCCGCAAAGGTTTCGCCTTACTACTGGGCTCAACCTCCAACAGCGTCTTGCACGGCGCCAACCGCGACGTACTGGCAATACGGGTATCACCCACAATGCCCGAATAACACGATCAATAAGCACCACACTGGCCTGTGGTGCCACCAATTACGCTAGCCGCCCATATCTTCCAGCTCTGCCCAACGCTCAAAGCAGGTTTCAAGCTGCTGCTGAATATCGGCCAGTTTTTGCAGGTGGTCTTCCACCGCCTGAGGGTCACCGGCGTAAAAGTCGGGATCGCTGGCGAGCGCCTGCTGGGCATCCAATTGCTCTTCTAAAGTTTCAATTTTGCCTGGCAAGTTATCGAACTCACGCTGCAGCTTATACGAGAGTTTCTTTTTATCCGTTTTGGTAGGTTTCACCTCAGAGGCGCTACTTTCGGGCTGAACTGGGGCCGGCTCACCTTGTTCTAAGACTTCATCGGCCCAATGCCCGCCCTGACGAATCCAGTCATCGTAGCCGCCTACATACTCCAGCACCCGTCCCTGCCCTTCAAAGGCGATCACACTGCTGACCAAATTATTCAAAAAGGCCCGGTCGTGGCTCACCAATAACACAGTGCCGCTAAACTGCCCCAACACCTCTTCGAGAAGCTCAAGAGTTTCTACATCGAGGTCGTTGGTGGGTTCATCGAGCACTAAAATGTTAGCCGATTTGCTGAACAGCTTGGCCAGCAAAACTCGATTGCGTTCGCCCCCAGACAGTGCTCGCACAGGGGTTCTGGCTCGCTCCCCAGAGAACAAGAAATCACTCAAATAGGAAATAACGTGTTTTGATTTGCCGCCGATTTCGATGTGATCGCGGCCCTCAGACACATTATCGACGGCGCTTTTATCAAGATCGAGCTGATCGCGCAATTGGTCAAAGTAAGCCACCGTCAAATTAGTGCCGAGCTTGACCGAGCCGGTGTCCGGGGACAGATGGCCTAAAATAAGCTTTAATAAGGTACTTTTACCGGCGCCATTGGGGCCCACTAAACCTATCCGATCACCGCGAATAATCTGTGTGGTTAACCCGCGCACAATGGGCTTATCGCCATAGGCAAAACTGACGTCTTTCAGCTCTGCCACCAACTTGCCCGACAAACCGCCTTCTGCCAGATTCATTTTCGCGGTGCCCTGGCGTTCTCGTCGGGCTTTGTGCTCATCTCGCATTGCTTTAAGCGCGCGCACCCGCCCTTCGTTACGGGTACGGCGCGCCTTAATACCCTGGCGAATCCAGACTTCTTCCTGGGCGAGCTTTTTATCGAATAGAGCGTTGTGGCGGGACTCTTCGGCCAGTGCTCGTTCACGGTATTCCAGAAAGCTGTGGTAATCGCCAGTCCAGGTGCTCAGTTGGCCCCGGTCCAGCTCGGCAATATGAGTGGCAACCGATTGCAGCAGCGCCCGATCGTGGGTAATAAAGACAATAGCGCCAGTAAAGTTTTTTAATTCCGTTTCGAGCCACTCAATAGCGCCAATATCCAGGTGGTTGGTGGGCTCATCCAGCAAGAGCACATCGGGCTCCAACACCAGAGCTTGAGCAAGTGCCACCCGACGGCGCCATCCCCCCGACAGAGACGCCATAGGGACACTACCGATTAGACTCAGGCGCGACATCACCAACTCCACACGTTGTTGTAAGCTCCAACCATCGCGCGCTTCAAGCTCAGCTTGTACCTGGGACAACTGCTCTACCCACTGCTCGCTGCCTTGGCTCTCGGCCGGCTGCTCAAGCAGGTGGTAATATCGACGCAGTAATTCGCCCACTTTGGGCACTCCAGCCGCCACCACTTCAAAAACCGTACGCCCATCGGCATCGGGTAAATCTTGCGACAATCGCGCGACACGAACGCCGCGATCTAGGTTAATGGTGCCTCCATCGAGGGCAACATCGCCGCTCAAGGTTTTTAAGAAACTTGATTTTCCGGCGCCATTACGCCCGATCAGACACCATCGCTGGCCTTTTTCAATAACAAAGTCCACCCCATCCAGTAATACTTGTAATCCATAATTGAGATGGGCTTTATCGACATTAATTAGAGGCATAAAAGGTCCAAAGTGTGAGACAGCGCTTATTGCTAAACATCAGTGATCTAAGGTGATTATTTAACGCTAGCAGGCTAAAAAGTTTGCATTTGTGATCGGAAAAGTGGCAGCATGATACCTTATTCACCCCTAACGAACAGCCCGATTTCGATCGTCTGGTTTATTAGAGGTACACATTTGTCTGTAATGGCAAAAAAAGTGTTTTTTTATCCATACTTACAGGCAAATTGATCCATACTTAACGCTTGTAGTGCAGATTCCGCTATAAGTCGTGCTCGGTGACCTGTCACCGAAATTTAGCCCAACGTTGACGCAGCAACGCCAGTGGTAACGGTCAGAGGTAAAAAATGCCGCGAATCAACTCACAAGCCATACAGCGCCCCATCGCTCGATTTTGTGGCACGCTCACCAAAACCATGGCTTTGGGGCTAGCCCTCGGCCTGAGTTCCTCATTAGCGTGGGCAGCCGCACCCAGCACTATTGCCGACAAATCAGAGCAACGCAAGTTGTATGACCAAGCGCAAAAAGCGTTGAGCGCTAGCCGCTATAGCGAGTACCGAAATCTGGTTGCCAGTCTTGAGCACTACTCGCTCAAGCCCTATTTAGAATATCGCTACATCAGGCGGCGCCTGTCCCGGGTAAGCCCTGTCGAGGTTCAGCAGTTTCTGGAGCAATACCCTGAATCATATCTGGCCGAAAAACTCGAACGTGTCTGGCTCGAAAAACTGTCCGAGCGACGCCAGTGGCAGAGTGTGCAAGATTTTTACAACCCCGATAACACCAGCGCCGAACTGACTTGCTATTACCTTCGGGCACGTCTTATCAATGGTGACACCTCGGCTTTTGCCGACGTAGACGAACTTTGGAATATCAACAAATCTCAACACAAGGCCTGCGACCCACTATTCGCCGCTTGGCAAAAAGCCGGATATTTAACCGATGATATTGCTTGGCAGCGATTTGAAAAGACCCTAAAAGCGCGACATCGCTCGTTGGCACGCTATATCAGCCGCCAGATGTCACCTGCGCTGCAACCTTTAGCCAACCTCTATTACCAGGTAGACCGCAATCCTAAACTGCTACTGAATATGAGCCGTTTTAGCGATCAGAGCGATCGCATGCAAGCACTTATACTGCACGGTCTGGAGCGCCTCTCGCTGCGCGATGCCGAAACCGCGATTGATCTTTGGCACCGCTATGACGCTCAACAACTGTTTGACGACCAAGCGCGCCGAGACACACAAGGCTATATTGCGGTGCGTCTGTTACGACAGGGCCATACCCAACAAGCACAGGCGTTATTGGCCAGCACCCCTAGCCTAAATACCCAAAGCGTCACTGAATCACTACTGCGCGACGCCTTGCGCAACCAAGATTGGGACGGCGTATTGCGCTGGGTCGAAACTCTGCCAGACACAGCCAAACAGTCCGAGCGCTGGCAGTATTGGCGCGCCCGAGCTCTGGTACAAACGGACCCGCAAGAACACGCAAAACAAGCTCGCGAGTTGTACCAAACCGTTGCCAACACCCGCTCTTTTTACGGCTTTTTGGCCGCAGACATTCTGGGGCTTGAATATCAGCTGCTGGACCGGCCTCTCGAAGTGTCGGAACCGCTACACCAGCAGGTCTCCCAAAAGCCGGGTGTTCTGCGCGCGCGCGAACTACTGATTATCGGCGACAACCTTAACGCTCGGCGCGAGTGGTACCACATCACTCAACAAATGACCGAACCCGAAGTGGTAGCCGCAGGCAAGTTGGCCGAAAGCTGGGGCTGGCACCGCAATGGTATTCAAGCGATGATTCAAATCCGCTACTGGGACGACCTGGGGATACGCTTCCCCCTCGCCTATCGCGAACATGTGCAGTCAACCGCCAAAGATACTGCACTAGAGCCGCATCTATTATTCGCTATCGCACGACAAGAAAGCGCTTTCACTCCCGATGCACGCTCCTCTGCCGGCGCCCTGGGACTGATGCAGCTACTGCCCTCGACCGCCAAGCAAACCGCGTCGCGCTCGGGCATGCAGGTGTCAAATCACGACCTGCTCAACCCGCAAACCAATATTGCCTTGGGTGGCCGCTATCTCAATCAGCTAATGGGCGAATTTAACGACAACCGCATTCTCGCCGCCGCGGCCTACAACGCCGGACCCAACCGGGTGAAGCAATGGTTGAATCAAGAGGAAAGCGCCCGCCTGCCCTATGATGTATGGATTGAAACCATTCCCTATCGCGAGACGCGGGGTTATGTGCAAAACGTACTGGCTTATTCGGTTATTTATGGGTATCGCCTAGGGGATAAACGCCCGTTTATTCGCGATCAAGAAGCCGCTCACTCACTGTAAGCCGTCGTCCCGATAGAACGAGCTCTTCGTTTAACGCTTGTTAGGCGGGCAGGTCATTCAAGTAGGCCTGCAATCGTTTCTGTACCACGGTGGCCAACTCATCGGGGGCAAATTTTGACAAAAAAGCATCGCAGCCCACCTTTTCCACCAATACCTGATTAAAACTGCCACTTAAGGATGTGTGCATTACTACATGTAAATCACTTAAGGCACTGTCTTGGCGAATTTCGGCGGTTAGCCGGTAGCCATCCATTTCCGGCATTTCGGCATCGGTAATCAACAATAAATACTCATCAACTGCTCGTTTGCCGCTCGCGGACAGCGATTTTAAATTATTGAGCGCTTTTAGACCATCCTGCATAGCGACCACACCAATACCTAAATCAGACAAGGTCTCTCTAATTTGGGTGACTGCGGTAGAGGAATCTTCAGCGACTAAGGCCTTGAGGTTTAACTGCCGCGCCCGAGCAGCAATATCGGTATTTAAGACATCCTCAGACACCCTGGAGTTATAAGGGATAATGTCAGCTAATACGCGCTCCACATCGAGAATTTCGACAATTGTCCCCTCCTGCCGGGTAATGGCCGTCAGGTAATGTGCCCGGCCGGTACCTTTGGGCGGCGGCAGAATATCCTCCCAATTTAGATTGACGATACGGTCAACCCTGCCAATGGCAAACGCTTGAATAGAGCGGTTGTATTCGGCAACGATAAGATTGCCATCCGCCAGCCCCTGGGTCGGCCCCATACCAATGGCAAGGCCCAGATCAATAATAGGCACTGTTTTACCGCGCAAATGAGCCACACCACACACATGGGGGTGGCTGTGAGGCACTTGGCGTAAAGAAGGCATTTTTAAGACCTCCTGCACTTTAAACACATTGATCGCAAAGCGCTGCCGGCCGCTTAATTCAAATATCAGAAGCTCCAGTCGGTTTTCACCGACCAGATTGGTTCTTTGATCTACACTGTCTAATAGACTGGACATATCTTGCGGCCCCTCGCCTTACCACACTTTTATAAGTACACTGGTGGTACATCTAATAAAGAATACACCACCCTTTCGGCTTAGGCGACGTATATTACTGCACAATAACAGTAATTTATTTTAGAATTAAAGAAAGGTATAGGGCCAAACACGATTGATGCTCGGATTAATAATTAATGTCAAAAACTTGTCCATTATTAGCTCGCCAGCCCATTTTCGACCGCGATATGCAGGTGGTCGCTTACGAGCTTTTATACCGTACCAGTGAAGACAACCACGCTGTCATCACCGACGGCAACAGCGCCAGCTCGCAAGTACTCCTTAACGCTTTCACTGAGCTGTCGCTCAACAAAGTAGTCGGCAACAACCGAGCGTATATTAATTTTACCGGCGACTTAATGGATACAACATTCCCCTTCGATACCTCGCAGCTGGTGATTGAAGTGTTGGAGAATGAAACAGTTAATAGTCGCTTGTTACACCGGCTTAAAACACTGCGCGAAGCAGGTTTTGCCATTGCTCTGGATGACTTTGAACTCACACCAACAACAGAGCCCTTACTGGCCTATGCCGACATCGTAAAACTCGATGTACTGGCTCTCTCGGACTCTCAACTGACCGATCATATCAAAAAAACCAAGGCGCTCGGCATACAAGTTCTCGCCGAGAAAATCGAATCTATGGCCATGCTTGAACACTGTAAATCATTAGGCTGTGATTTATTTCAAGGTTATTTTCTAGAGCGCCCCTCAATTATCAAGGGCCGACGTTTAAGTGAAAGCAAACAAGCGGTTCTGCAATTACTGGCCAAGCTAAATGAACCGAATGTGGCCTTTGAAGATGTCGAAAAAATTATTGAGCGAGACCCAGTGCTAAGCTATAAGTTGCTGCGGCTGGTCAACTCAGCAGCGTTCGGTTTACCGCGCACGATTGAATCGCTGCGTCAGGCCCTTACTTTACTCGGCCTGAAGATCATCAAGAATTGGATTGGCTTATTAGCCATGGCTAAATTGAGTGACAAGCCTGCTGAACTATCAGCACAAGCGTTGAGTAGGGCAAAGTTCTGCGAATTAATTGCCGCTCAAAGCAGACCGGAATATGAGTGTGACCGATTTTTTACCGCCGGCTTACTTTCAATGCTGGATGCCTTTATGGATGCGCCTCTGGAGCAAGTCATTGGCAGCATACAACTGAGCGATCAACTCAAGGCAGCGCTGTTAGAACACGCTGGCGAAGAAGGGAAACTGTTACTGACGGTGATTGATTACGAACACGGCAACTGGAGTGCCATTGACTGGGCCTACTTGAAAAGTCGAAACCTAGACCCGGGTTCACTCACTGCACTTTATATACAAACACTAAGCTGGGTCGACGATACTCAGCTCACTATACAAGCCGACAACAACTAACATTCAACGCATTAAAGCCTGTACATCCTCCGCACTAAAGGGCCAATCAAGTTCTTCACCACTGGCGCTACGCAGTACCGGAATACGCAACCCATAGCGTTCTATTAATTGATCATCACAGGCAATGTCAATCGCCTGTAGGCGCAACGGCTGCACCGAGCTTTGCGCGATCACCTCGCGCGCGCGATCACACAAGTGACAACCAGCTGTCGTTAGAAATATCAGTGTTTTCATATCGGCTCACAGTTTAAACCGACTCACCATTTAAAGCGACTGGCAGTTTAATCGATCACTACGCTCTCGACACTGTGCTACAACCAACACCATGATCAGACAGAGGTTTGTGGTGTCTGGCTAACCGATGGCTCGGGCTCTGCTGGGGTCAAAAATTGGCTGACAAAATCAGCAAAGGCTGCGCCATCTCGATTGCCAGGCACGGTGTCATCGGCGTACATGGCATCGATCATCTGCTGCAACAGGCTGTGGGGGTTAGCAAAACCGCTGGCATCATCAAGTGCATTATTGATGTGTTGAATAAAATCACCCACCGGCTTTAGCTGAGACGCTAAATCCGCATTATTACCTTGAGGTTGATAGGCAACACTGGCCTTTTGAATTTCCACACGAGTTAAATTTAAGGCAAAACCGCTGATTTGTTCGGTGTTATAACCTAACTCCGAGGCGTAATCAAAAGCAGTTTGTAAATCACCGGTGAAAAACTCGTCGGCCAGTGTATTCACTTGTCCTATCAAAGATTCAATTGCCAATTGCTCTTCTTCATTCAGGTCGCCCTGAACGGTTAATTGATATTGGCTACTCGACACCGAGGCGTAGGAATACCGAGCCCCCGCTTCGGACTGAGTGAAACTGGCACTTTCACCCCGGCTGGCACTGGCCTGAATAGTGACCCGGTCACCCTCTTGCGTGGTTACCTCAAAACTAAAACTCTGTGCCGAGGCATATTCATAATTGCCTTGCACGGCCTGTGCCTGGGCAGGCGGCTCGACCGCAAGTGGCTGATCAGCTTGAGTGATGCCATAGCGATCGGCAAAGTTGGCAATGCCGTCGGTAACCAGTTGATAGGTTTTACCGATATCTTCAGCCACTGTGTCGTTGAGCATGTTCAGCGCTTCGAGCTTATCCTTGGCTTCATTAAAGCCCTTCTTAAAACCTTCTAAGCCCGCTTGCAGAAGCGACTCCAACTCTTCGGTGCTGGCACCATTGGCGATGTCGCGCTGTAGTTGCTGCTCAATAAACCCGAGAATATTACTGGCCGCTTGCTCCGCGGTTAAGGGTTGGAACTCCCGGGTCGTATTGCCTTCGATATGCTTTTGCGCACTTTGACTTAAGAGCTGCTGTGGGTCTTGCGGCGCATTTTTCTGCGCTGAGTTTAGCGTGGCGGGCGCTAATGAGGACAAACTTGGGGCGTGAGTAGAAATCATAATACCAACCTCAACAAAAAAGCTATTCCCCGCTAGCGGCAGGAAATAGCATTTCTTGAGGCTTTCTTAAGAATAAATAATGCTAAAGCGGGTGCTCCAGCAAATCTGTGGGATATATAAGGCTCTAGCCTCGAGTCAAAAACAATGCTGCCACAACAATAATGGCTAGCACCACTAAAACACCCATGCCGGCTGTTGCAAAGCGGGGGTTTTGAGCCTCAGAGCTTTCTACCTCTTTTTTAAGCGAGGCATCGGCACCGCTGTGGGCATTATTGGCTTTGGCCGCTGGGCGTGGCGCTGCTGGGCGCGGCCCCGCAGCCTTACCTGCGGCGCGGATGGTGGTCTGCGCCATATCGTCAGCAGGGCCAATCACCCCAAAACTTAGCGTATCGAAGCGCAACTCATCACCACGCTTAACCCTAGCCTCGGTTATGGCTTTCCCATTGAGGTAGGTACCATTTGCCGAGCCCAGGTCTTTTACGTAGAGCACACCTTGTTTAACATCGAGCCTGGCATGACGGCGCGACAAATGAGCGGCGGCCAAGGTGATGTCACAATCGCTTGAGCGGCCGACGATATTATCCGCCTGCAGGGGATATACCCGGTTGCCCAAAGCAGTATGGTTGGCCTTAAGAGCCCAACCGGTCGAGACTGGATTTCTGGGGTTGGTGCTTTGGCGTGAAGACTCGCTGGTGACCGAATCATCTTTCGGGTCAATAATCTCCAGCTCAATGCTGGCAAGAGAAATAACATCTCCGGGCTTAATCTTGGTTCGCTCGCCCACTTTTTCACCGTTGACTGACACAGAGGAACCCGGAACCAAGTTCACCAACTCCAAGGCTTCGTGATTTACTTCAACAGTAAGATGTTTATCAGCTATATCGGGGGCGCTGACCACTAGCTCATTGGCTCGTGAGCGGCCGATACCAATGCTTGGCTCCACTAGCCATACCGCACTGTATTTTTTGTTTTTAAAGCGGATTTTAAGCATTGAAGATTCCCTTGTTCAAATCGATTGCCCTACGTCAGAATAATGCAACAGCCCTCGCTATTTTGCAAGACAGGCAGGTCACATTTGGTCAGTTGCACTGCTAATACACAAAAGAAGGATGACCGATACTAATCTCAAGCTGAGTAATAGCGATTATTTCAAGGTTGTATGCAGCTAAGGCAACACCACCTCGATTTGCCCACCGCTCAACACACCGCCATTAGCCAGAGTGATATAGCCATGTAAGTCGCCTCGACGGTGCAATTTGGCAATTTCCTGAGCGAACAACAATCCGAGGTTGGTATTCCCCTCAGTAAATGAGACGCTATCACGCATTACTGTCGGACTGGTAAGCATAGATTCTGGGTAGCCGCGACCGTCATCTGCAACAATCAGATGCAAAACGCCGTCCTCAATATTCGCCGTCACTTTAATGCGACTGAGGCAATATCGCGCGGCATTAACCAGGATATTGTTCAGCATGCCACTGATCAACTCAGCATCAATATACCAACAAACATCCTCCCCACAGTCTACCTCCACTGCGATATTTCTCGAGCGGAATAAAATGTCATTGCGCGCCAACTGATCGCCAATGATTTCATCCAAATAACACTCTTCCAGCTGTACCAGCATGCGTTGATTTTCCATCCGGTAGAGTGCTAGCAGCTGAACTAAGTCACCATTAATGCGGGCGGCCTCATAACCTAGTGTCGACAATTGTCGGTTGTGCTCGGCATTATCAGTCGCTGCGCTCGCTGATAATTCCTCGATGGTTTGCATTAACATTCCCACCGAATTTTTCATATCATGCACACTGGAGGCAAGCACAAATGAGAAGTCTACCGGCAAGCCTTTATCTGTCATACCTGTTCTCCGTCACGCAAAATTTGTTGGCTGACCTCTTGAAATTTTCCGACAAGTTGCGCCAACCGGTCGGCTTGAGGGTGCTCTCCATCCACTAACTGACCCAAGCGTTCACACGAGTGCTTTGCCTGCTTTAACAAATGGGGCTGCCCGCTTTGTTCCAATGCCCCAATTAAGGCCTGCAATAGGTTCAGTTCAATGCCAACATGTTTAGGAAATTCTCGTACTGCGCGATTGAAGCAGTCGATCGCAGCCTCAAAATCCGTGCCTTCATAATAGGCGATACCTTGTTTATTTATTTGTGCCACACGCTGACGATTCTTTTCACTGGTTGGGTTTTCCAGCACGCGATCTATCATTTCCAGCGCCGCCTCATTACCTTGATATTGTTGCAACACACCATTAACCAACTGATCGCGCCACTCTTGTCGCCCTAACACCTCACAAGCACTGATCCAATCGAGCTGAGCGGCTAATGTTGCCGGCGACTCTTGGTGCTGCTCCATTAGCTCTTGCAATAACTGTTGTGCGGCCAATTGCTCTCCTGTTGCAGCTAGGTAGGCGCAATTCGCTGAGCGCAGCAATACGTCGTTGTGACCATCACGGCCAAATCGATTGCCAAACTCTCCTATCGACTTGCCCACCTCCCGCGCATAACTTTTAGCCACATCCGGCTGCAACGGTGCCAGCTCGGCGCAAGAGCGAATAAATTGTAAATATACGTCTTTATCGTCGTAGCAGGAGTGCTCACCCAATTTAATGCTGTTTTTAAACGCTTCCAGGGCTTGCTCTAGATCGTGATTTTGGTAGGCAACAGCGCCTAATTCCTGCTGACGCATAATCGACAGGGGAGATATTTCCACCGCCTGAGCCAAAGTATGTTGTTGTTCTTGTCGATCGCCCCGAGCCGCATGAATATCCGCCAACAAATCGTAGGCAGGCATGCACATTGGGTTTAAGCTTAGCGCTTGTTCGACCCACTGCTGGGCCCCCACCCAATCGTCCTGCCCTTTTTTTGCCAGCGCGAGCCCGACCATGGCCCAATCTAACTCACGAACTTGCAACACCTTGCGGAACAACTGCTCGGCGGGGTTAAACTGGCCAGTTCGCAATAATAGCCGCCCCAATAACTTTTGCACTAATGGTCGCACACGACTCTGTCCACGCAGAAGCTCACCGCAGCGAGTGATCGCAGCGTCTAAATCGCCATCATCCATGGCGTTATAGACTTTACACATCTCACGACTTTGATGGAATAATCGTTCTAAACGTTGCTGTAGGGTTTTGGCGGTAATAGGCTTGGTTAGGTAGGCGTCGGGCTCGTAATCATAGGTCGCCATAACAATATTTTTACTTGATTCGGCAGAGATAAGTACAAACAGCGAACTGTGTTTGAGTAAACTCTCATGGCGCAGCTGCTCCAGCACCTGCTGGCCACTTTTACCCGGCCCCAGATTGTAGTCACATAAGACCAAGTCGTAAGACGTGGAACGACACTTACTGACAGCGTCATTCCCATGAGCGGCAGTATCCACGCTGCGAGCCCCAAATTCTTGCAACATGCGCATAACCGTTGTGCGGAAGTTATCAAAGTCATCTACAACTAATACGCGCTTGTACTCAAATCCGTTAGGACTCATAGGTCACTGCCTGCCTGTGGTTTTGCCTCAGCATAACGCAAAACCCTCGGCAGGCAAACACAGCCTAGCAAGTATACCAGTGAGCTTGGGGCCTGATCAGGGGCGGATTAAGTCTCAGAAGGGCAATGCTTTTCTGGCGTGCGGCGGCGCGAGAAGAAAACCTGGTGACCGCCTAGCGATTTTGCCCGGTGTTTGGCGTCGGCCAGAAGCATGGCCACATGATGGTGGGTTAAACAAAGTTCGGGGTCGGGGTGCACACAGCCAATGGCAATCTCCAGCGGGCCGAACCGGCGCCGCATGCCGTTGCGATCTTCCGTCCAATAATCGAGCTGCTCCTCTGGCATTTGTTGATAGATACTCTGAGTAAAACTGTGCAACAGTTTTTCACAGCGCTCGCGCCAATTGATGCTGCGAAAGACGACCACAAAGTCATCCCCCCCGACATGGCCGATAAAATCCTGTTCTTGATCGATGACCTGACGCAATAAGTTACCGAGTAAGATAATGACATCGTCGCCACAAGAATAGCCGAACGCATCGTTGAAGGGCTTGAAGTGATTAATATCGCAATAAGCTACAATAAAATCTGCTTTTTGACATAATAACTGATCGATCCACTCATACAGTGGAACATTGCCAGGCAGTGCCGTTAACGGATTGGAGTGGCGCGCGACGCGCAGCTTTTCATCGGCAATTGAGCGCAATATATTGCGCACCTTGGCCACGCCAATGTAGCGATCGTTTTCACTGACAATAATATCCACACTTAAATTCTGCGCGGGGTCTTCGGTCACCAACCTTCCGGCACTGTTCAAGTCGCTGTTGATATCCATCAATAGCGAACGGCTGCTGACAAACCCAGAAATGGGTTTATTGGCGTGCAATTCGTAAGAGTAGCGCCAGGAAAAAGTGTTGAGTAGTTCAGAGCGGCTGATCACCCCCAGAGCCTTACCGTCATCGGCGACCACGGGTACGCACGTTAGGCGTACATCCGCGCGAAACATTCGCACCACTTCACCAGCGGTTACGCTGGGCGACAGCGGCTCATGCGCCACTGTCACCTCGCGCAGTGTATGCTGAAAGGTATCCCGTGATACCGGCATGGCGACGGCTTTTGCTTTGTTTAGGTGTGGCGGGCATTGGGTGATGGGCGTGCGAGCCGGACGTGCAATATAATAACCTTGAAAATATTCCACCCCCATAGCCACTAAGGTTTTGAACTCTTCTTCGGTCTCAATCCCCTCGGCAATGACTTTGTTACCGATCCTTTGTGCGATATCGAGCATAAAACGGACAAACTCTCGCTTCACCGCACTGGCGTTAATGTTACTGATAAAGTGCCGATCTATTTTGACGTAATCGGGGTTCAATTCACTCCAAATTCGCAAACCGGCATACCCTGCACCCAAGTCGTCAATCGCCACAGCAAACCCCTGACGCTGGAAATGCTCGCAGGCATTGGTCAGCAACTCAAACTCATCTAAAGGTTGTTTTTCGGTTAACTCGAAGACCACACGTTCAGGATCTAGCTTGAGCTTGCGCAATATTGCCATAGTAACGCCATCGCGATACTGGCTATCGGTAAATGCCAGTGGCGTCATATTAAGAAAAAGTTTACCGGGCAGTGAATGCTCTATAAAGCTTTGGCAGGCCGCCTCTCGACAGGCGTATTCCAACCGAGCCAATTGCCCTTCACTGGCAGCGGCGGAAAATAGTTGCGCAGGAGATGCCAAAGCACTGCCTTCGGGGCCGCGAATCAAAGCCTCATAACCGACAATTTGGCTATTAATCATATTAATGACAGGCTGAAAAACGGCGTATAGTTGACCGCTATCAATCACCGACTGTAACTGATCTCGCAGGCGCTGCGGCTCAGTGTCCGAGTGGGTTCTGGGGGCAGGTATTGAAGGTAGATACGACATAAACGGATTATCAATCTGCCTAATGACAGTTTTATGACAATTGCGGCCGGTTAATTCGACAAATGATTGAGACTCTTGCGCCTAACCGATAAAATAGCCGCACTGCAATTCTAGCCAACAGGCCCCGCATCACGATCATGACGGATATTCGAGATACACTCTACGCCAACCCTCTCGCCCAGGTCGGCAGCTTTAGTTTTGATCAGCAAGTGGTCGACGTCTTTCCCGATATGATAAAACGGTCGGTACCGGGTTACCCAACCATTTTATCCATGATCGGCACGCTGGCCGAGCGCTACGTGACCTCCGACAGCCATTGCTACGATTTAGGCTGTTCATTGGGGGCGGCCACCTTGGCGATGCGCCATAATATTCGCGCCGCAGGGGCCAGCATAATCGGCGTCGACAACTCGGCAGCAATGATTGCCAGAGCTCGGCAGATTATCGCGGCCGATAGCCATGAAGAGGTTCCGGTTCGGTTAGAAGAATGCGGCATTGAAGACATTGCAATCGACAATGCTTCGATGGTGGTGCTTAACTTTACGCTGCAGTTTATTGCGCCCAATGCGCGCGATAGGTTATTGAGCGATATCGCCCAGGGCCTAAACACTGGCGGCGTGTTAATTTTGTCGGAAAAAGTCGCCTTTGACGACCTTCCCCATCAGCAACTAATGACCGACCTACATCACCAGTTTAAACGTGCTAATGGTTACAGCGACCTGGAAATCGCGCAAAAGCGCGCCGCCATCGACAACGTCTTGATCCCAGAGTCACTCGACGCTCACCGTCTGCGCTTGCGCCAAGCCGGTTTTAGCAGTGTAGATGTCTGGTTTCAGTGTTTAAATTTTGCCTCAATCATCGCCATTAAATGATCGACTATAACGCTCTATACACGTTTTTAAACGAACACCCCAAGCTTGCCCAATGGTCGCAACAGCTGCCAGAACAAGTGGCTCAAGGTCTCTGCCCCAAGCGTTTCGGTGACTTATCAGGTTGGCTAAACGCGCTTGAACAAATCCCCGAGATCAACCCCGAACAAATCGATCTGAAAACTCGCGTCAGCGTTGCCGGGCAGATAGCACCTGAGACCCACGCTCAACTGTTACACGCCTTACAGCAATTAATCCCCTGGCGCAAAGGCCCTTATTTTTTGCATGGCATACACCTCGATACCGAATGGCGCTCAGACTGGAAGTGGGATCGCATTAAAGATCAAATTGCCCCGCTAAAAAACCGACTGGTATTGGATGTAGGCTGCGGCAATGGCTATCACTGTTGGCGCATGCATGGCGCAGGCGCTCTGCGAGTGATCGGTATCGACCCCTCTCCGCGGTTTATCGTGCAATTCGCTATGATCAAACAACTGCTGGGTCAGTCTTTACCGGTCGACGTGCTGCCGCTGGGCATTGAGGCGCTGCCCCCAGAGTTAGGCGCGTTTGACACAACGTTTTCCATGGGTGTTTTTTACCACCGACGCTCGCCGATGGACCATTTGCGGGAACTGAAAGCGACCCTAAGGCCTGGCGGGCAATTGGTGTTGGAAACACTGGTGATCGCAGGCAATGAAGGCGAGGTATTGGTGCCGCCGGGACGCTACGCCATGATGAACAATGTCTGGTTTTTGCCCAGTGCACCCACAATGATCGGCTGGCTGGCCAAGTGCGGCTTTAAAAACCCGCGCACGGTGGATGTTTGCCCTACCACCACCGATGAGCAGCGCGCCACCGATTGGATGCGTTATCACTCGCTCAGTAACTTCTTAAAGGAAGATAACCCGAGTCTCACCCAAGAGGGGCACCCAGCGCCCATTCGAGCCGTATTTATCGCCGAAACCTAACTGGGCCACTTCATATGGGCTAATCCCCCAATTGTAGAGGGGTGTCCAGGCCAAACTCGCGATGAATCTGTTCGCACCAGCGGTCTAAACGCTCGGCACTGAGGTTTTCCTGTTGATCCTCATCAATGGCCAAACCCACAAACTGGCCGTCCTCTTCGGCTTTGGAGGCTTCGTACTCGTAACCCTCGGTTGACCAATAACCCACTCTGTGGGGATTTGATGCGGCGATCACCTCGTGCATCATTCCCATCGCGTCGAGGAAATAATCACCATAGCCAAATTGATCACCCAACCCAAACAAAGCCACGGTTTTATCGGAAAAGTCCACTTCGGCCAGATCATCCCAAAACTCTTCCCAGTCGGACTGAATTTGGCCAAAATCCCAGGTGGGGATACCGAGGATGACATTGTCGTATTGGGTAAACTCCAATTGAGTGACATCGGCAATATCGTGCACATCTACCACCTCTGCGCCCAAACGCTTGCGAATACGCTGAGCAATAAACTCCGTATTCCCTTCATCACTACCGAAAAAAAGCCCTACTTTGGCCACTGGCGAACACCTTCTGATTAAAAACAACGAAACCGAGCAATAACTGGTACAAACACCGCTAAAAAAGGTACATTCTCTGTTAGCTGTACCTAGCTGGAAATACTGGGCTGGATTTTCCCAGCTGCCAACTGTTAGCGCAAGTGGCAGTTGTGTGGTTAAGTTAGGTTAAGCCAACGTACAAACCATGACAGCATGCCATGCCTGTTGCAAACTTGCGCGGCGGCGCAGACAGCTGCCAGGAAGAAAGTTAATGTAGAGGTATCAATGGCTGACATTTTACTGATTGATGACGACAAAGAGTTATCCGAATTGCTGCAAGAATATCTCAATGCAGAAGGATTTAGCGTTTCCACCGCTTATGATGGCGCTGAAGCTCTTGAGATGGCACGCCACAACTCGTACTCGGCTTTAATACTCGACGTTATGCTGCCACAACACAACGGTTTCGATGTTCTTAAAATGCTCAGGCAGCATCCCGAATACGGTCAGCAGCACACCCCGGTCATTATGCTGACCGCCAAGGGCGACACCATTGATCGGGTGATTGGTCTGGAAATAGGCGCCGACGATTACCTCCCCAAGCCCTGCGATCCGCGTGAACTGGTCGCTCGCCTAAGGGCCATTTTACGCCGTACAGCTACCGCGCAGAGCGCCCCACCAGAGTCCGGCACGGTGCAGGTAGATAGTTTATCGCTGCAAATGGGTAGCCGTGCGGCATTTTGGCTCGATCAATCCTTGCCTTTAACCGGTACTGAGTTTAGCGTGTTGGAATTATTAGTGCGTCACGCCGGGCAAGTAATCAGCAAAGATGAACTCACCGAACAAGCGTTGGGGCGCAAGCTGACCCCCTACGATCGCAGTATCGACGTGCATGTCAGTAATATTCGCAAAAAACTCGCCACAGTGGGAGCCAGCAAGGATCAAATCATCAACGTGCGCGGTGCCGGTTATATGCTAACTCGCCCCAGTGAAGCCCCCGCGACACCATGACACGACTGTACCTGCGGGTATTTTTAACCTTTTGGTGTATCACGGCGGTGATTATCGTCACCACCAATGTGATTGTGCATTGGCGCGACATTAATCCAGACAACAACCTGCAACGCTTGCGGGATGACCGGGGGACCGAGCCCGCCCAACGCTTTCTCTTTCAAATGGTGGGCTCAGCCATCAATCGCAACTCGGCCCAAGTATTGGCCGATATGCGCACTATGCCAGAATGGTCTACCCGATTTTTTTATATTGTCGACTCCAACAACCGGGACTTCTTAGGCCGCCCCCTACCCGAAGGAGTGCAGAAGCTGGTACCCAAAATTAATCCCAGTCACCCATTTGAGAACACCATAATCGGTGAAGAGAAAACCTGGGGACGTCACGTCACGCTAAACGACGGTAAAAGCGTTAAGATTTTCACTTTGGCCGCCGGCAAGGGTGAGAAAAGCTCAGGCGACATCGCCTGGCAGCTTTTTATTAATAATATTTGGCCACTTCTACTGACCTCAATTTTGGTCAGTGGTGTCGCGTGCTTTTTTCTCGCCCGCCACTTAGCACGCAGCTTATCCACCCTACAAAGGGCGACCCGCTCTATTGCCAAGGGGGATTTAAGTGTGCGCATTAGTCAGCGGTTTAACCAAAGGCGTGATGAAATTGCTTCTCTGGCCAATGATTTTGACCATATGGCCGAGCGCCTTGAGAAAGCCATGGCTGAACAAAAACGCTTAATCAAGGATGTATCGCACGAACTGCGCACACCCTTGGCCCGCCTGCAAATTGCTCTGGCGCTAGCCCAGCAGCGCAGTCAGGGTACTAACGACCGCGAGCTAAAGCGCATAAAGCAGGCGGCAGATTATCTGAATGACATCATTTCAGATATTTTAGCGCTGCCTGTTTTAGATGACGACAGCTGGACTCTCGATGACACCATGGACTTAACAGCCCTATTAGAAGCGCTGCATGAAGCCATAGCACGAGACGCAAGACAAAAAGCGATTCAATTAAGTTTATCCAACTCACTACCCGAGGCGCTGGTCGCCACTCGCGGCAATATGTTGGCCGGTGTTTTTGATAACATCCTACGCAACGCTCTGCGCTATACCCCTAGCGGCGGCTGCATCCGGACCGAGCTGCACGACAGGGGAAATCACTATCAGATAAAAATTCACGACACCGGACCCGGAGTGTCACCTGACCAATTAGACGCTATTTTTCAACCATTTTATCGAACCGATCAGGCCCGCGATCGCCAAAGTGGTGGCTATGGCTTAGGTTTGGCCATTGCGCAGCGAACTATAAAACTCCATGGCGGGCACATTGAAGCCAGAAACCTCCCACAGACCGGCCTTTGCATCACTGTGACACTTCCCAAAATACCTCCCTGTACTGCCTAAAACCGGACTGCCATTGTTTTGACTGGCGGCAAGAATTTTCCGCCATTGCCGCCAAAACCAGTCAAGCTTTTGACCTTTACGTCAAAAAAACTCTGAGAAACAAACATAAGCTATTGTTTTTAAAACCTTTTATTCACCATCCTCACATTTGGCACGTTATTCGCTGTACACCTTTCAATCAACGCTATCGCTAGGGCCAGCCCAACCGATAGCTCACCTATACACAAGAGCGGAAAGACTATGGCAGATTTATCTTCAGGTATCGGCACTGAAGCCATCGCCTCTGAACTGATAAGTGAACAGCTCGCCAATTCGGCCTTACTGGACGTACGGGCCCGCTTAGCCCACGCCTTGCAAATTAGCCTGGAAGCAACCGAGCTGCTGACGTTGTTTTTCAAGCATTCACAACAACTGGTGCAATACCACGGTTTGGTTTACGAAGACGTGATTCTAGGTAAAGTACTAGTCGGCAAGCGCTCGCTTCACCGCTGTCACTACACCATGAATTTGCCTGGCAGTAATTTGGGAGAAATCACCTTCTTTCGAAAAAGCCGATTCAGCGAAAATCAACAGTTGATGCTAGAGACTCTACTCGCGTCACTCGCTTTTCCACTAAACAACGCCAAGAAATACCAACAAGCATTGCGCATGGCCCTGGTTGACCCACTGACAGAAGTGGGCAACCGCAGCGCACTCGACACGGCCTTAGAACGCGAGCATCAGCGCTTACAGCGCAATGGTAAAGCTTTTGCTTTGGTGATGTTGGATATTGACCACTTTAAACAGATCAACGATAAGTATGGCCACAGTCGTGGCGATGACGTTCTAAAACAGATCGCCACTACCTTGAAAGAAGTCAGTCGCGCAACGGATATGACCTTCCGCTACGGCGGTGAAGAGTTTGCAGTACTGCTCAGTGACACCGGCGCCGCCGGTGGATTAATTACCGCCGAAAGGCTGCGCCGAGCGGTGGAGAGAATCGATATAGTAATGGACGGAGCTCATATTCGCCCCACGATCAGTGTTGGGGTCAGTGCCTGTATGGATGCCGGCGAACCGTTACAGGCCTTACTGGAAAGAGCGGATCGCGCACTCTATGACGCCAAGCGCCAGGGCCGCAACCGCAGTTGCTGCGAGCCGGCCCAGATACCACTCGACGCCGCCACTGGAGTTAAGGCTTAGTCGGGCCCTTGGGTCTGGCGGGCGGCTTTGCTCTACCGGGGCGTTTACCACGACCAGCGCGCAAACGCTTTTCCTGTCTCTCACGCTGGCGTTTAAAGTCAGGATCATCCGTCTTGGAACGTTTGACCGGTTCGATGCCAGCGGTCATACACAAGTCGGTAATCTCTTTGTTGTTCAACTCCAACCACTGCCCCACCCGAACGTGAGACGGAATAAAGATATTGCCATAGCGCACACGTTTTAAGCGGCTGACACGAACCCCTTGCGACTCCCACAGGCGTCGCACTTCACGGTTGCGCCCTTCCATGACAACACAATAAAACCAACGATTGCGGGACTCACCCGCGCCATCGACAACATCGGTAAAACGTGCAGTGCCATCGTCGAGCAGCACCCCCTCTACCAGTCGGCGCTTCATAGCCTCATCAACTTCACCTTGAATACGCACCAGATACTCACGATCAATGACTGAGGATGGATGCATCAGACGATTAGCTAGCTCGCCATCGTTGGTAAACAGCAGCAAACCGCTGGTGTTAAAGTCGAGTCGCCCCACTGAGATCCAGCGCTCTCCCGACAATCGTGGCAGCGCGTTGTAGACGGTTCGTCGACCCTGAGGGTCATTGCGCGAACAAATTTCCCCCTCGGGCTTGTTATACAAAATCACCCGGCGCCGGCTTACTTCGTTTTTGGTCTTAACCGTTTTACCTTGATGGGTAATAACATCTTCAGGCGTCACCCGATCCCCCAAGGTCGCAGGGCGGCCGTTTACGGTCACTACCCCTGCTGAAATGGAACGCTCCATTTCACGGCGTGAGCCTATACCGGCCCGCGCTAAAACTTTTTGCAGTTTCTCATCGGGCTGATCCATGGCGGGCACGGTAGTGTCTTCTTCTTTGTGATCCTGTGTTTGCTTAACTTTTTTAACCATATTGTGGCGTCTGTTTTAAACGCTCCGCTCATCGCTTTCGGTTTCAGAATCGGCAATGGACGCAAGCGCCCCATCATCATGGGAGTGTTCAGGCGGACTTACCGCATTAATATCGTCGTTGTTTTCATCGCTACCGGGTGTATCCGCAGCGGGGATTGTCTCACTGTTATCGTCTCTATCGATAAGGTGTTCGGGGTCGGTGTTCGTCGAGTCTTCATCACTTTGCACGCCCTGTACGGTCACTTGTGCATCCGGCTCCAGTTCATCTTGAGTGGACAACTGTGGTTGTAGCGCCGAATTGGGATCAGAGTCGAGATCAACATCAGTGTCTCTGTCGGCCGGCTCTTCGGTCAACTCACCAGCGGGCCGATTACCACCGAGGTCCAAGGCTGAATTCATTTCATCAATATCGCGAATTTCACTCAAGGTCGGCAGTTGATCCAAACTTTTTAAATTAAAATAATCTAAAAATTGGCGCGTAGTGGCGTACAGTGATGGACGGCCGGGCACATCGCGCTGGCCAACGACTTTAACCCATTCGCGCTCGGTGAGCGTTTTAATAATATGTGAGCTGACCGCCACGCCGCGAATCTCTTCGATATCACCACGGGTAATCGGCTGACGATAGGCGATCAAAGCCAAAGTCTCCAGTAGAGCCCGAGAATATCTTTGCGGTTTTTCTTCCCACAAACGGTTGATCCAGGGCGCTAGCTCTTCGCGTACCTGCAAACGCCAACCCGAGGCGATTTCTTTCAGTTCAAAACCGCGGTCCTGGCAAGATTCATTAATTCTTTGTAATGCCTCTTCAAATTGTGCCTTTTCTGGCATCTCGTCATCTTCGAACAGTGTTTCGAGCTTTTTTAGCGACAAGGGCTCACCGGCAGCCAGCAGCGCCCCCTCGATAATGGCTTGTAGTTGTAGAATTTCCATACTATTGGGTTTTCGCTTTTACGTGAATTGCACCAAAAGATTCGCTTTGAACTATTTCCACCAAGGATTCTTTAATCAACTCCATAACCGCCAAGAAAGTCACCACAACCCCTAAGCGGCCTTCTTGAACTTTGAACAAGCTGACAAAAGGAACAAAGTTCTTCCCCGCCAAATTATCCAACACTTGCGCCATGCGCTCGCGGGTAGACAGTTTTTCTTTCTCTACATGATGACTTTCGAACATATCGGCACGCCGCAACACTTCCGACAGAGCCAGTAGAAGTTCTTGCAACTCCAACTCGGGATCGGGCCTGGTCAGGTTGCGATCTGGCGCCTCGGCGTTGGCTTGATGCACATCGCGCCCCACTCTGGGCATTTCATCAATATCTTCTGCGGCTTGCTTGAAACGTTCGTACTCTTGCAGTCGACGAATCAAAGAGGCTCGTGGGTCTTCCCCCTCCTCCTCTTCCTCTACAGAGCGCGGTAATAACATGCGCGATTTAATCTCGGCCAGCATAGCGGCCATCACCAGATACTCAGCGGCCAATTCGAAATGATCAGCATCCATCAAATCGACATAAGCCATGTATTGGGCCGTAATTTCCGATACATCAATATCGAGTATGTCGAGATTCTGACGCCGGATTAAGTACAACAGTAAGTCCAAAGGCCCCTCAAAGGCCTCAAGAAAGACTTCGAGCGCATCGGGCGGAATATACAAATCTTTGGGCAGCTGAGTATAGGCTTTGCCCTGCACCATCGCGAAGGGCATTTCGCCTTGCTCGGGGTGCGGCTCAGATGTTTCCGGAGCCGTTACATCAGCGCTGACAGCAACATCTTGTGGCTCAACGGTTTCGTTCATGCTCGCCCCAGACTCCAGAGTCTATAAATTGCATCATTGCGTGTGGCAGAAATGCTAGTAGCTGTGAGAAGTTTATTGATCGCATCAACATTAACCGTAACAAACGCAAGGCGCTACTGCCTATTACAAACCTGTACGGGCTTACTCCACGCTCATTATGCAAATGATTCAAAGGGCTATTCAAGTGGCTAACAGGGCCGAAAAATCACCCTTGCCTTGGCGCACCAACTCGGGGGTGCCATCGGTTAGCCCAACCACAGTGGTAGGCTCCAGCCCACAAAACCCACCGTCAATCACCAGCTCCACTTGATGCTCTAGCAAATCGCGTATGTCATAGGGATCCGTCAGCGGGAACTCATCGCCTGGCAATAACAAAGTGCTACTCATCAGCGGCTCGTTGAGCTCTTCCAACAGAGCCAGCGCAATATTGTTATCGGGCACACGCAAACCAATGGTTTTACGTTTGGGATGGCGCAGGCGTCTGGGAACCTCAGAGGTGCCTTCAAGAATAAAGGTATAGGGACCCGGAGTGTGCGTTTTAAGCAGACGGAACACTTGATTATCGACACGGGCATAGGTCGCAATCTCTGACAGATCACGACACATCAAGGTGAAATTATGGTGTTTGTCCAACTTGCGCATCATACGGATGCGATCCAGAGCCATTTTGTCACCAATATGACAGCCAAGCGCATAGGCCGAATCGGTCGGGTAGGCAATAATACCGCCGCTGCGAACGATATCGACGGCTTGAGAGATCAAGCGCGGCTGGGGATTATCGGGGTGTACCTGGAAAAATTGCGCCACATCACCATCCTTTACTCAGGCTATAGGGCCTCGCGGCCGGAAGCTTCCATTATAATTTTGCCGGCGGCGTTATACAAATAAGAAATTCACCCCAGCGCTTATTGTTCTTGAAACGGTGCTATTACTCTAATATTCGCTCTTAATATCACTCGCAAAACCACCTGTATTACCAATGCTGCCAAATAGGCACCACGGTTTCAGGTAAAACGCCAATGGCACCCAACTCTTGCCAAGGCAGGCCAGGTTGGTGAAAATCGCTCCCCTGCGACCCCTTTAAACCAAACTCCTGGGCGATATTAGCGAGATCTTGCGCCACCCCGGCGGGCTGCTGACCACTGATAATCTCTATTGCATCACCACCATACTCAGCAAAATCGGCCACCATGGCGCGCAATTTTGTTCGCGTCAGACCATATTTAGCCGGGTGAGCCAGCACTGCCACGCCACCGGCGGCTTTAATAGTGTCGACGACCTCATTCATGGCTGGCCACTGCAGCCGTATATCCCCCACCTTGCCCGAACCTAAATACTTTTTAAACGCCCGTGCGGAATCGGGCACCAGTCCATCATTAACCAAAAGTTGGGCAAAATGGGGGCGGCCCGGCTCGCCCTGAGCGAGATCGCAGGCGCGCCGATAGGCATCCGCAACTCCGATTTTCGCCAGTTTGTGGCCGATTGTTTCATTGCGCTCGCGTCTGGCCAGCCCTTGCTCCGCCACTTTGTGTTGTAACGGTACACTGCTTACGTCCAGTGCCAGCCCCACAATATGGACGCCAATCTTTCCCCAGCGACTGGAAAACTCAATGCCGTCGATAAAGCCCATCTGCAGAGATTCAGCCGCAACTCGCGCAGCGGCTAAGCCCGCCAAGGTGTCGTGATCGGTCAGCGCCGCTACCGTCACCCCCTGCTCGTGTGCTCGCTGCATAAGTTCGCTGGGGGAAAGCGCCCCATCTGAACACTGGCTGTGCATATGTAGATCGATGGTCAACCCATTTTCCTCGTTTCTGACGTATAATGTCGGCTTTTAAAACGCTATCATGCCCAAGCGTTTACGCTCACCCGGGTAAAGTGAAATAACATGACCGATTCTGCCACTGATAAAGCTGTAAAAGAAGCGCCTTCGACTTCCGCAGACGCGCAAACTTCCAACACCGCCAAAGAAAACCCCAAAAAAGAGAGCTTATTTTTCAACATTCTACTGAATATTGTCATTCCCACGCTGATTCTCACCAAATTAAGTGGTGATGAATACTTGGGAACACGCAATGCTCTAGTGGTCGCCCTAGCGTTTCCTCTGTTTTATGGCATCAAAGATTTTGTTGTACGGCGCCAATACAACGCCTTTTCAATTCTGGGCACCATCAGCATACTCCTAACCGGCGGCATTAGCTTAATGGAGTTAGACCCCAAATACATCGCCATCAAAGAGGCAGCCATTCCCGGCCTGATTGGTTTGGCCACACTTATCTCAATGAAAACGCGATTTCCTCTGGTGCGGACCTTTTTGTACAACGACAAAGTCTTAAAAACCGATCTGATCAGCGAGCGATTAACTCAACACGATAAACACGCCCAATTTGATCGAGCGCTTAGCAATGCAACCTATCTGGTGGCGGGCTCCTTCTTTCTATCGTCTTTTCTCAACTATGTGCTGGCGAAATGGCTGCTGCAAAGCCCACCAGGCACAGCCGAGTTTAACGCTGAGTTGGGCAAAATGACCGCCATGAGTTTTCCTGTGATTGCCCTACCAGCCACCGTCATTATGATGATTGCTCTGCTCTATTTATTCCGTCGTATTCGCCAATTGACCGAGCTCGAATTCGAAGACGTTATCAACGCCCATTAAATAGAGAGGTTGCCATGCTTTACGCCATCATTTGCGAAGATGTTAAAGACAGTAAACCACTGCGTGCCAAATCTCGCGCTGCCCACATGGCTAGATTGCATGAGCTGCGAGATTTGGGTCGGCTCATCTTGGCCGGTGCTTTTCCCGCCGTCGATGCCAATGAACCCGGAGCGGCCGGTGTCACCGGGTCTCTTATTGTCGCCGAATTCGACTCTCTGAGTGAAGCGCAAGACTGGGCTGACAGTGATCCTTTTTATACATCTGGGGTTTATCAAAAGATCAGTGTGAAGCCTTATAAAAAGGCTTCACCTTAACCCAGACAACGCGCTGGGCGTGATAGGGTTGACAAGACTTCACGTCACGATAAGTTACAATGCATTCGCCAAACACAGCCACATTTAAGGGTATTCCAGTGATCAAGGCCAAATTTTCCGCCATTATTACCGCCACCTTATGTATGGTGCTACTTACACTGACACCAAGCGTCTATGCGGCTACGCGTTTTGTCGGGGATGAACTGCGGGTTCCACTGCGCAGCGGTATGGGTAATCAGTACCGAATTGTGCATCGTGGGCTGGTCAGTGGCACTCAACTTGAATTGATTAAATCAGACACGGACGACAGTGAAAACGAGTGGTCAATGGTGCGAACCCCAAACGGGCTCGAGGGCTGGATTCGTTCTCAGTATCTGCTCGACGAACCCACCGCCGCCATCAAGCTTGCTCGACTCGAGGCTAAAATGGCCCAACTTGACGGTGACCAAACCCAGCTTTTGGACAACAACGAGGCGCTGGAACAAGAGAATCAAACGCTTAAAACTCAACTGGCGCAACTGTCTGAGCAACACCAAAACGTGCAAAGTGAATTTGCTCAATTAGAAAAACTGTCCTCCAGTGCGGTTGCTCTCAACGAACAAAACAAAAAATTAAGCGAAAGTCACCAACTACTGCAAACGGATAACGAAGTTTTAAAAACCGAAAACGAGCGATTGATGAGCAGCCACACTTATCAACAGTGGATTTTTGGTGCCGGCATTTTAATTGCCGGAATTATCGTGTCACTTCTTTTACAAGCTTTAGGCCGGCGCAAGCGTCGTTCTGAATGGGGCTAACACTAAGGAATCACCCTGATGCCATCGATTGTTAAATGTATTTCTGCTTTGATTATGTTTGTGTGCTTGGCGGTACCGACCAGCGCTGAGCAAACTGACCGCTCCGATACACCCGCGCCAACAGAGCATTATGTCACCATGAAAACAGACTTAGGGACGATGCTGATTGAGCTCTACCCTGAAAAAGCCCCCCTTAGTGTCGCCAACTTTCTGGCCTATGTTGACAGTGGCTTTTACGAAGGCACTATTTTTCATCGCGTGTTACCAGGATTCGTAGTGCAAGGCGGGGGCTTCACCTTTGACTTTAAACTCAAAGATACCCTAGAGCCAATTAAGAACGAGTCCGACAACGGATTAAAGAATTCCTATTTAACCCTATCCATGGCGCGCACCCGACGGGTCGACAGTGCTACCAGTCAGTTCTTTATCAACTTAAAACATAACGAAAACTTAGATGCCACGGAAAGAAAAGCCGGTTACGCGGTTTTTGCTAAAGTGATCAAAGGTGAAGCGGTTGTGCAAAAAATAGTCGATGAGCCGCGCGGTATTTTTCGGGCATTCCCCGATGCACCCAATGCAGCGGTACGCATTTTAGAAACCCGTCGCGGCGACCATTTTGAGCAAATGCAGCCCACCTCCAAGCTTAAGGACATGATTGCCCAGTGACTACCGCGCTAAGTGTCAATTTAAATAAAGTCGCATTGATTCGCAATTCACGCACCGGTAACTTCCCCGATGTCACAGAGTTTGGGCGCATCTGCTTAGATTCTGGCGCTGCTGGTCTGACCGTCCACCCTCGCCCAGACCAGCGACACATAAGGCCCAGTGATGTTCGCGAACTGGCCGCGCTATGTCACGCCTCGACCCAGGTAGAGTTTAATATTGAAGGCAACCCCTTTGCCGCGGCTAGTGGCAATTACCCGGGATTATTAGCACTGGTGGCAGAAACCAATCCCGATCAGTGCACGTTGGTGCCGGACAGCAATGACCAGCTCACCTCCGATCACGGCTTTGATTTATACAAAAGCGGTGAAACGCTCAAGCCCATCATTCAACAACTGCATGCGCAAGGGGTACGGGTCAGTTTATTTATGGACCCAGATCCCGAACAAATTGTGCTGGCACACAAATACGGCGTCGAGCGTATTGAACTTTACACCGGCCCCTATGCTGAGCATTACGGCACTCCCGCCGGAGATAAAATGCTGCAACATTACCGCCTGGCCACGGAACATGCGGTAAAGCTTGGCTTACAAGTTAACGCCGGACACGACCTTAACCTAGACAACCTGCCCGATTTTTTGCGCATTGGCAATATTGCTGAGGTATCAATCGGACACGCGTTAACCGTCGATGCCCTGCGTATGGGAATGGCGTCAGCGGTCGAGGCCTACCGGGCTATCTGCGAGCAGTAAAGCACTCTCTAAGCTACACTGTGTATAGGAAGGTGTTGTTTTAAGCTTGTCACAAGACGCAATGCCCACCGCAACACGAGGCATTGCCCCTCGTGCATAAGCAACCCAAAAGTAGGAGGCACTATGCATTCAATTCTCGTCAGAGATTACATGCAAACGGACCCTTTAGTTTTTGACCGCAATACCAATTTACTGCAAGCCGTTCACAAACTACTGGCTGCCAAAGCAACCGGCGCGCCGGTTGTCGATGAGCAGCGTAAAGTAGTTGGTTTTGTCTCAGAGCAAGACTGCATTAAGGAAATATTACAGGGTGCTTTTTATTGCGAGGATCCACCCAGTGTGGCAAGCGTTATGTCAACCGAGGTACTGAGCGTTAAGCCAGACCAATCGATTGTCGAGGTGGCCGAATTCATTATCAAACAAAAACCCAAAATTTATCCGGTGATCAGCGAAGACAAATTAATCGGCGTTATGAGTCGTCGCGATGTACTCTCGGCTCTGCTCGATAACGATGAAGATTGTTATCTGCGCGCTAAATAAGTATGCTCGCCCCTGAGACAATCTGGGGTACTACCTATGAGCCAAAGTGATACCGATCACTACCTCGCCAAAAAGCGCTTTTATAACCGAATGCTCACCATTTACGGCCGCAAACCGGTTTTAGAAGCGCTGCAAAACAATGCCATTCAAGTGCATCGCTTACATTTAGCCAGCAGCAACAAGCCGGGCGATATGGTGCGGCAAATTATCGAGCTGGCCAGCAGCAAAGGCGCCGAGGTGCTCTACCACGATAAATCAGCGCTATCGCGCATATCAAAAAATGCCAAGCAAGATCAGGGCGTGGCCGCCGACTTACTCTGCCCCGGATTTCAAACCCTAGAACAGCTGTCTGAAAAGCTTAAAGCGCCCGCCACCAGAACCATGCGCGTGCTCGCGCTCGATGGCATTACCAACCCGCAGAACCTGGGAATGATTATTCGCTCTGCTTGTGCGGGCAACATTGATGCTATTTTATTGCCTAGCAAAGGCTGCGCTCAAATTGACCCACTGGTGATTAAGGCCAGTGTCGGCACGGTATTTCGCGCACCAATTGTGCAAATACAAGGCACCTTAGCCGAGGCCCTCAAAACCCTTAGCACAGGAGAGTGTAACCTGATCGGACTTTCATCCCACGCATCCAATACCTTGGCGCAGAGCCCAATCGGTCACAATGTCTATATTTTAGGCAATGAAACCCACGGAGTGAGTCAAGCCACTCAAGCGCTATGTTCGCACTGGGTTAAAATCCCAATGAACAATGGGGTCGAATCTTTAAACGTTGCCGTCACCGCCGCTCTGATAGCCTTTCAGTAATTTCACATATTTAATCTTAACAGCTTAAACAAAAAAGCCCGCTTTGAAGCGGGCTTTTTACGCTAAGAGAGATACTAAAATTACAGTTTGTAGCCCTCTTCTTCGTGCATGGTTATATCCAGGCCTATAAGCTCTTCTTCACGGGTTACACGCAAGCCTGAGGTCATTACCCCGGTTATTTTCAATAATACCCAGGTGACAATAGCGGTATAGACAAAGGTGATAATCACCCCTAAAAATTGCACCCAAACCTGACCGCTCATGCCATCCACAGCGTCGGAAAAACCGTAGCCACTAAATACACCCAAATGCGGTGAGGCAAATACGCCGGCCAATAGAGTGCCTAGAATACCGCCAACACCGTGCACCGGAAACACATCGAGCGAATCATCAATTTTCCACACTCGTTTAACGGTTTGTGTCATAAAGAAGCAGATAACACCGGCCAACAAACCGATAACCAGAGCTCCACCCGGCCCCACATACCCACTGGCTGGGGTAATCGTACCAAGGCCTGCCACCATGCCGGTCACAATGCCCAATACGCTGGGTTTGCGAAACTTAATCCACTCGACGGTCATCCAGGCCAAAGAGCCAGCGGCGGCAGAAATATGTGTCACTAACATGGCCATGGCGGCGTCGCCATTGGCAGCCAGAGCACTGCCACCATTAAAACCAAACCAACCCACCCAGAGCATACCCGCCCCGGTTACGGTCATGGTCATATTGTGCGGTGGCATCGCGGTGGTAGCAAAGCCGTCGCGCCGGCCGATCACCAAGGCGGCCACCAAGGCCGCAACCCCAGCGGTAATGTGCACCACGGTACCACCGGCAAAATCCAGCAGTCCCCACTGGCTAAGGAAACCGCCACCCCACACCCAGTGGCATACCGGTACATACACCGCTAGCAACCAAAAGGATGAGAAGATCAGCATCGATGAGAACTTCATGCGCTCGGCAAATGCGCCGACAATGAGCGCGGGGGTAATCACCGCGAAGGTCATCTGAAACAAGCCAAATAATGGCTCGGGAATATCTCCCGACAAGCTCTCTTTACCCAGGCCCGCAAACAACACATGACTAAAGTCACCGATAAAGGCGTTGCCCTCACCAAAGCTTAGGGTGTAGCCCACAATTAACCATAATAAAGAAGCTATACAAGCAATGGCAAAGCATTGCATAAGCACAGACAGGATATTTTTAGCCCGAACCAAACCACCGTAAAACAGCGACAGACCTGGCAAGGTCATAAACAACACCAAAGCCGTTGCCGTTAAAATCCAGGCAGTGTTAGCACCGTTTAGAGTGTCTGCAGAAGCGGGAAGGGCCAGCGCCAATAGGCCAACCATTAGAAGATTACAAAGATGCTTAATATTCATAAAGATCAAATACTCTTTCGTCGTCTTAATTCGATTTTATTATTGGTTAAACCATCAACTTTCGGTTACAAAGCCACGTGATGTGCACCAGCGTTAAACCATAAAAGTTAGGGCATGGCTTACCCCGATCCTAGGGCGCACCCTTAATGAGCGCGGACCAATATATGCACAATATATGCCCATTGAATTTAAGCAATAAATTCAATAAGTTAGAGAGTATTTTTAATTGCTGGAACCAATTTAAGGCACTACAATAGTGCCCAGGCATTAGCAGAGGCAATATAATGGTGCGAACTGCGTAAATCGCGCACCACAAGACAGCGCATTGAGTTAGCGGTATTTTTTAGACTTAATGAGATGCAATAGAAGACGTAAACGAGAGTGAGATACCTGCTCATTTTGATAGACCGCCTGCTCAAACAGCGCGGTCGATTCCGCCAAAAGTTGAGCCAGTTCCGGGGCTTCTTGACCAACTCTTTGCGCATAATCACGCGCCCCCTCGCCTGATCTGCGCGGGTACCCCTGAACGGCCAGCTGCCGACACAATTTTTCGTACCACCGCTCAACAAATGGCCGTCTTTGTGCCCTCTTACCCACAAAATTTGGCAATAAAATCAGCACAACCATAATGCCTGCTGCCGCCATTACATAAAGCACCATCAACCAAGGGGCACTGCTGCCAAACAATTTTTGCATAAACGCTTTTTGTTTGGCTTTATCGTAATTCATAACCCAGCGATGCCAGCGATAATTAAAAGCATCCAGTCGCAATTGCAGGTTGCTCAGCATAAAAAAGCGTCGGCTCCAAGCATCGCCTAAGAGTTCAGAATCTGCCGAATCTAAAGAGTATTGCACGCCGCGATCGATTCGCTCGGGCGACACTGCAGAGGTCGGGTCCACCCTAACCCAGCCTTGCCCCTCCAGCCAAACTTCCGCCCAAGCGTGGGCGTCGAGCTGGCGTACGGTTAAGTAGCCTTCCACTGGGTTTATTCTACCCCCCTGATAACCCACAACCACACGGGCCGGGATACCTGCGGCGCGCATAAAAAACACAAAACTACTGGAAAAGTGTTCGCAAAACCCCGCTTTAGTTTGAGTCAAAAACTCATCTACACTGTGCTCTCCCAGAGTGGGTGGCTGTAAAGTATAAGAAAAGTCCGCTTGAATATGGTCCAAAAAGCGCTGAATTAATACTTGATCATTCGGTGCTTGTCGTCGCCATTGCTCAGCAAGAGTTCGCGTTGCGGGGTTGCTGTCACGGGGAATCCGCAACGATACTCGCCGCAATAACTCACTCAGCCCCTCGGCCTGGTTGGTGTAATTAACGTGAGTGGTCACCGAGTATTGCTGGCGTTGAGACACGGCATCACGCTGATAGAGCGTCATACCCCGACTGAGCCAAATACCCTCGGAGTAACTGGCCGGAGCCGCTAGGGTGTACAGCCAATTTTCATCAGTTGGCTCAAGCATCACCTCGTAATCATATCGCTTTCCGCTGACTTGTAGCTCTCGATCGCTCTCACGCCAGCGAGTATAGCTACGTGCTTTTACATCTTGAATAGAGCTTTGGCTCCAGGTGCGCCCATCGAAATGATCGAGCACTAAAGCGCGCCAGTACAACTGGCGAGACTCGGGTATATCTCCCTCAAAGGTGGCCCGCAGAGCGACTTCATCCGATTGCATTAACGAGGCAATATCTCCCGGTGACATACTGCTGCTCACCCCGGTTGTACCCGTAGCGCTATTAAGCGGTACCGTCCAGAGCGAACCGATGCGCGGCACTAAAAAAAACAAAGCCAACATAATCGGCAGGGCCTGCGCCGACATCATAAAGACCTTTCGGATCGGCTTGAACTGCCCGGCGGGTACAGCTCCAACATGATTAACCATCAGCGTAACGGTCATGACTAACACGCACAATAAAGCGTAAACAGAACCGACAAACCCTGAGGTATACAAAAGCTGGGTGCCGATAACGAAATAGCCTAAATAACTGAGCGCGCGCACATCGCCAGGCTTGTGTAGCTCTAATAGTTTTAAAACAAAGCCTGCCACCAACAGTGACACCATGGCATTCATGGCCAGGTTGCGAAAGGTTGCGGCCAACCCCGCCATCACCGCAAGGGCGACCAGTACTTTATACCAGCGCCCAAAATGCGGCCAACGACCACGACTCGATTGCAAGCGCCAGACCATCACCACCAACGCTAACCCTGTTAGCCAAATGGGTAACTGAACCGTGAGCGGTAGCAGAATAAGCGCCTGCGTGATCAACAGCCAACCGAGTGTCGGTACAGGTAAGGAAAGGTGGCGAGCACTCACGAAACGTCCCTCAGATCAAACAGCGCCAAGGCTTTTAATACTTTGTGTAAGTGCGACTCCCCGCAGGCAGGCTCAATGCGCAGCCCCGGCAATAATAAACCGTAATCACGACCTGACTTTTGCCACTGCAACGCCAAATAACATAGCCCCGACAGGCGAGTCTCTACATCACCCATTAAGCGTTGATAATCCAACCACAAGCTATCTTGCTCGGCACCACCATATTGCTTCAATTGCAGCTCTCCGCCTCGGGCATACTGTTTCCAGGCCACATGCGTGAGAGGAGCGCCGGGTTGGTAATCGGCAAAGCCGATAAAATCATCGTCAGCCAACAGCCGCGCGCCGTCTTCACTGTCACCATCGGCGCCAAAATGCTGAGCTAATTGAGCAGGCTTGGGCTGGGGGTAAACCAATGCCTGTGCATCCAAATACACCCACGACCACACCCGGGTTAGCCCCAGCGGGTAATGGCTTTTAACCATTAACCGACCCAATGAAAGCCAACCGCGAGTTTGCGTTTGAACCGGTAAATTGACCTTGACCACCCCCCTGGCGGGCACAACCACTGAAACCTCCGATTGCGCAGATTCAGTTAAGGTTAAATAATGATCTCTACCCTGAGCCGAAGCTGCCACCTCAATGGCAATATGAAAAATCTCGCCACAAAACCCCGGTTGGGTATTGAGCCCTGATAGCTTAATACCGGATAGATTTTGAAACGCGTGCAAAATCGTAATAAAAAAAAGAGCGATCAAAAAGAAGCTTGTGGCCAAAATTAAATTATTTTGATAATTGGTGCCCAGCAACCACAGTAAAACAGTCGCCAACAAAAATCCGAGCGATGAGAGGCTGGGCACAACATAAATCGAGCGGTGCCTCAGGGTTACCTGACGAGCGCGAGGTGAGCGCCGTTCGGTCCAGCGCCAAAAGAGGGTTTCTAATCGGTGACTCGTCTGCACAAGTAAAGCTGCCTTAAATACGTTCAGCCTACCATATTACGCAGCACTAAAATAAACTTGCAATGGTTTCCCCTCAACCGAGTAGCCTACGCACAAGCTGTCGACACTGGCGGGCGGTGTGTCTTTATGAGCGTTGAGCACTTCCAGTGACGATTGTTCGATATCCTCCGTTAACTGCTGCAGTAAACGATCAAAGAAATCTTCAGCGGCGACTGCAGCACCCACAATACTGGATGTACTCTCGTTCGATTGAAGCCTGTTTGTATTATCTATGGACGCAAGTCTTGAGCCCTGCCAAGACAGTCGGCGCTCTTGCAGTGTTTGCACAAAAGCAGGCGCAGGGGCAATTCCCACCAAAGAGTCGGCCACGCCCCCCTTCATTACCCAACTCCACTCGGGCCAGGCGCTGGGGTGTTTGGGGAAAACATAGTTGGTTTGCGCTATTAAACCAAATTCGCGTTGCAGCTGGCGTTCCAATAAAAAGGAAAACCCTTCCACCTGTGGGGCTAAATGGCTTTGCGCCACTCGCTTATTACACTCACGCTGGTTGCGTAAATTCCAATAGTGATAGTCGGCTAATAAGTGTTGTAGTTGGGACTCGGTGAGACACTGCAACTCAATCAGTGCTGCCCCTAGTGTGAGATGTTCTGCCTGCTGGCGGGCGAGCAACTGCTGTATATGCTGATCATTCAACCAACCTAAGGATTGGGCGAGTTCGCCAAACAAGTGATCGCTGTGGCGTTGCCGGAGAAGAATTTGCGAGCTCTGATCGGAGCTTAAATACCCCATATCGGCGGCAAGTTGCCCCAAGGTCTTGTTGTTAGCATGTTGTAGTGACAGCGCATCGGAAAGTTGCGACTGACTGATAATGCCTTTGATTTGTAAGTATTGGCCAAAAAAAGTCGCTGCCATAGTATGGCCCCGCTTTAGACACTCTGAAAAAACTCACCTAAGGCGCATCAAATGCAACTTTACGCGCCTAGTTAATTATTTATAGTTCGAAATAACGTGTTTGTCGAATGACAAATCACAGTGAAAGTCAGAATGTCGCTCGGTAAAGCGGGAAACTTAAGGCAATATATCGACGCTTTGCAGTAATTTTTCCATGGGGGCCTGCTCACTAAAGCTATCGGCCATAACTCTGTGAGTCACCACAGAGGGCACCACCGCTTGAATATCCTCAGGTATAAGGTAATCGCGATTTTGCATATATGCCCATGCCTTAGCGCAATGCAGCAGACCCAGTGCACCGCGCGGAGAGAGACCGTGGGTGTATTGCGAGTCGTGCCGAGTTAGATGCACCAATCTTTGTAAATAAGACAACACACTGTCTGAGGCGCTGATTTTCTCGATATCCTGGCGAATCGATAACAGTGTGGCCGGGGTCATTAAGGTGGGCAGCTGATCGATCAGTCGGCGCGAGTCTCCGCCTTTGAACAACGCCATCTCGGCCTCAGGGTCTGGGTAGCCCAAGCTAATGCACATCAAAAAGCGATCGAGCTGCGATTCGGGCAGAGGAAAGGTGCCCATTTGTGACTGGGGGTTTTGCGTGGCAATCACAAAAAAGGGTTGCGGCAATGGGCGGGTATCGCCATCTATCGTAACTTGCCGCTCCTCCATTGCTTCGAGCAAAGCGCTTTGGGTTTTCGGTGTAGTGCGGTTGATTTCATCGGCCAATAATAGCTGGCTAAAAATAGGTCCGGGGTGAAAAGAGAACTCGCTGGCAGCTTGATCAAAGATAGAAACACCGAGAATATCGGCTGGCAACATATCACTGGTGAACTGCACTCGCTGGTAATTCAGTCCAACCACTTTGGCCAAAGCGTGTGCCAAGGTGGTTTTCCCCATGCCGGGCAAATCTTCTATTAACAAATGCCCGTTGGCAAGTAAGCAAGTCAATGCCAGTTGAACCTCCCGCTCTTTGCCCAACAGAACTTTACCAACCTCAGCCACTACTTGCGATACATTGTCTCGCACGACTTACCTCGTTTTAAATCAATGTTAGACCGCGCTCTAGGTCTGCTTGTATATCCTGCACGTCTTCTAAGCCTACCGCAATACGTATCAGGTTTTCCGTGATACCGGTTTCAGCTCTTTGCGCATCGCTCAGCCGGCCGTGAGTGGTAGTCGCCGGATGCACGATGGTTGTTTTAGCATCACCTAAGTTCGCTGTAAGTGACAGTATTTTCGTGGCATCGATGACTTGCCACGCCTGCTCTCGCCCACCTTTAACCCGGAAAGATAAAACACCCCCGAAACCACGCTGCTGTTTAGCTGCAAGCGCGTGTCCTGGGTGATGCGCTAAACCGGCATAGAATACTTTTTCCACCGCGGGCTGTGCTTCCAGCCACCGAGCTAATGCCATGGCATTGGCGCTGTGTGCATCCATACGCAAGCGCAGAGTCTCTAAACCTTTTAAAAATACCCACGCATTAAAGGGGCTCATGGTCGGACCGGCACTGCGAATAAAGCCAAGCACCTCTTCAATATGAACTTGAGCGCCCACCACGAGGCCGCCCAGGCAGCGGCCTTGGCCATCGATATACTTAGTGGCTGAATGCACGACGATATCCGCCCCAAACTCTAAGGGCTTTTGCAGAGCTGGGGTACAAAAACAATTGTCAACCACAAGCAGTGCACCGGCTTGATGGCTCACATCCGCCAGCCGGGCAATATCGACAATATCGCACAGAGGATTAGAGGGCGTTTCGACAAAGACCAGTTTGGTATTCGTACTTATCCCCGCTTGCCATTGGTCAAAATCGGTCGGGTCAACAAAGACCGTCTCAACCCCAAAGCGCGACATATATTTGGTAAACAATACCGTGGTCGTGCCAAACACACTGCGAGAACACACCACTTGATCACCGGCCTGTAAAAAAGCCATGCAAGTGGCCAGAATAGCCGCCATACCCGATGCCGTTGCCACGGCACTCTCGGCGCCCTCCAGGGCCGCAATACGCGCCTCTAAGGTGCGTACAGTCGGATTGGTGTAGCGCGAATAAACATTGCCGGGTTGATCACCCGAAAAGCGGTCGGCAGCCTCTTGCGCATCGGCAAACACATAGCTTGAGGTGAGGTACAGCGCTTCACTGTGCTCGCCTTCGTCACTGCGCACTTGGCCGGCCCGGACAGCGAGTGTATCAATACCCGCCCCTTGCAGCGCCTCGTTTAAATCACTTGCGTCACTCATAGTTATGGTCCATCAATGGATGTGCAAATCTTCGCCGTCGTTGTGCAAACCGATGGGGCTTTCCTCTTCTTTTGCACGTAACTCTTTCTTCTTTTTCGCCTTACCTTCCATGCGGCTGGCCTCAAGTGCATCCAGGTAAGCTTGATCGACATCACCGGTTAAGTACTGGCCATCAAACACGGCGCAGTCAAATTCGGTGACACCACTGCCACCATCAGCCGAAGCCGCTTTGAGGTCGTCGAGTTTTTGATAGACCAGCCAATCGGCACCAATGTCTTCACACACTTCATCTTGACTGCGCCCGTGAGCGATCAGCTCTTTTGTCGTGGGCATATCAATACCGTAGACATTGGGGTAAATCACCGCCGGTGCTGCCGAGGCAAAATACACCTTCGCCGCGCCCGCTTCGCGAGCCATTTGGATGATTTGTTGGCACGTTGTTCCGCGCACAATGGAGTCGTCTACCAGCAGAACATTTTTACCGCGGAATTCCAGCTCAATAGGATTGAGTTTTTGCCTGACCGACTTTTTACGCAATTGCTGGCCGGGCATAATAAAGGTACGGCCAATGTAGCGATTTTTAATCAGACCTTCGCGAAACTTGACCCCCAGCTTGTAGGCCAGCGCCTGACCGGCCACTCGCGAGCTGTCCGGTATTGGAACCACCACATCAATATCGTGTTCAGGGCGCTCGGCCAAAATCTGTTCGGCCAGCTTCTCACCCTGGCGCAAGCGCGCTTTATACACCGAGACGCCATCCATAATAGAATCTGGACGAGCAAAATACACATGCTCGAAAATACAGGGAGTCAGTGCGGTTTTTGCGGCGCATTGTTTGCGGTGTAGCTGACCATCAAAGGTGATGTAAACCGCCTCACCCGGAGCCACATCGCCTATCAATTCAAAGCCCAGCACGTCCAGCGCCACACTTTCTGAGGCAACCATATACTCCTCGCCCTTATCAGTCATGCGTTTGCCGTAAACCAGCGGGCGAATACCGTTAGGGTCGCGAAAGGCAACAACACCGTAGCGGGCAATCAGTGCGACCACCGCATAACCACCGCTGACGCGCTTATGTACGCCTTCAACTGCGGCAAAAATATCGGCCTCGGCTGGCACCAGCTTACCCTGCTGCTGTAGCTCATGTGCAAACACGTTGAGCAACACCTCGGAGTCAGAGTCAGTATTGACATGGCGCAAGTCGGTTTTAAATAACTCTTCGCTGAGCTTATCGGCATTGACTAAATTGCCATTGTGAGCCAGAGCAATACCGTAGGGCGAGTTGACGTAAAACGGCTGCGCCAAAGCGGGCCCAGAGCTGCCCGCGGTGGGGTAGCGCACGTGGCCAATACCAATATTGCCCACCAACCTCTGCATATGGCGGGTGCGAAACACGTCGCGCACCAAGCCATTAGCTTTTTGCTGAGCTACTTTCCCGTTCTCCTGACAGGTAACAATACCTGCGGCATCCTGACCGCGATGTTGAAGAATAGTCAGCGCATCATAGAGCTGAGTATTGACGTCGCGTTTTCCGACAATGCCAACAATACCGCACATAGTTGTCTTACCTTTGTATAAAGCAAATGTATGGAGCTAAAAGATTAAAGAGCTTCGTCATCGAACAGAGCCATGACCCAGTCTTTTACTAATTGCGTGGTGTCACGAGCCCAATCTTCAAATACCAAGAAATGGGGAATCAGAACCGACTGTTGCCACCAGGCATCTTCATTGACGGGCACCATCGCGGGCAGCAAAATCACCGCTGCCATCACCACTACAGCGCCGCGAACCAAACCAAAAACCATTCCGAACAAGCGGTCGGTGCCTGATAGGCCGGTCAATCGAACCAGCTCACCAATCAGGTAATTCACCATGGCGCCGACCACCAAGGTCGCTGCAAAAAGAGCCGCAAAAGCCGCTATTGCCCGCAGTGAAGGGGTTTCGATTAAATTTGTCATCAGTGCTGCCAAGCGGTCGCTAAAGAGCATAGCAATGATAAAGGCCGCGACCCACACAGCAAGAGATAAGGCTTCTTTGACAAAACCGCGCTTGAGGCTAATCAAACAAGATACAGACAATATGCCAATGATTGTCCAGTCTGCCCAATTCATGCAGGCGGTGTCTCCGAAATCAAGAAAGGCGCAAATTTTAACAGAGCGAGGGGCCGCATCATACCCATAATCCAATCGCTTTTATGGCTTAAAGCGTAACACCATAGAATTGACCTTAAATACCGGGTCAACCTCTTGTTTTACCGCCTCCGCTAAGGCCCGGTCCAGCTTGGGACCAATAAACACTCGGCTAACCTCACCCTGCCCCGTCTGCGCCAAGCGTACATAAGCTTTATAACCTTTCTCTTGCAGGCGTTTTCGCAGTGCTTGCGCCGATTCTGAGGATCGCAAACTGGCAACCTGCACCACCCAGGCATCGAGCTTTGGGGTACTTGAGGCGGATTGATCTTTGCGTTTTGGCGGCCGATCTCTCTGGGGTTGTGAGGTTGATGCCACCTGTGGGGTCGACGCTTGAACACTTGACGAGGCAGCGCTGGCTATACCTAACGAGCTCGCGCTTGCTTTGCCCTCTGACTCAGGATCAATCCATTGCTCAGCTACAGGCTGGTTAGACCTAGGCAGATAAAGCCGGTCTGGGTCTGGCAGTGACTCGTCGAGAATGGGCTTGGGCGCCTCAATGACCACCTCCACCGTATCGGGCCTGGCGGGTATTTGCGTTCTGGTATCGACTTGGTGCAATTGCTGCTCTTTAAAAAAGCCGGGCAGAAAAATGACAGCGATACCGACCAACACCAGCGCACCTATCAGTCTTTGTTTAAGTCCGTCGTTCACCCTAGCCTCACTTTAATCAGCCGCTTTAATGTTCGGCAAAGCCGAAAGCGCTGCCGATACTGTAAAAAAAGAACCAAAAACAACCACCAAATCGTCTTCTGTAGCGTTGTTTATAGCGCGCTCCAGGCAGTCAGCCATCGCCGCGGTGCAAACTACCGACCAGCCTCTGGTGGCAATTCGCGTGGCGAGTGCCTGTGGTTCGGCGGCACGCGGCACATCGGGCAGATAGGCAAGATACCAAGCCCCCGCCGCGCCCGGCAAGTTATCGACAATGCCATCGATATCTTTATCCGCCATGGCGGCAAACACAAAGTGTACTCGAGCCGGCGCACACTGTGTTATCTGTTCGGCCAATAAACGAGTGGCGGCCGGGTTATGGGCCACATCGAGCAGAATTTGCCGCTTGCCAACCCACAGTCGCTGATTGCGGCCGGCCAAACTCACCTCAGCAAGCGCCCGGCTCAACAGGTCGGGCTCCACCCGCCCCACTAAGATTTGCACCGCCGTAATCGCTGCCGCCACACTGGGCAGAGGTAAATACACCTCGGCCAAGGACACTGAGAAATCGCCATACTGATACAGCGCTCCAGCCCCGTGAGGCTCGATGGAAAAATCACGATTGATATAGAGCGGTTGCGCACCGATTTCTTGCGCCCAGTCAACGACTGACTGGGGTGGCGCAACATCGGCACAAACCACAGGTTTAGCCGCGCGCATAATGCCCGCTTTTTCGCGGCCGATCACCTCTCGGTCATTGCCCAGCCAATCCTGATGGTCAATATCGATCGAGGCAATAACGGCGACATCAGCATCGATGACATTTACCGCATCAAGCCGGCCACCGAGCCCCACTTCCAGCACACAGATATCGACCCGACTGCGATCAAACAACCACAGTGCGGCCAAAGTTCCATATTCAAAATACGTTAGGGAGATACTGCCGCGAGCGCGCTCTATCGAGTCAAAGGCCTCACACATCGCCGCTTCACTGACGGGAGTGCCGTCAATGGCAACGCGTTCACAATAATGATGCAAATGAGGTGAGGTGTAGCTGCCAACGCTGTGGCCCATAGCCTTGAGAATAGCACTGGTAGCCGTCACGCAAGAGCCCTTGCCATTGGTACCGGCAACCGTGATTACCTTCGGCGTATGAGACAAAGCCAGGCGCTTAAGCACCTGGCCGATACGATCCAACCCCAAATCAATCTCGCTGGGGTGAGCTCGCTCAATTCGAGCGAGCCAAGCATCGAGCCCGTGGTGTTCCACTAAAAATTAAGACGCTTCGGCGCGGCGGGTAAACTTGGCGATTAAGCGGGCCAGCGTATCGCGCATTGAGTTGCGATGAATAATCATGTCGATGGCGCCGTGATCGAGCAAAAATTCAGCGCGCTGAAAACCGGCGGGCAGCTTCTGGCGGATGGTTTGCTCAATAATGGCGGGGCCGGCAAAACCGGCACGAGCACTGGGCTCTGCAGCATTGATGTCACCCAGCAAAGCCAGCGAGGCGGATACACCACCGTACACCGGATCGGTCATAATAGAGAAATACGGCGTGCCCTGTTGCTTGAGTCTTTCAATCACTGCCGAGGTTTTGGCCATCTGCATCAGCGATATTAACGCCTCCTGCATACGCGCCCCACCGGTGGCCGGAAAGCACACCAACGGAATATTCTCCTCCAAGGCTACGTTGGCCGCGCGGGTAAATTTCTCACCCACTACATAACCCATAGAACCGCCGTGAAAGGCAAATTCAAAGGCCACAGCCACCACAGGCATGCCTTTTAACTCACCTTTCATAGCGACAATCGCGTCTTTTTCACCGGTAGATTTTTGCGCGGCGGTAAGGCGATCTTTGTATTTTTTAACGTCTTTAAACTTAAGGCGATCAATCGGCTCAATCTCGGCCCCAATTTCTTGACGCGAGCTTTCATCCAAAAAGATATCCAGGCGACGGCGGGCGCCGATACGCATATGGTGGTCGCACTTAGGACAGACATCTAAGTTGCGCTCCAGCTCCGGTCGGTAAAGTACCGCGGAACATTTTACGCACTTCTTCCAAAGACCTTCGGGCACTTTACTGGTAGAGCCTTTGCGACCTTCTGCACGCACCACACTGGGAACCAATTTTTCTAGCCAACTCATTGTATGTATTCTCTCTCGATCAGTTTCGTCTCGAATTCGGGTATTACAGGCTGTCGAGAGCCTGTCGGATATCACTTATGATAGCACCAACGGCCTCAGCTATCTGGTCTGGGGTTTGGCCTTGGGCCTTACCCATCGCATCGACCAGCACGCTGCCAATCACTACGCCATCAGCTAATACAGCTACCGACTTAGCGCTGGTGGCATCTTTAATACCAAAACCCACACACATGGGCAGTTCGGTCAGCGCGCCAAACTCTGTCAGTTTTTGTTTTACCGAGTCCACATCGAGGTGGCCCGCACCGGTCACCCCCTTAAGGGACACATAGTACAAAAAGCCACTGGCGTTGGCGGCAATATCGCGGGCGCGCTCAACACGGGTGGTGGGCGCCAGCAAAAAGATATTGTCGATATCGCGGCTGTCGAGCTCGCGTTTAAGGTCAGTTAATTCTTCCAAAGGTAAGTCGACGGTCAAAAGGCCATCGACACCGGCCGCCTCTGCCTTGTCGGCAAACACTGAGTAGCCCATGCGCTCTACCGGATTGGCGTAGCCCATCAGCAGTACCGGTGTACTCTGGTTGGTTTTGCGAAACTCCGCTACGACAGCCATGGTATCGGTCAGGCTGACGTGATGTTCCAGCGCGCGCTCGTGGCCTTTTTGTATCACCGGCCCCTCGGCCATCGGGTCAGAAAATGGCACACCCAGCTCGATAATATCGACCCCCTGCTCCACCATTTTATGCATGGCCGGCAGTGTGGCCTCGCGGGTGGGGTCACCGTTAACGATGTAGGCCACTAACGCTTTGCGGCCGTTTTGTTTCAGTTCACTGAAGGTTTGACTAATACGACTCATGTGTAATTCCAGCTCTTCTCTTAAACCGTGATACCGTCGATATCAGCGACCGTCAGAATGTCTTTATCACCGCGTCCCGACAGGTTCACAATGATGATTTGCTCAGGGCTCATGGTTGGCGCCAGTTTTTCAACGTAGGCCAAGGCGTGGCTGCTCTCGAGCGCCGGCATAATACCCTCGGTACGTGTGGTTTTGCGAAAGGCTGCCAGGGCTTCTTGGTCGTTGATTGGCACGTATTTCACCCGGCCCAGGTCTTTTAACCAAGCGTGCTCGGGGCCAACGCCTGGGTAATCGAGCCCGGCGGATACCGAGTGAGTCTCGATGATTTGACCGTTCTCGTCCTCCATTAAATAGGTGCGGTTGCCGTGCAACACGCCGGGCACACCATCGTTCAAAGGCGCTGCGTGACGACCGGTTTCAACCCCATCGCCACCGGCTTCAACCCCGTACATAGCAACGGTGTCGTCGTTAAGGAATGGGTGGAACAAGCCAATCGCGTTGGAACCACCGCCGACACAAGCGACCAGAGCATCGGGCAGTTTACCGGTCATATCCAGACACTGGGCGCGAGCCTCACGGCCGATAACAGCCTGGAAATCGCGTACTAATTTCGGGTATGGGTGTGGACCGGCCACCGTGCCAATAATATAAAAGGTGTCATCGACGTTGGTAGACCAGTCGCGCAGCGCTTCGTTCATGGCGTCTTTTAGGGTCTTTGAGCCCGAGGTAACAGGAATAACCTCAGCGCCTAAAAGCTTCATTCGATACACATTAAGCGCTTGGCGACGCACGTCTTCCGCGCCCATATACACCTGACACTTAAGCCCTAAACGCGCAGCGACCGTGGCGGTAGCAACACCGTGTTGGCCCGCACCGGTTTCGGCAATCACACGGCTCTTGCCGGTCATTTTGGCTAACAGCGCCTGGCCAATGGTATTGTTTACCTTATGAGCACCGGTGTGATTGAGGTCTTCACGCTTTAGGTAAATTTGCGCACCGCCCAATTCACGGCTCCAGCGCTCGGCGTGGTACAGCGGCGATGGACGGCCCACGTAGTGCGCCAGGTCTTTATCAAATTCCGCCTGAAATTCGTCGTTGTCTTTTAATGAACTGTAAATTTCTTGTAATTCGTCCAGCGCGTAAATCAGGGTTTCCGACACAAAGCGCCCACCGAACTGACCAAAATGGCCACGATCATCGGGAAACGCGCTGTAATCCACTGCAGACTTAGTTGAATCATTCACGATTTTACTCACTTATAGATTGCCGCTTTGGCATTGACGATAAAATTCTTTACGCGCTCGGGGTCTTTAACCCCGGCGCTGGCCTCGACACCACCGCTCACATCCACGGCATAACAGCCAGTGGCGGCCACGGCAGCGCCCACATTCTCCGGCGTTAAACCACCGGCCAACACAATAGGGCTCGCTGATCGCTTAGGCACCCGCTGCCAGTCAAAAGTCTCTCCGGTACCACCGGGAACATCAGGGCGATAAGCGTCGAGCAAAATACCACTGGCGCCTGTATAGGCTTGTATATTCGCCTCAAGATCGAGGTCGGGGCGCATACGCAGGGCTTTCATATAAGGGCGCTGAAAAGACTCGCACTCGGCTGCGGTTTCATCACCGTGAAATTGCAATAACTGCAGTGGAACCTGACTCAACACTGAGGCTATAAAATCATTGCCCGCATTGACGAACAAACCCGTCACGGTCACAAAGGGCCCACAGGCCAAGGCGATGGCGCGCGCTTGCTCCGGGGTCACGGCACGCGGGCTTTTCGGGTAAAACACCAAGCCAACGGCGTCTGCGCCAGCCGCTACAACCTGCCGAGCTTGTTGCTCAGTGGTAATCCCACAGATTTTTACGCGCACACTCATAAAAAAGATGACTCGACCTTGCAAAAACTCAGTGCGCGGATTTTAGCAGAATTTTGCCTCGCCGTCAGAATGCCAATAACCCACCGGCTCATCAAAGTACAGTGGCCCCGGTAAGCGTTGCGGCAGAGCGAACCCCTGGTCGTATTCCACCTGCACCAGATATAACCCATGAGGTGGGGCCGTTACGCCCCCCAGACGGCGATCTTTGGCTTCGAGCACTTCGCGCGCCCACTCCACCGGCTTACTGCCAGTGCCTATTGCCATCAGCACGCCCACGATATTGCGCACCATGTGGTGCAAGAAAGCGTTGGCGCGAACCTCCAACACGATTAACTCGCCTTTGCGAACCAATGTTAAGTGTTCGATGCAGCGCACTGGCGAGTGCGCTTGGCACTGCACCGCGCGGTAGGAGGTGAAATCGTGCTCGCCGACTAAATCTTGGGCGGCCTCGCGCATACGATCAATATCGAGCCGGTCGCGACTCCAGGTAAGCTGGTCGTGTAGCAGCGCGGGCTTAGCGCAACCATCGGCAATCAGATAACGATAGGTGCGCGCTTGGGCACTAAAGCGGGCGTGAAATTGCGGGGTGACTTCGGTGGCCCAGTGAATCGAGATATCGTCGGGCAAATAGGCTTTTAACCCGCGAGTCCAAGCTTTTTCTGGGCGCTGGGCTAGGGTATCAAAGTGCACGATTTGGTTGCTGGCGTGTACCCCGGCGTCGGTGCGTCCAGCGCACACTAGGGCAATAGGCTCGTTTGCGATAATGGACAGCGCCTTATGCAATGCCCCCTGCACGGTGCTTAAGCCGCCGGGCTGAACCTGAAAGCCGTGAAAGCTGCTGCCCTTATATTCCACCGCCATAGCAATGCGGTGCATAGTGTCGGGCCAATGTGTCTCGGCGAGAATTTCGCCGTTGCGGGAGTACTCACCCATGTTGCTTCTCATATGAAAAAAAAGGCCCTGCACGCTTGAACGTACAAGGCCTTTTGACTCTAGTCAGCGCTTAGCTGTCTACTTTTTCCAGCAGCGACTGAGCGTCTTGCTTTTGCTCATCGGTACCTTCTTCAACAACCTCAGACAAGATATCTTTGGCGCCTTCCATATCACCCATATCAATATAGGCGCGCGCCAGATCTAGCTTGGTAGCCGCTTCATCGGCATCGGCCAAAAAGTCGAGATCTTCGTCGTCATCGGATGTGTCAGATACTGACTCTGGGGAGGGCAGATCATCAACATCGAGCCCAACATCCAGATCACCTAAAGCTTCGTCGAATGCATCGTCTTCATCCACAGACAGATCCATCTCGTCACTTTCGACACCGGCAAAGGTTTCATCGGCAGCGGGTTCGGCCACTGGCGCATCCGGTTGTGTCGGAGTATCGAGATCGGCCATTTCACGATCCAATGCTTCTAGGTCGACATCACCCATGGCCTGGTCGAGATCAAAGTCATCGGCATCATCATCGGCCAAATCCAAAGTAGGCACAGCTTCTTCGTCAGCGTCGGCCTTAACTGCATCGGCGGCAGGCGTCTCATCCAGACTCAGATCAAAGTCTTCATCCAGCAACGGTGCTTCTGATTCAGCCGCTGGGGTATCGTCACCTTCCAGCTCCAGATCGCCCAGATCAAGATCACCCAAGCTGTCTAGCTCGGATGGCTCGGCGGCCGTGGTGTCATCTTCCAAATCAAAGCTAAGGTCGTCGAGTTCGGTAGAATCATCCGAAGTCGCTAACTCTTCGCTGTCATCGAGATCGAGCGTGAAGACATCATCGGACGCGTCATCAGTATCAGCCGGAACATCCTGTTCGATGTCGAGCGTATCTAAATCCAACAGTGGCTCTTCGTCTGCCAGAGCGGTTGGCTTATCTTCCGCACTTTCGGTTAAAGGCGCTGCGCTGTCGGTCTCGTCATCCTCAAGCTCAAAGTCGAGCAACTCGGCATCGGAATCTAGTTCGGTTTCTTCAGCGTCGAAAGACAAGTCGTAACTTGTAGCTGAACCATCAAGATCCACTTCATCGGTAGCGGCTTTTTCAGGGCTGCTCTGTTCGGTGTCATCCAATTCGAAGTCGAAATCGTCCAAGCTTAGTTCGTCTTCCTCGGTACCCAACTCAAGCAGCTCTTCGCTGCTGCTGTCATTTTCGGCACTTTGTTCAAGATCATCGAGTTCAAATGCACCATCGAGATCCAACTCGCTGTCCAATTCAGCATCCAACTCTAGGGCATTGTCTGCCTCGGGCTGTGTGTCGGCTACAGGGCTCGTCTCTTCATTCTGTTCCAGATCTAAACCGAGGTCGTCCAACTCCATTGCCGCGCCCATATCATCGGCGTCATCCATTGGGCCAAATTGTGCGCGCAAATCGTTGGCTTTTTCTGTGGTCGCAGCATCGGCCTGCGGTATCAGTGCGCTGTAACGCTCGTTAAAAGCGGAGCGATTGTCGCTTTCAGCGTACACTTCCAACAGTTTCAGCTGAATAGCTTGTGAGCCAGGCTCTTTTTCCAAACCATTTAACAGCATTTCTTCGGCTTGATCGTACTTGGCGTAAGCGATGTAAATATCCGCTTCACCCACTACATCGCCGGTTTCCGCTTCTGTTGGGGTGGTATCGACTTCTTCAGCGAAAGCTTCTTCAAAGCTTTCATCTGCATCATCAACCGGCTGATCTTCTTCCGGCTCGTCGTCTTCGGTATTAAATACTGAGTCGTCAAATTCGGAGGTGAATTCTTCTTCGGAATCTGCTGTACCGCTGCGCTTGCGCAAAATAACAAAGACAGCAACGATTAAACCAATGATCGCGAGGCCAATCCAAAGGATATTAGCCATCAGCTTATCCATTAAGCTCGGCTCTGGCGGACGACGAACCACTTTACTGGCCTTGGCTTTTTCCTCTACCGCAGTGACTTCCGTCTCTGCTTCGGGTTCGTCAACGGCCGATTCACTGGTCACGGATGACGCGGCCTGTTCGGTGGCTGCTACCACAGTACCTGTTGTTTCAGTGTCGATTTCAGTCTGTGCGGCTTCGGCATCGTTGGCCGCCTGTTGTTGCTCGGCGCTACCAGTTTGTAAAGCACTCAACTGCTCGTTACTCACCTCAAGCAGGCGTTCCATGGTTTCAATCTGCTCTTCCAGATCGGTTACCCGTGAACGCAACTCATTGTTTTCACTCATGCTGCGTTCTAATTCTTCTTCGGTAGCGGCCAGTTCGCCGGCAATTTCGCCCGCGTCGCCATTACCATAACCACCACCTTGAGCGGTGCCGCCCGCGCCGGTTGTACCCGGTGCAGCCAGCTTAACTTGGCCGCGCCTAGAAGAGTCAGATCGATCAATCGAGGAGCCGCGACCGGATGCATCCAGCTGGGCACCCATTGCGTTACCGGACCAATCCCGGTTTTGTTGCGCCACTTGAGTGATAGCCTGGCGATTCGACATCCGATTAATTTCTTGCGAGGATGGAATGCGCAGCACTTGGCCTTTACGCAACAAGTTAATGTTGCCGCGAATAAAGGCCTCGGGGTTGGCGCGTTGAATCGCCAACATAGTTTGCTGGATAGACTCGCGCCCAGGTCTTACATCGCGAGCAATCTCCCACAGGGTGTCATTTGCTTTAACGGGCCCGTACACGTCACTTGCATTAGAGCGATTTGCCGATACGGCGCCGGGCTCTGTCGCAGTCCGTACCGGCTCACTCTTTACAGGGGTGCTGGTGTCGCGCAATGGTGTGGCTGTTGCTTCAACGGGGCGTGCGGCCTCATCGGCAAAAACGGGCAAATCCAGTAACACGGTGTATTCGCGCAACAGGCGACCACTGGTCCAGCGCACTTCCACCACAATGCTTATAAATGGCTCTCGCACAGGGTCTTTACTGGTCACCGCAATAAACGGCCCGCCGGATTGGTCGGTAATGACATTGAAGCGAAGCTGGGTATAGAAGAACTCTCGTTCAATACCCAAGCGTCGGAAATCTTTTTCATCCGCCAGTCGTGCAATAATTTGGTCGGAGTCCAGCTCACCAATATCAATTAAATTGATGTGGGCATCGAGCGGCTCATTCAGGGATGAATTGAGCTTGATATCGCCTAGACCCAGTGCCATCACTGAACGCGACACCAGTAGCGACAAGACCCCAAGCAGTATTAACAGCTTACGAAGTTGCATAGCACTTTCCTTTTATATTATCCCCAGCCTTCCGACGACCCAGCCCTACGACGTCCTGTCAGCCACTTAATTTTTACGCGGCCAGCCAATGTTGATTCGGTAAGAGGCCCCAAAACCTCGAATAATTCTTCAGTATCGGCTGTAAGTATTCATTATAAATAGCTTTTTATCAACACTTACCCAGCTTAGACGGCTTTTTTAGGCAGGCTTTTTCAATGAAAAAATAACCAAACGCGGTAAAAATGGTAAAAATTGCGCCCTCGGTCACACCCCACCCATAAAAAACCCCAGCAAGCAGGGCTTGCCGGGGTTTCGGTGGGAGCTTAAAGAATTACGATTCGCGCAACACTTTCAGCATACGGCGCAGAGGCTCAGCCGCACCCCACAAGAGCTGATCACCCACGGTAAAGGCGTTGAGGTATTCACCCCCCATGCTCAATTTACGCAAGCGCCCCACCGGTACCGTCAAAGTGCCGGTAACGGCCGTTGGCGTCAGGTCGCGCAAAGTGGACTCTTTATCGTTAGGAACCACTTTGGCCCATTCGTTGTGCTCGGCCAACATCTGTTCGATATCAGTCAATGGCACGTCTTTTTTCAGTTTCAGGGTCAATGCCTGAGCGTGACAGCGCATGGCGCCAATACGCACACAGGTACCGTCCAGTGGAATTGGGTTGCCTGTGTTGCCCAAAATCTTGTTGGTTTCGGCCTGAGCTTTCCACTCTTCACGACTCTGGCCGTTGTCGAGCTGACTGTCGATAAAAGGCAGCACGCTACCGGCCAAGGGCGCGCCAAAATTGTCTACCGGGAAGTCGCCAGAGCGCATAGTCTCGGCCACTTTGCGGTCGATATCCAAAATAGCAGAGGCCGGGTCGGCCAGTTCGGGGGCCACTGCATCGCGAATGGTACCCATTTGCTCGATCAGCTCACGCATGTTGCGTGCACCGGCGCCAGAGGCAGCCTGGTAGGTCATGGAGGTTCCCCACTCCACCAGATCGTTGGCGAATAAGCCACCCAGCCCCATTAGCATCAAGCTAACGGTACAGTTACCACCGACGTAATTTTTTACGCCGCGTGACAAACCGTCTTTAATAACGTTGAGGTTTACCGGGTCCAGCACAATGATGGCGTCGTCAGCCATGCGCAGGCTGGAGGCCGCGTCAATCCAGTAGCCTTGCCAGCCGCCATTGCGTAAATCAGAGAATACCGCTTTGGTATAGTCGCCACCCTGACAAGAGATAATGGCGTCCATTTGGTTTAAGTCGTCAATCGCGTAGGCGTCTTTGAGGGGCGGTAAGCCTTCGGCCACTTTTGGTGCCGGACCACCCACGTTAGATGTGGTGAAAAATACGGGTTCTAAACCCTCAAAATCGTTTTCCGCAACCATGCGTTCCATGAGTACGGAGCCGACCATGCCGCGCCAACCTACAAAACCTACTTTCATGTTTAACTCTCTGGTTTAAATGAATTAAAGCCGACCTCAGCGCCTTGTGGGCAAGCGAGATCAGCCTTTAATTTTGCCGTAAATAGCCCTTAACTGCAAACAATTGGTCTGACCAATTATTTATGGCAAGGCTTTTAGTACGGCATCCCCCATCGCTTGGGTGCCGACTTTTTCGGTGCCGTCGGTGACAATATCTGCAGTGCGCAAGCCTTGATCCAACACCTTACCAACGGCCGCATCAATGGCATCGGCGGCCTCAGTTTCCGCCAGCGAGTAACGCAACATCATGGAGGCTGACAAAATCGTTGCCAGAGGATTGGCAATCCCCTGGCCGGCGATATCTGGCGCACTGCCATGACAAGGCTCATACATACCTTGGCCCTGCTCGTTCAAAGACGCTGAGGGCAACATGCCAATGGAGCCTGTGAGCATGGCAGCGGCATCGGACAAAATGTCACCAAACATATTGCCGGTCACCAATACATCGAACTGTTTGGGCGCGCGCACCAGTTGCATGGCGGCGTTATCGACGTACATGTGCGACAGCTCGACATCGGGGTACTCCGGCGCCAGGCGATCCATGACTTCACGCCACAAGATGGTGGCTTCCAGCACATTGGCCTTATCCACCGAGCAGACTTTTTTATCGCGCTTGCGCGCCATTTCAAAGGCGGTGCGACCTATGCGCTCGATCTCACTCTCGGAGTATTTGTAAGTGTTAAAGCCTTCGCGCTCGCCATTTTCTAGGGTGCGAATGCCGCGCGGCTCGCCAAAGTAAATACCACCGGTCAGCTCGCGCACAATCAAAATATCCAAACCCGAAACAACCTCGGGCTTTAAGCTAGACGCTTCCACCAATTGCGGGTACAGCAGTGCCGGGCGCAAGTTGGCGTACAAGCCCAGCTGCGAACGAATTTTTAGCAGGCCGCGCTCAGGGCGAATGGCGCGATCAATGGTGTCCCACTTTGGGCCACCGACGGCACCCAACAAAATGGCATCGCAACCGCGTGCGCGCTCAACAGCGGCATCGGTTAAAGGCTCACCGTGGGCATCAATCGAAGCGCCACCGATTAGCTCTTCGACAAACTCCAAACCCAAATTGAACTTCGTATTAACAGATTCAAGTACACGACACGCTTGCTCGACAATTTCCGGACCAATACCGTCGCCCGGTAAAATCATTACTTTCTTAGACACACTCACTCCTAATTAGGTTAAAGGCGAGATCGCGGATTGACTACTCCACCGACGCGCCATAAATTTCAAATATTTTAGTGTCTTGCGCCACCGGCGAAAACAATTCCCACTCAATGCCATTGACATCCGTTTCACAAGAAAAGCCTGTAGCGGCATCACTTTCAAATCCGAGGTGACGCAACTGGCCGGCCTGCTCGGGGAGCTGATTGATTGAAAAGTTTAACGACGCTGTACGCCACATGGCGTACTTACCGCCCACCACCACATTAGGCTTACCACCTAAGCGCATGGAATAATCGACAATAGATTCAGTTAAATCCTTTACCGCCAAAGCAATATGAAAACGATCCACAACACGCTCCTTTGTGTTTTATAGATTTTTACTCGTACTAATTTTTCACCGCATCAAACAACCACGGCGCTGTTTGACGACGCTCTGCCTCGTAAGCCTTAATGGCATCGGCCTGCTCAAGGGTTAAGCCAATATCATCCAAACCATTAATCAGGCAGTGCTTGCGAAACTCATCAACCTCAAAGGTAAACACATCGCCCCCTGGGGTAACCACTTGCTGGTTAGCCAGGTCCACCGTTAATTGGTAGCCGGGTGTGGCGTACATTTGCTGGAATAAAGTTTCCACGTCCTCTTCGCTCAACACTAGCGGTAAAAGGCCGTTTTTAAAACAGTTGTTATAAAAAATATCGGCAAAGCTCGGGGCGATAACACAGCGAAAACCGTAATCGTCCAGCGCCCAGGGCGCGTGCTCGCGCGACGAACCACAGCCGAAATTTTTGCGCGTTAACAGAACACTGGCACCTTGATAGCGCTCTTGGTTAAGCGGAAACTCTGTATTCAATGGGCGGCCAGTGCACTCTTGATCTGGCTTGCCTTCATCCAAATAACGCAACTCATCAAACAGGTTTTTGCCAAAGCCGGTACGCTTAATAGACTTCAAAAACTGCTTGGGAATAATCATATCGGTATCGACATTGGCGCGATCCATAGGCGCAGCAATACCGGTGATTTTGGTAAAACTTTTCATTTTCTTTCCCCTTAAGCCTGGGCGACAAATTCGCGTACATCGACAAAGTGACCGGCAATACCTGCAGCGGCTGCCATCGCTGGGCTTACCAAGTGCGTGCGCCCGCCATAACCCTGGCGCCCCTCAAAGTTGCGGTTAGAGGTTGAGGCACAGTGCTCACCGGCGCCTAATTTATCGGCATTCATGGCCAAACACATGGAGCAACCCGGCTCGCGCCACTCAAAACCCGCGGCAATAAAAATCTTATCCAGACCTTCGGCTTCGGCTTGCGCCTTGACCAAACCGGAGCCTGGCACCACCATCGCCTGTTTAACGCTGGCGGCTTTTTGACGCCCCTTAACAACCTCGGCGGCGGCCCGCATGTCTTCTATGCGCGAATTCGTGCACGAGCCGATAAACACCTGATCGAGCTTAATATCTTTAATCGCCTGCCCGGCCGTTAACCCCATATACTCCAAGGCGCGCTCCATACCCTCGCGCTTAACGGGGTCGGCCTCGTTGGCCGGTGTTGGCACCACATCATCCACCCCCACTACCATTTCGGGCGAGGTACCCCAGCTAACCTGCGGTAAAATATCCGCGCCGTTAAGCGTGACCACTTCATCAAAGTGCGCACCTTCATCGGATTTTAAATCGCGCCAAGCCGCCTCGGCCTGAGCCCACTGCGCTTCGGTCGGCGCGTAGATACGCCCCTTCACGTAATCGAGAGTGATGTCATCCACCGCGACCATGCCGGCGCGGGCTCCCGCTTCAATGGCCATATTACAGACGGTCATGCGGCCTTCCATACTCATTGCACGAAATACATCACCGGCAAACTCAATGGCGTAGCCTGTGCCGCCGGCGGTGCCGATTTTGCCGATAATGGCCAAAACAACGTCTTTGGATGTAACGCCTGGGCCTAACTCACCGTTGACTTCCACCAGCATGTTTTGCATTTTTTTCGCCACCAAACACTGAGTGGCCAATACGTGCTCCACTTCACTGGTGCCAATACCGTGTGCCAAGGCACCCAATGCACCGTTGGTCGCGGTGTGTGAGTCGCCGCAAACGATGGTCATACCGGGCAAGCAAGCGCCGGATTCAGGCCCTACTACGTGCACAATGCCCTGGCGACGATCGTTGATTTTGTATTCGACAATGCCGAACTCATCGCAGTTATCATCGAGGGTTTTAACCTGAATTTGCGACACTGGATCTTCAATACCGCTAACGCCTGAAGCGCGCTCTTTGGCGGTGGTGGGCACGTTGTGATCTGGCGTTGCCAGAACCGAATCCACCCGCCAGGGCTTGCGGCCAGCCAGGCGCAAACCCTCAAATGCCTGCGGCGAAGTCACCTCGTGCACAATATGGCGGTCGATATAAATCAACGCGGAGCCATCGGCGCGCTGCTGCACCAAATGGGTATCCCAAAGTTTGTCGTAAAGGGTTCTTGCGGCCATTGCTCAATCTCCAACTTTCACGGTAGCGGCGCTTAGCGCCTGTCATTGTCGTCACTTTTACAGTGTTGAGGCTATGGTAAAGCTCACCCAACAATAAAACAAATTTATATTTTTTATGTTTTGCATTCCTTTTAGGAATAGATAAAATGCCCGTATGGACACTCAACATATCACTACTTTTATGGCGGTCGCCGAACTGGGCTCTTTTTCTCTGGCGGCAGAAAGGCTGCATTTGACTCAGCCTGCGGTCAGTAAACGCATTGCCCTGCTAGAGCAAAGCCTGAGGGCTAAATTGTTCGACCGAATTGGCAAACAGTTGTCGCTAACCCACGCCGGCAATACGCTGCTACCGCGAGCGGAACACATCCTTGAGCTGGTAAGCGAAGCCGAGCACGCCATTGACCGGTTAAACAACCGCATCGCCGGTAAGCTCAGCATTGCTACCAGCCACCATATTGGCCTGCACCACTTGCCACCGGTGCTGCAACGTTTTTCGAGCCAATACCCTGATGTGAATCTGGATTTGCATTTTCTCGATTCGGAAAAAGCACTGGAGGCGGTCGAGCAAGGCTTGTTTGATTTGGGTGTGATTACCCTGCCCGATACCGCCCCCGCCGGCATTGAGCAAATTCCGGTGTGGCACGACGAGCTGCACTTTGTCGCCAGCCCCTCTCACCCTTTGGCTGGACGCCATATTAATTTGTCTGACCTCGCCCAACACAAAGCCATTTTGCCCGACAGCAATACTTACACCACGGCATTGGTCGGCTCGATGTTTGCCGACCAGTCGCTCACCCTCAATGTCGATATGGTGACCAATCATTTGGACACGATTAAAATGATGGTCGCTATTGGCTTGGGCTGGGGAGTGTTGCCCACCTCAATGCTGGATGCCAGCTTATGCTCTTTAACACTGGGCAGTCCGGCGCTGTCGCGACGACTCGGTGTTATTTATCACCGCAATCGCCATCAGAGTAACCCCGCACAGAAATTTATCGAAAGTTTACAGGCAGGCGGTGTTGACGATCACTCGGCAATGCTATGATTCCCGCCCATAACACCGCCACCTTGATCACTCAAACAGGTGGCGACAGCCTCACAACGAAAAGGTAAACACCATGCAGTGGTTAAAAATCGGCGCCGTGGCCTCCGCCCTTGTATTTTCACCTTACACCCTGGCCGATTTTATCGGCGCCAAAGGTGAAGCCGGTGTATGGCGCACCGATTACAGTGGCGATATGGGCAGTGCCAGCGCCGACGATTTAGGTTTTAACCAAGAAGACGGTCAGTACGCTCGCCTATACGTCGAGCATCCCGTGCCGCTGATTCCCAATGCCCGAGTCAGTTACGCCGACATTAGCAGCCGCAAAAGCTGGGAACTGGCCGGCGCTGAAGCCGGAGTGGCGACTATCAACTTAACCCATGTTGACGTCACCGCCTATTACGAATTGCTCGACAACTGGGTGCATCTGGATGCCGGTTTATCGCTGCGCCACTACGATGGTGAAATATCGGTCGCAGCAGGAAATCTGGGTAACCTGCTGGGCTTAGACAGTGGTTGGGGGGAGCTGGTCAATCACTCGATGACTCTCGACGATGCGCTTCCTATGGGTTATGTATTGGCCGCGGCGGAGCTTCCATTCACCGGTTGGTCGGCCGGAGTGGAAATCAACTACACGGAATTTAACGACTACACCATTAGCGATAATACCTTCAAAGTGCGATATCTGTTTGATGCTGTCGTGGATTTAGGGTTCGAGGCAGGCTATCGCCAGCTCAACTTTACGCTCGATAAAGGCTTCGGAGTGGATCTAAATCTATCCGGACCTTTTGCCGGATTCGCGTTTCATTTTTAACGGGGATCACCCATAGCGCACACCTCAATCTGAGAGATGCGCTATGGGCCAACGGCATTCAAATCGCGCACCAGCCAAGTGATGAGCATCAACAATGTGTACCTGGCCGTTATGCCAGCCCATAATGCGCCGCACTATCGCCAAGCCCAAACCAAACCCTTTACAGTCTTTACCCGGCTGCTGCTTTAACCGGACAAACGAATCAAATATTTTGTCGCGGTCGGCAGGATCTACCCCCTTGCCGTCATCTTCTACCGCCACAACATACTCTTCACCTTCACGATACAGCTCCACCCGAACATTTTGCTGGGCGTAGCGCCGAGCATTGCCCAATAAGTTCTGTAAAATTCGCTCAAACAAATGCCATTCACAGTACAGCTCACTGTCACCCAGCGAATCGATAACGTGAAAGTGAATCTGCGGATTTTGTTCGTGCAAACGCCGCACCTGTTGCTCAACCAGGGCCGCCATGGCGCCAGCCGCACCTGGACGCTGCACCAATGACTGGGTTTGCGATTCGAACCCAGCGTAGCTCAACAATTGGTTAATAAGATCGTCCATATCGGCCACGTCTTGGCGCACACTCGCCAACTGCCGCTGACAGGATTCGTCATTAGGCGCAGACTCGGCCAGCTCAAGAGCAAACTTCATTCGTGCCAAAGGCGTGCGCAATTCGTGCGATACGGCGTAGGTCATTTCCCGGTAGCTGGCCAACAACTCATCGATGCGCTGCTGCATTCGGTTAAACTCGCAGGCCAATAAATACACCGGCGAGCCGGGGTTAAGGGAAATGCCCTGAGAGTCGTTGCGACCAAACCGGCGCGCCTGTGCCTCCAGTGATTTTAAATCGCGCACTAAAGGCCAGACCCATAAATAAATCACCACGGCGAGAAAGAGATAAAAGGCCACTAATAGCAAACGCTGCCAAGCTTGAGATTCTTCGGCCAGTTTGATTCGCACAATAAAGGGAAGGTCAGCCAGCTTGACGTATAACTCCCGACCATCGTCGGTATTGAGTGCCAATGGCTCGCCCGTGGCGAGCTCTTCGGCCAAGCCGGTGCTGGCCAAATCGGCCAAACCATAAACATGCCCGGAGATACCCAGTTTGTTTAATTCATCGGCAAGATACTCTTGGCGCTGATGCGCTGGCAATAACTGCGCGTGCGAGGCCAACAGTTGAAAAAAGGCGTTGTCGGTGGTGCCCAGAACACTCTCATTGGTCAGGGTTTGCTGCAGGCGATCCAAGCCCCAGCCGGCGAGCAAAATCGCCACCACAACCAATAAATAAAGGGTAAAGAATGCTCGCTTTAGCACTGTGCCCACCGCCTACCAGGCATCCGGCACCAACATATAGCCACGCCCCCACACCGTTTTAATTCGGGCTGGGTTTTCGCTGTTGTCACCAAGTTTTTTCCGCAAGTGAGACACGCGCACATCCACGGTTCGATCCAAACCGTCATAGGCGCGATTGCAAATGGTAGTAAACAAGTACTCGCGGCTAAGTACTTTGCCGGCCTGGCGTGCCAGTGTCAGTAGTAAATCAAACTCGTGGCTGGACAACGCCACCGGCGTATTATCAAGGGTAACCTCGCGCGCTTGAGAGCGAATCGACAAGCAGCCCATCACAATGTCTTCTTGCTCGGCCGGCACCTGTTGGCTGCGGCGTAACAGGGCATGAATACGAGCCAAAAGCACACGGGGCTCGGCCGGCTTTATTACATAATCGTCGGCGCCAACGTCAAAGCCGAGCACCTGATCGGCGTCGGTGTCGCGGGCAGTTAACATCAAAATAGGCCCGGAAAAACCCGCGCCGCGCACCTCACGACAAATGCTAATACCGTCTTTTCCGGGCAAGTTAAGGTCGAGTATCAGAATGTCGGGCTGCATACTCTGCACCTGCCTCGGAACGCGTAAACCAAAAGCTTCAACCGCCACGGTTAAGCCATTGGCCTCTAGGTAGTCTTTCACCAGCGAGGCCAGTCGCTCGTCATCTTCTGCCAGTAAAACAACACTCATTAGAAAAAGCTCCAGGGGTTGCGGCGCCGGCGCCGATAGCGCTGGGCATCAGCCACCACTTCAAAGGCGTGACTGGCCAGCACTTGGCGGTCAGCCACTTTAATTAACTGAAAGTTTATATCGTCTTCGGTATGCAATTGCGAGGAATAAGCCCCGTGGCGGCTTTTTTCCCAACAGTCGAGCGGCTCGGCTTGCCCCTGGGCGAACAAGCATACCGAGTATTGGCGAGCCGCCTGCCAGTGCACCTCAACGTTGTTCCGACAATGGGTTTGGCCGCGCTCTAAAATACACAAACTGGGCCTAACTGTTAACTGCACTTGCGTATTGGTCTGGCCATCCTGTGCCGAGCAGACGCCGCTGATGGCAAGCGCCAAACTCAAGCCAAATCCCTGCTTAAAAATGGTAGACCCCTCCCACAAATACCGTGGTCGAGGTGCTGTCTTGCACCAAGGGACTTCGATGAATAGATCGCCCTAGCCATTTCTGATGCAAAGTCATTTGCAGCGTCCAGTTCGGCGTGACGGGTCTCAACCAATCGGCTCTTAAGTAGGGAGTCACTGCATCGCCGGCCCGATAATACAGCTGTGATGCATCGCCCACATCGCGTTCGCCTAAGCCGTAGTAATAATCCACCACCCGATCCGACTGCCAGACAAAACCACCGGCCAATGCTATTTGATTGCGCCCTAGGCGCCAACGACGATCAAGGCCGAAGCGCAGCTCTTGCCCATCGTGAACGTGGGTAAAGTCTTGCAATGCCTGCACGCTTATTTGAGTCGCACCGAGCGAGTAGCTGTATTCCAGCCCCGCCAAACCCGCCATCTTGCGATCAGCGATCTGTTCAACAAAGATGGTTTGCGGTTCGCCTCGGGGGCTCGTTAATTCGGGTTTATGAAAAAACTCATTGGGGCCATCGATATCGTATGTATTGGGCGTTCGGGTTTCATCCACCGGTGGCGCTAAAGTTAAGTCTTCGGCGGCGTCGCCATCCAGAGCACTGGTGAGTCCTAAACCGCCTAGGTTAAAACCACCACCGGTGCCTTCAATCACAAAGTTGCCCAAGCTAATATCGCTAAAATACATACTGTCCAACCCCACTGTCGCAACAAGGTTAAACATAGAGTGCGTATCTTCGTGCAGGGTAAAACCAATGGAGGTGGTATCGAAAAAGAAACGCTCACCGTAGTAACTGACACTGGGCAGAAGTACAAGGGGGATGTTGTCCCCACCGATCAGCGGGTTGGTACGTACCCCTAACCCAACACCGACCGACACCTGCCAGCTACCCACTGCTACGCAATCGGCCTGTTCCGAGTTGCATGACGGCTCGGTGGAAGTATCAGCCTGGGCACTAAGCGCCAGCAAAGCCAAAAGCAGAAAAGAAAACCAAGTGCGCACGATTGAATAAGCCCTATTGTTAGCCAGTATCCCTACTATAAAAACTTCACCGCCCCTAAATCCACTTTTACCCGCCCCAGATTTGTAACACTTTGTTACTTCAAGGCAAAACTGCACAAGAAAACAACCGCGATTTTAGCCACTGGATGCAAAATCGACGTGTATACCGACTAGCTTATTGATTATAGGTGTAGAGTAAAGTCATCGGAATCCAGATCGGCGGGAAAGCGTTGGCGGTAGGCAGCCAGTGCCTCGGCAGACAAGGTATAGGTATGACAACCGATCTGATCGCCCGCATCCAGCAGGCACTCACCGTCGGGGCCAAACACGACACTACCCCCAGCGTAGGGCTGATCATAGGCATCAACCCCCACCCGATTAACCCCAATCACATAAGATAAGTTTTCAATCGCACGGGCTTGTAACAACGCCCGCCAGTGCTCGTGCCGGGCCTCGGGCCAGTTAGCCACATAGATAATGGCATCGTAGTCGTTGCGCGAACGGCTAAATACAGGGAATCTCAGGTCGTAGCATACCTGCAACAGAATACGCCAACCGGCCACGGTCTCTATGACTCGTTCGGTACCGGCCTGATAGCGTTTGTGCTCATCGGCCATACGAAACAGATGGCGCTTATCGTAGTGACTGAGGCTTCCCTCGGGGCAAGCCCACAGCATACGGTTTACAAACGCTTGCTCTGGCGTTTGCATCACGATGGAGCCCGTCACGACGGCGCGACGCAGGGCGGCCTGCTCAAGAAACCACTGACAGGTTGCCGCGCCGTGCACATCGGCCGACAAACGCGCTTTGGGATGGAAGCCCGTGGTGAATACCTCGGGCAATACAATAAGGTCTGCCGCCCCCGAGGACGGCATAAGGTCTGCAAAACGCTGCCGATTCAGCGCCGGCTCATTACCGGCAAGGGTGTTTTGCAGTAAAGCGACCGTTAAATCCTGCATATTCCCCCTAGTGACCTTTGGGAATCACCGGCACTGAGTGCTCAACACCGCCATTTTGCCCGCGCTGGCGCAGGGTGTGGTCGAGCAAGGTAATGGCCAGCATCGCCTCGGCGATGGGCGTGGCGCGAATCCCCACACAAGGGTCGTGCCGACCTTTGGTAACAACCTCGACCTCGTTGCCGTGTACATCGACACTGCGCCCCGGAGTACGCAAGCTCGAGGTCGGCTTAAGGGCCAAGTGAGCCACAATATCCTGCCCGGTGGAAATACCACCCAAAATACCACCGGCGTTATTGGAGGCGAAGCCCTCGGGGAGAATTTCATCGCGATGCTCAGTGCCCTTTTGCGCCACGCTGTCAAAGCCTGCACCAATCTCTACCCCTTTAACCGCATTAATACTCATAAGAGCGTGGGCAATCTCGGCATCCAAGCGATCGAAAATAGGCTCACCCAAGCCCGGGGCGACGTTTTCGGCCACCACGGTAATCTTGGCGCCAACCGAGTCCCCCTCTTTGCTCAACGCTTGCATATACTCTTCCATTTCTGGCACTTTGCTGGCGTCGGGGCAAAAGAATGGGTTTTCGGCAACTTGATCCCAATCAACCGTCTCGGCCTTAATAGGGCCTAGTTGCGACAGGTAACCGCGCACCTGTACGCCAAAGAAGTCTTTCAGGTATTTTTTCGCAATGGCGCCAGCGGCAACGCGCATGGCTGTCTCGCGGGCTGATGAGCGACCGCCACCGCGATAATCGCGCACACCGTATTTATGCATATAGGTGTAATCGGCGTGAGCCGGGCGAAACTGATCTTTGATATTGGAGTAATCTTTGGAGCGCTGATCGGTGTTTTCAATCACCAAGCCAATGGGCGTGCCGGTGGTTTTACCTTCAAAAACGCCGGATAAAATTTTCACCTGATCGGCTTCGCGGCGCTGGGTGGTGTAGCGCGACTGGCCCGGTCGGCGGCGATCCAAATCTTCTTGTAAGTCGGCTTCGGTCAGCGCCAGTCCCGGTGGGCAACCATCGACTATGCAGCCGAGGGCCAAACCGTGGCTCTCGCCGAAAGAGGTTACCGTGAAAAGCTTGCCAAAACTGTTGCCGGACATAAAAATGACGCCTTAATACTGAATCTTTAAAAGGGCTGCGATTATACGCACTCTTGAGCAAATGCTCACCCTGTCAATTGCTCGCGGGTCAAAACAAACACACCGTGACCGCCGCGCTCGAACTCTACCCAGGTAAAGGGCAGCTCGGGGAAGGCCGCCACCAAGGCCCCAGCGCTGTTGCCCACCTCAACCACCAGCAGGCCGCCGTCGTTTAAATAATCGGGGGCTTCGCGCAGCAGGCGACGAGTGAAATCGAGCCCATCGCCGCCCGAGCCGAGACCAATCTCGGGCTCAGCGTGATACTCGGCCGGCATACCGGCCAGGTCTTCAGCGTCAACATAAGGAGGGTTGGCGACAATCAAGTCGAAGCACTGCTCATGTAAATCGGCAAATAAATCCGACTGGTAGAGCGCCACCCGGTGGCCTAAATCGTAGCGGTCGACATTGCGCTCAGCCACAGCCAAAGCGTCTTCGCTGATATCACTTAATACCACCTGGGCATCGGTAAAGGCCAACGCAGAAGCAATACCAATACAGCCACTGCCGGTGCACATATCCAAAATATAGTCGGGTTCGCGGCTTAGCCATGGCGCAAAGGATTGTTCAATCAGCTCTGCGATCGGTGAGCGCGGCACCAACACACGCGAGTCGACATAAAAATCCAGCCCGCAAAACAGCGCTCTACCGGTGATATACGCGGCGGGAATCCGCTCTTGAATACGCAATTCTATGGCGTCGAGTACCTGACGTTTTTCGGCGTAGGTTAGCCTAGAATCCAGAATATTCGGATTATCGAAGCCCGCCAGGTGTACCGCCCAGCTAACGATTTGCACGGCTTCATCCCAGGCATTGTCGGTACCGTGGCCAAAATACAGCTGAGCGGCATTAAACCGGCTGGCGCCATAGCGAATAAAATCGCGAATAGTGGCCAGCTCCGTCAAAATATCGGATTTGGTGTGGTTTTCCATGAAAGCTCCTTATCGATCGGCGCATTGTAGCGCTTATCGAGACCAAGAACAGGCAATTGCGCGCAAAAGCTTTACCTAGTGGTCGAGTTGGCGTAATGTTGCCGCCCCGTTACAAATGCTTGCAGGGCTTTTATACTTAGCACTCGGCAACCCTTTGAACGACTATGACCAACCGGTAGGACTCAGCCCCGAGCAGGACTCATTTCATGCAAGAGCACTTTGCCCACATCATCGAAGGCATCGGTGAAGATCTAAGCCGCCCCGGCCTGATCGATACCCCCAAGCGGGCTGCCAAAGCCTTTCAGTTTTTAACCAAAGGCTATCAACAGTCGCTGGAAGAGGTGGTCAATGGCGCCCTTTTCCCGTCGGACTCCAACGAAATGATTATGGTGCAGGACATAGAGCTTTACTCTATGTGCGAACACCACATGCTGCCCTTTATTGGTAAAGCGCATGTCGCTTATATACCGACCGGCCATGTGCTGGGCCTGTCCAAGGTAGCGCGCATTGTGGATATGTTTGCCCGGCGCCTGCAAATACAAGAACAACTGACCCTGCAAATTGCCGAATCAATCCAAGAGATTACCGGCGCTTCAGGGGTGGGTGTCATCATTGAAGCCAAACACATGTGCATGATGATGCGCGGGGTTGAAAAACAAAACTCAGCGATGAAAACCTCGGCCATGTTGGGCAGCTTTCGCAGCAACCAAGCGACCCGCACCGAGTTTTTATCGCTGCTGCGCTAATAGCGTGGACTTAGATCACCTTAGGGTGCACTTTCGGTAGGCAACAACACCACCTCGAGTCGCACCTGATCACTCCCCTTGCCCGCCGGGGCCAAACCACCGACGCCTTTCGCCAGCAGGCGATCTTTAGCTACACCCTGCGCCTGCAACGCCGTTTGCAGCAGCTGCGCCGCGTGCTGCGAGCGATTCAGTTGCTCGGCAAGTGGCAGACGCTCATGGTTATGCCCCACTAAGGCCACCACTAAGTGAGGCTCGCTGCCAAGTGCCTCGGCCAGAGCCTGCACATGATTAGGTGCCAGCTGGTAATCCTTCTGCCCAGACTCTGTGCGCAACCCGGCAAAAACCGTGAAGCCCTTTTGGGTTAATTGTCGCACCATGGTGGCAGGGTTCGCCGCCGCCTGATAACGGCTAGCCTGATCACTCGCCAGCAACTCAACGTGCAAATACACGCGTTTATTGCCCCGCAGCACACTGTAAACCGTGACATACATACCGGCGAATTCGCTGGAGGTTAACTCGAAGGCGCCGTAATACTGGTGCTGATCCAATCCATACAGTTGCAAGACTTCAAAATGGTTAATGGCCCAACTGTTGGAATCGCCGCACTCGCGAGCCCGACAGGTGTACAGCTCGCGTACCGAGAGATTTTGCAATTGTTCGACCACATAATGGTAGCCGCTCTCCGCGCTGTGATTTTCTGGTAGCTGGTAAGTTTTGCGATAAAGATCACCGCTTAACCGCTGTTCATCCACCCGCCACAGGCCGCCCACTTTTTTGTAATTCCCCAACGCAAGCACATAATCATTGGCGGGCTTATGAGATGCAAACACCTGCCGCGCCTCGGGGAAATCTTGCAGAGGCACAGGCCAGATTTCTTTAGCTTGAACATAGGTACCAAAACAAAGACACAGTAATCCGCCAAGGGTTATTAAGCGGTATCGAGTCGCTTTATGTGAAAAATTCATTAACCAATTTTGCAACGTCGTCCACCTGATCTTCCAAATGTAAATGATGCCCGCCCGGCAGTTCAAACAGCTCTAGATGAGAGTAACCCTGCACTGCCTCTTTGTAGCCCGGGTAAAGTTTGGGCATGCCTTCTTCGGCCAAAATCACTCGGGTGGGAGACTCAATTGCACGAATAAACCCATCGATTTGCCCCCTGGTGAATTTAAACGATGAAGGAGCCAATAATCGCTGATCGGTACTCCAGCGATAACCACCATCAACCGGCTGTACCCCTCGCTCGGTTAATGCTCTGGCAGCTCGATCACTTAGCGGAAACATGCCATTGATGCGCGCTTTCACCGCCGCCTCTAGGTCGGAAAAAAGTCTGAGTGGTTTATTCGCCAACTTACGCGACTCGATAATGGAGTTGCGCAGTTGGTGCGGCGCATCAACCGAGGCCACAGGCTCTGGGAAAATTCCTTCAATTAACGCTAGCCTATCAATTCGCTCTGGAAATGCGGCCGCCACTAAGCTGGACACAATGGCTCCGCGAGAGTGGCCCAGCAAGGAGAAGCTCGTCCATCCCAGCTGATCTACCACTGCCATCACCTCGGCCACATCTTCCCAGATATTATAAGGGGCACTGCCGGGGCGATGAGCCGTTTGGCCGTGCCCGGCCATATCCAGGGCAACCACTCTAACACCTTGCAGCCTAGGCGCTAAACGGCAAAAGCTGGCGCTATTATCCAGCCAACCGTGCAGCGCCAAAACAGGCGCTGCATCGGGCTCGCCCCAACACTGGGCGGCCACGTGCAAGCCATCGACCTCAAGGGTAAGGGCATCAGCATCTGACGACATAGAACCATCCTCTTTAAACTTTCTAGGAGTGTAGACGAGCGATGAGAAAGGCGAACACTAGCTGTTCAAACAAGGCTATGCGTGCACCAACCAATTGAGCTTACCAAAATCAGCGGCAACAATCTCTAAACTCACGCAGGCCAAGCTGGCGGTATGCATAGGTGTGGGCTCTAGCTGGGCACACAACCTCTGCAGGAGATCCCCCACCAGCGGCTGATGGCTGACTATTAAAAGAGATGGCAATTGTGACTGGTAAAGACTCTCTATTAAGCGCGGCACTGATGCTTCAGGCACCAAATCATTCACAATAGCATCGGGCTCTGAGGAGCGTCCCAGACAGTTCGCCGCAATAGCAGCCGTTTGTCCGGCCCTGATGTAAGGACTACACCAGATAGGAACATCCGTTAAACACTGTTGTTGTTTTTCTATTACCCTGCGCACATCGGCGGCGCCCGAGGGCACTAGAGTGCGGCTGGCATCATCGACACGGTAGGGCTCTGCCTGCCCGTGTCGAAGTACAAACAAACGCATAAGAGCTACTGGCCGGTCTTGTCTTCAGGCTCTTCGGTAGGACTGGTTGACTCCACTTGAGGTGCAGGCTCGACCTTAACCTCACCAACCTCTTCCTCCACCACCACTGGCGCAGGTTCGGGCCAATCGGCAAATGGAAATGGCTTTTCTTCGGTGTTGTAAGTCAAAAAACGCAAAGCGGCATAAATAAATTGTGACAGTGAGTCCCCTAACTGACGGAGGTTACTATTGTCTTTGCCGGTAATCAGAGCAAAAACAAACTGCACAATGACCAAAATGGACATCACAATACCGGCCACATACAAAATAACCGAAAAAAGGATCATAAAGACCAAACGCATCCAATGATCAGCTGACAAAAGATTAGATTTTAGTTTTTCATTGTCCATGATTATTTCCTATAAATTCCACATCGTTACTTTGTTCACCCAACATCAGTTCATTCACGACATCTGCAATGGCCCGGCGCTCAAACAATACACTATAGAGGCCCGACGCTAACGGCATATAAACATCGAGTTGATCGGCTCTTTCTTTGACTTGCTGGAGAGTATTCACACCTTCGGCCACTTGGCCTAGCCCCGCCACGACTTCATCGAGAGGTTGTCCCTTGCCTAGAGAGTACCCGACCCGATAGTTCCTACTCAAGTCCGATGTGCAAGTTAATATCAAATCTCCCACCCCAGCCAATCCGAGAAAGGTCATTGGGTTGCCCCCCATCACCCCGGCAAAGCGCCCCATTTCAGCCAAAGACCGGGTCAGCAGCATGGCCTGTGTATTTTTCCCTGCCCCAAAGGCGGCGGCCATACCGCAGATAATGGCGTATATGTTTTTCAGCGCCCCAGCGAGCTCTACCCCCTCCCGGTCCTCATTGGCATAGACCCGGAACGTGGCCGAACTCAAGGTAGATTGAACTGTTTCGGTGGCGCGCTTGCTCTCACTGGCCACCACCGTCGCCGTGTGCTGACCCGCCACAATCTCTTTGGCGAAGTTGGGGCCGGAAATAACCCCGATATCGTGTCCGGGCAATTCTTCCAGCAAAATATCACTCATTAGATTAAAAGTACCCGGTTCAATCCCTTTAGCGGTACTGATCACCACAGCATCGGGTTTTAATAGCGGCTTAATTAACTGACAGACACGGCGAAAAGAATGACTAGGAATAGAGACAAACACCAAGTCCGTGGCAGCCATCACATGCTCTAAATCCGAACTTATCTGTAAACTCTCAGTCAGGGTAAAACCCGGTAAATAGCGGGTGTTTTCATGCTGCTGTCGACAAGCTTCAGCGTTTTGCGCATCGCGCATCCACAAATAGGTTTCATGCCCATTAAGAGCGATGATATTGGCAATGGCCGTACCAAAACTCCCACCGCCCAGCACTGCAACCTTTAACTGCTTGGTCATTCACTATCCACCTTAATCATTGTTGTTTCTACACCCTAACACTCATATTTATATAAAATAATGGCATGTCAGTATGAAGCCTTTATTTCCATTATCAGATGAGGTTAATTCGCAAACGACACTGTTACTTAATTAACCAAGTTGTAACCTTTTTGCACAAAAGCGAGAGGCTTTTTTTTTCCACACTTTCTGTGGATAACTTAGTGGATTAATTTTGGGAAACCCTATCTGAGCCCCGTAAATCCTAGCCAGCCGACAGATTGAACATTTTTTAACCTTATAAAATAAAACCTTTACTTTCAATTACTTACAAGAGCTTGCCAGTGTTTTATGACGTTTTTCTAAGGATTTGTCGCATTTCCACCACAAAATAATCTCAGATGTGCATAAAAAGTTAGTGAACATTAACCGCCAACTCGCCGTAGACACAAAACTTTCACACATCAAGCATATGAATGACACAAAAATGTCATCTTTGGAATAACAGCCTGGTCTCGCACAAACCGACATCATAGCTTTCGGATTTAAAACTCAAGCGGCTTTGACAAAGCCTCAGCTGGCGCATTTTAACGCCCGCCCGATTAAGCGTGGCTTAGTTTAGCGTAACCGCCATTATGGTAGACCAGTGGGTCGGTATGGCGCTCACTCACCAACACATCTTCGATCTTAGCAATAACGATATGATGCGTGCCGTAGCTCACGACTTTATCGGACTGGCAAAAGAACACGACCTCCGACTCGGTTAAATAGGGAACTGAATCCGGCCCCTCCAGCCAACTACCGACGCTAAAACGATCCTGCACCGGCTCAAACCCTGCGCATACATTTGAAATCTGTTGCTGCTGCTGAGACAACACATTGACCGCAAAGGTACACCCCAGCGTCTCTATGTGTCCCTGTAATGACACTTGCTTATTGATACATACCAGCAGTGACGGTGGATTATCTGACACGGAGGTAACCGAAGACACCGTCATCGCAAAGCGCTCATCGTGATTTACCCGGGTGGATAACACACTCACCCCTGAGGCCAGTCTGCGCATACCCTGCTTCATGGCTAAGCCAATATCTGTGTTGTGCATAATAACTCCCATTGAACAAGCCGCTATTTTGACGTTGTGCCCCAATAGAAACAAGCACGACCGGGCAAAACGACTGTATTGCAGGCAAATTGCACACGGTCAATACAAAATGGCGACCAGACAATCAATGCCAATAATTTATTTAATTCTATGGCTATTTTTCGTTGACGACCGGGGTAGTCGTAGGTATTATGCGCACCTCTCGAAACGTGGTCACCACGGCACGAGATGATATCGGAGTGTAGCGCAGCCTGGTAGCGCGTCTGCTTTGGGAGCAGAATGTCGGGGGTTCGAATCCCTCCACTCCGACCATTTTTAGTTCCAGCCATGCGCCCGTAGCTCAGCTGGATAGAGCATCCGCCTTCTAAGCGGATGGCCGCAGGTTCGAGTCCTGCCGGGCGTGCCATTTTAGCCCTTAGGTGCTTAGGCACGTCGCTAGGCTTGCAAGCGAACGCCTAAACCATTGCCCATGAGCCCTAGCGCCCATGAGCAAACGTCCCGACCGGGACAACACCGCTCAATGGTGGCTGTAGCTCAGTTGGTAGAGCCCTGGATTGTGATTCCAGTGGTCGCGGGTTCGATCCCCGTCAGCCACCCCATTTTTATACACCCTATATCTCTCCAGCAAACATCTTATACATCACCATACCAATTACTTGTGTTTATTAGGCTATGATTGCCGCTGACCTCGTCGACTTTTGTGATTTTCATTCAACGCAAGACGCATTAAGCAAAGCCTATGACTTTATCACTTGGCGACTGACCGGTGGCTGTGGGAAAATAGCGCCCACTAAAATTTGCACTCATTTAAAGGTAACTACCCTACATGTCCGCACTTGTACTTGATGGTAAGGCTCTGGCCGCCAAAACCGAACAGGAACTCTCAGCCCGTGTTGAGGCGCTTAAAGCTGGCAGTAACGGTCAAACCCCGATTCTTGCCACCATTTTAGTGGGTGACGATCCGGCCTCGGCCACCTATGTCAAAATGAAGGGCAACGCCTGTGCACGCGTTGGCATGGAGTCGGTCAAGGTAGAAATGTCGAGCGACACCACCACCGAGCAGTTACTGGCGAAAATTGATGAGCTCAACAACAACTCCAATGTCCACGGCATTTTGCTGCAGCACCCGGTGCCCGAACAAATTGACGAGCGCGCCTGCTTTGATGCCATTGCTCTGGAAAAAGACGTCGACGGTGTCACCTGCTTAGGCTTTGGCCGCATGAGTATGGGCGAAGAAGCCTACGGCTGCGCTACCCCAAAAGGTATTATGCGCCTGCTGGAAGCCTACGAAATCGATTTGAATGGTAAACACGCTGTGGTGGTCGGTCGCAGCCCCATTTTGGGTAAACCCATGGCCATGATGATGCTCGGCGCCAACGCGACTGTCACCATCTGCCACTCGCGCACGCAAAATCTTGCCGACCATATCAAGCAGGCCGATATTGTTGTGGGCGCAGTTGGCCGGCCCGAGTTTATTAAAGCCGAATGGATTAAAGATGGCGCGGTCGTCGTCGATGCCGGCTACCACCCCGGCGGCGTGGGCGATATTGAACTGGCCCCACTGACCGATCGCGTAGCGGCCTACACCCCTGTGCCCGGCGGTGTTGGCCCCATGACCATCAACACTCTTATTTACCAAACCGTAGACTCGGGCGAAAAAGCGATCTCCGGTCAGTAAAAATTGGGCAGAGGCCGCGGATTCGGCCTCTGCAACTCCCTAAAAGGAAGACCCTATGCCCCCCGCCTGCCACCTTTCTTTAGCCCGCTTTTGGCTATGGGCTCTTTTAATACTGCCCGGCGTGAGTACAGCGCAACCGAATTACGACTACACCTGCCAGCTGGGAGAGACCACTCGGCTTATCGAAGTCGCCTATTTGGTACCCGAACAAACAGTGCCCTGCGAAGTGCGCTACCAAAAAAACGATGAACCGGGTCTGGTACTTTGGCGGGCCAACAACCAAACAGGATTTTGCGAGAATAAAGCGCAAAAACTCATCCGCGAACACGAGGCTTTGGGTTTTACCTGCCACAGTGACAACCGCCCCAACAATCTGCCCGAATTTGGCCGCTTTTAATGGCATCAGTTGCACCTGCCCCCTCTACAGAACTCGCACCTTTACCCATTCTTTATCGCGACGATACTCTGGTGGCCATTAACAAGCCCAGCGGTTTATTAGTACACCGCAGCCCGATCGATAAACACGAAACCCGTTTTGCCATTCAACAATTGCGCGATCAAATCGGCCAGCGGGTTTACCCAGTGCACAGGCTGGATAAACCTACTTCCGGGGTTTTGCTGTTTGCCCTCGACTCGGATACCGCACGGCAAGTCAGCCAGCACTGGCATCGGGCGCAAAAATGTTATGTTGCCGTGGTACGTGGCTATGCCCCCGAGCAGGTTTTAATCGACCATCCCTTGCGCTACGAACCCGATCGCTACGGCGACGCCGACAAGTCCAGCTGCCCGGTTCAAGCGGCTCAAACCGAAGTAAAGCGCTTGGCCTGCTTTGAATTGGGTGCCGCTGTGGAGCGCTACCCCACCAGTCGCTACTCACTGGTGCAGTGCCAACCAAAAACCGGGCGCAAGCATCAAATTCGCCGCCACTTAAAACACATTAGCCACCCAATCATCGGCGACGCCAAACACGGTAAAGGCATACACAATCGCTACTTTGCCGAGCACTTACAGGCCCCGCGCCTTTTATTAGCTGCCACCCAATTACAGTTTGCGCACCCCAATGGCGGGCACACCGTGTGTGTCGACGCCCCGCTCACTGACTGTTTTGCCGAACTGGTGAGGCGTTTTGGCTGGTGCAACGCCCTACCCCCACAATGGTTACCCGATCATGCGACTGGATAAATTTATCGCCCACAGCTCTGGGCTGTCACGCAAAGAAGTTAAACGCGCCCTGCACCAGGGTATTATCTGCATTGACAATCAGCCGGTAAAAAACGGCGGCACTCTTGTCAACGAGCAGCAACATATCACCTTAGACGGTCAGCACTTACAGCTGAGCGGCCCGCGCTACTTTATACTGCACAAGCCACAAGGCGTGGTGTGCGCTAATCAAGACAGCAGCTACCCCACAGCACTGGACTTATTAAGCGACGAAAAACAAGACGGGCTGCAAATTGCCGGACGGCTGGATGTCGACACCACCGGACTGGTATTAATTACCGATGACGGCCAGTGGAACCACCGCGCCACCTCACCCAAGGTAGGTAAAAACAAAACCTACCGAGTCACCACCAGCGAACCAATCAGCGACGCACAATTGGCAGAACTTGCAGCGGGGGTACAACTAAAAGGTGAGAGTAAAGTTTGCCGTGCGGCCGACATTACACGACTAGAGTCATCACTCGCCTTGCTCACTATTAGCGAGGGCAAGTACCATCAGGTCAAACGCATGTTTGCCGCTGTCGGCAACCATGTAGTCGCACTGCACAGGCAAAGCATCGGAGATATTACCCTCGACACCGACTTGGCAGAGGGTCAATATCGCGCGTTAACCGAGCGTGAAATAAACAGTATTTAAGTCGCAAACATTAAACACGTGCCGCCTATGAAAAACGATCCAGCACTCGATTGGTTATTAACGCAAACCCCGAGCCATGGCCAGACACTGTGGTTGTGTGACGAACACTTTTACCAAGAAGCAGCTCGACTTCCGACCGCCGAAAACCACCACTACCTAACCAACCGCTTTGATATTGCCGCACAATTTACCGAGCAAAAACTCGACTGTCGTTTTAACGACTTTGATCTTAGCCACATCGCCGACCAAACACTGGATACAATAATCTATCGATTATCCAAAGAAAAACCCGTAGTGCAGCACTGCATACAGCAAGCCGCCAGCAAGTTAACAATCGGCGGCCAATTGCTAATAGCCGGACTCAAAAACGAAGGCGCTAAAAATTTTTTAGAACAGGCGGCAAAAACACTGAGCACAAGCAAGGCTACCCGTAAACTGGGATTGGCCTACGCAGCCACACTAAGCAAACAGAGCCACAGCCTGCCCGCAAAAGACGACTACACACAATTGCACGCTCATCCTAAGCTGGCCGGTTTTTTTACCAAGCCCGGCCAGTTTGGCTGGCAAAAGGTCGATGCCGGCAGTGAATTTTTAATTCAAACCCTAGCCCAACAGAACCCGGCACCCGCCGCAAACAGCTTGCTAGATTTGGGCTGTGGTTATGGTTACTTAGCGCTGGAGACTGTGAACAAAGTGCTGGCCAAGGCACCCGAGCGCATTGTACTGACCGACAACAACGCCGCCGCCTTGTGCTCGGCCGAGCGCAACAGCCAACACCTGGCCCAGAGCCAGGTAATCGCCGCCGATGTAGGCGCGGGTATCGAACAGCGCTTCGACATGATTGTTTGCAACCCGCCCTTTCATCAGGGCTTTCAGTTAAGCGGCGATTTAACCGATCGCTTTTTGGCGAGTGCACAAAATAAACTGGCACCCGGCGGTGCCGCGTACTTTGTGGTCAATGCGTTTATTCCCCTGGAAAGCAAAGCAAAGACGCTGTTTAGCAAGATAGAAACACTGGCCAACAACAAGCAATTTAAAGTACTTAAACTGAGCCAGCGCTAAGCGTTATTTCGCAGGGCACAGGCCCGGCAGCCAGCGCCTTTAAGCGCTCGGTCAAAGAGTCGAGTAGCAAGCGCGTACTGGCGGGGCGAAGCTGCCGCGTAAAACTGCCAATAGTGTTCTCAAAGCGCCGATGCTGCCAGGCATTAAGGGCGCTAAAGCTGCCCTGCCCGGTCACCACTGGCAACGCCTGGCGGTACTGTGCACAAGCGGCAAAGTTAACCGTAAGCTGGCCGCGCGCACTCAAAAGTGGGTTGAGCGCGCCCAACCAGGAAGAATCCATGGCCACCACCCTCTGTGGCTCGCCACCGTTGGTGGCAAACAAATCATCAATGATCAAATCAAACGCGGGACCACGATAGTGCCTTACAAAGGCCAAGGCATCCGCTTCAAGTAACAACACATTGCGCCCCTTAACACCAAACACTTTGCGTGCGATACGCAAGTGCTCGGCACTGATGTCCACCCCGACCAGCAGCGCATTGGGCAATATCTTTTGTAATTTGCGCATTACCGCACCGCCGCCCACCCCTAACACCAAGACCCGGCGCGGGGGAACTGCTGGCAACAAGGCCGGCAGCCAGAGCAAATCCCAAAGGTTATTTTCGATCAACCTGGCCGGGTTAAACTGGCTGTGAAAGGTACCATCGGTGTACAGGCGCAAACTCTGCCCCGCCCGGCGCACCTCACAGCGCTGACCAAACTCATCCAATGATTGATAAATCAGCACAAGTGCACTCTCTCCAACACCGACATGGCCCAGTGAACCTCCTGCAGCTGATCGGCATCGCCACCGCGATCGGGGTGGTGTTGCATCGCCAGGCGGCGATAGCGCTGCTTGATAGCACTCCAGCTCACCGGCTCCGCCAGCCCCATAATGTGCAGCGCCCGGCTGCGTTCGGCCGTCGCCACTGGCTGACGCCCCAGATTTTGCCAAAAATCATCCAGTAACTCGTTAACACTGGCTACGGTCGCCTCATCGAAATGACGCCAATCAAAGTAGTAATCGCGCAGCTTGCCTTCACGCCCGCCATCCAGCTGGGTTGAATCCGATGGCCCCTGCCAGGGGCGAACATCCACCTGCATCAAGCCGATGTCAAGAAACAAGCGCTGCCCGGCCAGCTCCTCCTGCAATCGGTACAAGCCATTAAACAGGGCAAAATGTGCCTGAAACAGCTGTTTGGGGCAGGTGCCATAGTTTTCAGGCACCAGACCACGAGCCACGGCAATTTTTAACAGCGCGTGCTCGGTGTATTGCTGCCCACTCTCAAACAATAACTGTCGCAGCATTTCCAGCAGCGGATTGGGCCTATGAGCGCAGTTTTGGGTTAATAAAGTTGCCATTCTTGCAGTATACATTGGCGCCGCACTCGTCTGCTAATACCCCATACCCACTATGCTATCTCTTTGAATTGATTACACTTAATACAATTTGTGGGGATTTCGGACAAAGCGTTAAAAAACTTAGGTTTTTTCGCCCTTGGGGGTTGACCAACTTAGGATCGAACTATAATATGCGCACCACTTCCACAGAGGAAGTCACCCAATCCGCTTTAGCTCAGTTGGTAGAGCAAATGACTGTTAATCATTGGGTCGCTGGTTCGAGCCCAGCAAGCGGAGCCAAACACTAAAAAAACCGTCCATCTTGGGCGGTTTTTTTATGCCCAATGATTGCGCTCCGCGCCGTTAATCATTGGTGGATTCAATTGAATCCACCTAGTTCGAGCCCAGCAAGCGGAGCTAAACAACAAAGGCCACTAGTCACCTGGTGGCCTTTGGGCACTGCTCGTTTCTCACTCCAACAGTAAATATTCCGGGTGGCGCGATAGGATCAGCTGCAGGATATTGCTGTGTTCAGCGGATATAGTCAGCGATTGTAATACCTGATCAAAGGTAGTGGCATATTGAGTGTCGGGGTATTTGTGCTTCGCTTCAATGAGCGCGGCCAATATGTCTGACTGTTTAATGCCGGCCGTCGGGTGTGGCCAGGCCTCGGGGTCGGTCAGCGCGGGCATTAGATAATCCAGTGCCAACTCTAGGCTGCGGTTGTTTGAGGTGGTGTAATCCCAAAATGGCGTACCCGCCCTCTCTGCCACCACGGCCACGGAGGTCAGCGCTTTTAGGTTAAAACAGCTGTAAAAGAAGCTGCGCGTACGACTTAGCTCATGACTTTGCCCGCCGCTCTTATCCAGCTGGCTCGCTAAACTGGCTTTAGTCGCCTCTACCGCCTCGCTCAGTAGCGCTTTATCGTCTAAATAATACGCCAAAGCTGCAACCTGAAAGCGATACCAGGAACCGTGATTGTTGGTTTGCTGGGCACCTTGCTTACCCACTTTACTTTGCGTCAGCCAATCCAGGTACTCTCTTAGCCACTGATTCATGGCCGCATCGTCTTTTTCGCTCCAATACTCGGAATCTGAAAGTAACGTAATAGAATCCAACACCTGTTCAGGTATAAGTCGACCATCCAAAATCCCTGAGCGGCGACTATTAGGGTTGCCCGGCACGCTTTGCGCGAATTTTAGGTGCGGATTCATTTTGGTGGCTTCGTCTAAAAACCAAGTGCGCAACATACCCGCCGCTTTATCAGCGTACTCAGCCTTGCCACTCAGGTAATAACCCAGCGCCAGTGTTTTTACCCCCGTTGCCATACGGCCGATACGAGGCCGGTCAACGGCATCGGTTTGCGTGTCGGGGTTGGTGATACCGTCCTTGCGAATCCAGGGCAAGCCGTCTTCTTTGGCCGGGTCCGGCCACCAGTAACGAGAAATACTTAAGTAGTCGTGCTTATTTTGGGTGGGTGGCAGCAAAGTTTTGTTTACCACGGTGGGGTTTGGTTGCTGCAGAATATGATCGGCCCGCGCCAACAAATAATCGTACACGGCAGTTTGCGAGTCGTTTAACTGGCCGGCATTGACACGAGCTTTGACCTTATCCAGCGCGGCCTTATCCATCAACACAAGCGATTGGCCGGCGAATACAGGTAAACAAACAGCGATAAGCGTTAGGCCCGTTATCGAGCGGATTAACCAACGAATCAGTAAAGTCATCAAATCTACACCCTTAATTGTGCGTGAACGCGCTCCACAACGCGCATTGATGGCAAAGATTGTACTGCATTCGTCGCGACAGGACTCCAGAGATTCCGCGCTGACAAACCTGCCACCGAGTTGAATATATTTTAGTCAGACAGCAGCGGTGGCATAGGTCGATATGTCCGTTTTTTTGACACCGGCTAGCCAAACCCGTCAAATTCCGCTAGCCTTGCCGTCCCATTTTGCGAGGATTAACCATGTTTGATGTAAACAACTACTTCGAAGGCAACGTTGCCTCCATCGCTTTTAAAGGCGAAAAACTGCCCGCTACCGTCGGCGTTATGGCCCCCGGCGACTACGAATTTGGCACCAGCCAAAAAGAGTATATGAGTGTTATCAGCGGCGCGCTGACCGTAAAACTGCCAGGCAGTGATGAGTGGGTTACTTACACATCAGGCGAGAGCTTTGAGGTAGAAGCCAACCAAAAATTTGGTGTTAAAGTTGCGCAAGACACCGCTTATTTATGCCTTTACGAGTAAACGAGACTCGTAGGTGAGCGATTAAAAACTTTAACCTCTCTTTAACGCTTCACCCCCTTAACCTGCGACATTGCCATTGAGGCAATACGCAGGTTAAGCCCTCACTCGCACACCTCAATTGTTTTTTGTTCGCGATTTAAAACCCGCTCCAACTGCCCGAGTGCGCAGGGCCTATTGTTGAGCACGGAATGGCCGCTGGCGGGGAATACCGACAGCTGTACCTGGGGCCAGTCATGGCTGACCATTTCGGCCCAGCTGACCGGGGTGATGGGGTCAAACTCGCCGGCAAGTAGTGTCACTTGAGGCACCTTGGCAAGCGCACTCGGCGCGGGCCAGATGACCGGATCAATGGCATTGAGCCAGTGCTGACAAATTTGCCCCTGCCAGGTGCCGGCCATATAGGGCTTAAGCCAGCCGACTTTACTCAGCCCCTGTTGATACTCTTGCTCACTGCCTAGGCGATTGTCGCGACAGTCCACGGCGGTATGAGCCAGGCGCGCGACCGTATCGGCCGTGCTCTGGCCTGGCGTTGCCGGCCCCACATTCAATTGCATCAGCTGACTTAGAGCTTTGCGCCCACTGTGCTCGGTGGCAGCCATGGCGGCCACCAGACGGGGCCAGCGGTGGCGGTTATAAGCGGCGCTAAATGCGGCCGAAAGAAAGCGCGGCGCGGTTACCCATACTGTCTCGGACCAGCCGTCGAGCGTGACCGTGACATCTACGGGGTTTTCCTGCAGCCGCGCAAGGCTGATGCGCAGCTGGTGCATAAAAGCCTCGGAGGAAAGGCTTATGTCGGCAAAGTGGGTTTGCCAGGCACGTAGGCACTGGGCATCGGTACGACATGCGGCGGCCATATTGTCGAGGCTTTGGCCGAGCAACTGCGGTGATTGCAAAACACCGCCCATCCCCGGCGGGTAAACCGAGTCCAACACCAGTGATTGCAGCCCGGCAGTGCCTGCCAATTCAATAGCCAGACGCGTACCGTAAGACACCCCCAAGCCGTGCCAACCGGGCACGGCCAACAACCGCATTAAAGCCCGTACATCCGCCGCGTTTTGCCGGGTACCATAATCAGTAACAGCCAGAGTATCGCTGCGATTTAAACATTGTATCAGCGCTTCATCGGCACTGAGGCCGGTGTTGATACGCTCGGGCGCTAATAACAACGTCCGCCGTCTGGCCTGCCGGTACTCGCGGCACTGATCGTTACTGCCGCGCCGGTTGAGTAAAATTAAATCGCGTTTAAGCCCGGCGTGCTCGGCAAAACTTAGCCAAGCTTGCAAACCGCGCGCGCTAAAATCCAAACGGTAGCCGGGGCCACCCTGTAAATACATAAGCGGCTCGGGTTGCTTGTTGTCACCTTGATAGCGCAGCACACGAAACGACAATACATCTAAAGCGCCAGGCAGTATCAGCTCGCCGCAGCGCACAGACTCGGGGGCGCTGTCGCAAGTGCGCCAGTGCAGTTGATAGTTATCGGCATTCGGGGGATTGGCGTCGGTGCGGTTATCGCTGCACGCGATGCCGGTTAACAGCACAATCAAACCGACAATGCGAATGCAGCCTGCGCGACAAAAACTCATACACCCGGCCAGGATAAACCGTCCAGCGAGCCCAAAGCTTGCATGCATTGCAAAAATTCCGCCTGCAGGAAAAGCTCTCCGGTTTGTGGCAATGATTGCCAGCGGTAGTGCTGCCCCTTAAGCACTATTGCCAGTTGATAGGCATGAAGGTAGACCCGATCGGCCGGGGCGCCGCCATAGAGTGTATCGCCCAGAATAGGCGCGCCGACACTTTTTAGTGCCACCCGTATTTGGTGAGTTTTGCCGGTTTTGGGCTTAACCAGTTGCAAGCGCACCCCGGGCGATACGGCCTGAGAAATAAACGCTGTGCGCGCGGGATTCTCTTGGCTGCGCAATAATTTCCAGGCGCTGCGCCGCGCCGGGGCCATGTCGCCCACAACACGCCCCTGTTTTTTGGCGGGCTTTTTCGCACTCAATGCCAAATAAAACTTTTCCACCTCGCCCGCGGCAAACTGCTGGCACAGTTCGCGGTTGGCTGTTTGAGTTTTTGCCATCAGTACCAAGCCCGAGGTGACTTTGTCCAGGCGGTGTACCGGGTAGAGCTCGGTAAGGTTGAGCTGACGCTTAACCTGCTGAAATAAGCCGGGGGCGCCTGCATCGGTATGAAAATCCACCCCGGCGTGTTTATGCACGACCAGCGCGTCTGCGTTTTGCCAAATGACGTCAAACATCTTATTACTCTAACTGGTATCAAAATATTCGTTAAGTACGAGAAAAACTAAGTAGCCACTGGTGACAATCGAGGCAAGTGTTACACTTTAGTTGGGTGTCCGCACGCCGCTAGCGCCCTCGGTGATTTGCATCATCCCGGCCAGGGGTTGCTTGCAATCACCAATGCAGATGTGCACGAGAGTGTACACAATACCGGAACACTACAACGGGAAACGCAACAGGCTAGGAGAAGCGCACAGGGATCGCGCCGGCCTTGCCTACAAGCAACCTGAGAGCGTCCACTCGATGCTCCACCGAAAGCTTCAACACACGCCCTTGTTCCGCGTGACACGGTGAATCTGCTCAATCAAACTGCGCTCGGCGGCGGGCACCTTTCATTTTCCTGCATCAATAATGATTGTCTCATTGCGAGCCGCGCCGCCGCACTCAGTCAGTTCAACACGCCCGATCACACGCCCGATTAACAGTGGCGTACAATACGCGTTTGCCTCTACCGCACCGATGTTTTATGGATTATACCGAACAGCATAAAAAACGCCTGAGCGCTATGCCCTGGCTCTACTACCGCTTAAAACCCAAACACTTAACTTGGGCGCGTCCCTGGCAAGAGGACATTCAGCAAACACTGATGGCGCTCGAGACAGTGACCATCGGCAAAAATGTGTTTATCGCCCCGAGCGCACAAATATTTGCCGAGCCCGGCCGCGATATTATTATTGGCGACAACAGCTATATTGCCGGCGATGCGACCCTGCACGGGCCCATTCGCATTGGCAGCCATGTCTCAATCAATCATCACGCCACCTTAGATGGCGGCAGCGCGGGGATCGATATTGCCGACCACTGCCGCCTGGCCGCCTACAGCCATCTGTACGCTTTTAATCACGGACTGGCAGCGGGGCGTCCTATTTGCGAACAGCCGGTCACCTCGCAGGGTATTCGGTTAGAGCGGGATGTCTGGCTGGGCAGCCACTGCGGGGTCACCGATGGTGTCACCCTGCATGAAGGCGCGGTGGCCGGCATGAGCTGTGTCGTCACGCGCGACGTGGCACCTTATACCATTGTGGCCGGTAACCCCGCCCGCCCCATTGACCAACGCGAAGCATAACCTCCAAGGTCGGTCGCTACATATTGACCCAGCTCGACAGCGCTTTCAGGGTAAAGCGGTGCTCGCCCATGCGCACAATAATGCCCTCGGCCTCAATACTCTCCAACTCTATGCCCGCAGTCAGAGTATCGCCCGCGCGCCGGATTCGGCCATTAATCACCACCGAACTATCCCCTGCCGGGTCGTAGCTGTGCGTGGCGTACATTAAGGTGGGTACGGCATTTTGCGCAGCTAAAGGCAGTGACCTGACCCCACCGAGCTCGGCGTAGGGGCTGGGTGGCTCGCTTGTTTGAGTCGTCTTATTACTTTGCCCGGCGCTATCTTTTTGGCTACTGGTCCCCTGCGGTTCTGCAGCCCTTTGATAAAGTGCCAACACTTCGGCATCTTCTGATGCAGGCGCGGTGGTCGGCGGGTTGGGAGACTCGGGCTCCGGGGTATCAGTCACCCGCTCAAGCGCTGGGGCCGCGTCGCTATAGGCCTTGCCAATCATACTGACGCCGCCATCCGCAGAGGTTGAAACCTGCCGACTATCGTCAAATTCTGCCGCTGTATTTGCCCCTGAACTCTTGGCTGAATCGACAGCGCTCGCCGCTGCGCTTGTTTCTGAGTGTTCAGCCGCCGTTAACGGCTGACTGGGCTGGGCCGGCTGCGGCGCTTTTGCTGTTGCGGGCTCTAGC
>NZ_JAUOQM010000018.1:0-91173 GCF_030547685.1 Gilvimarinus sp. 2_MG-2023 | reverse complement strand
GGGCTCTAGCGGTTTTACCGCGGGGGCAGGCGGCTCGGTGGTCACAGCATTGGGCGGCGACGCGCGCAAGGTAAGCCAGAGCACCAGCGCGAGCAATAGCACTACCGCCACGGCCAGTGCGATGAGCAGCAAATTAACCCGATTCGGCTCGGTTGACGCTGGCGTGTGGGCGGTGTCTAGCCCGGCGGGGTGATTGCTGCCTTCGCGCTCGCGATCGGCCTTGCGTAAAGCTTCCAGTAGTAGCGACATTACCAGTCCCCCTCCACCTGCAGTGAGGTATCTATACCCAGGCGTTCATTGAGCCGCAAGATGGTTTTTTGCCCCAAAATACCATCCACTGTTAAGCCGTGTTTGCGCTGAAAAATTTTTAAGCGATCGGCCAGGGCTTGGGTAAATTGCGACTCCGCGAGGGGTTTCGCCTGCCCATCCAGCTGAGCAAAGGCTTGCGCCAGCCAGCGCACCAAGGGGCCACGATCCCCCACTCCGACGGCTGCCCCGGAGTTATAGCCGGGCGGTTTGTGCCATAGGTACAACACCTGGCCATTCCAGCGAGCGCCGAGTTCGGCCAGTGCTACGCTATGGGGTTTGCCACTGGCATCTAACAGTTCGGCATTTTCTTTATCAATGGCCGTCAGCACCCCATAGGCGCGAAATTTATCTTCCGTGGTCAGGGTTAATAATACCGGGCGGTTGAGTGCCACCAACGCCTGCCAGGTATCAACCTGTTCCACCTCGCAAGCCACCGCCTGAGCACTGCCATTTAGACAGATAAGCGAGCCCGATAAACCGCTGTGGGCGGCGAGTTGAGCCTGGGCATCGGACAAATAGCGAATGCTGTAGTCGGGCACAGAGGGGCTTTGGGTCGCCACCGGGGGCAGCACTTGCTCGGCGGGAACCACCGGGCTGGCTTCGGGCGAAGCATCCACGACGGTATCGGCCGCAGCGCCCTGCTCGCCCCGCCCCGCCTCTGAGATAAACCACCAGCCGGTCATTGCGGCAACACCCAATAACAATAGCAATGCCTGTGGCCACCAATGCCTCGCGCTGCGACGGTTGAGCGCCGCGGCCGAGGCACCTGGAACGCCGTTTACTTCACGCTTGGCAAGCCGCAGAATCTTGCGGTCGACGCGATCCTTGTTGTGACCATAGAGCCCGACTAAGGCCCGCTCACAGAGAATATTAATTCGCCGCGGAATGCCGCCACTGTAAGAAAAAATTTTGCGCACAATGGTTTCGGGGAATGGATTGCGCGCGCCGGTAAGCCCGGCCACCTGCAAACGGTGGCTGATATAAGCGCGCGTTTCGGCCAGAGTTAGCGGGTTTAAATGAAACCGGGCGGTAATGCGCTGGGATAATTGCCGCAAGCGCGGCTGGGCCAACAGGCGGTTGAGCTCGGGCTGGCCGACCAAAATTATTTGCAGTAGTTTTTGTGTGTTGGTCTCGAGGTTAGTGAGCAGGCGAATTTGCTCTAACGCCTCGGGTGACAACAACTGAGCTTCATCAATCAACAAAACGGTACGCCGACCGCGGCTGTGGTTATCCAGCAGGTAGCGGTGCAGTGTATCGGTCAGGGTTTTTATACTGGGGCTCTCCGGTGGGTACTTCGCCCCCAGTTCATCGCAAATCATTTGCAGCATTTCGGGCACTTCGGCCATGGGGTTAAACACCATGGCCAGGTCGGTGCCCTCGGGCAGCTGCTCCAGCAATGAGCGAATAATCGTGGTTTTACCCGTCCCTACCTCACCGGTAAGCAAAACAAAGCCGCCGCCCTGCACACCGTAGAGCAAGTGTGCCAGTGCCTCCCTGTGCTGCTCACTCATGTACAGATAGCGCGGGTTGACCGCAATGGAGAAAGCTGGCTCTTTTAGTCCAAAATACTGGTGATACATGGCATCCGATCATCCCAACACGATGGCATGATCATACCTGCTTTTAACGGCGAGTAAACAGGGCCATGGTTTCGACATGAGAGGTGTGGGGAAACATCTCCATAATACCCAAGCTGTCGAGACTAAAACCGGCCTGAGTCAGGCTATGGGCATCGCGTGCCAAAGTGGCCGGATTACACGACACATAGAGAATACGCTTGGCTGCGGTCTCGGCTAGCTGCTGACACGCCAAGGCGGCACCGGCGCGCGGTGGGTCGAGTAACACCGCGTGAAATTGACCAATCTTCTTTTGCAGCGTTTTGAGTGAGGCCTGCTCTAAGTCCGCGGCGATAAAGTCAAGATTGCTTAGCTGATTACTCTGAGCATTCTCGTCGGCGCGCGCCACCATGCTTTTGATGGCCTCCACGCCGGTTACCCGGCCGGCCTGTTGCGCCAAGGGCAATGAGAAGTTGCCAATGCCGCAAAATAAATCCAACACATGCTCGTCTGTCTGTGGGTCTAACAGCCGCACCGCCTGATCCACCATGGCGCGATTAATCTCGGGATTGACTTGAGTGAAGTCCAGCGGATGAAACCTAAGTTCTAGACTGCCACCGACAAGAGCAAAGGACAATCTGGGGTCGAGCGGCTCACCGGCGATATCGGTCAACTGCTGGTTGTCGGGGCTGAGCCACACTTGGCAACACTGGCTCTCGGCAAAATGCGTTAAAGCCGCGCAGGCCTCGGGTTTTAGCGCTCGGGTGTGGCGCAAGATCACAACCGACTGATCTTGCGTGGCAATTAGCTCCACATGGCTAACGGCTTTGACATCCAGCTGTTGCAACAACACACGCAGCGGCTCAATTAAGCCTTGCAAGCTCTCGGGTAAAACCGGGCACTGCTCGATGTTCACCAGCTGGCTATCACCCTGGCGACGAAAACCAAAACTCAACTGCCCCGCCTTATCGAACATAACCGCCAGGCGGGCGCGGCTGCGATAGTGCCAGGGGTTACCGACGATCGGCGGCAACAGTGTTTGAGGCGCTGGGGCACCGGCTCGGGCCAGCTGGTCGAGCACACTGTTTTGCTTAATCTCTAATTGATGGGCATGGCTGGCGTGCTGCAACTGGCAACCGCCGCAACGACCGTAGTGTTTGCAGGCCGGCTCAACGCGCTGGGGCGATGGACTCAGCACTTGCAGTAATCGCGCCTCAGAAAAACGCGACTGGCGCTTAGTCCAGCGGGCTTCAACCTGCTCGGAATCCAGCGCGCCGCTGACGAACACCGCCTGGCCCTGGTGGCGAGCCAGACCGCGGCCATCGTGAATGTACCCGTCAATGGTTAAAGTAACCGGCTCGGTCGGCACTGCGGCGGCCTGACGCGGCCTGCGGCCCCGGTTGCCGTGTCCGGGTCGTCGCGATTTCATAAAGCGCGGTTAAACAAACCGGAGGAGAGGTAGCGATCCCCCCGGTCACAGATGATGGCGACAATAACTGCGTCTTCGACCGACTCGGCCAGCTCCAGCGCGGCCGCTACGGCTCCGCCCGATGAGACGCCGCAAAAAATACCTTCGCGCTGAGCCAGATCGCGCATCGCTTGCTCGGCTCGCCCTTGCGACATGCTGACAATACGATCCACGCGCTGGTTTTCGTAAATAGACGGCAAGTACTCTTGCGGCCAGCGGCGAATACCCGGAATGGCGGCGCCGTCTTCCGGCTGCAAACCGATGATTTGCACCGCGGGGTTTTGCTCTTTTAAGTAACGCGAGCAGCCCATAATGGTACCGGTCGTGCCCATGGAGCTAATAAAATGGGTGATGGTACCGCCGCTTTGCTGCCAAATTTCCGGCCCGGTGCCGCGATAGTGCGCCTCGGGGTTATCGGCATTGGCGAATTGATCGAGCACCTTACCCTTGCCTTCACTTTGCATTTGCAGGGCCAGATCACGTGCGCCTTCCATGCCCTGCTCTTTGCTGACCAAAATTAGCTGGGCGCCGTAGGCGGCCATTGAGGCTTTGCGCTCTTCGGTACTGTTATCGGGCATAATCAAGGTAATCGGATAGCCTTTAATAGCTGCCACCATTGCCAGGGCAATGCCGGTATTGCCGCTGGTGGCTTCAATTAAACTATCGCCGGGAGCAATATCACCACGCGCTTCGGCCCGCTCTATCATCGATAGCGCCGGGCGATCTTTTACCGAACCGGCCGGGTTATTGCCCTCCAGTTTAAGCAACAGGGTATTGCTGCTTGTGGCGGGCAGCAGGCGCTGCGCTCGCACCAGGGGCGTATTGCCCACATATGCATCGATGGTAGGAAAATCCATATGAACCTCAGTGACTTGCAGCGCAGCGCAAAAGGCGACTATTCTAAGGAGCCTCGGGGCAAGTATCAATTACTGCGTGATAATCAACGATAAGCATAATCCATGAAAACAAGCAGCGTAAAAACCGAAGTATGGAGGCTTATCCTCCTGCCCGCCATCAGTATCTCGCTTTTGCTGTCGGCCACACTGACATTCTTGTTTGTCAGCAAGCTCGATGACTTTGTCGAAAAACGTGGCTGGCTACTGGCAGAGAAAACCGCAAACCTTGCTCATATTTCGTTGTCGGCTAACAACCCCGCGATTCTAGAAGCCCTGATTCAAGCCACTTTGGAGGAACCACTGGTTAGGGCCATTCATGTGCACGACACCACCCACCAGCTCGACTACCATGTAGGCCCTAAATTTTTTGCAGTCACTACGGACACAATTGTGGCCAATGGCCATGTCCATGAAAAACAAACTCAAGGTTCTATCCGCTATCACCACCCCATTGTTAACAGCGAAGGGCAGCAAGCCTTAGGCTGGCTGGAAATTGAATTGCTGTTATCGCCTTACTGGATAACGATCTATCAGGTGTTATTGATTGTGGTGTTGGCGACTATGGCGTGTTTGCTTTTGGCGGGTTATTTGGCCGTCAAGCTCAATGCCAATATTGCCACGCCACTGCATTTGATTCGCACCGCGGTAGAAAAAATTAGCGCCGGTCAACTGAACGCGCGAGTAAACGGATACTTTGCCTATGAGTTTGAGTGTTTGGCCGCAGCGGTCAATGATATGGCCAAGGCGCAAGAACAAGCTCAAGGTGATATGCAATTACACATTGAACAGTCGATGCACGACGTACGCGAAACTATGGAGACGATCGAGGTACAGAATATTGAACTGGATATGGCTCGAAAGGAGGCGCTCGCAGCCAGCCAAATTAAATCAGAGTTCCTGGCCAATACCAGCCACGAAATTCGCACCCCACTCAATGGCATTATTGGTTTTTCGAACCTTGCCCTAAAAACGAAGCTCGATGAAAAGCAGCGCGGTTATGTACAAACCATTCACGACTCAGCCCATAATTTGCTGACCATTATCAACGATATTTTAGATTTTTCCAAAATAGAGTCCGGAAAATTAGAGCTCGACTACGCTCCCTTGCCTTTACGTCAAGTGGTGGAATCCACGGTGGAAACTCTATCGTTTGATGCCTCAGAAAAAAATCTACAAATTACCACGATTATCGACAATAATATTCCGCCGCAGCTAATGGGAGACCCACTGCGCTTCTCACAAATTCTATCTAACTTGTTAGGCAACGCGATTAAGTTCAGTGAGCGCGGAACCATTACAATCGAATTTCAATTAACCCACTTTGAAGAAAATCAAATCACTATCAAAGGGATCGTCCGCGATCAAGGTATTGGTCTATCGCAAGAACAACAAAATCAACTTTTCTCCGCCTTTGCTCAGGCCGATGCGTCCACCTCGCGTGAATACGGCGGAACCGGCTTAGGCCTGGCAATTTGCAAGGGACTAGTAGACAGAATGCAGGGAGAGATTGGAGTCGAGAGCGAAGCCGAGCCTGGAGCCACTTTTTGGTTTACAGCAACCTTAGGCGTAGACCCGCATTATATCGCCCCCGAATACAACGCTTTAAAAAACCATCGGGTACTCGTCTGCGCGCAGAGCAATGCGGCCTTCGGACAACTGCAATCTTTAATGCAGAGCTGGCAAGGTGAATCTCTCTGGGTAAATTCCGTGCACGATATCATTCCGATTTTACGCTCCGAGCAAGCTCAAGGGCGAAAGTACTCACTCATGCTTTGGGATATTTCACCAGACGAACGTCGTCTGCCGCCAGCGTTGATAGCCAATATGGCAGAGCAATTGAATGTGGAATTTTTCTGTAAAGTAATCGTTTGCTGTACACCAGCACATCGAAATTTTTTCCATCAGCACCCTGAAAACCAAGTCATCTCTTTTATTGTCAAACCAATTCAAAGTCAGCCATTATTAGACGCCATCAGCCAAGCATTGGATTTACATTTAACTGACGAGGCACCTATTGAGATAAAAGAACAAGAAAAATTAGATGTTCTTTTAGTGGATGATAACGAGGCCAACTTACAATTAACTACCGAATTTCTGCACGACTTAGGGGTGAATGTAACTCAGGCTGTCAGTGGCATGCAGGCCTTAGACTTATTCGACCGCGCCAATTTTGATATTATTTTTATGGATATCCAAATGCCCGGCATGGATGGTATTGAAGCGACGAAGCGTATTCGTGAAAAAGAACAACGCAGTGGTAGGCGCACCCCTATAGTTGCCCTCACCGCCCACACGGTGACCGAACAAAAAACTGACTTACTTATTGGCGGTATGGATGACTGCATACGCAAACCCGTGACCGATAAGCAGCTCGATCATATGCTCAGTCGCTGGACTGGTATGTCGAGCCAGCTCCGCCGCGTACTGGAAGCCCCAGGTTCCAGTGATTGCGAAGCCTCCGACCCTAATAGTCCGGTCAACCTACCTCAGTGTTTATCCTTAGCCAACCATAAAGTTACATTAGCCAAAGATATGCTGACTATGCTGCTGGATAGCTTGAGTGAGGAAAAAAAAGCAATTAATGAGGCCTATCAAGAACAACACTGGGCAAGCCTACAAGAGCTAATTCACAAGCTATATGGTAGTTGCTGCTATACCGGTGTGCCCCATTTGCGCAGCTTATCGGGCCTATTGGATAAAGTCCTGCAGGCTGGTCAAATTGAGAATCTCGAAGCCGAAATTAATGCACTTAACAATGCCATCGAACAAATTCTACAGTGGCGAGAAGAGCAAAATCTCGACCAAATATTCGAACAGTTAACGAATGATAAGAGCTAGCCTCGCTCTAAGAAGTGGGCACAACCGCTTTATTATTGAAATAGCTGGCGCGACTGCAGCGGTTTTGCCCCCAGCAAAGGCTGTAATAGCTGCCGATGAGTATACTTTGCCAACCTGCGCGCCGGTTCATGGCGCCAATTGCCAGCGGCCACCTGAAGAATATCCTCCCCGGATAAGGCACCGGCTTCACTCGCATTAAATAGTGGAACAAAGCCTGCCTGTGTGTCTAACCGGTAGTGCAGGTCGGTGCGAATAGGCTCCTCGGAGCCGGCCTGAGTGTGCCAGCTAATATTGACCCCAAGGCTATCGAGTAGCCTGCCTTCCAGCTGGCGCAGTATCACTTCGATATCCCCTCCTTCAGACAGCGCACCCAGCGCCCACTGGTAATCATCATAAAGGCTGCTGTGCGCATACCACTCAGGCAGCAAACGCACCAGCAATTCATTCAGGTACAATCCGGAATACAGCGCATAGCCCTGCAGAGTTTTGGTATTTCCTGCCCATTCAAAATGACTGATTAATTTTAAAGAGGACTTACCCTGCAAATTAATCAGCAGTGGCGTAAAGGGGAGCATGGGTGTTTTGTTGTGTTTTTTACTGGCTTTTCGTTGACCGCGCGCCACCCCGGCCACCACACCATAGTGGCGGCTGAAAAAAGTGACAATTAGGCTGGTATCCCGATAGGGGCGAGTGTGAATAACATAGGCCGGTTCAAATTCGATATGCTGCATATCCATTGACTACCGGTGGTAATGGTTAGAGATCGTCGTAACCCAAGCTGCGCAATGCGCGCTCATCATCTGACCAACCAGACTTTACCTTAACCCATAATTTAAGCATGATTTTATCGTCTAACAGCGCTTCCATATCTTGCCGGGCTTGCTGGCCAATCTGCTTAATACGATCTCCCTTATTGCCGATCAAAATACGCTTTTGTCCGTCTCTTTCCACCAGAATAAGCGCACCGATATGCAGGGTTTTGCCGTCGTGTTTATATTCTTCAATCTCGACGGCCATTTGGTGGGGTAGCTCATCACCTAGCTGACGGGTAATTTTTTCGCGAATAATTTCCGCCACCATAAAACGCGAGGAGCGATCGGTAAATTGATCTTCCTCATAAAAATGTGGCCCTTGCGGCAAATAGTTTAAAATCAGATCGTGCAGGCGATCTAAATTGATGCCACGCAGTGCCGATAGAGGGATAATCTCATCGGCTTTTAAGCGCTCAGATAGAGACTGCAGGTGTGGCAACAACGTATTCTTATCGTCGATTTGATCCACCTTATTCACTGCTAGCACCACGGGTGAATGGCTATTTTCGACATAGCGTGCCACCATTTCGTCTTCTTCTGTCCAATTTAGACGGTCGACGACAAACACAATTAAGTCTACATCTTTCATAGCCGAACCAGCGGCTCGGTTCATATAGCGATTAATCGCTTTGGGTTGATTTTTATGCAGCCCCGGAGTGTCGACAAAAACAATCTGATCGCGCCCTTCTGTTTTAATACCGGTAACGTTGTTACGGGTGGTTTGAGGTTTGCGCGAAGTGATGCTGACCTTCTGCCCCAGCATATGATTGAGCAAAGTGGATTTGCCCACATTGGGGCGGCCGACAATGGCGACAAAGCCACAGCGGGTATCATTAGCTAAGGATTCAGCCATAGGGTCAATCTATTCCAAGTTTTTTCAGCGCTAAGGCTGCGGATTGTTTTTCGGCAACGCGACGACTACTAGCAGTAGCAACTTCGGGGTTTTTTAACAGACTAACATGACACTCAACCGTAAAAGTTTGAGCGTGAGCTTCGCCTTCAATGTTCACCACTTGATAATCGGGCAGTGGCTGCTTGCGACTTTGCAAATGCTCCTGCAGCCGAGTTTTGGCATCTTTGGCGGGATTGTCTAAATTTAAATCATCCAAACGTGGCTGATACCAACGCAGTACACATTGACGGCAGGTATCGAAGTCACTATCGATGTATATCGCCCCAATAATGGCTTCTACTGCATCGGCCAAGATCGAATCACGCCTTTGTCCACCACTTTTCATTTCTCCTTCACCGAGCAACAAGCACGGGCCTAAATCAAACTCGCGCGCCAACTCCGCCAGAGTTTCTCCCTTAACCAATTGCGAGCGCAGACGACTCAACTGGCCTTCGCGAGCCGACTCGAACTGATCAAATAAAGCGCGAGCAATAATAAAGTTGAGAATTGAGTCGCCGAGAAACTCCAGACGCTCATTGTTGGCAGCGCCCACACTGCGATGGCTTAATGCCAGAGAGAACAGTGCTAGATCATCAAACTCATAGTTGAGTTTAGATTGCAGTCGGGTTAAGACAATGTTATTCACCGCTGAGCATTTCCTCAGGTGGGTCGCAGCACTCCTCTGGAGCGCTGGTATCCAGTACATTAAAGAAGCTCATCACCACATCCACGTTGGCAATTAAAGGTACTCTGACCTCGTACTGATTAATCACCAGCATACCTTTACTGGTAGGCTGAAATTCAAGCTCTTTAGCACCGGGAGAGCGCACATTATTAATCGAATAATAATTACTCAAGCTGCGACTAAGTTCTTGCTTGCGCATATTTTTAAGTTCATTGCCACCTTGCTTCGTCAGCGACTTAAAACCGTTAACAATGTAATAGTTTTCAGCATAAACCGGCGCCATTTTGGCGATACACAAGCCAAAAAAGCCAACCACCGCTAACAATACAAGCCAAGCAATCGCAGAAAGGCCTCGTTGAGATTGATAATTGATCATAAACTCCACCCTGTTGTCCATGAGAAAACTACGGTTACCAAATCTATATCAAGCATTTTATGACTCTTTTAACCCAGTGTAATCCGGTTTATTCAGTATATAAGCAGCTAGACTCGAATAACAGCAGTGGTTAGTCAATCGCCCCTGCGCGATCAAAGCTTGGCAGGCTAAACAGTGAATCCCAATGCATCCACACCACCATGGCCTTGCCTACGATATGGTCTTCGGGGACAAATGGGTCGTCCCAACCACGACTGTCAAAGCTATTGTCACGGTTATCACCAACCATAAAATAATGGCCTTCGGGTACTCGCCAACTGCCACGACGGCTGTATTGCCCGGGGCGCAGATATTTGCGTGAGGTAAATTCATGCTCACCTAAAGTTTCACGCACTAGCTTAAACTGCGGCTTTTGGGCTGGCAGCACTGCCTGTAGTGTTTCGGGCACGGCCTCACCGTTAATAAATAGTTTGTGGTTTTCATAACGCACTAAGTCACCGGGCAAACCAATCACCCGCTTTATGTAATACGTATCGGGCAAATGCGGGGGAAAGAACACCATCACATCCCCGCGCTCAGGGTCATTGATCTCAATAATTTTTTTATTGATAACCGGTAAACGAATGCCATAGGTGAATTTATTGACCAGAATAAAATCACCAACATCGAGAGTCGGCTCCATCGAACCCGATGGGATTTGAAAGGGCTCAGCAATAAAAGATCGCAAGACGAACACAACCAACAAGACTGGGAAAAAAGACTTACTGAACTCAATTACCACCGGCTCGCGCTCGGCAGCAGCCATGGCTCGATGATAAAGCTCGTAGTCTTGACTGTTTTCGTCGGTAATATTACGCCCTTCGAACTCGGCTTTTACCGCCGCCACTTTGCGTCGTCGGGGAGTCGAAAGTATCAGCCGATCAAACAGCCAAGCGAGCCCCGTAAAAAATACCCCGATGGTTAAAATAAGGGGTAAATTAATATTTTCCATGCCATGCGCCTTAAATATTAGTAACGGTTTAACTGTCTACTTGCAGAACGGCCAAGAACGCTGACTGGGGGATTTCAACATTACCCACCTGCTTCATGCGTTTCTTACCTTCTTTTTGTTTTTGCAAAAGCTTCTTCTTACGACTGGCATCGCCACCGTAACACTTGGCGGTTACGTTTTTGCGCAGCGCTTTTACCGTGGTACGAGAAACCACATTGCCACCGATAGCGGCCTGGATTGCCACATCAAACATTTGACGAGGAATCAACTCTTTCATTTTTTCGGTCAAACTGCGACCAATGCCCTGTGCGTGATCGCGGTGCACAATCAGCGCCAGCGCATCAACTCGGTCACCGTTGATCAGTACATCAAGACGCACTAAGTTGGCGGCCTCAAAACGCGAAAAGCTGTAATCCAGGGAGGCAAAACCGCGACTGACGGATTTTAGACGGTCAAAGAAATCCAGCACCACTTCGCTCATTGGCATATCGTAGCGTACCGACACCTGCTTACCCATATAGTGCATATCGCGTTGCACACCACGCTTTTCCACGCATAGGGTAATCACAGCGCCTAAGTGCTCTTGCGGCACCAAGATGCTGGCTTCGACAATCGGCTCGCGCATTTCTTCTATCAAGCCGATATCGGGCAATGCAGACGGATTGTCGACGTAAATAGTCTCACCTTTGGTGGTCACTACTTCGTAAACAACGGTGGGGGCAGAGGTAATCAGGTCCAAATCGTACTCGCGCTCGAGCCGCTCCTGAATGATTTCCATATGCAGCATGCCGAGAAAGCCACAGCGAAAACCAAAGCCTAGTGCGTCGGAGCTTTCTGGCTCGAAAAACAAAGAGGCGTCATTAAGGGTAAGCTTTTGCAACGCATCGCGAAAGTTTTCAAAATCGTCCGAGCTTACTGGGAACATGCCGGCGTAAACCTGCGGTTTGACATGCTGAAAGCCCGGCAGAGCCTCTACCGTCATATCTCCGGCAGCAATCAAGGTATCGCCCACGGGAGCGCCTTGAATATCTTTAATACCTGCGACAATAAAACCCACTTCGCCGGCTTTTAACTCTTTTAGCTTGTGCAGCTTAGGGTTGAAAACACCCACACTGTCGACCACATGCGACTTACCGATAGACTTGGTAACGATTTTATCTTTGACTTTTAAGGTGCCCTGTTTAACCCGCACCAACGAGACAACACCTAAGTAGTTGTCGAACCAAGAGTCGATAATCAGCGCTTGCAAAGGCGCATCCACATCACCGACCGGTGGCGGTACCATTCGTACTAACTCTTCCAGAACATCTTCAATCCCCAAACCGGATTTGGCGCTGCAGCGCACCGCTTCGGTGGCATCAATGCCGATAATATCTTCGATTTCTTGCGCCACGCGCTCTGGGTCCGCTTGGGGCAAATCCATCTTATTGAGAACCGGAATGACCTCCAGTCCCTGCTCAATTGCGGTATAGCAGTTGGCGACCGATTGGGCCTCAACCCCCTGTCCGGCATCCACTACCAGTAGCGCCCCTTCACAGGCCGCTAAAGAGCGCGACACTTCGTAGGAGAAGTCAACATGGCCCGGGGTATCGATAAAGTTAAGTTGGTAAGTTTCGCCATCGCGGGCGGTATAGCTGAGGGTAACGCTTTGCGCTTTAATGGTAATACCGCGCTCGCGCTCGATATCCATTGAGTCAAGAACTTGCTGCGCCATTTCCCGATCGCTTAATCCGCCACACATTTGTATAAACCGATCAGCGATAGTCGACTTGCCGTGATCGATATGGGCGATGATAGAGAAATTTCGTATATGCTTGATTTCTTTGGGGTTAATACTGTCTGACATTCGATCTCAACTCAACTGCGAGGCCAATAAACACTCGCCAAGATAGGGGTTTAGGTGCAATTAGACGGGTACATTCAAGGCCCAATCACGCCAAATTTAAAGGCCGCAAGTGTAGCTTATTTACTCTTTGGGTGCTATGAGCAAGGCCCCATATCGCCATCACTTCGCACCTTTTGCTGAATTTTGCTAAAATCGGCGGCCCTAATTTGCCCACATCAGGAAGTATCCATGTCCAACCCCGCGCCATCCCCCACTCTTGAGTTGGCCCAAGCGTTGATCAGCCGACAATCCGTCACCCCAGAGGATGCGGGTTGCCAAACCTTAATGATCGAGCGCTTAGAAGCCATTGGCTTTACGATTTATCCTTTGCGTTTTGGCGACGTCGATAACTTTTGGGCCGTGCGCGGCGAAAGTGGCCCGCTGTTAGCCTTTGCCGGTCATACCGATGTGGTACCCACCGGGCCCGAATCTAACTGGCAGCACCCCCCATTCAACCCAATCATAGATGATGGCTACCTGTGTGGGCGCGGGGCAGCCGATATGAAAGGATCGCTGGCCTCAATGTTGGTCGCCTGTGAGGACTTTGTCGCTGAACACCCCAATCATAATGGTCGTATCGCTTTTTTGATCACCAGTGATGAGGAAGGCCCTGCCCACAACGGCACGGTAAAAGTAGTGGAATGGCTGGAGCAACAGGGCGAGAAGATTGATTGGTGTATTGTCGGCGAACCTTCGAGCACTGAGGTTTTAGGCGATGTTATCAAAAACGGCCGCCGTGGCTCTTTGGGCGCCGAACTCACCGTAAAAGGGATTCAGGGGCATGTCGCTTACCCACACCTTGCGGCCAACCCCATCCATCTGGCAGCACCAGTGTTAGCCGAATTAGCCAGTAGTGAATGGGACCAGGGCAACCAATACTTTCCAGCCACCACCTTCCAAATTTCCAATTTTAACTCAGGCACAGGGGCGACTAACGTCATTCCCGGTGAAGCCCATATTGTCTTTAACTTTCGCTTTTCGACCGAAGTTACCGAGGAGCAGTTGCGCCAAAGAACTGAAGCGATTCTCCAAAAACATGGCTTAGAGTACGACTTGACCTGGAAGCTGAGTGGCCAGCCTTTTATAACCGAAGAAGGCACACTGGTAGACGCTGTTGTCAAAGCGGTGGCCGAGACCACCGGCACTCAACCACAATTATCGACCAGTGGCGGCACCTCAGATGGTCGGTTTATCGCCCCCACCGGTGCTCAGGTGGTAGAGCTAGGCCCGGTCAATGCGACCATCCATAAAGTCGACGAGCGAGTGCGTGCCTCCGACCTCGACCAGCTTACCAAGGTGTACTGTCAAACCTTACGCAATTTATTGGCAGACTAACTATTGAGCCACTATCGTCGGCCCAGAACCTGAGGCTAAAGATAGTGGCTTATTATCTGCCAGCATTCTAACTATCGATGATTAACTGAGCCGGCGTGCGAGATTACTTTACTTTTTTACGTTACAACTGGCCCCTACTAGGCTTCGGCTTCAGCTGTATTTTTTGGGGTAATTTAGGCCAATCATTTTTTGTCAGCTGGTATGGCGCCAGCATTCAGGGGGCATTGAATTTGAGTGCTGCGGCCTATGGCAGTCTCTATTCGGGGGGCACTCTGGCCAGCGCCCTAACGATTATTGCCCTGGGCGGGCTTATCGACCGCTGGCCCTTAGCGCGTTTTACTATAGCAGTGGCTGGCGGCCTCACCGCCGCCTGTATTCTTATGCTGATCAGTAATCACGCTTTCGTGCTATTAGGGGCGTTTTATTTGCTGCGCCTTTGCGGTCAAGGTTTATTGCCTCACACCGCCCAAACCACTATGGCGCGTTACTTTGATGCAGACCGAGGTAAGGCGCTGAGTGTCTCCGCCAGTGCAGTACCTATCGGCGAGGTCGTCCTACCCCTACTTGCCGTTGCCTTGATTAGCAGTATTGGCTGGCGCGGCAGCTGGTTTGTGTTCGCCCTTAGTATTCCATTGCTTTACCTACCGATAAGTCTTTGGTTATTGCGTCGCTCACCTCAGCTGCAACACGACCTCCCCCCACAGAGCGCGCACACTAAAGCTAAAGCCAAGGGCCGCCGCGATATGCTGGGTGATTATCGTTTTTGGCTGGCATTGCCCACCGTGCTCGCCCCACCTTTTTTATTGACCGCGATTTTTATTCAGCAAGGATTTATTTTGCAGGAAAAGAATTGGGATCCAATCTGGTTGGCCAGCTGTTTTATCGTCTTCGGTGCTATGCACTGGCTCGCCTCTTTACTCGCTGGTGTGTTAATTGATCAATTTAGTGCACGTAAACTCTTACCCTTTATACTGGCACCTTTAATACTGGCCTTATTGTCTCTGGCGTATCTAGACGGTTACTGGGTAGCACCATTATTTATGGGGTTATTGGGAGTCACAATCGGCACATCAAGCCCGGTCAACGGTGCTTTATGGGCAGAGGTGTACGGCACGACAAAACTGGGGTCTATTCGCTCTTTAATGACCGCATTAATGGTACTGAGTACCGCCGCCTCCCCTATTTTATTTGGTGCCATTATTGATATGGGGGCCAGCGCCCAAACGTTGTTTTCGGTCTCGGCCTTATGCGTCTTAGCCGCCGCAGGCTTAGTGATGCTCTCTTACCCGCGACAACCCTAAGAAAGTGACAAAACACGCGCTTTGCGCTTACACTGGCCACTCAAATAGTAGAAAACTGGGAAGAAAACGTGCGCCTGAACTCCCCCCTCTGGATCATCTTGTTACTGTGCCATTGGCTTACTTGTGGCTTTGTGGCATGGAATCTACTGGCCGCTGGCAATTTTGGTTATGGCGCCGCGTATCAATGGCTTGAGATTGATCAGCATATTGCCAGCTACGGCCCCGAGAACCGTAACCGCAGCCACTTTGCACTTACCGATAAAGATCAACATATCGAGCTGTTTCAGCAAATCAATGCCGCCGTGCACGGGGCACCGCAAGATTTAAATGACATCTACTTTCACCCCAGCCAGGGAGCAAGCCAAACCTTACTCACCAAACCCGAGGTTGTGCATTTAACTGACGTTGCTCACCTAATTGATAAGGTATACACACTGGGCTGGATCGCATTAACAGCCATGATCATCTGCCTGCCCATTCTCTACTATCACCGGGCGCCTCTGCCCCGCCCCAGCCGGGTCTTGGCCAGCGTTTTAGGCGCAATGGGCGCAACCTTTGCGCTGGTTATGCTATTGGGCCCTAAACATGTCTTTTACACTTTACACACTTGGATTTTCCCTCCTGAACATCCATGGTTTTTTTACTACCAAGATTCACTAATGACCACGCTAATGAAGGCACCCGACCTATTCGGATTTATCGCGGCTTTATTGTTAGGGCTTTGGTTAATCTTGTGGGCCCTTTCGCTCTTTATTATGATTCGGCTCTGGCCCCAAACCCCGTAACGAGGTCACGATGATTACCCAAACTGAGATTGCCGATATACCCACTGCCACCGGCACGATGCGCACCTACATCTACCGACCGGTGGCAACAGCGAGTTATCCCACCGTTATTTTTTATTCAGAAATTTTTCAGCAAACCGCCCCGATTGCTCGTTCCGCGGCGATTATGGCCGGCCATGGCTTTGTAGTTTTAGTGCCCGAGGTTTTTCACGAGCTAAACCCTATCGGTACTGTTTTGGCTTATGACGATGCAGGAAAAGACAAAGGTAATCAGGATAAATTCACCAAGCCTCTGGCCGACCACGATACGGATACCGAAGCCATGGTGCGCTATATCGATCAGGCTGAGTTTTGCAACGGCCAAATAGGCAGTATGGGGGTTTGCATTGGAGGGCATCTCGCCTTTCGGGCGGCCCTGAATCCGCGCGTTAAAGCGGCATCGTGCCTATACGCCACCGACCTACACTCCAACACTTTACCCGCCAGCGCCGCAGACCAAAGTTTGGCCCGAGCCGGCGAGATAACAGCCGAGTTGATGATGGTGTGGGGACGCCAAGATCCCCATGTTCCCGATAATAGCCGAGCCGAGATTAATCAAGCTCTGCGCAGTGCTGGCTGCCACTTTAGCTGGCACGAGTTCAATGGCCAACACGCCTTTATGCGCGATGAAGGCGAACGCTACGATGCCGAATTAGCGTTAACCTGCTATCGAATGTCCGTCGATTTGTTTCGCCGTGCACTGTAAATAAAAATGCGACATTTAATGCATAAAAGGCTGCTAGAAAGTTAGCACCTTCCAGCAGCCTTTAAGAAAGGTTTCGCCCATTATTGGGCTTTTTCTTGCCGTCGCTTTTCTCTGACATTCATCAGAATTTGGCCATAATGGTTGGCGCCGCGCTTGTCGCGGCCACAACCCCAGAAATAATCAAACTGGCTGTTTTCCACCAATGTTTGGTCGCCGGTGGCCAGTAATGCTTCATCCAGTGCGGGGTGGGTGCGCATTTTGATATACACCGCCCGCGTCATAATCGTGAGCTCTAACGCTTTCCAATCCGGGCGTTTCTTTTTAAACCAACGACCGCCCACCTTGCGCGCCTGTAACGCAGTAGTCGTGGCTTTTACGGCATCGCGATCGGCCTGCTTAGTGTATTTCATGGTTTGGTAGTAGTGTTCGACCGTGGGCCAATGTTCACCATCCAACTCAAAGCCGTGCTCAGACACCCGGCTAAAACCATTGTCGGCATCATCCATAGAAAAGTAATGTGCATCTTCTTGCGCGCTGGTAAATAAACCCATAATGCTCGGCATCTCTTTACGATTGAATTCGCGATATTAACCCGCGGTGATTATATGGTGATTCGTCGGTGGCTCTCAGCGATTAAGAACTGCAAGACAACATAGAGCAACCCGCTTTTACCCGCGCCCATTCGGGGCGCTTGGCGGCATAGCGCTCATATTCGGGCTGCTCATCATAGGGGGCGCGCAAGAGTTGAAGTAGCCTATTCACTTCACCAAAGTCGCCTTGCTCTGCCTGCTCAATGGCTTGTTGCGCGAGATAATTACGCAACACGTATTTAGGGTTAACCGCTTTCATTCGCGCCACACGGTCAACATCTGACTCCCCTTGGCTTTGCAAAGATTGTTCGGTGCGCTGCAAATAGCGTTGAACCCAGGCGCAAGTTTGTTCGCGTACCTCGTCGGGAACAGCTTGATAGTAAGCCTCGTGCAGCGGGGCCAAATGCTCCCAGCAAATGTCGCTACCGAGCAGTTGTGGGCTAATATTGGCCAAATTGCGATAAAAAATCGTCATGTCGGTTTCGGTTTGCTGCAATATTCGCAGTAAATCCTCAACCAGCTCACCATCTTTGTCTTTATAGTGGGCAAAACCCAATTTAGCGGCCATGTCGGCGCTGCGTCTTTGAGCAAACACTTCGCTGTACCGGGCCAGCGCCTCTTCTAAGGGTTGTGCCTCCTCAATTAAGGGATAAATAGCGTTGGCGAGCCGAACCAAATTCCACAAGCCAATATTCGGTTGTGCCCCAAAACTGTAACGCCGACCTTGGGCATCGGTGGTATTGGGTGTCCAATTGGGGTCATACCCTTCCAGCCAACCGTAAGGGCCGTAATCTATGGTCTCACCCAGAATTGACATATTATCGGTATTCATAACGCCATGTACAAAGCCCACACGCATCCAGTCTGCCAAAAGGTGTGCACTGCGCTCAACAATCTCGCCAAACCAGCGGACATAAGTATCGCGATCAATCTGACCTTCCACTAAGTGTGGATAATTCTGTTCAATGGTGTCATCGGCAAGCTTTTTAAGTAACGCCTGCTCGCCGCGCTGGGCAAATATCTCAAAAGAGCCAAACCGAACAAATGAGCGAGCCACCCGGCACACTACCGCTCCCGGCTCTTGCTGAGGGTGCCCGTCGTAAAACATATCACGGGTGACCTTATCGCCGGTCAGTACCAAACTGAGTGCACGAGTGGTGGGAATACCCAGGTGGTGCATGGCCTCGCTGCAAAGAAACTCACGAACGGATGAACGTAAAACCGCTAAACCGTCGGCATGGCGCGAATAAGGAGTACGCCCAGCGCCTTTTAACTGTAAGGTCCAAAGCTCACCGCCGGCATTGACCTCACCTAAATTTATCGCCCTGCCATCGCCTAGTTGGCCGGCCCAATGGCCGAATTGATGGCCGCCATAGCACATAGCGTAGGGTTGCATATCCGGCAGTAATTGCTTACCCGAGAACACATGGCTAAATGCCTCGGTTTGACACAATTGTTGGGAGAGGCCCAGTAATTGTGCTACCTCTGGGGTATAGGCGACGCTTAGGGGGGCGGAAGCAGCGCGCGGGGTGGCGTCACTGTAACAGGCGCCAAACACTTGGCGAGAGCTGTCATCACCACTGTGATCACCGGGCAATGCCTGAATAAAGCGATTGACGATTGGCAAGCTTTGAGCCAGTTGTTGCAGATCACGATCCAGCATAATTCCTCTAGCATGCGACATATTGGGATATTGTAACATTTCAGCACACGCCGCCCCTGGCTTTAAAATCATCGCAGACGATGCTTGACGGCGCCCACTTTCAAACTTAATCTAACCGGCCTTTTATCCTGTTTCGGCTGCCTAATTTATGACCTATTGCGTTGCTATTACCATGGACGCTGGCCTGGTATTCTGCTCTGACTCCCGCACCAATGCCGGAGTGGATCAAGTCAGCACCTACAGCAAAATGTTCCACTTCAAAATTGCAGACGAACGGGAACTGATTATTCTATCGGCTGGTAATTTGGCCACCACGCAGGCTGTCGTCTCACAGGTTAAACGAGATATTCGCGACGAGGCACTCACCAGCTTAAAAACGCTCCCGGACATCAGCGAAGCGGCGAGCTATTTAGGTGAGATTAGCCGCCTAGAGCAAGAAAAACACTCAAGCGTAGGTGGACCCAATGCCGGTGCTAGCTTTGAAGCTAGTTTTATCATCGGTGGGCAAATCGGTTCGGATAAACCCCGTTTGGCCATGGTCTACCCACAAGGTAATCATATTACCACCTCCAAAGACACACCCTACTTACAAATCGGTGAGAGTAAATACGGCAAGCCTATTCTCGATCGTATTCTCAACCGCACCACGTCTTTGGAAAACGCTTCACGCTGCGCTCTAGTATCGATGGACTCAACTATGCGCAGCAATCTCACCGTCGGCCCACCTATTGAGCTGGCGGTTTATCCAACTGACAGTTTTGCAACCACCCGCTTTCGATACGACGATGACGATGATTATTTGCGCGACCTGAAAAAAGCATGGGATCAATACCTCATTGAGGCGTTTGACCGTCTCCCCCCATTGCAATGGTCTGATGCTCAATCACCTGGTGAATAAATTTTAGCTTGTCGGCAATTTTAGGTGTGATCATAAAGGGATAGGCATCAGCCAGCCCCATACTGCGATTCAATGCATTGAGTTTTACGGCAAAATCAAGCCATGTATCGATGGCTTTTTCTGCATCTACCCGTCCATTTTTTTGCAGTGGCTCAACCAATTTAAAATGTATGGCGGTATCCAGGGTATCGAAAATATGTAGGTAATGCGCCCATGTTTCTGCCCAATCTTCCAGCGGATGAGATACGGCGTAGGCACTAATATACGAATCCTGCCAAAAGTCAGGTGGCGGGTTTTGGTAATGGTTATTTAATGCCTGCTGATAATCAACAGTGGGGTCGCCGAAGAGTTCCTCAAAGCCCGCACGCCACGGAGTATTAGCCACTAATATTTCATAATAATAATGGCCTATTTCATGACGAAAGTGGCCTAAAATCGTTCGATAATGCTCACCCAGCTCTTCTTTAACACTCTCGCGATAGGCATCATCGGCCTCGGCCAAGTTAATAGTGATTAAACCACTACTGTGGCCCGTGGCGACAAAACTTTCCGCATAGGCCGGATTGGTCCGGGCATCTTCCAAAAACTCAAATGCTAAACGTACCTGCGGGTTGGCGGCGGACTGTATAGGCAGCCCCAAATTTAACAGCGAGTATATGACATGACGCTTGGCCGCCTCTAACTTGCCCCAACGACTGATGTTTTCCACCGACACCAAATCTGGCACCGTTCGATTGAGCTGGCATGAGAGACAGTAACGGTTCTCCGCACCTTTTTTTACCAGCCAGTTGCACGCATTATAATCGTAATAATTCTGGCAATAGTTATAGTCTTGACCATCATCGTGAAGCCAGCCCTCAACATCGGGAAAAGCTCGCATGGACAATGTGTGCGAATCGAACCCTAATCGACGCCCACAAACCAAACATTGGTTGTTGAAAAAGAAAACCTGATTGCCACACTTACAGTGAAAATCTCTCACGGGGCCACCTGAGCCTGGGGTAAAAACCAGGTAGTGGCTATTGCCGAGTGCACCTCACCAATACTGGCTTGAATAGACTCGATATGTTCTTCTAAACCGGACTCTAATAGTTGGGGGATATCGGCTGTTTTCAATTGCCGCTTAACGCTTACCAGCACTCTCTGTGGGTCATCGCTATTCGGCAGGCGAGAAAACGATTCGCTCAGCTCACTCAAGCAGTGCTCAACAGCACGCGGAAAGAGCGGATCCTGGAGCAAAAACATAACTACATCTTCGGCATTTACTCGATCTAAAACATGTTGCCGATACATCTGATAACCGCTTAACGAGCGCAACACACTCATCCATAAAATATTTTCAAATGGTTCATTGGCTTCTATTTCCGTTAATGCCTTGGTCAGAATACGCCGGGTGCCCACATCGACAATACGCGACGTCATATCTGCACGCTCAAGATTACAGCCCAAGCGCAAAAAACCATACGCATCGTTATGACTCATGCAGCCCGCTAACATACCGGAAAACTGCTGAACTTTTACAATCACCTCTTCAAGAAGGGCCTGCCTTTCACCTCGAGCAATGCCCTTAGGGAGTCTTTCTTTCAGGTATAGGTACAAATCATTAACAAGCGTATACACCTCTGAAGGCATAATTTCTCGAGTGATTCGAGCATTTTCCCGCGCACAGGTAATGGAGCTTATAAGTGAACTGGGGTTATTCTGATCGGCTAATAAAAAGCGCATAACCGCACGTTCATCGGCACTATCCAAATCACGTCGGTAAAAATCACTGCCGCCACTGATATCGATCAGCGTCCCCCAGCCGACGCTGACACCGCGTGGCAAATCCAGCAGTAGCTTAGTATTTACATCCACCAAACGGGCAACATTTTCACAGCGCTCCATATAGCGCCCCATCCAATAAACACGCTCCGCTACTCGTGACAGCATTATTTTTCCTCCTCAGAAACTATCCAGGTATCTTGGCTACCGCCACCTTGGCTGGAATTCACGACATAGGAGCCTTTTTTCATTGCCACTCGAGTGAGGCCGCCGGCGGTAACGCAACTGGTGCGACCTTGCAAAACAAAAGGTCTTAAATCTACATGGCGAGGCTCGGCATTTTTACTTTCTAATATTGGATTGGTCGACAAGGCAATTAATGGCTGCGCCATATAATTGCGTGGCGATGCTTTAATCAATGCAGCAAATTCATCGCGCTCTTTCTGACTGGCCTGCGGTCCAATGAGCATGCCATACCCCCCCGATTCATTAGCCGGTTTAACAACGAGCTTATCGAGGTTTGCCAGTACATATTCGCGCTGCTCTTCATCAATACACAAGTAACTTGGCACATTGGGCAGTATGGGCTCCTCGCCAAGATAGTATTTGATCATATCTGGTACAAATGTATAGATAACCTTATCATCCGCAACACCAGCCCCAGGAGCATTGGCAATAGCCACGTTACCTTTTTGCCACGCGCGCATTAGACCAGGCACACCCAGCACAGAGTCAGCATTAAACACTTCAGGGTCGAGAAACAGATCATCAATACGGCGGTAAATAACATCCACTCGCGCCAGGCCATTGATGGTCCGCATAAAAACGTAATCATCCTCCACCACCAGGTCGCTGCCCTCGACCAGCTCGACCCCCATTTGCTGAGCCAAATAGGAGTGTTCAAAATACGCCGAGTTGTATATGCCCGGTGTCAAGACAACAACTTCGGGAAACTCTAATGGGCGAGGCGAAATAGCCGCTAAGGTATCGAATAATTGGTTGGGATACTCGGTGACAGGTAAAATATTGTGATTTTCAAATAGCTCAGGGAAAATTCGCTTTGTCACCCGACGATTTTCCATCATGTAAGACACGCCCGATGGCACTCGCAAGTTATCCTCCAAGACGTAAAAACTGCCGTCTTTATCTCGTATCAAGTCGCTGCCGCAAATGTGTGCCCACACCCCTAAAGGTGGTTTCATTCCTACACATTCGGGGCGAAAGTTGACAGAATCAGTGATTAACTCGGCCGGCATTATCTTGTCTTTGATGATGTTCTGCTCGTTGTAAATATCATCAATAAAACAATTGAGGGCCGCTAGGCGCTGAATCAAGCCACGCTCTGTTTTGAGCCATTCTTTGTGTGAAATCACCCGAGGTATAATATCGAAAGGCCAGGCGCGATCGATGTTACCCGCCTCAGAATATATCGTAAAAGATATACCCATGGTTTTGATAGCGAGTTCTGCAGAATGTCTACGAGCCGTAATTTCCTCACTCGACAAGCCCGATAAATACTTCGCCAAATTGCGGGTCACTTTTCGCGGATAACCGGGCGAGCTGATTAATTCATCGTAAAACTCACCACCATCGTACTCACGCCAATCAATTTGCATAATAGCTCCCAGATTCTGCTCTGAATGAAAACAGCGACGCCTATACCTATACAGCAAGCGCTTAACTCAACAAGCATAAGTCACGCCAAGACGATGCGCCATTTTATCGCCCCACTAGGGTAGACCCATAGATTCTTCCTACCGACTATACGCCTTAATCCGACGCAGAGGCACCAAAACGGACCAAAATAACAAACTGGGCCCCACCTGCACTCTAGACGAGGGCGACGCTTGCTTTATACTAATGCCATGAAAGCGAAAAGCCGATTCAAAAAGTTTATGCAAGCGCCCTTCGATGTCTGTTACAAGCAGTTTCGAATGGGTGCCATGACTTTTTTTTGTGGCATGGTCACGATTTATATTGCCTCGCAGAGCCTTGAGCCATCATTACAACAAGAGCTGGTTACTTTAGTAGGAGTAGCACTGGTCGCGATTGGCTTTGTGGTTGCTATGCTTGCACAAGGAAGGATTCTGTTCAGTCGACTGTATCATTTTTGGCATGACTCCCATCGTTGAGCGCGCCCGGCAGCTTACACAACGCATAAATATCAAAGCGACTGGTTTTTCCTTCTAAGGTATAACTGGGTGGTGTATCCGCAAGATTGGGCGCCTTGCGTGGGCGCTTCACCACAACCCGGTAACGAGCCAACCCCAACGCTTGCTGCAATAGCTCGTCGGCGTCCTGATCTCCTCCCACCAGGGTGTGAAAGGCCTGCATCTCTTTTTTTACCTGCGCCGCTTTCTGTCTTTCTGGGAACATAGGGTCCAAATAAACCACATCGGCTTTGCTAGCTCGCGTCATAAACAAACGCGCATCGGCCTCAAGCAGCTGCATACGACCAATAATAGCCGCTAGGGTCGCGTCTGCACTGATTTCAGCTCGGGACAGCCCGTCTTGTAGCAGAGCGTGCACAACCGGGTTGCGCTCTAGCAGTTGCACATCACACCCCAAGGTGGCCAACACAAAAGCATCGCGCCCCAGCCCTGCGGTAGCATCGAGCACACGGGGCATCACGTGGGCGCTGATACCACACGCTTTGGCGATCATTTGCCCCTTACCGCCGCCGAACTGACGCCGGTGATTAACCGCCCCACTGGCAAAGTCGCACCGAATAGGCCCGGGAGCTTTGCGCCCCGTATAAGCCAAGGCCACACCCGTATGATCGTACACTAAGGCAAAATCGACATGGGTTAGGTCGCTGGGTTGAATATAGCTCAATAGCTCAACCCCCAGCAACTCAGACATACGAGCTGCCTGTGGGTACTGCATTTTGTGATTACAAACGATAATAGGGTAAGACATAAGGGGCTCCTCTACCCTTATATTATCAAACCGAAGTGGTTAATTACGATTGTGGAATCAAATCAATTTCCACTCGACGGTTTTGTGCCCGGCCGCTAGAGGAGGCATTACTGGCTATCGGATAGCGTGAAGCATAGCCCTCAGAGCGCAATCGAGAGTAACTTACCCCTTGTTGCGCCAAGTACTCTTTAACACTTTGCGCTCGTCTTTCGCTGAGCAACTGATTGTACTGGCTTGAACCGGTAGAATCCGTGTGACCGGTGATTTTCACATTGGTTTTTTGATACTCGCTTAATACGGTTGCCACGGAGCTCAGTACACTGTGAAATTCACTCCGAATCGTATATTGGTCAGTAGCAAAGGTAATGTTGCCAGGCATAATCAGAGAAATAGTGTCGCCTTCGCGCTGTACTTGCACTCCACTGCCTTCGAGCTGTTGTTTTAGCGCCGCCTCTTGACGATCTTGGTAGAGGCCAATACCACCGCCGATGGCACCGCCTGCCAGAGCGCCTGTTACCACGCCTTTTTCACGATCATTTTTACTGGCCGATGCCATGCCTACCGCTGCGCCGGCAATGGCGCCTACAACAGCGCCGGTGGTAGCGCTAGAGGTTTTTTTCTCACCGGTATAGGGATCAGTGGTCGTACATGCTGTAAGGGCGAACAAGGTGGTATAGGCGATCAAACGTTTCATAAAATTTCCTACCTAAAACTTACGATTAAATTGGGGCCAATAATACTACGCAGAGTACAACTTTATCGAGTCGCAGTTAACAACGCCTCACAAGCATAAAAGTTTTACCCTAGCGTAGTGCCTCGGGCCATATACTGTCACAATACACGCAGACCACTTAACCGAAACTGAATATTTTTGAGCTCATCAACTATGTCACGCATCCTTTGCTGTATTTGTTCCTCAACTCTTTTTTTCTTAACAGCTTGCAGTGGCTACGAAATGTCGGTCAATGACAATGTCCTTTATAGCCCTAAACCATTGCTGGCAGACATTAAAGCGGCCGACCCAAGCTTACAGTCGTGCATTCGACAGACCATTGAGGATGAAAAAATTCACACAAGCAGCCAACTCACTCGTCTGCGCTGCAGTTATGCGGGTATTGAGTCAGTGGTGGGGATAGAGCAATTTTACGCCTTAAAGGAATTGGATTTATCGAACAATACTATAGAAGACTTAGGCCCCATTGGGCTACTAGGCAAGCTGACAACACTGGATATAAACCACAATAAAATCATTGATACCAAGCCACTAATAAATTTATTACGGTTGAGCGACTTGAGATTAACCGGCAATCAAAAACTATCGTGCGATACCTTACGCAAAGTATCGGAAACTGTGTATGAAAATAATGGCCATCTTGAACAGCCCGAACATTGTATGTAGTCGCTATCGGCTAGCCAGCAAAGGCTAAGCCTATAGTATTGCGATGCTGACGCACTACCCGCATTTTCACAGGCTCAGCATTAATCGGCCCCACTACCTTACGAAACAAAACCTGAACCTCCGTCCCCAAAGGCGGGTTGGGTTGATTTTCAATCATCACTTGGGCTCCACCATCGGAAATGTCAGTGGTAAACCCGACAATAGTACCAATGCTGGGGTGAGTCATTTCAACCCGAATGCTGCGGGTAGTTCGCTCGTGTTGACGACGCTCCATGGCGACGATATCTCCTCGATTGCGATAATGGCTTAATCTAAATATAGCAGAATTCACGCCGCTACTGCAGCGCATGCCCAGAGGTCAGCTCTATCCAGCTGAAACCTTCATCCTGACAGGCATAGCACACCTGTTTAACGTTTTCCGTCACTGGACTTAAAGCCGCTTGTGCAGCGGCCAAAGAGTTGTTTTTTTGGCTGATATGAGCGATCACCAGCGCCTGCAGTTTTTCCGTATTGACGCGCTGTAAAAACCCCGCCGTTTGTTGATTGCTCAGGTGCCCCCAAGCGCCTCCTACCCGACGTTTCAACGAGGGTGGATAAGGGCCACTCGCCAACATAACCGGATCGTGATTGGCCTCAAGCAGTAGAGCATCGCAATTGCGATAACGCTCCTCGACATGTGGCGAGATGCTTCCCAAATCGGTCAGTACCCCTAGGCAAATATCGTTGGCATGAAATATAAATTGGGCAGGCTCACGCGCATCGTGCGGCACAGGAACAGGCTCAATTTTAAGTCCTGCTAGAGTGAATTCCCGATAGGCTTCAATAAGATGCAAATGGGGAATAGAGCCAAGATCGCGGCTGTGATAAGTGCCGGGAGTCATGTAAACGGGGGTTTTATAGCGCCGCGCCAAAGCGGCCACTCCTTTAATATGATCACTGTGTTCGTGAGTGACCACCAGAGCGGTTAAGTCACTGGGGTGACAGCCAAGTTTTGCCAGTCGGATCTCGGCTTCTTTCATGCTAAAACCGCAGTCTAATAATAGCGCGCCATGACTCCATTCAATGACGGTGCCATTACCTTGACTGCCGCTGCCGAGCGAGGCAAACCTCATAATGAGCTCAATCGCCAGATCGCCCAGGATTAAATTAGGTTAGTTCGTAACACCGTTAACAGTTGGCGAGCCAAGCGCGGCTCAAGCCTTTTGCCGTAAGCATCGCGCAGATGAATCGTATAGTCGCCACTGCCACCTTTTACAAACAGCAAATAACCGGGCGCATCTGGAAATTGGCTTTCCTTTTCAGGTGCCGACAACGGGGCTGTCACAAAAGCATCGCCACTGGGAACCTGCGTTAATAACTGCTCTACTGTATAAGGACTTTCATGGACGATTTTTTCATCACCAGAGAACCAACCACTGAACCAACCTTCGTCTTCAGCTTCGGGGGATTCAAAGTGCAAATAGTACACGTCCTGCCCTGCTGCACTGTCATAGATGGCAAAGCCATTTTCTTTCATGGCGTGAAACAGTGTTGCTTTGGCCCGGGCTTCATTAAGACGTAACTTCATAACCGGTTCGCTGGCTTCCACCACCAATCCAGATTTTGCTTCACCGCCGATCGCTTGTGCCAACAATGAGGTACCGCCTAAGGTAGCATCAGCTGCTAGGGCCGCGGCCATTTCATCCAACAACCAAGATTCTCGCTCTTTAGACGTTGACGCTTGTGGCCACTCGGCCGATTCCGGTGGTTTATCTCCGGCCACCGATTGGTGCAAAATATGAATTTCACTGGTCTCAGGTTGTACGCCCTGATCTATCTGCACCCGATATCGATCGATGGTGCTTAAATCTGTTTTGAACTGCAACCAGTGACTGTCGATAAGACCACGACTGATATCCGCGCTGGCGACATCGACATTATTCTCATTCAAGAAACTTCTCACCCGAGGCCATACTTCGCCCGGAGAAACATTCATTAACATCCAGCGCTCTTCACCTAAACGTTGAATTTTAATGTTTTCTTGCATTAAATTCGTGGCTAATGGCTCTGGCCGCGGGACATCATTGTCATAGCTGGTCGTCTGCTCAAAGTCAGTTTCGATCAGCGGGGGTATTGGATAGAGCTTACCCAAACGCTGGTCGCTCATACCTTCGGGGACTTTAATCGGCGCGATTTTATCGGCCTTTTGATAATCGCCACCACGGTTGCGAAAATAGCCGTCGTCGCCACCGAATACGCCGCAGGCAGAAACCAGCAACATCAAACTAAATACCCCAACCCGTCGAGCTAATGTTTTTATCATAGTGACAATTTCAATTCCGCTTAAATCAAGTCTGCATTGTGCAGTGCCGCTCGCACCTGCTCATGGTATTGCTCGGACAAAGGCGTCAAAGGCAATCTGATACCGTTTTTGCACACACCCATCTCCACGAGTGCCCACTTAACCGGTATCGGGTTTGCCTCCAAGAAAAGCGCTTTATGCAGAGGCATTAACTCGGCGTTAATCAGTCGAGCTGCCTCGGCGTTTCCGGCAATGGCTAACTCACACATTTGAGCCAGCTTACCGGGTATGACATTCGCCGTGACAGAAATATCCCCATGACCGCCAAGAATCATCAATTCTACTGCGGTTTCATCATCACCCGAGATGATTTTAAAGCCTTCTGGGGCATGATCGATAATAGCTTTGGCTCGATCCATATCGCCGGTGGCTTCTTTAATACCGATGATGTTAGGTATTTTTGCCAGTTCCAGCACGGTTTCAGGCTGCAAATCCACGGCGGTGCGGCCCGGCACATTGTAGAGAATTTGAGGGATGTCTACCGCCTCAGCAATGGCCTTATGGTGCAAGTACATGCCCTGCTGGGTGGGTTTGTTGTAATAGGGAGCAACCAGCAAACAGGCGTCAGCTCCAGCCTCCTTGGCCCCCCGGGTCAGCTCAATAGCCTCTGAGGTTGAGTTCGCACCAGTGCCGGCAATAACCGGAATACGGCCCGCTACCCGCTTGACCACAAACTTAATCACTGCAAGGTGTTCATCCACATTCAAAGTGGCCGACTCGCCAGTGGTACCCACCGCCACAATGGCGTGTGTGCCCTGCTCTAGGTGCCAATCCAGCAGGTGGGCTAAGCCATCCCAGTCAAGACTGTTATCGCCATGCATCGGGGTTACCAGGGCAACCATACTGCCTTGAATCATAGTTACTCCAAATCGGTAGGCGCACCGGGCGGTCGCCACTTTCGACCGAGGCGATTCACCTCGATCACAGGTTTACAATTTGGCGTCATGTTACGCACCGCTGGGGGTAGAGACAAGCGCCCGTTAGCTCTTTTTAAACTCCAACATCCGCCGCAATGGACGCATGGCCATTTCAGCGAGTTCGGCATCGACAAAAATCTCATTGTCGGTACGATCAAAAACATCCGCCAGATTGTCCAGCGCGTTCAACGCCATCCATGGGCAGTTAGCACAGCTGCGACAAGTGGCTCCACTACCAGCGGTAGGCGCCACATGGAACGTTTTATCCGGGCATCGCTGCTGCATTTTGAAGAAAATACCCTGGTCTGTTGCCACAATCAGTTCTTGATTGGGCAATGTTTCAGCGGCCTGAATCAGCTGGGAGGTGGAGCCCACCACGTCGGCCAGCTCAACCACACTTTGCGGAGACTCTGGATGAACCAACACTGCCGCTTCAGGATATAGGGTTTTTAAATCCTCAATGCCTTTGGCTTTGAACTCTTCGTGCACAATACAGGCCCCATCCCACAACAATACGTCTGCGCCGGTCTGCTTTTGCACATAGGAGCCCAGATGCTTATCGGGCGCCCATAAGATTTTTTCACCATTTTTATCCAAGTAATCAACCACATCCAGCGCGATACTGGAGGTCACCACCCAGTCGGCACGCGCCTTAACGGCGGCAGAGGTGTTGGCGTACACCACCACGGTTCGGTCCGGGTGCTGGTCGCAAAACGCGGCAAACTCATCTGCAGGGCAACCAATGTCCAGTGAGCAGGTAGCCTCCAGGGTTGGCATCAGCACGCGCTTGTGGGGGGTCAGAATTTTGGCCGTCTCCCCCATAAACTTCACCCCGGCCACAATCAGGGTATCGGCTGGGTGCTCTTTGCCGAAGCGTGCCATTTCCAGCGAGTCGGCAACGCAGCCGCCAGTTTCCTCAGCCAATTCCTGAATTATAGGATCGGTATAGTAGTGCGCCACCAACACCGCATTGTGCTGGGTTAGCAGGGCTTTAATTCGCGCCTTGTAGTCACTCCTTTCTTGCTCACTTAATTGCGCGTGAGGGTTAATGCCAGCCAGGTGCTCCACCACGACCTGACGGTCAGCGGCGAGAGACTCGATTTTGGCGGTTTCAATAACGTCACTGGACATAATGTAATTACCCAAATAGCCCCGCAGATTGTGCGGGACGGGTTGAACTATAAGCGGGACATTCTACCACAGCACCCGCTTTTTTCGCTCTATTCACCCGCGCGCAGACTGAGCGCAAAGCAAAAAAAAACGCCAAGCCCCAAGGGCTCGGCGTTTTATATGGTGGGTCGTGCGCGACTCGAACGCGCGACCAATTGGTTAAAAGCCAACTGCTCTACCAACTGAGCTAACGACCCATAAAACTGACATACACTGTAATTCTAGTAAACACTTAAATCGGCAGCGCTCAGTAAACTGCCAATCTTTGAAAATGGTGGGTCGTGCGCGACTCGAACGCGCGACCAATTGGTTAAAAGCCAACTGCTCTACCAACTGAGCTAACGACCCAACTGACATTAAACGCGCTGTTCAGCGTCCAAATCAGAGGCGCACATAATAATGATTTAAGCAGAAAAAACAAGCAATTTTTTGCTTTTCTAGAGAATAAACCACAACTGATCAATAACTTACCGATGCGGGCAGTTTTTCAGCGATTTTCCTCAAGCTCTGCCACAACCAGCATTCAACACCGACTAACGATAACGGGTAGGGTCGCTCACGCCCGCCTGTTGGAAACCCACCTTACGCAACCGACAGCTATCGCAGAGACCGCAGGCACGACCGTCATCATCAGCCTGGTAACAGGATACCGTCAGCCCGTAATCGACTCCTAATGACAGCCCTTTTTGTACAATTTGAGCCTTGGTTAAGTCGATTAACGGGGTTCGTATCTTTAAGCTGTGCCCTTCTGTGCCTGCCCGGGTAGCCAAATTAGCCATTTTTTCATAGGCGGCAATATAATCTGGCCGGCAATCTGGGTAACCGGAGTAATCAACCGCATTGACACCAATAAAGATATCATCCGCCCCCAGTACCTCCGCCCAACCCAGAGCAATGGACAAAAATACCGTATTGCGCGCAGGCACATAGGTCACAGGCACGCCTTGTGTTTCATGCTCTGGCACTGCAATTTTATCGTCGGTCAGTGCCGAACCGCCAATTTTGCGTAAATCCAGGTCGATAACTTTGTGCTCAATGCTGCCCAGTGCTTTAGCGGCTCGTTCTGCGGCCACAAGTTCAGCTCGCATACGCTGACCATAATCAAAGCTGATGGTGTAACAGGTAAACCCCTCGCTGCGGGCAATGGCCAAAGCGGTGGTGGAATCCAAACCACCCGATACCAAAACAACGGCTTTTTTCTCGCTCATAGCGTCTCCAACAACTAACGTTAATGACCCGGCGTGTCATCCCACAAAATTTTATGTAACTGCAACTGAAAGCGCACCGGAAGATTGTCAGTCACAATCCAATCGGCCAAATCGCGTGGATTGATCTCACCAAAACTGGGCGACATCAAAATATCATCGACCCGCTCAGCAAGCTTATACTCATCCAATTTAAGGCTTGCCCACTGATAGTCTTCCCGCGAGCAAAGCACAAATTTTATTTGATCTCGCCGCCCCAGATACTCTAGATTTTCCCACAGATTACGACTGCTTTCACCCGAGCCCGGAGTTTTCAAATCCATCACTTTAACCACACGCTCATCCACATTAGCCAGGGACATGGCGCCACTGGTTTCCAGCGACACCTGATAGCCCTGATCGCAGAGTTTGGTCAGCAACTCGGGCGTACCCGGCTGAGCCATTGGCTCGCCCCCGGTAACGCACACATAGCGCGCCTTGTATGACGCCACCTTTTCCAGCACCTGTGCAAGCATCATACGCTCGCCGCCGTAAAAGGCGTACTCGCTGTCGCAATAACCGCAGCGCAGCGGGCAACCCGTCAGGCGTACAAACACGGTCGGCAAACCGACTGTGTTTGACTCACCTTGCAGCGAGTAAAAAATCTCGGTAATTTTAACGCTCGTTTCACTCATCAATTCTTCACTCAAATCCGGCTGTCTGCTTTCAGGCTGTCGTTGCAAATGCTATTCTAATCGGCTTCGTCATAACTCGCGTCTACTGCATGAAACTGGTCAAATCCAAAAAGGAACAGCGTCGGGAACTTGAGGCGCAAATTCGTGCCTTTCAGGCTCGCGGTGGTACCGTGTCTGAAGTGCCACGCGGCCAATCGGGCCGCGATACCGTCAACAGTCCGCTACCCCATGTGTTTGACAAGAAAGCCGAGCCAGAGACACGCACCCCGGTCAGCGACGAGATTGCCGCCATAGAGGAGCGCAAAAAACCGCAAACCTCAACCAAGCAGTCCCGCCCAAAACAATCCAGGCCTCGCAAAAAACTCATCTACGATGAGTTTGGCGAACCCTTGCGTTGGGAGTGGGTAGAATAACCCCATGACTGACTGGTTAGCTTATTAGGTCGTATTGCTCACGCAGCGTGTCGATAATCTCTTGCTTAGGATTTGCCGATACCTCTATGGTCTGGCCGATCACTTTTTCCGCAATGCCCAGATACGTTTGCGACACCTGCATCAATACAGCCTCAGGCAAGGCATTGTTTTCTGCCAGAGCCTGCCTTTCATCCATACGATCTTTGTTAAGCAGAATGTCGGGGTCGGGGAAGTGGTTCAATAACAATTGGCGAAACGCCTCTTTCGATTGCTCCACAACCTCACCGGCGCGATAACTGGGGCCGTCCCATATGCGTGAGGAGTCGGGCGTACCTACCTCATCGGTATAAATTAGCTTGTCGTTACCAGCGGCGTCTGTGACATAGCCAAACTCAAATTTGGTATCGACAAATATTTGATCCAGGTCGTTTAACGCCTGACTGATCACGGCAAAACCGTCTTTCAGCAATGTCTCATACTGCTCAATATCGCCTTCTGACTTAAAGTTGAAAGCCGCAAAATTAGCAGCGATATCTCGGCGGGTAATATTGACATCATCCACCTCTGGCACTCCCGGAATTCCTTGCAGAATACCTTTAGTCGAGGGGGTAATGAGCAGCTCAGGTAGCTTTTGATCTTTGCTTAAACCGTCCGGCAATTGGATACCGCAAAACTCGCGCTCACCTTTAGAGTAGGCGCGCCACATAGAGCCGGTAATATACTGCCTGCAGATCGCCTCGATTTTTACCGGACGCGCTTTTTGCACAATCCAAACCAGTGGGTGAGGAATATCCAAAATATGGCTATCGGCCAAACCCTGCTCGCGAAACAACCGAAACCAGTGGTTGGAGATGGCATTGAGCGCCGCACCTTTACCCGGCACACCGTTCATACCGCCCTCACCATGCCAAATACAATCGAAAGCTGAGATTCGGTCACTGATTACCATAATCGCCAAGGGCGCATCAGCGGCAACGTCATAGCCTTTATCGGCAATCAAGCGGCGGCTATCCGCTTCGGTCAACCAATAAACCGAACGCACCTTACCGCTATGAACCGGAAGCTGGGTGCGAATGGGAAGATCGTTGTTAACCGCCAGAACCCTGTCAGCAAGATTCATAAGAAATTCCTGTCGATGCAGATCGAAAAACGGGCGATAATAGCATATTTCAACCGCGTTGAAACGTGCCCATCGCCTCTTGGATATCCGTGAAAATAATTAATAAGTGCCCAACTCAGCGCAAGTAAAACGCTGCGACGGCCGCGCTACAACCAGTCTTTACGCTTAAAGTACCAAAGCGGAGCAATGGCTGAGGCAAGCATCACTAAGGTGCCGGTAACGTAGCCCCACTCCCAGTGCAAACCCGGAATAAATTCAAAATTCATCCCATAAAAGCTGGCCACCACCGTGGGAGGCAGGAAGATCACCGCGGCAATGGAGAAGGTTTTAATAATTTGGTTCTGTTCAATATTGATAAAACCTTGAGTAGAATCCATCAAGAAGTTGATTTTATCGAACAAAAAAGCTGTGTGGGACATCAAGGTATCCACATCGCGCTTGATTTCTCGGGCGGTTTCTTGCAATTCAAAATGCTCGCGCAAATGACGCTGCAAAAATGAGATGGAGCGCTGCGTATCCATCAAGCACAAGCGGATTTTACCGTTACTGTCTTCCAGCTTAGCGAGCCTGTCGATCGCATCTTCTAAATCGGCATCGTCATCTTCCAGCACGGTATGACTAACATCCTCCAATTTACGATGGATATCCTCCAGCACGTCGGCAAGGTTTTCGACCTTTTGTTCAAACATGGTAATCAAGAGATCTTGCGGCGAATGGGCCTGCACCTGCCCTCTGCGAGCGCGCATCCTAAGCAAACGAAAGTCTGCCAGCTCGCCATCACGCAGCGTCAGCAGGCGCTTTTCCTGCAAAATAAAAGCAACCGTAGTCGTGCTGTGGCGCCCTTCAGTGGGGGTCAGAAATAGGGAGTGAACATGAATACCGGCGGAGTCCAAAAAATAACGCGCCGAAAACTCAATCTCTTCTACATCGTCCGACTCGGGCAGCTCAGCACGCAAAAATGTATTGAGCTGCTCTCGCTCTTCATCAGTGGGCTCGTGCGCATCAATCCAGACAGCCTCTTGCATCGCCGAATGCACATTATTCGGGTCAACATTTTGGTCGCGCAGTTTGGCATTTTGAATATCAAACATTCTCAGCATGTTTAGCTCTCCCGGCCCTAGCAATATTGCCCACCCCGCTCAGATTTTCTAAGCGGGCCTAGCCTTTTATGTGATTAAGTCTACGCAGCTTTTTCCAGCTCTGCCTACCCATCAGTGATTTCTTTTGCGCTTTCTTTGCCTAGGTGGATAGGGCGTAACCTCCCCCTCTGGCCGGGTTTTAAACCGCCTGTGCACCCACAAGTATTGACTCGGATAGCGGCGCACCACCGACTCGACCACTTCGTTCGCCCGCGTAGCATCGAGCACATCGTCACCACTAGGAAAGTCTGCCAGTGGCTCTTTAACACGCACGTGGTAAATTCCTTGCTCATCACGCCAGTGCTCAAAAGGACACACTACGGCGCGTCCCATACGCGCCAAACGAGCAGTTGCCGTTACCGTCGCCGCTGGCACTCCAAAGAAGGGAGCAAATACAGTATTACTCCTCCCGTAATCTTGATCGGGGGCATACCAAAGGCGGCGCCCCTGGCGCAATCGCCTGACCATTTGCCGAACATCGTCACGCTCAATGGCGGCTCCCGACAACCTCTCTCGCGCACGCGCTACCGCATCAGCCAACAGCGGATTGCGATCCACCCGGTACACCATGTCACACTCAATATTCAACCCCATCACGCGACCGGCCATATCCAGACTGGTGTAGTGACCACCAAGCAGCATCACACCTTTACCTTGCGCCTCAAGTCGGCGAAGAATATCCAGGCCCTCAAAGGTGTATAGATTGCGAAACTTGCGATCCGGCGCCCAAAGTGCAACCGCAGACTCAATAAAGCTCAACCCCACGTTGCGTAAAATCTCACGTACTCGCTGCTCTTTTTCTTGAGCACTCAGCTCGGGAAAGCACAACGCCACATTAATTCGGGTAATTTCACAGCGCTCGGTAGCAAAACGGTAAAACAGCTTACCCATCAACACCCCTAGCGCGCGGGTAACCGGCAACGGCAAATACGCGATAAGCACCAGAACACCTAGCCCAAGCCACGTCCCCCAGTATTTAGGGTGTGTATAACCGCTTAACGATCGACGGGATGATGAATCAGCCATAGAGATTTGCCTTCCTACTGCTATCGGGGCTTAATCGCGCAAACGTCGTTGCACCAAGGGTAAATCGGCAGAGATTATAGCAGGGCGACATGGCATTGTGTCCCCTATCAGGCCTGTCTTATTGGAGTTGTCACCCTCAACTCTGTTACTGTTGGCACATAATTGGCGTGGAGATAAACAGTGCAACAAACTAACGACAAAAAACTGCAGGCACTCAGCCAGCGCATTGACGACAACCATGGCGAGCTGCAAAAAAAATTAGACGCGCTTTATCAAGAACGCGAGAAATGCAGTGGCCCACAGCGCGAAGAAATCGAAGAACAAATAAGAGCTCTGCGCAACCAAGAAATTCGACTGCTAAAATCCAAAAAAGCAGCCTGGATGGCGCACTGGTTACGAACAGATGGGGAAGTGGAAATCGTCGAGCACCCTTATCGCAAACTGGGAGCGACCTTAATGATTCTCTGCGCTATCGCACTAGCGGTTCTGGGAGTATACGCTTGGAAAATTAACAGTTAACGACAGTATGGATGAGATTAGAGAATAAGCAGAAAAGAAATGGGCAGCGCCCGGAACGGGAGCTGCCCCAACAGGAGCATGAATCAATCAGAAGAATCGGCGGGAACGACAGACTCAACAAGCGTCTTTAGTTCACCACTGTCAAACATCTCGGTCACAATATCGCAACCGCCTACCAGTTCACCGTTCACCCACAATTGCGGATAAGTCGGCCAATTGGCGTACTGCTTTAAACCTTCGCGGAGTTCAGGGTTTGAAAGTACATCCACGTACGCAAACCGCTGACCGCACGCCATCACTGCCTGTGAAGTACGCTGTGAAAATCCACACTGAGGTGCGTTAGGTGATCCTTTCATGTACAAAATCACCGGATTTTCAGAAATCTGTTGCTTGATGGTATCTACGACGTCCATAGACAAAATCTACCTCTATACTTCGGATCGGAGGGCTAAAATGAGCCTGCATTTGAGCCTAACACGGGTGGGTCAAAAAGAATCCAGAATAACCCAGCGGCTTACTCAGGTATTCTATTCTACCGCACTGCAGCACCTGATCCAAATTTACGTCGCTAGCATTCCCTGCGACCGTTGCGAAGAACGGTCTGTATGGACAGTTGATTCAGGCCAAAGCCTAACCAACTCATCATTACAGTCAGAACATCATACCCCAACTGAAGCTCAAATGGGACTGCAAAAGGTGAATAAATTACCAATTTTGGTCGATATTTGCGCTTTTTTACCTTAAAACAGAACGCAAATTTTAGTCACTCGCAATGACAGCGCTATCATCTTCGGGTCAGAGTCAAACCCACACTAAATTGTCGCCCTGGGGCCGGCTCAATGGTTCGACCGCGACTCTGATTGACAATAACAGAGCCAACGATATCGTCATCCAACAAATTGCTGCATTTAACCCACCACTCCCCCCGCCAACGGGGCGCCTCCCACGGCGAGGTTAAGGCCAGATCCCAAGTCATTGCGCTGGGCACGCGTTCATCGTTGTCATCCGAGGTCATCACCCCCGATCGAAACCGCCCCACCACTGCTATCTTTAAACGATCCCCAAGAGGTTGCCATTCCCACTGCGAGTAGATATTGGTGCGAGCCACCCCGGGAATAGCGTGATTAGCGTAGGGGCCTGCGGTGTATTCAGCATTCAACCAAGTCGCCCCCAAGCGCCAATCTACCGAGCTACTGAGTTCAGCATCTAGCATCCACTCCAGCCCCTGGCGCTCAGTATCGGCGCCGTTACGGTAGGTCGTGCGCCCACCGGTTGACTGATCCACCACTAATTCGTTGCGGGTTCGCACCATAAATGCCACCAAGCTGCTCTGCCAGCGCGGCTTTTGCACTCGCCACCCCAGCTCGGCCTGGCGGTTGCGCGCGGGCACCAAATCTTGATTAAAGCCACTGCCCTCGGGGCGATAGGCCAGCTCGGTAAGCGTCGGCGCGCCAAAACCGGCCCCCAGATTGCCAAACAAGCGCCAGTGCTTTTCGCCGTAACTGACGCCGGCAAAATACGAGGGCTCCGTAAAGGTCAGCTCACCCGAGTCATCCGGGTTGCCCTCAGTGAAATAATAATCTTTAACGTCGAAACTCACTCGACTCACACGCCCGCCACCGCGCAAGCGTAAGCGCTCGGTAGCCGACCAAGTAACTCCGGCAAACAAATCCGAATTGCTAACAGTATTGTCTTCATCGCGTTGAAGCTCGCCGCGCAAGCCATAATCGTTGATAAAACCGCGTCGGGCATCACTCATCACCCCCAACTCAGCCCCCAGCAACCCTTGCCATGCACCAAAATCTCGCTCGGCGATGGCATTGCCACCGGCGAACTGACGCTGCAAATCAATAACGGCACCGCCGCTGTCTACTGCATCGCCAGCAAAACTTAAAAATTGCTCGACCTGGCGGTCACCAAACCAAACCGAGCTTTGCCAGCGCCCCCATGAGTGGGGTTTATTAGCACTGACCGAAACTTGACGGTGGCGACTGGATTTACGCGGGTCGAACAAGGTTGCCACAAGGTGGACTTGGCTGGGGTCTTCCTGCCACTGCTCATAGGTAATACCTTGTGGGTCCTGGCTCAACGGGTCGCGACTTAAGTCTAACCTTGCCACCACATTGAGCCCTTCCTCCCCTTGGTAATACCACTGCGCAGCGAGTTGCTCACGCTCGGCACTGGAATGCTGACGAGAACCGTCAGCGGAAAAGGTCCGGGCGATTACACGCGCGGCGTGCTGCTCGCCCACCCAAGAGGCTTGCAACTGATAGCGGCGCTCGCCAGCCGAACCCGCAGCCGCCGAGAGGCTGGTTTCGCTCACCTCAGGTGATGCGGAGTAGAACGCGATGCTGCCCCCGGCCCCATTGCCATACAAAGACGCCAAAGGCCCTCGCTGAACCTCCACTCTGTCAATGCTATCAAGTAATAAGCTGGACGTTTGGCTCTGACCATCGGGCATCGTTAGCGGCACACCATCGACTCGAAGATTAATACCTCGCACCCCAAAAGCCGAGCGCGCACCAAAACCTCGAATTGACAGTCGCGTATCCTGAGCAAAATTAGAACGGCTATCGGCTTGCACACCGGCAAAGCCTGCCAAAAGTTCAGCGCTGTCTTGCCCCATGCCTGGTGTTTGACGCCGAGTGTCAAGCACAGCCACAGCCCCCACCGCCTGCTGCCAGAGGCCTTCGCTATATCCCGAGGTCACCACCACCGTCTCGATGGCGGGCTCTGTCTGCTCGGATACTTGTTGCTCAGACGCAGTCACATCAGAGCCCGATAGTGCCGCCTGCGCCAAGCTGGGCAGGCAGACCACCGAGAGAAGGAATAAACACGATGAGTGAATCGGGGAGCATCTCATTAAACTACTGACTCCATAAATAATATATTTAAGATTCGAGCCGCCGCTTGGTTAGGTGAGTCGCACTATGATTCAGAGGGTCTTCAGGCCAGGGATGCTTGGCGTAGCGACCACGCACTTCGCGGCGGACCTCAGGATACACTTCTCGCCAAAAGAAGGCTAAATCTCGGGTAATAGCCAGTGGCCGCCCGGCGGGGGATAACAATTCAATCGCCAGTGGCACCTGGCTTGCTGGCAGAGAACACTGCTTGGCGCCAAAAAATTCTTGCAGTTTAGCGGCAATACTTGGTTCTCCCAATGGGCCGTCACGCACCTGCGCCTCACAATCCCCGCCGCCCCAATAATTCACCTCAACCTTGCGACCGCTAGGCAATGACAATCGTAACGGCAATGCCTTATCCAAGGCCTGAACAGTTTCAAAGCCTAAGTAGAAAGCCAACCCTTGCTCCAGTGGTAAGTGTGCGATGTCCGACTGCGAATTGAGAAACCCACTCAGCCAATCGTGTAGGCTGGCTTGTAAGCATTCGGCATCCAGTGGCGGCAAGGCCAACAGTTGGTAGCGCTCGGCCAGTCGAGCACGCAGCAATAACGTCAACGCCCCTTGAGCCCAAGGCAGATTCGACAGGCCTCTATCCTTCACGCTTTTTATAATGGCATCGGGTATGTCGTCTGCGGACAAAGGCTGGCGCTGGCTGTCGATCTCTTTACCGCCGAGGTAATAACGGCAAACGCGAAACCAGCGCTTTTTGGCCCCTGTGCCCTGCTGTTCGAGCGTCACCCTGGCCTGCGCCAAATGCCGAATTTGCTCGCGCTCGAGAGACAGATCAACAGCGACTCCGGTCAAAGCGCGGCCCCGAGCCGAAATTTGCAGCAGCAGCGCCCACTCGGCGGTAGAGCGCAGCGCAACGGTTACGCCACTGTTGAGCCGGTAGCGACCATCGCCATCACTGTGGCCTATGCGCTCGGCCAGTACACCAGCCACACACTGGCTAGCTTCGGGCGATAACATGGACCACTCGGCTGAGGGTTTAACGGTAATAGACAATACCCGGCACCAACGGCGCGCCAATGTCTGCCAGCGCCGGTCGCGACCAAACTCGTGGTCCGCTTGGGCCAGCCACTCTTGCACACTCCCCTCACCTGACAGGTCAAAATGCATAGCCAAAGCCAACAGCATCAGCCAGGAAAATGACGGTAAATAGGGACTGGCGTGCAGCAACAGTGCCGCGATACGTGGGTGCGTACCCAGCGCCGAAACCTGGCTACCCAGCCCGGTAATGGCGCCAGCGCTATCGATCAGTTGCCACTGTTGCAAGGTTTGCAACGACTGCTGCAAAGCCATGGCGCCGGGTGGTTCCAGCCATGGTAGCTCTCGGGCGGGCGTCCCCCAATGGGCTAATTGCAGCGCCAAAGGTAGGTAATCGCAGCGGCGTATTTCTGGCAGCGTTTGGGGTGCCAGGGGCTCTGACTCTGGCCACAGGCGAATACAGTGACCGGCCTGCACCCTGCCTGCCCGACCGCTGCGTTGCTCGGCACTGGCCTGCGATATTCGCCGGGTGTGCAATCGGCTGACACCGGTGCGCTGTTGATAATCCGGCTCGCGCACTAAGCCACTGTCAATCACCAAGGTGACATCCGCTATGGTTAACGAGGTTTCGGCAATATTGGTCGCTAAGATAATGCGCGGGCCGGATGCGGGGTCGAGCGCCGCCATCTGCTCGGCACTGCTGACCCGACTGTGCAAGGTAAACACAGACTGGGTCGGGTAGTTGGTTTTCAGTGTCTGCTGACAGCGCTCAATATCACGCCAGCCAGGCAGAAACACCAATAAAGTCTCTTGCTGCCAACCGGCCGAGGCTTTAAGCGTTCGCAGCAGGTGTTCTTCCAGGCGCTCGGGGAATTTCGTCTGAGTTTTTGCCGGACAGTATTCTAGCGCCACCGGAAAACAGCGGCCAGGACTGTACAACGATTGGGCCACTTGATCACGCAGCAGTTGATCGGGCGTGGCCGACATCAACACTAACTGCAAATCATCACGCAGGATTTCCGTCTCCTGCAGAAATGCCCAAGCGGTATCCTGCTGCACCGAGCGCTCGTGAATTTCATCGAGCATTACCGCGGCCACGGCCGTGAGTTCTGGGTCGGCCAATAATCGCTGCAGCAGAACACCCGGCGTCATTACCAGAAGCTGGGTATCTTGATTAAAACGCGACTCAAAAGGCACTTGATAACCCACACGCGTGCCGAGCTCTACTTTCAGTATGGCCGCCAGCCGGTTGGCCAGCGCGCGCGCTGCCAAAATGCGCGGCTGGATCAGCCAAATTTGGCCACGGCTACCCAACGCTTCCAGCACCCACAAAGGCGCCAGGGTAGACTTACCCGCTCCGGGTTCGGCCTCCAACAATAAGCTGCCCTGCCCCAATGCCCGGACAAACTCGTCGCGCAAACTCGCGAGTGGTAAATCAATAACAGAATCCACGATTGCCCCTAGCTGGCCTTGCCCCAACCACCACCGCCTGCGGTGGCAAGAGTCAGTACATCACCGGTTGCCACATCGATCGCAATTTTGGCCGGTAATAGTTCGCCATTAAGTAAGTTTTCTCCGGCTGCGCCGGGCTCGCCGCCCATGAGCCCCCAGGGAGTGTAAGAGCGGCGCTCAGTCAGCAAGGTTAACCGCGTCGGTGCCAAAAATTGGTACTCGCGAATCAGGCCGTCTCCGCCGCACACTTTACCTTTGCCCCCGGAACCTCGGCGCAATTGGTAACGCGTCACCCGCAGCGGATAGTGCTGCTCGAGGCTTTCAATGGGTGTATTTAGGGTGTTGGTCATATGGGTTTGCACACCGCTGAGCCCGCCGCCGTTTTTACCCGCACCCATACCGCCGCCATTGGTTTCGTAGTAGTCCCAGCGCGGCTGCTGCGCTGTGGCATGCGCGCCCATGGCGACATTATTCATCGAGCCGGTGCTGGCCGCCGGAATAAGTTCGGGCAGGGTTTGCGCCAAAGCCCCAAGCACAACGTCCACCATCCGGGTAGAGGTTTCTACGTTGCCCGCCGCCACGGCAGCGGGCCTTTGCGCATTGACCAGGCAACCTATAGGTGCCGTAATTTGGATGGGCCGAAAAGTCCCCGCGCAGGCCGGTGTTTGCGGCGGCATTAAACAACGCAACGCATAAAACGCCGCGGCCGCGGCCACAGACAGTGGACAGTTAATATTGCCGCTCACTTGCCCCGAGGTGCCGGTAAAATCCACCGCCACCCCTCGTTCAGAGACATCAATCGTAACGGCAATTTCAATATCGCTCTGCCCCAGGCCGTCGTCATCCATATAATCCCGAAACCGATAACGGCCTTGGGGGATAACACTCAAAGCGTGGCGAGCCAAACGCTCGGCGTAGTCATTTAAGGCTCGCAAAGAGGTCATATACGAGGCCACCCCTAAGGCTTCAACTTGTTCCGTTAGGCGGTCAGCACCGAGACGACAGGCACTGATCTGAGCGGCAAAATCACCGCGCGCCTGAATACTGTGAGTGGCTTGGCTGTCGGTACCGCACAGACGATTCATCACGTCACTGACCACCTCGTCCCGCCTAACCAATAAAGTGGGGGGAATAATCTCGCCCTCTTCTTGCAGGCAGGTCGATACCGGCATTGAGCCCGGCTCACTGGCGCCGATGTTGGCATGGTGCGCCCGATTGGCGGCAAACCCCACCAGCTGCTCAAAACCATAAACCGGTGCAATAACCGTGACATCGGGCAGGTGGGTGCCCCCCAGATAGGGGTCGTTCACCACCAGCATATCGCCCGGCTGCCAGGGGTGGCTTTCCACGATATCGGCCATGGCGTAGGCCATGCTGCCTAGGTGCACAGGAATATGCGCCGCCTGCGCCGCCAGCTGCCCATCGGGGTCAAACAGGGCGCAGGAGAAGTCCAGCCGATCTTTAATATTGGGGGAAAAGGCGGCGCATTTTAATAAGGCCCCCATTTCCTCACAGATGGCCGATAAGCGGCTGGCAAATACACTCAATTCAATGGCGTTCATAACTCCTCCTCGGGAGGGGCATTCTACGGTATTTGCCAAGCGCGCCCAATCCCTATAGTATCGACTGTTTCGCGGCGATTGTGCGGCGCCAGCTCGCCCTCGCCAATGGTTAAACACCAGCTCTAAGAGCTGTATGTGGCCGCAGTGTTAACCACTGCATTGTCGAAAGTATTTCCTTGAATACGTCCTCGATCTGAACCAACTCACCTTGGTTCCGGCGAAGCGTTTTTTATTTTGAATTTTGACCGTGGAGCAACGTTAAATGTCGACATTGATGAACACCTATGGCGAAAGGACCCTAACCCTAACCAAGGGTGCTGGCAGTCGCGTATGGGACGATGCCGGCAACAGCTACATCGACGCCATCAGTGGTATCGCTGTCTGTGGGTTGGGCCACTCGCACGCGGCGGTTACCCGCGCGCTCACCGAGCAGGCCGACACGCTCTTGCACGTATCAAACTTATACAATATCCCGCCGCAAAAAGCGCTGGCCGATAAGCTTTGTGCCGTGTCAAAAATGGACAAGGTGTTCTTTTCCAACTCCGGCGCCGAGGCCAATGAAGCGGCCATTAAAATGGCGCGCAAGTACGGCAACGACAAAGGCACAGACACCCCTACCATCGTAGTCATGAACAGCGCGTTTCACGGCCGCACCATGGCAACACTGACCGCCACCGGCAACGCCAATGCGCAAAAAGGTTTTGAGCCTTTACTACCGGGTTTTGTCCGTGCGCCGTTTAACGATATTGCCGCTATTGAAGTCTTGGCCGCCGAACACAAAAACATTGTGGCGGTGTTGGTAGAGCCGGTGCAGGGCGAAGGCGGTGTGCGCGTACCCGACGAGCAGTACTTGCCGCAATTGCGCGCCCTGTGTGACCGTCACGAATGGCTGTTAATGCTGGATGAAATACAAACCGGCAATGGCCGCACCGGCGCCTACTTTGCCTATCAGCACTATGACTTTTTACCGGACGTGGTCACTACGGCCAAAGGCCTCGGCAACGGTGTGCCTATCGGCGCCTGCCTCGCTCACGGCCCGGCGGCGGATATTTTTGGGCCCGGCAACCACGGCTCGACCTTTGGCGGCAATCCGCTCGCCTGTCACGCGGCCAGTGCCGTTGTGGACACCCTAACCGAGAGCAACCTAATGGCTACCGTGGCCGAACGCGGCCATCAAATGCTGCAGGCGTTTGAGCAAAAACTGGCGCACAACGACATGGTCGTGGATATTCGCGGCCAGGGCCTGATGATCGGCATCGAGCTGGAACACCCCTGCTCAGAACTGGTCGCTAAAGCGCGCGAGCTGGGCTTACTGATTAACGTGACCGCCGGCAACACCGTTCGTTTACTGCCGACGTTTATTATGACCGATGAAGAAACCGACACCTTAGTCAACGGTGTGGTGGAGCTCATTGCAAACTTTCAACCGACAGAATAAGGCGTCATCATGGTGACTACTAACGCCCCGCAAGCCAACCAAAACGTTCGTCACTTTCTGACCTTGAACGATGTCAGTAAAACCGAGCTGCAGGATATTATTGCCCGCGCCATTGAACTGAAATCCGAGGTTTACGAAGGTCGCGACAAGCCCTTGCTGGAGCGCAAAGTGATGGGGATGATTTTTGAAAAATCCTCAACCCGCACGCGCGTTTCATTTGAAACGGGCATGGCCCAACTGGGCGGGCACGCCATGTTTTTATCCCCGCGCGACACTCAACTCGGCCGCGGCGAACCGATCGAAGATTCGGCCCGCGTACTCTCGCGCATGGTTGATATCGTGATGATTCGCACCTTTGGCCACGACATCATCGAGCGCTTTGCCGCCTATTCCAGAGTGCCCGTCATCAACGCCCTAACCGACCAATTTCACCCCTGCCAGCTACTGGCCGACATTCAGACTTTTGTCGAACAGCGCGGCTCTATGCAGGGCAAAAGCGTGGCCTGGATCGGCGACGGCAACAATATGTGTAACTCATACATTAATGCCGCCGGTCTGTGCGACTTTGAATTGCGCATTGCCGCGCCGAACGGGTTCGCCCCCGATGCCGACTTAGTGGCCTCGCAACAAAACCGCATTAAGCTGTGCGATACCCCGACCGAAGCGGCCACCGGCGCCGACCTGGTAGTGACTGACACCTGGGCCTCCATGGGGCAAGAGGAAGAAAAAGGCGCGCGCGAACGCGCTTTTGCGGACTATCAAGTCAATGCCGAGCTTATGAGCCACGCCGCCGCCGACGCTTTATTTATGCACTGCTTACCGGCTTATCGCGGCAAAGAAGTGAGCGCTGATTTGCTCGATGCGCCCGACTCGGTCGTATGGCAAGAAGCGGAAAACCGATTACACGCCCAAAAAGCGCTGGTTGAGTTTTTGCTCACTCAGTAAGGCCGCCGCCTTCCCAAAATGCTTGGCGGTATGTTTTGATGGCGTACACTTTCGAACAGGTGAACTAAACGCACTATGAGCCACTGGCAAGATTTTCTGCAACAACAAGGCGCCCGCTTTGCAGCCGACGGCGGCGCCAGCTTTCCCGCCATTGATGCCCAAGCGCCCTACCTATGCGATCTAGGCAACACAGCCCTGGTGCACATCAAAGGGGCCGAGGCAGCCAAATTTTTACAGGGTCAAGTGACCTGTGATCTGCGCGAATTAAGCCCGACTCAATGGCTACCAGGGGCGCAGTGCAATTTAAAAGGCCGCGTGATAGCCAGTTTTGCCGTGGCACAAACCGAACCCGAAGCTTTACTGCTGCGCACCTCACACGATTTGGCCGACACGTTTATAACGGGACTGACCAAATACGCTGTTTTTTCCAAGGTCACCCTCAGCCCCGCCGAGGACTGGCAGGCGCTTGGAGTCTGCGGCGCGGGCGCCGAACAGGCACTGGCCGATACTCTGGGGCTGGCATTTGCCGAATCCGAGCGGCTGGTTGTCACGCAGGAGCTGATCGCGTTAAAACACGACACCGATCAAATCGAACTCTGGCTTAAACAAGAGGCCAGCCAAGCGCAGTGGTTAACATTGCGTGAAGCCTTCACCCCCGCGGCAACAGGACAGTGGCAACTGGGCCTGATCAACGCCGGACGAGCGGATGTAACAACCGCCACCAGCGAGCTCTTTACCCCGCAAGACTTAAACTACCCGGAGATAGGCGCCGTTAGCTTTAAAAAAGGCTGCTACACCGGCCAAGAGGTGGTTGCGCGCCTGCACTATAAAGGCAAATTAAAAAAACACCTCTACCCAATTGAGTTTTGTGCCGCGGCTCTACCAGAGGCGGGCTCTGACTTAACCGACAGCGACGGCAAAAAGCGCGGCCAGCTGGTGCAATGGGCAGCGAGGCAAGATAGACTCTACCGTGGGCTGGCAGTTTTACCCGATGAAGACGGTGACGAGCTGTATATTGGTGACCCTCCAGAGCAAGCAAAACGTTTAGACTTGCCCTATGCTATAAAAAACAGCCACAATTGAGATTAACCCCTTAAAACTGAGACAGGACTGCGAATGAGTCAAGTAGTAAATACCGTCCGCCAGGACATTATCGCAGCGATCAAATCTGACAAACTGGTACTGCCCACCCTGCCGGAAGCCGCTCTTAAAGTTCGGGAGGTCGCCGAAGACCCCGATGCCGACATGGACCAGCTGACCAACGTGATCGGTAACGACGCCGCCCTGTCTGCCCGCATCGTCCGCGTGGCCAACAGCCCCCTACTGCGGGCCAACAAAGCCATTGAAGATTTAAAAACAGCGGTCATGCGCCTGGGCATTGCCTATACCTGCAACATCGCCACCGGCCTTGCCATGCAGCAGATGTTTCAAGCCACCTCCGATTTGGTGGACAAGCGCATGCGCGACACCTGGACCCGCGCCAGTGAAATAGCCGGCATCAGTCATGTACTGTGCCGACACTACACCAAGCTGCGCCCCGACCAAGCGACCTTGGCCGGCCTAATTCACAAAATTGGCGTACTGCCTATTTTGACCTACGCCGAAGATCACCCCTCACTGCTGAAAGACAGCCTGACGCTCGACACTGTCATTAATCAGCTGCAAGGGCCCATTGGCGACTTGATTCTCAAAGCTTGGGACTTCCCCGATGAACTGTCCCATGTTCCGTCTCAACACATGAAATTTGACCGCCAAACCGAGCAAGCCGACTACGCCGATATTGTCACCGTTGCCATGCTGCAAAGTTACCTGGGGTCAGACTCACCGCTGGGCAAAGTAGACTACCATCAGGTCAGCGCGTTTAACCGACTGGGCATGGATCCGGACATGCAAATGGCCGAAGGCGAAGATTTGTCCGATGAGATGGAAGCGGCGATGACGTTGTTGCAGTAAACAAAGTCTGACGCTTGAAGTCGGATGTCAGATGCGTCCGACTTCAGACATCTGACACCTGACGGCTTTCACAACCCCCACTCTATCGGTTCTAAACCTCTTTGCTGTAGATAGCTATTCACCTGACTAAAATGCCCATTGCCGATAAAGCCTCGGTGAGCAGACAGTGGTGAAGGGTGCGGGGATTTAAGCACCAAGTGCTTTTGTGTGTCGATCAGCCGGCCCTTCTTTTGCGCATAGCTGCCCCACAGTAAAAACACCACCCCTTCACGGTCGCGATTCAACGCTTCAATGGCGGCGTCGGTAAACGCCTCCCAGCCCCGGTTTTGATGAGAACCCGCCTTGGCCTGCTCGACACTGAGCGTTGCATTTAACAGCAGCACCCCCTGCTCGGCCCACTGCTGCAAGCAGCCGTGAGAAGGCCTTGGTATGTCGAGATCGCGCTCAATCTCTTTAAATATATTGACCAAAGACGGCGGCGGCTTAATACCTACTGGTACCGAAAAAGCCAAGCCGTGTGCTTGATCCGGTCCGTGGTAAGGGTCTTGCCCCAAAATCACAACCTTCACTTTGTTAAAAGGGGTGCTATTAAATGCATTAAACATCAGTTCCGAGGGTGGAAAAACCACCTTGTTCGCCTGCTTTTGTGCCTGTAAAAAAGCTTTTAATGCCTGCATATAGGGTTGTTCAAACTCCCCTTGCAACTCATTCAACCAGCCTGTTTCAAGATTAATTGTGTTCACCAAAGAGTTTATCTTCCTTTCCTGTCATGGGATTAACAATTTATCACAGCCACTCAACGGCCGAAAACGAGTGCAAAAAAAAGCCCGGCGCAAGCCGGGCTTTTTCGGTAATACCGCAATAACTATGGCTTATAGCTTGCCAGAGTTCTCAGACAGGTAAGAGGCAACGCCGTCGGCAGAAGCATCCATACCCTTATCACCTTCCTGCCAACCGGCAGGACAAACTTCACCGTGCTCCTGGTGGAACGCCAGTGCGTCAACCATGCGCAGCATTTCGTCAACGTTGCGGCCCAGAGGCAGGTCGTTAACCACTTGGTGGCGAACAACACCTTCTTCGTCGATCAAGAAAGAGCCACGGAAAGCGACACCGGCATCGGCTTCTACATCAAACGCCTGACAGATTTCGTGCTTAACGTCGGCAACCATGGCGTATTTAACCTGGCCGATACCACCGTCATTGACGGCAGTGTTACGCCATGCACTGTGAGTGAACTGAGAATCGATAGAAACGGCAATCACTTCAACACCGCGCTTTTGGAAAGCTTCAAAACGGTTGTCAAAAGCAATCAGCTCCGATGGGCACACAAAGGTGAAATCCAGCGGGTAAAAGAAAATAACCGCTTTTTTACCTTTAATCACTTCTGACAGCTTGAATTCGTCGACGATTTCGCCGCTGCCCAATACCGCAGCGGCGGTAAAATCTGGTACTTGCTTTCCTACTAATACGCCCATGTTTAATCTCCTAAATTGACGGACTGACTAAGAATCTTCTAAGGGATGTGGGGCCGGCAGTGTAAATTGCAAGGCAATCCCCCAGAAAGTGTGACAAAGCTTTTACAATCAGGCACTTAGCCCTTGATAGATGCACACTATCTTACACCCTCAAGAAAACCTGTCCTATTAATTTTTTATATGGAGGCCATTGCTTTTAGCGATGCTAAGCCTATGGGGCAAAGCGCGCCACTCACCTAACGACAAGTCGCGCGAACAGCAATTATTCTCAGAGACTATTGACACAGATTCTCATTAACAATATTATCTCTTTAACGTCTACTTTCTAGGGTTTCAGGCTTCATGTACGTTTGTCTCTGCAAAGGTATTACCGACCGCCAAATTCAATCGGCCGTGCACGATGGTGCTCACAGCCTAGGAAAACTGCGCAAATCGTTGGGTGTTGCCAGCCAATGTGGCAAGTGCGCCAGCCTTACCCGCGAAATACTCGATGAAACCCTGCAAGAAATCCCCGAAATTGGCGGTATGCCGCAATTCTACGCCGTTGCTTGATAAAACAAGTCAGCTGCGAAAAGCAATGCAAGCCAATCTCATAATCATTTAAAAGCCCTTTTACATCAAACACTTACGCTTGACAGCCGGGTAATTACGGCCCACACTTACGCCGTTGACAATCCCCCTACGCCGTCTGCGGTAAGGAGTTCCTCATGAAGGGCGATCCTAAAGTTATTGAATTTTTAAATAAAGTACTGGGCAATGAGCTGGTTGCCATTAACCAATATTTTCTCCACGCTCGTATGTATAAAGATTGGGGGCTGAAAGAGCTCGCCGATCACGAGTACCACGAGTCCATTGATGAAATGAAACACGCCGATATGCTGGTGGAGCGTATTTTATTTTTGGAAGGCCTGCCTAACCTACAAGACTTGGGCAAGCTTTTAATTGGTGAAAACACCAAAGAAATGCTGGAGTCTGACCTTAAAGTTGAGCTCAAAGCCATTCCCGATTTACGCGATGGTATCGCCTACTGCGAACAAGTGCGCGACTACGTTAGCCGCGACCTGTTAAATCATATTCTCGAATCCGAAGAAGAGCACGTCGACTGGCTGGAAACCCAGCTCAGCCTGATCGAGAATGTGGGCTTGCAAAATTACCTACAATCGCAAATGAGTTCCGGCGAAGAGTAAACCCCCTCGCCCTCACCACGGTGCCAAGCTTACGGCACCGTGAGTGACTCATTTAGCCTTACTGATCAGACCATTCAAACTGCTTAAACGGCTCATCAATGGGCGTATTCGCTAAATGATTGACGTAGTTACTCATCACCTTCTGCGATACCACTAGCACCACTTCCAACACGTTACGCTGGGTAAATCCGGCCTTAAGAAACTCCGCCACTTGCTCGTCGCTAACATTCCCACGCGAACGCACCACCTCAAGGGTAAAGCTACGCAGAGCCTCGAGCTTCTCGGGCAGGGCTTGCTGATTGCGCAGTGCGGTATCGATCGACTCATCGACTTTCATGGAGCGGGCAATACCACTGTGCGCCGGCACACAATAGTGGCACTTGTGCTCCACATTGACCGTCTGCCAAACCACTGTTTTTTCATCATTGTTGAAGCTGGACTCCAACACTAACCGGTGCAAGGTTTGATACCCCTCCAGAAGCCCCGGCGCCTCGGCCATAACGGCGTGCAAATTGGGAATCATGCCAAAACTTTGTTGCGATGCCTCCAGTAATGACTTTGATGCCTCTGGGGCTGACTCTTGAGTATGCAAGGTAAATTGACTCATGGTGTCTCCTTAATTTTGAGTGATCATTCAAGTTAAGGGTCAGCATACCTATACTTGAGCAATCATTCAACTTATAATTGAATGGTTATTCAAGCAATGTGAATCCACTATGCCTAGATCAGCCCTATATAATCGTGAAGACGCCCTGCAAAAAGCGGTCAATTTGTTTTGGCAGCGCGGCTTTTACGCCACCAGCCTAAAAGACATTGAAAGGGCCCTGGATATGCGCCCCGGTAGCCTCTATGCGGCTTTTGGCAATAAACAAGGTTTATTTAATGCAGCCATCGACACTTACGCCGGCGCCACCCAGACCGAGATAAAAGACTTTATCGAACGCGAAGGTCAGGTAATTGTGGGGTTGATGGCGTATTTACGCTGGCTGCTCATCGACACGCCTCATGAGGGGCCTGCCGCCTGCATGGTGGTAAAAACCCTGCTTGAGTCCACAGACAATAGCGATGTTTTACATCAAAAAGCGGTACTGATTCTGCAGCAACTTGAGGCGTATTTTGCCGAGGTTTTACACTTGGCAAAAGCACAAGGGGAGCTGGTAGAAACTGTGGACTGCGAACGTTTAGCGCGCCTGCTGCAAACGCAAATAATGGGGGCACGAGCCTTTGCCCATAGCAATCAAGATCCGCAACAAATTGGCTCGCTGCTTGATGATATTGAAATGATTTTTGCCCCCTATCAAACGGCAAATCATTCGCCCCATTAAAAAAGGCCGGGAAAAACCCCAGCCTTTTTAAGATTGCTTAACTTATCGAGTAAATCATTAATTCATCAGCCCGTAGACACCGACAGAATAGGCCCGCTTGTCGCGCTCACCTTTTAACGCACGCATTTTCAAAGACTCCCCCAAGGATACCGTGTCATCGATATAACGGGTATTACCTGTGCCTTCATCAAAGCTGACGATACCCGCTTCTTGAAAATAGTAGCCAATATAATCACCCTGCTCTACACCAACGCTTACGGGGAAGTTAACCCGGGCAACCCCGGCATCGGTGGCCCGTAAGACTTCACTTTGCCAAATAACTAGCATTTGATCTTGCACCGGACGCATTACCTGCACGGTGAAAGTGCCAGGCTTAACAAAATGCGCACTGACCCCGGTGATAGTGCCATTGGCTGGCATGGGGTTTTCTATATCCACCAATAACAAGGACTGCGAATCTACCTGACTGCGCTGAACTAATTCACCGCCAATATAGTCGAGTAAATCGCTCTGCACCATAAAGTCTTTTAGCTCGTCGATCTCTTTTTGTACAAAGCGGCGCACCTGCCCGCGCAGCTCAGAGGACTCCTGCACCCGCACGGTTTTCTCGGTATCGAGCACCGACATCACTCGCTTAAGGTCATTGATTTGGGTCTGCAGGGTTAACTCTTGGTTTTGCAGCGAGACGATTTTAGAACGCGCCTGATCCAACTCGGACTGCAGCTGTTCATTCTCATCTTGCATTTTTTGTACGTTCGGTTGGGTCTGGCAACCTGTCACAAGTGCAGTCGCAACAAGCATGCCCGCGATCATTTTCTTTGTCATCTCAAGCCTCTTTAGTTGTATTCGAGCCCAACCAGCAGCTCACCCTCTGTCGTTTTGAAGTTGATGTCAGTGTGCCTACACTTATGTAAGTATACCGCTATTCCGCCACCTTGAAGGAAACACTGGCAAGCGGAGCATCCCCTAATTTAAGGTCAACATGATAGGCCCCTTTGCCAAAGCCTGTCACCGGGCGCTCTATGGCAAAAAACTGAACCCCTTGCGTGCCGCTAACGATAACCGGTTTTTGCGCTATTTGCACACTGCGCGAACCATCGGTCAATACGACCTGCACTACGTTGGCCTCGCCATTGAAATTAGCAAACTCAAAGCCGATATGAATAATTCGGTCCAACACCAGAGGGTCCCCCTGGGGCTGACTTAAATCAGCCATTGGCTGTGCCGCCACTAACACATTAGAAATACTAGGCAGTTGAGCTTCAACTAACTGATCCAACTGTAAACGCTGAGTTAGCAAGCCCTCACTTTGAGGGAAGCGGTCGCGCGCAATGTCGAGCTGTAGCAATGCTTCATCGAGAGACTCATTTGCCAATAAGCGATCAATACGACTAATCAGCGCTTGCTCCACTCGCAGCATACCTTCGTTGACGGTATCGACCGCCTCTGGAGCTTGCTGCAACAAACGCTGATACGTTTCATAAGCGTTATTGCCGCGCGGTGTAATCAATTGATTGCGCGCTAACAGCTGTTGGGCCTCAGCATTTAAGGCGGCAATACTTTCTTGTCGATTATCCAGCGCCGTTTGTTGCTCGGCTACAGCCGCTTGTAGCGCCAAGAGGTTATCGTGCTTAGGGTTAATTTTTAGACCCCGGGCAATCAGGCGAGCCGCTCCATCTAAATCACCCTCGCGTTGTTTGGCCTCAGCTAACACATGGTAGCGCTCAGCGACTTGCTGCAGTCCTTGCTGAGCCTGCATGTTGCCGGGCTCTTGCGATAACACTGTCCGGTAAGTCTCCAGCGCATTGGCGCCGGCCGGCGAGCTTAAGGCATCGGCGAGTAGATACTTTTCAGCCTGGGCCAAAAGGCTTGATACTCGTGTCGTTTGACGCAGCTGGCTAATGGCTTCACGGTTGCGACCGTCTTGTTCGGCTTGCTCGAAAGCCTCGGCACTGATAGCCGCCAGCGATTCTGCGGCGGCGATATCTTGACTCTCAACAGCCTGCTCAAACCGCTGCTGCAGAGTTCGGGATAACTCTGCCAACCCCTGCTTACCCGCCTCGACTTGAGCGGTGTCATCACTGAGGCTCAACTGCCGGTAAAGTGCTGCCAATTCAATCGCAGCCTTGGGGTTAGCCTCCAGCGTCTCACGCAGCTGGGCTGCTGTTTGCAAGGCATCATCAGTTGCCAATGGTTGAACATCGCCATCGTCTTCACTCTGAACAGGGGTTTGATCGTTATGCGCCGCCTGCGCACTGGCAACTTGTGCAGATTGCTCGTAAGGGGTCGATTCAAGTCCATCACTGATCATGGCCTCGACATCAGCCGGCGCCTCAACCTTCTCACCCGAGGTGGAGATAGCCGCGACCGAAGATTGAGCTAATGAGGTATCACTCGGCGAACCAGACGGGCCACCGACACTCTGCCACGCGAACCAGCCGCCACCCAGCACGGCAGCCAGTACAGCGCCCCCGAGCCAAAATTTGCCTGTGGCAGGGCTTTCACGATTGTCTTCGTGCGCGCGATAGCCGATACCATCATCGCTGCCCACACTAAACAGCTCTCCGGTAGGCAGCTCTTCGTCGTCACGGGTAGCACTGGCCACCTCTTCGGTATTCACCTGGGTATTAGCAATAGCAGCAGACACAACCGTCGCGGCCGACTCGTCGGAGTCATCCACCTTGGGAGTCAGTGCCATTTGCGCTTTTATATGTTCGATGTCTTCGGGCGCAATCGCGTTTAAATCGGCAATCAACTCTGCGCCATTTTGATAGCGTTGATCGGGCTTTTTCGCCAGGCACTTACTGATAATGGGCTGAAAAACCGCCAAATGTTCGGGCAGAGTGGGAACCGGGTCCGACACATGCATTATGCCGACAGCCACAGCCGAGTCGGCATCGAAAGGAACAAAACCGCACACCAACTGAAACAGAACCACGCCAAGCGCGTATAGGTCGCTGCGCGGATCCACTTGGGCGCCTTTGGCCTGCTCGGGACTCATGTAATGCGGGGTGCCCATGGTCGTGCCGGTTTGGGTCATCCCCGAGGCCACATCCGAGGCGCGGGCAATGCCAAAATCCATCAGCACCGCCCGCCCATCCTCGGCGTGAATCATGATGTTCTCTGGCTTTACATCGCGGTGTATGTAGCCTTTGCGACCAGCGTAATCCAGCGCTTTGGCCACATCTTTAATAATGGCCAAGGAGCGCTCTAGCTCAAGATGGTAACGGCTCGCTTTAAGGTCTTCGCCCGGCACGTACTCCATAGACAAATAATGGTTGCCATTGTGCACGCCCACATCGTAAACCGTAACAATATTGGGATGCATCAGTCGCGACACAATACGAGCCTCGCGAATAAAGCGCTCTCCAAAACTGGGGTCTTTGGATAGTTGTGGCGACATCACCTTTAGCGCGACTTCGCGCTCAAAGCTTTCCTGAATGGCAAGGTAAACGGTCGCCATGCCGCCCTCACCAAGAGTGTCCACTATTTTATAACCGGGTATTTCCATTCACTGCGCCAATAAAAAAGGACTCAATACAATTGTTTGTCGGCACCCAAAGCATGACCCACTGCGGACTAGGGCTTCAGGGCGCCGGCGTTGCGGCCATCTCAGTGGTCAGGCACTTATAGCCACTTTGCATATTATCCCTGAACAATATAGCTGGTGGCCAGTAATAGCAACCGCTTGCCTCCTCTAAGAGCCGGTTCGGTTGATTCTTCTGCCCTAATGGCGCCGGTAATAGCGTTTTCTCAATTGCTCAAAAGGCCGCCAATTGCTACTATTGCGCCCTTTCTGACCGCCCGAATTAAACGATCCCTCAAGGTTAGTCCGCTGAGTGAGTAAACCCGCCAAGCCTATGCTTTATTGGAGGGGACTCAACCGTTTAATCCATTAGATTTGGCCCCAACACAAGAGATTCTCTATGACTCAGGACCTTCGCCGTGCACCTTTGACTGAGCTGGCTCAACACGATGCATTTATTCAGCGCCATATTGGCCCGGATAACAGCCAAGCCACCACCATGCTAAACAGCTTGGGACTCGACAGCACCGCCACCCTGATTGAGAAAACCGTACCGGCCAAAATCCTCAATACCGACCCCTTAGCACTGGAGTCGGCCAAATCAGAGGTAGAGGCGCTGGAGGAATTAAAAACCATCGCCAGTAAAAACAAACTGTTCAAAAGCTTTATCGGCATGGGTTATTACGATACTCATGTGCCCAACGTTATTTTGCGCAATGTGCTGGAAAACCCCGGCTGGTACACCGCCTACACGCCCTATCAGCCAGAGATTGCCCAGGGCCGGCTAGAAGGCTTGCTCAACTTCCAACAGATGATTATTGACCTCACCGGTATGGATTTAGCCAACGCATCCATGCTGGATGAAGGCACAGCCGCGGCTGAAGCCATGGCCATGTGCAAACGACAAAACAAAAAGAATCGCTCCGATGTGTTTTTTGTCGCCGAAGATACTCACCCGCAAACCATCGCCGTCATTAAAACCCGCGCCGAACACTTTGGTTTTGAGGTCGTGGTCGCGGCAGCGGAACAACTGGCAAACACCGAATGTTTTGGCGCCCTACTGCAATACCCAGGCACCACCGGCGAAGTGCGCGATTTAACCGACCTTATCAGCACCGCCCACGAGCAGAAAACTCTGGTGACCGTCGCCTCGGATCTGTTAGCCCTAACACTCTTAAAATCGCCCGGCGCAATGGGAGCCGATGTCGCTATCGGCACCAATCAGCGCTTTGGTGTGCCCATGGGTTTTGGCGGCCCACACGCCGCTTTCTTTGCTTTTCGCGATGCCTTTAAACGCAGCGCACCGGGCCGGATTATTGGGGTGTCGATAGACTCGCGCGGCAAAACCGCTCTGCGCATGGCCATGCAGACCCGAGAACAACATATTCGCCGCGAGAAGGCCAACTCTAATATTTGTACCTCTCAGGTACTCTTGGCAGTAATGAGCGTGTTCTACGCCATTTACCACGGCCCCGAAGGCTTAAAGCGCATTGCCGAGCGAGTGGCGCGGCTGACAGATATTTTGGCGGAAGGCTTACGCCAGCGCGGTTTTGACAGTGTTCACAGCGACTACTTCGACACCCTTTGCATTAAAGTAGGCGAGTCACAACAAGCGCTCTATCAAACGGCCCTAGCCAACCAAATTAACCTGCGCCTAGTCGGGGAAGACTGCATCGGCATCAGTGTGGACGAAACCACCACACTCCCTCAAATTAGCCAACTACTGAACGTGTTTAGCGCCGGTGATCACGGCCTGAGCCTCAATGCCATTGATGAGCAATTGTGTGCAGGCGATGCGGCCACCGGCCTGCCCGAAGCCCTGCTCCGTAGCGATGCCATACTCACCCACCCGGTGTTTAATCGCTACCACAGCGAAACCGAAATGCTGCGCTACTTAAAACAGCTAGAGAGCAAAGACATCGCCCTGAATCACTCAATGATTCCGCTCGGCTCTTGCACCATGAAACTCAACGCCACCGCCGAGATGATTCCCGTCACCTGGCCCGAGTTTGGCAAACTGCACCCATTTACCCCGATGGAGCAAGCGCAAGGTTACGCGCAAATGTTTGCTCAACTGCAACAAATGCTGGAAGCCTGCACCGGCTACGACGCCGTTAGCTTGCAGCCCAATGCTGGCAGCCAAGGTGAATACGCAGGCTTGGTCGCGATAAAAAAATACTTTGCAAGCAAAGGCGAATTTGAACGCGATATTTGTTTAATTCCCGCCTCGGCGCACGGCACCAACCCCGCCTCGGCACAGATGGTCGGCATGAAAGTAGTGGTGGTCAATTGTGACAGTAAAGGTAACGTCGACCTCGACGACCTCAACGCCAAAATCACCGAGTACACCAGCCGCATCGCGTGCATTATGGTGACCTACCCCTCCACTCACGGCGTCTTTGAAGAAGGCATTACCGAGGTATGCGCCGCCGTGCACAACGTCGGCGGTCAGGTCTATATCGATGGCGCCAATATGAACGCGCTAGTAGGCGTAGCTGCGCCAGGTAAATTTGGCGGCGACGTGTCGCACTTAAACCTGCACAAAACTTTTTGTATTCCCCACGGTGGCGGCGGCCCCGGCATGGGCCCCATCGGCGTGGCAGAACACTTAAAACCGTTTTTACCCGCGCACCCTGTGCAGCCGGTGACCGGCACCGACCTTGCCAACGGCACCATTTCCGCCGCGCCTTGGGGTTCGGCCAGCATCCTCCCTATTAGCTGGATGTACATTAAAATGATGGGCCGCGAAGGCATGGCCCACGCCACCAAAATCGCCATACTTAACGCCAATTATATCGCTAAAAAACTCGGCGATCACTACCCCATTTTGTACAAAGGCAACGAAGGCTTCGTTGCCCACGAGTGCCTGCTCGATTTGCGCCCCTTAAAAGAAGCCAGCGGCGTTACCGAAGAAGACATCGCCAAACGCTTAATGGACTTCGGCTTTCACGCCCCCACCATGTCATTCCCGGTGCCGGGCACACTGATGATTGAGCCCACCGAATCGGAAAGCCAGGAAGAGCTCGACCGTTTTTGTGAGGCCATGATCATCATCCGCAAAGAAATCGCTCAAATCGAAAGCGGCGAAGTCGACTACAACACCAGCGCCCTACACAACGCGCCCCACACCCAAGACGATGTCATGCAAGCAAACTGGGATCGCCCCTACACCCGCGAGCAAGCAGCGCGCCCCGCGCCCTGGCTCAAGGCACACAAAGTGTGGCCAGCGGTTAACCGGATTGATAATGTGTACGGGGATCGGAATTTGGTTTGTTCTTGTCCGACTGTTGAGGAGTACCGGAACTAAAGGGACGAAGCTAAGTTTCGGTACTTTAGAGTGTCGCGCTCGGTCATTTCGAGCGCGATACGACTTACTGCAATTTAATCTTTAATTTGTTTGCCCTCAGTCGCCGGAGGGAAAATTACTTCGATGCATGGCACTACTTTTAATGGACTGGAGTGTAGGTATTCAAGCCTCTGAATATAAAGGGTGAAACTTATTGTTCCGACTCACTTATCAGAAGGCTTCAACATAAATCACCCCAATGATGATATTTTTACGATTCTGGCTCTACTGCCTAGAACATATCACACTGCCGGCACCACTTAATTCTATTACTTTCTAACCCCATATCCTTTGGGATAGAAACTGGAAAATTCGGCCCAACATTTTTAACAACCTTGCCCCCTTTAGCCATATCAATCGACGCCTTTTTCCATCAACGCCGCTCTGATTTCTTTACTGGAGAATAGTTCTGGAACCAAGGATCTGAACCGGTTCTTTATTTTTATTCCTCCACCAGGATTAAATGCATCAGTCGCGCCTAGGTTTTCTTTGTCCTTGTACTGCTCTACCACTAAAATCGTTCCTTTTTCATCTAGAACTTGAATTTCAAAGTCGTAAATGAAGGCGACATTCATCATGGAGTCGCCTTTCCACTCTGACAGTAATAACAATAAGTATCGGTCGGCATCTTCTTGCTGCAGTGCCTCTACAGCTTCTTCAACGGAACTGGAAGGGCGAAGCGGAACTTTCCGGGCAGACATACCCTCTTGATACAAGGCTTTAACGAGAGTGTCCGAAATATCATCAGCCAACGGATCTCTCGACTTTGTAACCACATCAAATGGATTTCCAAACCCACCCCGAGAAAGACCAACAAAACTTTCCGGCTTATCGCCAGATATTACATAGGGCCTATGATCCAATGTTGCAACATTGACTGTAGCGTCAGACCGAATCCATACTCTTTTAGGGTCAACTTCATACTCGTGCTTTACCCCTACTGCACAACCACTACATAGCGATACGACAACCAACCAAAATGATATCCTTTTAAACATGCCTTTTCCTTTTAATAAATTCTTATATAAGCTAAAAAACAGATTCGGCGTTTCGCATAGCCAAAACCTGTATAATATATACTTAACGATTCTAACCCGGATAACTGACCCTTAACGGAGATCATTCTCTATTATTAAAAAAACCCAAACTCTCACAGAATTAAGTTAACTGTCCCCCGAACTCCCAGGGATGGTACCCGCCAACTCGGTCATGCTGCTGTTACTAAAATCCATTACTCACCCTGTGCCGAAATCAAGGGCTTACCCGCTTGACGCGGGCGTGTGCGCTGCACCAGTAAACGGCTTTTAAGCTCTGCTGGGTAAGCGGCGACGGCGGCTTTTAGTAGGGCGGTGAGCGGCTCCATAAAGGGGTAGCGGGGGTTCAGGCGATAGTTGCGCACCCGGCCTATTTGCTCGCTGACGATTACGCCGTATGCTTCCAGCCGTGCCAGCTGCTTTTGCACGGGGTTAACGGGTATGTCGTAAAAGCTGGCAATAGCGCGGGCATAACCCTCGCCACGCAGCATTAAGTACACCAGCGTATTTTCCTGCGATTCGGCCCGCAGCAGCCCTTTAAGAATGAACATAAAGCACCCTATTTACCAATAGTTGGTTAATATAAACCAACTATTGGTAAATATAAGCCTCATAATGGTACATAAAGCTTTTGCAGCCCCCAATATGTGTAAGCCTACCACTTTACAAAACGGCCTACCCTCACGCTCGAACAAAGCACTTAACTCTTTGTTTTTATTATATAAATAAGGCGAAAACAACAGGATGCCGGTAAGGAAAAAGGTAGTCTTTTCCTTACCGTAAACGCTTGATAAATATGCCCTTCGGTACATTGGTGCTACACCTCGCGCTCGGCCAGTATCTGGGCCTGAGCTTTTAGGGTTTGCATGCGCGGGCTTTGAGTGACGATATGATCAAAGGCGGCATCCACGGGGGCATCGCCCTGAGCCAGCTGGCTGATTTTGGCGCTGTTCAAGCTGCTGGCGGTGGGGATGTATTCGGCTGAAAGCTGAAATGGAATACTGACCTCTTCTACCCCTGCCTCGCGGGAGGACTGGTAAAAGCAACACGGGTAGCGAGTTTTACCCAGCAACACCCACACCGCTTGCATGGTGGGCGTGCCGGGGCTGAGCAAAATGGATAAATCCGCTTTGGTGGCACTGAGTGCCTGTAAATACTGGCTGGATACCTGGTATACCGAGTCGTAATCGACCGGCGAGGTTAACTTAACTTTATGAGCGCGGATTGTGGCCTGGGTGCGGCCCGCCAGCCATTTAAGGTAGGGTTTTACGTCTGCGTCTGGGTAGTTGTAAAGCAGCTCAATGGCATCCACCGAAAGTGTTGCCAGTGCGGACGCAATAGGGCCGGGGCTGGCTGCAGCGCTATCCAAGGCTTTTAGGTCGTTACCGCCGACCCAAGTGATCAAAACCTGATCTTTATTAATCCCCATCCATGCCCCCAAACCTTACTTTTTTACCTTTTATATGGCGCTTATATTCACGTTTGATCATACCCCATTCATCGGCAAACATTAAAGAGTTGTTTGGGCACAGACTTTACTCGAGACGGGTTGAATCCAAAAAATACGTCTCTTTAAATTTAACGGGCGACAAACAACCGATATGCTGTGGCGTTTCAGCAGAGCCTCTATATTGATGAAGCCCCCCATTTGGCATATCTTCAGCCATAAAGTTTAGAGGAAAAAATTGGAATGAACTCAGAGGTAGACGGTAAGCCTAAGCAGAAAGAAGAAGACCTGAGCTATTTAGCGAACGTGATCCCGGGAACTGTGCGCAGGCCGGAAACCCCGCGCCCACGCCAAAAGAATAGCTGGTTCAGACGTCTCCTTGCCAAGGTCGGGTTTTGTAAGAAGAGTGGTCGAGTTTCTCAGTGACCGGCCTGTGCAACTGCATGCTATTTTGTGTAAGTATCAATGGTGGTTGAGTGTTGCGGTTACTTATCGCTTTTCAACATGAATACCTTACTCATACCAAGCCAGTAACGTCTAGGGTACCAACCCCGGCTCCGCTGTCGCTGCAAACTGCCCACCAGTCTCCACCCGGGATCCGGGGTTGAGAGAAATAGACTCATTGGAGCTAAATGTCACATCGGCAGTCGATGTTACGACGTAGCTTGGGCCTGCTTCTATCGCGCAGGCGGCCTCGGTAACCACTCCGAAAACTGAATCATTTTCCAGAGTGAGAATGTCTTCAGGGGCACAGGGTTCAGGCACCACAGTTTCCCTAAAAGCTGCTATATCAAAGCGCGTATTGTTAATTGAAAGCGCATTATCAGCCGAATTGTCATCGGGGTGCGCGATCCCACAGGGCACCCCGGAACAGTCAATATCGGGGTTGGAAAACAACCCCACCACAGGGCTGATATAGCTCATTACTGTGCCGAATTGACCTGAATCTCCGTGACCGTAGGAATAGGCAAACACGCCCGAGTTGCCCACGTTAGCACGATCATGGGTACTGCCCTTGCTGTGATCCAGCTCATGGGGCAGAGTTAATTTGTCACAATATTAATAGTTAAAGTCAATCCTTTTTATATAAATACATTGAGGCTACGGCAAGTGATGCCAGCATTGAACCAATGCATAGGTATATATTTTTATCACCACTCAGCCAAAGTTACTACATGTACTACTCCAATGATTTCACCTAAGTGTATTAGTTTGATATGTGCTGGACTTCAAACTGACAGCTACCTCCCGGTGGGCAACTATCCCCATTGGAGTATATTTGAACATTCAAATAATAACTCTCACCTGGACTAAATCCACAGTAGAACCTGGACGCACCCGTCACCCACCGCAATTGGACATCATTTCCACCCTGCAAACATTCTAAGGAGCTACTTGATGGCAAGCTTGGCCCTCCTGCACACTCTGAAACCCAAGCTCTAATATAGGCACCAAATGAAGTTGGTCTGGGGAGAAACCGAACCACACCAGCCCTGTCAGACTCAACGGGTGCAACAAATTGCTGCGACAGAATAGATTGATCGTTAGGCACATCGATCCCAACAAGATTCGTGTTTTCACCAAAATCAGCTAACACCGAAGGCAATCCAGAGGTAATTGCATTTGAACTACAGGTCTCTGGAGCTGGCGGGACTGCGCCCCCTCCCACACTGGCCACGGAAGAGCTGCTGGAGCTGGCACTCATTGGCGCGCTCGAATCACTCGATGCTTCAGATGAGCTACTTTCTCCTCCACTGCTCACACTGCCAGAGGAGCTGGTAGACGAACTGCTGGAACTTATACTCGATAATGAGGGGACTGAACTACTGAAACTAGACGAAACCGAAGACATTTCGCCATTTGAGTCACTACCCGCGCTACCATTATTACCAGAACCACCGTTACCTGGGCCGACGGAGCTCGAGCTGCCGCCGCCAGAGGAGTAATTGATGTCGCTATAAATTTCTGCATCCACCAATTCAACACCATAATAAAAGTAATCGCGAACCTGACCCTCAGGCAACTGTAACAGGTTTGATAAAAATTTGATTACATCTATGATTTCAGAATTAAATGCCAAGTCGATATTAGCATCCATAAAATAATTTGAATCAAATTGACTTCCCCATGGATGAGCCCCACCACTATAATTTACCCCACTAAACACGCTGACGTCGGGGCCTGCCAACCCAAACAGAAAATTTTGAAAACGGGGGCCCGCAAACAATCCTCCAGTATAATTTTCATAAACCTCAGGCGGATGGAATTGATAACTCGGGGATGCATCGGAAATCGGTGACCACTGACCATTGTCAAAAACCAAGCCAGCAGCTGCTCTACCGGCAGAATCAAATCCTAGCTCTATATTCGAATCACCCGAAAAGTCCCCACCCAATCTAAAATTAATCTGATTTTCAAATGCCAACAAGCCGACAACAACAGGAGGTAAACTTACAAATTCTGGAAACAAGTCCTGCGATAACGAAAAATCTGAACCTCCTTCGGTAGTCACTTCAATATTTGTATCAGTGTCAAAAGTTACAAGGCTACGCCATTCAACGTTTCCTACTTGGTCAACAGACACATCAAACTCAAGCTTTGCATCCATTGACAAGCATCCGGAGAGTTTATTTCCCAATCGTAGCGCCACGATATAAGAGCGCTGAGTACCGCACTGATTGATTAGTTTTTCAGGAGCATTCGAAGCTTTGTAAATGCCAGCACCCTTTCCCATGCTTGTTGCTGATATTTCCCCCAAATCCAATGGAAACGCCCCTTCCGCCTCCAATGAAGAAAACACCTCCGACAAGCCCGCAGCTTCCACCTGTAGCTCGGTATTACCATTAACCTCGTCAACGTGTATCACCTTTGAAAAAATCGAGGGAAACTCTGGATCATCTGACGGCACTAGTAATATGTCATCCACCGTAAAATCTGCCACCAACCCGTCGAACTTAATTTTACTAGGTGTAGAAACTAGAATACTCTCATAGAATTCTTCGACACTATTTCGAGTGACAACAAACACATTTGGATTAATGGAAGCAGAGAATTTATTCTCTTGATTAATACTCGCCACTAGTGCTGCGGCATTATCCGAAGCCTGACTACTTCCAGTGTCATTACTTGCAACAACTACAAAAAAGTAAACAACACCGTCTTCAAGATTATTCACCGTATAACTATTGCCAGTTACCGAATCATTTACAAGGATCGCATCAGACAGATTTTCAATCTTCGAATCAAGCTTGTAAATGGCGTACGAATCTGCCCTCTGAGCCTTTTGCCATTTTAAGAAGGCTTGTCCTGAATTTGTAGTAACACTTATATTTTGAGGTTTCTCTGGAGCTAGAGCAACTGAAGAGCCCGACTGGCCTCCACTTGAAGAAGAACTCCCGCCTCCACAAGAGCATACCCCCAACAACATGAGCATCATTAGAACAAACGTATTCAGTTTTAAATTCATAGAAATCCCTTATCAGGCAGAAGCTTAGTTTATAAATACTCCAATTTAACACCAATAAAAGCATAGCAAATGACCAACCAAGCTTGAACCAGTTCACGGTAATTTAGATAATTTTAACGCCAATGGTAACTGTCAAAGATGACAGGCTCCCTTACGGCAAAACTGGTTATATTTTAACCAGTTTTATTGGTTCAACCATAAACGGTATAAATTACAGGGCATCACTGATGAGAATAGCGCCGCACGATGTGTAGCGGCAGAGTCAGTCATATCACTTAATATGAGGCAGTAGGATCTATACAGTGGGTACCGCCGTTAAGTTCAAAATCGGCAAAGGGCGGTTCATCGCAGCACTATTTGGGGACATACAACAACTAAACGATAATTTAACCATCACCGTCTCTATTTCCCTATACTGGTAAAACATACCAATAACCCCAAAGGACACACATGCTAACCAAACTGGGCTGGAAGCTGCTTTTGTTGAGCCGGGCGCTGTGGATGCGCACCTTGGCGTTTGCGATTTTGGCGGTGGTGACTGCGCTGATGGCGATTGCGTTAAAAGGCGTTATTCCCGCCTCGATAGCCGGGTTTATTGGCGCGGAGGCGGTGGATAAAATTCTGTCGATTCTTGCATCCAGTATGCTGGCGGTGACGACCTTTTCCCTTAGTGTGATGGTATCTGCCCACGGGGCGGCGGCGAATAATTTAACGCCCCGAGCCACCCGCCTGATGATGGAGGACGCCACCACCCTCAACGCGCTGGCGACTTTTGTGGGCTCGTTTGTGTTTTCTCTGGTTGGGATCATTGCACTGAGTACAGGCTTGTATGGCGAGCAGGGGCGCGTGGTGTTGTTTATTGTCACCATCGCGGTAGTGGTGCTGATTGTCGGCACCATTTTACTTTGGATTAATCATTTGGCCCGCCTAAGCCGGGTAAGTGAGATTGCCGAGCGCGTAGAGGATGCCGCCAGTGCTGCCATTGTACGGCGCGGCAAGCACCCCTGGCTGGATGCCAATCGCCTAGAGACCTTGGATGACATCCCCTCTGGCAGCTACTCCATTACGGCCTGTGGCATTGGTTATATTCAGCATATTGATATTCAGGCATTAAACCATTGGGCCACCGAGAACGACGCCAAGTTATATGTCACCTGCCTTCCTGGCAGCTTTGTTCACCCCAGCCGCGCCATTTTGTACTGCAGCCAAGAGTGCGACGAACAGGCATGTCAGACACTGCAAAATGCCATCACTTTGGGTGATACCCGCTCGTTTGATCAAGACCCACGCTTTGGATTGCTGGTAATGGCCGAGATTGCTTCGCGCGCACTGAGCCCCGGCATTAACGACCCAGGCACTGCAATTGAGATCTTAGGGCGCGGGGTGCGTCTGATAAGTCAGTGGCAAGTCACACCGGACGATATCAGCGATTTCGATATCCCCTACCCCAATGTATGGGTGTCACGAATTGAGATTGAAGAATTGTTTGTCGATTTTTTCTCGCCCATTACACGGGACGGAGCGGCTTTTATTGAGGTACAAATACGCCTGCAAAAATCTTTGGCAGCACTCAGGGCCGTGGACGGAAACTTTCACGCACCGGCGTTGCAAATGGCGCAGACCGCATTGGTTCGGGCCGAGCAATCTCTCACCTTTGCCCCCGAGCTTGCCAGTCTTAAAGAAGTGCACCAACGGCTATTTTCTTAAACAAAAAACGAGCCCTATAACGACAAAGCCCGGCTCAAGAGCCGGGCTTTGTCCGCAAAAGCACACGTTTATTACTCAACCGCTACCGAGCCTTGCATTAATGCGTAGTGGCCGGGGAATGAGCAAATAAAGCTGTACTCTTTTGCCGCATCTAACTCGTCCACTTTAAAGGTCACCGATGTGCTTTCGCCGCCGCCAATAACATCGGTGTGCGCCAACACACGCTCGTCACCTGGCTTAACGTACTGATTCTCAAGCCCGGCGCTCATGCCATCTTGCACAACGCCCTGAATATTATCCTTTTCAGTCAGTACCCAGTTATGGCCCATGGCGTTTTTAGGCAAATTACCCGAGTGGGTTAAGTTGACGGTGAAGCTTTCGCAACTGGAAGGTATGCTGATGGCTTCAGTGTCAAAGCGCATTTGATCGGTACTGTCTACCGTCACTTCACACTCAGCTGCACCAGCGGTGGCCGCGCTAAACGCAAACACCAAGCTGCCGACTAGGACGGTGATTTTCATAACTTGATTTTTGCACATCTATAACGTCTCCTTCTCGATAAATCGAGTGGGTCTCGTGAATGGCTTATGTCGGAACTCGATTAAACACAGCCAATGGGTGGGTGGTTGTAATCGCCAATTTCACCCGCTCGCCCGCAGCGGCACGGTTTTCGTGACTGACCCGCACTTTAATATCGCAACCGGCGTCAGTATCCACCGAGTATAAACAGGTGCCGCCTTCGTAGCGCGACCAGCGCACGGTGCCATTGCTATCGCTGCCACTAGAGTGCATTGAAACATCGTCGGGACGCAGTAACAAGTCGACCTCCCCCGTGGCGCCATCGACCGGGGTGCCCGGTGCGGAGCCTAAATCGGTGGTCACATAACCCTGCTCAAGTCGCCCGGGAATAAAGCTTGCCTCGCCCAAAAAGCGCGCCACAAAGCGGCTGGCAGGCTCGCAAAAACAGGTTTCTGGTGGTGCTATTTGCTCCAACTTGCCGCGGTTTAAAATGCCGACCCGATCGCCTACCGACAGCGCTTCTTCCTGATCGTGGGTTACCCAAATAGCGGGCACACCAGCCTCTTTTAGCGCGTTGCGAATTTCCCAACGCAAACTGTCTTTTAATGCGGCATCCAAATTGGATAAGGGCTCATCCAGCAGGACGAACACAGGTTCATGAGCGAGGGTACGCGCCAAGGCCACACGCTGTTTCTGGCCGCCGGATAAATTGGCGGGCTTGGCGTTGCGCAAAGCATTCAGGCCGAGCAGCTCCAGCCAGTGGTCGGCCAAGTGTGAATCTTTTAAACGAAAGTTCACATTTTGCTGCACGGTCAAATGCGGAAACAGAGCGAAATCTTGAAACACCATGCCCACATTGCGCTTTTCCGGCGCGACCGTTGCTGTGGCACTGGCGTGCCAGGCGCCCAGCTCAATGCTGCCACCGCTGATAGGAATCAGCCCGGCCAGCGCCTGCAAAATGGTGGTTTTACCACAGCCGGTAGGCCCTACCAGCATCAGAATTTCATCCGCCCCCAGCGCCAGACTCAGATCGTCCACCACCCGGGTGGTGCCATAGTCTACAGATAGGTTTTGTACGCTCAGCATTCGGAGTCCCGCTTATCAATTACGTCAATATCCCCGCGGCGCTCGCCGCTGAACATTAGTGCCAGCCCCAGGCCAGACATTAACACCAGCAACAAGCCGGGGATGGCGGCGCGGCCAAAGTAACCCGCCTCATACACACGCCACAAGTAGGTGGCCAGTGTTTCAAAGCCGGTAGGCCCCAGCAAAAGTGTGGCCGGCAGCTCGCGCATGGCTTCTAAAAATACCAGCGCCGCGCCGGCAATCATACCGCGCATAGTCAGCGGTAAGGTAATACGAGTAAACGCCTCTTTGGGACTAGCACCAAGCAAACGCGCCGCTTTGACTAAGCTCGGGTCCAGACTTTCGGCGCTGGAACGAATGGAACCCACCGCCAGCGATAAAAACCGCAGCACATAGGCGATAATCAAAAGCCCCAAGGTTTGATACAAAAACGGTAGCTGCAAACCGACATAGACCAGCGCGGTGCCCATCACAATGCCGGGCACGCCAAAACCTAAGTAGGTTACCCGCTCCATTAAGCGACCCGCTCGCCCTGCTTGAGCGGCGTGGGCAACGGGAATCGCAACGACCACAGCAACCAGAGCCGCTAAGAGCGAGGCATACGTAGAGTTCCAGGCGTAACTAAACTCAAAACCGGCACTGCCTTCGCGCACTAACCACAGCGTAAAAATCGCCAGCGGCAACACAATGGAGAGCAGTACAACCGGCGCCGAGGCCAGTAACATAACAACGCTTTGCCAGCGCGAGGGCCAAAGGGTCAGTTTGCGCCCCGGACGTTCGGGCGTCACCTTAACCCGCGACTCCAGAATCAGCACCAAAGCCACAATCACCAACAGCTGCAGCGACAACATGGCCGCCTGGCTTAAACCAAAAGCGTTGTACTCCACATAAATAACGCGAGTAAAGGTATCCAAACGCATAATGGCGGGAGTACCAAAATCCGACAGAGTGTAAAGCGCGGCCAACAGAGCGCCGGCGGCGACGCCGTTAACCACACGGGGCAAGACCACCGTCCAGAGGCTGGCCGGCAGCGACATGCCCAGCGTGCGCGCAGCGTTCACCAAGCTGGCATCCAAACTTAATAACGAGGCACGCGTAGTAAGCAGGACAAACGGATAGGTGTAGAGGGTCATAACCAAAGCGGCGCCGGGCAGACCGTACATGGCGGGTGTGGGCAGGCCCGTTAAGGCATTGATTTCGCCGCCTGGGCCAAAGGCCGCGTAGAGGGTAAAAGCGCCGATATAACTGGGCATGGCCAGGGGCGCAGCCAGCAGAATCAACCAAAACTTGCGCCAGGGCAAGTGCACATAGGCGGTGAGCAGGGCCAGTGGTACACCGATTAAAACCGAGCCGACCACGGTTAGCGCCATCAGGGCCAGCGTGTTGCCCAACACTTTCAGGTTATGGGCATCAAACAGCGAGGCCGTATCACTGGCGAGCGCCACCAGTACCCCCACAGGCACAAGCGCAAACAGCGCTATCAATAGCGCCAGTGGGTAAGAAGCTGGCCAGCGGGTCATAGCACGCCGACGCTGCGCATCAAATCCAGTGTCGGGCGCAAGTCCGCCAGACGGGTTAAGTCCATTTTAGGGGGCGATATAGTGTCCAGTGCGGGCAAGCCCTGCGGCGGTGCCACACCGGCGACCAGTGGAATTTCGTAAGCTTCACTAGCCAGGTACGACTGCACTTCGCGGGTGAGCAGGTAGCGAATAAAGTTAATGGCCAGCTCACTGTCGTTGAGCGCCAAAATACCTGAGGCATTGACTAAGCAGCCCGCATCGTTGCGCGAGAAGGCCAAGCCCACCCGAGCATCGGGCTTGCCGGCTTTCAGGCGCAGGGTGTAATAGTGATTGGCAAACCCCAAGTCCACCTCGCCGCGCTCAACGGCCATAACCACACCCAGCTCACCGGCGTAGGCTTTGCCACGTTTTTTCATGGCCTTGAGCCACGCCGCTGTCGCCTTTTCACCTTCCAGCAAACGCATGGCAGTAATAAACGACTGGAACGAGGCATAAGCCGGTGCCCAGCCAATCTTTAAGTCGCTGTCGGGCAACGCCATGACATCGTCGGGAATTTGCTCGGGTGCAATACTATCGAGGTTGTAAGGCAAGGTGCGAATACGGCCAGTGACTGGTGCCCAGTTGGCGTAGCGAAAGCCTTCATTAAGCTGACCGGTTAAATCCGCTGGCAGCGGTTTGGCCAAGCCTGCACCATCGACTAAGCCAATAGCGCCGGAATCCACTGCCCAAAACACATCGGCCCGGCGCACACCTGCTTTGGCCTCGGCCACTATTGTGTTAGCCAGAGCCGCCGTCACACCGCGGCGTATATTGAGCTTAAATTTGGGGTTGCGCTTTTCAATGGCCTGCAGGACATTTTCGTACAGGCCGCCCTCACCGCGCCCTAAATAGAGCGTGAGCTCGCCTTCCAGTGCTGGCAACTGCTCAACCGATAGCGCCCCACCCTCGCGGGCAAAGGCGCTAAAAGACAAAGGCAAGCTGCCCAGTAAACCGGCCCCGGCCAGGGCCTGCAAGAATAATCTGCGTTGCACTTAGAAAACGTCCTTACGCTCTTTCTCGGCTTGCTCCAACAGTGATTTGGCTTGGTCGATTTTGCCTTGCATGGCGGTGACGACGGCGCGCACTTGATCCACAGTGCCTTTAGCGGATATAGCTTTAGGCAAAGTGACGTTGAAATCTTTTTCGAGATCTTCCACCAAACTGGCATCTTGCTCGATCAATGCGCCTTCAACACCTTCGAATAAATTCAGGTAGGTGTCGTGCACAATATCGGTCGCTTCTTGCGGCAGCTTTTCAGCGTACTTGGCAACCACACGATCCAGACGTTGGTTGACTTCGCTCAGCGCCGCTTGCGGGGTAGAAGGGCCAGCTGTGGTTTTGATTTTATCCAGCAAACCATTTTGCTGGTACTTGGCCGCTAGTTTAACGGCACCCAAGGCCTGCCACAATGCCTGCTCCAGCTTCTCTTGCTCAGTGCGCACTTCGGCGATTGGCTTGCCGGCATCGATAGCGCCTTTAATGCCGTACAAACCCTGCCAAATAGAGGCGTAAACGGGCACGTAATTGGTCTCAATGGCAGAGTGGAAGTCTACCTCTTCCCAGAAGTCGATTAACCGCTCCGATTTAGCCGCCTTAGTGCCCTTGTCCTCGTAGGTGGCAATCATGGCGTCGACTTTACCGATAATCCAGCTCACCTCTTCGGAGTATTCACCCAGATTGTCTTGCAGGTGGTTAACGTGCTCGCCAATAGGGCCATTGGCCAGCGCATGGCTCGCGCCAAACACAGTGACCAGGGTAAAGGTTGCTAAATATTGAATCGATGTGCGAATTACTGAGGTCATAACATTCTTCCGTTAGCAAATGACACGAGGCCGAGCCTCAAACAAGCAAATGATAACGATTATCAGCTATAAGGTAAAGCTACCAGCCCATTCTTTACCCAAGCTTACGGCCAGATTGTCATCAACGTTCACCTTTAGCCAAGTTCACTTGAACGGCCTCTTGATCGACAAAGCCCTGCTGGCGTCGAATAGCCACCAGCAACTCGTCATCGGCGTAGGCGCAACCGGTGGTACCCGGATCAAGTTGCGCTGCTTTGGCGGCCATTGCAGCGCTATGACCTTCACCCTGCTGCAATCGTGCCAGCATGGGCTGATAACCTGGCGGCCAGGCTTGAACGTCATTAAAGCTGGTGCGCAGCGCCCGCAAAATGCCCATGCCGGCAAAATCTAAATCGCCCCAGAAGTGCACGGGGTATTGTGTGTTTTGGCTAAACCAGAAGGTTTCAAACAACACCCGACTGGCCTCGCTGGCCTGAGTGTAGGCAAACACCGCTTGGCCTTGTGTGCGAATGCGCTCGGCACTGAGGGCAAAACCCGAGCTATACACCAGTGCGTAGCGGGTTTGTGGTTGCCCGGCCAAACTCAAGAAGGTGTCTTGGTTTTCAATAAACAACACTTGAGCAAAGCGCTCGGGCAAATGCGCGCTGACCAACAGCGGGCGCGGTAAAACCCAGTGCGCCAATTCAGGGTAAAGCTGTTCCACCCACGCGCCGTGGCGATCCAACACCTTGGAGTTGCCGCGAAAGCAGCGCGCTGAGAGCTGGCGCAGTGTCATAGGCGCGCATAACTCTCGGCCGATCGCGAGCAGGCCGCGCAGGGTTTGTTCGGCGCCCAATTCGGGAATGCGAATTAAATGATCGGTTAAATGGTTTTTCAATGCGCCGTCGGCCAGGCGCTCCAGCTCTTTGTGCCACACCAGGGCATAGGGATCGAGCGCCGGGCGGTTTAACCACTGGCGCAAGCGCTCTTCGCAATCGGGCACCAGCCACAGCTGGGCGCCCTCGTAGGCTTCCTGAAAAGGTTCGACCTTGGCTTTTTTAATAGTTAGCAGCTGGCAGTCTTTATCCAGACTCTCCACCAGCGCCCATAAAAAGTTTGTGTCTTCATTAAAATCAAAAAGCTCGGCAGCAGTTTTAGCGCTGACTTTCAGGCTGGGTTTCACTCCGCGTTCGAGTTTATCCAGCAGACTGTGCAGCAATCTTTGAATTAATGGCTCATCCAGCCACACCGGTTTTTGCGCCGCGCTTTTCATTTAGCTTTCAAACTCTTCCATAAAATCCAACATGGCTTGATGGCGCACCGTCTTGCGATGGTTTTGCCACAGCGTGCGAATTTTGTCTTGGTTACAGGCTTTGCGATCCACCAGCACGCGGGTGTTTAACTCGCCAATGGGTTGCGCCGTGGGGCATTTACTGAATACAAATTGATTGCTGATTAAATCCATAAACGGGCCGGACTTACTGCTGGGCATAATAAACAGTAGTTGCAGGCCTAATGTTTCGGTTAAGTAATGAATAACCTCGCGCGAGCGGTTTTCATCCATTTTAGAGAAGGCTTCATCCACCAAAACCATACGCAGATGGTTATCGCCTTCGTTAAAACGAAAAGCGCTGGTAACAGCCGCAGAGCGAATAATATAGGCCGGAGTTTCCAGCTGGCCGCCGGAGCCCGTGCCGTATTGACTCAGGGCGATGGCCGCTTTGCCCTCGGGCTCTTTGTAAATTTCGTAGTAGCGGTAATTGCGGTAATCGCTAATGCGCGACAATTCGCGCAGTGCCACTTGCTCGTCTTTATCGAGCAGCATATCGAGCATACGATCGCGCACCTGGCAGGCTTTATCCGACAGCTCAGCCTCAAACAAGCTGGTGCCATCGCCCAGGTTGGGCACGGCGATGACCTCGGTAAAAAAGCGCCAGTAATCTTTAAATTCGGGCACCCACGAGTAGCCGAAATAAAAACGCTCGCGATCGGCGCCAAAGCGGTGGTGCTCCAGCTCTTTGTTGAGATCTTTAAGCGTGCGCTCACCGTCTTTTACCGCCTGATAAATCGAGTGGCATAAGTTAGTGACAAAAGCGGTGTTAAAACTGTCGCGCAATTCGGCCAACTGTTCGTGTTTATCCACCAATACATTATTTTTAAGGCGGTTAAACAGTGACCCAACTTCATTGCCCATCGCCAATACCCGGCGGAAACATTCAATGCCGTGCGCTTCACCCAGGCCGGTATCGTATACAACCGCATCGTGTTTATGACAATGTTGGTTGTGCTGCAAAATAGCGCTGTGCAGAGCGCGCTCGTGAGCCACTAATTGCTGTTTTAAGGTTTCGATATTATCGATGAAGGTAAAATTATCGGCCGCCTGTTCCGCAGCTTGAGAGGCGTTGCCAATGGCGTTTTCAACATCCAGCTCTGGATAGTGATCGGCCATTAAGTAGACGGCCTGCTCGGCATCGTCTTGAGTTTCGGCCAGAGCATCTTGCGCATCGGCCAGCTGATTTACCTGGCGGGCGATGGTGCGCTCGCGCTCTTTTAGCTTGCCCGCCTCTTCCAATATGTTGCGATGGTTTTCTTCTTCGGCCCGGTAGTTCTGTTTTAGGTCGGCCAGCTCTTGCTCTAAATCATTAAAGTCGGTTAAATCCAGCTGCGCCAGTGCGCGTTCGGCGCCTTGAATACTGCGGTGGCACTCCATCATGGCGGCAATGGCTTCACCGCAATGCACCGGCTGAATTTTATCCACCAGTTCTACAATACGGGCCAACTGTTGATAGTTTTGCTCGCACTGCTGGGCGTCTTCCAGCAGTTGTTCGCACTCGCGTATTTTGGCTTTGAGCGCGCGCTCGCGAGCGTGTTGGCCAAACACCAGCTCACTGTCATCCAAGTCGCAGCGCCACATGCTGTAGTTACCGCTGCCCAAACCTTCGGGAGTAATACCACGGGCGGTTTGGCGCAGTGCTTCGGCATCGTCTACGCGCAATACGTTGCCGTAGGAGGCGCGCAGATAATACTCGGCGGTTTTATGGCTAAAAGCCATAACGTCGAGAATGGAGCCGGCCGGTGACTGCCAGCGCTCGGCATCGCGGCGCGCTTTTTCGCCCTGAATAACCCGCGCTTTGTTGCGCCGCCCCCCTGGCATAGCGCGCACCAAGCGCATAGCTTCCGCCTCGTACTCCGGCTCCACCACAATCGAAAAGCGCGTGCCGCCTAAGTAACCCTCAATGGCCATTTGCCAGTGGGCATCGAGCACATCAACATAGTCACATAACACACAGGGCTGGGCACCCGGCAGCGCTTGTTCAATCGCCTGCAGAGCCGCTTCCACATAGGGCGGGTAGTTCACTTTTTGGCTTTGCAGTAAAGCCACGTCTTTTTGTTTTTGTTTCAGTTTGCTATTGGTGTCCTGACGTTTGCGTTCGGCCTGCCCTAGCAGCTGCGCGATTTGTTCGCGCAGGCTCTGCCCCGTGGTGCTGAGCGCATCGCTGTGCAGCGCCTCGGCCCACTGTAAATGTTCGGTTTCGGCGGCTTTAATCTGGGTGACATCACTCTCTAGTTGTTCAATGCCAACCCAATCTTTGTTAACCAGCTGGCCTAAATCCACATCCACCTGAGATGCGGTTGCCACCACTTTTTGCCCAAGTTGACGCAAGGCTTTACTGTCGAGTGCAGGAATATCCACCCCCAGCGAGCATTGGCTAAGCTGCTGTAACAATTGCTCGCTGGCCTGCACATTGCGTTGTAATTGCTGGCTTTGCTCGTGCACGGGACGCGCTTTGCCAGCCAAATCACGTGTGCTATTAGCAATGGCCTGTTCCAGCTCATCTTTGGTTTTTAAGGCATCAATACCCTGGCGCTTGGCCTCTAGCGCCACTTGCGCGTCGTGAAACTGGCGGCGGCGATTGTCACTGTCGCGCTCGGCCAATTCATTGGCGGCTATCTGCTCGTGAATATTTTTTTGTTCGGCTTTGGCGCTGAGGTAACCGCGCTGCGTAGCTTTTACCTGGCGAGTCGCCTCACTGTATTCGGCCAATTGCCGCTCGACCCATGTATCCACATAGTGCCTGGAGCAATCGCGTGCACCTTCTAAGGTGGTAATGGAGTCGCGAATGGCGCGGGTGTCTGATTCCATTTGATGAATGGTTTTCATCAAATCCGACACATTGCGAATGGCATCGCCCAAATCGCGCGGTTCCAAAATCTCCCGGGCAACAAAATCGGTAATACTCTTTACCGGCTTGTAAGCCATAAAGTTGGCAAAGGTACGCGCGGCGTGCTTTGCTTCGCGATCGGATACCGCATCTTTACGGCCGCGCAATGCCCCGTACAGGCGCCGCAGATAGGCGCCTTTTTTATCGTACTGCTCGACAGCGCCGGCTCCGTACTCTTTTTTCAGTAGCGTGACTACATCGGTCAGTGGTACGACATGTTTACCGTCTTTATAGCTTTTCACAAAATGCGACAAGCTGAGCTGCTCGCCAGGCACGACTAAAAACAACAACTCATCCAGTCGCGCTTGTTTTTGACTGCCAGCACTGTCCAGATGTGCCCGCACACACATTACCGCGGTGAAAGGCTCCCCGCTCTCGCCCTGGGTGGGGTGAAAAATACCGGCCACGTAACCGTCTACCGTCCAGGGCCTGGCGTAGCTGCCATCGTCGCAGCCCAACACATAAGAGGCCAGGGTGCGCACTTGCTTACCGCCGCGCCCGCGCTGGGTGGTTTCATCTTGCCCCGGGTTGTAATTAAACAAATTTTCGTGGGCGGCCGTCATCAAGGTTTGAATGGCATCGGCGGCGGTGGTTTTACCCGAGCCGTTGCCACCGGAGAATAAATTAATCGGGCCAAACTCAAACTCTAATTGTGGAATATTGCCCCAATTGACGAAAATACCGCGCTTTAAAAACATCAGTCGGTTGCCTCGTCAGTGGTTGGGATTATCAACGTCTCAGCGTTGTCAGACTCCACCGCAACGGTGTCATCAGTGGCCAGGGTCTGCAATACCTCATCACTGACAAAACTGGTGATGCCCGGCTGAATAGAAATCCAACTCTCGTCGCTATCGAGGTCGTCTTCCAGTTGGTATTGGATTAAACGCAGTTGCTTTAAGCGGCGAAACAATTGTTTGCGCTCGACCAATCCCTCGGGCAGGGAGCGCTTGAGTAAGTTATTCATCGCAATGGCCAACCCCTCCAGCGACAACATGGCCCGGCCTTTTTCATCCACCTGCCCTTCGCGCAGATTTTTCTGATACTCAGCGCGCAGCACCAAAATAACAGCGACCTCTTGCTGGCTGGGGCGCATCCGAAAGCCATTATTAAATGGGCTGTTATCGTCATCGGCCACACCGGGCACCTCGGCGCCGGGTGGGAATACTCGCACAAAAGCGAATTGTCGATCGTGCTGTAGCCTGACCCCAATAACGGCGAGGTACTCTTCGACCAGAGCCGAACACTGTAGATAGCGGTCGTAGAGGCTGGCCTCGGTTTGGCTTTCATCCCGGCACAACACGCCGTAATCGAGTAAGCGTATCATTAACTCGGAAAATTCCTGCCGCGATAATTGTAAAGGGGCCAGTACTTCGTTTAAGTAGTCGTCTAACATAGTTACTCGTGTGCGCTTTGTTCACTAAGCGAAATTAAAAATTCGTCGGCTTCGGTAAAAAAATCTGTATGTAACGTTTTACCGGTTGGCTCCACATGGAATGCTTGTTCACTGGATAGATTATTGTGCGATGCCACCTCGATAATGTGCGCCATGGCTAACAGGTCGCGAGCACTGTCAATGGGCAGGTGCCGGGTGGATATTTGCCGGCCATCGCGCAGGGACTTTTCCACATAATGGCGCAGTCCCGAATTGTCCATAGCAAAGGCTTGATCCAGCATTTGTTGAATTAACAGTTCGCGCTCGGCTTCGCTGTCGAGCGGTGGTTGTTCGGCGACCTGGGTGTTAACCAGAGCTGCTTTGCGGCGCTCTTGTAAGCGCATAGCCGCCGGATCGATTAATTGCACGCGCATACCGGCCATGGCATTGGCCGCTCGCCCTAACCGCTCATTCATAGCCGACTCACTTAACTCGGCCAACTGCTGACAGATATCAACTAAGTCATTATTGTTTTGACTGTTTAGGTAGCTCAACTGGCGAATAATTATATCCGCCCGCTTGGTAAAGCTGTGCAGCGCCCGGCGCAGAGCGGGCAGCATAATTTCTGCCGCATTGCCCATACGTTTTTCAATAGTATCGAGAATGGTCCACAATACCGATTGCCCCGGCAGCGCCAACTCGGGAATTTGGCGACGCAATTGACGCTCAACTTCCGCTTTGTACTCTTTAGGTTTGCGGCGAATTTTAGCAATCGCTTTGCCGATTTGATCGCGGTGTTTTTCGACGCTGTCAGCCGACAAGCGCACCGCCACATCGGGCTGAAAGCGTTTTTCCATAAACTCAAAAAACTGATCGGTGGCCTGCTGCACCAATTGCTGCGACTCCACCTCGCGCACCAGCTCGCGCTTGCGTTCTTCTAGCTCGGAGATGACATCGGTAAAGTCGGTAACAATGCGCTCGGAATATTCAAAAGCATCGAGTAAATCGTGTACTTCACCGCGGTTATGAAAAGCATCCAGCGCATTGAGAGTATTGCGGGTGTTGCGGTGGCGGGTACGAATACGGGTGGTGTCCGACTCCACTAATGGCTGAGTGAATAAACGCCCCAACCGGCTAAAAGGGTAGGTTGACTGCAAGGTGGCGGTATCGACTTGTTTTTCCAGCCAGCCACTGTCGAGCAGTTGCTTCATCACCCACTGAGCTTTTTCCCGCAAGGATTTAAAACGCTGCGGACTGTCGCCAATCTCGTCCGATTCGTGCACTACTTCTTGGGGGGCACGCGCCAGTGCTTCGGTCAAAATTTCCAACAGCTGATCGCGCGATAATGCGTGACCGTAATCGGCGTTGGAACTGTACAGGCGCTCGTACAGTAAGCACAAACACTGGGCGATAGACTCGCGGTATTTACCGGTTAGCGGCTTAAAAAAGTCCTGGCGTTCGGGGGTAAAAAACATGTGCGAATATTTGCTTATTTATTGATCGGCAGTAGATCTTTATCAACCGCTCGATATTTGGGTGCGGCAGGCTTTGGGCTATTGTGACGGCGCACTTGCCCTGTTGCAATCAAATTATTGCTTTATAAGTTGCGAGCGCTTAATATACGAAACATATACATATCATATATTGAAATTTAGGGCCGATCATCTTTATGGGTATTGTTAAAATTTCCGACCAAATGCACGACCATCTTCGCTCCGCCAGTCAGGTGATGGAGCGCTCTATCAATGCTCAGGCCGAGTTTTGGATGAAAATTGGTCGCCAGGCAGAAAGAAACCCCACGCAAACCTTTAGCGAAATCATACAGCGAGCACTGCAAGCGCAGGAACAACAAAATCATGAATAGAGTTATTTTAAAGGGGCCCGATGCCATCGCCAAAATGCGCCGTGCCGGTCAATTACTGGCGCAAGTGTTCACCGAACTTGACCACAGAATGTTGCCTGGCGTTACCACCATGGCTATTAATCAGTGGGTGGAGCACTATATTCGTCACGAGCTGGCCGCTAGACCGGCAAGCCTCGGGCAGTACGACTACCCCTATAGCTTAAACGCCTCTCCGAACCATGTGGTATGCCACGGCTTTCCCACAGAGACACCCATGCAGGAAGGCGATATCGTCAATATCGATATTACCCTCGAAAAAGATGGCTATATTGCCGATTCCAGTAAAACCTACTGTATAGGTCAGGTTTCATCTGGCGCGCAAAAGTTGGTCGACGCGACCTATACCGCCATGTGGCAAGGCATTAAGGCGGTTAAACCCGGCAACACATTAGGCGACATCGGCCACGCCATCGACACCTACGCTCGCCAACAGGGCTACAGTGTGGTGTTGGATTATTGCGGCCACGGCATTGGCCAACAAATGCACGAAGCGCCCCAGGTATTACACAGCGGCCGTGCCGGCACGGGCCTAACCTTAAAGCCAGGAATGACTTTTACCATTGAGCCGATGATCAACCAGGGCCGCAGCGCCACCCGCACGCTGAGAGATCAGTGGACAGTGATCACTCAAGATAAACAGTTATCGGCTCAGTGGGAGCACACCGTACTGGTGACGCCCACCGGCGTAGAGGTGTTAACACTGCGCCCGGAAGAGGCACAAAGAAATAGCGCACTCGGTTAGGGGCAGGGGTAACTCGCCGCCTGCCCGGTCACGGTTTCCCACAGAGCCTTAAGCAGCGAGGTTTCGTCGTCCGTATCTTGAGTTAACTCCCACACCATAATCCCACAGGTGTGGGTTTCGGTTAATGCGGCTTTGGCGCGAATAGTGGGCAAACCGTTGTAGTAATCATTACCCACCCGACTGCGGCAAGCATTATTAGGGTCAGCCGCCACCAAGTCTTTGTATTGTGCATAAGAGGGGCGCGCGTAAAAAGGCACACCAAGCACCGTCTTTTCGCGGCTTAGCCCACGAGCCTGCCAATATTCCACCGCCTCATGGGCATACGCCAAACTGGAGTGGTGCTCCTGATCGTAATTGTCGTAAGCCATGATATTGAGAAAATCCACCCATTCAAAAACCTCTGGGTCAATATACTGCCCCGCCCAATCACCGGAACCGACCACCGCAGCCGTTAAGTAGTGCGTGTCCGGCAGCGCATCCAGAGCGACCCGCAGCTCTTGCATAAGCGCAAGATAGCCGATTTTTTCGGCAGGGTTGTCCGGGTGCTCCCAATCCATATCGACACCGTCAAGCTGAAACTCCTGAACCATCGCCACCACGGCTTCGACAAAACGTGTGCGGGTTTCCGGCTTGGCCGCCAAAGCCGCAAAGGCGCTGTCATCCCCTCCATTCCAACCGCCCAGAGCAATACCAACCTTTACACCCACCCCGTGGGCCATGGTGACTAAAGCACTTAAGCGGTTTTCACTTGCCTCCCCCATGGGCTTTAATCGGCCATCGGCCTCGGGCTGAGCAAACGAGTAATTGATGTGGGTTAAATACTGCAATTGAATTCGGGTTAACTCACCCTGCCAGGAGGGAACATAGCCCACTCTATATTTTCCGGCGGGACAGGCTGTAACATCTGTGTGCAGCGATGACGAACTCAGGTGGTTAACACTGACGGTGCTCTGGCCTGCGGTGTTTTCACCCGGACTTCCGCACCCGGATACAAAAAGTAAACTCAAGAACCATAGTGCCACATGATTTTTGTACATTTATTATTTCCTCACCGGGTATGCCGCAAGGTAACCCTCGACACACCCTCGCCAACAATGTTAATTACCGGACCAGAAGCTTCCAACTCATTTAGATACTTTATATCACAATTAATATTATTAACGGGTAGATATTACCATTCTTTTTCACCCATGCCCCTGCAGGAGCCAACCAGCAGCTGCCCTGCGGGCGCCCCATCTGTGGGCAGCCTTAATTATTCCGCACCACAAACGTTACTCATGGTTACACCCAGCCGCACCAAAAAAGGTTTTATATTTCCTTAAAGCACCAGATTACCACCTTCTAATTCCCTTATAGAATATAAATAAATATAAGGCGCATTTCATAATAAATTAATATAAAAACCGTAACTTAAAGTAGCGCTCGAGTAACACAGGAGTAACATAATTCCGTAGAATAGCTCTCGTACTCAAGAGACGGGGTACTTTTCGAATACGTTTTACTTTATTGGCATTTATGAGGACTTGTTCATGTTTACTTTTTCTAAACGCAACACACTTACAACTCTTATAGCGGGCATTTCACTCGCCGCATCGGTATCTGCGTCAGCCGCCGTACGCTACGTAGACGGCACGGTAGAGTCTGTCGATTACGAGACCAAGAGCTTCACGATCATTGAAGCTCAAACAGGTGAAATCAACACCTATAACTTTCCTGGCCGCCCTAAGATCGACATTGACGGTCGCAAGCAGCGCTCTATGTCAGCACTTGAGGCAGGCCAAAATGTTGTATTGCGCCTTCGCACCGAAGAGAAAGCCGAAGAGAAAAGCGCTCACCACCTCGTGAAAGGTGAAATTTTAGAAATTAATCGCAGTCAAGGCTTGGCTCTTATTCGCCCACTTAACGGTACCGCACCACGTGTGGTTGAATTACCGAGCGATGTAGCCATCTCAGGTCTGCACTCTGGCGCCGGCGTTGAAGATTTGAAAGAAGGTCACCTGGTGACCCTGAAGTACACAAGCCTATAAGTATTCGATCGCAAAGCAATAAATTAGATATAAGTAAGAACAGCCAAAAAAATGCCCTCATAAAAATGCCCGGCTCTGTGAGCCGGGCATTTTTTATTGCAAGTTATTAACCGTAAGCTGTCAGTGGATTGTCACACCGCCCTACCCGCACCGCGTAACATCGCCTGAATTAATTCATCCACATCAAATTTTGTTAGGGCTTCATTGGCGCCAACCTGATGCGCTTGGCTGACACTGATTTCGCTAGAAATTGAGGTATGCAAAATAATGTAGGCTTGGGCCAGTGCAGCGTCATCCCGAATCGCAAAAGCCAACTCATAACCATCCAGACCCGGCATTTCAATATCACTCACCAATAGATCAATCGGGTGCCCAGCTTGCGCCTCGGTCCGCATGATATCCAAGGCCTCTTGACCATTAGCGGTAATTTGGAAGCTGACGCCGATACTCTTAAGTGCGTCCGATAGCTGTTTGCGGGCAACGGAGGAGTCATCCACTACCAATATATTTAACGCTTGTAGCACGTCTGCTTGCTCTTGGGGCAGTACTTGCGTCGACTCGCTGGTTTCTAACCCAAACAACTTGGCGAAGATATGCTCAACATCCACCAGTTGCACCAGTTGATCATCCACCTTGGTAACACCGGTGACGCAAGCACTGCGCCCTAAGCTTTTAGGAGGTGGCTCAATGTCACTCCAGTTGCAATCGACAATACGATCCAGCGAGCGCACTAAAAAACCAATGGTTTTGCGCTGACAATCGGTAATAATGATGTAGCTATCGCGATATTCGTCTGCAGCTAGAGGTCTACTGCCTATGGCCAGGGCCATGTCGACAACGGGCATGGTGACCCCGCGTATATGGGCTGTCCCCAAAACCGCTGGGTGCTGCTCGGGCAGTTGCGTGAGCTCAACGAAAGGTACGATTTCTTTAATTTTCAGAGTGCCCAGAGCAAAACGCTGCTTGGGAGTCAGCCAAAACAGCAATATACCTTGAGAAATCGTTTTGGCTTTCATGGAATTCTCCATTAGAGAGGATTACCTATTACATTCGATGACAGCTGTCACTATCGATTAATAGCCGCTATTGGTAAATACTATCTACCGGCAAATAGTATCTATCGGTCAATATAGCATTGTCTTTAGCCCACGGCACCGACCGACTCAGTTTTATCGGATGGCACTTGGTACACCCTTATTTGAATATCAGCCTGGTCTATTAATGGCCCGGCACTGAACAGACGCTCTTGCTGTTGTCGATTAGTACTCCAGTAGTGCGGTGTCATTTTCAGTAGATTTTCTATTTGCTCGGCCGACTCCAGCTGTAAGGGAATAGTGACTGTTCGCTGTTGCAGCTGCTCAAAACCGGAAAAATACTGTTCAGGCTTATCGCTCTCATAGCTTCGCACCTCATCGTATAAACGGTTGCGCAATTCACTTAGGTGCGACTCGGTAGGGCCCACATAGATCATATAGCCTCCGGGCTTAGTGACCCGGGCAAACTCTGTGGGTTCTACTCGGCAAAAAATCGAGAGTACAGCATCAAAACTGGCGTTCATATACGGCATATCAGCGACACTGGCAATGCACCAGGGCATGGATTTGCGGCGCCGACTACACGCCATAATACCCTCTTTAGAAATATCCAAACCGGCCACCTGTAAGCCGCGCTCTGACAATGCAGTGCTGTAATAGCCTTCACCACAACCGGCATCGAGCAAGCTACTAATACCGTACTGACCACAGACCTCTGCTAAAGCGTCAACTAAAGGAGCGTAAAAACCCGCATTCAAAAATTGCTGGCGAGCTTCGATCATCATTTTATTATCGCCGGGCTGTTTTGAAGCCATGCGGTGCGAAAGCAATAAATGCACATACCCTTTTCGCGCCTTATCAAAATTATGGCCCTCCGCGCACACGTAACTATTACCCTCTAATTGCAAAGGGGACTGGCATACGGGACATCGATACTGAAACCAAAATTCTGTCACTCAGACCTCAATAACTCTTATTTAAAAAATATCGATTCAAACCGGGCATGGCACCCCTGAATCGCCTGTTATATGATTGACATCTAACTCTAAGGGGTTGGCACAAAAAAGGCACCAACAATAACGTTACAGGACGACAATATGGGCACTTCCGCAATCATTCTGCTAGCCATGACCGCATTTTTCGCCATCCGAGGCTATTTTACCGGAACTTATGGCTCCCTTGTGCGGACGATTTCTTTTCTAGGCGCTTATGGCGCGGCCTTTTACTTTTCCAAGCAGGCCGCCCACCAAGTCAAGCAAAACACACCCCTGGATGGCATATTAGCCTACATTGTCGGCGGCATGGCGGTTTTCATTGTGGCCATGGTCGCCATTCGAATTGTATTTTGGGTGCTGGCCAAAATGACACCGGGCGGTGATCGCAAACCCAGCCAAGTATCGCGCATGGGCGGACTGGTCATTGGCGGGATTATCGGTGGTTTTATCGGATTATTGCTTGTGTATTTGCTGGGCATTTACACCTCCGCCAAAGAAGCTAACGCACCAGATTATGCCACCACCGCCAAGCAAGCTGACCCTGTGGACCGAATTGCCAAAAGTGCTGTTAGTAAGTCTGTCGGGGCCATTATGTCCGCCAGCGGCGCCAATGAAAGAAACATAAAGCTGACCGAAAGCTTTGTTGCCAACCCCGTCGACAGCGTCGACCGTGTTACCCGAGTCACCCAAAGTCCGGATTTACAATCACTGTTAAAAGATCGCCGCTCTCAACGCTTACTTAAACAGGGTGATATTGATGAGCTGATGAAAGTACCTGAATTTCGCCGATTGATGAATGATCAAGATATGCGCGAACTTATGGCAGCTTCAGGACTGGATGTTAACGATGAAGACTCGGCCCGCCAAACGGCACAGAAAATTGCCCAAGGCTGGCAGCGTATTGACGCTGTGAAAAACGATACACGTGTACAAAAAATCATTAACGATCCAGAATTTCAGCGCAAGCTACAAGCGGATAATAAACTGGGCTTGCTGACCAGCCCCCAATTAAACCAGCTAGCAGAAATTATTTTCGTAGAGACAGCAGGCTCTGCCGGGGTGTTGGCGGGGTCGGATAATTACAAGATTCAAGACGTTAAAGCGGGTGAAAGTGCTGACTACAACTCGGACTCTGAAGGCACCATCTACCGCCATGTGGATGAAAACGGCAAAGTGCAATATACCGACAAACCTGTCGATTAATGGCCTAGTGACACGCTACTTCAGGAGTGTAAATAGACAAGCAATAAACAAGGCAGCCCAACGTGGGCTGCCCAACCAAGTTTAATCGACAATACGATCGACTCGGCCATTATCAAAATGTACCACACGGGTATTAAAGCGATTTCTCCAGTACTTCCACTCATCATTTTCGACCGAATGGGTTTCGTGAGCTGGCGGATAACCACGAGCTAATAAAACCGCCGCCTTGCTCATCCCCTCTCGCACATCTCCGGCCTCAATGGCCTCGCGCTCAGCAGCACTAAAGCTAGACAAGCTCACTTTGCTTTTGGCAAAGTAGCGATCAAATATCTCCGACATACCAGTTTGTGTGTATTTCTCGACGTTGATTAGAACAAGATCGGCACCATCATCCAGCAGCGTAAATTCAACGACCTTGCCTCCTATGTCCCGCACCTTAATTTCGGAGTTAATGGGTAACAACCGCTCCACTGCGTAATTTACAGTTTCGTGTTCACTCCGATAAATCCATAAATTGCGCTGAGTGTAATAAGTCTCACCCACACTAGACTTCAACTCACCTGGCACACTGGAAAAACAACCCGCCAGTAATGCCGCTAGGCTGGCAAGGATCGTAAGCTTAATAAACCGCTTCATAATCATCTCCTTTGCTATGTAGGAACCTAAAAAATGCTTAACCTTCCGGAAAATATATTGTAGTGACTCAAACGCTAAAAGCAAAAAAGCCCTCCGGTTAGGGAGGGCTTTTTTATGGGCAAGCAAGTCGCAACCGATTAGGGCAGCAAGTGCTTAACTCCGTCGCGCTCTTCTTTCAGTTCGTTCTCGGTGGCTGACATTTTCTCTTTCGAGAAATCATTCAGCTCAATGCCTTGAACGATTGACCAGTCGCCATCTTTACACACGCACGGGAAGCCGTAGATCAGCCCCTCGTCAATGCCGTAAGAGCCGTCTGAGTAAACACCCATAGTGACATAGTCACCTTCTGGTGAACCCAGCGCCCAATCGCGCATGTGGAAGATCGCAGCGTTAGCTGCCGATGCTGCCGAAGAAGCACCGCGAGCCTTGATGATGGCCGCGCCACGTTGTTGTACGGTGGGGATAAAGTCGTTTTCGTACCAGCTTTGCTCAATCAGCTCCATAGCATTGGTGCCAGCCACAGATGTGCTGTGAACGTCTGGGTACTGAGTCGCTGAGTGGTTACCCCAAATGATCACGTTCTTCACGTCGTTGAGGCTCTTACCGGTTTTTTCAGCCAGCTGGCTGATGGCGCGGTTGTGATCCAGACGCATCATGGCGGTGAAGTTACGTGGGTCCAGATCCGGCGCATTGCGCTGGGCAATCAGGGCGTTGGTATTGGCGGGGTTGCCGACAACCAGCACTTTAACATCGCGCGAGGCGTGATCGTTCAAGGCCTTACCCTGAACAGAGAAAATAGCAGCGTTGGCTTCGAGCAAATCTTTGCGCTCCATGCCCGGGCCACGTGGGCGAGCACCCACTAACAGGGCGTAGTCAGCGTCTTTAAAGGCTACGTTTGGATCGTCGCTGCAAACCATGCCGGCCAACAGAGGGAAGGCACAATCGTCCAGCTCCATGGCAACACCCTTGAGGGCTTCCAGAGCCGGGGTGATTTCCAGCATTTGCAGAATCACTGGCTGATCTTTGCCCAGCATTTCGCCAGCGGCGATGCGGAACAACAGGGAGTAGCTGATTTGACCAGCTGCGCCGGTAACGGCAACACGTACAGGTGCTTTCACGATAGATCTCCGTAGTTTGCAGGTGGCCGCGGGATGGCCGCTATCCGCCTGTCAATTAAGTAGAACCGTTATGCGAACTGACAAACCCGCCTTTGCCCCACTTTCCCACACACGGTCGGCGCGGGTATCGGCATCGGCTGAGCTTGTGGGATAAATCCACAGCACGGTGACGGGCGGGTATTATAGGCTATTGAGAGAAAATTTCATCCATTGCCGTAAAACTCCCCCTATTAAGCACCCCGGCGGCGATGCAGAGAAAACCACAGACACCCTTGAGCCATTGCACCGCAAGCCAACATAGCCAGCATTACCACAGGCAAGGTATGGGGCAACAACCCGGACAGAGCGCTCATCACCCCGGCCCCACCGAACTGAAAAGCCCCCAGCAAAGCCGCTGCCGCCCCGCCGTTGTGAGGGAAATGCTCCATATAACAAGCCTGTAGATTGGGCGACAGCGCCCCGTGAGCACCAATGGTCAGCATCATGGCGGGCAAAAACACCCATATCGACCCATGCATAAGCGCGCAAATCACCAAGCACAACAGCCCTACCCCCTGTAGCGCCGTTGCACCGCGCAAAATCGCAATTGAACTAAAGCCGCGAGTCAGCAAAAAACGATTAAACAAATTACAGCTGAACATGGCCACAATATTGGCGCCAAACATCAGGGCAAAAGTGTCGGCCGAACGGCCAAAGTGGTTTTGATAAATAAAAGAACTGTGGGTAATAAACACCATCATTACCGAAAAAGCTCCCACCTGCCAAAGCAAGTACACCAATGCAGGCCGGGTAGCGAACACCGCCCCATATGCACGAAGCAACCCCGGACGAGGCTGTGTAGTGGCAGCTTTAGCTGCCGGCGCACCAACCGTATCACCCGCCAGCACCATCAGCAAAACCGGTATCAACAAAAGCGCATAAGCCGCCATAAAAACAAAGATACCCATCCAGGGACCTACTTTAAGCAGCAAACTGCCCACGCTCGGTGCAATGGCAGGTGCCGCCACCAGAATCAGCCCTAGCAGTGAAAACAGCTTGGCGGCTTCCTGGCCACTAACCCGGTCGCGCACCATAGCGGGCACCGACACCAGCACCCAGCCCGCCCCCACCGCTTGCAAAGCACGCCCCGCCAAAAAATGCGGCAGCGTGTGCAAGTACACCAATAGCGCACTGGCCAGAGCAAACAAGCCCAAACCGGCGAACAGTACCGGTTTGCGGCCCAATTGGTCCGATAGCGGGCCACCGATCAGTTGCCCTATAGCCAGAAAAAAAATATACACCGACACACTGACCGCCACCGCCTGGGACGACACACCCAAATCCTGCGCAATCGCAGGGAAAGCGGGTAAGTAAGTGTCCAGTGAGAACGGACCCAGCATCATCGCCGCAGCCAAGGCGACCACGAGCGTCAGCGGGATAGAGGAACTGCGATAGGGCATAACGGGCCAAGCAAGAATGGAAGAAGTAACTCAGCGGCTATTATAACCTCCGAAATAACGGGTGCCGCAGGTCTTTGCACTACCTTGCAATTTTGCCAGTTGAAACGGAGAACGGAGAACGGAGAACGGAGAACGGAGAACGGAGAAAATTAACGACCAGACACAAAAAAGGCAAGCCATTGGCTTGCCTTTTTAAGGTGAAACAAAGTGCTATTTAGATAGCAACGATGTTCTCAGCCTGTGGGCCTTTTTGGCCTTGAGTTACGGTGAACTCAACTTTTTGGCCTTCGGCCAAAGTTTTAAAGCCAGAACCAGAAATTGCACTGAAGTGTGCGAAAACGTCTGGACCAGACTCTTGCTCGATGAAACCAAAGCCTTTAGATTCGTTGAACCACTTAACGGTACCAGTAGTAGTAGACATAATAGATATCCTGTAAAAAATATATTAAAGATGCCTTGTCAGGGCATGTGTAGCGTGAAAACAGGCGGAACTTTAATACCAACAGGACGATGTACTACAAGAATGCAACGTAATGAAGACTGTACAAAGAGGCTTACTTTCTAGCTACGACCAAGTTATAGAGAATCCACACCCAAGTCAAGCTTTATTTAGTAAAACACCCCAAAGACCCTTTCCCTGATGTTATTAACCTTTACCAATAACCCTTCACAACCTATTTCTACCATAGAATCCATTGAGCTTGCTATCCACTACCGGAAAAAAATAGACAAAAAATAGCACCTCCGATAAAAATGCCGCCCAAATCACAAACCTTGTCGATAATTGCGCCAAAAAAGCAACCCGGAACCGTCCGGAGCCAAGCGCTATCAACGACTTACCCCCTACAAACTGCAAAGCGCAGCGAGCTTAAAAGCATATACAGAGTCTGTTATATAACCTTCTTCATAAGCCAGCACCGGAGATAAGTCGCTCCTCGCCCAGAGCGCCAAACCTAACCAACCTCTTCAGCAACTGCTGCCTGTGCTTTTCGGGTTAAGCCAATCACTATCTCTCCACTGTATCCGTCGAGGGCATCCCAATACCGAATTTAGCGGGTCCATTAAAGCGGCGGGAATTACAGCGCCTGCCAACAACCGCGGGTTATGTGATGGCAGCTCAACCTGGCAGCCCCTCGAACTCCGGCACCTCCCCTAACTCCCCATCCCAACCAGCTTTGCTTGATGAAAAAATGTGCGCGGTTGGCGCCATAGAAAGTTTAGAATCCAGGCACCCTGCTGGTACAACGAGTAACCCTGCGCTCTGAGTATTCGGCAGCGCTGAACCACAGAGCTTACAAAAGCTTTTGCTATGACGAGTACCTGGAAGCGTAAAAGAAGTCACAGCATCCGCCCCCGACCGCCAGACCAATTTAGCTGACTGCGAGAATAGGTTTGCCGCATAAGCCGAACCCGTATCTTTTTGGCAATGCTGACAATGACACAGGTAAAAGCTATCAAAGTCACCTTTTAGCTCAAAGCTCACAGTGCCGCACAAACAAGAACCGAAATAATCAGACATCAGAATCTATTCCATGGCCAGCGAATGAAGTATGCAAATCATGCGTGCTATCACCCCGTGAGAAAAAGTCAGAATTCACAATTCAAGACCTAACCCTTTTTCCCACACGAGGGAAATGATGACAATATTAAACGCCATGGTTCGTGATAATCAGCCGTGGATGGAGGCATATATTAGCCAAAGATAACGTTGCTGAAGGCTTGATTTTAATCACAGTCACTTGTTAGACACGATTAATGTAATCATCAATAGCTTGCTTAGTATTTTCAGAAAAGGCATGTTTTTTTCTAAATTCTGAATCATAGAAGCCAAATGATTTAGTAACGAAGTCTATTCCAGACTTAAATACTGTTGGACTTATATTTTCATAGTACTCTATAAATCCTTTTGATTTTTCCAAAACTAAATCTATATCTTCTATATGCTTATATTTTTTTGGATTGAGATCATTTAAAAAAAGGGTTGTGATTCGATCATCACCAGGAAGGTTTGGGAATCGTATACCAAGATATCTTTTTAGTGATTCTCTTGTGATAGGTTCACGCAAGATGGTCTCCTTACTGCGAATCGATTTAACTTCATCCCTTGCCTTTTCTCTAGCTTTTCCGTCTTCTATTCCTTCGATACTTTCATCTATCTTAGCTTTCTCGACAACTTCTAATTCTTTTTGACGTGCGAGCTCATTTCTTTTATTTTCTAAATTTATTTTTACTGCAAGTAAATCGCTTTCTACTTTGGCGTTGCATGCGTTTCTTCCGCCATTAGGATACGATGTGGCTCGCATTAACCCCCACTGCACCCATGGATATCCAAGTGCTGCTGCAACTGCAAAGCCTAAAGGCATCCAAAACAAAGAAACAAGACAAGTATTAGTCTCAAAATATTCTATACGCGAAAGCGCATCTACCTCAGAAAAAAGCAGATAGTAAATTTCTTTCCAATTGGCAGCCAAAAAAGATAGCGAGAAGTACCCGAAAATAGGGGCACGAATCCGAGCAACCCAAACATCGAAAATCTCTTTGATATCACCCATAGTAGTGCCTAACAGCTTATTATTGTGCGAGTTGAACAATGCGCCTGGTAATCTATCTTTTTTAGAATAATTTTAGAAATCATTTACAACTCTCTATTCAGACTATAATTTTTATCAAATTGGCGCATTATTTCGAGTTTAAAAGTGAGCCGGCTTTCATTACAGTTCTCACTGTCAATTTAAATCGTTCTATAATTGAATTGAGATACAGGCTTGGCGGTTCTTTATAGTTGCCAGATAAACGCAGATAAACAGAAGGGACAAGTGCCCGCACACCACTCCCGATGCACTTATTTACCTCACCTTCCAACTGGCTAGCCTACTGATTTGTGGAGATCAATCATAACCCCACAAAACCTGTAAAACACTTGAGGAAAATAGTGCCATGGAATGGCCAGTTTGGCAACAGGCATGGCTGAGGTCGGACGTCTGACGCCTGACGCAACAACAAAAGCTCGCTACGAAGTCCCCTTCCCCATCTCATCCAGCCGGATTCGAGTTAATTTTGTGGGTTAATTGCACATGGAGGTGCAATTAAGGAAAAGCGCTGGGAAGCGATTTTTTCCGACCCTCAAAATTGGCTTGAATTCGGGAACCCGA
>NZ_JAUOQM010000017.1 GCF_030547685.1 Gilvimarinus sp. 2_MG-2023 | reverse complement strand
TTTAACTATATGTTATGACTGGTGAAACTCACCCAGGGATTGGCTGAGACGTTAAACGTCTTCTCAATAAACCCTTTAGGGAAATAGGCCAGGTTTTCACCGTAACACGCCACATCTTGCGAATATATGTGTAGAAACTGCCGGAAATCGTCGTGGTATTCACTCCAGAGCGATGAAAACGTTTCAGTTTGCTCATGGAAAACGGTGTAACAAGGGTGAACACTATCCCATATCACCAGCTCACCGTCTTTCATTGCCATACGAAATTCCGGATGAGCATTCATCAGGCGGGCAAGAATGTGAATAAAGGCCGGATAAAACTTGTGCTTATTTTTCTTTACGGTCTTTAAAAAGGCCGTAATATCCAGCTGAACGGTCTGGTTATAGGTACATTGAGCAACTGACTGAAATGCCTCAAAATGTTCTTTACGATGCCATTGGGATATATCAACGGTGGTATATCCAGTGATTTTTTTCTCCATTTTAGCTTCCTTAGCTCCTGAAAATCTCGATAACTCAAAAAATACGCCCGGTACTGATGAATCCCCTAATGATTTTGGTAAAAATCATTAAGTTAAGGTGGATACACATCTTGTCATATGATCAAATGGTTTCGCGAAAAATCAATAATCAGACAACAAGATGTGCGAACTCGATATTTTACACGACTCTCTTTACCAATTCTGCCCCGAATTACACTTAAAACGACTCAACAGCTTAACGTTGGCTTGCCACGCATTACTTGACTGTAAAACTCTCACTCTTACCGAACTTGGCCGTAACCTGCCAACCAAAGCGAGAACAAAACATAACATCAAACGAATCGACCGATTGTTAGGTAATCGTCACCTCCACAAAGAGCGACTCGCTGTATACCGTTGGCATGCTAGCTTTATCTGTTCGGGCAATACGATGCCCATTGTACTTGTTGACTGGTCTGATATTCGTGAGCAAAAACGACTTATGGTATTGCGAGCTTCAGTCGCACTACACGGTCGTTCTGTTACTCTTTATGAGAAAGCGTTCCCGCTTTCAGAGCAATGTTCAAAGAAAGCTCATGACCAATTTCTAGCCGACCTTGCGAGCATTCTACCGAGTAACACCACACCGCTCATTGTCAGTGATGCTGGCTTTAAAGTGCCATGGTATAAATCCGTTGAGAAGCTGGGTTGGTACTGGTTAAGTCGAGTAAGAGGAAAAGTACAATATGCAGACCTAGGAGCGGAAAACTGGAAACCTATCAGCAACTTACATGATATGTCATCTAGTCACTCAAAGACTTTAGGCTATAAGAGGCTGACTAAAAGCAATCCAATCTCATGCCAAATTCTATTGTATAAATCTCGCTCTAAAGGCCGAAAAAATCAGCGCTCGACACGGACTCATTGTCACCACCCGTCACCTAAAATCTACTCAGCGTCGGCAAAGGAGCCATGGGTTCTAGCAACTAACTTACCTGTTGAAATTCGAACACCCAAACAACTTGTTAATATCTATTCGAAGCGAATGCAGATTGAAGAAACCTTCCGAGACTTGAAAAGTCCTGCCTACGGACTAGGCCTACGCCATAGCCGAACGAGCAGCTCAGAGCGTTTTGATATCATGCTGCTAATCGCCCTGATGCTTCAACTAACATGTTGGCTTGCGGGCGTTCATGCTCAGAAACAAGGTTGGGACAAGCACTTCCAGGCTAACACAGTCAGAAATCGAAACGTACTCTCAACAGTTCGCTTAGGCATGGAAGTTTTGCGGCATTCTGGCTACACAATAACAAGGGAAGACTTACTCGTGGCTGCAACCCTACTAGCTCAAAATTTATTCACACATGGTTACGCTTTGGGGAAATTATGAGGGGATCTCTCAGCGCCCGGTAGTGATCTTATTTCATTATGGTGAAAGTTGGAACCTCTTACGTGCCGATCAACGTCTCATTTTCGCCAAAAGTTG
>NZ_JAUOQM010000016.1 GCF_030547685.1 Gilvimarinus sp. 2_MG-2023 | reverse complement strand
TTTTCAAGAGGGTATCTGACACCAATGGTTCTAACGCCACCCGATATTAAGTCGGGTGGTTTTCCCCACGTATCTTTATAAGGTTACCATCACTCCTACCATTAGCTTCCTACCTGTAGCATCCATAAGTGTTATGAGACCCTTGGAGTAGTCCACGTAAAGCCTCAAATTCAGTAAAATCAATTGCTTGCGTGCACACCAAGCCATATTGAACCCATCTAAACCCCCGAAAATAGCATTTAGCTAGTATCATTTTGAACGCCTTTAAATCCAAAAACTTTTTGTCCGAACTTATGTATGGTAATTTTCATTTTGACTGTCGGAGTTGGCGGTCAATTTACTCAAGTTAAGGAATTATTTCATGATGAAATTAAGCTTAGTATTGATAGTGCTCTTATCGGGGTTGTCAGCAACCTCGGTTCTTGCAGATTTCGGACCACGCGACTACGTGATGTTCAAGGAGAAAAAAAATGGAGTAATGCCAAAATCGCCCACGATAGTTCCTGAGTGGGGAAGTCCGTGGGTGGGAAAAATAGTATTTGAAGAACCTATGTATTACACGTTTACGCATGAGCTAATATTTGAATTGGAATCTCCAGATTATTTTACAAATATGGGACGAAGTGGGCACTTTGCTATTGCCGTTCGAGCAACTACTATAAATCCTGATCCCGAAGCCGAAACCGACAGCCTGCAAGGTCGGGGAATAATTATTGGTAAAATGGATGGCTACCCACAAAATCATCCTTGCGGACCTACTTCATCAGAAAATTCTACTATTGCTATAGAAATGTTCTACCATAAAGGGACGTGTGTTTATGGCCCTTCAACTGAGACTGTAGTGTTACATGATAATGTTCGCTATCGTGTTCAGTTGGCGTCTCAGTACTTCTCGCATTGGACTAGGCCTACTGGAAATAAAATACGTACTCATATTCGCTACAAGCTTTGGAAAAAAGTGGCAGGAAGTTGGGTTTTTGTGACAGAGAAGTCTGTAGTTGAAGAAGTTGAGGGCATACATTATAAGGCAGGGGGGCACGTGCCTGGGGATCGTGACTCGGCCCCACCACTTGACTCTCAAGGAATTTTTTTTGGTGAAGTACAAAGTGAACATGAGTGGACAATGTATATCTATAACATGGCCAGCAATACATGTAATCTTAATAATTCCTACTGCACAAACCTATAAGTGGTGTTTTCGTTGGGGCTTTAACGGCCCCAATTTTGTTAAATCACACTGATTTGGTTTTAGTTATAGGGCATTATGAGACCCTTGCTTTTTACCTTACTTCGACACAAATACAGTAAAAACAATAGATTATCTTACTTTTCTCACTTTTTATCGGCTATTTATCTTAATAAATGGCAATTCTTTAGTATCTTTTCCGGTCTATTAGTGTGATATGCGTCACACTTTATTTTCCCAGTACGTGATCAGTAGTGTAGTGGTCAAGTAAAACTGGCCACCTATGGCAGGAACGATTTCATTTTTTTGTCATGGACGAGCAATACCTATTGGCGACAGTCAAGTACGTAGAGCTGAACCCCGTGAAAGCAAAGCTGCCAAGCCCCAGAGCAATGGGCGTGGTCGAGTACGAGAGCGTACTTATCGAAGTGTGATGATTTGGTTGTGACAACGGCACCGATGTTGGGGAGGATTTCGAATTGGTGGCAATATCTTGGTGCCGTAAGCGATAAAGACGAACTCATCGAGAAATACACCACGTCAGGCCGCCCTGCAGGTGATCAGGGCTTTATAAGCAGGCTGGAGTTACTCACTTGCCGTGATCTTCAAAGGAAAAAGCCGGGCCCGACGCCTAGAGTTAAGTAAACTGTCCGATTCTATATCCGAAAATTGTAGCTGAGAGTTAACTTCATCCGATCCAGCCTTCTTGTTTTTCGTTCGTTCGAGCGACTTTCTGACTTCAGAGTTTGATTTTTTACTTAGTTAGCCCACCTGAGTAAAAGTGTGAAATACAATGAGATTTCCGTGCCATGCCAATATAAAGTCTAAGCTTAATTGTAGAAAATTCTTTTTATTACAGCCAGTTATTGAGTTTTTTGGAGCGCCCAGGTGGTAGATGGGGCGGTTGAGTCTCGTTTTAATTTTACATTCATGTTTGTTGGTGAAAGGTCGCTTTTGATGAGGCGATCTGGAATCGTGATGGCGAGTGAGAATAGTTGGCATTTGCATTAACTCTTTAATACTGTCAAAATGCGCGCCAACTGGAAGTGCACCTCGTGGAGAATGTATGAAGAAATTAATGTTAGCGGCTTTGCCTAGTAGTCTTTTCGCCCTGACGGCTTTAAGTGGGACCGTTGTATTAGCTGATGGCTCCCCGGACGTAGCTGTTGAGCAAATGACGATTACCGGTGTGCGTGATGATCGTAAAAGCAGCGGTGCGACTGGGCTTGATATGGGTGTTTACGAGACGCCACAATCGCTGACTATTATTGATTCTGCCGTTATTAACGATTTTGCTCTGTCGGATATCAATGCTTTGCTGAAAATGACCACAGGCATTAACGTTGACTCCACCGAGACGGATCGCACTTACTACAACGCACGCGGTTTTGACATCACCAGTATGCATATCGACGGTATTGGCATGCCGTTTGGCTCGTTGGTGGTGGGCGATGTCGATACGGCTCTGTATGAAAAGGTCGAGATTATTCGGGGCTCTAACGGTCTAATTACCGGCTTAGGTAACCCTTCGGGCACTATTAATTACGTGCGCAAGCGCCCGACTAATGAATTTACAGGCTCGGTAAAGCTGACCGGGGGTAGCTGGGATAATCGCCGGGCGGAGTTGGACGTCTCCACGCCTTTAACGTCTAGTGGGTCGTGGGCGGCGCGCGGTGTACTTGTGGCTCAGGAAAAAGACAGTTGGTTAGACCATTACAGCAACGAGCGCCAGCTCGGTTATCTGGTGGTCGATGGTCAGTTGACCGATGATGTGACTCTCGCCGTGGGTTATAGCCGTCAGGACAACAACAGCGAGGGTGTACTCTGGGGCGCTGTTCCGGTCATTTACAATAATGGCGAACAGGCCGATTACGATGTTGCCACCTCAACAACCATGGACTGGACCTACTGGAATACCTTAACGGACGAAACCTTCGTGGAGCTGGGTTGGGAGATAAACCAAAACTGGCGCCTGACCGCCTCGGCCATGCATACCGATTACGAAGAACACTCCGAGGTGTTTTATATTTACTGGAATGAAGGCCTTGATGCCGATACCGGGCTGGGACTTCTTAGTTACCCCGGCAAGTTCGATGATGAAAAAGAGAACTTAATTTTAGATGCCAATCTTAACGGCCGTTTTATGGCTTGGGGATTAGAGCATCAATTGCAACTGGGCATTAGCTCGGCCGATAGTGATTCGGAGTCCTATGCTCACGACGCGCTGTCGGGTTTTGTATCCATGCCTGCCTTCCCGGGTTGGACCGGAGCCGAGGTTGAGCGCCCCATTTGGGATTCTCCCTACCAGTCAGCTCATCAGGATATCAGCCTCGATCGTATCTACGGCTCTTTATTGTTGGCTGTTAGCGATAATATCAACCTGACTTTGGGGTTGAATATGGTCGACTACAACAACGAGGGTGTCAGTTACGGAGTGCCGACAGATTCACAAGAAGATGGCAGTAGCCCTTACATCGGTTTTACCTGGGAATTGGCGGACAACTTAAACCTCTATGCAAGCTATAGCGATATTTATCAGCCACAATATGTTTTGGGTGAGGATTTGCAATCGCTCGGCTCTGCCGAAGGCAAAAGTTACGAGCTGGGCCTAAAGAAAAGTTTTGCCAATAATGCGCTGGTTACGTTAGCACTGTTCCGTACCGAGCAATCCAATCTCGAAGAGTTTAAAGAGTATGGCGATGGCGACGGTATTGACGATACCGATTATAGCGATGATTTTGACTACTCCATTTACCGTGGTATCGACGTTGAGTCGCAGGGGGTTGAGCTTGAAGTGGCCGGTTCTATCACCGACCAAATCTCAGTACAGGCCGGTTACACTTACCTGGAGTTGGAAGACCCCAACGGCGATGATGCGCGCACGTTTATTCCACGCAATAGCGCCAAATTATTGCTGACCTGGAACCCCTCGGCAGTGCCTGACTTGGCAATGGGGCTGTCCACGCGCTGGCAAGATGAGGTGTATTTTACCTCTGCTTATGGCCGAATCGCCCAAGATTCCTACGCCGTAGTCGGTGGTTATGCGCGCTATAAGGTAACGGATAACTTCACTTTGAACGTGAATCTCGATAATCTGACCGACGATAAATACTTCAGTTCGGTTAAATACGAGCAAGCCTACTATGCCGCGCCGCGCAGTATTAATGTCTCGGCTAGCGTAAGCTTTTAACGTAATTGTTTAACGATACCGTAATCTCATCGGGGGCATAGCGGCCCCCGCCTTTGTTTTGAATGGGGTAAGCCGTGAATAAATCACTGTTTAAAATACATAGCTGGGCTGCGCTTTTTGCGTTTATACCCCTTTTGGTGATTTGTATTACCGGCAGTTTGTTGGTATTTAAACACGAGATTGACTCGCTACTGATGCATGATAAGGTTCGGGTTGAGCCGCAGGCGCAGCGTGCACCGCTGGACGCACTGCTCAATACCATTAACCACCAACAACCCGATTATGAAGTGGTGGGGTGGGTGTTATTTCAAGATGATGCCCGTGCCGATGTGGTTTACGTAATGGAGAAGGGCACTAGCGAGTGGTCCTACCTTTTACTCAACCCCTACACCAATACGTTGCTGTCGACACCGGTACCTCACGATCATTATTTTACCGACTGGTTGCTGGAGCTGCACTATACCTTTTTGCTGCACGATGTTGGCCTGTTAATTACCAGCGTTTTTTCCATCGCGCTGCTATTGTTAGGGCTTACTGGGTTTATTCTGTACCGCAAGTTTTGGAAAAACTTTTTTACCCTGCGCTGGAACGCGCGCATGGTGGTGTATTTTTCTGATTTGCATAAAATGATTGGTATTGTTAGTGCGCCAATACTGGTGATATTGGCTTTTACGGGTGGGTGGTGGAATATCGCCGCGTATTTGCATGAAATGGAAGAGCACTCCGACGGTTTTGAGCACCATAGAATGCAAGAGCGGCTTTACAGTGACCAGCTTTCATTGGATGCACTGGTTGCCGAGGCCGAACAAAGCGTGGACGGATTTACCGCTACTTATTTGTCACTGCCTTGGGAACCACAAGCGAATATTACCGTGTGGGGCGAGGTGCCAACCGGCAATATACTCTCAAGCCAATACAACAGTACAACCTCGTTCGATGCACAAACCGGTGAGAAGCTTTCCACTTACGATATCCGCGAGGCAGGTTTAGGCGCTCGTATTATTGATACCTACACCAGCCTTCACTATGGGGATTTTGCCGGCTTGTTTTCGCGCATTATCTGGGCAGTGCTAGGGACGTCCCCCGTCATTTTGTCTATTACCGGCATCACCCTATGGGTTAAACGGCGCAAACAGCGAAGCAGAGCCAAGCTCAAACGCCAGCAGGCACGACAGGCTATAGCGGCGGGCTAAAGCGCTATTGCCTTGCATTGCAATCTACATAAATGGGGGCGCTGCCTAAGTATTGTTGGCGTCAGCCCGTACGCTGCCACATGGTGCTCTTTTTTACCCTCGGCGACGTTACTCCGGCTGCCGTATCCACGTTTGACTTCTGCCAAACAAAGAAAAACCAATATAACCGCGCACGGTTAACTCGGTGCAGGAGGGAGTTCCGGGGACAGATGCCGTCTTAAATGGCAACCTCTTTCGCTCCTTTATTGTCGTCAAATGGCATACCGCTCTTTAAGACACCGTAAATCCCATGGCCAAAGATATACGCCGATTGGTACAGCTGCGCGTCGAAGACGGTGACGACACCAATCAAATAATGGACATGCTACTGGCCAAAAAACGCGCCGCCGATCGTAAAAGCTGGCTGGAAGAAAAAGGCGATTTGGCGGAAGTGGTGGTTTGATTGTTAATAGTATTGAATGATTAGAGTTATGTCTACCCATGAGGCCGTGAGTGGCGCACCGGTTGTTTTGAGCTCGTCTTCGCCCCGGTCAGCTAGGAGTAGTGACCTTACTAAATAGTATTTAAATTGATGACCATATAGCCAGACGACTTCTAGTCGCTCGTTACAAGCGCTTAAAGGCTGACCCCGAGGGTTATGCGAGGATGAAGGTTCAAGCTGAGCACGGTAAAAAGGTGTGCGATAGCCTCACCCGTCTTTTCCGTGGACAGGCTACCAAGGAAGATTTACAGCGCCCTGAACTTGCTCAGCTTGTGATTGAGAGGTTTGGCGAGATTCCATCAGATGACAAACAATAAGTGCAGAAAAATAGGTGTTGATAGGACGCTTGAACATATTACGTATTAGCATGGACACGCGGAAGCACTAGTTACGTGAGCAAAAATTTACTCGTAGCCAAGGCCTAGCTTTTGATCGAGTTCGCTCAGCTCGCTAAGCGTGGAACGGCGATTTGCCTCTAGCTTATCTTGATAGGCTAATAAATCGGCATATTTAACCTTGCGGTGGTTGTCTTTGTGATCATGGGGAATATGCCCTTCCTTGAGTAACCTCAATAAGTTGTAGCGAGGTACATTAAGTAAATCGGCCGCTTCTTGCGTGCTGAGCTCAGTGCGGATGGGTAGCAGATTGACTGAATTGCCTTGCCCGAGTTCAGTGAGAATACCTATCAGTATACGAAGTGATGAAACAGGTATAGAGATGCTATGAGTTATATCATCGGCATCGGTGATACTCACTAGCTGAGATAGGGCCTTTGTATTAATGGATGCGGAAAGCTCCTGGCTCGCTTTCTTGGCGATTGTAGCCTCACCGGAGGTGGGCAGCGTTGAATCAAGGGATTTCATGTCAATCTAGCGATACGAAGTGGTTATTTACTATACAGTATTTGATATTTTCACAAATATCAATTTATGGCGTTGCTGTAGTCTTATAAATAATATCTTGGAATCTTCGTGTAGCTTAATATGGCTAAAGTTTGCCTGTGCCTGCCGCAGATGAGAGCTATCAGAGCCCCCGAGCTGTGAGTGTAAAATTACTGAGGATAGTCTATATTTATGTGACCTCCTGCTCTGTTAATAAATCGGCCAGGTGACGCCAAAGCAATACGTGTCGTCTTTTTTTGCATTTTTTATTGATATATCCCAACGTGTTCATAGTATGGCTTCTATCAAATTCGACAACATTTTTGATATTGTTACCGCAAATCGCAAGGAGTCGAACGAGCTCCAAGCTCGTGCTGATCTAATGCTTGTCATTAGGTGTATTGTCAACGATAAAAGACGGGAGCAAGCGGAGGTGGCTAAGAATCTCGATCTCCCCCAGCCTTAATCTGCGTGTGGTCAGCATTTACGTAGTTGCTTCGCACTCCAGATTTCCCAGCATATTTTCCACTTCACTCTCTTTGATGCCAATCAGCAGTAGAATGTTGCGTTGCGCGACATTAAGGATGTCTTTGCTTTCCTGCCCAGTAGGTAGGCTTTTGGCAATGGCTACCGCGCCTATCAGTGAGGCAAGAATGGCGCGAGACTTGTCCGCAATAACCTTGCGATCTGGGTCGAATGGGAGCTTTTTTAGGCGACCCAGCGCAATGAGACGGGTCTCCAGCATTTTCTTCATGCGCAAGTATGAAGCTTCGAACAAGGTACGGATTTCAGCGTTCTCACTGCCAATTTCATTGAACAGTACAGATTCGGGCCCCGGCGTGCGGGTTCGCTCCAGCTCCCGAAGACTGCAACAATTCGCGACCAGCTCCGTCAAATGCTGCACCGATAGCGGCCCTTTAACCAACCTGGCCGCTCGGCTGCGCTCCAAGGTTTCTCTTACCGAGGCGTGATAAAGCGCTTCTTTTGAAGCGAAGTGTGCGTAAAAAGCACCATGGGTCATTTTGGCAAGCTTCATAATCTGGCCCAGAGATACCTTCTCGAAGCCCTGGCGGCTGAACAATTCAATAGCTGACTTGAGGATGCGCTCTCGGGACTTGGCCTTGCGATTTTTTAGGTGGGTCATGGAGCTCTCACTTTTCCATGCATAATATTATCTTGATCATATTAAGTCGGGTGGTAGCGTAGTACAACACCCACTATGCAGGAAAACCACTATGCAATCACCGCTCGTCATCACCGGCATGGGCACAGTCAATCCCCTCGGCAGCGGCGTTAAGGCAAGCTGGGAGCGTCTTCTGACTGGCCGTTCCGGCATTTCTTTAATCAGCCGGTTCGATACCGCCGAGCTACCTATCAAGGTGGCGGGCTCGGTCCCTGACATCGGTGAGGATTCGGAAGCTGGTTTTGACCCAGATGGCGTCGCCACGACAAAGAACCGCCGCAAGCTGGAGTTGTTCAGTCTATACGCTTTGGCTGCCGCCGAAGAGGCACTGACCCAAGCCAACTGGTTCCCGACAAACGACGCAAATCGACTGGCCACTGCGACCATTATAGGCTCTGGGATTGGCGGCTTTCCCACCATTACCCAAGCGCAAAATACTTTGTCGACGCGTGGTCACCGCCGCCTCTCACCTTTCACTGTGCCGGCTTTTCTGGCTAACTTGGCGGCAGGGAATGTCTCCATTCGCTATGGCCTGCGTGGGCCGCTAGGCTGTCCTGTTACGGCCTGTGCCGCTGGCCTGCAGGCAATAGGCGACGGCATGCGTTTGATTCGCAGCGGCGAAGCGGATGTAGCCTTGGTGGGCGGTGCGGAAGCCTGTATCGATCCGCTATCGCTTGCCAGCTTTCACGCCATGAAGGCGCTATCCACTGAACAGGACGACCCCACGAGCGCGTCGCGTCCCTTCGACCGGACACGCAATGGCTTCGTCATGGGGGAGGGAGCAGGAATGCTAGTCATCGAGACCCTGGCCCACGCTGAGGCACGCGGAGCAACACCGTTGGCCATTCTTAGCGGCTACGGCACCAGTGCGGATGCACATCATATTACGGCCGGCCCGGAGGACGGCAGTGGTGCGGCTGCGGCCATTCGGGCGGCGCTGCGAATGGCCGGGCTGGCTCCCGACGCGATAAACCACATCAATGCTCATGCCACTTCGACCCCGGTGGGTGACCGAGCGGAAATAGCGGCACTACGCAACGCTTTTGGTGATGCACTTGCCGGTATCCCGATTTCCGCTACTAAGTCGGCCACAGGCCACCTACTCGGTGCCGCTGGTGGCGTGGAAAGCATCTTCTCCATCTTGTCGGTAATGCACAATCGACTTCCTCCGACCCAGAATCTGAATGATGTCGATGAGGAGCTAGATGACTTGGACTTTGTCTCTGGCTTCGCGCGTGAACATCCGACACGGCACGTGCTATGTAATGGATTCGGTTTTGGCGGAGTGAATGCGGCTCTCATTGTCAGCAAAATATAAAGATCTGGGACGATACGCTGCCCATTGGTATGCTAGAAACAGAAGGCTTGTACGGGGCCCCGAGAAATCGCTACGCAGTCGGTAGACTGTACCGTTGGGACATTTTCGGAGCGTTTGGCGAAACCGTATTGCAAGTCTTCTATTTCCCGTTCGATTATGTACCTATATAAAAAGACAATTGCGCAGAGTGCTTGTTTCTGAGTCGCAGCACTGACCTTGCGATAAACCGCGAGGTAGCTCAGAAACCCTTCAATTTCTACGTTCCCCAACACCTCGGGGTGTCGTTTATCGTTAAACAAGATGAAGTGACGAATCCAGTAAAGATAGGTCTTTTCTGTGCGTAAACTATAATGGCGAGTACGAAGCTCGGACCGGACCCGCTCAATGAAAGGTGAAGGTTTCACAAACAACTCCCGAAGTGCTGTATGTATAAACAGTTACAATGGAAATATGAGTAAATTCAAGGGCAGGGTCCTATGAGTAACAAATTCATTAGTCTTTTTTTCTCTATAAACTAGACGCTAACACTCTGATATATATGTATATTTTGTGTCTTCATGGGTGCATAGAAGACCTCGTAAGGGTCTCGTTAAACACAATGGCTTTGTTTTCACAGTGACAAAACACAGAAAAAGATGCGCTAACCAGTTGAACTTGATATGATTTTTTGTAAATAAGCGGAGAAAAACGGTGGGTTTTAGTGTTGTATAAACGAAATTCTGCCTAATACACTGTTAGCGGCTTGAAACGGAT
>NZ_JAUOQM010000015.1 GCF_030547685.1 Gilvimarinus sp. 2_MG-2023 | reverse complement strand
GCACTGTACAGCCCACGCAAAAACTGCGTATTTTTTTCGGTAACCAATACCTCCGCAGGTTCCACACTGGGGCGGTCCTGACTTTGCACTGGGGGCGGATCTAGTTTTAAGTAACGACTGGCCCACGTCGTCAGTGTTAGCGCAACATAATCGGCATCTTTCTGCCGACTGAGTAAGTGGTCGGCATCATCCAGTGACACGTAACTTTTGGGATGCTTTGCGGCTTTAAAAATTTTCGTCGCCTCGGTTACATCCACCACAAGATCAACCGGCGAATGGAAAATCAACAGCGGCTTGCGCAGAGCCGCGATGGTATCTGTCAGCGGCCATTTGCCTAAATCCTCCAACAACTCCGCACCCAACTCAAAGGTTCGACCGGCAATCGTAACCGGAGCACGGCCGGTTTGACGGATATCACATGCTTGATCCGCAAATAAATGCTCAACATGGGACGGAGATGCCGGCGCAGCGATGGTAACCACCGCTTGCACCGAGTCGAGCCGGCGTGCCACCGCCAAAACAGCGGCACCACCTAAGCTGTGGCCAATGAGTAATGAAGGGGCCTGGTACTGCCGGGCTAAAAATAGCGATGCCGCTTCCAGATCTGTCACATTACTGGAAAAGGTAGTGTTGGCGAAATCACCTTCGCTGCTGCCCAGACCGGTAAAATCGAACCTCAACACAGCAATCCCTTGATTGGCTAGAGTGCGAGCAATACGAGTGGCAGCTACCACGTCTTTACCACAGGTAAAACAATGAGCAAATAACGCATATGCTTTCGGTGTGCCGTTATCTGGCAACTCTAAGGCACCTGCCAAGGTGTGCCCCTCGGTACTGGTAAACTCAACCTTGTGACGCGACATAATGCCTCCGTATAGCCAATAAATGTAAGATCCAACCGTTAACCCTGTAAAACACGGCATGCTGTCTTCGGCCCAGCAGGGAAAGATCCATACGTTAACCCCATCAGAACATTAGAGCGAAATTTAGGCAAGCTCACCCCGTTAAGCGTGGCGATAAACGTGAGGCAAAACAAAGCACCCTTTGAACTTTTTTGTTATGGTAGGCGCCTACTAACGGACTGACATGACAAAATTGCACCGATGATGCTTAAAAAGATTGTGATTTACCTAGCGCTGATGGTGGTTGCTCTGCAATCAGGCATGACGCTGGGCGATATTCACCACTGGCATCAATCGGGTAATGGGCACTGGGTGTTTGACGCTTCACATCAGCCCGCCGATACTCACCCCTCAACCTTTACCGATTCAAACAACAGCGATACCGTCGTTATTGATAGCAACTCGCACGAGCTGGATTGTCAAAATTGCTGTCAGTGCCACGGCCATTTTTGCTCGGCCTTGCTGCTATCGGCGCAGCATCTACTGCCCAGTAAAGCCATCAGCCCACCCACTGAGTACACCGTTGGCACCCGTCCCGAGCCGCTCGAATCCTTTTTACGCCCTCCCAAAGCCTGAGCCCTTAACTTCTGATACCACTTGGTAGCGGGCGTTAATACGCCGCCACAGCCTGTTGGCTTTTTGCCGGCTGACGACGGCCTTGCCCGCACCAGCGAATGCAGCTTGAACTTAGGACTTACTCATGGAGTTGAACACGATAACGCGCCGCTGTCGGCGCTTGCAGCGGCGCGTTATGGTGTT
>NZ_JAUOQM010000014.1:1357-3710 GCF_030547685.1 Gilvimarinus sp. 2_MG-2023 | reverse complement strand
AAGGCGACGCCTAACCAAGGCACCAGGGACTCGTCACAAACCGAGACACGGTTGAGGTTGACGATTAACTTGGTGTGATTGCCTTGGGCGCGGTGCTCGGACAACATTTTAATCGACTCTAAGATAATCCAGCGATCCATCTTGCCGCCAATACCGGCATCAATGGCGGCGTCGATAAATTGCTCCGGTGGCAGTTGTTCACCACTGCCGCTTTTTAGACGGACCAAGACTTCGTAATGCTCCTCGTCGGAGCCGCGCAAGCTAATAATAGGCTGGAACATTAAATGGAACATGTCGTTATCCAGCGCATGACGCACATCGGCGATCATGTTCTTCTCTTGCCGCTCTTCATCACTCATGGGCGGCTCGTATAGCATGGCGGTGCACTCGTCACTGGCGCGCGCCTTTTCCATCGCATCGAGCGCTTGCTCAATGGCAGTTTCTGCTTTGCTGCTGTTTTCATTAATTACCGATACACCAATACTGGCGGTGACCTGCAAGGTTACATTTTTGATGTCGATAATATGTTCGGCAATAGCGGCGTTAATCTTTGTTGCGCGTTTTACTGCCTCCGATGTCGTGGTTGTGCCCGTCAGTAAGGTGAAGCTGTTATCGCCAAAACGCGCCAGCAATTCGCCTTTTTTGGTGACCTTGTTGATAAGCTGGGCGAGGTCGGCAATGGCCGCATCGGCGCCGCTGACGCCAAACTTGCCTTGTACGCTCTCGGTGTAATCGTCAATGTCAATATAGAGTAGGGCGCGGTTTTGATCGTCGCTGATGTTGTCGATGATTTTATCTGTCGCGCTCATCATGTAGCTACGATTGTATAAGCCGGTGACCACATCGAGTGATTTAGCCGCTTCGATTTCTTCGCTTGAGACCGCGTCGAGCTTGGTGGCTTTGGCTAAAAATTGCAGGCAGGGCTCATCATCGTAAGTGGCGTGGCTAACCTCTAGGGCAATAGGGGTAATACTGCCATCTTGCTTAATGCCCTGAAATTTCAATTGCGAAGATTCAGCCCCAGCGCCTTTGAGGGTGAACTGTTTGATGAAGTCTTTCAGGTTTTTTTGATCCCGCTCAGCCACCATGTCCATGATGGGCATGCAGTCGATATCGTCTTTGTCTTCGTAGGCGAATAGTTCGGCAAAAGACTCGTTGGCGTATAAGTAGAGACCGTCTTGCACGTAGGCGATTGCGTCGCGCGAGCTGTCGAGTAAGGATTGGGCGCGCCGTTCGGATTCGCGGAATTGGCGGTCGGCAATGCGTTTTTCCTGGCGCTGTTTGCGATTGAGCATTTCGCGATTGATGACCAGTAGTAAGTGCTGGTCTTCATCCAAGCGAATCACGTCGGCAGCGCCCAGTTTTAGGCCTTCCACCACCACTTGACTGCCTTCCTCGTCACTGAGCAGAAGGACGGGAACATCTTTGTTTAGGCGACGGATTTGCTGAACGGCGTCACTAGGTGCCAAATTTTGAGTTTTTTCATGGGCAATGAGTAAATCCCAAGCTTGCTCTTCCAGCAGCTTGGCTAACGAGTCGGCATTAGTAACATGTTGCGCTCGATTTGGTTTGCCAGCATTTTGCAGCATACTGATCAGGCGCTCAGCCTCTTGTTGTGAGTCGTTGAGGATGAGCAGGCGGATCGTATCGTTGGGATTCATAGAGTGTTATTGCGCTCTTTCTTTGTGGTGGTATGGTTGACGCCGTTATTGCTCGATGCTCTCACAAGTTAAACAGTCACTGCCATAGTAAGTTGTGAACTTGTTCGATCGCCGCTGCGGCATTGCATAAGGCCGCTGGTCGCCATTTCCTTGCTTTTTTTGTCGTACCAATACTGTATCGACCCTATATTACCCGAAACCGAGCCGACCACAACAGTCATTCGCTACTTGTTGAGTCGAGAATTGCCCTTGTGTGGATATATGCGACACAGTACGCCTTTCCAAAGCGTTAACTGCGCCACACGGAGTCAAAGTCTTCTGTATTTTGCTTCTGGGTATTTGCTTCCGCCGGGCTTTCGGCCGTTGCCAAGGTTTTGTAGGCAAATTGACTGATGGAGCCGGTAGTAAATAGGCGCCTGGTCAGCTGTAAAGTGGTCACGCGGCCGCCTTGGTACAGTTTGACCTTTTGTTGCTCATGAAAGCTGACCGAGTTGGTAAGCAAGCTGGCTGGCCGGTTTGCCAATCGCTGGGCCGGCAGAGCCAAGACCCGGTGGTACTCGGCTGAATCACCGGTTTTTTGAATAGGAGCCGCCGCCGCAGGGTGGGCTTGGGGGGCGAGTAATTGAACACCGAGTTGGCTGGAACTGCGCGATTGTTGCACCCAGCGCACCGCCGCAATGGCCCACTTATGG
>NZ_JAUOQM010000014.1:0-1108 GCF_030547685.1 Gilvimarinus sp. 2_MG-2023 | reverse complement strand
CACACCGAGAATCTCTCCGGCCTTTAACTGAACTGGACTTTCGGTGTGCCACTCTAAGCAGTAACCGCCGGCGCTGACATCCACCACCTCTACCGAAAAAATAGGGTGCTGTCCGCGGTAACGCATGAGCGTTGAGCGGCGCAAGGCCTCATCAATATTGGTTGTGGCCTGTAATGAAGAGGCAAAGCGCGGTTTGGCAACATCAAAAGCCTCTCCCCAGGGGTCGGCTTGATTAGGATCAATTTGGTCTTTTAATTTTATGCTGCGTTTTTGATAGATGCTATCTTCATCATCTACATCTAGACCTGATGACTGTCGAATAAATAGATTAAATGGCGTTTCGTCGGCCACATGAAAATGCAGGTTGGTGAGCCCGACGGTTACTTCCAGTTGACCATCACCGGCCGTACGTTCGAAATTGCGTAGCGCCGGCTGTTGCCAGGCGTTAATAGCGTGACCCAATAAACCCGTGTTGAGCTTGAGCGCTTTCATCCGTTCGGGGTCGGTTACCATGTCATTTAGGCATTGGCATAACTCGGTCGTATCCAGTTGGCGAACATCTTGACTTTCGTACAGGGGCAGGCGAGTTCGGTAAACCGGAGGGGTGTCGCTGTCGAGCATTAAGCTGTATAAATTTTGCGCTGTATCGGGGTCGAGTTGATTCAGCGATGTTTTGGCAGACAGCTCTTCCAGAGCATTGTACACATTAAACAGATCATTCTGACGCAATTGATTGGGGCGGCCCGCCGCGAGCAAGATGACGCGCAAATAAGCTTGTTCGATTGTTCGCACACCGCGCTGACCCGACATAGGGTCTTTCACCAGCTCTTGAGATAGGCCTTCGAGCTCGGCCAGACGGTAAAGTGTGTGCAGCTCGCTCCATACCTGGTGTGGGGTTGGAGTGTAGAGTTGATAACTGCGTAACAGTAGCAACCCCAAGCCGGTGATTGCACGGTGAATACAGGTGGCTTTGGTTTGTGCACAAGCTTTGTTGTTAAAGGTGTCGCGCACAGCGCTGGAGTAAGCGTTGCTCAAATGTTTTTGTAAGGCTTGAGCGACCGTGGCGGCTTTGCGTGCGGGGTCGGGCAAAATAATGGGCTGGTTCAAA
>NZ_JAUOQM010000013.1 GCF_030547685.1 Gilvimarinus sp. 2_MG-2023 | reverse complement strand
AGCGCGTGATTGCAGCGTTATGAGGCTTTATGAACTCTTATCCTGATGTAAAGCACCCAAAAACATACAAGTCCAGATTGGGGGGATACGGTGATTTTTACTTTAGGGTGAGCCAAGATGAATATTCAAAACTGGTTGACCTTGAAGCTAAGTATGAGTCAGAGACCGATGATTACGAAAAATCAGAGGTTGGAAATTTATGCTTTGAAGCTGGGGTTAAAACAATTCTATTTGCAGCTCTTTGTGTTGAAGCAAGTATTAACGACTATGCTGCATGGCAGTTAGGCGACAGCTATTTTGAAAAACATCTAGCTAACTTGGATGTTGCTTCTAAATGGGTTGTAATACCAAAACTAGTTTGTGGTAAAGAAATTAATAAGTCAGGTGCAGGGTATGCAGAACTAAAGGCGCTTATCAGATCTCGCAATGAACTTGCTCACAATAAATCGAAGCACCTAGACATAAATAACCCTCAATTGCCAAGTAAGCTAGAAGCAAGGACCACGAAATTCTACGGCAGTGCACATGCTGCCTATAAAACATTGTTACTCATTAGCTTGGAGTTTGATCAGCTGGTTGGCCCACACTTCAATCCGTTAAGAACTTTAGATAAAGAAATTTCACCAATGCTAGAGATACCATCAAATATTATAGGCGTTTATGCAGACTGCAAAAATATCATAACCAGAAACAATAATGCCTCATAACAAGCACATCAAAAAACGCTCCACTTCGTTGCGCTGGACCTCCCTAACGGTCGGCCTTTTATGTGGGCGTTATGTTCAAAATCAAGTAATGGAGTATAAATGAAGTCAGGTATTTTTGAGTTAGTCGTGGCTGGAAGTTACGTATTAATTATTATTGCGTTTGCTGTATTTATGTCATGGATTACGATCCAGAGAAGAAAAAATGCAGACGCTATGCGAAAAAATGTTTACGCAAAGATAAAGTTAGGAATACAACTCTCCTCCAAGGATGTGGTTAATATTGGTAAGTCATTTGATCTTACTCCATTCCAGTCTAGGAAGGTAATCTACAAAATTTTCCGAGACTCAGAAGATAAAGACTCATTTAATAATTTGAAGAAGCTCGTACAGGAGATAGAAACAGAGGAGCCATATGATGATATGCCGGATGAAGTTAAACCATCTTTGACTAGGCTTTCAAAAATCACTGCAGAATCTAACGAAGAAAGTGATAAACATATACTTACGCCAATTACTGGCACTCTAAGCAAGTATGTTGAGTTAAAATCAGAGCAAGAAAAGCTAAAGAAACAAACCAACAGAGCTTACGTTGTTACTGTTGTCAGCTTTGTTGTAGGTGCTATTAGTTTTTACTTCACACTTACATCACCTTCAGCCAAAGATATAGCTCACGAGATTCAATCTTCAGCTGAAACTCGACAATTAGAACATAACAAGTTGCAGCAAAAGGACGATTAACACTCCACGCGTTTTGCCATTGCTTCGCAATTTTATGGCAAAACCTGTTCCGCGTTAACCGCCTCTGTGCAAGGCGTTAGCAATATTCAAGAGTCTGTATGCAAATTAATTTTAAAGTGGCTAAATTAGAGGATTCAGAAATCATAGGTTCTTTGGTTGTTGATCTTACAAATGAAATATGTGAATTAACCAAAGCACAGCATTTTGACATTAACCTCAATAGTACAATTGAGCGTTGTCGTGAACTAATTCGTGATGGTCATTACACTGCAATTATTGGTGAACATAAAAATAAACCTGTTGCCGTTGTTACTTTTACAGAAACATATGCTTTATACGCTGGTGGAAAAATTGGTGTAATTCAAGAGTTTTATGTTTCACCTGAACTAAGATCTTCAGGTGTTGGTTCTATGTTAATCGAACAAGTTAAAAAATACGGAAAGCAACATGATTGGTCATGCATTGAATTATGCACTCCACCTTTACCTGAATTTGAAAGGACATTAAATTTCTATCAACAAAATGGTTTAACTCCTGTTGGTGGTCGTAAAATGAGACAGGCATTGGATTAAAATATTGCTAACAAGAACTTCAAACGGAAAAAATACAGTTGGCTGTTTTCACTCCGTTCAACATTTTAGCCAACTATATTTTTCCGCTTAAGTAGGCGTTAAATATTCAGCCCGAGTCGACTGCCAATGTCAAAAGACAGTATTTCGATGGTCTATACAAAAACTGCGAAATTTGTTCAAACTTATGTGGTATAAGTTGTTCAATGTTATGTTGAGCGGGACGGCTTTAGGGGCCTACAGAGGATTTTTTTTCAAGCTATTGAGCGAATTTACATTGATTATATATCCGCGCATAAGTTTGAAAAAATATGCGATTGTTTAAAATAAGTCATCGACAGGACTACGAGTGCCAGCACGACGCTGGCCAATAACGTGGGTGTAGAGCTCCGTTATCCTCAAGTCAGAATGGCCGAGCAATTTCTGTACTGTGCGCAAATCGCTACCGTTAAGCAGTAAGTTTATCGCGAATGAATGCCGAAAAGTATGTGCGGTGATTCGTTTATGGACTCCACTGGCTTTAACGGCTTTGCGTAAGTTTTTGGCAAAGGTTGTTCCGTGTAGATGATGCCAGCAAATATGGCTATCAGTAAGTGGGTGTCCTCGTTTCCCGTTTCTTTTCGATATATGGTGCTAATGTGAGGATAAGTACAGAATATTTTTCTGTACACAATCGCTATCAGCCACAAATTGGGAGCCCCAGCCAGACCAACCCCGAGACCTCATCGAGGCAACGATTAGGTTATTGATGCTATCGACAATCTTAGGCGGGTTGTCCTCAAACCGAGGTAGTCTTCTTTTGACGCGCTCCTTGTTTAAATTATCGTATATCGTTTTCGCACGGGCTGAGATAATGTTTTCATCACCGGGGGCTAGCGCCATGACCGTACGTCCTTTCATTAGCCGTGCTACAGTACCTTTTACATGGATATAATCTCCTCTCATAGCCGCGTATTCTTGCCAAGCTAGTGAGTTGAGCCATATGTCTTTTGCTGAGTCGAGATCACCACTCTTTTTAAGAGTTTTCGCCTGATACTCATAGTCGACCAATATAGGCATTAGGGCGCGACCAGTAAGCCCATAAATTGCAGCCTCATAGGAAGCCTCCAGTCTTACTTGTTGGTTACCTCTTCCGCTAAGGCTGAAAGGGCTGTTGTATCACCGGATTGACCCAGCTTTTTTAAAGTATCTATGGAGTAACTCTTGTACGCCTCCAACTCCTCTAAAAGGTGGCCGTGTTCTCGAAGCCATTGGTTATGCTCATCTGCAGCTTGATTCTTTCCTGACTCAGTTAGCTGAAGTTCGTTACACCAGTTCTCTTGATAGTCCATTTTTTCGCTAAAAATATCGTCAGCACTCGATGATTTAGGCGTTGCTTTCGCCGTGCGAGGTGTCATATCGACAATAATGCTAGTTGATCGATCGATTTTTGGCTCGCCTTTAATTAAGTCTGTACTACTAATTGGCTCTGGATTAAGGCTCTCAGGGGAAAAACCTTGCCCGGCAAAAAACCATACACAAAGCATGAAAACGGCTCCAACAAGTACGCCGCCGCCCAATAATTTATATTTCATACCAATTCTCCTTAAAAATTAGGGCAGCTCTGATCCAAAAACGTTTCGTAGTTCAACCTGCAACATAGCAACTCTAACTCCTTTTTTGTGTTTACGGTGGAGGTGCATGACTGCAGTGGTGTCCTATATTTCGTGATTTTTTTGGCGAATGCGCCGTGGGTAGTTAAGGAGTTTAGGGCTGTAAGTAGCAATCGTTTAGGATATTTTCAACCAATATGAATTTCATATCCCCTTTTGGGTAATTTGTTAGATGTCGCAGATATATTATCCCAATAGTGATGAACCTAGTATTTCAGAAGCGTCGATAAGGTTGCACTAGGCCTCCGCTTGACACCTAATAACATCTTTCATAAAAATTTAATCTATTTTAATTGGTGTTTTAGGAAATATTGGGCACCAACATACTGGAAAACTCTCACTGGCAAGTATGTGGGGGCACGTTTTAGATGTCTGTCCCTGCTCGATCACTTGGCACACTTAGTCCTGCACACGTTTCGGTACTCTGGCCCGTATGCTCCCACGACAAAGCGCCGCCGCTTACTGGTCTATAGCTACCTAAAAGGCACATCGTCAGGTTGCAATGGCTCGATCGTAAAAGATGTGGTACTTTCTTGTTCTATATGCGGAATACGTTGCGAAGTGGAGGCATAGTTTTTGTAATAATCAGGCGCTAAAAGAAATTTTCATCAATAAGAAACCGGCGTCCACTTTCGGTGCTGGGGTTATAAAGCAAGACGATGAGGACATCCCGATCGGTACAAATTTGCCGGATACGTGCTTAATAAGTTACAAGATGCATTTTTTGGGCCGACGGGGATACTTATCTAAACGTTATATGTTTTTCGAGTTTAGGTGATTGAATGGATACAAGCGTAAAGAAAAAATTTAATACCTATCCTGCAGATATTTTTATTTCACTCAACACAGTGCGCGATCTTATTTTTAGTGTTGCGATGCAAGATGATATTACCGATATAACAGAAACCTTAAAATGGGGTGAGCCTAGTTATGTTTCTAAAATAGGAAGCACCATTAGAATTGATTGGAAAGATAAGTATCCTGAACAGTTTTGTATTTATTTCAACTGTAAAACATCACTAATAGAAACGTTTAAAGAAATTTATGGTGATACATTTACATATGAGGGTAATCGTGCAATTGTACTTAAAAGAAATCAGGTTATACCTTATAAAGAGCTGGCGCATTGCTTGTCAATGTCACTACGTTATAAACAAATTAAGCACCTAGTTTTGCTCGGTGCATAAACATATAACAAGTAAATAATGGAATTCATGTGTCAACCAATGTGTGGGTATTCCGGGTTTTCCGCAGTGATTTCTCCGTGATTGACTTGCTTTTAATCATAACGATTACCAAATTAGTACCCAGCCCAATACCCCGATACCGAGCCAAGCCAGTACGTTAATGACAAAACCGGTGCGGGCCATTTCACCCACGGTTAATCGTTCGGCGCCGAATACAATGGCGTTTGGCGGAGTGGCCACGGGCAACATAAATGCACAGCTGGCTGCTAACGCGGCGGGAACAACCAAAGCTTCGGGCGGTGCGCCCACCGCCACGGCCAAGGAGCCAATTAAAGGCAAAAAAGCCGCTGCCGTTGCCGTATTACTGGTTACTTCTGTCAAAAACATTATGACACCCACCACCGCAAAAATCAGTGCCAGCAAAGGCCACGAGCCAAGCCCTTGTAGTGTTTGGGCAAGTGTTTCTGCCAAACCGCTAACAGTCATTAAGTGAGCCAGTGCCAAGCCACCGCCAAACAGCAATAATACTCCCCACGGCAAGCGGCGCGTATGATCCCAGTCCATTAAACGTGAGCCTTTGCCATCAGCGGCTGGAATGGTGTGTAAGGCAACGGCTGCTATCAGTGCAATACTCGTGTCGGAAAGGCTGATGTCTGGTAGGGCGTTTTCAAACAGGGGGCGGGTAATCCACAGCCCGGCGGTAATAATAAACACCAGTGCCACGCGCCATTGCATTGGAGTCATTGGCCCCAGTGCCTGCCATTGTTGGCGCAGCGCCTCTAGTTGTATCGAACCGTCACCGCGTGGAAGCTGACGACTCAGCCATAACCAAGCTGCCAGCAACAGCGCGGCGCTTAAAGGAACAGCCATTGCCATCCAGCCGACAAAGCTCAAATGTATATTGTGTACATCCGCTAAATAAGCCGCCATTAAAGCATTGGGTGGTGTGCCAATTAATGTCGCGATGCCACCAATGCTGGCACTGTAGGCGATGCCCAATAATAGAGGGCGATCTTGCCGCGAGTTCGACGGGTCAGTGTTGAGTGACAATATAGACAGTGCGATGGGTAGCATCATAATTGCCGTTGCGGTGTTGCTTACCCACATGCTGAGAAATGCAGTGGCGCCCATGAACGTCGCTAACTGGCGACGCACTCCGCCACCAAAAAGCACGGTCAGCCCCAGTGCGATACGCCGGTGAAGTGACCAGCGCTCCATGGATAAGCCGAGTACAAAGCCACCGAGAAACAAAAAAATCAGCGGGTGACCGTAATTGGCTCCCACGGATTTAAGATCAGTCAGCCCCAGTATTGGGGCAATAATTAACGGCAGCAACGCCGTAATCGCCAAGGGCAGGACTTCGCCAATCCAAAACAGTGCCATCATCATCGCAAGGCCTGCGGTCCACCAGGCGTGCTGATCGAGTTGCGCCGGTGCCGGGAGTACTATAGTGGCAGTAAACACTGCAATCCCTAATATGGCAGTGATGGTTTTATGGTTCATGTTTATGAGTCATCCAAGTCATATTCACTGATGACACTTTGGCGCAACCATTAAAGATATTCAAGAAAAACAAAGATAATCAGGACGCTTTGACTGAGCTTATAGTGGCGGTTTTTACTTGTTGGTGCAGGTTGAGTTAAGTACTTCAGCTCAGAGGCTTCCATGTTAAATTACCAAATACTTTTGCAGTGCTGTCTCTCGCAGGGTTGACCGTCGTTATTGCCGTCTATCTGAGTATTTGGGCAATTGGCTAAGTAAAATCTTGCTTCATTGCAAGATGTCATCTGGCTACAGTGCGTTTTGCCTTGGCATTTGAACCCCATATCTTCGTAAGCCGGAGTTGGTTGCAGCTTGATAAAATGAGTATAGATTGCAAAAGCAATCGCAGCACATATGGAAAAAATGATTATGGTTGATAAGAACGAACGCTGATTTGAGCGGTATGGTGGAACATCAACCAGTGAAATTGATACAGCTTTTCTTTTGCCTTTCTCAGTTTTTATTTGAAACGAGACTGAATCACCATTCAATGGTCTACGATAGCCGGGCTTAAAATCTGAGATGTGCGCAAATATATCGTTTTTATTGCTTTTTGACTCAATAAAGCCAAAGCCACGGTTATCATTCCAGCGAACAATCTTACCTTCCATGTGTTAGTTCTCGTAATTCGTTTAGTGGTTCAGTTGCTCAGCAGCCCTGATAAAATTGATTACCCTGCATTCTCTGGGGTGCCTATTTAAGATCTGAAATATACCATTTAATTACGAATATCAACATGCTGAATAAGTGGTTGTGAGGTTTGGTGTGTCCGTAACGGATTGAAATTTAGAAAGGGTTGGGGGCTATAAAGGCTCTTATAGTGCTCAGTCGCTGCGACTAGCTCTAGACTGCCAAGGTGTGCGCTTGAATTAAATGACCACTGACTCCGCCAGTAACCTGCACCTATAGTGGACTGCTTATCTTAATTGAGTAACCAGCTTCGATTGCACTTGATCGTCTGGCTATAACGAACTTTACCGCTGTTGATGGGTCAAACTCCATTGGATGAATCAATCGGACGTTTGCGTGATATAGGCTATCGTAGTGTAAAGGCCTAACGTTGAGTAAAGTGATGGGTTTACAGCCGTTAGAGAGTAGGGTGATTGATGGGCGTTATGACTCATGAAGCGTTGATACGTGGCACAGTATTTTTAGCGGTGCTGATGGTGATGGCGCTGTGGGAGACGTTTGCGGGTTTTAGGCCGCAGAGTGTAGGTCGCTGGCAGCGTTGGCCGCATAACCTGATGGTTGTGGTGGTGGGAACGCTATTGTTGCGTTTGGTATTTCCTTTGGCTGCGGTGGGGGCTGCGTACTTGGCGGCCGATCGGGGCTGGGGGATTTTCAATAGTATTGCGATACCCCGGTGGCTGGCGGGGCTTGTATGTTTTGTAGTGTTGGATGCGGTGATTTATTTTCAGCACCGGGCCTTTCACAAGGTGCCTTGGTTGTGGCGGCTGCACCGTATGCATCATACCGATTTGGAGTTTGATGTAACGACGGGCCTGCGCTTTCACCCGTTTGAGATTATGTTGTCTATGCTGTTAAAGGTCGCCGTTGTGATTCTGTTGGGCGCTCCGGCGGTAGCCGTGTTGGTGTTTGAAGTTGTGTTAAGTGCTACCGCAATGTTTAACCACAGTAATGTGAGCTTGCCTGGGCGATTGGATCGGTATTTGCGATGGCTGGTGGTAACCCCTGATATGCACCGCGTGCACCACTCGGTGGTGCGCGCTGAAACCGATAGCAACTTTGGGTTTAACCTACCGTGGTGGGACCGGCTTTTTGCTACCTATCGCCGCCAGCCTGCTGCCGGCCAGAGGGGGATGATTATTGGCATCAATGCGTTCCGCGAGCCTCGTTGTTTACGGCTCGATAAGCTGCTGGTACAGCCTTTTGTCTCTCCACCGCCATCGCACCTGAATGATCAGGACGTTTGAGGCACTTTTCTTTCGCATTCTCAGTGTAGGGGCTGCACCAGTCTTGATTGTTGCCTAGCTTTTTATGATTGCTATTGTATTTGAGTGATCGCTCATGTATTGTCACTGCAGCCGATATAATGGTCGCCGTAGTGGGGTCATCTCTGTGCCTTTCGCCCCAGAGCCGTATATCGTCACTTACATAAGTGTTCCCGCGGGTTGCCGGCGGGTTTGAATATGACAATGTAGTCAATTTACTAATCGGAGCTCTATATGCTACCTAATGCGCGTTTAACGTGGTCTCTGCTGCTATTGCGGCTGGGTGTTTTTGTTGTCATGTTTATGTGGACAATCGATAAGTTTGTTAACCCAGGTCATGCCGCCCGTATCCTGGATAAGTTTTATGGCTTGAGCGGATTTGGAACTGAGATCGTCTACGTGTTGGCGGCGGTAGAAATGGTTTTGATTTTGGCTTTTGTTGCCGGTATGTGGAAGCGTTGGACGTATGGCTTTGTTTTAGTCTTGCACGGTTTGTCGACTTTCTCGGCTTATAAGCAATACCTTGATCCGTTTGCGCACCTACTGTTTTTTGCCGCTTGGCCCATGCTTGCAGCTTGCTTTGCGTTATATCTACTGCGTGATTTAGACACACGCTGGACAATCACACGGTCGGGTTCTGGCCGGTAAGTCTGATTAGTCTATTTGAGTAACGACGCCAGTTTGTATTTATGCAAGCTGGCGCTGTCCTTACCGCCCCGTCTTTTTCCGTAGCGCCACTATTGCGGCTATCTAAGTATCGGGTTCACTACCGATTCGAGCGAGTCGCCTCCGACTCAACTAATATTACGTTATACGTCTTTAGCAGGCTTTCCGAGCCGGCCCTGCCTGTAGGCGCGAGCTTTAGTGCGGGCGATGAGTGAGTACAGTGAAATAACTGAGCCGAGTAACTGTTTTAGAAAAAAGTTTGTAACAAAACGGCAGCTCGATCGCCTATGTATATACATAAAGCTGATATGCCCGGTTGGGCTAAAGTACGCATTAATGGGATCTTGTATGAAGCGTGTATTAATCGTGGCGATTATCGCTGCACTATTTGCCACCTTTTTTGCTTTGGGTCTGAACGACTATCTGACCTTAGAGCAACTTAAAAACAGTCAGGCTCAATTTGACCAATGGCTTGAGGCCTACCCTCTAGCGGTGCCGTTGGTGTTTTTTGCCGTTTATGTGCTGGTAACGGCACTATCGCTGCCCGGTGCTGCCATCATGACGTTGGCCGGCGGTGCTTTGTTTGGTTTGGTACAGGGGCTGTTGTTGGTCTCTTTTGCCTCTAGCATTGGCGCTACACTGGCATTTTTGGCCGCGCGCTTTGTGTTGCGAAACTCGGTAGAAAACCGGTTTGGCGACCGGCTTAAGGCCATTAACCGAGGCGTGGATCGCGAAGGCGCCTTTTACTTGTTTACCCTGCGTTTGGTGCCGGTATTTCCGTTTTTTATTATCAACTTGGTCATGGGGCTCACCCGATTAAACGTGTGGACTTTTTACTGGGTGAGCCAGTTGGGCATGCTGGGCGGCACCATTGTTTATGTAAACGCGGGTACGCAATTGGCCGAGATTGAAAGAGTGGGCGGAATCTTTTCCCCCGCCTTGATATTGTCTTTTGTTTTGCTGGGAGTATTCCCTTGGGTTGCCAAAGCCATTGTGCGCTTTGTGCAGCGTAAACGCGTGTACAAAGGCTGGCAAAAGCCCACGAAATTTGACCGCAACTTAGTGGTTATCGGTGGTGGTGCTGGCGGCTTAGTGTCGGCTTATATTGCGGCAACCGTTAAGGCTAAGGTTACCCTGGTCGAGGCACACAAAATGGGCGGCGATTGTCTGAACTATGGTTGTGTTCCCAGTAAAGCACTGATTAAAAGCGCCAAAGTTGCCCACCAAATGAGTCACGCCAATGAATACGGCTTGACCGCTACGCAGCCTGAATTTAGTTTTCGCGCGGTGATGGATCGCGTGCATCGAGTGATTAAAGAAGTAGAGCCGCACGATAGCGTCGAGCGCTACACCAGCCTTGGGGTCGATGTAGTACAGGGCTATGCCACTATTGTTGATCCCTGGACGGTGGATATCGCCCTTAACGATGGCGGAACTCAGCGCCTCACGACTCGCAGCATCGTCATTGCCGCTGGGGCGCAGCCGCTTATTCCCGAGTTGCCAGGGTTGGAGGATTCTGACTACGTCACCAGCGATACACTGTGGGATCGTTTTGCCGAACTTGATACGCCGCCTAAACGCTTGATTGTGTTGGGTGGCGGGCCTATCGGTTCGGAGCTCTCTCATGCGTTTGCCCGTTTAGGCTCTCAAGTGAGCCAAGTTGAGCGGGGCGAACGTATTATGGCCAAAGAAGATAAAGAGGTTTCCGAGTTGGCGCGCCAGGCTATGGCGGCCGATGGCGTCTCGGTGTTAACCGAGCACGAAGCCCTGCGCTGTGAGCGCGAAGGTGACGAAAAATTCTTAGTGGTAAAACACCAAGGCTTAGAAAAACGTTTGCCGTTTGATCAATTGTTGGTGGCCGTCGGGCGCAAGGCGCGCTTAACCGGCTACGGCTTAGAGACCTTAGGCATCCGCACCGAACGCACAGTGATTACCAACGAATACCTGGAGACGCTTTACCCCAACATTTACGCTGCCGGCGATGTAGCTGGCCCTTACCAGTTCACTCATACCGCCGCTCATATGGCGTGGTATGCGGCGGTTAATGCCCTATTTGGGCAGTTTAAGCGCTTTAAAGTGGATTATCGCGTTATTCCCTGGGCAACCTTTGTTGACCCAGAGGTGGCCCGCGTAGGTATTAGTGAAACTGAGGCAATCGAGCAAGGCATTGATTATGAGATTGCCCGCTTTGAGTTAGACGAGCTGGATCGCGCCATTGCTGATAGCGCGACAACCGGCTTTATCAAAGTGATAACACCCAAAGGCAAAGACAAAATTTTGGGCGCGGTGATTGTCGGCGCTGAGGCCAGTAACCTACTAACCGAGTTTGTACTTGCCATGCGCCACGGCCTTGGCTTAAACAAAATTTTGGGTACGATCCATACCTACCCTACGTTATCCGAGGCCAATAAATACACGGCGGGCGAATGGAAAAAAGCGCACAAGCCCGAGACGGTTTTAAAATGGCTGGAAAAATATCACACATGGAAGCGAGGCGGCGCCAAAAAATGAAAACCGTGTTGTTGTTTTTAGTCTTTTTGTTCGGTAGCCATGTTGTCATCGCGGCAGACTTTGACCATCAGCATTCAGTTTATGCTGATGTGCTCAAAGAAAACGTTGGTTGGACTCGTGACGGTGTGGCCTCCGAGGTTAACTACGCGCTGCTAAAAAGTAACCCCAAAACGCTAGAGCAATATGCCGAGCAACTCTCTGGGGTTAAGCGAGATACTTTTGATGGCTGGACTAAAAATCAACAGTTGGCATTTTTAATTAACGCCTACAATGCTTACACGTTACAGCTGATTGTCGAACACTACCCGCTAGCGTCTATTAAAGACATCGGCAGCTTTTGGCAAAGCCCCTGGCAGCAATCGTTTTTTACCCTGCTGGGCAAAGACATGAGTTTGGATGAGCTTGAGCACGAAATTATTCGGGCGCCAAACCGCTATAACGAGCCGCGCATTCACTTTGCGGTTAACTGTGCCTCTATAGGTTGCCCAGCGTTGCGACCCGAGCCTTTTACGGCCGATCAATTAGAGCAACATTTAGAGGATAGCACTAAGCGGTTTTTGCGCGATACAACGCGCAATCGCTACCGTGATGGCGAGTTTCAAGTCTCGGCGATTTTTAAATGGTATCGGCAAGATTTTGAGCAAGGCTGGTTGGGTTTTAATAACCTGCGTGATTTCTTTTTGCGCTACGCTGATGCGATGTCACTGACCCAGCCTCAGCGAGAGCAACTGAGCAACGCCCAAGCCAAGTATACATTTTTACCCTACGACTGGAGTTTGAACAGCTCCGCTGAAAAATAATAACTAAACTCCCTAGGGAGTTTGTATAGAACGAGTCTAACGGAATGAAACTTCTTAGTTTATTACAAAAAGTATCAAGGACACCTGTGCCCACTTTATGTGCTAGTGCGGTACTGATGGCGAGCCTGTCCACCCACGCCCAAGTGGACCGTATCGAAAGCGTATTGGTGGTGGGCGAAGCCCTTAGCGGTATGGGTAATGTGCGCAGTGAGGACGTCGACAATGCCTTTGGGCTAGGGCAAACCATTGCCGATATTGGTCGGTCGGTCACCCCGATAACTGAAGGGCTGCTCAATGAGGCTGCTATCGACGACTTGCAGCAGTTGCAAAGGGTCGCCCCCAATACCTTTCAAGCCAAGGGTTTTGGTGCCCCCAGCTTACCGACATTGCGCGGCCAGCTGGGGGAGTTGTTCTCATCAGGGTTACGCCGGCAGGCGGGCAACAACGGGTTGGGCCTGCCGCTGTCGTTTAACTCGGTGGGGCAAATTGATATCGTACGCGGTACGCCATCGGTCATACTGGGAACCACGCAACGCACGGGTGGATTCGTTAATATTACACCCAAACGCTCCAATTTAAATGCTCCAGAAGGGCGGCTTAGCATTACTGCCGGCGAGTGGGATCAATACGGCGGACAACTGGATTACGCTTGGGTGATCGAGCCCGAGCGTCAAGGCGCGCGTATTAGTGTAGAGGTTAAAGATGAAGGCAGTTTTTACGACTACGCGGGCTTAGATAGCACCAACCTGTTTGCTTCTTATCGTCTGCTGCCCTCCGATAACATCGAGTGGAATCTCTCATTTGAATACTACGATGTTGATTGGACCGATAACGCGGGCATTAATCGACCTACGCAAAACCTGATTGATAACGGCTTTTATGTGCAGGGCCAAGGAGTACAACCTGACGGCTCGACCGTGCCGGCGGCCCTGTCGGTAGTTAGCCCCACCGGTGAAATAAAAATCCCCCGCAATAGGGTCATGACTCACCCCGACGATATTAATGGCGCCGAGACTGCACTTCTGCACTCGGTTATTTCGGTTGATCTTGCCGACTCAGTCCGATTGGTAAACCGAACTTACTACGAGCATCTTGAGCGCGAAGAGATTGCGCAAAACAGCTTTGTCGAAATTATTGATGGCGCTGATACGTTTGATAACCGCCTGGAGTTGCACATTAATAACACCATTGTTGGCGCCGCCGTGCGTTACAACGATGTCTTGGGTTACAGCCAATTTAGCACCGAGGCCGATTCACCTACCGACTTGACCGGCCCCCTGAGTAATCGCGAAATTCCATTAACCGCCGAACAACAAGCGCGGTTAGTGCAACTGCGCCCCGGTGTGTTTGTCTCACCGGGCGGTCAGTATGACCTTAATGATGACGGGGCTGGAGATTTTAATCTGTCTGACACAACAGACTCCACCAGTGTGCAAACGGGTGTGTTTATTCAGCACAGGCAGCCACTCAGTGAGCACTTGCAGTTAACTTTGGGCGCGCGTGGCGACTGGTACGATGTGGCCGCACGCGATCCGATTGCCCCCGCAGGCGTAACGCCTGGCCGCGATACTCATAACGATTTTCTAAAGGCGGGTGAGGCGACATTGCACTATCGCCCCAGCGAGTCGGTAACCTTGTATGCCACCGGCAGCTACAGCGAGTCTACCTCTAATAGTATGGCGGGTGGCACGGTGTTGGGAGCACAAAATCAAATTGATTCGCTCAACTTTGCTACCGAAAACACACTGTACGAGCTAGGGGTGAAGTACGCGCCCGCCGGCTCGCCGTGGTACGCCGATGTCGCCGCCTTTGAGCAAACCCGCAGTTTGCGCAATCGCGATGGCAGCAACAGTGGCATTGCTACTCGCGGCTTGGAAGCGCAAGTTTTTTACCGCTCTGATAATGCCTGGGCAAGCATGGGCGCCAATTGGCTGGAAGCACAATTTGATCACTCGGCGGCGTTTCAGGTCTCCGGCCAAGTGGCCGATATTTTTGATGACTCACGGCCCGATATTATTGCAGGTACTGGGGTTGGTGCGCCTAATTTCACGACGTTTGAGGCCTCTAATCAGCGTTTACAGGGATTGCCAGAGTGGAGTGTGTCAGCGTCTGGCGGTTATTCGCTGACTGATAACTGGTCTGTGGGTGGCTCGACGGTGGTAACCGGTGATTACCCGCTGGACTACTTGCAAACTGTCGAGGTGGGCGAGCAGTTCACCATTAATGCCAACCTAGCCTATGAGTTTAACCAAGGTGCCAGCCGTATTCGCTTAGATGTGTTTAATCTGACCAACGAAGAAAACTGGACACCGGTATTTGAGGGCGGGTATTTTGGCTCTTCTTTGGTCTTTCCGGAATTGCCGCGTTATGTACAAATTCAATTTAACCAGTATTTTTAAGCGTTTATTGCCGGCGTTGTGGCTGCTGGCAAATACCTGCACCGCCGCCGATTGGTCTGAGGTACAGGCCGAGGCCCGTGGCGACACCGTGTACTTTTACGCATGGGGCGGCTCTGACGATGTTAATCGTTATTTGCGCTGGGCCGACGGCGAATTAAATCGCCGCTACGGCGTTCGGCTAAAGCACGTTAAAGTGCCCGATATCGCTCAAGCTGTGCAACGCTTGCAAGTCGATGCACAGGCTGGCCGTCTTGATGGCGGTGCCATTGATCTTTTGTGGGTCAATGGCGAGAACTTTCACGTGCTAAAGCGCGACAACCTCCTGCTGCCCGATGTGTTAACAGCCGTACCCAATAGCGCCGATTTACTGCACGATAAACTGCCACTGGCAAGCGATTTCGGCGTGCCGGTCGATGGCCTGGAGGTGCCTTGGGGAATTGGTCAGTTTAATCTTATCGCCCGCGATAATAGCTTTGCCGATGCCGCCATAAATGCCGCACAACTATTGGACTTTGCCAAGCAAAACCCCGGCAAATTAAGTTACCCCAAGCCGCCGGATTTTATTGGCACAACACTTTTAAAATCGTTGTTGCTGGATTTAACCGACAGCGATCCGCGCTTGTATCAACCTGCCTCCGAGACCGCCATGGCACAGCTGTTACCGGTGCTGTGGCAATACCTGGATAAGCTGCATCCAATGTTGTGGGAGGGGGGCACCGTCTTTGCGCAAAGCTCAGCGCAGCAACTGCAGTGGTTGGCCGATGCCAAACTCTCGGTGGCGTTTAGTTTTAATCCGCAAGAGCTCGCCGCCAAAGTCGAGGCCAGCCGGTTGCCTAGAAATGTGCAGCAACATTATTTTTCGGTCGGGGCGATTACCAATAGCCATTATTTGGCCATTCCTCGCAACGCCTCGCATTCGGCGGCGGCAAAAGTTGCCATTAATTTTTTAATCTCTGAGAAAGCGCAGCAGCGCAAAGCTGATACCGCGTACTGGGGTGATCCTGCCGTTGTGGACTTACCCGAGGGCGGTACGCTGTTGCCGAGCGCGACCGAGCTCCATGCCAGTTGGCAAAACGCACTTGAGCAGCGCTGGTTACAGAGATACCAGCGGTGAACAACTCAGCGCGTCTGTTTACCCCCGCTGCAGTCGTTAGCGTGCTGGTGCTTATTGTCATTCCTTTGGGTGTGGCGCTGCTGAGCTTTGGTCAACAATTGGGGGCGGTAACCGCCGCAGAATTACTCAGGTTTAGCAATGCCCCAGGGCTTGTGCCCGCCACGGTTTATTCACTGGCTCTGGCGATTGTTGCGCCGCTTTTAGCGTGTTACATGGCGCTGGCGTTTAGTGCACGCACCTCTCATAAAATGTCCGTGTGGTTGTCACCACTGTTGTCGATTCCGCATTTAGCGTTTGCGGTGGGCATCGTTTTTTTGTTTAGCCCCAGTGGCTGGTTGGTGCGGGCACTGCACAGTGTGAGTGGCGCATTTGCAGTGCCGCCCGAGGTGGCGCTGCTGCCCGAGCGGTCTTTTACGACCTTGTTGGTGGTACTAATACTAAAAGAAGTACCGTTTTTATTGCTGATGATTTACAGCGCATGCGCCCAGTTGCCTATCGCCCGATACCGCCAGGTGGGCTGTTCATTGGGGTATTCGGCTACCGCTAGTTGGTGGCAGCTTATCGTGCCGGAGCTTTTGCGCCGCTTAACATTGCCCATGGCCGCGGTGATGGTTTATACCGTCTCTGTGGTCGATATCCCTTTGTTGATTGGGCCCAATTTACCCGGCGTGTTAGCGCAAGAGGTACTGGCGTGGCAGCGAGACTTCGCGCCTTATGCGGGCGTTAACGCCCTGCTTGGCTCGGCTTTATTGCTGGGGATTACGCTCTGTCTGTTGGGCCTTAATCGTTTACATCAGCCGCTTTATGCGTGGGCGTTAACCTGGGTCTGGCGTAGTGGGCGGGCAATGCCTAAGGTGCTGCACGTGCTCGGTGGCACGGCTATGCACGTAGCGCGGCTTTGGCTACCAATGATGGTGGTGCTGTCGATTGGGGTGTTAGTGTCGCTGGCGGTTTGGTCGCTGGCCTCGGGTTGGTTTTATCCTCGCGTATTACCCAGCGCAATTAATGCTGATTTATGGCAGCGCGAATGGCTGTATGTGCAACCGATGATTTGGACTACTCTCAAGTTGGCCGCCGCCAGCGCCACCATTGCGCTCGTGGCGGCGCTAGCCTGCCTGGAAGCACAGCATACTAGCCGCCGTCGTTGGCCCCAGTGGCCTATGCTGTTAGCGCTGCTGGCCCCGCAGTTGCCACTGGTGATGGCTTGGCAATACGGCGCGAGTATGTTCCAGCTGGCGCCGCACCTGGGTTGGGTGTTTTGGGCCCACTGTGTGTTTGCATTTCCCTACGCCTATTTGGTGGTGGCGGGGGATTACCAACGTTATGATCGGCGCTGGTTGTTGGTGGGCCAGTCGCTGGGGTATTCGCCGTTGGGCTGTTGGCTGAGATTGTTATTGCCGATGTTGCGCAGACCCATTCTCTACGGTTGGGTGATTGCGTTTTCGGTCAGTGTGGCGCAGTACGTACCCACTCAGTTGTTGGGCGCGGGGCGAGTGGTCACGTTAACCACCGAGGCGGTCAATGTGAGTAGTGGCGGCGATCGGCAATTGCTGAGTTTTTATGCCTTATGGCAATTTATTTTACCTTTGGCCGCACTGCTGGCCGTGGCGCTTTATTTGGCCCTGGTAACAAGGAGACAGAATGCTTGAGTTGCAGCAGGTACGCATAGCCCAAGCGGGGCAGACGCTGCTTGAGGTGCCCGAATGCTGCGTAGCACCGGGTAAGGTTGGCATGATTATGGGCCCCAGCGGGAGCGGTAAATCAACCTTGCTGCTGTGGCTGCTCGGTCAAGCACCGTCGGTGTTTGATATCACCGGCAGCGCTCGATTAAACAATGAGAGTATCACGCAACACAGCGTTAGCGAGCGGCGCATTGGCATGTTGTTTCAGTCGGCACTGTTGTTTCCGCATTTGTCGGTCGAGCAAAATTTATTGTTTGCTTTACCTCGGCGTGCGCCATACCAGTCGCGCGCTGCGCGGGCCGAGCGGTTAGAAACATTGCTGGTGGCGGTGGGGCTTGCCGACAAACGCAAAGCCATGCCCGCCACACTTAGCGGCGGCGAGCAAGCGCGCATTGCGTTGTTGCGTGCGCTTATCAATGAACCTAAAGCGTTGCTGTTGGATGAGCCCTTTGCTGCGCTCGATCAGCACCGGCGAGAAGACGTACGGCAGTGGACATTTGAGCAAATTGCCCAGTGGCAAATCCCCGCGCTCATGGTGAGCCACGATTTGCACGATCGCCCAACGCTGCCAGAACAACGCGGGCCGCTATTAAGTATCGACAATGCTGCCGCAAACGTATTACAGGAGTAACCATGTTTGATACACGCCTAGTACCGCTGACGCGAACCCCGCTAAAGCGGTTGGCGATTTACCTAGACCGATGGAATGTTAAGGCCGACCAAATCACACTTATAGGCTTTATGATTGGCATGCTCGCCGTACCTGCACTGGCATTAAACTGGTACAGCGTTGCCCTTGTTGCCATTGCGTTAAACCGATTCTTTGATGGCCTGGATGGGGCGCTTGCGCGAATCCAAGGCATCAGCGATGCCGGCGGCTATTTAGATATCGTATTAGATTTTATTTTTTACAGTGCCGTGTGCTTGGGCTTTTTGTTGGCCGACCTGGATCGCAACGGGGGATGGGCAGGCTTACTGATGCTCTCGTTTATGGGCAGCGGAGCCACCTTTTTAGCCTTTTCGGCGGTTTCCGGCAAATACAGCATAGACAACCCCGACTATCCACAAAAATCCCTTTATTACATGGGCGGCTTAGCGGAAGGCTCCGAGACCATATTATTTTTAATATTGTTTTGCCTGTTTCCGCAGTATTTTCCAATACTTGCAGGGGTGTTTGCCGTTTTATGCTGGGTAACAACAGGCTCCAGACTTTGGTCGGGTTACCTGACGTTAAAACACTTGGAGCGCCAGCACAACCACAACCAAGACAGCAATAAATCGGGAAAGTGAGCCACTATTACCAGCGCAATATCAACCCTGCAGTTTGGGTTAGGGGCACCTTCCCTGGATGATCTATATACCTGCCAATCATTCCAGTAAAGAGCTAAGGCCGTTGATGAGCACACGGATGATGAGTCTTGATGGACAAGACCTCTATTGGGCTGCGCGTCCATAGTGGCGGTGGAGTCAGAGCTGTTTACTTGGCAAATGCTCTTAAGCGTGTGACACCTGGGATCAATAGGATCGAATACCCTCTTGTTTTTGTTGATTCCGTTGAGCAGATGCCTAGATGTACGAGCGTCCCTCATCGTGGCCGATGGTAAAGTGCGCGGTAGAAGTGAAACCTATTTGTTTGTCATAATAGGGTTATTGTTGCTATTTTCGTTGCCAGATTTGACTTCTGCCAAACAAAGAAAAACCAATATAACCGCGCACGGTTAACTCGGTGCCGTTTTCACTCAGTTCCGCGCGGGCTTTATAGACCTTGCCGGTTTTTGGGTCGAGTATTTTGCCGTTGCGCCATTCGCCTTTGTCCGTTTGTTTCAGTCCCCACATAATAGTGAGTCCCTCGACGGGTTGGTCTTTAAACTTGTCTGGGCATTTCTCGCAGACTAGTCCCTGATTTTTTTCTTGTAACAACTGAGTGATAGTGCCAGTTAGTTCTTTTTCAGGGGTAAGGGTTAGCTCTATTAAACTTTTTTGGCTGCCATCGGCGTCATCGATGGTGATCCAGGTGCCCTCAATAGTGGCTGCTAGCAGTGGCGCTGCAAGACAATAAGCGAGCAGGGCGAGTAAGGGGCGGTATACATGTTTCACGGTGGATATCCTCGGGCGGTAGTGGCCAGTTTGTTGTAACAACTATAGTCAACCCATACCCGAGCATCCACCTTTGTTGGCGGTATATTGGGCTGTATTGGCACGGACAACTTGAGTATATTGGAGGCAACAACAGGAGATGATTATGTCGCAATCTACTTACCACTCAACCTTGCTGCATTTATCCACTGAACTTGGCAGTGTGCTCCGCGATAGAGGCTGGACCGTGACAACTGCAGAGTCGTGTACAGGTGGGGGGGTGGCCGCTGCTATTACTGAGGTGGCCGGTAGCTCGGCGTGGTTTGGCACTGGCATTGTCAGTTACGCCAATTCGGCTAAAGTAGAGTTGTTAGGGGTGTCGCCCGAGCTGCTAGAGACGGCTGGCGCAGTCAGTTGCGAGGTAGTCGAACAGATGGCACTCGGCGCTCTGCGTGTGAGTGGGGCGGAAATAGCCGTTGCGGTCAGTGGCATTGCCGGGCCCGACGGTGGCAGTAAAGATAAGCCGGTGGGCACTGTATGGCTGGCCTGGGCAGGCCCCAATAACACCCTGTTGAGTGAGTGTTATGTCTATGAAGGCGACCGCACTCAAGTGCGGGAGCAGGCGTGCGTGACCGCCCTGCGCGGATTGCTGGCCATCATTCGGTAATAATCCTACAAAAAGTACTGTATAAATGCCTAGTACTGTTTGCTTGTACAGGTTTTTACTGTATGCTTACTCAAAAGCTGGCCCAATTCAGAGTGCCGGTACAAAAAATGGTCGAATTTAAGAATTTATTATTGAGTTGAGGTGACATATGGACGCGAATAAAGAAAAGGCTTTGCAGGCGGCACTAGGCCAAATTGAGCGCCAGTTTGGTAAAGGCACCGTTATGCGCATGGGTGACCGGGAGCGGGTTGCCGTACCCTCTATTTCCACCGGCTCTTTGGGGCTGGATGTAGCCCTGGGTATTGGCGGTTTACCCAAAGGTCGTATTGTTGAAATTTATGGTCCCGAGTCCTCCGGTAAAACAACACTGACCTTACAAGTTATTGCCGAAGCTCAGCGCACCGGCGGTACATGTGCCTTTATTGATGCCGAACACGCCCTTGACCCCATTTACGCCGAAAAACTGGGCGTTAATGTCGATGATTTGATTATTTCCCAGCCAGATACCGGCGAGCAAGCGCTTGAGGTGTCCGATATGCTGGTGCGCTCGGGCGCGGTGGATGTGCTGGTTGTCGATTCGGTAGCAGCGCTAACGCCCAAAGCGGAAATTGAAGGTGAAATGGGTGACCACCACGTGGGTCTGCAGGCGCGTTTAATGTCGCAGGCGCTGCGCAAAATTACCGGTAATATTAAAAACGCCAATTGCCTGGTGATTTTTATTAACCAAATTCGTATGAAAATCGGTGTGATGTTCGGCAACCCCGAAACCACCACCGGTGGTAATGCACTTAAGTTTTACTCGTCGGTCCGTTTGGATATCCGCCGCATTGGTGCGGTGAAAGATGGGGACGAAGTGACAGGCTCCGAAACCCGCGTTAAAGTCGTGAAAAACAAGGTGGCGCCACCGTTTAAGCAAACCGAATTTCAGATTATGTACGGTCAGGGCATCAACCGCCTGGGCGAGGTGATCGACTTTGGTGTGAAGCTGGGCATGGTGGATAAAGCCGGTGCTTGGTACAGCTACAACGGCGATAAAATCGGCCAGGGCAAAAACAATGTTGTGAAGTTTTTGCAGGAAAACCCCGCCGTGGCAGAAGAGCTAGAAGCGCGCGTACGCGGCGAGCTACTGGGCACTGCTCCTAAAGCCGAAGAGCCACAGGCCGAAGAAGAGGCCTAAGCTTTTTGCTATGTCTTCCCCCGGTTCGTCAGCAAGCCGCGAGCAAGTGCGCAACAGCGCACTTGCGTCATTGACCCGGCGCGAGCACGGTACGGCTGAATTGCAGAGCAAGTTAACCGCCAAGTTTGGCGACGCTGACTTGGCGGCAGATGCCATTGAGTGGTTGTTGGAGCTGGGGTATCTGGACGACATACGCTTTACCGAAATGTTTGTTCGCTCCAGCATTGCCAAGGGCCGCGGGCCGCTGCGTATAAGCCAAGAGTTGCGGCAAAAAGGTGTGGACTCGTCGCTTATTGAGCAAGCCCTGGCCGAGGCGGATGCCGATTGGCGCGAGCTGGCGCGCGAACGGCTAGAGCGAAAATTCCCACGGCCAGCCACCGATTTGAAAGAAAAAGCCAAGCGCATGCGCTACCTGCAGTACCGAGGCTTTTTCCCCGATGATATTTTTGCTCTTGTTAACGCTGAACGCTGAATGGCTCCTTCTCTATGCTTTACTTCTAGTGTTTGTCAGTGTGATCAACCCCGTACGAGCGGCATAGAACAGCGCCCCAATCATTGCGCCTAATAGATGGGCATCGGTAATCACATTGCCACCGATTAATTCCTGCGTGCTTATGTTGGTGTTAGGGGCGAGCTGCTCAAGAGCGAGTTTGCCGCCGACTGCTGCCAAAGCAAGCCAGGCTAATTTCGATTTTGCCTGGCATAATGGCGCCAAACCGTACAACAGTAGCCCGTGTAAAGTGCCAGACAACCCCACGTAGTCGCTGAGGTCGGGCCGCCATAGCCACAGCCCTAGGCTGATGCCGACCGATATTACCAAGCCCGCAAACAGCCATTCACGGGTGCGATACTGCTCCCCCAGGTTAAATACAATAAGCCATAGCGCCGCCATATTGAGCGCTGCGTGAGTGAGGTTTAGGTGGGCGATATGACCACTGATCAGTCGCCAGTATTCTCCGCTCACCGCCCAGTCGGGCTGATATTGCCAGTCGGCATTTACCCGGTCGCTGGCATAGCCTAGGCCGAGCACGGCGACAGTCGCAATAAAAGCGGCAAGGTAAAAGTAAAGGCGAGAGTTCATGGCGGTACTATACCTGAATAAACCCCGCAAACCGTAGACCAGCAGCCGCTCAGCTGGCATAATCAGCGCCCAATTTTCATACACCTACTAGGCGCAGGTCTAGGTCGGCTCAAGAGTTTGAGTCAGTCTGAGGTGTTGGCTCCGTCATTCTGGACCAATTCAGAGGAACGTCATGCAACCATCGGTGAAACCACAAAACCCTAATTTTTCGTCTGGCCCCTGTAGCAAACGCCCAGGTTATGACGTCAACAAACTGGATACTTCAACGCTGGGCCGCTCGCACCGTTCGTCCATCGGTAAAGCTGCCCTGGGCCGTGCCTGTGAGCAAACCAAGCAAATGTTGGGTTTGCCCGAGGGTTATCGCGTGGGTATTGTGGCCGGTTCCGATACCGGCGCGGTGGAGATGGCCATGTGGTCGCTACTGGGTGAGCGCCCGGTGGACGTGATGCAGTGGGAGTCGTTCGGCAAAGGTTGGCTGACCGATGTCACCAAGCAGCTTAAACTGGATAATGTACGTGCGCTGGAAGCGGATTACGGAGAGTTGCCTGATCTGGCCGAAGCTAATTTTGATCATGATGTGATTTTTACCTGGAATGGCACCACCTCCGGGGTAAAAGTGCCCAATGGTGATTGGATTGCTGACGACCGCCAAGGTTTAACCATTTGCGATGCCACCTCAGCGGTTTTTGCCATGCAAATGCCCTGGGAAAAACTCGATGTTATTACCTTCAGCTGGCAAAAAGTGCTGGGCGGTGAAGGCGCTCACGGCGTGCTGATTTTAAGCCCGCGCGCGGTAGAGCGTTTAGAAACTTACACGCCCCCTTGGCCCATGCCCAAATTGTTCCGTATGACTAAAGGCGGCAAATTGATTGAGGGTATCTTTCAGGGCGCTACCATTAACACCCCATCAATGTTGTGCGTAGCCGACTACTTGGATGCACTGGATTGGGTTGAGTCAATTGGCGGCGTGTCGGCTGCGATTCAACGCAGTGAAGATAATTTATCGGTACTGGAAGAGTTTGTTGCCGAGAACGACTGGATTGAATTTCTGGCCGCCGATAAGGCGACTCGCTCCAACACCAGCGTCTGCTTTAAGCTGGACGCCACGCCTGAGCAGGTTAAAGCTCTGGTTAAATTGCTTGATAGCGAAGGGGTTGCCTACGATATAGGCGCTTACCGCGACGCGCCTCCGGGCTTGCGTATTTGGTGCGGTGCCACGGTTGAAGCGGCCGACTTAAAGGCCCTGATGCCTTGGTTGAGCTGGGCCTACGAGCAAGTCACGGCATAAGAACAATAAGCGCCTTACGCAGAGCGCCTTTATAAAGGCGCCGTAAAGGCATTCGCTTACGTCTAATTTGACTGGGAAGACCATGTACAAGATTAAAACCTACAACAAAATTTCGGTAAAAGGCCTCAATCGTTTTGACCGCGCGAAATACGAAGTGGCGAGCGATATTAATAATCCCGACGGTTACATTCTGCGCAGTCACAAGCTGCATGACGAGACTCTGCCCGAGTCGGTAAAGGCCGTTGCCCGTGCCGGTGCCGGTACCAATAATGTGCCCGTGTCCGATTACAGCAAAAAAGGTGTGGTGGTATTTAATGCTCCCGGCGCTAATGCCAATGCGGTAAAAGAGCTGGTGTTGACCGGTATGTTGCTGTCATCGCGCGGGATTATTCGCGGCATGAATTGGTCGAACTCACTCACCGATATGACCGATGCCGGCGAGATGAGCAAGTTGATGGAAAAGCAAAAATCGCAGTTTGCCGGCAGTGAGTTGATGGGCAAAACTCTGGGTGTTGTCGGTTTGGGTGCCATTGGCTCTATGGTGGCCGAAACTGCTCTGGCTTTAGGCATGAATGTGATTGGTTACGACCCTGCGCTTTCGGTTGAAGCGGCCTGGCGTTTGCCCAGCCAAGTGGCGCGTGCCGAGAACTTGCAAGCGCTCCTGTCGCGTTCCGACTTTATGACCCTGCACGTACCCGCTATCGAAGCCACGCACCACCTGATTAACGAAGAAACATTAAAATCCGTTAAGCCCGGTGCGGTACTGCTGAACTTCGCCCGCGAGGCGATAGTCGATGCAGAGGCTGTGGTGAAAAGCTTAGATGCTAAGCACCTAGGGATGTACATTTGCGACTTCCCAGAGCCGGTATTGCTTAATCGTGATGACGTCTACGCCACCCCACACATCGGTGCCAGCACCGCAGAGGCGGAAGAAAACTGCGCCATTATGGTGGCCGATCAGCTGATGGACTATCTGGAAAACGGCAACATTAAAAACTCGGTTAATTTCCCCGCAGTGCATATGGAGCGCGCGGCGAACGGCAATGCTCGTATCACCTTCTGCAACGATAACGTGTCAGGAGTATTGGGCAACGTACTGTCGGTACTGGCCGATAAAAGCGTCAACGTAATCGACATGGTCAACAAAAGCCGCGGCGATATGGCGTACAACATAATCGACCTAGAGCAAGCGCCAGCGGCAGATGTGGTGGACGCGATTTGTGCCGTAGAGCATGTTATTGCTGTTAGAGTGATCTAGCCGGTGGACGGATTGCGGGGAACGGGGGAAGTAGTGTTAGACTTTACCGTAACCCGTAACCCGTAACCCGTAACCCGTAACCCGTAACCCGTAACCCGTAAATACTTATGTATAAACTGGTTTTCTTTGTCCCGGGCAGTCATCTCGAATCGGTTAAAACGGCGGTATTTACCGCCGGTGCCGGATGTATTGGCGATTACGACCAATGCTGTTGGCAAGTCGAAGGCGTGGGGCAGTTCCGCCCATTGGCCGGTGCCCAGCCTTTTATCGGCGCGCAAGACGAACTGAGTCGTGAGCCCGAATGGCGCGTCGAAACCGTCTGCCTCGATGAACACATACGGGCTGCACGCGATGCTTTGGTAAAAGCGCACCCGTTCGAAGAACCCGCCTACGATATCTGGCGCCTGGCCGATGTCTGAGTCGGCTTGGCTTGGTTTATCCAGCCAGTTACTGCCGGCTGATAACCAGCTAAGCGCTGAGCGCTACACGGGGCAGGCTGCCGTATTGTTAGCCCTTAGCGGCCCTCCTGACAATCCGCACATTATTCTCACCCGCCGCGCCGCTCATTTGGCACAACACCCCTCTGAAATTGCGTTCCCTGGTGGCAAGTGGGAGCGACAAGATGCTAACTTAGTGCAAACCGCGCTGCGCGAGAGTTTCGAAGAGGTGGGGTTGGCGCCCGATCAGGTGGATGTACTGGGTTGCTACCCACAATTTCAAACCTTAAAAGGTGTGGTGGTGACGCCGGTGATTGGGGTTATTCCCTGTGATGTACACCTCGTGCCAGACCCGGCCGAGCTGGATCTTATTTTCACTATGCCCTTGCGTCTGTTAGAGTCCAATCAAGCGGCGGCGTGGCGCAGCGTCCAGCAGCGCGGTAAGAATTATCGTATCCCCGTGTTTGAATATCAACAACATACCATTTGGGGGCTGACGGCGGCGATTGGTAATAGACTGGCGATGGAGGTTTTCTCTCTGTCAGAGTGATCTCTCTGGGCTATACTGCCAGTACAGCCTCGATGGGCAGTTTACATAAAACGTCAATAACAAAACTATAGGCGAAGGAGGTCGGTATATGAGCTTGGATTGCAACCGAATGATCGGTGAGGTATTTGCCGAAGCGTGCCGCAATTATGCGGATAGCCCAGCATTTTCCTGCTTAAATCACACCATTACTTACCGAGAGTTAGATGAGTTATCCGCGCGTTTTGCGGCTTATCTCCAGCACCATACCACCCTTAAACCGGGTGACCGCATCGCCATTCAGCTGCCCAATGTCTTGCAATACCCTGTTGCTGTATTTGGTGCTTTGCGGGCGGGCCTTATTGTGGTCAACACCAATCCGCTGTACACCGCCACCGAATTGAAGCACCAATTAACCGATTCTGGCGCTAAGGCGTTAGTGGTATTGGCCAATGTGGCCGCTCATGCAGCCGATGTGGTGGGCCAGACAGATGTAGAGCATGTGATTCTGACCGAGCTTGCCGACTTACATCCGCCCATAAAGCGCACCCTGATTAACTTTGTTGTTAAGCACATTAAAAAAATGGTGCCGGCGTTTTCCTTTGATACCAGCGTTCGTTTTAATCAGGCATTGAACTCAGTGAGCGCAGATGACTGGCAGCCCGTTTCGGGCACAGCGGATGATGTCGCGGTTTTACAATACACCGGCGGCACCACCGGGGTGGCAAAAGGCGCCATGCTCACCCACCGCAACCTTGTGGCGAATATGCTGCAAGTGAATCTACATATGAGTGATGTGTTTAAAACCAACCAAGATTTATTTATTGCCCCACTGCCGCTGTATCATATTTATGCCTATACCATTCACTGTATGTGTGCTTTAACCTTGGGTAATCATAGCGTGCTGATTCCTAACCCACGGGATATTCCAGGTTTTGTTAAAGCCTTGAAAGGCGTGCCGTTTACGTGTTTTGTGGGACTTAATACTCTATTCAATGCCCTTGTTCGCAACAGTGATTTTCGCGCTTTGGATTTTTCTAAATTGCGCTGCACCGCCTCTGGCGGTATGGCCCTTACTCACGATGCTGCCAAGCACTGGGAGGAGGTGACCGGTGTGCCGGTCAGTGAAGGCTACGGCTTAACCGAAACCTCTCCGGTGGTATGTGTTAATCCGCGCTACAGCATTAAACTGGGCACTGTCGGCTTGCCTATCCCGGAAACCGAGGTGAAGGTGATTGACGAAGATGGCGAGACGCCTGCCGACGGTGAGCCCGGTGAACTATGCGTGCGCGGCCCCCAGGTAATGAAGGGCTACTGGCAGCGACCCGAGGCAACCGCCGAGATTTTGGATGAGGACGGTTGGTTAAAAACCGGTGATATTGCCACCATTGATGCTGAAGGATATGTCAAAATTGTGGATCGCAAAAAAGACATGATCAATGTCTCCGGTTTTAAAGTTTTTCCCAACGAGGTTGAGGATGTTCTATGCGAACACCCCGATATCTTAGAGGCGGCCGTAGTCGGCATGGAAGACGAGGAAAGCGGTGAAGTTGTGAAAGCCTTTGTTGTGGTGAGTAATACCGCCTTAACCGAGCAAGACATCCGTACTTTTGCCCGCAAATCTCTGACGGGTTACAAAGTGCCTCACAGCGTTGAGTTTCGCGATGAGCTACCCAAAACTAATGTCGGCAAAGTTCTGCGTCGTGAATTAAAAGAATAATGTATCTAGGAAAATAACGTTTGAGCAGTAAAACAGCACTTATACTCTCGGGAGGGGGCGCCCGGGCAGCCTACCAAGTGGGAGTTTTACAAGCCTTGGCCGATATTCTGCCGGAGGGTGTCGACAACCCGTTTCCTGTGATTTGTGGCACCTCGGCCGGGGCTATTAACGCGGTGGCACTCGCCTCGCACCCGGGCAACTTTCGCGAAGCTATTGCCGATCTGGCAGCCATTTGGCACGAGCTGAGCATTAATCAGGTCTACCGCCACGGCTGGGCCGATATGTTAAAAGGGCTCAGCCGTATTGGTTTTTCGCTGTTCAACGAAGGGGTGGGGCGTCATCGACCTCTGTCTTTGTTGGACAACACGCCTTTGTGGGAGTTGTTGGGCAGCAAAATTCACTTTGCCAACATCGGCCACAATATAGCCGCCAATAAACTGCACGCGGTGAGCATAACGGCTATGGGTTACACCTCGGGGCAATCGGTAAGCTTTTTTCAGGGGCGTCCCGAACTTGAGGCTTGGCAACGCTTTCGCCGGGCGGGTGTGCCTACCGATTTGCGCTTAGAGCACTTACTGGCTTCGTCGGCTATTCCTACGATTTTCCCTACCGTGCGCATTAACCGTGAGTATTTTGGTGATGGTGCCCTGCGGCAATTAGCCCCCATGAGCCCCGCTTTGCACCTAGGGGCCGACGCATTGTTTGTGATTGGTGTCAGTGGTAACCGCAACCCTAAGCACTGGGGCAAGCGTGTACCGGTTCGCCACTCGCCTTCTATGGCACAAATTGTTGGGCACCTATTAAACAGCGCCTTTATTGACGCGCTGGAAAATGACATAGAACATATGGAGCGGTTAAACACCTTGCTGGAAGTTATCCCCCCTGAGGTGCGTCAAGCGCAGGGGATTGAGCTGCGTCCTGTGCGCAATTTGGTGGTTTCACCCAGTAAAGCGGTGGATGTCATCGCTGGGCGAAAAATCCGTTACTTGCCTCGCAGCGTGCGTTTTTTCTTGCGTGCCATTGGTGCCACCGCCAAAGGTGGCGGGGCGACGGCTGCCAGCTATTTGTCTTTTTCTGGACCCTTTATTTCAGAGTTAATTGAGCTGGGTTATCAAGATACCATGTGGGAGTCGGCCCGCATGCGCGAGTTTTTTACGCCCACGGTGACATCTTCAACGACGGATTAATAAACGTTAAGAATAGATGCCCCATAAAAAAAGAGAGCTCATAGCTCTCTTTTTTTATGGGCCGTTAGCGCACCGCAGGAGTTAAATTTCCCACTTCTCAAGCAAAAGCTCATCGGCGTTGGCGCGCACACACCAAGCGTAATCGTGCCAGTCACCCAGCACTACCCGCTCGACAGTTTCACCATTAACGCTAAGCGAATGACGATTGGGGCGGTGGGTGTGGCCGTGTATTAAGCGCGCAACCTTGTGATCGCGCATGCACTCTTCGACCGCCTCGGGGGTAACATCCATAATGTCTTCGGGCTTAGAGCTGTTCATCATTTTGCTTTTGGCTCGCAACTCTGCGGCGAGGGCGCGGCGTGTGTTGATTGGCTGGG
>NZ_JAUOQM010000012.1 GCF_030547685.1 Gilvimarinus sp. 2_MG-2023 | reverse complement strand
GGGTATGCTTAAATTCCGGTTGCCCACAAATAGGGTCGACAAACGGATTGACCAGAGCGTCGGCGCAACTGGCGGAGGCGTATTTGCCGTTCCAGTGCATAGGCACAAACACCTCGCCCGGGCGCTGGGTGTCTGCGGGTTTAACCCGGCCATAGAAAACACTGCCGCGATTTTTCAGCACGGCCAAATCACCGGCCACAAGTCCAAAGCGCTCGATATCGGCGGGATGAATGTCGATATAAGGTTCATCCACATGACCGAGCAATTTAGCGGCTGTGCCGGTACGCGACATGGTGTGCCACTGATCGCGTATGCGACCGGTGTTCATGATGACCTGATCCGGCGCGGGCGCTTGCACAGGCAAGCGGGCGCTAACGGGAATAAAACGCGCGCGCTGATCGGGGGTGAAGAACTTGCCATCGGCGAATAGGCGTTTGGTGCCGGTGGGTGCCGCGTCGGTTACGGGCCACTGAATGGGCGCGAGCGATTGGTAAGCCTGCTCACTGATATTGGCCATGGCGGCGATATTAAACCCGCGCCGCCCGGCGCTGGGGTTGTTATCCAGCGCCGACAGTGCCGCGTGTTCGCGAAATATCTCTACCGGGTGCCGGTAGTTAAACGCCGCCCCATAGCCGAGCTTAGCGGCAAAGCGCGCGATGATTTGCCAGTCGTGCAGTGCCTCGCCCGGGGGCGCTAAAAAACCTTTCTGTAGGGAAATACAGCGCTCGGAGTTAGTGACTGTGCCGTTTTTTTCACTCCAGGTAGACGCCGGCAAGACCACATCGGCCAGCTTGGCGGTATCGGTATTGCCAATGCAATCGCTGACCATCACTAAATCACATTGCTGCAGTGCGGCGCGCACCTTGCCCGCATCGGGCATGGTCACCGCGGGGTTGGTGGCCATAACCCATACGGCTTTGATTTTGCCCTCGGCGATAGCGTCGAACATATCCACCGCTTTTAAGCCTTCGCTTTGCGCCATGTTCGGCGCCTGCCAAAATTGCTCTACGCGCTTAACACTCTCGGCACTGTCGTAGCCCATGTGCGCGGCCAACTGATTGGCAAGACCGCCCACCTCGCGCCCGCCCATGGCATTGGGCTGGCCGGTAATGGAAAAAGGTGTGGCCCCCGGCTTGCCGATTTTGCCGGTCGCCAGGTGGCAGTTGATCAGGGCATTGCCTTTATCTACCCCGGAGGATGACTGGTTAACCCCCTGAGAAAAAACAGTGACTACCTTGTCGTGCTCGGCAAACAATCGGTACACCTGTTCGACATCGGCGGCGGGCAGCTGGCAAATATCCGCCGCCGCTTGTGTGCTCGGCACCTGTTCTGCCGCGACGGCCAAGGCGTCTTCAAAACCATTGCAGTGCGCGGTGATGTAATCGTGATGGGTGTGGCCCTGTTGATGCAAATATTGCAGCAGACCATTAAAAAAGAAGGCATCGGAGCCCGGTTTTAACGGCAGATGAATATCGGCTATTTCGCAGGTGGCCGTACGCCGTGGGTCAAGCACGATGATTTTCATCTCGGGGCGCAGCTCTTTGGCCTTAACAATGCGCTGATACACCACCGGGTGGGCGAAGGCGGTATTGGAGCCGACTAAAATCAATACATCGGTTTGCTCTAAATCTTCATAGCAACCGGGCACCGTATCGGCGCCAAAGGCGCGCTTGTGCGCCACCACAGCCGAGGCCATGCACAGGCGCGAATTGGTGTCGATATTGGCGGTGCCGATAAACCCTTTCATCAATTTATTGGCGATGTAATAGTCTTCGGTCAGCAGCTGGCCGGACAAATAAAAGGCAACCGCATCCGGCCCGTGTTCATCGATAATGGCCTGAAATTTTTGCGCGGCGTAACCCAGTGCGCTGTCCCAATCGCTGGGCTTGCCGTGCAACATGGGGGTTAATAAACGATCGGGCGAGGCCTGAGTTTCGTGCAGCGACGAGCCTTTAACACACAGCCGCCCCAGGTTGGCCGGGTGCGACTGATTGCCCGCCACGCTTACCACTTGGTTGTTTTTTACCTCGGCACTAACACCGCAGCCCACACCGCAATAACAGCAGGTGGTGTTGACCGTTTGGCTAGGTTCGGCGTCGGCGTCTGACACAATCAGTTGAGCGGATAAAGTCATAGATTTAAGCGGCTGCGGTTTGATCGGGCTCGGTGCCGTAAAAGGCGCGCCCCATTAATAAAAAAGGTGCAATATCACTGACATCGCGCTTGCTTTGCAACATGGCAAAATAGTCTTGCCCGTCGCGGGTATCGCCAAACAGTACCGCGCCGACGATGCGGTTATCGCGCAGCAAAATTTTTCGGTAGATGCCGGCATTATCATCGCAGTAAAGCAACTCGCGGTGCTCGTCAGAGGTTAGAAAATCACCGGCGGAAAATAAATTCACCCCCGAAACTTTAAGCTTGGTGGGAACGGCGCTATTTTCAAAAGGCAATTTAAGGTTATAACAAAGGCGCTCGGCCAGTGTGGTGCACTGATGCCAGATAGGCTCCACCAAGCCAAAGGTGGCCCCTTTAAACTCGACACACTCGCCGATAGCGCTAATGCTATTGTCGGAGGTGGCCATATAGGCATCGACCGCTACCCCGCGATTGCCTTTCAAGCCCGCCTGCAAGCCCAACTCTTTGTTAGGCGTAATGCCGGTGGCAATCACGCAGAGCTTACAACTGAGTGTGCGGCCAGATTTAAACTCCGCCGCTTTTAATTCGTGCGAGCCGGTAAAGCGCACCACTTCATCGCTCAAGATAAATTGGATATTTTTCGCTTCCAGCACTTTTTGCAGATAGCCCGCGGCGGTTTTATCCAGCTGGCGGTTGAGCAGCCATCCAGAGCGGTGTACCAGGGTTACCCGTAAGCCTTTCAATGCCAAACCGTAGGCGGCCTCTAGCCCGAGCAGCCCGCCGCCAATGACCAGGGCATCGGTATCGGTTGGGCGGGCATCGCGATCGTGAAAGCGCGCCACATTGAGCAGGCGATCCACATCGCGCAAGGTACGAAAGCTGTAGATTTTTTCCAGCGCTTGATTTTCGGCGGGAATTTTAGCCGGGCGCGACCCCACCGCCAGCACTAAGTGATCGTAGCGCAGGCGATTACCCTCGGTGGTGAGTACACACTTTTGCTCGCGCTCAATCGCCTTTACCTGAACGCCACTGACAAAGCGAATACCCCGGTCGCGATACCATGCCGAGGGTTTGCCAATAATGGCGGGCACATCGGTTTCACCGGCCAGTACCGGCGAGAGCATAATACGGTTGTAACTGCCCTGGCGCTCGTCACCGATCACCGTAATATTGAAGCGCGATACATCGCGCTTGATCAGCTCGTCCAACAGGCGCCCGGTCGCCATACCGTTGCCTACAATCACAAGGCTTTGCTTCTTTTCAGTCAAAATGCCACCTTTTGGTGCTAAAAGAATTCACCGCCCTGCCCCATGCACCGAATTTCACAAATCACCCGAACACTAGATCGTCACTTTCCGTGCAATATATAGCGGCAACGCACAAAAGCGGCGCACACTTCGAGCAATATGGGGCTAGATACGGTTTTGTATAGAGAAGAGCAAAAGCCAGGCCAATACAAACCGTAGATAATGCCCCCGACAAACAGCTCGGAAGGTGATGCCCCAAAAGGAGAAGAGAGAGACCCTTTATGACTTGATACTTCCAGCTTAGATTCAACCCATAAACCGTAAACTTAATGGCTGGTGGTGCTCAAACAATGAGGCTAGAAGTGTCGGTGATATGGTGTAACTAGGTATAAGCGCATTACAGACTCACTACTGTGCCACAATAAGCATGTTCACCCCCTGAGCGCACAGATAGCGATACTCTTAAATACGCATAGATTATAATTGTCGCCAATAAGATCACCCTAGTTGAAAACCGACCCAAGAGCCAAACCAACCGCTATGTTTCATATTGTATTGTTCGAACCCGAAATTCCGCCCAACACCGGCAATATTATCCGTTTGGCCGCTAACACCGGTTGTCAGATGCACCTGATTGAGCCGCTGGGGTTTGAACTCGACGACAAGCGCCTGCGCCGGGCCGGGCTGGACTACGGCGAGTGGCGCGACTTAAAAACCTACGCCGACTGGCCCACCTTTCTTGCCGAGGCCAAGCCCGAACGAATTTTTGCTCTCAGCACCAAGGGCAAGCCCCGCCCCAGCGATACCGAGTTTCAAGCGGGTGATTACCTGTTGTTTGGCCCCGAAACCCGAGGGCTACCGGCGGATGTACGGGAGTCTTTGCCGCCCGAGCAAGTATTGCGCATCCCCATGCTGGCGGACAGTCGCAGTATGAATTTATCCAATGCGGTGTCGGTGATTGTCTACGAAGCCTGGCGCCAATTGGATTTTGCCGGCGCAGCGCCGCCCGCTTAACCTTAGCGACTAAAAGCTTTATCATGCAGCCCTTTTGGGCGAGAGGTATTTTATATGGCACGCATACAAATCATGGTGGGCTCAGAAATGGGCACTGCTGAGTCCGTCGCCGCCACCGCCAAAGACCTGATCGACGATGCCGGTCATACTGCGATGGTCAATCCTCTGCCCGAGGCGGCGGATATCACTGACAACCCGCAGGACATTATTTTAATTTGCACCTCCAACACCGGGGCCGGTGATTTACCCGGCAATATTCAGCCTTTATATCTGGAGCTAACTCGCGACTTCCCGTCGATTGCCGGGCGGCGCTACGGTGTGATTAACCTGGGTGATAGCAGTTACGCCACCTTCGCCGAGGCCGGGCGCGCCATCGACGAGGCCATGGGCGATATTGGCGCTGAGCGCGTCGGCGAGCCACTGGTACTGGACGCCAGCAGCGGCGATGATCCACACGAACGAGTAGCCGCTTGGCTGCCTGAGTGGTTGGAGTTGCTGTGAGTAAAGCACCGATTGCCCTGTTTTACGGTAGCTCCACCTGCTATACCGAAATGGCGGGGGACAAAATTCGCCAAACCCTGGGGGAGCATCTGGTCGATGTGTACAACATCGCCGAGACCCCTATTATTGAAGCGCAATTCTACGGCTGCATTATTTTGGGTATCCCCACCTGGGACTACGGCGAGCTGCAAGAGGATTGGGACGAAATCTGGGACGATATCGACGATATTGACTGGCAGGGCAAAAAAGTCGCCCTCTATGGGCTGGGCGATCAAATTGGCTACCCGGAGTGGTTTCTCGATGCCATGGGCTACTTGCACACCAAAGTTGCCAAGCTTGGCGCCACCCCCTGCGGTTACTGGCCCAATGAAGGTTATGAGTTCGAGGCGTCCAAGGCGCTGATCAATAACGATACTCAGTTTGTCGGCCTGGCGCTGGATGACGAAAACGAGTTTGACTTGTCTGAGCAGCGCATCCAGAGCTGGTGCGAGCAAATCACCCGCGAATTTGGCCTGTGATTGAAAACACCAGTGACAGCCCTCAGGCACCCGCTTTTGCCCACATTGAGTGGGGCGAGGACGGTCAGCCCACCTCCTCCCATTTCGGTGATGTGTACTTCTCCCGCCACAATGGTCTGGCCGAAACCCGCCATGTGTTCTTAGCCAGCAACCAACTGACCGAGCGCTTTGTCCAGCTCGGCCAATACACAGCGCCCAAGCATTTTACGATCGCCGAAACGGGGTTTGGCACCGGCCTAAACTTTTTGGCCGCTTGGCAGCTGTGGTTGGAACAGGCGCCGGATGATGCCCAGCTGCACTTTATCAGTGTGGAGAAATTTCCTGTCAATCGTCGCGATCTTACCCGCGCACTGGCGTTGTGGCCGGAGCTTGCCAGCCTAAGCCAACAACTGCTGGCGGCCTACCCCAGCCACTTAGGCCCCGGCATTCACCGGCTGCATTTTGCGGGGCGAGTCAACCTGACCTTAATCATCAACGATGCCGCTACCGGCTTTTCCCAACTATTACCGAGCATCGATACCGCCTACAGTCGGCCAGATTTTCGCGTAGACGCCTGGTTTCTCGATGGCTTTGCTCCGAGCAAAAACCCGCAAATGTGGTCGGATGAGCTGTTTGCCGCCATTGCCCAATTGTCCGGCCCAAAGACCACAGCGGCCACCTTCAGCGCTGCCGGCATCGTCAAACGCGGGCTACAAGCGGCCGGCTTTCGCATTAATAAAACGCCGGGCTTTGGCCGCAAACGCGAGATGATTCAGGCCGTCTGGCAGCAAGCTCCGACAAACGTGACGCCCGGCAAAGGCGAAGGTGCGGTCGGCGTGGTGCAGCGGGCCACTCATCCGGCAGGGGTAAAAACAGCGCTGGTGATTGGCGCGGGGCTGGCCGGTTGCCATACCGCGCGGGCACTGGCCGAGCGCGGCTGGGAAGTCTTGGTGATTGAACGCCGTCATGACATCGCCCAAGAAGGCTCGGGCAATCCCCAAGGGCTACTCTACGCTAAACTCAGCCACCGCGATGAAACCCTGCCGCGCTGGAATTTAACAGCACTTAATTACGCTCAACAATACTACCGGCCCTACTGGCAAAAGGCCGCTAACGGCCAGCGCTCGGGGTTGATTCAGTTAGCCGATACCGAGCGCAAAAGCCAGGCACTGACCCAAACGGCAGCCGCACTGGGGCAGAGTGAACTGTGCCGTCTGGTCAGTGCCACCGAGGCGACTGAACTGGCCGGTGTTGAATTATCACAAGGCGGTTTGTACTTTCCCGGATGCGGTTGGTTTAACCCGCACGCATTGTGCGAAAGTTTGCTCGACCACCCAGCCATTACTCTGCGCACAGACACACCCATAGCATCACTGGAGCGCCACGAAGAACACTGGCAGACGCTGGGTCCGACAGGTACAGAGATCGCCCAAGCCCGGGTGGTTATCATGGCGTGTGCCCACTCCGCGCAAGAGTTTAGCCAAAGTGCTCACCTGCCACTCAAACCGATTCGCGGCCAGGTCAGCTTTTTACCCGCCAGTAATCTCAGTGCCCAGCTTAAAACAGCCCTGTGTAGCCGGGGTTATATTGCCCCAAGCACACCCAGTGGGCATTGCGTCGGGGCAACGTTTAATCTTGGCCAAAGTAATCTGGCCCTAAACCAAGATGATCATATCGAGAATTTGGAGCACCTGCGGGCCATCAGCCCGGAGTTGCACCGCGAGCTTGCCCCAGCCGATAGCGCCGCGCTTGACGGACGAGCGGCCTTTCGCTGCACGACGCCCGACTACCTGCCCGTGGTAGGGCCTCTGGTTGACGCGATGGCGGCGGCAGAAAACTTTGCCGGTTTGGCTCAAAATGCGCGGCGACGACTTGATACCCCTGCTCCCTACTGGCCGGGGCTGTATATCAATTGTGGCCACGGCTCACGCGGGCTGGCCTACACGCCCTTGGCCGCCGAATTTTTAGCCAGCCTGATCAACCGTGAACCCCTACCGTTAGAGCGCGCGCTAGCTCAGGCGCTGCACCCGGCGCGCTTTTTACTGCGCCAGATCATTCGCGGCCAATAACACACAAGAGCCATTACGCTCTTACAGGCTCTAGGCGCTACTGTGCGCCCTACGGCTGATAGGTCTATACTCAAGTTTATTTGCGTTGACAGGAGAAGACCAAATGCTCGCCTCCCCCGGCCATACCGCGTTTATCAGCCAAGACGAGTTGGACACTTTTCATAATTACTACGAAAAACATGTGGTACAGGCCATTCACGAAGCCAGCGAAAGAGCCCGTGCCGGCGACCGCGATTTTATCGCCGACGTGGCCTGTGTGGCACTCAACCGCTTGCCCCCGCGCTATATTCGATTTGATGTGGATATGACTTTTTTTATGTCGCCGCAGGAGCTAGAAGAAATGGCCGATAAAGTCACCTCGGCGGTCAACGAGGCTATCGTTTATGTCACCAACAGCGAGGTCAAACAAGAAGCCCCCGAGGCTCCACCGATGGTGAAAAAGCCGGCTAAAAAAGGGCGCAGTAAAGCCGCGAGCAAAAACAAAGCGAAAAGCTCTAAGTAGATAACCGACACTCCAGCAAGCGTTTAATGCTCCTTGGGTTCAATTGTTTGGGAGCTCTTGTCTGCCACCTCTGCCATGATAATCTGCGAACCACTGCCGCAAGCAATCACCGTGCGCATGGCCGACTCCACCGTCACACCGGGCAACAGCTCAATGCAATCAGCGGGCAAATGGTAAACAAACCCGGAGGTGGGTACCGGAGCGGTAGGGACATACACGGTATAGCTGCCCTGTTCGTGCTCGGCAGTCACAATGCCCGTCACACACACGGGGCTGCTTTTGCCCATGATATAAGCACGACACACTTTACCGTTTAACAATGAAGCATTGCCCTCGCCACCGACTATTTGCGAGACCATTTCGCGAATAGTGCTGTAGCCCGGGGCGAGCTTAGAAAGCAACCCGTCCACCTTGCGGTGTAACCAGCGACCAATACCGGTTTTCACCAGCAAGCCAATAGTAAAACAAGCGGCCAATATCAGCCCCACCCCCAGCATATCTGCCACATGGCCACTGACGGTGACATAACCGGCCAGCCACGCACTGAGCGGCTCAATCGCGCTATCAATAAAACTGACAAGCCACTGCACCAATAATAGAAATATCGTAATGGGCAGCACAACGGTTAGGCCACCGAGCAAGGTTAGAGTAATAAACGAACGCAAACGAGTCATACAACTGCCTGTTCTGTCGTGGTAAAAAATATGCCGATTTTACAAACACCAAGAATCAGCAACACTGTCTTTGACAACAATAAAAGGTATTATGAACCGTCAATCGATCCAGAGGAAAGAGAATTGTTGCCAGCGTTGATTCACCGTGTCGCTTTCGCATCTCTGTGCTTATGTTTACTCAGCGCACAAGCCGTTACGCAAGCACCTTGGTTTGAATACGATTTGGTTGCAATCCAAAAGCGTGCACCGGCCTTTACCCAGGGGTTAGAGTTCTATCAGGGCGACCTTATTCACAGCAGTGGTCTGGTGGGGCAATCGTTTATCGAGCGCTTACCCCACCCCGATAATTCACAGACAGAGCCACACTGGCGCTTAGGATTATCCGCCCCGATTTTCGCCGAGGGTAGCAGTGTATTTAAAGGCAATGTGTATCTGCTGAGCTGGCGTCACAACACCGGCTGGCGGCTCAACCCTAAGACCGGACAAGTACTCGACCAATTTCGCTATCAAGGTCAAGGTTGGGGCCTGACCCATAACGACACTCATCTCATTCGCTCCGATGGCAGTGAACATTTATATTTTCATCGCGCCCCCGATTTCGAACTCGATAGCACCCTGACCGTATCGCGCAATGGCCAACCGCTGCGTAAGCTCAATGAGCTGGAGTTTGCCGAGGGGTATATCTGGGCCAATATCTGGCAAACCAATACCATCGTCGCCATTGCGCCCACCACCGGCGAGGTAGTCGGCCAGTTAGACCTCAGCCGTCTAGTACCGAAAGAAGCTTACAAAGACCCTGACAATGTACTCAATGGTATTGCCTACGATGCCAGCACCGGTCATTACTGGCTTACCGGAAAGCGCTGGCAGCATTGGTACCGTATTGACATTAATTTGCCGGAGGTGATGTAGGCCGACACCTCCCATCCATAGCACCTCTGCACGCTTTAACCGCCCCTCATCTCCAGCGAGCCAACCCTCTGAGGGTTCAAACTGCTTAAACCAAGCGGCACAATCGCGTAGACTGGTAACCACTTATAGGTATTTGGCTTTAGGATCTATCCCGATGAATCAACACCAGCATAGAATCTGCACGTCTGCTCATAGCGCGGCCTATACCCATTGCAGTGATTGCCGCCTGAACAGTATTTGCCTGCCTCTAAGTTTAGAGTTTTCCGATATTGATAAGCTCGACTCTATTGTCGAGCGCGGTAAACCGCTGCAAAAAGGTGATGCTATTTATCGCCAAGGCGACTCATTTAAAGCTTTATTTGCCATTCGCTCGGGCGCCATTAAAACCTTTAGCACCAACACCGATGGCGAGCAACACATCACCGGACTTTACCTTCCCGGTGAGGTCGTCGGACTCGATGGTCCGGCTGATAACCAGCATGTTAATTCGGCCATTGCCTTGCAAACCACCTCTGTTTGCGCCATTCCCTATCAACGGCTTGAAGCCCTAAGTCGACAGGTGCCCGGTCTACAACGCAACCTATTGCAGCTTTTAAGTCGAGAAATCAATGCCGATCAGAAACAACGCAACCTGCTTGGCCGTACCTCGGCCGAGGTGCGCGTAGCCTCATTATTATTGAGCATTTCGGCCCGCCTCGCCCGGCACAATTTATCGGCGGTAGCGTTTACTCTGCCCATGTCGCGCAGTGATATGGCCAATTTTTTAGGGCTCACACTGGAAACGGTCAGCCGCGTTTTCGGGCGTTTACAAAAGCTCAAGATCCTCAGCACTAACCGCAAAGACCTTGTGATTAATGACCTAGAGCAGCTTCAGGCCCTAACCCACAAAAGCTGTAAGGATAATTTTGATGATTAAGCCACTGCACGACCTGCTCAACACGATTGACGATATTAATCGCCAAGACCCCAATCAAGAGCCGGATGGTAGTCCTAAAGAGCTGGTTTACGGCCAGCGTATGAGCCGCGAGCTGTCCGAATTTGCCCCCGATGCCGACGAGCTATTGCAAATAGCCGCCCGAGCCCAACACATTGAACGCTGGGTAATTGCTCGCAGTGACTACCCAATGGATCGTGCCGGCTATAAAAAATGGCGTACCGAACTCGGTGTGCATCACGCCCAGCGAACCGCCGATTTAATGCACAATCATGGCTACAGCGCAGCCGACTGCCAGAGTGTTGCCGATATGCTGCAAAAGAAACGCTTAAAGAGCGACCCACAGGTGCAGACGCTGGAGGATGTGATTTGCTTGGTGTTTATTCGCTATTACCTGGAAGACTTTGCCCGCAAACACGACGAGCCGAAGCTGATCAGTATTATCCAAAAAACCTGGAATAAAATGTCGGCCGATGGACACGCTGCAGCACTTAAGATTCCACTGCCGGACTCGGTCTCTGCATTGGTCGGCAAAGCGCTTGGCGCATAAATAAACACTTTTCAAGTTTGATCTGGGGTTGTGCTGCCCAGCCAGCCCCAATTTATAAAACTCTATCGCATTAATTTTTGAACAATTGAATCAATTTCGAATAAGAACGCCTTAGTTTATGTAATTACTTGACCTTAAGAGCAAACTCCTTTATACCAAAAGTGTGACTTAGATAACAAAAACGACAACTAAGGGTATTCGATTATGAAACACCTACCGGTTAAAGCCTTCCTATTGCTTTTAGCGGTGTTCAGTGGTTCCGCACTGGCCTGTGATGAGGCCTGTAAAAAAGCTCAAGCCGAAACAGAACACGGCGTCAATTTTGCGGGCTACCTTGACTCAGAATTTTGCCGCACCACCCGCTCAGACTTTCTGCTGCAAGATTATCGTAGCCTAGAGAAGTACCGCACCTCGCAATTGCCGGGCGGCCATAAGGGCGGCATGAATAATATTCGAAAAATGCTGGATCAGCGCAAAGAGTGGCTGGTGGAGTGCGATGATTACTTGCGTCTAACCGATCAGGGCCGCGTCTTTCACGACAAAACCACCACCGATAAGATTTTCGGCGCTATCGATAAAGTTTCCGAACAGCTCAATGAGCTAGTGTATAACGGTAGCAAAGAGGTGATTGTCACCAATGGTCTGGATATCGCGCAGCAAGATTTCGATCAAATGATGCAGCAGCTTGAGCAACATCGCACCGTTCTACAATTGCGCGGCCAGCTGGTTAATCGCTAGAAGCAGGCTCGGACGGTTTACGACGTTTTAAAGATAATACAGCGCGCTTGGGCTTGTCGGGGTTTTCGGCAAACAAGCGCGCTTTTTCTTCCAGTGATTGAGCAGTTTTGCTTTTGACCCGAGTCGGGCTCGGGCCCGTGCTGGAGCGGTAGCCTCCACTTTGTGCGGCGCTGGCCAGTGCCTCCATGCCACAGCGCAACAACCGGGCCTGGTCGACAAAACTTAAAGATTTAGGGAAGTTGTTCGGATCAACGGAGGATGGGTTAGCGGGGTCGCCTTCTACCCGAATAATCAAGCCACACTCATGGCGAGCTTCTCCAGCGTTAATATCCACCTGCCACTGTTCAAAATCCATTCACTTTACCTTTACGTAGTCCCCTCAAGGACACCTTCAGTCACTGTTAGTGAGTCACAAGCTCGTGCCAAACGGCGTTGTTGCAGACAATTATAACCCGAGATTACCACGTAAAGATGACAAATTTACGACGTGATCTCAGGAGCGACTGGCTTGTTTGCTCTGACGAGCCGGCGGTTCGGCCCCGAGATGAGCTTCGTTGCGAGCCTTGGCCAGTTCAATTTGTTTTTGTCGCTCGGCAAAACGTGTCTTTTGCTCATCGGTGAGCTTGTCGTAACAACGCGGGCAACACACACCTTTCATGTAGTGTTCAGAGCGTTTTTCATCTTCCGTAATGGGGTGGCGACAACCAAAACACTGGTCGTACTGGCCGCGCTGTAGATCGTGGTCCACAGCGACACGGTTATCAAACACAAAACACTCACCCTGCCACAGGCTTTGCTCGGCGGGAATTTCTTCTAGGTATTTTAAAATGCCGCCCTCTAAGTGGTACACCTCATCGAAGCCCTGCTCTTTCATGTAGGCCGATGCCTTCTCGCAACGAATACCACCGGTGCAAAACATCGCGACTTTTTTGTGCTCGCTGGGATCGAGATTATCTTTGACGTAAGCGGGAAACTCGCGAAAGGTTTCGGTCTCAGGATCAACCGCATTGGCAAAGGTACCAATGGCGCACTCATATTGGTTGCGCGTATCCACCACCAATACGTCCGGATCACTGATCAACTCATTCCACTGCTGCGGTTTTACATAGGTGCCCACAATCTGTTTCGGGTCTATGCCCTCAACACCCATGGTCACAATCTCTTTTTTGAGTTTTACCTTCATGCGATAGAAAGGTTTCTCCTGATAGAGCGACTCTTTGTGTTCTATATCCGCTAGGCGCTCGTCACTGTGCAAGTAGTCAAGCAGCTGATCGATGCCCTCCCGGGTTCCTGAAACCGTGCCATTAATGCCTTCTGCCGCCAGCAGCAAGGTGCCTTTGATACCAAAACGATCACACGCGGCAAGCAGAGGCTCACGCATTGCTTGGTAATCAGGTAGTTCAACAAATTTGTACATGGCGGCGACAACAATTTGGCTCATAGTCGTTTTCAGTCTTCCGATTGGTCAGTCTTTACCGTTGTAAACGGCGAGGGGGCGGGATTATAGCGGGTTGTTTTTTATACAGCCAGTATTTTTCAGCGAGAGTTGATTTCGCTCAACTCGCGCTAAAAAAACTGTTTAATTACTTGCCTCCGCCGCCTAAGCAATTAGGGGAATCTGGCACCTGGGCGTTTTGCCACTCCTCGGGGGTGAATGTATGCAGGGCTAACGCATGCACCGGCCCGGCCATTTGCTCGGCCAGCACGGCGTAGACCGCCTGATGCCTTTGCACAGGCCTTTTGCCCGCGAACGCTTCGCTCACCAGGGTGATTTTAAAGTGTGTTTCTGAGTTGGGCGGCACACTGTGCATATGGCTTTCGTTTTCCACCTGCAATACAGCTGGGGCAAAATGCTGCTGTAAATCAGCTTCAATTTGAGTTTGAACAGGTTTCATATCGCTCCTGATAACCACTTGTGACGATTAAATTAGCCCCATTATACCACCGGACGCCTTAGCCCTCATGACGATCCGGAATACCTTGGGCTTGCTCGAGCTCGGCCGCCAGGCGCCCGCCCTCCTCGGCTCGGGGGTTGGTCCAGCGCGCCACCAAGGTGTAAACCACAGGCGTTAGATACAGAGTAAAGACCGCGGCTAAACCCAAACCGCCAAAAATAACCCAACCGATCGAGTTGCGCGCCTCGGAGCCCGGACCCGCACTTAAAATCAAAGGCAGTGCGCCAAATACAGTCGACATCATGGTCATAAAAATAGGCCGCAGACGCACTTGGGCCGCATGGCGCACCGCCTCGATCACACTGTACCCGCGGTCGCGCAGCTGATCGGCAAATTCCACCAGCAAGATACCATTCTTGGCCATCAAACCAATTAACATCACCAACCCAATTTGCGAGTAGACGTTAATGCTGGTGCCGGTCAACAACAGAGCAAATATCGCCGCGGCTACGCCAAAAGGCACTGTGAGCATAACGATGAGCGCGCTGCTAAAGCTTTCGAATTGAGCGCAGAGCACCAAAAACACCACCAGCAATGCAATGATGTAAGTGATGGCGACCTCTTTTGAGGTTTCATCCAGAGTCTCGGCCTCACCCAAAAAGATCAAACCAATGCCCGGCGGCAGCTCTGTATCAGCCAACTGGCGCAAATCGTCCACCGCCGAAGCCAAGGCATAGCCCGGCGCCACATCCATCTCAATTTCGATCGCCCGGCGCTGCTTATGCCGATCCAGCTCGGCCGCCACAGCCTCTTCGGTAATGGTCACCACCGACGACAGTGGCAGCAAGCGCCCATCTTCGGTGCTGACGTATAAATTAACCAAATCCCCGGGGTCGTTAATTTGATCACCGGAGGACTCCAAAATAATCGGAATAGCCTCATCCCCCACCGACAAATCCACCAAATCGTACCCGTCCACCATGGCGCGCAAAGTCGTCGAGATATTAGTCAGAGGAATGCCCAGTTCCGAGGCTCTGCGCCGGTCAATGGTCACTGCCAATTGGGGCTGGGTGGGCTGAAAATTAATATCCGGGTCCGACAGTTGGGGCAGACGCTCGCCGATGACCTCGACAAATTGCTCGGCGGCGGCAAAAATTTTGTCGTAATCACTGCCCACCAACGCGATTTCAATACCGCCGCCACCGCCGCCAATACCAAGGCTGTTGGTGCTGCGAACCCGTACAAATGCCCCGGGTATTTCACGCATTGGGGCCTCGAGTTGGGCCATCATTTCCTGCTGGGTGCGATCGCGCTGATCCCAATCGGCCAGAGGCAAAATCACGCGGCCGCGGTTGGGGTCGTAGCGCCCGACAATCGAAAATAAATGCGCAGCTTCGCCCGAATCCAGCAGGGGTTGTACCCGCTGCTCCATGGCATTGACCTGGCGCTCGGTGTACTCCAGTCCGGTACCATCGGGGCCGGTGGCATCGACATAGATAACGCCGCGATCTTCCTCGGGCAACAACTCCTGAGGCACATTGTGATAAACCAGTACAGCGCCCACAATCGCGCTCATGGCCACCACTACAACCCAAATACCAAGACCCAGTGCTCGGTCTAGCGAGCGGGTGTAGCCGGCCGACAAACGGTTACCAACCGCTTTTAACTTATCCCGCACCGGGTGTGGCTCATTGTTCGACTCAGGCACAATACGGGCGGCCATAGCCGGAACCAGCGATAAAGCCACAAAGGATGAGATTGCCACGGCAAAGGCCAGTACAAAACCAAACTCGCGAAACAGTCGCCCCGCCGTACTGGGCAACATCGCCACCGGCACAAACACCGAAATAAGCACTGCGGTGGTGGCAATCACGGCAAAGAAAACCTGCCGCGTGCCCAGCACCGCGGCCGCCCTGGCTCCCAGGCCCTGATTGCGCCGGCGCTGAATGTTCTCCAGCACCACAATGGCATCGTCCACGACTAAGCCTGTGGCCAACACCAGAGCCAATAAGGTCAAAATATTTAAAGAGAACCCCAGCGCCCAAATGGTCGCCACGGTGCCGATTAGTGCTACCGGGATGGCCACGGAAGGAATCAGTGTCACACGCAGCGAGCCGATAAACAGCCAAATGGTCAGAATAACGATGGAGATCGTCAGCGAAATACTGATCAGTACTTCGCGCATCGACCCTTTAATAAACTTGGCACTGTCTTCGGTCACCACCATTTCAAAGTCGGTGAAGCGCTCGTTGATCCGCGCCACCGCTTTGTGAATTTTTTCAGCGATATCCAAAGTGTTGGATTGCGATTGCCTCACGACCCCGAGCCCCACCACTGGCAGGCCGTTTAAGCGCACATAGGAAGAGGCATCTTCGGGGGCAAAAAACACCTGGGCCACATCCGCTAAGCGCGTATCCTCTTTAATGATTATATCGGCCATGGCCTGTTCGGTAACCACTGAGGCATCGGCGCGCACCAGTAACTCTAAATCACCCGAGCGAAAACTGCCCGAGGGAACATCGAACGGAGCCTCGCGCAAAGCGTCGGCCACATCGCTCACGGCCAGGCCAAAACTTGCCAGGCGTACGGGGTCCATCACCACCCGCAACACTTTTTGCCGCTCGCCAAAAATCACCACGTCGGCTACGCCGTCAATGGACACCAATTCGGGAATCAGATCTTGCTCTGCCCGGCGGGTCATTTGCAGTTCGTCGAGCGTCTCACTCACCAGCGCCAAATTAATTATTGGATTGGCGTTGGGATCGGCTTTAATCACGGTGAGCGATTCGATATCGGGGGGCAAATCCCGCTCCACCCGGCTGACCGCTTCGCGCACATCGGACGCGGCGGTATTGAGGTCCACCGTGGGCGAAAACTCCACGTGCAGACGCATATTATTCTCTTCACTGGACGAGCGAATATTGCGAATACCCGAAACACGGGCCACAGCACCTTCAACGATACTAGTGACTTCAGCGTCCATAGTTTCGGGGGAAGCGCCGGGATAGTTGCCGCGCACCGAAACAATCGGGCGGTCCACATCCGGCAGCTCGCGGATCTCAACGGCCATCACGGCAGCAATACCGGCAATGGCAACCAATAAATTTAACACCAACACCAAAATGGGCCGGCGAATACTCAGGCTGGCAATATCCTCTTTATGCAGGTCTTCTTGTAAATCACTCACCGCTCACCTCAGACTGATTCGACCCAACGGGAACTCCGTTAACATTCACAGTTTGAGCAATGGCAACAGGCAACCCCTCGCGCACCATTTGAATCCCCTCAAGCACGACCAGAGCCCCGGCACTCAAATCGGCATCGACCAGCACCTTGCCCGCGCGGCGTTGGACAATCGTCGCCACCTGGCGCTCGGCGACACCATTGACAATCGCCCACACAAAAGAGCCCCGCGGGCCCCATTGCAGTGATAATTCCGGCACCAAAATATAATCGTTGCCCGTTAGGTTGAGTGAAATCCGAAAGCTCATACCGGGGCGCAAGCGGTCGTTGGGGTTGTTAACCACGGCGCGAACTTTGAAAGTGCGCTCGGCCTCGCTCACCCGGCTATCGATAGCCACAACTTTCCCTGCGGCCTCGACCGCATCCTTGCGCCAGGTGGCAAGCTCTAACGGCTGCCCAACTTCGATTTGATTAAGCAACAACTCGGGCAGTACAAAGGTCACCAACAGGCTGGAGCGATCGTCGAGAGTGGTCAGTACCGTATTAGTATCCACCCAGGCCCCGGGGTCGATATCCGTCAGCCCCACAATGCCCGTAAACGGCGCAGGAACCTGGCGGTACTCCAACTCAACGGCGGCGCGCTCTACCGCAATCTGAGCCCGGGCAACAGCACTTTGCGCATCGTCCAGGTCTGACTGAGTGACCGCTCCACTATCTTGCGACTGGCGATAGCGCTTTAACAACCGCTGGGCATCAGCCAGCTCTACCTCGGCGTTGCGCAGCGCCAGAGCTTCATTGCGGCTATCCAGTTCAAACAGCACCTCGCCCGCCGCGACCTTTTGCCCCGGCTTAACCTTCACAGCCACTACCTGACCGGCGGCTCGTGGCCGTATTGCCACCGAGCTGGCCGCTCGCGATGTACCAACCGCCTCCACCTTAACTTGCTCGGGGCTGGTTTCCACTTGCGCGGCAATCACCGGCTTGGGCTGAATACCACCGCGCCCACTGGCTTCGGGGGCTGTATCGGAACAAGCGCTTATCAACACCACACAAAAGCAGCAGAGCAAAGTGCGGTAGGTAAGAGAGATCACTGAGGCAGGCATAGCAATAATAATTATCCGTATAGTGGTTATCTCGAATGCAGAGAATTATGTCCGCAAGATGACATAGATTGTACGATGTGTTTATTCAGGCTGCACCTGTTGAGGGTAAGGAACTGTAAACTGCCAGAGCTTATATCGGCGCGGAATTTCGCAGTGAGTTGTGGCGGTTAAACCAAGCCCACAGAGATATGGGCCTGGCTGTTTGGCAAGGTGTTAGAAGAAGCGATGGCAGGCAATAATGCCCCACACCAGCGCCAACAAAATTAGGGAAAAAAGCACCACTGCCGAGCCAATATCTTTTGCCCGGCCCGATAACTCGTGCACCTCGGAGCCAGTGCGGTCCACCACGGCCTCTACCGATGAGTTAATAAGCTCAGCAATAATGACCCAAAAAACACTCGCCACCAGTAAAATAAGTTCTATATGGCTAGTAGCCAGCCACACTGCCAGAGGCAGGAGCACCGCGGCCATCCAAATCTCTTGGCGAAACGAGGCTTCGTGCTTCCAGGCGGCGTTTATCCCCTGCAGTGAATAGCCAAATGCATGCGCCACACGGGTGAACCCAGTCTTTCCTGGCTTCATTTTTCATCTCTCCATTAAATGTATGTCATATAAGCGTCATAGAGCAGTGGTATTCATTAGCCAAACAGACAAATACCACCGCAAACGGGGTGAAACTATGAATGCTTTTTTGCAAAGAGTCCACCAGATCGACACATTGGCATTCGTCTGGCTTCATGTGACTAAAGGTTTTCCATATCGCCGGACGGTACGCTGGGTATCGCGCTGCGGCGATGGCCCGCTGTACGTTGCCATCGCTTTGCTGTTAATCGCGTTTGAAGTCCCTAACAGTGTTTTGTTTTTAAAGGTGGGCCTCGTTTGCTATGCGCTGGACGTCAGTTTTTATTTGCTCATCAAAAACTCTTTTAAACGCAACCGCCCCGCGGTCAACATTGAAGCGTTTGAGAGCTGGGTAACCCCGTCAGATAAGTTTAGCTTTCCCTCGGGACATACGGCGGCGGCTTTTGTGTTTGCCTTTCTTATTAGTTATTTCTATCCGATGTTTGGTTTGCCGGCTTACATTGGCGCCTGCTTGATAGGCTCATCACGTGTTTTACTCGGTGTGCATTACCCCACTGATATTTTAGCCGGTGCAGTGCTTGGAACCTCCTGCGCAATTGTAGGCACCTATTACATCATGGGCCCCGTGTAATGAAAATTCTGTATGGCGTGCAAGGCACGGGCAATGGTCATCTGACCCGAGCCCGATCTATGGCAAAGGCGTTTGCCAAACTCGATGTTAAAGTCGACTGGGTATTTTCCGGACGCAACCGCGAAGACTTTTTTGATATGCAACCCTTTGGCGATTTTCGTTGCTATCGCGGCATGACACTGCAAACAAAAAAGGGCAAGGTCAATATGCCCAAAACAATTTTAAAAAGTAACCTCCGGCAATTGCGTCAAGATGTTCGTGCACTTAACGCCAGTGATTATGATTTAGTCGTCAGCGATTTCGAGCCTGTCACCGCTTGGGCTGCACGTATGCACGGGGTTCGCTCTATCGGTGTATCGCATCAATGCGCCTTTCTCTACCCCATACCGAAAAAAGCCAGCAATTTTATTACTGATATTTTTATGCGTTGGTTTGCCCCCATCGACACCCCGGTTGGCGTGCACTGGCACCACTTTGACCAATCGCTATTGCCACCGATTGTGGAGCCCTCCGAGCACCCCAACACAGCGCAAAAAGGCAAGATTTTGGTGTATCTACCGTTTGCCGACGTCGATGATTTTTTGCCGCTGTTGGCACCGTTTAAAGATCACGAGTTTTATGTGTATCACAAGTTTAAGCAAACAGAAGATCGCGGCCATATCCATTTACGCCCGTTTTCTCGCGAGGGCTTTCAGCAGGATTTACACTCCGCCGAGGGCGTTATGTGCAGTGCGGGCTTTGAGTTGCCCAGTGAAGCCATTACCTTGGGGAAAAAGCTGTTGGTAGAACCTGTGCGCTCGCAAATGGAACAGCAGTCGAACGCACTCGCACTGCAAGCGCTGGGGTATGCGACAACTACAGATAAAATAAGCGAACAGGTGATACGCCATTGGCTAACCTTGCCCAAGCCGGCGCCACTGCATTACCCCGATGTCGCCCAGGCAATTGCCCGCTGGATGGTAAAAGACGGGGCCAAGAACTTGCCACAGTTAAGCAATGCACTGTGGCAACAGGTCGCCATCAGCCCTCTGACAACACCAGATCTTAACCAAAGATTAAAGCAAGCGTAAATGACCGGAAAACCAATGGGGAAATTAACTGACGTGAACCACTTGCTGGTGATCGACTAGCACTGGCTGTAAACGACTGTCGTGGCGGGTGACATGAGCGCGCCAACGCACCAGTGCGCCTCCACCCAAAAGCCCAGCCAAACCCGCCAATGTGGTTAGGCCTTCGCCCCACCCTAATTGATGAGCTCCAAGAGTAAAGCCGAGCATGGAGATCAGTGGCAACAGGTAGACAAGCATAGAGCCATTGGCCACGACAGCCTCTGGCACACCCAGCTCAATTTCATCGCCCACGTCATAGTCGGTACTATCGCGCCCGCCCAGTGACACCCACAGGTAAGTAGTGTGGCCGGCGAATCTAGCCAACAAGCTCTGGCCACAACCTTTTTGCGCCGCACAGGAGCCACAGGTGGAACGGCTGATGGTTTCCACCCACAGGCCATCTGTTTCAACGGCTACGACTTTACCCGATTCTATTAACACGCACTAACCTGCTGGTTGTTTCTCGTCTAGGGGGACAATCGACTGGCCAACTCGCTCAGCCACGGCAGCGGGAATCTCGCCCACGACGGTGAGTTGATAGAGTTGATCGGCGCGACTAACACCACCCAGGTAAAAATTGGTGGCCCCACGCTGTGCACGGGCTTCCATTGCCACCGTGCCGGCGATAGGGTCGAGAAAGACCGAAAACGTCGACAGACCATCAGTATACATTAGCATGTCGACCTTATCGCGCACTTCCCGCTGACCAGAGAACGCAAAACCCTCTGGAATCCAACCCATTTGCCAGGTATCGGGCTGTTCATCCGCCGCCGGATTGCACTGGGCGACCTCTTCTGCCGCCAGCCGGTGGGAAATATGGGCGCCGCGCTCGCTACTAAACTGCTCGGTCGCCACCCCCACTTCTAGCTCAACAAATTGAAATTGCTCCACCGGGCGCTGATTGTTATCCAACAACGTAGATTTAAGGACTAAGCCGGTTTCGCGATCGATACTGAACAGGTAGCCAAAACGGAAGGCATCGCGCGGCACAATATGCAAAACCGTGGCGGCCCGGCCAGCGATACGCTCTAACCCCAGCACCCTGAAATGATAAAACTGCTCCAGCCGGGAATACTCATCGGCCAGTTTATCGGCGCGATGAGTGATCAACTGATCACTCATCATACGGCACTCTAGATCTTTACTGATTAGGGCTTCGCGCTCGGGGCCTTGTAAATAATAAAGCCGCTGATACTCAGTGCCCTCGTCCACCCAGTGTTGGAGCCGAAAACTTTCGGTGCCGATGGTGTCTTGGTGGGTAAAGGTACCGGCATAATTTAGCACACGTCGGTGTTCGGACATTTTCACCAACAGCTCGCTGACCGAACGTATAGTGACTTCGTCGGTGGTATTGCCGGGCTGTTGGGCGTTATCTGGGAGGGTGGTGGTTTGCGCCTGTACAGCGCCGATGGACAAGGCCATCAGCATCAAGGCGCCGGCTAGCCGACTCATGGTTGTTTTCTCTGCTGGTGACTTTGCTCTGTACAGGTTACCTTGGGGTGCGCGGCAAACTGCACAGATATTGTATAAACGGGTTACTACTCTTCTTCGATGAGAGGCACCCGAGCATGAGGAACTATACCAGAAGCGCTATTCACAGCCGCTTGATCGGTGTGCTGCTCTAACAACTGATGCAAATAGTGTTTTACCTCGTCACTGGAAACTTGCACATTGGGGCGGCGTGATTCCACCACTACCGGGCGGCGAGTCGCCGGTTGGTAGACCGACTGAGCACTGACCTGACGGGTCGGCAGCGCCGGCGCGTTAAAGCCTACTGGCAGCGATACATCAGCGGCGGTAATGGTTTTTTCTGCCGGGGTGGCATCGGCCATAATTTCAGCGGTGAGGTCTTCGCCCTGATAAAACTGAGCGCCCACCACCAGAGCACCGGCCACGGAGGCGGCAATGGCCGCTTGCCCCATGCCGCGCCACACGCGTGACAATCGACCGGTGGTAACCGTTGGTTCATCTTCAAGTGCAGCACTGAGGCTGGCGGCAAAACCTTCTGGCGCCATTTGGGGCGGCAAATCAGAACGTATCGCCGAGCTTGCCACCTGATAGCGCGACCAAGTCGCTTGTACATCGGGCTGCTCGCCGCTGGATTTTAAGATCCGAGCAAACTCTAGCTCGCTGGCTTCGCCGTCCACCATGGCTGAAACGGATTCGGCCAATTGGGCCTTGTGAGACGTGTCTGTCATGCTCGCATTTACCTTTATTTACCGCCTTTTGCCTATTAATCAGCTCAACACGGCGATTCAGTCAATCGGTACCCGCTGTACAAAAACCGAACGCTAACATAGCGTAGTGCGGGCCACATTACAAAGATTTACATCTGCTAATCCTTTCTGACACTCCCTCCAGACAAAGGTTCAGCTTCCATTCAGGAATTAATCAGTTTTTTCGAGCAAAGGGTGAATACGCTTATCAATCGCATCGCGTGCCCGGAAAATACGCGAGCGCACGGTTCCCACCGGGCAGTCCATAATTGCGGCAATGTCCTCGTAGCTGAGCCCTTCCATCTCTCGCAGGGTCACCGCCGAGCGCAGATCTTCGGGCAACTCCCGAATAGCCGCATCCACCTCGCGCTGAATTTCATCGCACATTAGGCTGGTTTCCGGCGTCTCCATATCTTTCAACAGATCCGATCCGGAGTAATATTCAGCGTCCTCCATCTCGACATCCGACGCAGGAGGACGCCGCGAGCGCGACACCAAATGGTTTTTAGCGGTATTAATGGCGATGCGATAGAGCCATGTATAAAAGGCACTCTCACCGCGAAACTTTGCCAGTGCCCGGTAGGCCTTGATAAACGCCTCCTGGGCGACATCCTGCACTTCGGCGTGATCGCGAATATAGCGGCCAATAATGGAAAATATCTTGTGTTGATACTTAAGTACCAACAGGTCGAAAGCGCGTTTATCGCCTTTTTGTACCCGCTCGACCAGTTGCTGGTCAGTATCAGGCGCAGATTGCGCTGTCATTCGTAAACCCCCAAACACCCGCTCGATAAGCCGGTGACATTCAAATTCCACTGTGCCATAGCCGGCACTGACCGTCACGGTGAGCCAAACGGCGCCTCATTCCCCATTGACGCCCATAGACACACACTTCTAATAAGAAGTTCCACACATTATACGTATTTCTCTCTACCACTGGGATAAACCGGTGCAATTGGTTAAATAAGCCTCAGCGGGGGCGTAGCGTGCAACAACTTGTTATAATTCGCCCCTATTCGTTATAGCGAGCGTGTATGAAACAGCACCACCACCACGATGTCCTGATTATTGGCTCCGGCGCAGCCGGGCTAACCTTAGCGTTAAGTTTAGCGGAAACAGCCCGGGTTGCCGTGCTCAGCAAGAGCGCGATCAATACAGGCTCAACCTGGTATGCCCAGGGGGGAATTGCCGCGGTACTGGACGATCAAGACACGGTCGATGCACACGTTGCCGACACTCTCGTTGCCGGCGCTGGCCTCTGCCACGAAGACGCGGTGCGTTTTACCGTGGAAAACTCGACTAGCGCGATTGAGTGGCTGATTGAACAGGGGGTGGACTTCACCCGCGAATCCAACTCCGACGACTACCACCTTACCCAAGAGGGCGGGCACAGCCATCGGCGTATCATTCATAGCGCCGACGCCACTGGTAAGGCGGTACACAGCACATTAATAGACCGGGTTCAGGCCCACCCCAACCTCGAGATTTTTGAGAACCATGTGGCTCTCAACCTGATCACTCAGGCTGATTCCGGCTCACGTAAAGTACGCGCCTCAGGCGCCTATGCGCTTAACCGAGGCAATGACCACGTCAGCGTGTTTCAGGCCAAGGTAGTGGTATTGGCTACCGGCGGCGCCAGCAAGGTGTACCTTTACACCAGCAACCCCGACAGTGCCTCGGGCGATGGCATCGCCATGGCCTGGCGCGCCGGGTGTCGGGTCGCCAATATGGAATTCAATCAGTTTCACCCCACTTGCCTGTACCACCCCAAAGCCAAAAGCTTTTTGATCACCGAAGCGCTGCGCGGCGAAGGCGCTTATTTAAAGCTGCCCAATGGCGAGCGCTTTATGCACCGCTTTGACGAACGCGGCGAATTGGCCCCCCGGGATGTCGTCGCCCGCGCCATCGACTATGAGATTAAGCGGCTGGGCTGCGACTGCGTCTATCTGGACATATCCCACAAATCCGAAGCATTTATTAGCGAGCATTTCCCCACGGTCAAAGCCCGCTGTCTGGAATTTGGGATTGATATAACCCAAGATCCCATACCAGTAGTACCGGCGGCGCACTATACCTGTGGCGGCGTGGTGGTCGATCGCAACGGCCAAACCGATCTGGAAAACCTCTACGCCATTGGCGAAACCTCTTTTACCGGCCTACACGGCGCCAACCGTATGGCGTCGAATTCACTGCTGGAGTGTATTGTTTACGCGCAATCGGCCGCTTTGCACATCAAGGGCAAAATCGACTCGGTGGCCACCCCCGCCGACAGCCCCAAGTGGGATGAGTCGCGCGTGACCAATTCCGATGAGGACGTGGTTATCTCTCACAACTGGGACGAGCTGCGGCGTTTTATGTGGGACTATGTTGGCATTGTGCGCACTCACAAACGACTGGAGCGAGCCACGCACCGTATCAAATTGCTGCAAAAAGAGATTGCCGAGTACTACAGCAATTACAAAGTGAGTGGGGATTTGATCGAACTGCGCAACCTGGTGACGGTGGCACAGCTGATTATCCGCTCGGCAATGGAGCGCAAAGAGAGCCGCGGCCTGCATTATTCGCTGGATCACCCCAATTTAAGCAGTATTGCTCGCAATACCATTTTGGTGCCCACCAATTTTGCCGCGCAAGACATTATTGTCAGTGCTGCACCTGAGTAACCAACCACACCCGCAAACGGTGATAATCCTCATGGGCCATGGAGTCAGGTGCCAACAGTAAGTGAGTGCTCCCCCGGCCCGGACTCAAGCTCAAACCGACCAAGCCGGGCCATAGGGTTAATTTTCCTTTTAACCGAACCGGTTGTAAGTGCCCACCCTCCGGAGCCAAAAACCAACTGCCGGCCTCTAAGCGCAAATGCCAAATTCGCTTGAGTTCACCCCGCCCCCTGCTGCCCACAACCGCCACAACGACCACTAACAACCCACTGCAAATGAGCCACCATGCGGATTCTTGCCACTTAAGAGCCGTCACGACCAACAAAGCAAAACCTGCCAAGCTGTGCACTGCAAGGTGCCATGACAATAAAATCCGGGAGGGGAACAGTGTGGTATCGAGATAAACCCCCTCACCGGGATCGGCAAGGGGAGGTGATGTGGCCGAGGCTTTACGGCGCTTTTCCGGTATTTTCTCTGACAATGTGCACAATCCTTTGCAGCTGTGGATCTTCAGGGTCTTGGCGATGCAGCAGCCAGGCAAACATATCCTGATCTTCACATTCCAATAACTTCCAATAACGTTCCTTGTCGGCTTGCTCAAGGGAGGGGTATATATTGTCCAAAAATGGCAGCAAGATTAAATCCAGCTCCAGCATGCCACGACGACTTCCCCAAAATAGGCGATTACGCTCCACTTAAATTGCTCCGAACAGACGATTTTTAACGTTCGCAGTATAACCTAAGTTCCTCACCGGCTTATACAACCCAGGCCAAGTTATGGCCCGGGTTATCACGACTCTATCACTCAGTGTCGATATTAATGGTGCGAATCAGGGGCTGACCACGCCGATAAAAGCGTATGGGATACAGCTTGTCCTCTTTCAGTTCGGAGGACAGATCGCGATAATCATCGGCGTCACTCACCTCGTCATGGCCGAGTTGAACAATCACATCCCCGGGACGCAAGCCGGTTTCAGCCGCGGGAGAGTTTGGCTCCACTTGCCTAACCAGTGCACCTCCATCGAGTTTCCAGCGCTCACGATAGCGGCTGTCTATGTCATCCACCTTCATGCCTAAGCGATCCAGAGCGCCACTGTGGCGCGATTTGCCCGAGGACTGCTCGCTGCCATCCCCGGCCCGCTCGGCCAGAGTAACCTCTAGTGTTTTACGTTTGCCCTTGCGCATTACAGTGAGTTCAACTTCGGTGCCCGGTGCCACACGACCGACCAGTTGCGGCAAGGTGCCCGAGTCTTCTACCGTTTTGCCATCGAACTCGATAACAATATCGCTGGGCAACAACCCTGCCTTTTGCGCTGGGCTTTCATCTTCCACATCATTGACCAGTGCGCCCATGGGCTTATCTAAGCCGAAGGAAATGGCAAGATCGCGGTTAACATCGGTAATATATACGCCCAACCAACCGCGCTGTACCCGCCCATCATCCATCAGTTGCTCGACCACTTCCTGCGCTACATCCGCGGGAATGGAAAAAGACAGGCCATTGGAGCCTCCAGAGCGAGAATAAATTTGCGAATTAATACCGACCACTTCGCCGTTAAGATTAAACAACGGCCCACCGGAGTTGCCGGGGTTGATGGCTACATCGGTTTGAATAAACGGAACATACGAACTTTCATTGGCGCTAATGGAGCGGCCCATGGCGCTGACAATACCGGCACTGGCGGAGTAGTCCAAACCAAAGGGCGAGCCAATCGCCACCACCCATTGCCCCACTTTTAAACTCTCGGCTGGGGCAAACGACAAGGTCGGCAGATTTTTAGCGTCTATTTTTAGCAGGGCCAAATCCGACAATGGATCTACCCCCACCACCTCGGCGACCAACTCACGCTGATCAAACAAACGCACCACCACCTCATCGGCATCGTCGATGACATGATTGTTGGTCAGCACATGGCCCTCGGAGGAAATAATAAAACCCGACCCCATCGACCGGGCATTGCGCTCGCGCGGATTGGGCTGGCCAAAAAAGTGTCGGTGCGACTCGGGAATCTGATCCAAAAAGGATGGGCCACCCGATACGGTTTTGCTGGTGGTGATTTTGACCACCGCGGGCACACTATTTTCAATTAACTCGGTAAATTCAGGCAGAGCTGCCGCACGAACGGCCATGCCAGAAAACACCAAAACCACACTCATTACTATCTGTGTCATCAACACTCTGTGCTGCATGCAATCACTACCTCTATAGATTGGACCCTACCCTTCGGCAACAGCCGAGGGCGTCAATATCGAGGGTTTTGACCAACGCACTAGAGGAAAATTCCGAAGCTTAATATATTTTTACGCAATGAATAAAACGAAAGGGATTTGCACTTGCAGGCAACGGGGCTCGGCACCAATTCCAATGCAAGTAGACGGCAGCATTAAACCGTCGAGCGTGCGCGATTCACATATCTCTCACAAAGGTTAGTTGGCTCGGGCAAGCGCTTCCGGATCCGGTTCGAAACGATCAACGCGCACGGTGACGCGCCTATTTTGCGCCCGCCCTGCAGCGCTTCGATTGGAGGCAATGGGGTAGCGCTCTCCGTGCCACCGCACTTCGATTAACCCCTCTGGTACACCGCGCTCGATTAAATAATTCACCACATATTCCGCACGCTTTTGCGACAGAACCAAGTTATCGGCACGAAGCCCGGCGCCATCGGCATGGCCATCAATCACCAGTGCGGTGATATAGGGGTCGGCTAAAACATAGCGAGCCAGATTGTCGAGCGTTTGCTGCTCGCTATCGTCAAACTCATCCGTACCGCCAGGAAAGAGAATGGATGTGCGGCGCACCTGGTCGTAATTGACAGGCAGCAAGCCGGATAAACACGTTTGGTACTCCGCCAGCGCCTGACGAATGCGTATCGGCTCAATAATCACATCCACCACATCGCTCGACTCGTACCAACTGTCGCCACGCAACAGCAGTTGCCGCCCCTCTATCAGCTCTTGCAATAACTGTTGTGAGTCTCGCCAATCCAGGCTGACCGAATCGGTATCGCCCACCGATAATTCACGCATCGAATAGTGTTCGCCAACACTGCGCCAGCGCGGAGCCAGAGAAAACAACTCGGCCTGGCCCGGTTTTAATTGGCGGTTAAGCTCGGTCAGCGAAAAACGCTGAGTCTCGCCGGCCCGGCGCATAAAGACGGCCTCCCCCAGCAGGGGAATATCTTGGCGCATCTGGCAGGCAAAGACACTTGCATCGACCTGCCACTGAGTGTTTTCCATAGAGCCTGCGTAGGTGGCAGCGAAACTCGGCGCCACAACCAACCAGCCCAGCAATCCCAACCCTATGTCAATAACGCGTATTTTCACCCGTGCGGCTCCAACGATTTAGTCATTTGTGACGATCCCGAGAGAGATCACAGGGGTTATCGGCCTAATCCTGCTGCGCTTTAGCCCCATTTTTGCTAGGATGCACGGCTTTAAACTTCCCTGTGTGCATTGGTATGACAAACAAAATTACCCTGATTCGGCCCGACGATTGGCATATTCACCTGCGAGATGGTGACTCTCTCGCCCGCACGGTACCCGATGCCGCCCGGCAATTTGCCCGCAGCATCGTCATGCCCAATCTGGTACCCCCGGTCACCAATGCCAATGAGGCCTCGGCTTATCGTGAGCGTATCAAAGCCGCCACTCCCGCACAGGCTCAGTTTGAACCCCTTATGGTGCTCTATCTAACCGACAATACCCAGCCGGAAGATATCGTAGCCGCCAAAGCCGCCGGAGTAGTGGCCTGTAAACTCTACCCCGCCGGCGCTACCACCAACTCCGACTCGGGCGTCACAGATATCAACAATATTTACCCGGTACTGGAGGCCATGCAGCGCGAAGGCATTCTGTTTTTAGTACACGGTGAAGTCACCGATAGCGCGATTGATATTTTCGATCGGGAGAAGGTGTTTCTCGACACCATTTTGGGCCCCGTGGTCAGTGACTTCCCCGATTTAAAAATCGTACTGGAACATATCACCACCGCCGATGCCGCCGACTTCGTTAGATCGGCCAATGCTAATGTAGCGGCCACGATTACCGCTCATCACCTGTTGTACAACCGCAACCATATGCTGGTGGGGGGGATTAAGCCGCATTACTATTGCCTGCCGATTCTCAAGCGCATGACCCACCAAGACGCACTGGTGGCAGCCGCCACCAGTGGCAATCCCAAGTTCTTTTTGGGAACGGATTCTGCACCGCACACTAAAAACAAAAAAGAAGCCGCTTGTGGCTGTGCCGGTAGCTACACCGCCTACAGCGCTATTGAACTCTACGCCGAAGCCTTTGATCGGGCCGGAGCACTGGATAAACTAGAAGCTTTTGCCAGTCATTTTGGGCCGGACTTCTACGGTCTGGCGCGCAACACAGACACCATAACGCTGACCCGCGGGAGCTGGCAATTGCCGCAAACACTGCCCTATCTCGATGAAACCATTGTCCCTCTGTGTGCGGGAGAAACCCTCAATTGGAAACTGGCGACTATCGCTTAAGGATCTATCGTGAAGCCAAGCCCTCCGGAGTTTGAAAAAGATAACGCATCCCCCATGGCGCAACGCTTTCGCGGTTTTTTGCCGGTGGTGGTTGACGTTGAAACCGGCGGTTTTAACTGCGCCCGGGACGCCCTGCTAGAGGTAGCAGCGGTAACTCTGACCATGGACAGCAACGGCCTGATTATTCCCGAACAGACCCTGGAGTTTCATGTCGACCCGTTTGAGGGGGCCAACATTGAACAGTCGGCACTGGATTTTACCGGAATCGATCTCGACAGCGAAACACGACTAGCGATTCCGGAAGAGATGGCAATGACCGAGCTATTGCAGGGCATTCGCCGCGCTGTACGCCAGCAAGGCTGTACCCGCGCCGTGATGGTGGGCCACAACGCCCACTTTGACCTGGGGTTTGTCAATGCGGCCATTGAGCGCTGCGATATTAAACGCAATCCCTTTCACCCGTTTTCTTGTTTCGATACAGCTACGCTTTCCGGCCTGGCTTACGGCCACACCGTATTAGCCAAAACCTGCCAATTAGCCGGTATCGAATTTTCCAACAGCGCCGCTCACAGTGCCGCCTACGACGCCGAAAAAACCGCCGAGCTGTTCTGCAACATTGTCAATCGTTGGCACAACCTGGGCGGCTGGCCGCCGCCACTGTAAGCTGGCCCTGCTCAGTCGATCGTGATGGCGGGTAAATCTGGCGCCTGCAAGGTTCCGCCCGCAGCCGGCGCAATCACATCGGCCTCCCCCTTGGCCAAAACCACTCCATTCTGATTTGTCACGCTGCACGCTAAGGTCACCAATTTCATGCGAGCCTTTAGGCCGGTAACGGTTAAGGTCACCGTGGCGGTATCGCCAAGCTTTACGGGTTGCTTAAATTGCAGGGATTGGCTCCGGTAGACTGAGCCTGGGCCCGGTAATTGCGTGGCAATTGCAGCCGATACCAATGCCCCCAACCACATACCGTGGCCAATTCTTTCGCCAAACACCGTACCGGCCGCAAACTCGGCGTCCAGGTGAACCGGATTGACATCGCCACTGGTGGCCGCAAACAATACCAGATCGGCCTCGGTCAACGTTTTGCTATAGCTCGCGGTTTGATCAATCGCCAGGTCATCAAAGCCGATGCTTGTAAGCTGAGTCATATTTACCTCTTAATTGTGTACAAAAGCGCTATTGTACCCCCTAGTGAGACTTTCTCTGCTACCAAGGAGCCGAGCAAGTTGATATGCTTAGGTTTGAAGCGGAAATGATCTGGCCAAGTCACAGCTATTGCCCAAGCACAGACTGATAGCTGCACTTGGCTGACCGCCTTATAACAGGCTCCGGGGCTACAAAATGCTAATATTTTTGCCCCGGTGAACGCTAAACCGGCAAGCCCCACAGGCTTACCGTTACCACCGAGAATACTTAGGAGAATCCATGCCCAAGCAGCAGAAGATGTTTGTTGTTGTGGACCCAAACGACGAACAACACGTCGCGCTAGAGCGGGTCAAACGCACGTCGCAATTACAGAAAGTAAAGCCTTTCGTCCACGTCTTTGTCGCTGTTGATGGCGATGCCGTCGACACCCGCGCTTACAATGCCAATCTGGTTCGCGATCAAAGCTGGTTTGACGAACAAATCCGCAGCACGCTTAACGATGCGGGTGTGGAGCATTTAATTGAAGTTTCTTGGTCATCTGAGTGGCAAGAGTCCATCATGCAAGCGGCCAAACGAGCCAATGCTGACCTGATTTACTTGCCGGTGCACGCCAAAACTGCCAACCGACGTTTTCTGTTTACCGAATCCAAGTGGGAACTGCTTAAAGGCGCCTCCTGCCCAGTGGTTCTGATTCGCCCGGGCGCGCACGAAGAACGCAAAACCGTGTTGGCCGCCGTCAACTTCCAGGCCACTCGCAATGTTCAAATTGAATTGAACGAGAAAATTCTGGAAACGGCGCGCAATATCTGCGGTGTTTACAACGCAGATATGCATGTAGTTAACGGTTACATGGACTCCATGAACTACCCCGATCGCGGCCGACTCGCGAAAGAAACCGGCGTAGACACCGATCGAATTCATGTCGACCACGGCTACACCTCCGATGTGGTTTCTAAGATTGCGGAAAACATCAATGCCGATTTGGTGATTATGGGTACCTTAGGCCAAAACGGTATGACCAAAACCCGCCGGGGCAACACTTCCGAGCGCCTAATTGACGCACTCGATACCGATGTAATGGTGATTAACCACGGCTAATGATAGGCGTTAAATCACCCCCCAAAAGCCCGCTTATTAGCGGGCTTTTGGTTTTTTACGCCTTAGCTAACGGTCGCCGAACGCATAAACGTTACAGTGGTACCACACTGGCCATGGATGATTAAGTATGGCTGAAAACCCTCGTCAATCACCGTAATGGTGCTCAGTGATTGCAAAATGCCCAATTCCGGTCGATAATAAGAACGATATTGGGCTGCGGCCTATCTTATGACTATCGCAGGTTAAAGTGACATGAAACAAGCTCTTGTGGGCGCGCGTATATTTACCGGTGATCAATTTCTCGACAATCGGGCTGTGGTTATCGAAGGCACTGAGGTTATTTCATTACCCGAAAATGACAACGTTGTCCGTCAGTATCCTGATGCGGAGATCATCCCCCTTGCAGGTGGCATTCTCGCCCCCGGCTTTATTGACCTACAAGTCAATGGCGGTGGCGGTGCATTTTTCACCAATGACCCCAGCGTCAGCGCCCTGCAAACCATGCTAGACGGTCACCGCCCTACCGGTACTACCAGTATGCTCCCTACACTTATCAGCGATACACGCCCCAATCATCAGGCCGGAGTGAAAGCCGTATCCGACGCCATCAACGCGGGCATGAATGGTATTTTAGGGATTCATATTGAAGGTCCTTTTTTCGATATGGACAAGCGCGGTGCGCACAACGCCAAGTACATCCGCGGTATCGAGCAGGAAGATATGCAATGGCTGACCGCCATTGAGGGATTCAAAGTAATGCTCACCCTGGCCCCCGAGCACGCCGCCAGCGGCCAAGTGAGACAGCTGTGTCAGGCGGGCATCTTCGTCGCCGCCGGCCATACCAATGCCCATTACGAAGACGTGGTAGCGGCCATTGCTGACGGCTTAACGGGCTTTACCCACTTATTTAACGCAATGCGCCCACAAAGCGGGCGCGAACCCGGCGTGGTGGGGGCAGCACTCGAAAGCGACACCACATGGTGCGGCATTATTTGCGACAACCACCATGTACACCCCGGTTCGGTCAGAGTCGCCCTCAACGCCAAGCCCTTAGGCAAGCTATACCTGGTGACCGATGCAATGTCCACGGTAGGCAGCGAACAAAAATCGTTCACCATTTACGGCGAAGAGATTTTCGAGCACAACGGCGCTCTGGTAAACGCCGAAGGCCGGCTGGCTGGCAGTGCCATCGGCATGATCGATGCGGTGCGTATTGCCCATCGCGATGTTGGCATTTCCTTAAGTGAAAGCTTGCGGATGGCCTCTTTGTACCCCGCTGAATATATGAAACTCAATCAAACACTGGGCCGCATAGATCCGCACTACCGAGCAGATTTAGTGCACTTTACCGACGACTTTAACGTTACGGCTACCTGGGTGGCCGGTGACTACCAACAACACTGATTTGCCGGAGCAATCATGAAAGTTATCATCTTAGAAGACGCCGCATCGGTTGCCGCCTACGGCGCCAATATTTTTAAAAAACAACTGCAGAAAAAACCCAACTCGGTTCTGGGTTTAGCCACCGGCTCCACGCCTGTTGCTCTTTACAAAGAACTGATTGCTTTAAATAAAGCCAATGAACTGTCTTTTGCCAAGGCAACCAGCTTTAACTTAGACGAATACTTAGGGCTGGATGGCGAGCACCCACAAAGCTATCGCCATTTTATGAATGAGCACTTGTTTGACCATGTCGATATCGACAAAAGCAATACGCAGGTTCCGCCCGGCAACGCCGACGACCCTATTGCCGCGTGTATCGATTACGAAAACGACATCAGCAACGCCGGTGGTATCGACATTCAACTCTTGGGTATCGGGCGCAATGGCCATATTGGCTTTAACGAGCCGTCCAGCTCTCTGGCTTCACGCACCCGTGTGAAAACGCTAACCATGGATACCATTAACGATAATTCACGCTTTTTTAAAGACGATGAATACCAACCACATCTGTCCATTACCATGGGTATCGGGACGATTTTGGAATCCAAGAAAGTGGTGTTACTGGCCACGGGCGAAGCCAAGGCAGAGGCTATTGCCGCGACCGTGGAAGGCCCACTCACCGCCGCCTGCCCCGCGTCTGCCCTGCAAATGCACAAAGATGCCATTATTATTGTCGACGAAGGCGCCGCCTCCAAATTAAAAGACAAGGCCTTTTACAAACACATCGAAGTCGAAAACCAAAAGCTGGAAGAACGCCTGGGCCTGTAAAGCCCACCGCGGCCCGCGCATGGCGCGGGCCCGAAAAAACGCTATAACAGGAATAATAATGAAACAACCTGATCTTGCCGCCAAACGCGTACTGGCGATCGATGTTTTTCGCGGTATCACTATTTTAACCATGGTGTTTGTCAACGAGCTGGCCGGCATTGCCGACATCCCCGGCTGGATGAAACATCTCGCCGCCGATGCCAACGGCATGACTTTTGTAGATTTGGTGTTTCCCGCCTTCTTGTTTATTGTCGGCATGTCGATTCCTTTTGCCTGTGCGGCCCGTTTGCACAAAGGCGACAGCCTGCGCCAACTGTTTGGTCATATTGCCCTGCGCAGCATTAGCCTTATTATTATCGGTGTGTTTATGGTGAATACCCTAAGTGGGTATGACCCCTACACCATGCCTATTGCTATTCATTTATGGACCCTGCTGATGTACGGCGCGGTGCTGTTGCTCTGGTGCCAATACCCGAGCCACTGGCCTGCTGTCATCCCTATAGGGTTACGCACACTCGGCGCCGCGCTACTGGTCACCCTTTGGTATTTATATCAAGGCAAAGCCAACACGGGCATGACGACCCAATGGTGGGGTATTTTAGGGCTGATCGGCTGGGCCTACCTAATGGCAGGTATCGTCTACTTAGGCGCGCTGCAAATCGACAAAGCCCACGCTCAAATCGCCTTTTTAACGCTGGCTGCCCTGGGCTTTTTAGGCCTTTATTTATTACTCAATGGCACCCGGGAATTTGAAGGCTCGGCCTTACAATTATTGGTAGAAAATAACCGCAACAATACCCACACCGCCATCGTTTTAGCGGGGGCAATACTGGCCACGCTTTTTTACCACAACGCGCTAGTGACTCATCGTCGGGGCTATGTCATGATGCTTATACTGTGCAGTGGTATAGCGGCCCTCGCCATCTGGCCCGTGAGCCCGATTTCAAAAATATGGGCGACCCCGACCTGGGCGCTGTTTAGTATTTTTTTCTGCACCCTGATTTTTACGGTTACTCACTATATCGTCGAAGTCAAAAAACATACCCGCTGGTGCCAATTCTTCGCCCCGGCGGCAGCCAACCCACTGTTGGTTTATATACTTCCCTTTATATTGCTGGCAGCGGTTGAACTGGCGGGTATAAATTACCGCCCCGCAATTTTTGACAGTGGCCCCGCCGGTATTTTCTGGTCCGCCTTTTTTGCCCTTGTGATAATGTGGATAGCCGCCATTATGAGTAAAATGGGTGTTAAATTGAAACTGTAACCCAAAATAAATACCTATAGCCGACAATAATAACTTATGACCGTTGTAATCATTAGCCACCCCAGCTGCCAGCAACACTTGGCCCCCGAAGGTCACCCCGAGTGCCCCGAACGGATAGACGCTATTCGCAACCAAATGATTGCCAGTGGGCTGGATTTTGTGGTGAATGAGCGGGATGCGCAAGAAGTCACGGACGCTCAATTGCAAGCCGTACACGATGCCGACTACTTGGCCTCACTCAAGTCATTGCCGCCCTCAAACGGTATTCGGGTATTTGATAACGATGTCTGGATGAGCCCTAAAACACTGCTAGCGGCCCGCCACGCGGCAGGCAGTGGCGTGCAGGCGGTCGACCTTGTACTTACCGGAAAAGCCAAGGGCGTATTTTGCAATGTACGCCCGCCGGGGCACCACGCCGAGCGCCACCGCGCTATGGGTTTTTGTATTTACAACAACATCGCCGTGGCCGCTCAATACGCACTGGACCACCATGGGCTGGAGCGAGTTGCTATTTTGGATTTTGACGTCCACCAAGGCAACGGCACACTGGATATTTTTTTACAGGAACCCCGCGTTCTGTTTTGCTCCACCTTCCAGCACCCCTTTTACCCCAACACCGAACTTATCAACCAGCCCGGCCATATCGTCAACGCCCCCTTAGCCGCTACCGCCAAAGGTGAAGACTTCCGCCAGGCGGTAAAACATTATTGGCTACCCGCGCTGGAGCAATTTCAACCGCAGCTATTATTGATTTCTGCCGGCTTTGACGGCCACCTGCTGGACGACATGTCCTCCGTCAGCCTAACCGAAGCCGACTACGCCTGGGTCACCACCGAATTGCGCGCCTATGTGGATAATCACGACTTCTGCCTTGGCATAGTCTCCATGCTGGAAGGCGGCTACGACCTACCCGCATTAGGGCGCAGCGCAGTAGCGCATATTAAAGCGATGGGGAAATTGTAATACGAGCCTGAAAGAGAGCGTTCAAAACCTGGAAGCTGTTCAATAATCCGCGCCCCAGCTCTCGAAGGGAGCAGCAATACCTGAAAATATATAACCCTTTTCTAGGACTCACTACACCCTTCGACTGCCGCTACTTGTTTGGGAGGAGTTTGGTTGCCTAACGCTTGCAGCATACGCGCGGCACACCTTGCTTAACTGTTTTTGTCATGTCCTTGACTGCTTAATAAATAACTTGCCGCTAATTTCATTGCCATGCTTTTTGATTGCACACTGCCCAGACAAGGAAAAACCACATTTTACCAATACCTTCTCTGATGCTATATTTTTGGCCATTACTTTAGCGACAATATTAACATTTACTGGAAAAGACTCTAAGTTAATAAGAGTTTGGAGTGCGGTAGTACAAAAACCTTTTCCCCAGTAACTTTTGCCAACCCAATACCCAACCTCTACAGACTTTCTATCATGAGGCCAGTAGGAAACACACCCCACAATCTCGTTACAAACTTCAATGGCGAACGGATGGCGATCAGGGTTATTTGAAGTTGCTGTAATCCAGTTGATCGCATCCGTCTCACTATACGGAAAAGGGATATTAGCAGTCCATTCAGATACCGATTCATCTCCAGCTAACAAAGCCACTCTAGCAGCATCTTCTAAAGTAAATTTTCTAAGCTTCATATTCTATTCTGTGACATAACGCTTGAGATCAAGGATGACCGGAAATCTTCGAGGCAGATTGACGCAAGCCCCCTGGATTGAATTATTGGGTTTTTGGTTGAAGTGCTTTAACAACATCGGTGTGCCCATTCTCGACTGCCCACATGGCGGCAGTCTTCCCTTGGTTATCTTTTAAATTGACGTTCACGCCCTTGGAAACCAGAAACTTAACCACATGAGTGTGCCCTTGTATTGCTGCACGAATTAGTGCAGTTTCGCCGTACGCATTCGAAGCATTTAAGTTTTCTCCACGTGCAGCTAGATTCCCAAGGACATCTACGTAACCTGCATCGGCGCAAACAATGCCGCCGGTAAGTCCAATTTTCGAAGTCAAATTTACACTAATTCCTGCTTGTACTAGCTTGTTCGCAACCTCGTGGCGTTTTCTGAAACAGGCTTGAACAAGTGCGCTTTCACCGCCAGCGAGCACGGCGTTTATATCCGCTCCGTTTTTCAGAAGGACTTCTAATGCAGGGCCATTGCCATACTCAGCTGCGTAAAGAAGTGCCGTCCACTGAGCTTTTGTTTTCCGATTCACATCTGCGCCACGATTTATTAAATCTTCAACGGCTGATGTTGCTCCATTGTTTGCTGCGGTCATAAGCGGAGTTACGCTACCATTGATTACAGCATCAATCAAAACACCCTGTTTGATCAGCACGCCTATCGTCTTCGTATCGTTTGAACCGGCTGCAATGTGCAATTGCATCTCTGGGCTGCTGGTTTGTGCCATTGAGACTCCGAACGAAAAGAGCAGCAAAGTAGCAATGAGCGGTAGTATGCGCACGGAGAAACCCTAACGCCCCGCTCAGCTGCGGCTGGTACGGAGCGGCGTTGTGTTAATGTTTGAGCGCCAGCGAGTAACACAAAAGGCGCGTAGTACCAGCCGTCAGACTGGAGCGGTTTGTTAAATTATTTTTCGAGTATCCGTAAGAACTCAACCAATTCAGGATACTTAGTGCCTTTTAATAAATCCACGTCACCTTTACTAGCAACCAAATAACTATTTCTAGCTTTGTTAAGACGCTCTAAAAGAGGTAGAACTAGACTATTCACTCGCTCCACGAAGTCAACTAGGTCTGCATAACTGCTAGGTAGCTTATAGCCCCGATTACAGCTGGCTATTATCACATCTTTATCCCTCAACTTTGACACAATTTGGGACCGAATTGCTTGCTCTGAAACATCGCTAAAACCACAGCTCTCCAAATGATCCAGTAAACACCTAGTTGGGATATAGTCGTCATCGGATGACAGTCGACTTTTAAATAATAGATGATTCAAAACACATACCTGGAGCCTTGTTTCCTCATCACTATATTTACGGTGATTTTCAACATATATTTCGGCTTTAGAAAGTGCATGTGAATGAATGAACCGATCATACTCTTTGCTAGTTTTGTCAGGCTCGAAATATGCCTGATGCTTAGTTGGCCACTCCTTAATATCTAATGCCTTTGATTTAAGTAGCGACCTATAACCTTCCAGCAACGCCGGATTAGACTTACCTTCGTATACCTTTGCAAGCGTACCAACAAGAAAGTCAGCCAATTGAACCAATATATTGTCGTGGCTTGAGACCAAATTTAATTCAGAATCCCAGAAAAGGTCTGGCTTATGATTTTTCTCAATATATTTCTGAAAGCTGAGTTTGAACTCATCACCGCCATGCTCATCTGCAAATACCGCAATGCTAGGGAAATTTTCAAACAACTGCTTATACAAAAGGCCATTGATAAATTTTAAAAACGACCTTTTATACTGAAACCCTCCGTCACGACTTAAAGCATCCTTCTCTACAGCTACTGCGTAAAACTTGAAATCTAAGCCCAATATGCTTTCAAGTATTTTTATACGACGAGAATGACCGTCTCTATCTCTGACGCTACTCGACTTTATCTCGCCTGTTTGAAAATATTTTTTCCGAATAGAATCAACTTCCTGCATTAACGATTCAGATTTTTCATCATCAACAATCACTGCACACACGATGAAATACTTGGACACATCGCGCTTGGCGGTATCTAAATCCGTATTTCCTGATTCATCAATGAATGCTAGAGTTTTGATAGAGCCTGACTCCATGGTGTAATTTAACAGCTTATTAATGTGCGAGTTGAAAAATGCGCCTGGCAATGTATCACGCCTAGATTGTTTTTAAAAACTCGCCACAACTCACTGTATTTTATATTATTTCCTTTAAATTGGCGCATTTTTACAGAAAGGTAAAGAAGCCAACTTGAACAATAACCGGCAATGTATCATGTTTATTAAGTCTCGTGAACTTAGGCTCTTAAACCCATGAAAAACCAGCGAAATATAGAAAATATGGCTAGAAATTGAGGATTCGAAAGTAAGCCGTCTCATGTTCAGCATTGAATTTGACGTAGTACCTAGTTTGATTTTGATGTCTGACGCAAAAACAAAACCCGCTACGAAGTCCCCTTCCCCATCTCATCCAGCCGAATTCGAGCCAATTCTGTGGGTTAATTGCACATGGATGGTCTGAGTGTCTGAGGTCGGACGTCTGATGTCCGACGCAAAAACCAAACTCGCTACGAAGTCCCCAATCCCCATCTCATCCAGCCGAATGCCGATTGATTTTGGTGGTTAATCGCGCATGGATGATGTGAGTGTCTGAGGCCGGACGTCCGATGCCTGACGCAAAAACCAAACTCGCTACGAAGGCCCCTCCCCCATCACATCCAGCCGAATTCGAGCTAATTTTGTGGGTTAATTGCACATGGATGGTGTGAGTGTCTGAGGTCGGACGTCTGATGTCTGATGTCTGACGCAAAAACAATACCCGCTACGAAGTCCCCAATCCCCATCTCATCCAGCCGAATGCCGGTTGATTTTGGTGGTTAATCGCGCATGGACGCGCGATTAAGGAAAAGCGCGGGGGAGCGCGATTTTTTCCGACCACCGAAATCAACCGGTGTGAGGGAACCCGAAGGGCTGAGATGTGCGGGTGGGCTTTCTTTTGGTTACTTTGCTTTGCCCAAACAAAGAAAAGTAACTCGCCACGCCCGGCGACACGGGCATATAAAAAACCGCCTTGACGGCTCCTATAAAACTTCGAACCTCTCGTTTTAGGATGCAAAATAATATCAATATCACACAAATTCAGAGAAATCTAATCACTGCAAAAGCTGCCCCATCGGACAACGCCTTAATGATGACAATATCCTCCAGAGGAACCTGCTTATCGCCACTCTTTAATCGCAACTCAAGACACTCCCGACGACGCTCATCGTAACCCGTGTTATAAGCCACCCCCTCAATGACAGCCCCACTCACTAAGCTCAGCTGCAGCCGATAACTGTGCATACAAGCCAGCTCAAGTAAATCGTGTTGAGCGCAGGAAATCATTCGACAGAAATCGCTGTAACAATGAAAGCAAATAGCAGTACGGCAGACATAACCAATACCGGCAGATAGAAGTAAGGCTTACGATAGTGCTTGCGTCCAAATAAAATGATAAACAGCAGTTTAATGCTCAAAGCCAGCCAAAAAAGATAAACCGCAGCCACACCCGACATGCTCATATTAAACATTAACAAAGCACTGGCAAAGATTCCTATTATTGCAACTTTAGCTTCGTGTAGGAGCGCTTGCATTAATAAGATAAACCAAGCCAACACCAGTGTAACTAGCAAGCAGGTAACGATTATTGGGTCTTGCTTTAAGATTTCAATCATTCGATAGCCAATTTAAATAAAGCAAATTACGAGTGTTTTTAAGAGCGATTATAATTGCATTAATGCAGCTGAAAGCGGGTGGCAACCATTAATCAACAAACTCATAACCCATAGTGATGATGCCCTCTTCAATATCGCGCTTCACCTGAAAACCCAATGAGCGCGCCAAGCCCGCCATGCCGTGGTTTTGCAGCATGGTTTCACCGCTAATACGCGCAACGCCACATTCGCGGCAGTAATGCAGCATTTTCTGCAAAAGGATTTTACCCAGCCCCTGCCCTTTGGTATCGGAGCGCACAATAACCGCAAATTCACCTTCGATATTGTCCGGGTCCATAAGTACCCGAACCACGCCTAAGGTTTCGAAGCCCCCCTGCGTATTTTTTGCACTGGCAATAAACGCCATTTCCCGGTCGTAATCGATCTGTGTTTGGCGGGCCAATTGCTCATGCCCCAAGCTCGGCAGCTCGGCAAAATAGCGGTTATAGCGATCCTCCGGTGTTAGCTTGCGGTCAAACTCTTTATGGGTGGCTTCATCTTCAGGCCGGATGGGGCGCAGAATAACCTGACGCCCCGACTTAAGGGTAACCAACTCTTCCAGCTGTTTGGGGTAAGGGCGAATGGCCAGGCTGCGTGCGCTGGGGTCGCCTAAACGTACACTGATATCAACCACGGTCATCTCGCCCCCCGCCGCCAGTGCCGGATTTATATCCAGCTCGTGTATCTCGGGGTGGTCAATCACCATTTGATTAACCTGAGTGAGCAATACACTCAATGCGTGGCGATCAAGCGGCTGCTGTAAGTTGGTATCACGCAACTTGCCCTCGGCCAGTGCCTGAATCACCAAATAGCGCGACAGTGCCATGTTCAGAGGCGGTAGGGCCACCACGCTGTGGCGTTCGGTATCCAGTTCTGAGCCGCCTTCGCCCAGTAAAATTACCGGGCCAAATACCGGGTCATTTTTTACCGCAATTCGAATTTCGTGCGCACCGGCGCGGCGCGCCATATGCTGTAGGGTAAACCCTTCGACCTTGGCGTTGGGTAAGGTCGCCGCGACTCGCTCCAGCATATTGGCCGCCGTGCGCTCGACCTCCTCGCCCGAGTGCAGATTGAGCACCACGCCCCCCACATCGGACTTGTGAATAATATCGGGCGAAATGATTTTTAGTGCGACCGGAAAGCCGAGCATTTCCGCCTGGGCGGCCAGGTCTTCTACCCGATGGGCGGTAGAGGTCGGTACGGTGTGCACACCGTAAGCCTCAAGCAGTGCTACCGAGTCTTCGGGTGATAACTGCTTACTACCACTTTGATAGACTTTGGCAACCAGCGTGCGCGCCGCAAGGGTATCGTATTGTAAGTCGGCGGGGATGGAGTCGGGCGTTTCCATCAACAACTTCTGATTGCGACGGTATTGCACCATATGCATAAATGCCCCCACGGCACCCTCGGGCGTGCGAAATGAGGCAATACCCGCTTTTGAGAAGCGCTCGCGCGCCGACACCGATGCGCTTTCGCCCATCCACGCCACCAACACATTGGGGACTTTTTTGGTTTTGCGTTTAATCGTTTGAATGACTTTGCTGGCGTAGGTTTCGCCACTAACCAGTGCCGACGGACAGTGCAAAACCAAAATATTTTCCACCTCCGGCGCCTCTAGCAATACGTCCAGCGCATCTTGATACAGCTCTGGCGCAGCGTCGCCCAATAAATTAATCGGGTTAACACTGTGCCCTCCCAAAGGCACCACGTCTTGTAAACGCGCAATGGTCGCTTCACCTAATTGTGCCAGCCGCCCGCCGTTGCTAAGCAAGGTATCGACAGCCATTAATGCCGGGCCTACGCCGTTGGTGAGCACGGTTAAGCGTTCACCGCGAATGGGTTTGCCGTGGGCCAAAGTTTCCACCGCGGCAAATAACTCGCGCAGCTCGCCCACCCGCAACATACCGGCGCGTTTGAAAGCCGCATCGTAAACGGCGTCGGCCCCAATTTGTTCGCGAGTCAAATTCACCGTCGACTCTAGGCTCTCGAGCGAGTGCCCGGTTTTAATCACAAGCAAAGGTTTATTGGTGGACGCCGCGCGGGCGGCAGACATAAATAGCCGGCCGCTTTGTATATTTTCAACATAGAGCAAGATAGCCGAGGTTTTGCCATCCAACCCGAGATAGTCAATCAGTTCAGCAAAGTCGATATCCGCCGCATCACCCAGAGCGATAAAATGAGAAAAACCAATATTGCGCTTTTGTGCCCAATCCAGAATCGTTGTACACACCGCCGAGGACTGGCTGACAAAGGCAATTTTGCCAACCTCGGCTCCGGTGTGGGCATAGCTCGCATTTAAACCTATGCCGGGCACCATAACGCCCAAACTGTTGGGGCCCAGTATTCGCATTTGCCAGTGGCGGGCCCGCTCGAGCATGACCTCTTGCACGCAGGCAAGGTCAGTGTCGCTGGGGAGGGAGGCCAGCCCGGCCGCTATCACCACCGCATTGCGACAGCCGAGCTCGCCCAGCTCATCGATAATGGCGGGCACCCGGTCGGCCCGGGTACAGATAATCGCCAAATCGGGAACCACTGGCAAATCGGCAATAGCGGCATAGGCCAAGACACCGTTAACCGCTTTGTATTTAGGGTTGACCGGCATAATCGGCCCGGCAAAAGCGGCCTGCAACAAATTGCGCATCACCGCATTACCCGGGCGGTTGGCACGGTTAGAGGCGCCAATAACGGCGACGGAGTTGGGCTTTAACAGTTTATCAATAGCGTTTACAGTCATAACGACATTATATGATTATTTTGCCCGAATCACCTATGCGTTAATCATTGTCATAAGGCTAAACCCCACCATAGAGCTGTACGTTAACAGCAAAGAAACACTTATATTCAAGCACAAAAAAAGCGCTCAGAAGAGCGCTCTTTTTGCTTCTTTGTGACCAAAAACTGTTAGTTCAGATCAAACCGATCGGCGTCCATCACCTTTGCCCAGGCGTTTACAAAATCCTGTGCAAAACGCTCTTTGGCATCGTCTTGCGCATAAACCTCAGCTAAGGCGCGCAGTACTGAGTTAGAGCCAAACACTAAGTCGACCCGTGTGCCCGTCCACTTAACCTGGCCGGATGCCATATCCCGGCCTTGGTAAATACCTTCTTCGGCAGTGGGTTTCCACTCGGTATTGATGTCGGTCAGGTTGACGAAAAAGTCGTTACTCAAGGTTCCGGGGTTATCGGTAAATACACCGTGCTCTGAGCCTTGATAATTGCCACCCAGTACGCGCATACCGCCCACTAATGCTGTCATTTCCGGCGCACTCAAGCCCAGCAGCTGGGCTTTATCCACCAGCATTTCTTCCGGCGATGTGGTGAAACGGGTGCGACTGTAGTTGCGAAAGCCGTCGGCCTCCGGCTCCAGCGGTTGGAATGATTCGGCATCGGTCAGCTCGTCTGTGGTATCGCCCCGCCCCGGATTAAAGGGCACATTCACGCTAAGGCCGGCATCGCTTGCGGCTTTTTCAATCGCAGCCACACCACCTAAAACAATTAAGTCAGCCATAGACACTTGTTTAGAGCCGGAGTTAAAGCTCGACTGAATGCCCGCCAATACATTAAGCACGTTTGCCAATTGCTCGGGCTGGTTTACGGCCCAATCTTTTTGCGGCGCCAGACGAATTCGCGCACCGTTAGCACCACCGCGCATATCTGAGCTACGGAAGGTAGAGGCAGATGACCAAGCGGTGTACACCAACTCGCTAACACTCAACCCTGAAGCCAATATTTGTTTTTTCAGTTCGGCCACATCGGCATCATTCACCGGCTCATAATCAACCTCGGGAACAGGGTCTTGCCAGATTAAATCTTCCGCCGGCACTTCGGGCCCAAGGTAGCGCGCTTTTGGCCCCATATCGCGGTGGGTTAATTTGAACCAGGCGCGGGCAAAGGCGTCGGCAAATTCGTCCGGGTTTTGGTGGAAGTGCTCGGAGATTTTGCGATACTCCGGGTCTTCACGCATCGCCATATCCGCCGTGGACATCATAATACCGACCCGCTTATTGGTATCTTCGGCATCCGGTGCATGGTCTTTTTCGGCCAGATTTTCAGGCACCCAGATATGCGCGCCGGCGGGGCTTTTTGCCAATTTCCAGTCGTAACCGAACAACACATCGAAGTAGCTCATATCCCACTGTGTGGGCGTGGGCGTCCAGGCGCCTTCCAGGCCACTGGTAATGGTGTCACGCCCCTTACCGCTGCCATGGGTGCTAATCCAACCGAGCCCCATTTGCTCCATGGGGGAGGCCTCTGGATCCGTTCCAACATGCGCGGCGTCGCCCGCACCGTGAGTTTTACCGAAGGTGTGGCCGCCGGCGGTTAGGGCAACGGTTTCGTAATCGTCCATCGCCATTCGGCTGAAGGTTTCGCGAATATCGCGCGCCGATGCCAGAGGGTCTGGATTGCCGTCTGGCCCCTCTGGGTTGACATAAATCAGGCCCATTTGCACGGCGGCCAGTGGATTTTCCAAATTGCGCTCGCCACTGTAGCGGCTGCCTTCTTTATCGCTGGTGGCCAGCCACTCTTTTTCGGCGCCCCAGTAGATATCCTCTTCGGGCTGATACACGTCTTCCCGGCCACCGGCAAAGCCGAAGGTTTCAAAGCCCATAGACTCCAGCGCGACATTACCGGTTAAAATAATTAAGTCAGCCCAAGAAAGCTGGTTGCCATATTTTTTCTTGATGGGCCACAACAAACGGCGCGCCTTATCCAGGTTGCCGTTATCGGGCCAGCTGTTGAGAGGGGCAAAGCGCTGGGTACCCGTGCGCGCGCCGCCGCGGCCATCGCCCATACGGTAGGTGCCCGCACTGTGCCAGGCCATACGAATCATAAAGGGGCCATAGTGACCGTAATCGGCCGGCCACCAATCTTGCGAATCTTTTAGCAGCGCTTCGATATCGGCTTTAACGGCGGGTAAATCCAGCTCGCTAAACGCTTTAGCGTAATCAAAAGACTCCCCCAGCGGATTGGCCGCCGGGTGGTTTTGATGCAGGATATTCAGGTTCAGCTGATTCGGCCACCAGTGATCATTGCCGATACGCTCGCTTGAAAGTTTGGTCCGTGAGCCGTGCATTACGGGGCATCCACCTTGGCCCGGGGCGTTGGTTGCACTCATCATTTTTCTCCTAATTCCAATTGGGGGTTTATTCAGTCATTGGATAAACTATAAAACTGTGGCAGCCATTAATTAAATTTTAATTACCAACCAGCCTAATAGCCTGAACCTATATCCATTAAGGCCAAGCCCATCAGAGTCAGTATGGTTCAGGAAGGCGCGATGCGCTAAGTCGAAAAGCGCGAAAATTTGCAGGCTGAGGGGCCACTCAGAGAAAACCGGAGAGATTAGTGCAATCTTGAGAGCTGCGGAAATATGACCAAAAAAAACGGGCCGCCTGGGCCCGTTTTTTTATGCTTGCGACACGACTAATCGACAAATACCCGCGCGTTGCGGAATAAACGCAGCCAGGCGCCGTCTTCTTGCCAGTCGTCTGGGCGCCAGGAGTTGGTCACCGCACGGAAGACCCGCTCAGGGTGCGGCATCATAATGGTGGCGCGACCATCGTCGCTGGTCACACTGGTTATCCCCAAAGGCGAACCGTTAGGGTTAGCCGGATATTGCTCGGTGACCGCCAGGCTGTTGTCCAGGTAACGCATGGCTACTTTGCCGCTGGTATCACACCCGCTCATGGCTGCATTATCGGCAAACTCAGCGCGACCTTCACCGTGGGCAACAGCCACTGGTAAGTGGGAACCGGCCATACCGCTAAACAACACCGAGGGTGACTGCTCGATTTTCACCAGTGATACGCGCGCTTCAAATTGTTCTGACAAATTGCGTACAAAACGCGGCCAGTGGTCGGCGCCGGGAATCAGCCCCTTGAGGTTGGACATCATCTGACAACCGTTGCAAACACCCAAGCTGAAGGTATCGTCGCGGTGGAAGAACTGCTGGAACTGATCGCGCACCTGATTATTAAACAGTACCGTTTTGGCCCAGCCTTCACCGGCGCCGAGAACATCACCGTAGGAGAAGCCACCACAGGCGACCAACCCTTTAAAGGTTTCTAAGCTAACGCGACCGGCCAACAAGTCGCTCATGTGCACATCGACTGCATTAAAACCGGCGCGATCAAAAGCCGCTGCCATTTCCACATGGCCATTCACACCCTGCTCGCGCAGTACGGCTAAGCGCGGGCGCTCACCGGTGTTGATATAAGGTGCGGCGACATCTTGGTTAATATCGTAGGTAAGCTTGGCCGATAAACCCGGGTCTGCCGCCATAATGCTTTCAAATTCTTGGCGCGCGCAGTCTGGGTTATCGCGCAGCGATTGCAGTTGGTAGCTGGTTTCACTCCACAGGCTTTGCAAAATCACCCGCGATTGATCAATAACTTGTTCGCCATTGTGGGCAATTCGCAGCCAATCATCGTCGTTTAACGAGCCAATAGAATGTGTGCACTGCGCCAATCCGGCATCGGCCAGCAGGGCTTTAACCTTATCGGTATTGGCCTTAGCCACTTGCAGAACTGCACCCAGCTCTTCGTTAAACAACGCTGCCAGTGGGCATTCCCCCAAACCATCGAGGTTGGCATCGAGCCCACAGTGCCCGGCAAACATCATCTCTGCCAGAGTAGCCAACAAGCCGCCATCGGAACGGTCATGGTAGGCAATGACTAGCTCGTCCGCCAATGCTTTTTGCATCGCCTCAAAGAAGCCCTTTAATCGCTCGGCGTCATCGACATCGGCCGGATCTTCACCCAGCTGATTGTAGGTTTGCGCCAGTATTGAACCGCCCAAACGGTTTTGTCCGGCGCCCAAGTCAATCAATAACAGTTCAGTTTCACCCTGATCGGTGCGCAACTGCGGCGTCACCGCTTTGCGCACATCGGACACAGGGGTAAAGGCCGAGATAATCAGCGACAAAGGCGCCGTCACGGCTTTATCCGTACTCTCGTCTTGCCAAGCGGTGCGCATTGACATGGAGTCTTTGCCCACCGGAATGGTTAGACCCAGAGCGGGACAAAGCTCCATACCCACGGCTTCTACCGTGCGATACAGCTTTTCATCTTCGCCTTTGTGGCCGGCCGCACACATCCAGTTGGCCGACAGTTTAATGTCTTTAATATCCGCAATCGGAGCGCAGGCAATATTGGTGAGCGCTTCACCGATCGCCATGCGACCTGATGCCGGTGCATTGAGCAATGCGGTGGGAGTTCGCTCACCGATACTCATGGCCTCACCGAGATTGGTGTCGTAACTCACGGTGGTAATGGCGCAGTCGGCTACCGGTATTTGCCAAGGACCAACCATTTGATCACGCACTACTTGACCGGTAACCGAGCGGTCGCCGATGGTGATCAAAAAGCTCTTGCTTGCCACTGTCGGATGTTTCAGTACACGCTCGGCCGCATCATTAATATTGATATCGGCGGTATTAAACGCTTCGGTGGCCGGATTGTAACGCTCGGCCTCGCGGTGCATCTTAGGTGGCTTGCCGAACAGCAGTGACATCGGCAAATCGACCGGCTTGGCGTCGAAGTGTTTGTCGTTGACCAGTAGATGTTGCTCGCTGGTGCTTTCACCTACCACCGCATAAGGCGCGCGCTCGCGGGCGCACATGGCCTCGAAGCGGGCTAAGTTCTCAGGGGCAATCGCCAACACATAGCGCTCTTGCGACTCGTTACACCAAATCGCCAGCGGGCTCATGCTCGGCTCATCGTTAGGTACGTCGCGCAGCTCAAATCGACCACCGCAACCACCGTCTTTGACCAGCTCTGGGAAGGCGTTGGACAAACCACCGGCACCCACATCGTGAATAAAGGCAATGGGGTTTTGTTCACCCAGCTGCCAACAGCGGTCGATAACTTCCTGACTGCGACGCTCGATTTCCGGGTTCTGGCGTTGCACCGAGGCGAAATCCAGGTCCTCTGACGAGCTGCCCGAGTCCATGGACGAGGCGGCGCCGCCGCCCAAACCAATCAACATGGCCGGGCCGCCCAACACGACCAGCTTGCAGCCGGGCTCAAATGGGGGTTTGTCTACGTGCTCACTGCGAATATTGCCGTAACCACCGGCCAGCATAATCGGCTTATGATAGCCGCGGCGCTCGCCGTCATAATCTTCTTCAAAGGTGCGGAAGTAACCGCAGATATTGGGGCGACCAAATTCATTGTTAAATGCGGCGCCGCCAATGGGGCCTTCAAGCATAATATCCAGCGCACTGACAATGCGGTCCGGTTTGCCGTAATCCTGCTCCCAGGGCTGAATAAATGAAGGGATATTAAGGTTAGAGACGGTAAACCCATTAAGACCTACCTTTGGCTTAGAACCGCGTCCCACCGCACCTTCATCGCGAATCTCACCACCGGCACCGGTACCGGCGCCGGCAAAAGGAGAAATGGCTGTGGGGTGATTGTGGGTCTCTACCTTCATCAACAAGTTGATATTTTCTGTGCTGTAACGGTATTCACCGCTGTCGGGGTCGGGGTAAAAGCGCCCCGCTTCGGGTCCGGTAACCACCGCCGCGTTATCGGCATAAGCCGACACAACGCCTTCGCCACCGCACTCAAAGGTATTTTTGATCATTTTAAACAAGCTGCGCGGCTGCTCTTCGCCATCCAAGGTCCAGCTGGCATTAAAGATTTTATGCCGACAGTGCTCAGAGTTGGCCTGAGCAAACATCATCAGCTCCACATCCACGGGGTTGCGCCCCAGCTTTTGGAAGTTTTCCACCAGATAGTCAATTTCATCATCGGCTAAGGCTAAGCCCAGCTCGCGGTTGGCAGCGGCAAGCGCATCGCGACCGCCCGCCAAGATATCCACCCGAGTTTGCTCGGCAGGCTCTGCGTGATCGAACAAGCCGCTGGCCAGTGCCGAGTCGGTCAGCACCGTCTCGACCATTCGGTCGTGCAGCAATGCAATCACCGCAGCTCGCTGTGAACTTTCAATGCTGCCCTGCAGGTGATAACTGACACCGCGCTCGAGGCGATTAACGCTCATCAAGCCGCTGTTATGGGCAATATCGGTGGCTTTGGATGACCAAGGCGAAATCGTGCCGAAGCGCGGCACTACTAAGAATAATTCACCGCTGTGGGACACCTCATCCATACGCGGGCCGTAAGCTAACAGTTGACCCAGCACCTCTAGCTCGGTATCGCTGAGCGGGGCTGCCAAATCGGCAAAATGGGTAAACTCAGCGGCAACGCCTGTCACACCGGGCGCAACGCTTTGCAGGCTGGTGAGCAATTTTTGAGTACGAAAAGGTGAAAGTGCGGGTGCACCGGGCAGTATTTGCATAGTGAGTAGCAACCTCAAGCTTGCAGGTGGTGTTGTGTACACATAGTGCTGCCCTAATTAACATCCGTTGCCAACGTCAGTCCGTTGTCGGCTCAAGCTGGGGGGCAGCCTTGAGAGGGCCGACATTGTACTTGAATTGATCAACATTGGCAGCTTTCCCCCATTAAATACCTAACCTTTTTCCCTCTTACCAGCGCGATCAGGCCTGCCATAACCAAAACCTGTTTAATATGGAGTTGCTTACTGCCATTTGATTTAAGACGCAGACGCTACTTTCGACTAAAATTTAAACAGCCCTACTAGAAAAGTGAGCCCGATTCAAGCTGGTACATCACACTCATAATGGGTAGAATTGCGCAAATTTTGCACACTAAGCGCATTATTACCTTGGAATGATATGGTTCTGACGTTGTCAGAGCCCTGATCACTTGGCCGGTAATGCCCGGAAGGCTGTTTTGCATGCTGTTAGCTGCCGTCAGACATTATATTGATACTCTTCCCGCGCGGCTTAACCCCGCGCGCATAAGAGCGCGTCGGCTTTTATTTAGCACTCTACTGATCATGCTTTGCTCCATGCTTGGCGCCAGTCGCCCGCCCACAGTGCTGGAGCAAGTATTACAGACCGGTACGCTCAAGGTACTATCGCGCAATGGACCCACCACTTATTACGAGGGGCCTCACGGTAAAACCGGCTTTGAGTACGCGTTGCTGCAAGGCTTTGCGGACTACCTTGGCGTTGAGCTCGAGCTCCTCGACGAGGCGAGCCTCGCCAACATGTTGCGCCGTATAGAAGCCGGCCAAGCGAATTTAGCCGCCGCCGGGCTCAGCATTACCCCTCAACGCGCTCGCAAAGTGCTATTTACCCAGCCCTACCTCGAAGTCACACAACAATTGATCTACCGCCGTGGAGCTCCCAAACCTAAATCCATCGCCGATTTAGATGGCGACTTATTGGTGATCGGAGGCTCCTCCCATGTGGAGCGACTGCGCGAGCTACAGGCAGAATATCCCGAGCTTAGTTGGCGCGAGCAAAGCAGCCTGGAGATGATCGACTTATTGGAGATGGTGCACCGGGGTGAAATCGATTACGCCATTGTCGACTCTAACGCCTACGCTATTAATGCCCAGACTTTTCCCAAAGCACAGCTAGCTTTTGAACTCGGCGAGGCAGAGCAACTGGGGTGGGCTTTTACTCGCCAAGCGGATCGCTCACTGCTCGACCAAGCTCAAGCTTATTTGCAAATGCTGGAGGAGAACGACCAACTCGAAGCACTTGCTTATGAATACTTTGACACCACCGATCGGGTCAGCACCAGTGGCGCCTTACTCTTTACCCATCGTTTGGAAAGTCGCCTGCCGCAGTGGCAAGACACCATGCAGGCAGTGGCTGAAGAAACTGGGCTAAGCTGGCAATTGCTGGCGGCCATGAGCTATCAAGAATCCCACTGGGACCCATCAGCTCGTTCGCACACCGGGGTGCGCGGTTTAATGATGCTGACTCTGACTACAGCGCGCGAGCTGGGAATTAAAAACCGACTTGACCCAGAGCAGAGTATTCGCGGCGGTGCCCGTTATTTAAAATCACTTTACGAGCGCATTCCCGCCCGTATCAGTGAGCCTGATCGCACATTGCTGGCACTAGCCGCTTACAACGTAGGTATGGGCCATTTAGAAGATGCCCGTCGCCTTACTCAGCACCTGGGGGACAACCCTGACCTATGGGAAGATGTACAAAAGCACCTGCCCAAACTGGCCAAACGCAAATATTACAGCGGCCTAAAATATGGTTACGCCCGGGGCTGGGAACCTGTAAAGTACGCTAATAATATTTTCAAATATCGCGACATCATTGCCTGGCACGACCAACAAGAACAGCGTCGCCTAGCCATGGCCGCAGGTTCCGATAATATAGACACCCCCGAGTTGCCGGAAGAACCTGATGATTCCGCTTTAATGCCTATGTCCGTTTTGTAAAACCAAACCGACAACCTCTAGGCTCGCACGCAACACTCATTCTTTTGCAAAGGATCTACCTATGGTTACCTACCTCTACTGGGGTGTCGTGATTACTTTAGCGATGCTGGTACTTATTTTTCTGGGCAAAAACAACTTCTGGCGCAGCGCGATTATTGGTGCACTTGTGATTTTTATCGGTGGCTGGGCCGCCTATTATTTTCACTTTGAACAACTCTTTGTAAAGCGTTACGGCGGAGTGATGACGATTAAAGTGCCCGATGGCCAGCAGCATATCGCCACCACCTGGAAAGACGACCATTTATGGGTGGAAAACTACGACCCCAAAACCAATACCTGCCACTTTTCGGAATACTCCAAAGGTAATGTCTTGCAAGGCCGGGTGACGCTCAAAAACTGTAACCCGGTGGGTGTGCCCCCGGCGCGTACGATCAGCCGTATAGGTGCTGCCCCTATTAATGATGTGGGGGAGCCGCATCAAGAAAGTATTAGCCCGAACCTTTAATCGAGTTTATCTGCGCCGTCGCGCTTTTTTTCAGCTCGGCGGCGTTTAAAAAAGCCTTGCAACTGAGCCTGGCAAGCCGCGCGTTCTACCCCTGGGGTGACACAAATCTGATGATTAAAGTGCGGCGCCTCCAACAATTGCGCCTGGCTTTGTACCACACCGGCTTTAGGTTCATTGGCACCGAATACAAGCCGGCCAATACGTGAGTGCACCATCGCGCCCACACACATGGTGCAGGGCTCTAAAGTGACGTATAAAGTGCAATCATTGAGGCGATAATTTTGCAGATGACGGGCCGCCTCGCGCAGCGCCATCATTTCGGCGTGGGCGGTCGGATCGCAACCGCCAATAGGCCGGTTATACCCGCGCCCGACAATTTGGCCATCTTGAACCACCACCGCTCCCACGGGCACTTCGTCGTTATCCGAGGCGCGTTCGGCAAGCTTGATGGCCTCCGCCATAAAGCGCGCATCCTCCGCCGACGCCTGTACTTCAAGGCTTTCACCTGAGGCACGGCGCTCGGCCTCGTTCACACTCATCGGGCAGACAAAAGCAAAACGCGGCTGCTGGCCAGCTTCAAGCGTAACCGACTCGGTAAACATCGTAAGTGGGCGCACCCACCAAGAGAAGTCTCCATACAAGCAGCGATAAACAACTAAGCTCTCATTCGTCTCACTGTGGGTGGCAATGCGGTAAACAAAATATTCACCGCCTTTATAATGGCGGTATAGGCCGGGACTAATCTGCACGATAACTGTACTCTTGCGTTAAGGCCCTCGGATGAGTCCTGTGGGCCACACTCTATTCTAACGCGTTACGATGTTTTTTGGGCATGAGCGGCGTATGCATATAGCTCATTAAGCCATTGACGCTGACCAATTAATGAGCGCTCCAGTTGATCGACCGTGTGGGCATGCTCCCTTATTTTAGACTCCACGAAGACATCGTAGTCACTGAGACGCCCCACTGGGCGTGTAGAATATTCCATGCCATAAAGTATGCAAAGATAGCTTTCGCGTTGAAAAAATTCGATATCAGCCGAAAAGTCGTACAGCATTGGGGTATAGGTTTCCCACAACGCCAATCTTTCTTGCAAGACATCCGACATGACCGCCCGGTCGGTGCAGTCGCGCCAAAAGTTGCTGTCTCTGCGATCTGAAATGCAATAGTGCAGCTGGATAAAGTCAATCACGCGCTCCCAAATGTACTCCACTCGCCGATTAACTTGTTGTGAGCGTGCTGGCATGTCTTCTTGCCGCTCTGGCAACAATCGCGCGATCAGGGCGGCGCAGTAATCGGTAATCACTATAGACGTTGCTTCCAGTGGCTCGACGAAGCCTTGCGCCAACCCTAGCGCCACACAATTTTTTTGCCAAAAAGATCGACGGTAACCGGTTTTCATCGGAATTTTTCGAAGGTAATTTTCGTTAAAGTCTTCACCGTGATAGCGAGCAAAATCTGCGACGGCTTGCTGCTCAGTCATATGCGACGAGGAATAAACAAACCCAGTTCCGCGCCTTGTGGTGAGTGGTATATCCCAAATCCAGCCTGCGCTGTGTGCTGTGGCAGTCGTGTATGGAGCGAGATCCGCCTCGGGTGCGGTAGGCACTTGCAGGGCGAGCGCTTGGTCCGGCAATATTTGCTCGCTTTTATCCACCCAGGGCACTTCCAAAGTTTGGCCGATAATGAGCGATGAAAAGCCACTGCAGTCGACGTAAAAATCAAAACTTTCACAATTTCCATCAGCATAATTAAGCGATTGAATATAGCCTTTCTCATCCAAGTTGGCCGAGGTAACAGTTTGCTGTTGGTAGTGAATACCGAATCGTTTTCTGGCATTCTCGGCCAACAATTCGGCAAATTTTCTCGCATCAAAGTGATAGGCATAACCTACCTCACCCCGGTAGGGTTTTGCCCCCCTTAACTTGGGGCTTAAGTTCTTTTCAGCCAGTCGGTAGGACTTGGTTAATTGTGAAAATCCAGTTTTGCCTTTATCAAGCCAGTAATCGGTGGCATCGACCCCGGCAGGGTACGGTGGGTCAAAGGGGTGATAAAAAAAGTTATCGGTGCGCTCTGATTTAGGCGCCAGCCAATCCACGAACTTAATCCCCATCTTTAACGTCGTTTGGCAGCGCAATAATAATTGCGCTTCACTAATACCCAGCTTCTCAAGGCTATTGCGAATCACGGCGACAGTTCCCTCGCCGACACCGATAGTGGGTATATCGGGAGATTCGATCACCGTAATACTGACGCCCTCTCGGGTGCCAAGCTCTAGCCCCATATGGTTTGCCGCCAACCAGCCGGCCGTACCACCGCCCACGATTGCAATTTTTTTGTTTTGCATAACCACTTTACCTCAAGCTCGTCAATCACCACCTGATTACGAGCATACATTAACCTGCCGACAATAAAAAACGCGCAGCATATGCTGCGCGTTTTGAGGTCCATTTACCACATATAAACGGTTTAGAAAGTCGCGCGGACACTCAGTGCATAGCGACGATCGGTGGTAAAACTAAGGGCTTGAGTTCTATCGCCTTGCTGATTGAATTGGTATTGTGTTTTGGTCTCTTCTCCTAACAAGTTACTGCCTTCAATACCCACTTTGATATTGTCGTTAATTGTATAGTACAAGCTGGCATCCATCATGCCAGAGTCCTCTGTGTATACCGGCGCAAAATCTTCCGATTCGCGAGTCGTTAACAGATACTCAGAGCGCCATGTGTAGGCCAATCTAAAAGATATATCTTCATACTCATACATACCGACAATATTTAAATTTTCATCGGAGTAACCTTGTAATGGCAGCCCACTGAAAACACGGAATGTATTGCGCTCATCAACCGTGGCTGCATCTTCAGGGGTGCCTCCGGCATCAAAACGACTGCTTTGTGGCGGTGCGCTGGTTGGATCTTCTAAACCCTCTTGATCAATATAGGTATAGTTAAACTGCAGCCCCAAACCGCTTAGCACACCCGGCAGGAAATCATAAAATTGTGAGTAAGAAAATTCCACACCGCGGATATTACCCGAGCCTGTATTGGCAGGACCGTAAGCCGACACCGCATGAAGTGTTCCAGCGTGTTCAATATTCATATCAAACTGACGACTGCGAATAATATTATCTAACTCTTTATGAAAGACCCCAACTGTCAATGAGCCCGCAGGTGCAAAATACCATTCTGTGGTCAAATCCAAGTTAATGGATTCTTCCGGCTCCAGGTACGGGTTACTCGCATCGGCGTTGAGCGCGACACTATCAATGCCAAGCACCGGATTGGTTTCGCTGTCTTGCGGTAGAGACTCATCTTGCAAATAGGGGTCAACTGTTAACTCGACAATTGCACGGTTACGAGTATCCACGAGGCTTGGAAAGTACAGACCTTTAGAGGCACCAAAGCGAATCACGATGTCTTCGGTAAGACCATAACTTAAGTTCAAACTTGGCAACAATGTATCGTAGTCAGTACCCTCAACGGTGCTCTGCATAGACTCACCATTGGCCAAATCATAAATCGATTTGTATTCATCCTCTAGATACTCAGCCGTTTGAGCACTGCCGCGACTGGCGCTGTCTGGCAGCACCAGATAACCGGTGGATTCCAATTGATAACTGACATAACGCAGACCCAAGTTACCCTTCAACGGAATACCGACGCTGTCAAAATCGAAATCACCGCGCAGATAGAATTCGGCACGCTCTTCCTTTGCCTTACTGATATCATGCGCCGCAAATGCGCCATCAATACGACCTTCCATATCTGAATAAGGTAGAGCGCAACCGCCACTACCATCGGCCGCATTACCCGCCTCGTCGCCCTGAGTTGACCAACCCTCGTCGCATGCATTGCGCAGTGTATTGGCGTAGTTTTTCACCAAGTCTAAATCAGGGAATAAGAACGATTGCACATCGCCTTGCAACACATCGCCGTGATAATAATCCGAAAGATCTATCTGATCATACAAGTCGGGGCGCAGTGCGGATGCCGACTCTACACGTTGCTCGGCCACCCAAGGGGTTGAGATAGGCTGCCATGCCGAGTATTCGGTATTGCGCACCACTAACTCCTTATCGGAATAATACGCACCGGCTTTAATTGCAGAGAACACACCATCAAACTCATAAGTGGCGTCAACTTTAAAGCTATCTGATTCCGCCGTATTAAGCTCTTCTTGCTGCATGCCCGACCCCATAAATACGGCGGGGTGTACGCCCTCTTCGATCCAACCATACAGATCCAGATCGTCGTTTAAATATTCAATGGTTGGGAGGTCAGATCGCAGATCCAAGTAAAAAGGCAGCAACTGATTTACCACGCTGCCGGCTGTACGCGCAGACAAACTGTAGTTGTGAACTAATTGCTCCGATTCAATGTGCTGGTAATCAAGCTCAATTGACAATCGATCATTCGGGGTTAAAGCCAAATTGAATGAGGTATCCTCAACCGTATTTTCCTGATAGTTCCAGCGCGTGATATACATCAAAGGGACTTCGGGCTCGACCCCAAGACCAATACCGGAGGTTAAAAACCCTTCATCATCGATAGTAAGTGGGTGACCGTTTTCAGGGTCCCCTTCCCAGTTATGGCTGCGCCCCATCCAAGATTTAAAACCTTGAGCGGCTTGGCTAATCCGCCGTTCATCCCACTCTAGAGTTGCCTCGGAATTAATATGCTCTAAGGTAGCAACTATTGTTTCATCGGTATTTGCCCACTGTAACGAGGTAGTAATACCTGTGCGCTCACGATCATTTTGAGCGGTGCTAATGTGATATTGCGCTGGGGCATACCAAGTTGTGCCCTCAGGCTGTCCTTCCAAGCCTGGCCCATCGTAAGGGGATTGATGCGCTTCGTCTTCGGTGATTAGATTTGCGGTCGGGCCAGAACATTCAGGAAACCACGTCCAAGCGTTATTACCATTCCAATCCATGCACGGGCTGTCCCACCAACCGGCTACCTTACCCGGCTCGGATACCATACCACCCCAGTGATCCCAACTGGCCGGCGGGGTATCATCGATTCCTCGGGAATGAAAATTACCTAAACCAATACCATCACCACGGGTTTGATACTCGGAAAAAGAGCCAGCCAACAGAAAGCCAAATTTACCGGCCTCTGTTTCCCAGGTATCGGAAAAAAGTGCTGAGAAAGACGGCGTCGCCTCTTCGCGAAAATCACCGTAATTAACTTTAGCGTTAAATGAAATCATCTGCTCTTCGGAATCGAAAGGCTTACGTGAAATCAAATTTACCGTACCGGCAATACCACCAGAGATAAGGTCAGCTGTTTGGTTCTTTACCACCTCCACCGCTGACAATAATTCGGCCGGAAAGTCTTCGTAATTTAAACCGCCATAGGGGTTCGCACTGAATGCATCGCGACCGTTAACCTCGGAGCGAACGCGATCCAAACCGCGTACCAGCACGCCTGTCCCCTCATCGGCGTAGTGTTTGGGGTCATCGGAAGAGGCAAAGCGTTCAATTGTCACGCCCGGCACACGCTGTAGGGCCTCAGTCACCGACTTGTCTGGTAAGGCACCAATATCCGTAGCGGTGATGACATCTTTGACGGTATCAGCAAAACGTTTGCGCTGTTGCGCATTTTCAATACTGACCCGAATACCCCGAACCACAACCTCTTCTATTAGGTCTTCCGATTCGGCCGCCTCGTCTTGCCCGTATGCAGGCAGCACTACCCCCGCTGTTGCTGCGCACACTGCCAGACTGAGTAACTTCTTATGAAATTGCATATTATTGCCCCTTCCTTTTATTCTTTATTAAAACCTTTGCTTGCCCCTACTTCAGGACAACCCCTCGCTCCGTCACCTTTTTCGATTAACCGTTGTTACTAACTTTCATAAAATATATTCTTAGGTGATAGTTAATATAACTACTTTATGGACAACGTTGTCAAGCTCTGGCGAAAAAAAATCCTTGGCCGTTATAGTGGGTGATATCTATACAAGAAGTTATTATTCATAGATCTAACTGTTAGTAACCTAGCAGCCCCCATTAAGAGTCTCAGGCATTAGCTTTCGAATAAAAAGTAAGCTGTTGATTTGTTTGTATTTATTCTAAAACAACCGCTTCTACAAGCTACACTGTAGCTCTGGTGCGTCTCTTTCACCAGCAATTTTGGCCCTGGGAATTTGTGCACACGACTTAATCGATAATATGTTGCCCGCGTAAATCATTGAGCTCAGATTCCGACAACCCCAAAGTCTCGGTAAGCACCGATTGGGTATGCTCCCCCACTCTGGGCCCACTCCAGAGTGTTTCGCCGGGGGTTTGCTCAAGCTTGGGAGCCATGGCGGGAATATCTAACGGCTTGCCATCGATTTCCACCCGCTCGAACATAGACCGCGCCTGATAGTGTTCGTCGGCAAACATATCGGCCACATTGTATATCGGCCCCGCCGGTACCCGAGCCGCCTCTAATTGCGCGACGGCCGCCAGACTATCGATGCTTTGACACCAATCGGCCAGTACAGAATCGATATACGGCTCTTGCGCTACTCGGCCGGCATTGTCGGCGAGCGCCGGATCATTGGCCATATCTTCCCGGTCAATGGCACACATTAATCGTTTAAAAATGGAATCGCCATTACCGCCAATGACAATGTATTTACCGTCGCGGCACAAATAGGTGTTGGTGGGCACAATGCCGGTCACGGTTGTGCCCGAGGGCTCGCGCACAATTCCGGCACCCGAGTACTCGGGCACCACCGCTTCCATCAGGTTGAAAATGGACTCGTAGAGCGCGACATCGACCACCTGCCCCTGACAGAGTTTACGCTCACGCCCAAGCAACGCCATTACAATGCCAAAGGCTGCGTGCAATCCGGCGATGGAATCACCGATGCTCAAATTAGGCCTCACTGGTGCCTGGCCCGGATGCCCGTTGACATAGCGCAGCCCGCTCATACCTTCACATACAGAAGCAAAGCCGGGCTTATTAGCGTAGGGGCCAGTTTGGCCATAACCAGAAATACGCGCGTAGACAAGATCGGGGTTATCCACTTTTAACGACTCTGGCCCTAAGCCCCAAGATTCCATAACACCGGGACGGAAATTTTCAATCACCACGTCGGCGGTGTCTGCTAAACGCCTGGCAATTTTGGCCCCCGCTTCGGTGCGCAAATCTAAACTCACACTTTTTTTATTGCGCCCAATGGAATGCCACCAAAACGAAGTACCATTTTCCACCGCGCGCCAGCCGCGAATAGGGTCACCTTTGCCCGGTGGCTCGATCTTAATCACCTCCGCGCCGAAGTACGCCAATAGAGAGCCGGCGAAAGGGCCGGCAATCAGCTGGCCGAACTCAATCACGCGTATACCGGACAGAGGTTTATTGTGCACAGGAGGGTTTGTCTCAGTCGTCATTTACCAATACCAACTTACCAATATGCTCGCGAGACTCCATCACTCTGTGTGCGTGGGCAGCTTCGCCGAGCTTAAAATGTTTATGGATAACCGGGGCGATAAGGCCATCGGCCAATAACGGCCAAATATGCTCCTGCAGTTGTTGCGCAATTTCTTGTTTTGCCCGGTCAGTTTGCGCGCGCAACGTCGAGCCGGTAAGCGTCAAACGTTTCAGCATAACCGGGGTAAAATTAACCTCCACCACCGCGCCCTTTAAGTAGGCGATATTCACAATGCGGCCATCGGCCGCCGCCGCTTTAATATTGCGCGCAATATGATCGCCCCCCAGCATATCTAGAATAACGTTGGCGCCGCCCAAGTTGCGGGTTATTTCGACGAAATCCTGACGCCGATAGTTCACTGCGGTCTGAGCACCCAGTGTACGCAACAAGTCGCATTTCGCGTCACTACCCGCCGTGGTAATCACTTGTGCTCCCATTGCGGTAGCCATTTGCACCGCCGTTGTGCCAATACCACCGCTACCTCCATGAATTAAAACCCGCTCGCCACGGCGCAACTGCGCGCGCTGAAATAAGTTGTGCCAAACAGTAAAAAAAGTCTCCGGTAAGGCAGCGGCGCTGAGAATACTCATTCCCTCGGGCACCGGCAGTGTTTGAGCGGCTTTAGCCACACAATATTGAGCGTAGCCGCCGCCATTGACCAGTGCACACACCTGCTGCCCTGGCTGCCAGTGACTACCTCCACGGCCACACGCGACGATTTCACCGGCAACCTCCAACCCCAAACGCTCGGACGCTCCCTGAGGTGGTGGATACAAGCCTTGTCGCTGTAGAAGGTCGGGGCGATTGACCCCTGCCGCCGCTACTTTGATTAACACCTCGTCGGCCGCGGGCTCGGGAATGTGCACCTCCTCCAAGTACAAGTCGGTGGCTGCTGGGCCAGCATAAGCTATTGCTTGCATATTATCTCCATGAGTGAACCGGCGTAACGCTGACGTCAAACTAAGGGGCTAGTCGCTCAACGCTCCAGCCCTCATCGCTGCGGATATAGCAGAAACAATCGTGTAGTCGATAGGCTCCACCTTGCCAGAACTCTATGCGCTCGGGAATGACGCGGTACCCACCCCAGCTTTCTGGCATGGGAATCTGAACCTGGTCGAATTCTTTTTCCATTCGCTCATAGGTGTCGAGCAAAACTTGGCGTGAGTCTATCACCTCACTTTGGGCCGAGGACCATGCCGCTAACTGGCTCTGCCGGGGCCGCGAGGCAAAATAGTCGGCGGCCATTTGCTGACTCACCGACTCAACTCTACCCGCCACTTTTACTTGACGATCCAGCGCATGCCAAGGGAATAACAAACTGGCTTTGGGGTTCTCACGCAGTTCGCGCCCCTTGCGGCTGGCCTGATTGGTGTAAAACACAAAACCGTCTTTATCTAGATGCTTGAGCAAAACAATACGCTGCGACGGCTGCCCCATAGCATCGGCGGTCGCCAGTACCATAGCGGTGGGATCAACCAATTCCGCCGCTTCGGTTTGATCAAACCAGCGAGCAAACAGCTCAAACGGACACGCGGTCAGTCCTGTGCGGCGCAAACCACCTTGTGTGTACTCCCGGCGCTTGGCTTCAAACATATGACTCATAGTTACCTCAGCTATTCACTTATCTGTTCTATTATACGGTAAGGTTACACACTACCGGCGCAAACGATCGCTATTGAAAGATACGTAGCAGCGCACTGGTTGGACTTACCCACCTGTGGAGTGCCGCACAGGTAAAAAGTCACGTTCAAGACTACACTCAATAATAAGTTCCCCGTATACTGCTTGGCGCACTTATCCACACTAGAGGTCTCATGAGCGCAAACATTCTACCGACCGGCGTTTTACTGGCCGGAGGCCGGGCAAGACGCATGGGCGGAGGCGACAAGTGCTTACTCCCCTTGCGGGATAAAACCCTGCTTAGCCGCAGCATTGAGCGTGCACAACCTCAGGTTAGCGACTTACTGCTGAGCGCCAACGGCAATGCACTGCGCTTTGCTCGCACACGCTTGGCAGTGGTCCCAGACGAATATCGGGATTTTCCCGGCCCTATGGCGGGTATCCACGCCGCGCTTTGCTGGATGCAGGAACATCAGCCCCAGAGCAATTGGCTGGCAAGTTTTGCCTGCGATACGCCCTTTTTCCCGCGCGACATGGTGTCGACATTAGTCGACGCGCTAGAGGCGGATAGTCAAATTGCAGTGTGCGTCTCAGATGGCCGCATGCACCCTGTGTTTGCTCTTTGGCACACTGACCTATTACCCACAATAAGCGCCACCCTGGACCAAAATGAGGTGCCTTGGCTGCAGCACTGGATTCGGGATAGACCCCATGTTGCGGTAGAGTTTGACACCGAGCCCTGCGATCCGTTTACCAATATCAATACCCCCCAGGATCTATACGCGGCCGAAGACCTTCTCGCCGAGCATGACAACCTCTGAAAACACCGTCAAAGCCGTGTATAATGCTGCGCCTTCTCGGCGAGCTCTGCTAATAAGTACACCGACCTTTGGCCCCGCTCCCACCCAGTCGTTTCAAATATAGGTAACCCCCGCCCAAGGCGGCAGTCAACTATGCAAAACTCTCTTAAAGAAGTCTGGTTCAGCAATATTCGCGGCGATGTGCTCTCTGGCGCCGTAGTGGCTCTGGCGCTGATTCCCGAGGCCATCGCTTTTTCTATTATTGCCGGCGTCGACCCCAAGGTCGGGCTCTACGCCTCTTTCTGTATTGCCTTTATCAGTGCCTTTACCGGCGGTCGCCCGGCGATGATTTCCGCCGCGACAGGCGCCATGGCACTGGTGATGGTGGATTTGGTCAAAGACCACGGGCTGGAATACTTATTGGCGGCCACCTTGTTAACCGGGGTGTTGCAAATGATTGCCGGTGCGCTAAAGCTCGGCAGCCTGATGCGTTTTGTGTCGCGCTCGGTGGTGACCGGCTTCGTCAACGCACTGGCGATCTTAATTTTTCTGGCCCAGCTGCCCGAAATTACCGGGGGCAACTTTACCGTGCCGGTTTACCTATTGCTGGCCGCGGGACTTGCTATTATTTACCTATTTCCCTACATCACCCGCGCCGTCCCATCGCCGCTGGTCTGTATTGTCAGCCTGACCTTTATCACCGTCTACTTCGGTATTGACGTGCGCACCGTGGGCGATATGGGCGAGCTGCCCGATAGTTTGCCAGTATTTTTGCTACCCGATGTGCCGCTCAATTTAGAGACGTTGAAAATCATCTTTCCTTTTTCCGCTACCCTCGCTGTGGTCGGCCTGCTGGAGTCAATGATGACAGCGACAATCGTCGATGATCTCACTGATACTGATAGCAATAAAAACCGCGAGTGTGTCAGCCAGGGCGTGGCCAATATTGGTTCGGGCTTTCTCGGCGGCATGGCCGGTTGCGCCATGATTGGTCAATCGGTCATTAATGTAAAATCCGGCGGCCGTACCCGTTTATCCACACTGGTAGCCGGCGTGTTTTTGCTGATATTGGTTGTCTTTCTCGGCGACTGGGTCGCGCGTATGCCGATGGCCTCGCTGGTGGCCGTAATGATCATGGTGTCTATTGGCACCTTCAGTTGGTCGTCACTGGTGGCCCTTAAAACCAACCCCAAAAGCTCCTCGGTGGTTATGGTGGCCACCGTCGCCGTGGTTGTCGCCACCCATAACTTAGCGCTGGGTGTTCTACTCGGGGTTCTGCTTAGCACCTTATTCTTTGCTCACAAGGTGGGGCAAATTTTGTATGTGGGCTCAGACATTAATGCCGAGAGAAGTAGCCGCACCTATACGGTTGTCGGCCAGGTTTTCTTCTCATCCGCTGAGCAATTTATTGCTGGATTCGACTTCAAAGAGGCGATTGAACGTGTCACTATCGACTTATCAAAAGCCCACTTTTGGGACATTACCGCAATCAGCTCACTGGATAAGGTTGTTCTGAAATTTCGCCGCGAAGGCACCGAGGTCGAATTAATCGGCCTTAACAAAGCCAGTGCCACACTCGTGGACCGTTTTGCGGTGCACGACAAACCCGAAGAAGTTGAAAAGCTGATGGGCCACTGAGCCATCGATCACAAGGAGTTACCCTATGGCCGCTAATGTTATTGCCTGTATCGACGACTCACACTACGCCGAATCCGTCTGTGACGGTGCCGCGTGGGCAGCCCAGCAGTTAACTGCCCCCCTCCATTTATTGCATGCGTTGGATTATGTGCACGGTGCGGGCGAGCAAAATTTGTCCGGCACTTTAGGTTTTGGCGCGCAAGAGACTTTGCTCGAAGAGCTGGCCTCGCTCGATGAGAAACGAGCCAAGATCGCCATGGAGCAAGGTAAACAATTACTGGTCGCCGCCAAAGCGCGAGTATCCGCCGCAGGTCTGCCAGAGATTGAGACACGCCAGCGCCACGGTGAGCTAACCGATACCTTAATGGACTTAGAAAAAGAAACGCGACTGCTGGTGGTTGGCAAGCGCGGCGCCGAAAGCGCCAGTGCCCATGGTCATATCGGCAGCCATATTGAAAAAATCATTCGCGCCATGCACAAACCCATTTTAATTGTGCAGCCCGAGTTTACCGCACCCAAGGTGCTTATGATTGCCTACGATGGCAGTGCGACTATTCGCAAAGGCATCGAAATGATTGCCGCCAGCCCTCTGCTTAAAGGCTGCCACTGTCATCTGGTGATGGTCGGCGCCGATCTGGACGCCAATCGCGAATCCCTTAAGTGGGCAGACGAGCTATTGGTAAAGGCCGGTTTAACCGTCGAAAGCCACATTATCTCCGGCGATCCGGAAACCGCTTTAGTAGAGTATCAAAGCCAAAATAACATCGAGCTTTTGGTACTGGGGGCCTACGGCCATTCGCGCATTCGCCACTTTATTGTCGGCAGCACGACCACCGCCATGATCTGCCGCTGCCAAACGTCTATGCTGATTTTGCGCTAGATGGCGAACCTGTGGCGTTTTGCCCTAATCGGTCAGTACTGGTTTATGCTAGCGGTTTATGTAGTGGCCGGTACCGCCAAACAACCACAGCAGGTCGTGGGCGATTACAACGACTTGCTGATGCATTTTGTCGGCTATTTAGTCGCGGGAATTTCAATCAGTATTGCCTACCCGCGCAGCTCTTGGTGGGCTCGCGCCATCGCCCTGTGGCTATTTTCTACCGGCATAGAAGTTATTCAATACTTCCTACCTTGGCGCAGTTTCGACTTATGGGACATGCTCGCCAACACTGCCGGGCTTATCGGCGGCTTGGTGCTGGCGTTACTGCTAAAGATGTTAGTTCAGCGCTTTAAACCTATCGGCTAATCGAGCAAACGCACCCGAAAGCGGCGGCCTTTTAACGTACCGGTTTGAATCTTTTTCAGTGCTTGGCGAAATACCGAACGATCTACAGCGACATAAGCACTGAAATCAAACACATTGATTTTACCGATGTCGTTTTGAGTCACACCGTCCTCTCCCGTTAAGCAGCCAACGATATCCCCAGGGCGAACCTTTTGCTTTTTGCCACCATCTATTTGCAAGGTCACCATCTTTGGCGCTTGCTCGGCGGGTACCTTAGCCGGTGCCTTAGGCAATTGCTCCAGCACAAAGCGATCATCCTGTAATGTTTCGAGGGCGGCCAACTTATGCAGCTCTTTATCACTGCACAAGGTAAAAGAACGTCCCTTGGCTCCAGCCCGGCCGGTACGACCAATTCGGTGTACATACACCTCAGGATCACGCGGAATTTGATAATTAACCACCAGCTCCAAATCATCCACATCCAAACCGCGTGCGGCGACATCAGTGGCTACCAACACATTGACGCTGCCATTGGCAAAGCGCACTAACGCCTGATCGCGATCGCGTTGCTCTAAGTCACCATGCAGGGCGGCGGCGCAATAGCCCGCGCCGTTCAATAGTTCGGCCAGCTCTTTCACTTCGCGCTTGGTGTTGCAAAAAATCACTGCAGATGCCGCCTGGGCATGCAGCAGCAACGTTTTCACCGCACCTGAGCGATCATCGTTTTTAACCGAATAAAAAACCTGTTTAATACTGGTGGCATTGTGAGTGGAGGCCACTTTCAAAAATACCGGCTCGCGCATGTAGCGCGTCGCCATGGCTTCAATCGCCTCGGGGTAGGTGGCGCTAAACAATAAGCTTTGGCGCTGTTGCGGCACCTGGCCAATAATCGCATCCAGCGCCTGTTGAAAACCCATTTGCAACATGCGATCGGCCTCATCCAACACCAAGGTGGTAACCTTACCTAGCTGCAGGTGTTGTTTGCGAACATGCTCTTCTATTCGCCCCGGTGTCCCCACCACGATATGCGCACCGTGCTCCAGAGAGTTTATTTGCGGGCCAAAAGGCATACCACCGCACAAGGTCAATACTTTAATGTTATGAATATTTCGTGCCAGACGGCGAATCTCTTTGGCTACCTGGTCGGCCAGCTCGCGGGTGGGACATAAAATCAAAGATTGAATCTGGAAGCGTTTCACATCCAATTTATTCAACACCCCCAAAGCAAAAGCGGCGGTTTTACCGGAACCGGTTTTACCCTGGCCGATGACATCGGTACCTGCCAACACTAAGGGCAGTGACTCGGCTTGAATGGGGGTCATAGAATCAAACCCCAGTGACTCTAGGCTTTGCAGCAAAGGTGGGCGCAGCGGCAAAGTGGAAAAGCTATCCTGGGCGTGTTCGGTCAAAATTCAATACCTATGGCTGTGTGTATGGGGGGAGTCCACTGCCAATACAGAGCACACCCAGCGGGGCATTATACTGTTCAATGCGCGGGGGATCTGCTACATTTTGCTCCAAATTGATATTCAATGCGGAGAATCCATGAGCAGCCTGCAAGATCAACTTCTTAAAGCTGGTTTAATCGACAACAAAAAAGCCAAGCAGACCAAAAAGGAGAAGGCCAAACAAGCGCGCGTCCAACACCGCAGCAAAGAGCCTAGCATTGACGAAACCAAAGCTGCGGCGCAACTTGCCCGCCAAGAAAAAGCCGAGCGCGACCGTCAGCTAAACGCCGAGCGCAACGCCGCGGCGCAGGAAAAAGCCATTCAGGCCCAAATTAAACAATTAATCAGCCTCAACTTGCAGCCTAAAAAAGGCGACACAGCCTATAATTTTACCGATGGCAGTGCGGTGAAATCACTTTACGCCTCAGCGCAGCAGGTCGAGCAGTTAAGTCGTGGCTTGTTGGCTATTGTTCGCCTGGAAGAAAATTACGAATTGGTACCCGCAGTCATTGCCGAGAAAATCGCCTTGCGCGATGAAACTGTAGTGATTTCGCAAGCGAGCAAAGCCGCCGACGCGCCCGATGAAGACGATCCCTACGCGGACTATGTTATTCCCGATGACCTTATGTGGTAGCGATTTGATCAATCGCCCTTAGCCTGCAACTCGCTAAGGGCGCAACTGTAAGCCAGGCTGCATGTTAACTTGGCCATCTATTTCTAACACGCCTACACGCTCGCCTTCTGCGTCTTTAACTACTGCCACGGGCACCTGAAAAAGCGGCCTGCGCACAAACCACAATTGCCACCCGTAAGATTCCATATGGTGCAGTGCCAATAGCTGTATATCATTTAAAAAGGCTTTGATATTATCTGGCACTGCAGCTTGTACACCTCGTTTGCGAATCGTCATAGCGGGATACCCCCCATGCTTCTGTCTTACTACAAGCATAGCAGCTGCTTTTTTGGCATGTAGATCATTGTGTTATTAACCCCTAGGCTTTGTTATTCCTGTGGGCAATTGGGGCCTAATAGATGCCGTGTCTACATGCTTTTATTGCTGCTGTTGTTGCAACATCTGCGCAAGGCCGGTACCAATAGTGGCGGCTCCGCCCAAGCTCCAACCTCCATCGACAGGAAGTACCACCCCGCTGATATAACTGGCTAAATCTGAACTTAAAAAGACGCAGGCATCGGCAATATCACGGCCTCGCCCCAAACGTTGTAATGGCACGGTAGCGGCAATTTTACCTCGCATTTTTTCATCCGGAGCCAAGCGCTCCATGCCCTCGGTTCCCTCTACCGGTCCCGGAATCACCGAATTCACCCGCACTCCCTCAGCGCCCCATTCAATACACAATGTGCGGGTAATCATATCCACCCCAGCTTTAGCCGCACAGACATGCACCTGCCCGGCCATCGCCAGCTGCGCTTGCGGCGCGGAAATATTAATGACCGAGGCGCCGGGTTTGCGCAAATAGGGGTAGATCGCGCTCATCACATGAAAGGTGCCTTTTAGATCAATGTCTACCACCGCAGCAAAACCATTATCGGACAGGTTACTGGCAAGCGCTGGGAAGTTACCCGCCGCACCGGAAACCACAATATCCAAGGCGCCCCAGCGCGCGTGCAATTGCCGCAGCGCTTCGCGCAAAGCCTCACCATTGCGCACATCGACGCTGTAACCACAACTGTCCTGAGCGCCCAACTCTGCCAACGCGGCAACAGTGGCATCGATTTTTTCTTGCGAGCGGCTGATCACGCAAACACTGCACCCCAGCCCGGCAAAACGCTCCGCTGCAGCGCGGCAAATACCGCTGGTACCCCCCACAACCAAGACGGTTTTACCCGAAAAATCGCCATTAAGATTCATGTTTTTTCCTCTGTCGCTTGTTTGATAATCAATTGGGCTTCTTCGCCTCCTAGACACTCGCTAAACACTTCGAGTTCACGTTCAATAACTCGATCCACCGGCCAGCCCACCACCTGGTTAATCAGGGCTTTACTGCGGCGCAGTGCTTGCGGGGGGCGCAGGGCGAGAGTCTGACAAACACTGTCCACCTCGGTGCCGAGACGCTCGCGCGGGAACACGCCGTTGAGCAGACCGTAACCCAGCGCCTGCCCAGCGCTAATTGCCTCGCCCAACAACAGCATTTCCTTGGCCCGAGCCTCCCCTACCCGGCGCACCAACAATGCACTGGAAGCAAATTCGGGGCACAGCCCCAGGCGGGCAAACGGCAACTGAAAATAAGCGTCATCGGCTGCATACACAAAATCACAATGCAGCAGCAAGGTGGTGCCGATACCAATAGCCATACCATTAACCTCGGCCACAATCGGCTGCGGCAAGTGACGCAGGGAGTGCATAAATTGTATAACCGGATGCTCTTTCGACAATACGGGCGGCCCACCTTGCCCAGCCCGAAGAAAATCAGCCAAATCATTACCAGCGGTGAAGCTGTCCTCGGAGCCTGCCAAACACACCACACGCACATTATCGCTCGTAGCCGCCCACTGCAACGCATTGGCCAGGGATTGATACATGGCCAGCGACAGGGCATTTTTCTGTTGTGGGCGGTTAAGCTGCAAGCGCAACACGCCATCCATTATATTGGCCTTTACCTGTTCGGACACCTCAAAAGGCATTGTCATAGCGACTCCTCTTTCACTGACTATCGTTTGTAACACTCGGGTAAAGTGTAGCTCAGAGAGATTACCTGTGTATGGCGGATGATAAACCGGTAATTTTCTTTTGAGCACAGGCTCTGCCTGCCTCGGCATGCTACAATTCACGGTTTTCTAATCTGACTGTTTGAGCCCTATGAACATCCGTGAACTTCTGAGCGAAAAAGTAAAGTCCGCTATGAACGCAGCCGGCATTCCCGCCGAGTGCCAACCCATGGTGGCGCCGGCCAAAAAAGCCGGTTTTGGCGATTATCAGGCCAATGGCGCCATGGCTGCGGCCAAGAAAGTCGGCACCAATCCGCGCGAGCTGGCCGGTAAGATCACAGACGAGCTTGAGCTCGGCTCAATCGCGGATAAAGTAGAGATCGCAGGCCCGGGTTTTATCAACATTCACCTCAACCCGGCCTGGCTGAGTGAGCAACTGGGCAACGCTGAGCGCGATCCGGCTCTGGCGATTCGCCCCGCCGCCGAACCACAAACCGTTGTAGTGGATTACTCATCCCCCAACCTTGCCAAAGAGATGCACGTCGGCCACCTGCGCTCGTCGATTATTGGCGACGCACTGGTACGCATACTCAGCCGCCTGGGTCATAAGGTCATTCGGCAGAACCACGTGGGCGACTGGGGCACTCAGTTCGGCATGCTGATCGCCGAACTCGAAGAACAAATGGCCGATAGCGACAGCGCCAGTATGGCGCTATCGGATTTGGAAGTGTTTTATCAGCAGGCCAAAGCGCATTTCGACCGCGAGCAGGCGTTCGCCGATAAGGCGCGCGACTATGTAGTAAGGCTGCAATCCGGTGATGCCAAAACACTGGAGTTGTGGCAATCGTTTAAGCGTGTTTCTCTCGCTCATAGCGCCGACATTTACAACAAGCTCAACGTAACGTTAAGCGATGAGGATGTGTGCGGTGAAAGCTTTTACAATGACGATTTAGCACCGCTGGTTAGCGAGCTGCAAGCACAGGGCTTATGTCAGGAAGATCAGGGCGCGCAAGTGGTTTTCCTGCCCGAACTGGCCGACAAAGAGGGCAACCCCTCGCCGGTGATTGTGCAAAAGCAAGGCGGTGGTTTTCTCTACGCCACTACCGACTTAGCCGCTATTCGCTATCGCGCCAATACGCTGCACGCCGATCGTATTCTCTACTTTATTGACGCTCGCCAGTCCCTGCATATGCAGCAGGTGTTTACCTTGGCGCGCAAGGCGGGCTTTGTCGACGAGCATGTGAGCCTTGAGCACCACGCCTTTGGCACCATGATGGGCGCTGACGGCAAGCCGTTTAAAACCCGCTCGGGGGGCACGGTTAAACTGGCCGCTCTGCTGGACGAAGCTATTGAACGCGCCGCGAAAGTCATTACCGATAAAAACCCAGACCTGGCTGATGCTGACAATGTCGCGCGCAAGGTGGGTATTGGCGCGGTAAAATACGCAGATTTGTGTAAAACCCGCACCAACGATTATGTCTTTAACTGGGACACCATGTTGAGCTTTGAGGGCAATACCGCGCCCTACCTGCAGTACGCATACACCCGCGTGCGCAGTGTTTTCCGCAAGGCAGAAATCGAACCTGTGGCGGTCAGCGGCGAGATCGTTCTTGCACAAGAACAAGAAAAAGCACTCGCCATCAAGTTGTTGCAGTTGGGCGAGGTATTAGGGCAAGTTGCCGACGATGCCCTACCCCATGTGCTCTGCACCTACTTATACGATGTCGCCAGCTTGTTTATGCGCTTTTACGAGGCCTGCCCGATTCTTAAGTCGGATGTAGATCCGGCGATGCGCGCCAGCCGTCTGCGTATTTGCCACGCGGTTAGCCGCACACTGGAAACCGGCTTAGATATGCTGGGCATCGAAGTCTCAGAGCAAATGTAATATGTTGCCCGGCAAGACGTAAAAAAGGCGCCCCAGCAATGGGGCGCCTTTTTTGTTTGCGCTATCGAATCAGCCCGGCGATTAAGGCAAGCTATGCACCTTGTCGCCAATTGGGCCAGAGAAGATATAACCGTCGTGAATATCCCAGTTAATCGACCAGGTCATCACCCCGCTGAAGTCCGGATATACCCCACCCGCATTTACCGAGTCACAAGCGGTGCCAGCCGTGATGCAATCGAGCGCATCGATAATGGCCTGATTGGTGGCCAGACCAGAACCCGCTGACGAAGGCCCGGAAGGCAAGCCCAGCGACACCTGTTGCGGGTCGAGCCCCTCAAAGTACAAAGAACCGGCTGTCTGGAAACCTTCAATCAACATCCGCGCCGAAGCCACCATCATATCCACCGAGCCGGCAGGGTATGATTGATTAGCATAAGGTGTTTGCAATCCACCATTGTTGTAAAGCTGCACATGCAGCAGGTCGAGCAAGTCGCGCGTTTGGTCAATGATCGGTAAGTACGCTCCCCAAACACCGGAGTAAGCGGTCAAGCCACCCTGCACATATGGGTGCTCCGGTGCCATGGTCAGCGCCATGCCGCCCACATTGGTATCAATCTGACGCAGTGCCCCAGGTAAGCGCGCTTGGATTTGCGAGCCGTGTACCAGCTGCGAGCCACTTTCCAGGTCAATATCGACACCATCGAACCCCCACTCGTTGATCAGGCCGGTCAAGCTGGCCACAAAGTTCGCCTCATCCGAATCGGTATTAAGTGTAATGGTGCCCTCGGCGCCGCCCAGAGACAGCACGAAAATTTTTCCTTCGGCCTGCATGGCCGCCATATCCTGTTTGAATTGAGTTGCATCCAAACCGGGACAGCTAGTACCGGAGCCGTCGAACAGATTAAAGTGCACCGTGCCATTGCTGGCCGGGTCGTTGTCGGCAAAAGCGATATCGATAATATCCCAGGCATCCGGAATCTCTGACAGTGCAATTGGACAGCCCGCACCGTTCATAAAGTTATGCCAATACCCGACCAAAGCATGATCGGGGAAGTTACCGCTGTAACCGCCACCTGGACTAGAGCTGGACGAACTGGAACTATTACTGGAGCTAGAGCTCGACGACGAACTGTTAGAACTAGATGAATCCGCGCTGCAAGAGCGTTGCTCGGTCCAGGCATCGCTCCAGTGGGCCCCCGTACCCGGGGCATAGGCCCAGTCGGCACTGGATGAACACCAACCGCTAATATCACAGCGATATTCGCTACCGGCATTTTGCACCAGCTGACCTACCGAATAGGCACTTCCGGCGCTGTATACCGGGGAAGAGCAATCCCCCACCGGGGCCTGCGAGCTACTAGAGCTGGAGGAGCTGCTGCTCGATGACAGGGAGGAACTGCTGGATGAACTTGAGCTGCTTGCGGGTGAGCCGTCGCAAGCACCTAAGCCGAGCCACTCATCCCACGCACCCGAGCTCTGTGCCGGTTGATCACCGCGAGTCCACCATTTTGCCTCGTAAGCGAAACCCGAGTCTTCAACCTGATCACCTCCGAGATAAGCAGTAGCCGCGTCCCAAGTGGATAAACTGGAGCAATCGTACGCCTGAACGGGACTGGCGCAAATCACCGCGCCAAGCAGTCCGGTTCCAGCCAATAATGTCTTTTTCATTCTAATCTCCTCGCTGTACTCTCCCAGTGCGCACGCGCCCGGGCAAAGTTTTATTGTTGTTTCAACCCCGCTTGTCTGCTCCCTATCGATATACCATCGTCAGTCCCGTGCCCTATCAGCGGATTGGTAGATTTCGGCCCAACAACAGAGACAACGTTGTCAAGCTGGTTAGAAGGTGTACCACGCAGCACCCGCCAACTCAAAGCCAACACGGCAAAACGTGACTCACGCCCGTTTTTTAAACCCTGTAAGCATATAAATAGATTTTTTAATGCATAAATTACTGCTGGATCGGGTATTCAGATCTCTGCCCATTTTGTTATATACGGCCATATACACCTAAAGTACGCGCCAGATGGCACGGGAAATTTCACAAATACTTGCCTTTCGCGACCTCCCAACACATATAAATTGTGTATAGTGAGCCGTTGATTTTGCCCACTCACTCTACGCCGCTAGTGCTGCCTTACGCCCATGACCAATCGCTCGTTGCCCCGCTATTTTCTCCTGTATCTCGGCGCATTAGTCGCTTTGGGGCCGGTGGCGATGGATGCATACTTGCCCGCACTGCCCACCATGGCAGACAAGCTCGGGGTCTCTATCGCCACACTCAGTGCGTCGGTCAGTACTTTTTTAGTCGGGTTTGCCTTTGGCCAGTTACTGGGTGGCCCCATCTCCGACCAAATAGGCCGCAAACCTGTGTGTTTATTTGGCACTGGGTTGTTTATCGTTACCAGTGCGGCTATTGCGGCCTCAGAATCGGCCTCGGTGATTAACAGCTTGCGCCTATTGCAGGCTTTCGGTGGCGGATTTGCATCAATTACCGCCATGGCGCAAGTGCGTGATGTGTACCCGGCCGAAGAAATTGGCAGTCGTTTCGCTACGGTAATGATGGTTATGATGACCGCCCCGGTCATCGCACCAATAGTGGGTACTGGGCTGCTTCACTGGGGCTGGCAGGCCATTTTTATTTTCCAGGTTATCTATGCCTTACTGCTCTTAATCATTATGTGGCGAGTAAGCCCAGAAACCTTGCAACACAAAAAAACCGCGCTCTCTTTAGGGCGTATTGTTCAGCAGTACGCGGCTATCATTTTGCACCGACATCAAGGGCGTTTTTTAGCCGCTGTGTTTGCTTTGAGTATTGGCTGCGCCGCGGGGGTGTTATTGATATTTGTCACTCACGCCTCGTTTACGTATATGACGTATTTTGGGGTCAGTGAAGGAGTTTTTTCTTTGCTGTTTGGACTCAACGCTATTGGTCTAATTGCAGCCAACTGGTTGAGTGCGCGTTTATTGAAGTTTATTGATCCGCTGCAGATTTTTCGTGTAGTGGTAATGGCGCAGGCAGCGGCAGTTTTGATTTTGGCATTGCTGGTTTACATCGACGCTTTGTCGCTGGTTCTGGCCGTTCCGTTGATAGTGTTTATAGTCAGTTGCGTAGGCATTAGTAACCCAGCCGGTGCTGCGCGCTTTATGGCTATGTTTACCCCTCAACAAGGAGGCAGTGCCGCGGCCATTCAGTTGGTGGCGATGTTTGTTCTCGGCTCAGCTATGGGGGCGTTGGCCAGTCATTGGCACGATGGCAGCTTGAAACCCATGATCCACACTATGTTGTTATCCGTTGCCCTTAGCTCGGTATTGCTGATTCCACTGCGCCGGTTACAAGTACCAAAAGCCCGCCGTTAACGCGAAGCATCCAAATGGTTACGCAAAGAGCGAGTCCAACTGCGCATATAACGCTTGGCATCGGCCATATTGGTCACTCGGTTGGTCCACTGTAAGTGATTCATGCTGTCTTGATCCACTTTGCGATCGACGATACGAGCCACTATTTCGCCGCTACGAGCATCGTAGGCTTCTAACAATAATGTCATTTCCCCAAAACTTGTGGTGTAGCTTCGCACCTTAGTGGCGCCATCGATATCAGGCGCGTGTATATCCAAATCGATAATCGCGGGCTTGAGCTCTAACACCTGAGTTTGAGTGTCGTATTGAGCAGCTTCGGGTGTTTCACCTTCTGCCACTAAACGATAGGCGGGCTCTTGGCGTAGCGACTTTTCAAAGTATTCATCGCACACGGCGGCCAAGCGTTCTTGTATCTCCTGCATATCACGCTCGCTGACCCTCTGCCCCCCAATATTACGGCCCGAGTTTTGCGAGCGCATCCAGTTATCGCGAAAAGCAACGGTACACGGTTGCAGAGCAAAGGCATGATAATCAGCGATATCAATATCCGGCTTAACATAGAGCTGATCCCAGCCCTTATCTTGCACTAAGTGTAAGCCATCGTGGGATACCGGTGCGGGGGGTGTCGCGCAGCCGGCCAGAAATAAGCCGCCACACATGATCCAAATTCCGAGTACTTTCATCACTAAGCCCTATTGCTATTAATCCGCTATATCTCACGGTAGCGCTTACACGTCATTGCCTCAAGGTGTTGTTTGTAAATTATTGTGTCAACAACCGATCAATCATCTGCAATTGCGAGACAAGTGCCGGCGCTGAGACACCCTGTGCCCGGCAATACTCTTCTGCCATGGGCGCTACGCTACAGTTTCCCGGCCGTGGGTTGGCGTTATCTGCAAGAGCCTTTAACTTCGGAATAAACAAAAATTGTAACCACTGGGGAAAGCTTAAGGTGTCGAGCGCAAATGGTTGAGTGCTGGCTAAAGCCTGTGCCGGAGGCGATTGCTCTTGCCACCATTGCAGGGCTCGCAAACTGACCTCAAGATCGTCGAGCGCTACTGCGAGTGTTTGATGTGTGGCGGTGCTATTCATTAGGCGTCAATTTTGCGTGCAAAAGGCGGCAGTGAATCTAAGATCGCCTTACCGTAACGTTTTGTGACAACCCGACGATCGAGCAACGTTATACGGCCATCATCGCCTTCGGTACGCAGTAGTCGGCCGCAGGCTTGAATTAATTTTAAAGACGCATCGGGAATGGTGATTTGCATAAACGCATTGCCACCGCGAGACTCAATCCACTCCGATACAGCAGCCTCGATTGGATCGTCGGGCACCGCAAAAGGTAGCTTAGCAATAACCACATGGGCGCAGTAATCACCTGGCAAGTCGACGCCTTCGGCAAAACTTGCCAGGCCAAACAAGACACTACCCTCGCCGCGGTCGATACGTTTTTTATGGGCCGATAACATCTCTTGCTTGGAGGCTTCGCCCTGCACCTGAATTTTATCCTGCCATGCGCTGGGCATTGCATCGAACACGTCGAGCATTTGACGACGTGAGGAAAAAAGCACTAGGGAGCCTGCAGCCGGATCCAGCACAACAGGAAGCTGTTCGATCACCGATTGAGTATGGGCGGCACTGTTACCCGCGTCCACTGCATCGCGCGGCACGATAAGCTCGCCTCGGGAAAAATCAAAGGGACTGGGCACCACGGCATAGCGACTGTTATCTGGCGTGCCGGCGCGCATTTTAAAACGATCAAACTTACCCAGCGCGGTCAAAGTCGCCGAGGTAACGACCGCCCCGTAAGCTCGATTCCACAAACTAAATTCCAGAGTACGAGCCGCCAAAATGGGGCTCGAACAAACTTCAATATCGTAGTTGCCGGAAAAATCCACCAATGTCAGCCAGCGCGCGCGCGGCACACTGGCGTCGTTATCTGTGCGGGCGTAGCTCAACCAGAGTTCGGCGCTGGCTTCGGCACGCGATTGCCAAGCGCCAACCACAGGATAATTATTTTCCAAATCCACTTTAGGGACCGGGCAGTGGGCATCTTCCATCGCCTCATTAATTTCGGCGCTAATTTTACTTAATAAATCACTCAGACGATCAAAACTGGCGTGTAGTTGCTCTGCCTGCGATTGGATACCATCTGGCACTACCCCATTGTCAAAACGATAATGGTTCGAACGTCGATCGCGGTTACTCTCTGCCACCGACTGCACCAGCTCATCTAAAGCCGGGTACAGCATATCCAGCTCACGCTTACACTCGATAAACTGACCGGGTAATTGCTCGGCAAAATGATCGACCCTACCCGCGCCACCGATTTGCCCCAACACCGTCGACAAACCTTTATTGCATTGCTCTAGCCAGCGACTGGTGGAGAGCATACGCGTGTGGTGGGCAAAATGATTGAGCGCTTTATCGGGCAGGTGGTGGCCTTCATCAAACACATAAATAGTTTCTTCCGGATCGGGCAAAATAGCGCCGCCCCCCAGAGCCAAGTCGGCCAACACCAAGTCGTGATTGGTGACAATGCAATCGGCATTGTGCAGTGCATCGCGCGCTTTAAAAAAGCTGCAGGCCGAGACATTTGAACAACGCCGCCCGGTGCATTGACGGTGATCGGTGGTGACGCGCTGCCAATCGGCGCTCTCCAATGCACTGGGCCAAGAGTCGCGTTCGCCATCCCATTTATTGGCAGCCAGTGCGTCCATCATCGATTCGTATAAACGCACGCCCTGCTCATCAACACTGGGCAGTTCATCTTCGTAGAGAGCACGAGTCGGATCGACGGTACTGGCAAACTCGCTCATTAAGTTGTCCAACTTAGACAGGCACAAATAGCGCCCCCGCCCCTTTGCTAAGGCGAAACTAAACGAGAGGTCTGAATGATTTTTTAACTCGGGCAAGTCTTTGTGAATGATTTGTTCTTGCAAAGCAACGGTGGCTGTGGATACCACCAATTTTTTTCCCAGAGCTTTGGCGATAATAATACTCGGCAATAGGTAGGCGATAGTCTTACCCGTGCCCGTGCCCGCTTCCACCACGCAAACATGACCATCGCTGTTGCGCACGCCTTCGGCATCGGAGGTAATCGACCCCAGAGTGCGAGCAATTTCAGCAATCATCATTTTTTGCCCGTGCCTTGAGCCGAGCTCGCGCGACTGTAAGAAAGCCGAATAACTCTCTTGGATGTTGCGTTTTATATCGTCAGTTAGCATTAATTTTGTCGAGCATTTAATTTACTGTGAACCGGATTGGCGTACATCTCCAGCAAAATTTCACGCTGCTCGGTGGGAATCGAAGCCACATGTAAATCAAACGCGGCCCGCTCTTCACGCAAATTACCGGGTTCGAATGGCAACCCTTGGGCAGAGTATGGCAGTGACCGAGCTTCATTGCCCAGCGCGTCGTAAGCAAAACAATTGCTCGGGTGTAACACGTACTGGCTCCAGATTTGCCGGTCGATCTCGGCGGCCACCGCGACGTTATCTTCATACTCGCCGCTCAAGGGTGTGCCAAAGGCTACATGCACATTGCCCTTTTGCCCGGCGATACCTTTCGCAATACTTTGAATGTCTTCTTGATCGCCTTTCTCGTAGCTGCCGGTGGTTCGCTGGGCATAGAGCTCGTGGGCTTTGGCGCTATCACAGGGGTCCTGCTCATACGAGATAGAAACCGGCACGATTTTCAAAGACCTAACATATTCAGAGAAGTCTTGTGTTTTAGGTCGGTTCAACGTCAGCATCCCAATCACAGCGGAGTTGGTCAGGTCTTTGCCATCTTTGGCCCGCCCTTCACGCTGTGCAATCCATATATTGGCTCGATCCACTGTCAAAGAATGGTGGATATACGCCGACAATTTTTTCGCCGCCTTGAGTTTTTCCCGTGGAGCCTTGGCAGAGCGATTGACGATAAAACTCTTATTCAATCGCATCAGGTCCGACACATAAGGCTTCGTCAACAAATTGTCACCAATAGCGATGCGCAATGTTTTAAAGCCGGCGTAATAAATGCTCCAGTTCACAAAAGCCGGATCTACGGCAATATCGCGGTGATTACTGACAAACAAATAGCCGCCGTCGGAGTCCAACTGATCGAGCCCGGATGTGGTCAATTTTGTGGTGGTGGTTTCAATCATATGACGCAGATATTTCTCAACCACCTCCTGCTGAAATTTATCCACCGTATCAACACAGGCCAGCTGCCTTTTCATTGCCCGCGACACCATTGGCCGTATAATAAAACCCAAAGGCCCCGCCAAGCGGGGAAACTTGAGTCTGGCAACAGCATCGGCCAACTCAGGATCGTTCAAAATACGGTCTAAGGCGGGCCGAACTTCGGCATCGTGGTAAGGGCGAATGTCGTCAAAATCGGTCATTAGTAGGTTCACACACGGTCAATAAATAGAGGGTTTGGCAGGTGACAGTTAGTCCCGCTCAACGTTAAGCCAATGCTTTAGCAACTGGCAAAATATTCAGCCGCACAACATACCCAAAAGAGGTGAAAAATGCCACTAAACACTGATATTAACTGCTATTGTGGCTCGATGGCACCGGCCTCTCAGTGCTGTGCCCGCTTTATTTATCAGGGGCAAGTTGCGAGCACAGCGGTGGAGTTAATGCGCTCGCGCTACAGCGCTCATGTGTATGGCGCCATCGATTATCTGTGGCAGACTTGGAGCACCTCCAGCCGGCACAGCACCTCCCCGGAGGCAATTCACCAGTGGGCCAATCGTTGCGAGTGGTTAGGATTGGAGATTCTCGACTGGCATAAGGGGGGCGTGTCTGACCAAGAAGGCACGGTTACTTTTATCGCCCAGTACCGGCTCGGGCAGAAGACACATCAACACTTAGAGAAATCGCTGTTTCGGCGCGAGCAATCTTTTTGGCGCTATGTTGATCACTGCGCCTAATATTCGTCAAACTGTGACGCACATGATGTATTTAGCGCCAATTGTCGATAAACTGTTACCTGCCCAACTCTAGCTTATAGCCTACATGATGAAAATTCTTTTAGTCGAAGACAGCGCCACCTTGCGCCACGCCATGAGTCAGTATATTACTGACGCAGGCCATACGCCGTTGGTGGCAGAAAGTGGCGAGCAAGCGCTGCAACTGCTAGAAGACAACCCCGTCGATATGATCATCATGGATGTAGAAATGCCCGGCTTAAACGGGTTTGAAACCACCGCACTGATTCGCGAATGGCTGGGGGATCACTGGATTCCGATTATTTTCGTCACCGGAATGAGCGAAGACGAAGACTACCGGCAGGGTATCGAGGCCGGGGGGGATGATTATCTCATCAAACCCGTCAGTAAAATGATTATTACCGCCAAAATTCGGGCGATGGAGCGTATTGCAGAGATGCGCGATCAGCTCAATGCGCTCAATAGCGAGCTGGAAGCCATCAGCCAGCTCGATAGCTTAACCCAAATATACAACCGCCGTACTTTTAACGAACAAGCCCAAAAGCAGTGGCTATTAGCCAGCCGGCAAGCCACCTGTATCAGCGCATTAATGATCGATGTCGATCACTTCAAACTGTACAACGACCACTACGGTCACCCTGCCGGTGACGCCTGCTTGGTTGCCATTACCGACGCCATCAAATCATGTCTGCACCGCCCTTACGACCTATTGGGACGCTACGGCGGTGAAGAGTTTGTTGTGCTGCTGCCAGACACCGATAAAGCCGGTATCGCCCGCGTTAGCGAGTGCATCAAACTAAGCATCGCCAATAAGTCGATACTGCACGAGGTATCACCCACCGCCGAAACGGTGACGGTATCCGTCGGCGGAGCCTGCTGCCCGCAAACATCCGGCCACAGCCTAGAGGGATTGATTAAAGCCGCCGATAGAGCGCTATACCGCGCCAAACACTCGGGGCGCAATCAGTACAATATTGATGAAATGACCGCCCATCGCACTGTAGTGATCGCTCACCCCGATGTGGAGATACAGCAACAAGCCAGCCAGCAATTGCAGCAGTACTACAATTTAGTGACGGCCGAAACCGCCGATGAAGCTTTGGAATTGTCCCTGACAATTCGCCCCGACTTGATTATTTTGAGCCCCGCTATGGCTGATCACCACGGGCGATTGCTCAGCAACCGGCTCAGCACTACCAAGCGCACCAGTACCACGGCTCAGTTGTTTCTGGGGCAGCCTCAAGCAGATACCACCGATGTTCAGCCCTGTGTGACTCTGCCCCTAAACCAAGACGACCTACTGCGAATGGCCAGCCAATTGCTCAGCATTTAACCCGCCACGCAGGGGCTCACAAGGTGCGCGCCGAGTTATACCAGTTGACGTCTCGGGCGTATTTATCCACTTGATCCACCACATCCAACACTAACGCAAACAGCGCCATTCGCACCAACACACCATTATCTGCCTGACGGAAAATAGCTAAATTGGGGTTCTGATTCAAATCGTTGTCTAGCTCATTGGCCTCGGCGCGCGAGTCGCGGGGCAAGGGGTGCATAATGACCGTATTGGGCTCGCAATACTGAGTGTAAATAGACTGGTTGAGGCGAAAGCGCCCACGGTAGGTATCGGCTTCGGCTTTGGAGGCGAAGCGCTCTTCTTGAATACGGGTTGAATAGGCAATATCGACGTTAGTGATGCTCTGGGTTAAATCCTCGGTAACCGCCACCGTATGGCCGGCGCTGCGCATATCATCGACAATATGCTCTGGCATAGCCAGCTCGGCCGGTGACACCAGTGTAATATGAACATTTTTAAATAAACGCATCAATTTACACAGTGAATGCACCGTACGGCCGTGCTTTAAATCACCGATTAAGGCAATCCTCAGGCCGTCAATCCCGCGATTTTTGGAAGCTAACTCTTTGCGTATAGTGTACAAATCCAGCAGAGCCTGGCTGGGGTGTTCATTGGCCCCGTCCCCACCATTTAATACCGGAACGCGGCTGGCTTCGGCAAACTCTGCCACCGATCCCTCGGCTGGATGACGCATACAAATGACATCGGAGAAGCCAGACAACACTCGGGCGGTATCGTACAGTGATTCGCCTTTAGCAATGGCCGAGCTCTCAAACCCGGTGGTTTCGCGAACCTCCCCCCCCAGTAGATTAAAAGCGCAACCAAAGCTAATGCGGGTACGGGTACTTGGCTCGAAGAACATATTCCCTAAAATGGCGCCTTCCAGTACTCGAGTGACTTTGCGCCGCAGCGCGTAGGGCTGCATCGCATCCGCCACCTGAAAAATACGTTCAATATCTGGGCGATCAAATTGTTCGACGGAGAGAATATGAGAACCTGTGAAAATCACGACATTTCCTTGCGGTCTAAGGTGGGAGCAGTGGCGCTATTTTAGGCCTACAATCACACTTTGAACAGTGCCCAAGGGGCACTTTTCCAACTGCTCTTTACTCACAAGCTGCTATGCTTAGTAAGACAGGTGGCGTAAAATGTAACATTTATTGTTGCAACTTAACCCCAGAGCCGCTATTAAATACTAGCAGGCCGTTGAAATAATCATTGCGCTAATAAAAACTTTATAAATCGAGACCTTAGCCGATAGCTCTGAGGCATGATTTTCAATTAAGGATAAGCTGTGCCCGACCACCCAGATACTTTGGCCAAATTTGCCCAGGCCGAATGTGCTTATAAAATATTAGATCAGCAGTCCTTGCGCTGGAGCGCTCCGGTATTGTTCAGCGACCCGTTCGAGCTCAATCACCGCACTGCGCTGGCTTTTGACCCTCAAACGCTGCTACAGAGCGTCATTCGTACCTCTTGCGGAATGATTTTTGCCCGCGAAGAACCCAGAGGCAACTCGCCACTGGCCACTGTTATCCGCCGCTGGCGCGACGAAGAGAGGTTTTCTTCACCAGAGGAGGCCGAAGAAGTACTGGGCGAGTTAATGGCGCGCATGGTTGATCAGCGCCAGGAGGAAATTGATGAGACTATGGGCCACTGGCGCCTGTACACCCGCAGCTTGCGTATATGCAGCTTTAGCGCCAAGGCTGACAACCTCACGGCCTGGCAATATTTTGCCGACGAACATCGCGGCGCGGTATTGAAATTTCAGTGCGGCGACGACTCCTGTCTACCCCACCCCAAACCGGTGCGCTATAACCAGACTCGACCCGAAATCACGACGTTAAAAGAGCAACTCAATGTCGTGCTGTACAACGAAAAATTAAGACCACAGGAATATTTTGAGGATAAATTTTTACTCAAGCAACCCAGCTCTAAAAACGAGCAGGAATGGCGCTGCCTAATGAATGTGAGCCCCGAGGACGCGGTGAAAACGACCGATGAAAAGCAATGGTTCACCGAGGTCCCTTTTGCTTCGGAGCATTTGCGCTCGGTTTATTTAGGTGCATTTATGCCAGTGGAAACGAAAAAACAATTTTTAGAATTGGTCAGTAAAAAGTACCCGAACACCAAAATATTTCAGGCCGAACCGGTGGCGGGCAAATATGAAATTGAATTTACCCGTATTACCCTAAATAGCTAAACAAGTTGCGAGGCATCGCTAGGGCCTAACCAGATTCAGTGAAACCGACGCCTGGCAGCCAACAAACCGGCTAACATGGCCCCGCTTAACACCACCATCGGCCAACTGCCCCAGCGCATAAATGGTGTACCGCCGTAGGCGGGATAGACCACCCCACTCAATGTGGTGGCGACAAATTGCTCGCTCTTGGCCACGATCTCACCTTTGGGGTCAACAATCGCACTGATCCCATTATTAGTACTGCGAATTAAATAGCGCCCCGTCTCCAAAGCGCGCATTTGCGCCATTTGCAGATGCTGCAGCGGGCCAATAGAGTCGGCAAACCAGGCATCGTTACTGACCGTGAGCAACACATTGCGATGGCGCGCGCCCCGAGCCACTAAAGAGGGATAGACCACTTCATAGCAAATACTGGGCGCAATACTAACATCGCCTATTTGCAGACCACTTTGTCCGTCACGGCCCCGATGAATATAAGAGGTGGGTAAATCAAAAAATTCAATCGCCCCTCGCAGCCAACTTTCTAGGGGAACATACTCGCCAAATGGCACCAAACGCTGCTTGTGGTATATCCCCAACGCCTCACCAAAACCCGCCAGAGAATTGTAAAACCTCCGTGTTTGGCGCTCATCAAAGATAATGCCAGTAATCACTCCGGTTTGAGTGTCGCTGGCTTTGCGGTTCACCTCATCGAGAAAATCCAACGCGGTATGGTAGGTTAAAGGCACTGCCGCCTCAGGCCAGATCAGCCAGTCGCTGCTCCAGTGCCCTTCACTCATCTGCATTAATAAATCTAAGGTAGGCTGTGCTTGGGCCGGGTGCCACTTCACCTCTTGCGCGATATTGGGTTGCACCATGGCGACTTTCACCGGCTGATCACTGTTCACCCGCGTCCAAGATATACCTTGCAGCCACCAGCCACCCAGCCAAAGACAGAGACTCAGCACAGTCGCCATCCACAAGTTGGCAGAAGGCCGCATAAAGAACGCCCAGCTGGCCAAACAGGCCGCACTGAAGGTGGCCAGAAAGCCGACCCCCAATACACCCAGCACCGGTGCCCAACCCGACAGCGGGGTCGATAAATGACCGTAGCCAATAAACAACCAAGGGAAACCGGTTAAAAACCACGTGCGCACCCACTCACCCAATAGGTAGCAGGCGGGAAATCCCAGCAAAATGCCTAGTCGGCCGTGGCCAATTAAACGCGTACACAGGGCAAAAGGCGCTGCAAAAACGAGCGCAAGTAATAAAACAAACAGCGCTGTTAACAGTGCAGCCAACCACCATGATGCATTGCCAAATTGATTGATGGCGACATACACCCAAGAGGCGCCCACACCGTATAGGCCAATACCAAAGGCCGTCGACAATTGAAACGCGCGGCCAGGGGACGATTTAAACAACAGTAACGCAAAGCCCGCCAACCCCAAAAACCCCAAAGGCCAAAGGTTAAACGGGGCTAAAGCCAAAGGCTGAACCACGCCACACAACAAGGTGAGGGCGGTGGCAAGCCAGGGAGGGAGTTTGTGAATACCGGACTTAACGTGCCCGGTGATGATGGTCTCAGAGGTCACCAAGGGTTAATCGCACCAAATGAATTTGCCGGTTATCGGCGTAAAGTACGCGAAATTTAAACCCATCAATTTCCGCCGTTTCATTGCGCTTGGGCAAATGGCCAAACGCTTGCATCAAAATACCGCCGATGGTATCGAAATCATCATCGGATAAACCGGCCTCGAAGTAATCGTTGAAATCCTCGATCGGCGTCAGTGCTTTAATCACAAAGTCCGTATCGCTGACACGCTTAATGTGCTCATCGCTCACTTCTTCATCGGTCTCATCTTCGATATTACCGACAATTTCTTCCAGAATGTCTTCAATAGTAATCAATCCGGAGATACCACCGTACTCATCGATCACCAACGCCATATGGTAGCGTTGCTCGCGAAATTCGCGCAGCAATACATTAACCCGCTTACTTTCCGGCACAATATTGGCGGTACGCAGAATTTCTTCCAGGCTAAAATCGGTGGTGCCCTCCAGCATCATGCGCAGCAGGTCTTTGGCCAAAAGAATGCCTTTGACATCGTCAATCGAGTCGCCGATAACCGGAAAGCGCGAGTGGCCGGACTCGATGATTTTGGGCAAAAAGTCTTTGGGTTTATCGTCAATCTTTACCGCTACAATTTGTGTACGGGGAATCATAATCTCACGCGCTTGAAGGCTGGATACATCCAGGGCGCCTTCAATAATATTGAGCGCTTCTTGGTCCAGCAGCTTATTTTCAGCAGCGTCTTTGATGATATCCATCAAGTCATCGCGAGACTTGGGTTCAGCGGAGAAGGCGTGTATCAGCTTATCTAACCAAGACCTTTCTTGGTGTCGGGTTAAGCTGCTACTCGAGGGGTCGTCCGTCATGGCGTTGATGATTCCTGTTTGAATATTATCTCGTCAGAGGCAGCGGTAGTGCTTACCTCGTAGGGCGGTGCGAAACCTAACCCGGTAATAATGGTTGTTTCCAGCGCTTCCATTTGCTCGGCCTCACAATCTTCGATGTGATCGTAACCTAGCAAATGCAAGGTGCCGTGTACAAGCATATGGGCCCAGTGTGCCTGCGGGGGTTTGCCCTGTTCGCGCGCCTCACGTTCGACCACAGCGGCGCAAACCACTAAGTCGCCGAGCAGGGGTAAACCCAGCTCTTCAGGTAAGTCGGCCGGAAAAGATAAAACATTGGTGGGATAATCGCGGCCGCGGTACTGGCCATTTAAGCGTTGACTGGTTTCGGCGTCGACAATACTGACACTGACCTCGCTTTGCGCGCGCCTGTCAGCGACTGCCGCCGCCACCCATCGGTGTACTTCGTCGTCACTCGGGGCTGTGTCGGCCTCCACCTGGACGTTGATATCAACTTGGCAGACCATATCAGTGATCGGTGTCCGGCTGTTGCGCTTCAAAAGCATCGTAGGCTTCTACAATACGCTGCACCAGAGGGTGTCTGACCACGTCTTTGGCGCCAAAGTGGGTAAAACTTATACCTTCCACACCATCGAGTACATTGACAACATGCTTTAAGCCCGACTTTTGACCGCGGGGTAAATCGATTTGTGACGGGTCACCGGTAATCACCGCGGTAGAACCAAAGCCAATTCGGGTGAGGAACATTTTCATCTGTTCACAGGTCGTGTTCTGACTTTCATCGAGAATAACAAACGAGTTATTGAGGGTGCGCCCGCGCATATAAGCCAGCGGTGCCACTTCAATTACGTTGCGCTCAAGCAATTTACCCACGGTCTCGAAACCGAGCATTTCGAACAGGGCATCGTACAGCGGGCGCAAGTATGGATCGACTTTTTGCGCCAAATCACCTGGCAAAAAACCCAGTTTTTCACCGGCTTCAACAGCCGGGCGCACCAGTAAAATGCGCTCGACGTCATCGCGCAGCAATGATTCCACCGCACAGGCTACCGCCAAATAGGTTTTACCGGTACCGGCCGGACCCACACCAAAGTTAATATCGTGGGTTTGCACGGCGCGCACATAGCGCTGCTGGTTAACACCGCGCGGCTTGATGGTGCACTTTTTGGTGCGAATCAGTACGGTGCCTGCGGGAACCGGAGCGTCATCCGCCTCGTCCCAAACCGCTGGTTGTTCCTGCATAAGTTGTTCGACTCCTGCGCTCTGCAAGGCCAGATGAATTTCATCGGGGGTGAGTTCAATACGATCGGTCTCGCGGTACAGCTCGCGCAGTATCGCCGCCACAGCGTCGAGCTTAGCGGGGTCACCAATCAACGCAAATTGATTGCCTCGATTGCGAATTTCGATTTGCAGACGCTCTTCGATCTGGCGCAAATGCTGGTCAAACTGACCGCAGAGGCTGGCGAGACGGCGATTGTCGCTGGGCTCCAAGATCACCTCGCGGGTGTCTTGGGAGAGGTCGGGTACCACGTGTTTGTTCAAGGAAAAATCTGTACTCTTGCTGCGATATCGAAATTTAAGCCTAAACCATTCACACAAGTGTGAAAAGGGGGTGAACCGGCCAATTCCTTATTAGAAACTCACCCCATTTAACCACAGGTTATAGACTGAGATTGTTACATTTCATCCAACTCTGAGCTGATCAAGGTTCCCAATAACGAATTGGGCAGGGCCTGATCGATCCGAACATCGGCAAAATGCCCGATTAATGCCGGATCATCGGCGCGGAAATTCACTACCCGGTTATTCTCGGTTCGGCCCGACAGCTGACCGGGATCTTTCTTGCTGTAACCACTGATCAGTACCCGTTCGACATTGCCTACCATACGGCGACTAATGTGTTGCGCCTGCTGAGTAATACGGTCTTGCAGGATTTTCAGGCGCTGCTTTTTAACCTCCATCGGGGTGTCGTCAGGTAAATCTGATGCTGGAGTGCCCGGCCGCTGACTGTAAATAAAGCTAAAAGACACATCAAAGCCAATAGCGCTGATCAAATCCATGGTCTTTTCAAAGTCGGCTTCGGTTTCACCGGGAAAACCCACAATAAAATCTGAGGAGAAACTGATTTCCGGACGATGCTGGCGAATACGACGCATTTTGGACTTGTACTCAAGCGCGGTGTGACCGCGCTTCATCGCCATCAATATACGGTCTGAGCCACTTTGCACCGGCAAGTGCAGGTGACTAACCAGCTCGGGCACTTCGGCGTAGACATCGATCAGCGAATCGGAAAACTCCACCGGGTGAGAGGTAGTAAAACGAATGCGATCAATCCCATCCACCGCCGCGACCAGAGTAATCAATTCGGCCAAATCGACCAATCCATTGTCGGACTCACCCCGGTAGGCATTAACGTTTTGCCCCAGCAGGTTGATTTCACGCACGCCCTGCCCGGCCAAATGGACCACTTCGGCCAACACATCGTTTAAGGGCCGACTGACCTCTTCGCCGCGGGTATAAGGCACCACACAGAAAGTGCAATATTTGGAGCAACCTTCCATAATCGAAACAAAGGCGCTAACGCCATCGGCATCGGGTTTGGGCAAGTTGTCGAACTTTTCGATTTCCGGGAAGCTGATATCCACCACCACAGCACCATTGTCGCGGGGCTGCTCGATCATATCGGGAAGACGGTGTAATGTTTGCGGGCCAAAAATAAGGTCCACATAGGGCGCGCGTTCGGCAATAGCCGCGCCCTCTTGACTGGCTACACAGCCACCCACACCGATGATCATATCGGGATTTTTCTCTTTTAATTGTTTCCAGCGACCGAGCTGGTGAAACAGCTTGTCTTGGGCTTTTTCCCGAATTGAACAGGTGTTAATCAGCACCACATCAGCGTCTTCGGGGTTTTCGGTGGCCACCATTTGGTGTGATTCGCCCAATAGATCACGCATGCGAGAGGAATCGTACTCGTTCATCTGGCAGCCGTGGGTCTTGATATAGAGCTTTTTCACCGGTGTTTCTGTCGCTGACATAGAGATTTAGCCTGCTGTGGTACGAAATTAAGGCCGCGCATTATAGCGGTGTCACTCGGTAAATCCCACACCTTACCGACTCTATTGATTATTTTTTACTCAGAGCATCGCCCCTTTGAGGGTGAATATGCTATTCTTCGCGCCCATTTTCCGTCCAAACCGTAATATTAGCCCTACTGTGGGCATCACACTGGAAGACTATGAGCTTAACCCCCATTTATAAAGTCATTTTCCTCAATCAAAGCCAGGTCTTTGAAGTTTTCGCGCGCGCCATTTACCAGAGCGAAATGTACGGCTTTATCGAAGTAGAAGAGTTTGTATTCGGCGAGCGCAGCCCGGTCGTGGTCGATCCGAGTGAAGAGAAGTTGAAAAATGAATTTGCGGGGGTCAAACGCTCGTATATTCCGATGCATTCTATAATTCGTATAGACGAAGTGGAAAAAGAGGGCGCCGCCAAGGTGCGTGACGCTTCGGAAAATACGGTCACCCCATTCCCCTACGGCCATATGGGTCCTCGCGGCGAAGACAACTAACCCCGTTGGCGTCCCTCTATCCGACTGAATATCTCAGTGCTAGGATAGCACTGAGACTCCGCCTGCCCGTGTTTTGTCTACACTGGTAAGATGAGCTTAAGCAATCACTGCCAGCAACCCTGGCGGCTTTATTAAGGATATTTCAGTGGCCTACGACATCGCCATTATCGGTGCAGGTATTTCTGGGGCAGGCGTCGCCCAAGCCGCCGCCGCCGCAGGCTACAAAGTCGCTCTTTTAGAGTCCAGCAGTGTGGGCGGGGCAACCTCCAGCGCCTCTAGTAAATTAATTCACGGCGGCCTGCGTTATTTGGAGTCGGGGCAGCTCGGTTTAGTGCGCGAGTCGCTGCTCGAGCGAGAAAGGTTGCTCAAACTGGCTCCTGATCTGGTCAAACTGGCCCCCTTACATATTCCAGTGTATCGCCACAGTTCCCGCAAACCTTTAACCATAGGTACCGGACTCTTACTTTATCGATTGCTGGCGGGTTTCAGCAAAGACACACGTTTTAGTCGGCTGGCGAAATCGCAATGGTCGCAATTAGACGGTTTAACCACCGAAGGGTTACAGACTGTATTTCGCTATAACGAAGCACAAACCGACGACCAAGCACTGACACGCGCCGTCGTCCATTCGGCGCAAACACTGGGGGCGGAGCTATTGCTACCGGCTCGTTTTTTAGGTGCGGAGCTCGGCGATGACCTGACCGACGTGCATTATCAGGATAAACGCGGCCAACAGACCTTGCAGGCTCGGGTATTGGTCAACTGTGCAGGCCCTTGGGCGGCTAAACTCAATCAAACCATCACTCCCCAGCCAGCTCTGCCCGCCGTCGATTTAATCGGCGGCAGTCATTTATTACTGCCGCCGGTATTAAAACAACACTATTACTTAGAATCCCCCAGTGACGGGCGGGCAGTATTCGCCCTGCCCTGGCAGGGTAAACTGTTAGTGGGGACCACCGAAACCGAGCACCAAGGTTCACCTGAATCCGTGCAATGTCATCCGCACGAAACCCATTACTTGCTTAATGTACTAAAGCACTACTTCCCTCACCTACATCTGCTGCCCTCAAGCGCAACCACCACCGCCGGCCTGCGTGTATTACCGCGCAGCGACCAAGGAGCTTTTGGTCGCAGCCGGGAAGTTATGCTTTTGAGTGACAACCCCAGGCGCCCGCGGGTATTGACCATTATGGGAGGCAAACTCACCACTTATCGCGCTACGGCCGTCGACGCCATGACGCATTTATACCCCTCACTACCCACTGCTCGCCCCAAGGCGGATACCGCTACACTCCCTTTAGTAGGCTGCTGATTTCCCGCACTTGATAAATCCCTCGATCCGTACAACAATCTACCCGCAGTTGCGATAAACCCAATAACCCAACGCATCTTAGGGACTCTCTCATGACATATAGGATATGCCTCGCCTCTCTGTGCCTGCTGATTTTGCTCGGCTGCCAACCGACCACCGATGAACACAGCCCCAATGTCAGCGAACAAGCATTGAGTAACGACTGGTTTGGAGACTCTGCCGAGCGCATTGTGTACGCCGAGCAAAACTGGAGCCGAGAAGACAGCCAATGGTTTTACAATACCACTCAGGGCTCGAACCTGTTGCCTCTGACCATTTTTCGCCACTTAGAGCAGGCCGATAGCGTCGAGCTATTTCGCAACCAACGCAATATGAGCCGCTTTCGTTACATTACCCAAAATGCCACTGCCGACAACCCCGACGGCTTGCCCTTAGGCTGGGTCAGTAATCAGTATCAGGAAGAAGAGTACGTTGGCCTAACGTGTGCGGCCTGCCACACCAGTCAAGTAAACTTTAACGGCACAGGGATTCGCATTGATGGCGGCGCGGCCATGGCCGATATGAATACCATGCTGCACGAATTAGAGCGCGCACTGACAGCGACCCTACACCAAGATGACAAATTTGCTCGCCTGCAAACGGCGCAAACTGCCCTGCCCGCCGAGCAATTAAAAACACTGCTTGAGCAAAGCCGGCAAACCATCCAGCAATATAATGTTCGCAATACATCCCAAAACCAAGGACAGAACATCGCGTATGGTTATGCCCGGCTCGATGCCTTTGGCCGCATCTATAACCGTATTTTGTCCCATCTAACCCCGGGACAGATCAATGCTAACCCACCCAATGCACCCGTTAGCTATCCCTTTCTATGGGACACACCACAGCACGATTTTGTGCAGTGGAACGGAGTTGGCGACAACGAAGGCGAAGGCCCATTAGGGCGCAATACCGGCGAAGTATTAGGAGTGTTTGCCACCTTTGATTTAGCACCTAAACCCCATAACCATTACCCATCTTCGGCCCGCATCGACAACCTAGTGCAATTGGAAAAACGGCTGACAGAGCTCTGGTCACCGAGCTGGGTTGAACTGGCCGAAAGAAACATACTGCCCCCCATCGACTCGGCACTAGCCCAACAAGGCCAAGCGCTCTACTACCAATACGAATGCCACAGCTGCCACCAAAACATTGAAAGGACAAGCCCCGGGCGCCGTGTAACGGCCCAAATGAGCTCACTACAACATATTGGCACCGACCCGCAAATGGCCCTCAATGCGCTGACCTATGGAGGGTGGGGCGGTTATCTTGAAGGGGAGCTAATCGACTCAACCGCACCGGAACAAGGCGTATTTGGTC
>NZ_JAUOQM010000011.1 GCF_030547685.1 Gilvimarinus sp. 2_MG-2023 | reverse complement strand
GTGGTTGGTTTGGCGCTTACTGTCAAATTGCGCATACTGACCAATATAGCCATCGACTTTCTGGGCGGCCTGGTGCCAATCGTTGGCGATATATTCGATGCTTTTTTCAAAGCCAATATCCGAAACACAAGAATACTGAGAGAACATTTAACCAATCGGCAGAAAAATCGTACCGAAAGCCACTAGACTAATTTCTGCTAGTAACGCAGCGAACCAAAGCAGCCCCACCGGCTCTGAATTATTAATACAGCGATGCAATGTTTCGGCTAACAAAGTTATTCAGCTCAGACACGGATTTAACGATGTATAAAGACTTCTTATCTGACAACGCTTCCAATCTCGCATTGAAATCATCATTCCAAAAGTTCGGGCATAACCGTAATACTTTGTAGCTTGCAAGGGTGCCCTTTAAGACCGAACTTCCATCCGGCCACCCTTCGGGTTTTACAACAACCCCTTTTAAAAGCCGCTTAGTCACAAACCAGTAGCTCGTTAAGTAGGGAAGATCAACATAAACCAATGTATCAGCCGCTTCCAGACGCTGATTAAATGAACTTAACGGCCCCACCCCATCGATTAACCAGCTTCCAGACGACAAAATGCGAGCATGCTCTTCATCAAATAAACCGCGGTCTACCAGCTCCCCGTTCGGTTTGTACATTATCGAGTCCAACTGATATAGCGGTATACCAGCCGCCAAGGCTAAAGCTTTACTTAATGTCGATTTACCACTGCCGGGTTTACCGAAAACGGCTATTTTTTTCATACTGCCTCCTTGAAAACATCCACTCTTATGAGGCAGAAACAAAAAACCCACCTTAAAGAGGTGGGTTTAATAAGTTACAGACGCATAAAAACCCCACCATTCCTATGGAATGATGATAATTCGGAAAGCCTTGTGCGCCAAAAAGATATTCATGTGTTTATGATTGCTCGAAAAGGGCCACATGTCAATAAATAGTGCCTGAGCATAGGGGCTAAATTTCACAAGCTGTAGATATTTAGACAAAACGCCTGAATGAGTGTCTGACTCTATTTTTCAGTACTTTTCACGCCTTTAATCTCATCTGGCCTAAATATATTATCTTTGATTTCCTCTAGAGCTTCTTCGCTGAGGGTATTCTCTTCCGTGAATATGAAAAACAGCATACCTTTAGTTTTTATAGAGTCAGTTAGAAGCTCTTTAGCCTTACCAATATCCCCCGCCTCTAGGTAGTAGAGAGTTTCGTCGTCTTTCTGAAACGTCTTAAAGTACTCGACCCAATGATCTTCTAGTGACTTATCAAACATGAACATCAATCGTACATTAAGTGCAACCGAAGCGATCAGTGCTACGGACAAAACGTATGGTATCAATTTTTTCATGAATGGCACCGAGAAAAATAACGCACGCAGCTTCGGACGATTTGTAATGACTAAGGAACGGAAAGCGCGGGAACTACCTCGCCCGCTGGCATGCATGCTGAACTCATATAGTTCGCGCTCACTCGCTACTCTTCGTCTTCGTCTTCGTCTTCGTCTTCGTCTTCGTCTTCAGCCGAGAATATTCCGGGAAATGCCTCCTGCACCTCATTAGGAACGAATGATAGCCATTCTTTAATCATGGATTCCTCATCAAACTCCTCACCGGACTCGTAGTCAATCACGCCGAAGAAAGACTCTCCATCTTTGTTCAAGGCATAATATTCAGTAGCTCCATGCTCATGAAATATAGATCCATACAGTTCAATTCTTTTTCCTAATTTTACTAATGGCTGCATTGCATGCATCCATTCATCGCCAAATACAGTAATATCAATAAATTCGCCGCTCCTTTCTAACCCTTCATGAGGAAATTCACTGCCTTCGCTAAAAGACAAAAGAGGATGTGAATCTTTCAAAGACTCTATTCCTGCATCTTTGAACAATCTAGCAATGAGATCCCAACTCACGCCATCGTCTGATTCCTCTAAGGCTGCCATCACTTCATCTGACGACTTCATTAGGATACTTCCCCACGCTTCTGCCATAAAATTCACCCCTCAACATTTCGGTTAAATTGACTTCCTAACGCTATAGTAAGCCGACCCATTGCATAATCTCAGTTATTCGATAAAATGGAGAAACCAAAGAAAACCGAAGCTACGCTATAAGTCTCGAATTGACAAACCTGTTAAGATTATATCGATCTAAATTAGACCTTTACTCTTGAGTTCTTGCATTTTCTTTAATCTTTTACCCATAACCGAATCATCTTCCATCTCAACTGCTTCCCTGACAAATAAATTGGCTACATCTGCGCCGGAAAATTCAGACGAATCACTAACTTTTTCGTTTAGGGATTTTTTCTTTTTCGTAGAATAGGCGTGTGAAATATAATACCCAATGAAAATCACCCCCCAAATAACCAGACTAGCAATTAAACCAGTGATAAATCCATAAAATACCCAGCCCCCGATAAAGGTTATAGTAAATCCGATCACTGAAATTACAGCCGATGCCACTATATTTCCAATTTTCAGTAAATCCAAGTCGTTTTGATAATTACACACATCCAAAAACTCTGAAATTATTTCATCCTGTGCTCGTTTCGCCACAAAAAAACTATTACTAGAATATTTGATCAGCACATTCCCAGTGCACTCTGAAAAAATTGAATTAATAAAATCAATATATTGCTGCGGCATCACTTCAACAGAAAAGTCCCAATCAAACCTGTATCTCTCTCCATCAAATACAAATGACAAATTAACTTTTTTATCATCCCAGTTAACAGGAAGTTTAATGCTAGAAACCTTTCCTTTTACCCCCATGGACTTTAAGCTAATTCTAAATACTTCAAGGATATTTTCGTCTTCTTCAATTTCGAAATCAGAAAGATTGTGAACCTTAGCGACGGACTCCGCTAAAAAGTTTTCTTTCACTTGATCAAAGCAAGAGTCCTCACTTTCCTCAAGAGAAAAATCATCACTCAATAAATTAACACCCCTCATTTTCGGAACCATCTCTTCACATACCGCATTTCTATATGAATTGATGTATTCCTCAACGATAATTCTTCTAAGCATCCTTAATCTCCACTTGATCTAATCTGGTGTTACCTACAAAAAATAGACACCTTACTATGCAGCAATTGCCACCCCCCCCTTCAAATCCGGCAGAGCTCACCCCGTCGTTTACAGAATGCCTTCTTTTTCGATTACAAAAGGCTTCAAAGTGTCCAAATATACTAGAATTGCCAACCTCACCGAATAATAGACCTCGAAGAAAATGGGGTCAGATGAAACTTATGTCATTAACTTAACCCCAGTCACCCCATATTAACCATAGGAAGCATTCATAATGCGCCATAAATTTCATCTGACCCCACTTTCTTGAAGTAAGTGCCATACTTATCTGACCCCTCATTTCCTGACACTTGTTTTTAAGCTCAGTGGTTATGTGATAAAAACCAAAAGAAATAAAAACGACAGCCAGACTATTAGTGCCAACCACATAAACACAGACGTTAAGCGGATTGATTTAACGCGTATATAATCACAGAAAACAATAATACCGAAAACACCAGCTATAAAATAATTAAAGCCGGTTAGAAACAGAAGAGAGTAAAAGGCGATATAGTGCCAACCCGCTAGCGCTACTATTGATGAGCACGCAGTGAGTGACATCAATAATATAGTCAGAACATTCAGCACATATCGACGTTTTTTATTTATTGAATACACCCAGAAGTCAACCACAAGGAGGATTAACAGAGGTACCACAGGTACGACTATAAACCAGAGGCCCTCATTTAGAGCTCCTTCAATATAACCCACAACAAAGATGGCCAAGATGGCTATTACGATTGATAACTGACTAGCACTGCGAAAGTAATCAAAACCTTGTTTTACAGGCTCAGTATTTTCAGGGCTATTAGCTTGCATAGCGGAACACTGCTCCTGATGTGACACATCCACCATGCATATATTTTCTTGCTTATACAAACTATACTCAGAAGCTCTCTGTAATAGCTTTGGCCTTAAAGATAAAACGCAAAAAAATAGAGCGAAAACAATATAAAACCAAAAAACATACTGAACGTTAGACCCTGACCATCTCTCACTAAATAATCCGACTTGAGTGAGTGTCAACAAAGCAGATATCCCACAAAGAACGCCAAACACCAGCATAGATGTACGGGCCATCCTTAACATATAGATTGCCAGTACGGCAAAAAATATTCTCACTACTATAGCGATCATATCGTACAGTAGATTGTCCTGTATCAAGGATTGGAAAAGAAATAAAAAACACTCTCCAACCCCAAAAAAGGCCCAGAATGCCATAGCGTAAAGATACCAAGGCTTAGTTATTATTTTTTTTCTGCAAGGGTCACTTTCAGCAGGTAAAGGTTTTAGCGTACTATTGGCGCTCCCTTTCATAATCGTCCTCAAATCAATTAGATTTCTATCACCCTATTCAGATCCGGCTAGTTTTGAGCGCCTTGTTAGCACTATGATACGACATGCGAAACCGCACCACTGTATAAGAAAATTTCACCGACAATAAGTGCTGCAGCAATAATACCGTAGAACCAGTTAATCTTTGCCCCACCTGATAGATTTAGTGATTTATGGTTTTCTTCTCTTATTTTTTTGAAACATCCAGCTCAAATGACGAAGAAAATGGGGTCAGATGAAACTTATGTCATTAACTTAACCCCAGTCACCCCATATTAACCATAGGAAGCATTCATAATGCGCCATAAATTTCATCTGACCCCACTTTCTTGCTCATCTTTACCGCCCGCACCTTGAACTCTCTTGAATATTCCCACGTTTTACGAGGGTTTGTATACTTTGGCATTTTCACCTCCAGATGCGTTATCTAGAGGTGTCCACTAAAGTGGGGCAAGTTCAACGTTAAATGGGAAAACTTGTTAGGAATTTTTTTTGAAATCTCTTGATAGCATTTGGGAAGCTGCGGAAGCTTCATACAAGCCAACGCCTTTAATTTGCCTTGCAGCCTCGTAGCCATCAATTTTAAATTCGTTCAACATTTCGCCTAACGTTAAAAGGCGGCTGGTATTTAAAACCATTCTGACGGCAGTTCCCCGGCACAAATGAGAAAGATCAATATGATGTTTACCATGTTCGTCTAATTTGATTCCATGATCACCCGTACAAATCAAGAAGCTACCACCTAACCGACAAATACGGTTAATCATATAAAGACCAAAACCCGAGTTATGCCAAGGATCACTCGTATCCTGTATTGCGCCTTCAAAACTTTTACTGGAAATAGCAGGCATTAAAGCTTGTTGAATAGCGTCACTATGCGTTTTAATTTCAATATGCGGATTTTCTTTTAGAGATTTCTTTAACCCGACTCCATTATCGAGAATAGCTATTTCGACTTTATTGTAATATGGCCAATACTGCGCACAGTACTCCAAGCTTTTCGATTTACTATGCTCAAAGACGTTTCTCATTATTTCTCGAATCGAATATGTAAGCGCATCAACCAAATTTCCGCTATGCTCTTGCGCCAGTATTTCCGCCAAATGAGCTGAGCGCCTTTCAATAACCTCTTGCTCTGGCTCCCACTCTTCCATGGCTTCATCAATAATGGTCTGTAAGCGTAATATTGTAAATGGTACGAACCGGTCGTTGCCATCAACACAATTTGGCTCTCGTCCATGTTTTAAACCAAAAGCCCTAAAGAACGCCATATTCGCCGCATAATCTTTATTTTTGTGGCCACAACAGCTAATCGTGGTATCTCGATTAAGTCTATTATAATCGCGAATAAACTTAGCAACATAAACCATTGTAAATGGCTCGATTCTTCCCATATTTGAGAAATCGATTACGATTCTATCTTCGTTTTCAAGTGACGCTATTTCATCACAAAATTTGAATATGGATTCAACATTACACACTGCTGGATAAAGAACTTTTGGCACTCTCCCTCCTATGCCTAACAGCATATTAATGTGCGTGGATACATCTAGACACTTTGTCTACATATAGGAACAAGTGTTCACATATAACCAACAGTGTCTAAACCTGCACACCAAATTCACGTGACACTTAGAATAAAAAATTGAAGTAACCAGAGAAAGGGAGAGTGTCCGCATCAATCCTGATGCGCTTAGATACCTTCCAAATGGTTAATTCACTGATTTTTACTTGCCTATGGCAGGCCGACAAATCAGATGAAACACTGAGAAAAATAGTGCCATGGAATGGCCCGTTTGGCAACATGCATGTCTGAGGTCGGACGCCTGACGCAAAAAAAGCCTCCTACGAAGTCCCCTCCCCCATGCCACTGAGCCGAATGGAGGTTGATTTTAGTGGGTAAGCTCGCATGGACGCGAGCGCAAGTATCGCTAGGCCAAGGACAAGGTGAATTGCGAAGCAAGAGAATGTGCCCTGGGGTACGGCCTATCGATACGGCCCACTAAAATCAACCGGAGTGAGGGCACCCCACTGGGGCCAGTTGCCGGGGTGAGCTTGACGTGAATGGATTCACTAATGTCGTGGGCGCATGAATGCGCAGGAACGACCGGGTACTTCTTTGCTCACCAAAGAAGTACCTCGCCCGCCCGGCGATTGAGGGGAGAACGAATGTCTGATGTCCGACGACTGATGCCTGACGCAAAAACAAAACTCACTACAAAGTCCACTCCCCCATGCCACTAAGCCGAGTGGAGGTTGATTTTAGTGGGT
>NZ_JAUOQM010000002.1 GCF_030547685.1 Gilvimarinus sp. 2_MG-2023 | reverse complement strand
GCTTGAATTCGGGAACCCGAAGGGCTGAGATGTGCGGGGTGAGTTTCTTGGGTACTTCTTTGCTCACCAAAGAAGTACCTCGCCCGCCGGGCGAAATCCGGCACATACTCAAGAGCGACTGTTTTTTCAGCAAAATTAAAACAATTAACAGGTCGAAACATTTAACTTAGATGCCCTCTGTCGCCGGGCAGGCGAATTCCTTCTTGTGACGCGACAAGAAGGAATCAAGGTCGCTCCAGCGCTCAGCCCAGGCTGCCTTCTCTGCCTCTGTGAGGCATTCACCTTGTCCATGCGCCCACGACATTAGTGAATCCATTCACGTCAAAGCGCGCCCCGATGATTGGGCCCTGCGGGCTACCTTCGCTACAGCCAATGCTAGCGGTCGGCCTAAATCGCGCTTCCATGCGCGCTTATGCCTTTCGCACACGTCCTGTGCGCTCAACCACTACCATTGACCTACACTCAGCACAATCATAAGGGGAAGGAATGAATCGCCCGCCTGGCGATAGAGGACAAAGGTAAAAAAGCTAGATGTCTGATGTCTGACGCAAAAACAAAAACCGAGACCAATCCCTCTACTTTAAATACCGCTGCTCCAACGCCTGATAAACCGCTTTGGAAAACCCCTCTGCCGCGGCGTCCAGCTCGGCAACAACCTCTACCAGGTGTTCGTTGTCTTCGCGCCCGTCAGCCCACAGCTTGCGGTAGGTACCGTTTTTGTAGCCGTTGTCCTGGCGGAAAAAGTTGAGAACATTTTTGCCCACATAGCGGCGGTAGAGTTCGGCGTAATCCATACCGATACCGGCCAGTAAGCGGCCAAATAAGGCGAGGTGAAATTGTTGATCGGCCAGTGTGGCGGCGGTAAAGGTTTCGACATCCAGCAGAAGGTCGGGCTGATCGGTTTCGATAATCAACTCGCGGGCCACTTGCTCGGCGATGGCATCCGGGCTCGCCCCGCTCTGCAGTAAAATACTGAGGCCAAAATGCCAAATATCCACTAGCTCCAGGGCCACTTGTTCGGTGTCTGGGGTTTGGTGTTTCCACCACTTCCAGCCGTAGTGGTCCATTAATTCACCGCATTCAATCCAAATGGCCCGGTACCAGGCATTGCCCTGCGCGCGCCAGTCGGGGTGAACCTTGCTGTTCATGTCATCTTGCAATTGCAGCATGGCGAGGGTTTGCTGCTTGATGGTTTGCTGTTCGATGGTTTCCTGCGACACGGGGCGTCCTCAGCGGTTTTTATTGGGGTCGGTAAGCTTGCGCCCGGTTAAACAGGCGATAAAAGTTTTCGGTGGTGATGTCGGCCAACTCTTGATAAGAGATGCCTTTAATATCGGCGACAAACTCCGCCACTTCGCGCACATTTTTCGGCTCATTGGGCTTGCCGCGGTAAGGCACGGGCGCCAAATAGGGCGAATCGGTTTCCACCAGCAGGCGATCCAGTGGCATTTGACGTGCGACCTCTTGCAGCTCTTTGGCGTTTTTGAAGGTAACAATGCCCGACAGGGAAATATAGTAGTTCAGGTCCATGGCCGCTTTGGCCATTTCCCAGCTTTCGGTAAAGCAGTGCAGAACACCGGCGTGCTCGGGATTGCCGTGCGCCTTGATTAAATCGAGGGTGTCTTGCCGGGCATCGCGGGTGTGAACCACCACTGGCAGGCCCACCTCTCCGGCCACCTCTAGGTGCAGGGCAAAGCTCTCTTTTTGTGCCTGCATCGAGTCGGTTTCGTGATAGTAATCCAGGCCTGTTTCGCCGATGGCGACCACTTTGTCGCGCCCTGCCCATTCGGTGAGCTGTTCGCGCGTGGCGGTGCCGGCACTGACATCGCAGGGGTGAACCCCGGCCGAGGCGAGGACGGTGGGATGCTGGTGGGCGATATCAATAACGGTTTCGACGTTATCCAGGCTGATACTTATGCACAGCATTTGGCCGATGCCGCGCTCGTGGGCGGCATCGATGGCGCCCTGCAGTTGGCCATCGTAGGGTTCGAGTTTAAGACGGTCTAAATGACAATGGGAATCCACTAGCATAGGCTTGCTAATCGTCAGGTTGGTGACAAGAAAGTAGCGGGTCTACATGGTGTGAGTCGGGCGTTCCGACTCCAGCGAGCCCGCGAGATAGTTTTCGATTTTGGTCACCGCGGTATTGTCTTCGTCGGTGAACTGAACGCCAATACCCGCCGCGCGGTTACCCTGCGCGCCTTTTGGCGTCACCCAAACGACCTTACCGGCCACTGGGATTTTCTCTGGCTCATCCATAAGGTTGAGCAGCATAAAGACTTCATCGCCCAACTTATAGGCCTTACCTGTGGGAATAAACAGGCCGCCATTTTGCACAAAGGGCATATAGGCGGCGTAGAGTACCGCCTTGTCCTTGATGGTCAGCGAAAGAATGCCGTTACGGGCGCCGCCTAGTGCTTGCATGGGTCAGGATTCCAAGTTCATTCGATTGCTTAACACTAATCCATAAGTCATTGACTGTCCAGCCTATTTGAGGGTTGCGGGGCACTAATCGGCCCCGACTAGCGCTCAGTCTTTTAAAGCATCAGACAGTAAGCCAATGGATAGCGCGTACTTAAACGCCGGGTTAAAACTCATTAGAGTGCAAAAGTTGCGATACACAATATAACCGCGTTTATCACCCTTATCGGCGACAATTAAAGCCGCGGGAATGGATACATCGGGTAAGTCGGAGCCATCGGCGCGGCGCACCCCCAACTCTTGCCACCTTTTTAGATCACGCCAAGCGCCCATAGTCTTAAAGCGCTTACAGTCGGCATCCGGCGTCAAGCCGTCACCCTGAGGCTTCATCAAGGCCGCCTCACCTCCGGGCGGCAAGCTGACGGGCCGCCCCCAGGTTTGATCATTGCGCCAGCCGCGTACCTTAAAATAATGAGCTATTGAAGCAAACACGTCGGCTTCGGTATTCCAAATATCTTTTTTGCCATCGCCATTAAAATCTTGGGCATACTCTAGGTAGCTGGTGGGCATAAACTGGGGTTGTCCCAAAGCGCCGGCCCAAGAGCTTTTTAATTCGGCCATGGTGGGAAAGCCGCTATCGAGCATTTTAAGTGCGGCTAAAAACTCTTTGCGAAAGTAGGCACCGCGGCGCTTGTCGTAGGCGAGCGTGGCCAATACATTAAAGGCCGACTCTTTTAAAGGGAAGCTGCCGTAGTTGGTCTCCATTCCCCAAATGGCCAATAAAAAGCGCGGTTGTACGCCGTATTTATCCGCCACCTGCTGCAGTACATCACGATGTTTTTTAGCTAGTTTGCGACCTTTCGATTTTTTCCAATCACTCAAACGACGACTGAGATAGTGATCATAGGTTTCTACCACCTCGGCCTGAGAGCGGTCATTTTTAATGATGCGCTTAACCGGTGGGGTGATGCCGGTGAATGCTTGATCAAGTGTCTTTTCACTGATGCCCTGCCCGGCCGCATCATTGCGCAGCTGCTCTAGCCATTGGTAAAACTCGGCATCGTGCTCGCTCGCGGTCTCGGCTTTCACCCAGCCACTGAGCAGACAGCTGGCTATCAGCGCCAATGCGCCCAAAATGTTTTTGCGCTCGGCATTACCGGCCGACAAATAAGACTTCATACACATCATCCACATTGTTACGATCGCAACTGGCGGTTTTTAAGCAATACCCCCCAGTCCATCAAGAGTTCTTCTAATAATAGTTGTTTATTGGGGTTGGCCCCACTGGCCAACCGCTTTTTGCAGCTGAGCAGTTTTTCCTGAAAACGGTGCAACAGTGCCGGCTGCATAGTGTGCAGGGTTTGCTTGATAGCGGTATCGAGCTGTTCGATATGAGGCACTTCGGCGCCAACCTGCCAACAGGTTAAATCGTGTAACCAGCTAATCAGCCAATTCACCTGTTCGGTCACATCACCTTTTTGCCACTGAGCCGCCACATTAATAGCATCGGCTTGGCCCAAGGTTAAGCGGCCAATATCATTCAACCACGATTGTTGTTGCTCGAGGGCATCGCTGTGTACTAAATCCCGCGCCCGAAGCGGCGCGCCCCGTGCCAAGACCAATAGATCTTTAGCATTGTAATCAGTGCCCGAGACCAGCGGTGTGAGCCAGTGCAGACTTTGCTCTGCCGATGGTATGGCAAGCGACCTAATTTGGCAGCGGCTGCGTATGGTGGGTAATACTGCGCTAGGGGCATCTGTCACCAGCACCAGCAGGGTTTTTTGTGCGGGCTCTTCCAAGGTTTTTAACAGCGCGTTGGCCGCATTATTGTTCATGGCCTCGGCAGGCTCTAGCACCACCACTTTGTAACCGGACTGCTGAGCGGTTTTCCCCTGAGTCTCAGCTAGGGCGCGAATATCGTCCACTCGAATGGCTTTACCCGGCTCCTCTGGGGTTACTAGGGCAAAATCTGGGTGTGTGCCGGCTTTATTCAACTCGCAGGATTTGCAGTGGCCACAGGCCGACTCGGAGCGCGGCGACTGACACAATAAGTACTGGGCCATCACCCGGGCAAAATGCCGCTTGCCTAAGCCTCTGGGGCCGGCCAGCATCACCGCATGGGGCAGGCGGTTATCCAGCAACTGCTGGTAAAAGCTCTGCCAAAGACTTTGTTGCCACGGGTAAGGTAGGGCTGGGAAATCACTCATTCGTATTTAATTACCAACTTCTTGAAGGGGGAGCTTATCAAGCCACTGCACGATTTGCGATAATAGCCGACCTATATTTTTGTAAGAGTTTACTAATGACGCCCTGTACCGCTCACTCTATACCCATTGTTTGGCAAGACAACGACCTATTAGTGGTTAACAAACCCTCGGGCTTGCTTACTGTACCGGGGCGTGGACCAGAAAAACAAGACTGCCTCATTAACCGACTGTTAGTGGACTTCCCCAATAGCCGCATTGTGCACAGACTGGATCAGCCAACCTCTGGGCTGGTGCTCATTCCGCAAAACCATCATGCCCATAAAACCCTCGGCCGGCAATTCGAAACACGCACTATCAGTAAGCAGTATATCGCCGTGGTGGACGGTTGCCTAAAACTAGACAGCGGCGAGATTGACTTGCCACTGATTTGTGACTGGCCCAATCGCCCGCGTCAAATGGTCGACCATGAAAATGGTAAAAATGCCCTAACCCGCTACCAGGTGTTGGATCGCTGTGAGGCCAAGGGCAACACAAGGCTAGCCCTAACACCAGTTACCGGGCGTTCACATCAATTGCGGGTGCATATGCTGGCACTCGGCCACCCTATTTTAGGCGATACGCTCTACGCCCCCGAGCCGGTAATCGCTCGCGCCTCGCGCTTGCAATTACACGCTCGGCACATTGAGTTTACCCACCCGGTAAGCGACGAAAAGATTTTTGTGACCTGCGAACCGTCGTTTTAACTCACCTTTTATCGTTTTTTCACGGCTCTTTTTGTATTCACAAGCTCAGATGATTCACGTATTATCGCGCCCTTTTTTGCGGTAGTTCACAAAAATTCGGAGCAACGGAATGAAAAAACCACTATTAGCACTGTTAATTACCGGTGTATCTATGGGTGTTTATGCGGCGGGCGACAGCAATGGCCGCACCAGTGGCAGAGCCGATAGCGCATACAGTACCGGGGACTTTATTGACGGCGCACTTTTAAACCCTAGTCTGGCCGCCAACTTTCGCGAGGGTGACAATTTTGCCCTGAATATAAACCTAGGCGGATTTGCAGCCGACCCAAGCGAGCTGATCGACAACGGCAGCGATTTAAACGACCTACTCGACCGATACGAATACCCGCGTGAACTCAGCAGCCTTGATGCCAGCGACATCAGTAATTACCTAGACCAAATCGAAGGCACCCAGGCCTACCTCACCGGCGGCGGCAATCTAGCCTTGGCTTTCCCCAACCAAATCCTGTCGGCCACAGTTTTTGTGCGTACCGACGTTAAGGCCGGTGTACTGCCCAGCATAGATGAACAGGACCACAACACCCTTTCAACGCAGACCGCAGAAAGGTTTCAGTCCTCCGAGCTAAATTCTGAGGTAGCAGTGCGTGGCTCAATGGTTACCGAGGTCGGTATCGCGCTGGCGCAAACCTATCACTTCACCGAGACGGGCCATTGGCTCTTAGGGGTAACCCCCAAACAAGTGAGAGCGGAAACTTTTTACTATGTCGATAAGTTGGGCACGTTCGACGAAGACAATATTGATAAGGATGAACAAACCATCGATAAAACATTTTTTAGCATGGATGCCGGTGTGACCTATATTAAAGGCAACGCTCGTTACGCCATGATCATTAACAACCTGATAGGGCAAAACATTGACAGCCTTGCCCCCAGTGAACAACTTACCATTGAGCGGCAAGTCGTAGCGGCGGCAGGTTTCCGCTTGCCCTGGGTTGATCTGGATGGCGCGGTCGAGCTGACCGGTGCCAGACAGTTCGCACTGGCCAACGATACGCAAATTGCCCGTGTGGGCGCGGTTTTTGGCCCGCAAAGCTGGGCTCGTTTACGCCTGGGTTATAAAACAGATTTGCAAGACACTTTGGAAGACACCTACAGCTTAGGCTTGGGCTTGGCACCTTTCGATGCAGTTAACCTCGACCTATCTGTCACCAGCGGCAAAGACAACACCTACGGCGCCTCGGCGCAACTGGGTGTGCGCTTCTAACCGGGCTTTGCCAAGCTCTGCGCCAAACGGATGAGAGCTTGGTGAATATCACGCTGCACAGCCTCCAGTGGTTGGCCGGCGTCAATTTGAACATAGCGCTCGGGTGCCTGCTCGATGCGCTGCTGATACCCCTGCCGCACCCGATTAAAAAAAGCGATATCTTCGCGCTCAAAGCGATCCAGCTCGGCCCGGGCGGCCGCCCTTGCCAAACCGACCTCGGGCTCAATATCCAACACAATAGTCAAGTCGGGGCGCAAATCGCCCTGTACCTGTTGCTCAAGGGCACTGATCAATTGTGTATCAAGCCCTCTGCCGCCGCCCTGATAAGCAAAAGTGGCATCGGTAAAGCGATCGCACAATACCCACTCGCCCCGATTCAAAGCCGGTACAATTACCTGATTTAAATGCTGGGCGCGCGCGGCAAACACCAATAGTAACTCGGCGGCAGGGTCAACCGGCTCACTGCGCTGAGCCAGCAGCAACTCCCGCACCTCTTCGGCCAGCGGCGTGCCACCGGGCTCGCGACTGACTAGCACGCCATGCCCTTCGGCTTCAATCCATTGCTTTACAAACGCCAGGTTCGTACTTTTACCCACTCCTTCAGTGCCTTCAACGGTAATAAACCGACCTTTATGCGTCACTGGTAGCCCCTATATGACAGCGCGCGCAAAGAAAGGCTTGCCCTCCCCTGCGGTTAAGGTTCATTGCCACTTTTCGCGCTGCTGTGTCATTAATGATGTATATGCCAATTCCGAATTTTACACACTGTCTTCAACAATCACGAGCTAGATACTCTGTACACCCTTAAAAAAGATTGACCACTGCCTTTACGCCCAGAACCTTTCGCCCAATCTTTACACTGTAAATTCAGTATGATGCAAATTACCATTATAGTAGTGCACTTCATTCAGAATAAGTTAAAGTGAGCAGGCCTAGCGCAATGCGGGGCTCAGCTGTAGTGGTTAGATCATTGAACTTTCGTTATTATCTTTGGCTTGGGACCTCCTCCCCAAAATCAGCCTTATTACAACAACGTCAACGAGTGCCTTTTTATTAAAGGCCCAAATCTTGTTAGATTTTCTTAGTTGTTAGCCATGCCGGGGGATATCAATTTTCGACTTCTGGTATGCTGCACAAAATTTTTACGGATATTGGTAAATGCAGATTTTTGTTTTCTCCTATAATCGTGGCCCATTTCTTGAGAACTGTATTCGTTCCATTGAGGCCTGCGCACCACAATGTAAGTTGACGATTATTGACGATGGCAGTGACGACCCGAATACACGTCAAGTGCTGGCAAGCATTCGTGAGCGCCACCAGGTGGTGGAGAACACCGCGGATTCGGGCCACAAACTCGGCGGGCTCTATGCCAATATGCAGGCAGCCTATGAGATGGCCACCGGTGACGAGCTAATCTGCTTCTTGCAGGACGACACCCAGATGGTGCGTCCGTTAACCGATACGGATCTGATTGATCTGCGCAACAGTTTTGACCAACAGCCAGATCTCGGATTTATCTCTCCAGCGTTTGTCCGGGGTATCTCCATCAAAAAACCGGCAAACCGGGATTTTCGTTTTGATTTAGAACGTAATTTTTGGTTTTGGTACCCACGCAAACGCTCCACCGGGACTTGGTTTTCAGCATTGTTGATTGCCGACCCCGCCCGCTTGCGCAAAGTGGATTGGCATTTTGAGGTGGGCGAGTCAGTCAACAATCACAAAGCGGCGAAAATATTCTGCCGTATGGCACGTATGCGCGCACCGTTCTCTATGTGGTTACCTAATGGGCGCGCCTATCGCGGCAAACAAAAATCGTTGGCGCTGAGGTTTGGCGAGTGGTCGCGCCGCTGCGGCCTGTATCCTCTGGAAGTCATGAGTGACAAAGAGGTGCAGACATTAAAGACTGCGGAGCCCGCGCGTCTGCCGGTCGCTGAAGATTTTCTGAAAACCACACACGGTCGCATCAAATTGCCTTGGGCCTATGACCCCATGCAGGGCGCAGGCTGGCTAAAATCACTAGACCGCCTGGAGCGCAAGCTGCGGGGGCTTTTTAAATGACCCACTGACTTGGCACTGTAAAATTTCAGTGCCAAGTATTAAATGAAAAGAAGCAGTTTATCAACCAGCTCACTGCGCAGCGCTTGCGGTAAACTCCCGAACATTCTCAGCCAGAGGCGTGCCACCGGGCTCGCGACGAACCAGCACGCTAAGGCCTTCGGTTTCAATCCCTTACTTTACCAGCCCCAGGCTCATATTTTTGCTCACCCCTTCGGTGCCTTTCAGCCATAAACCGACAATTAAAGGTCGCTAGCAGACCCTATGTAACCGCGCTCCCGCAAAGGCATATCCCCTCCAACGGTTAACGTTTCTCGCGCACCTGCGTATGTGTTGGTCTCGTTTACCTGTCCTGAACTTTCACAGCACTGAGTTTTACACACTGTCGACGACAAACGCGAGCCGGCAACCCTCTTAAAAAGGTCGAATTGCGATTTTCAAATCAAATCTTTACACCGATAACTTTACACAGTAAACTTTACATCGTTAACTCAATAACGTGACATCTTGCCGCGACGGCAGTGCACTTCAATCAGGAGGATGCAAAGTGAACAGGTTTATTGCAATGTGGGCCTCGGCGGTCGTACGCGGTAGAGGTTGGGTCATTACACTCGCCGTTATCGCCTTTGGTCTGGCGTTTATTCCCATGAATAATCTTTACTACGACAATGCTAACGAGCGCTTTTTTGTGGAAGGCGACCCCAATTTAGCGGCCTTTAATCAATTGCTCGAACTGTTTGGGGATATTGAATACCTGTCGGTGGGATTAACCGCCCACAGTGATGAGGATGTGTTTAGTCAAACCAATCTGCGCATCATCAATGACATCACAGAGTTTTTAGAAGATCAGCCCGAGATCACTCAAGTTCGCTCTCTCAGTCAATATGAATACACCCACTCGGACGGTGCCATGATGGCGACCGACGAGCTGATCGAGGATATTAACGCACCCTACGACCGCGAGCGCGCACGCGAGTTGATCGCCCACCAACCCATGGCTTTGGGTAGCCTTGTTACCGAGGATTTAGCCCACACACGGGTGGTCGCGCGGGTACGCTATCAAGTCGGCCGCAACGATAACAAAATGACCCTAATGGCAAACTTTCGCGAATTTATTGCGGCGCAAGGCTACGCCGAACAAGGGGTCAATTTGCACTTAAGTGGTCAGCCGGTTTTTACCGAGCAGTTTGAGGTATTGAGCAAACGCGACCAGAGTTGGATTAATCCCACCATGGCCGTGGTGATGATTATTATTCTGTTTTTTAGTTTTCGCTCCTGGCTTGCCATGCTGCTGCCCTGGGTGGTGATTGGCACCAGCATCGTTTATGTAACAGGTATTCAAGGAGTCATGGTTTGGCCCCACTCGGTGGTGGAATCGGCTCTGGTTCCGGCCCTTATTATTATCGGCATCGGTATTTCCGTGCATGTGCTGGTAGAGTTTTACCACGCACGCAGTGAAAACTTATCGCCACAAGAGGCGGCGGAAAAAACCATACAGCGCTTATGGACCCCCGCCTTTTACACAGCACTGACCACGGCGGCTGGATTTCTGGCGCTAAGCGTTACCGAATTATTGCCCGTTAAACAATTTGCCTGGCTCGGTGCCATTGGCGCGATGATGCTATTTTTTGTCGCCTTTACCCTGCTGCCCGCACTGCTGAGCTTTGTCAAAGGTTTCTCCACCAAAACGGACAGAGCAGTCAACAGCGGGCTTATGGCCGCGCTTACCCACCGACTTCCGGACTTTACCCTGCGTTATCGTAAACCGCTGCTATTTCTGGGGGTAGGTTTATTAATCGGCAGTCTTGTTTTGGTGCCACAACTAAAAGTCGACTCCAACTTTATTACATACTTTAAAGAGGGCAATCAAACCCGGTTGGATTTGGAATACTTTGACAATACCTATACCGGCATTCAAAACATTGATGTGATTATCGACAGTGGTACAGAGGGCGGTATTCACGAACCCGACTTTTTACAGCAGGTGGATGCTTTACAACAGTGGCTGGAAGCTTTGCCGGAAACAGGAGCGGTCAACTCACTGGTAGACTTCCACCGGGAAATTAACCAAGCCTTGCACTTTGATGCCCCCAATTGGTATCAACTGCCAACGGACCGGCAAATGGCGGCGCAATTTTTGTTGCTATACGACAACACCGGCGCAGAGGAAGACCTGACCGACACCAAAGATTTTTACGAGCGCTATCTACGTTTAGCCGTTCCGATTAAAAATCTGGATGCCAGTACCACCCGCACGCTGCTTAATAACATCGAGCAGCGCTTAGCCGAACACCACCCGACTCTAAAGGCCCAACTCACCGGCTCGCTGGTGATGTACAACGCCCAGGACATTTATATTAACGAGGGTATGACAAAGTCCTTTGCGGTGGCCCTGGCAATCATCGGCTTGAGCTTTATTGTGCTGTTTCGCTCTGTCAAATACGGTTTGATTGCGTTGATTCCAAGCGTGGTGCCTATTTTAATCACCGGCGCGCTATTGGTAACCCTGGGCATTCCACTCAACCTGGGCACCATGATTGTCGGCGCGATGACCATGGGCATTGCGGTGGACGATGCCATTCACGTAATGAACCGGTACCTGAGAGCCAAACAAGAGGGCTACAACACTCGTGATGCCATCGCTCAGGCGATGAATCAAGCCGGACGTGCGGTTATTTTCACCTCTATTGTTTTGGTGTGTGGGTTTAGCGTTATGTTGCTGGGCTCATTTATTCCCTACATCTACACCGGACTTTTTGCAGCCACAATTATGGCGTTAGCACTGCTGGGGGATTTATTGTTTTTACCCGCCCTTTTATTTGTTATTGACCGTCCAACCAAAACCCACGCTTCGGCGACCACCCAACTGCGAGAGGAACACGCCCAATGATGTCTCGATATACCGCCTGCTTATTAATGCTCACACTGTCAACCGGCGCCATGGCGACGGCATCAGCTGCAACCATGACGGCCCGGGAAATAGCGGTTAAATCCGACACCCGCTATACCGGCGACTCTTCGCGCGCCGACGCGCAGCTGATTTTAATTGATCGCAAAGGGCGCGAACGGGTACGCGATATTCGCACCTACACTCTGGACAATGCTGAGATGGAAAAATCCATTTCGTTTTTTGTGTCGCCGACCGATGTGGCCGGAACGACGTATATGAATTACGACTACGAAGACGGTCGCGACGATGACTCTTGGCTGTACTTACCTGCACTGAAACAAGTGCGTCGCGTTGCCGCGGGCGATAAGTCTGGCTCGTTTATGGGCAGTGACTTTACCTACTCTGACATTAACGGTGTCAATACCGACTGGTATAACTACACCATGCTGGACGCCAACGCGGAGGTGGATGGCGTGCCGGTCTGGAAAATAGAGTCCACCCCTAAGCCGGAGTTTGCCGATAAGGTCGAGGGCGAAACCGGCTATATCAAATCTCACCTGTGGATTCGCAAAGATAATTTTGTTCAGGTTCAGGGCCAAATCTGGACCGAGCGCAAGGGCTGGGTCAAATTCTTCAGCGCACAACAGCTGGAAGAAATAGACGGTATCTGGACGCCCTTGCGGCTGCAGATGATCAGCGTGCGCAATAACGAAAAAGAGCACGCCAGTGTTTTTCAGTTCAGCAATTATGTGTATAACCAACACACCGATGAGGAACTGTTCACCACTCAAAGCATGCAGCGCGGTATCCAATGAACAAAGCACCAGCCTCATTAACTGTCGCCACACTGAGTTTATTGAGCAGCCTGGCGTGGCCACAGGACTTTTTTGATTCTGTGGCCACACAGACCTCAACCGATGAACTCGACCTGGACAGCCCCTGGACACACCGCACCTGGCTGCAACAAAAAACCGGCTACGGCTGGCATACACCCGGTGTAGCCGCCAGCCGCGATCAAGCCGCCCTTACTCGCACCGAATCTCAATTGTTTGGGGAAGTCGGTTGGCGGCAAAACACCTGGCGCTTACAGGCGTCGGGCTCATTACTCCATGACTGGTTGCCCGATTTAGAAAACTGGGGTGCCTTCTCCGGTTATGACTTCACCGAACAGCAGAACCAACAGCGGCGCTGGCGCCTGCAGTTGGCCGACACCTTTGTCGAATGGCAGGATAACGATTGGTGGGTAAAGGCCGGCTACCAAACGCTCGCGTGGGGAGAGTCTGAGTCACTGAAGATTACCGACGTGCTAGCGCGCCGGGATCAGCGCTGGCCGGGACAGGCGGATCTGGAAAAACTGCGTCTACCCGTGCCCGCGGTACAAGTGACCTGGAACAACCAACTTGACTGGGTCACACTGATTCATCCCCTACCCGACCGTATGCCCGCAGCGGGCGATGAGTTCGACCCTTACGTTGAGCTGCGTCAGCAGCAATCGGAGTTAAACCTTATTCAAGAGCATGAAACCCGCCCGGGCTTCGCTATCCGTTGGCGTCAGCAGTGGCAAGGGTTGGATGCACAGTGGATGCTGGCCGATGTCACCAGCTACGAGAGCGAGCTCACCGTTTTTAATACCGGCCCCCTCGGCGCCGACGTGCACCTGTCCCCCTGGCGCCAACAAGTTCTGGGGGGCAGTGCTCAATGGGTAAAGGGCAGCTGGCTGCTAAGAACCGAACAGGCACTGCACAATAACGTTCGGGTCACTCAGCAAAACCCACAAGCTCCCTGGCAGAAAACCCGCCAGTGGCGTGGCATGCTCGGGGCTGATTTTAACGGTATTAGCGATCTACTCATATCCGCCGAGTATAGCTGGTTGTATATTAAAAACCGCATCCCAACTCTGGGCGAACAACGCTATCAACCCGCAGCGTCAGGGCGTATCCAATACACACTCTATAATGACCGATTGACCCTGGAGGCTTACGCACAGTCGATTACCGGTGACGAGGGCAGCCTGATTCGTTTACAGGCAGACTGGACCGTGTCCGATAACTTTAGTGTGTCGCTTAGCGCGATTGAGTACGATGCCCAACAAGCAGACCTGCTCCACCCCTATCGCCACAACGACAGTCTGCTGTTGAGTATGCGCTGGGGGCTTTAACTGGGTCGAATTTCGTTTACGGTAAGCGCATCTGTTATCATATGGTATTGCAACAACAAGCATATCTTATGAGCTCTAACACCCCAACAGAACGCAAAAGCACGTATCACCACGGCAATTTGCGCGAGTCACTTCTGGCTGAGGCTCTGGCCTTTCTTGAATCAGAAAGCCTGGAAGGCCTCAGCCTGCGCACCTTGGCAAAACGGGTGGGCGTCAGCCCCACTGCCGTTTACAGCCATTTTGCCGATAAGGTAGAGCTTATCATTGATGTGCGAACACGCGGCTTTACCATGCTATCCGAGTACCTGAGCGCCGCGCTCGCGCGTGAGCCAGATGCCAGCGGTGAACGCCGGGTCTACCTGCTGGGCATTGCCTACATGCACTTTGCTCAAGAAAAATCCAACCTGTTTGACACCCTCTTTTCCTGGACGCCCGACTTTGAGCGGATTAAGCCAGAATGTATTGAAGCCGGGGTTGATAGTGTGGAGATCCTGCGCGAAGCCATCATCGATATGCTGCATGAAAATGGGCTACCGGCGACGGACTACCCAGCATCGGTAAGCTCTTTGAGCTCCTGGTCGCTGATCCACGGCCTTACCATGCTGGTAAAAACCGGCAGTATCGAAGGTGCGGTCTTTTGCGGCCATTGGTCCTCTGACTTTTCGGAGCAGTCCCCCGAAACTCAACAACGTGTATTCGATCATTTATTAACCATTGAAATCGAAGGAATTAAAGCCGCAGCCCACAAACTCACGCCTTAAACCCCACCGCGCGTGACTAATTCGCCCAATCCTCGGTTTTGTGCACCGTGAAGATTTACTCACAGGCCCGCTAACCGTATCATTACGCCTTTTGCATCCACCGTACAATGAGGCCAAGCGCATGATCACGCTGCACACGAACCAAGGCGACATCACCCTAGAACTGGACTTTGAAAAAGCTCCTAAAACAGCGGCTAATTTCAAGCAATACGCCGAGGACGGATTTTTCAGCGGTACCATCTTTCACCGCGTCATTGACGGCTTTATGGTTCAAGGCGGTGGCATGACCGAAGACATGCAACAAAAGCCCACCCGCGACCCGATTGAAAACGAAGCCGACAACGGCTTAAAAAACGATCAATACACCGTAGCTATGGCCCGCACTGGCGACCCCCACAGCGCCACCGCTCAGTTTTTTATCAATGTTAAAGACAACGGCTTTTTAAACCACACAGGCAAAAATGCTCAGGGCTGGGGTTACTGTGTCTTCGGCAAAGTCACCGAAGGCACTGAAGTTGTTGATAAACTTAAAGGCGTAGCCACCGGCTCTAAAGGTTTCCACCAAGACGTTCCGGTTGAAGCCATTGTGATTGAAAAAGTCACTGTTGCCGACTAAACCACTATGACCATTTTCTTTATTTCCGACCTACACCTGCACGCCTCGCGACCCGAGGCGACACAGGCTTTCTATAAGTTTTTGACCGAGCAAGCTGCCAGCGCTGAAGCCCTTTATATTTTGGGCGATTTTTTCGATGCCTGGATTGGTGACGACGATGACGCCCCTCTGGCCGCCGAAGTCGCCGCCAAACTCAAAGCTTTGAGTGAGAGCGGTACGAAGGTTTTCCTAATGCACGGCAACCGCGATTTTTTGCTGGGGCAAAAATTTGTCCGCAGTGCCGGTGCCGCCTTGCTTGAAGACCCGACCGTTATCGATTTGTACGGCACTCGCACTCTACTGATGCACGGCGATAGCTTATGTACCCAAGACACCGAGTACATGGCTATGCGCCAACAATTGCGCTCAGAGGCTTGGCAGGCACAAGTGTTGGCCCAGCCAATCA
>NZ_JAUOQM010000010.1 GCF_030547685.1 Gilvimarinus sp. 2_MG-2023 | reverse complement strand
ATCGTTATCTGATTTATTTAATTATATTTTCCGGGCTTGCTAGCGCAGGCCCGGAGATTAATGAGCTAAGCCTAGGCCATTGGGCTAAAGGGCTCGCGCTGCCTTGGGTACTGTTTTCTTATGGACTGCAGCGACTTATTTAACAGTTAGGCTTACCGTCTATCGGTTGTTTTTTATTAATAATAGCACAATATTTCCACATAATTGAGATGGGTGTCAACCGCCTTAACGAATAATTTCGTGTGTAAAGTTGGAACCTTGGAGGTGCTATTTTGCACCAATTCTAAGGTAGGCAAGCAGTAAAACGGGCGGCTGGCGCTCGGCAGACAAGGACAAGGACAAGGACAAGGACAAGGACAAGGACAAGGACAGTATCGCACAGGCCGCCTTGTCGTTAAGGGGCCTGCGCGATACGTATTACCTCTGCCACCCGACAGGCCTAGTGGTGAACCTGTAGGGCGTTAGAGGTACTCGCTATTAACTCTGTGGTTGTTAACCTCAGCGTTTAACAGCTTGCTCATAGACGGTGGGGAAATCCAAGGGTTTACCCGGTGGTGTCGTTTCTAGCATCCACTGTTCGGGGAACCTTGCCTGATCCGCACCAGACTCTCGCCGGTAGACAAACCCTCGGCTTTTACGCTCGGTATAAGGCACCGTATTTAAGCCACGATTATTAGTAAGCTGTCGATACAAACGCTCACGTAAATCCACTCTTACGTTTTCGTACTGCTCGTCAAAAATGAGGTTGTTCATTTCATTCGGATCTTTATCCAGATCATAAAGCTCTTCGAGATCCCAGATACCGTGATACTGAATGTATTTCATATTATCCCGAACAATCGAAAATGTTGTGGGGGTCGCCGGGAAAGTCCACTCCCAGTAGTACTCGTAAACAAAATCTTGTTGATCCCACTCTTCCCACGAAGCATCACCCGTAATAATAGGCAGTGTATTTTGCCCATCGAAATGCTCGGGCGCATTGACCCCTGCTATCGCTAAGAACGTTGGCGCCAAGTCGAGATTGCGAATACGTGCATCGCTGACTTTGCCCTCTGGTACCAAGCCAGGCAGTGAAACAATCATGGGGACACGAACAGACTCTTCGTAGGCGTTGCGCTTATCGGTCAGACCGTGTTGCCCCCATAGATAGCCATTATCACTAAAGAAAACGACCATCGTATTTTTATCCAGGCCCGTCTCTTTCAGGTACTGCAAAGTAACACCGACGCTATCGTCCACAGCACTGAGCACTTGGTCACAATCCCGTTTCTCATCCATCATGGTTTCTAGCCCTTGAGGATGCTTGATATCTGACCCGTGCCAACTATTGCGCTGGTTTTGAACCCACATCGGCTTGTTGCGGTTGTTCTTCTCCGTATTGTGCGCATTGTCAGGAATCTCCATAGTTAAGTCTGCATATTGATTTTTGTGTCGCTGCGCAGGTCTGCAAACTGTGTGCACGGCTTTATGAGACATATAGAGAAAAAACGGCTTGGATGGATCGCGAAGCTCTTTAAGCCAATGCATCTGATAATTAGTGAGCTCGTCGGTCATGTAAGTAGTGCGCTCAACATCCTCACCATTTACATTCAAAGTTTGGGTTTGATTTTCACCAAAATCGCCCTTAGGCAAGTAGGTTCCCTGCCCCTTAAAACTCACCCAATAATCGAAACCCGGGCGCGGGTTGTCAGTTTTACGGCCTAAGTGCCACTTACCAATAAACGCGGTCTCGTAACCCGCTTCTTGTAGGTAGGATGGAAAATAGGTCAGATGATCTTCGCTTGAGTCGTTATTGTCGACAATACGATGGTTTCGCGTGGTCATCCCAGTCAGGATGGTTGCCCGACTAGGCGAACACAGAGAGGTCGTCACTGCCGCACCGGGGAAATAGGTTCCCTGCTCTGCCAACGTATCAATATTAGGAGTATTAAGGCGCGGATTAACAAAGCCGAAGTTATCAGTAGGCAAGTCATCCAAAAGAATAAAGACAACATTCTTTTTCGCATCGCTTTTTTCAACCGTGTCGGCAGAGACTGCCACTGCAGTGAGGCCAAGCCAACTCAATAAGAGCCAAACCACAGGCAGTGTTACTTTGCTCAAAAGATAACTCAGGGGTAACCGAGTGTAACTAGTTTTAGGCATTGTTATTATCCTTTCCCTGCTATCCAGGGGAAACTATATGACTCAATATTCAATAGTTCGCGGAGTGGTTCTGTTAAGTTAAACAGCATCACTCCGCGACATAGCAGCTTTACATCTACATTTCAATTTTAATGACTGGCACCAGTGAATCAGAATACGTTGCAGGGAGCAAAAGGGCATTTTCGCCATCAATCATTTCTAGACGCGCATTAGGGGCCTGAAGTAATGTGGCTGAGCGCACTGCAATTTCTGGATGCAGTAACAGCTTTCCATCTTTGGGGGCTTCAAACACGTGCGCATAAATCACACCATCTTTACTGGTGTATCGACCCCACACAGGCTTCTCGTAAGGGCTGGCTTCTGCACCATAGACGGCCTCACCATTTTGCTCCAGCCAATCCCCCATCGCAGCCAACCTTTCCACACTCGGCACTGGAATTTCACCTGCTGCGGTTGGCCCTACGTTCAACAATAAGTTGCCGCCTTTCGAGACGATATCAACCAGGCTTTCTATCAGCTCTTGTTTGCTTTTCCAGTTATCGTCAACAGATTTAAAACCCCATGTATCATTCATGGTAAGACACGACTCCCAGTCAATCCCTTCAATACCCGTGTCTGGAATTTCTTTTTCTGGCGTACCAAAGTCTCCGGCAAAGTTGCCTTCTTTGTTCATACCACTCATGCCGGCACGGCCTTTGTCTACTCGGTTATTGACAATGGCATTGGGCTGCAACTCACGGATAAAGTCATAAATCTCTTTACCCATCTCTGTGGTGTAATCTGGAATCCAGTCGCCATCAAACCAAACAACGGCAACATCCCCATAGTTAGTCAGAAGCTCTCTAAGTTGAGGCTTCATATAGTTTTCGTAGTATTTAGGAAAGTCAGGATTGGATATCGTTTTGTCCGTTTGCCCCGCATTGTAGTGTGGGTATAAAGGCGCTTGGGCATCCGGATGATGCCAGTCGACAATCGAGTAATAGAAGCCGAGCTTGATACCTTCTTTTCGTGCAGCCTCGGCCAACTCAGCCAAAATATCTCGCTTAAATGGGCTTGCATCCATAATATCGTAGTCGCTCACCTCTGAATCCCACAAACCAAAACCTTCGTGGTGTTTAGTGGTGATAACGATATATTTCATGCCCGCATCTTTGGCGATCTTGACCCATTTTTCCGCGTCAAATTCTTCCGGATTAAATTGTGGTGCGAATTGCTCATATTCGGCGACCGGGATTTGCAGCTTCTCCATAATCCACTCTGCATTACCTTCTACCGTCTGACCTTTATAGGTTCCCGCGGGCACGGCATAAAGACCCCAGTGAATAAACATGCCAAAGCGAGCATCTTTCCACCACTGCATTCTTTGCTCATCGGACAGTTCAGGGTTCTTTGCGATCGGTTTATCTTGCGCGCTGAGCTGGGCACATCCCAGCTGAAACAACACCGCCAAAATCAGCACGAAACGTATGGTTATTTTCATTACTCTGTTCTCCTAAAACCTGCCAGTGGCAGAGGATAAGCCCCAACGTTTAGGGCTGTGACTAACAAGGTTGCCGGACTGGCAAACTGCCAGTCCATTGTTTTCGAATCACTACAGTTTTCTAACAGTTACGTAGTAAGCCCCAAGCTCCTCCCTTGCTTTGTTAACGAACGCCGCCGCCAACTTTCCCTTACCTTTTTCTAGAGATGTTTTAAAAGTGATATGCGTTGCCGAATCATCGACTTTCGCTTCTAACCTTTTTCCCCCGATCGTCATGTAGGCTAACTCTGCATCAAAGGCCTCACCTTTGAAATCACGATAAGAGCGGTCGCCCGCAACAGGTTGACCGGCCGGCATGCCACTGCTGATGGGAGTATTTGCTTCTTCGGGCCAACGGCGCAACTCAAACTCGTACTCTCCCGCCTCTACCACGTTCACCCACCAATATCCTTTATGCTCGCCATCGTCTTCCCTCACACCTTGACGGATATAGGATTGCTTCCAGGGCACTATTTTGTTGTGGCCAAGCCAGTCATGACTGTTAAGGTAAACAGGATTTGCTTGTTCTGAGCCCAGATATATTGGTGTCGGCTCGCCAAAGGTTGGCTCAAGCTCTTGCCACCACTGCTCATAAAATTCTCTAAGACGCTTAACCACCTCAGGGTGCTGACCCGCAATGTCATTTTCTTGCCCAGGATCTCGGGTAATATCGTAAAGCTCCTCACCATTTACCAGACGCCATTGATCAGTCATCACCGCGCTTTTACGCCATTTAATAGGATCAAGAACACGCTGTGAATCCGTGACAAGGATGCGGTCCGGCCAGTCGGCACTATCGCCCTCAACCAGTGCGTGAATGTTCACACCGTCGAATTTAATACCTTCGGGGGCTGCAGTATTTGTGTAATCAAGAAGCGTCGGAACAATATCCACATAAGAGGTGATGGTATCGACAATCTTCCCTTCGTTTAGCCCAGCTTCAGGCCAGTGCATAAAGAACGGTACTCGATGGCCACCATCGTATTCGCTGCCTTTATTACCGCGCATACCACTGTTGTAAACAGCCGCCCCGGCAGATGAACCATTATCTGTGGTGTAAATAAAAATTGTGTTTTGATCCAGATTATTCTTCTTTAAATAACTACGAAGCTTTGCAATATTGTCATCAATATTGGTAATCATTCCGTAGAAGTGCGTCGTTGACTCTGGCTTTTCCGGCAGACCTTTATTAGCGTATAGGTCCGCATACTCTTTCGGAGCGTGCATAGGACCGTGGGGCGCATTCGCACTAATATAGGTAAAGAAGGGTTTACCACTGTCTTTTACTGAGTCTATATATTGAATAGCCTCTTTAAACAACACATCCGTTACAAAACCTTTAGCAGGCTCCGGCTCTCCATTGCGAAAATAAGAACCATCAAAATAGGCGTTATTCCAATAATCAGGCGTTTGGCCAACACCACCGCCACCGTGATAATAAGCGTGCTCGAACCCACGATCCATAGGTCGATAAGGGTAGTTATCTCCGAGGTGCCACTTGCCAATCATAGCGGTGTGATAGCCATTGGCTTGTAACATGTCCGCAATCGTAACTTCATCTTCACGCAGCATCGAGCGGCCCATGATGGTGTGCCAAACACCGGTGCGATTCGTCCAACGCCCCGTCAGCAAAGCCGCACGCGTGGGCGAACAGGTAGGAGCGACGTGGTAATCCGTCAAGCTGACACTTTCTTTGGCTAGCTGATCGATATTAGGTGTTTGAACAAAAGGATTACCATGGACACCGAGGTCACCATAGCCTTGGTCGTCCGTGATGACGAACACAATATTCGGGCGATCGGTTGAGCGTTCGGAGGTTATTTCTTTTGGGCGCTCTTCGGTGGCACAGCCAAATAGGGCCATCCCAAGGAGCACCACAATGAATGTTGCAAGTTTTGGCATCACAAACATTTCCTGTCTAAGTGTTGTTATATTGAGCCGCCCCAAGAAATCGATGACACTTGCCAATAACGGCAAAAGCTACTTAGCTCGACTTCAATGTGCGGCCTTTCTGACCACTCGCACTACCTATACCGGCCATGACCAACCTCCCTGGCACTGGACAGTATTTTATTAATAATAGTACAACGGCGAATTTACCCAACTCTCGATACAAAGTCAATGTTTGGTGCTCACGCGGCAAAAAGGCTCTGGGCCTTGCCCTCACCTACGGCTGCTCTGACTCCTGATTCACACTGGTGGCGCACGCCAGCAACGTTCGTTCGGCCGAATCCAAGTGCACTTCGAGCGCCTGAACCGCAGAGGCAACATCCTGCGCCAAAATGGCGACCAGCAAATCAATATGTTCATTAAGCGCCACCCAAAAGCGCTCCTTTTCACCTTCTTTTTTCCATTGGTAATGGTAGTGACATACAAATGAGACCACCTCGAAAAACTGCTTAATAAACCGGTTATTAGCACCCGACTGAATCGCTGTATGTAGCCGTGCATCCAGATCTGGCACTTCACGATAGCGCTTATCAAAGCTTTTTTTCACCTCTTTATGGGCCGACAGAATGTCTCGCAACTCGTCCCAGACCGGATGCCCCTCGTCGCGACTCATAAGCTTCACTAGGGCTCTCATTTCCAACACCTTGCGAAACTCAATCAGCTCCCCCGCAAAATCTTCATCGAACTCAACCATTTGCCACTGCCCGCGAGGTGGCTTCTCAATGAGACCAAACCGAGAAAACTTAACCAGAAACTCTCTAACGGTGACGGTATTGCAGCCGGACTGTTTCGCTAATTCAAGCTCTGAAAATCGATCGCCCGGTAATAATTTTCCGCTGTTAATCATTGAGAGAAAGTAACGTTGCACCTCCTCCTCTTTGGAGGAAGCAGCGCTGCTGATGTCATAATAATCTTGCTTTTGCGGCGCTCTGACCACCCGCTTACCCTGGCTATCACGCTTAATTATTCCTTTTTTCTCAAGACCCTCGATCACTGTTCGGATCGTGGTCCGGCTGACATCCAGCTCAAAAGCAAGTGACAAATCGCTCGCCAGATACGGATCAGAAGATTTTTCGAGGCCCTTCAATTGGTCCAAGAGGAGATTGCTAGTTTTCTGTACTAGATAGCTTTTTTTCACGTATACACCCTCGGTGTGAAGTCTGCTTGTTGATAAAGCACGGCATTAATATACTGGCCAACGGTCGGTATACTACTAAAAATAAACACTTCGCACTAAAAAGACAGTGCAATTGATCTCTTTCTACATAATCGCCGCTTGACGATCTTAAGCCTGCTTAACCTACCGCTTTTAGCAAAACCCAACCGACGCATAGTCAATGACTACCTTTTAGCCTATCCAGAACGAACAAGAATAATCAGATACCGCTGCACCCCCTTTGAGTCAGAACTCTCGTATGGGCAAGGAATTGACCCCGTTATATATTGCAATAGCCGCTGCCAATACAATCAGAATACCGAGCCGTGGGAGTTTTCTGGTTATCGTGGCTGTGGGTGACGATCAGGATGGCTGGAGAGCCGGCAGACATTAAAGCTATGGCGCGGGTTACCGAAGAATAAAATGTAAGAATATATCCAGAGGGCACAACACTCCATGTCATGCTCTTTGCCTACCGTTCTATATACGATGCACACTTGCGCCGCCTGGTACAATGCTTACCGTTAGCGGCTGGGCGTATTATCGGTACTCATTGCTCCTTATATGATCCAGTTTAGACTGCAATTGAGCAACAATTTTAGGATGCTTTGCCGCTACATTTTTTGTTTCGCCCGGGTCTTGAGCTAGGTTATATAATTGTACTTTGACACCATCCTCTGTTGCCTTTTCTCGGACCGGGGCTGTAAAACCTCCCGAGCCCAAGCCCTCCACGAGCTTCCATTCCCCCTCGCGGAAAGCAAACATTCCATCCACGGAGTGGTGTATCAGGGGCTCCCGCGTAACCTTGGCTGCGCCCCCCAATAGAACTGGCGAAATATCAACGCTGTCGGGTGCAGAAGTGTCCGCAAGAGCCACATCTGTTAGGGTCGCAAACGTCGCCATTAAGTCGGCCAAGGTCGCCGGTTGATCGCTTACCGTATTTTGAGGAATGTGGTTAGGCCAGGTAAAAAGGAGCGGTACCCGGTGCCCCCCTTCATAGATGTCTGCCTTTTGCCCTCTGAGTGAGCCATTCGCGTAGTGGCCATATTTTTCTATATCTACCGTGAGCCAATTTGCCCCATTATCCGACGTAAAGACGACGAGTGTATTTTCGGCCACTCCGGCGGACTCAAGGGCGCTATAAACTTGCCCAACTACATGATCAACTTGCACGTTGAAATCGCCGTAATACCCAGCATCACTCTTACCAATAAACGCCTCCGACGGCAGCCAAGGTGTATGAGGCGCGGTTAGAGAAAAGTAGAGAAAAAATGGCTCGCCGTCGCTTTGGCCTCGCGTGTGAATATAGTGAACAGCTTTTTCTGTAAGAGTGGGCAACACTTTCTGGTGGTCAAAACCCTCAGCAATTTCCCCTTTGCGCCACATACCACCACCGCCGCCACGACGTCGCTCACTAGCTTCCACCAGTTTTCCTGTCATAGGCGTAAGGGGCTGGCCATTCTCTATGTAAACATAGGGCTTCATATCAAGACTGGCGGGAGTACCGAAAAAGTAATCAAAGCCTACCTCGTTAGGGCCCGGCCGCAGACGCTTGAAATCTACTGCCGGACTCTCGCCCTCAGTCACAGGTACACCATAGTAACTAGGCTCACCATTACCAAGCCCCAAGTGCCACTTGCCAATGCCGGCGGTGTGATACCCCTGCTTACGCAGCATTGATGCGATGGTTTCCCGGCCGGGCTCAATCAGAAGGGGAGAATACCCCCAAAGCACCCCTGTCTTGAGATGGGTACGCCACGCATAGCGTCCCGTCAACAATGAATAACGGCTAGGAGTGCAGACAGAGGAGGGGGTATGCGCGTCCGTAAATCGCATGCCTGCTGCAGCCATATCATCGAGGTTGGGCGTTGGAATCAAACTTTTCTCATTGTAAGCGCCAATGTCTCCATAGCCCATGTCATCGGCTAGGATCACAACAATATTGGGCCGCCCCGTGCGATCATCACCTGAAGGCTCCAGCTTCTCTAGGCCATAACAGACATTCACTGACAACAAAGCCAGCAGCGTGAATAAATAACAAGGATAAGTGCGCACGTAACTCATACTCCATAGACAATTATAAAGGGAAGTAGAAAACCACCTTAATACGACCAACTTGATTCATTACGGCTTCGCATCCAGACCTAGGAAAATGTTCCGGCACACCCAAATCAGTGTTTTACCACCAGAGACACCGATCTAAAAACTCGGATTTACCAACCGACAGATCATTGAATATTATTAATAAAGACCATAAAGGGTGAATATATTAAAAATCAGCCGTAAAATCAACGGGCGTTTGACTGATGGGCAATAAGAGCTTGTATCCGCAGTAGTGCTGAATGTCATTCAAATGAATATACCGCCTACCAGTAACTGAGTAGCGGGTTTACACTCTACAGGGCATAAGCGTGCAGCTATACGGGCCTTTCTTGGCGGGCCAGTGCATCCTTATATTGATCAAAGCTCCGCTGGCGGGTTTCAGGTTTTTTGGCACTTGTCAGTCCACGCGCCATCACAAGGCGGCTTGACTTAAGGAGAGTTGAATAAAAACGCTGCGCCTCAGGCAGGCACTGAAGAGCCATTAAAAAATCCTCTGGCACTTGCATCTCACTGACTGTAGTGATCAATGCATCCAAACAACTATCGGAATTTCGTTGCCCCTCAACGACTATACACAACAAACTTATTTTCTAGCTCATAGGTACATGTCAAGAGAAATAGAATTCCCCACCTATCATCCGACAGCAGGCAAAAAAAAGGCGAGCTAATCGCTCGCCGTCTCTAACCAAGAATACATATCTACTTCTTGGCAATAATCCATATAGCATGAACAATACCCGGGATATATCCGCACAGAGTCAGCAGTATATTCAGCCAAAAGTGCATACCAAACCCGACCTGCAGAAAGACCCCCAACGGGGGAAGTAAAATTGACAGTATGACTCGTATTAAATCCATGATTGCTTCCTTTTTAGTTTTCAATGGTTAGTGAATGTATTACTGATAAAACACGTTAGGCGACTTGACGTTTGTGCTTACCCTCGGTCAATTCTTCCAAAATCTTAGCATTAAAGTCTTCTAAATCGTCAGGGCTGCGACTAGTAATCAAGCCGTTATCCACCACTACTGAGCGATCGTGCCAGCGGGCACCGGCGTTGATTAGATCGTCTTTGACCGATGGATAGGACGTTACGTCTCTATCTTTTACCACGCCAGCGCTAATCAATACCCAAGGCGCATGGCAAATGGCAGCAACAGGTTTGTGTTGCTGGAAAAAATCACGGGTAAACTCCAGCGCTGCGGGGTCTGTTCGCAGTGTATCTGGATTAAACAAACCACCGGGGATGATCAACATATCGTAATCGTCGCTGTTGGCATCCTCTAGCGTTTTATCAACGGTATACTCCTGGCCCCAGCTGGTTTTAGCCCATGCGGTAATCTGCCAGCCATTGGGCGAAACGATTTCAACATTCACCTCTGCCGAGGTTAATGCCTCACGCGGCGATGCCAACTCTGACTCTTCAAAGCCATCGGCTGCCAGAATGGCCACTGTTTTGCCTTGTACTGATGTAGACATAGTTACCTCCTAAGAGTTAATAATCAGTCATCAGAGGTAGAGCAAAAACCGGGCCGAGGTAATACACGTAAATTATGCGTATTTAACCCTATATTTATCTGTTTTTTATGCAATAACTGCCATGCGCTGTAGTGTTTACAATCTCCCAGGCAGACCTGCCCAACGTTTCTTTATTGACGTGCCAATGCACGTCATAACCATTAAGGGGCGTTGCGCTCGGAAGGAGCTTTGGTGAAAGATTTAACCAAAGCTTGAGGGTCACTCTGTTTTTTCTGTTCGGCGGCGGCCTGTGCCCACCACACCAGCTGATTAAAACTACGGCCAAAATAATTAAACCAGGCGGCCTGATACTCGCCGGGCATTGCCACGCCTTGCTCATCGAATACCGTTTGCGCTTTGGGTACATGTACCATGGCAGAAACCGGTAAACATCCGAGCTCCGACAGGAAGGTGCGCATACCTAGTGCCGCCCGCATACCGCCCCACTGCCCCGCTGAATAGGTCACGATTGCGCTCGGTTTATAAGAGAATAATGAACTGCCAAAATGATTGAGTAGATTGGTCAGCGCCGGGCTTAAGCTGTGATTGTACTCAGGGCTGATCATAATATATGCATCAGCTTGTTCAATTTTTTGCGCCAATGTATCAAGAGCAGCCGGTGCGCGGCCATCTGCGTAAGCAAAATGCGGCTTAAACACTGCCTCGGCCGGGTACTCCAGTGCGTCAATCAGCTCCACCTCGTGCTCGGCAAAACCGCTGCGCCAACAGGCTAGGCACGCCTCAGCCACTCGCTGCCCTAAACGCGCGGGCTTGGGCGGGGTGCTATCGCGGACCGTCCCCAAGAACAGTAGAATTTTCATTTGGCTTACTCCGTTAATCGTTCACTGTCACATCAGTGTAGCGGTAAGCCTGCTACGAGGGAAACAACACCGGCAACTGCTCTGGCTGCCAGGGTGAATATTTGGTCATGGCCTGAATAAACAGTGGGTGCTCCAACCATGCTCTCAACCACTGTTGCAACTTGGGATAGGGTAATGCGTAGAATGTGTCGCGCTCAACATGGGCGAATTGCCGCACAAAAGGCATAACACCGATATCCGCCAAGGTTAATTCGTCCGCTAATAAAAAGCGCTTGTCCGCTAACCGACTCTCCAGCTGCTGCAAAAATTCTTCGCCACGCAATCGATATTCGTGTTGCGATAACTCTGGATGGCGGTCGGCATACTTGTAGCGATCCAGCCAGTACTTAAACTCCGAGTCATTTTGCTCAATCAGTGTGTTGGCCTGCTTTACCACCTCGGGCCGCAATAAATTATACGGATCGCTCTGCGCCAAGGCCCAGCGCATAATATCAAGACTCTCCTCAATCACTGAGCCATCGCCAAGCTGCAGGACAGGCACAGTACCTTTAGGGCTGAGAGCAAGCATAACGGCGGGTTTGTTTTTAAGCACAACCTCCCGTAACTGCACCGTTTGCTGGGCAAACAGCAGCGCCAACCTGGCACGCATTGCATACGGGCAGCGGCGGAAGGAGTAGAGAACGGGCGCTGCCGCGCAGGGCTGTCGATATTGCAGATTTATCATGCCGGTAATTATACCGAATTGCCCAACAAGAAGTGATCCGACCGCGTTACTCAACCGATGCCAAACCTCTCTACCACTTGACAGCACATCTTTCTCCCGACAATATACGCACACATGCACATTTATGCATATGAGAATAGGAGAATCGAAGATGTCAGAAAACAATTGGGCAATGGCCCTGCAAGAATTTATTTATATCGGTGGTTGGTTACTACTTATTATCGCTGCCGTATCTGTACTTACCGGTGTAGTAAGACACTATGTCCCGCAAGAGAAGCTGCAAAGTAAACTGCAACAGCACGAAAGTCGCGGCCCCATTATCGGTGGACTTATGGGGATACTAACGCCTTTTTGCAGCGCTGCAATGATTCCGGTAATGATCGGTATGGTGCAAATGGGAGTTGCCACTGGCACGGTGTTTAGCTTTTTAATCTCGGCCCCCCTCACCAATTTTGTCGTCGTGGGACTGATTATGGCGACTTTTGGCCTTAAAATTGCCGCCATTTATTTTGCCCTTACTTTAAGTTGCGCCATCGCGGCCGGTTATATTATTGGCTGTACCAGTCTTAAACATGCCGTTAAGCGCGATCTTGTCGAACCCGAACCCAGCTGTGGCAATGCCGCACCTGCATCGGTCAAAGACCACGAAGTCGAATTTATTATGGAGGAGGAAGATAAAGCATTGGCAGTCGACAATTGCAGCGGCGCTGCAACCTGCGCAGCACCGACTGCCGATGCCGACAGCCACAAAGAAAAATTAAAGCGCGCTATGCGCTTTGCGTGGGCGCTGTTCAAAAAAATCACCCCTTATGTTTTGATTGGTGCGGCCATCAGTGCGCTGTCGGCGGTATTTTTGCCCGCCGACATTGTCGAGAAATACGTAGGCAACGATAATTGGTTCGCCATTCCGGTTGCGGCGGTGATCAGCGTACCTTTATATTTGCGCATCGAGATGGCGCTACCACTACTCGATGTCCTGATCGGCAAAGGAATGGGTATGGGCGCCGCCATGGCCCTGCTGATTGGTGGCACAGGCGCCAGCTTGCCAGAAATTGCCATTGTCTCTACCGTGCTAAAACCCCGAGCGGTGGTCGCTTTTGTGACTATTGTGCTGGCTATGGCTATTTTCGGCGGGGTGCTCTTTAGTTTGATACTCTAGCGACTTACTTTAGATAGAGCGACTGAGGTTGTAATGCTGAACAATTATATCGATACACTTAAAGCATTAGCGGACCCAAACCGGCTTAGACTGTTTTGGCTTCTGGCGCATATTGATCAAAGAATTTGTGTCGCAGAAGCCATGGATGTGCTGGGGGAGTCGCACTACAATGTCTCACGCAATCTAAAAATATTGCTAAAAGCCAATATCGTCACGGCGAGCCGCGAAGGTAAATGGGTTTTCTACACACTCAATAACGACGGCTCGGCTTTCAACCAACAAATCCTGGCCGCCGTGCGGCACATCCCAGCGCAGGAATTTAGCGGCGAGATTCAGCGCTGCCAGCTGCGCCTCAATATGCGCCGCGACGGCCAGTGTGTGGTTGGCCCAGACAGCCCCGAATGGCAGCAAGCCTTGAGCAATCACCTCTAATTCAGCCCGCCAGCCACGGGCCAACAACAGCCACCGCGCGGCAATACCCTGCCAGAGCTAATTTGCGCCACGGCCCAACACCTTATTACCTGCTACCTTTCATAGATACCTCGACTGGCATGCTGCCGCAGACTGCGGCGCGTACCAAGCCGTCGCGCCGGTCATCTAAACGCCGACGCCAACGTATAGTTGAGTATTGCTATCACCGATCTGTATTTAAGGACGAATAATGACGTTACGCGCCCAGCCCGCCATACACCGCCGATTCTGGCCGCTTGCTGCACTATTGCTGTGCCAGCCATTGTGGGCGGCCGATTTGCACCTGACTATTCGCGACCAAACCAACCAGCGCCCGCTGAACAGCACAGAGGTACGGGTGAGCGACCGTCAAAACCAAACCTGGCAAGGACTCACCGACGAGTCGGGCATTGCCCGCTTTGAGGGGTTGGACGCTGGGCTCTACGAGGTGACGGTCAGCCGCGCAGGATATGTCACCGCGCGCCTGCCTAGCGTACGCTTGATTGAGGATAAAATTACCCCGCTTGATCTGTCACTGGCCAGCGCCAACAAGCAGGTAGAAGAGCTGGTTGTCATCGGCAACAGTATAGGTGGCGGCTGGCTTAGCTCTACTGGGGCGAGCCGCAAAGACCGCGAAGCCCTGCGCAGTGCCGCAGGCAGTGGCAGCGATGTATTGCGCGCACTGGATGGAATGCCGGGGCTGTTCTCCTCTGGTGCCTACTCCAGTTTTACCGTACGCGGTAGCGGACCGCGGGATAACTTAATTCTGGTCGACGGCGTGCCCTTTGCGCGCGTGGTTCATTTTAGCGATAGTTTTGGCGACTTGAGCGACGCTCAAGATGGTGGACGCTACAGCGTGTTTGCCCCCAACACGGTGGGCAGTGCTGATTTTCAACCCGGCGGCTGGTCCGCGGCCTACGGCGGGCGCGCCGGCTCACTATTGCAGCTGGAGGTCGCCCGGGGCAACCCACAAACCCCAGCCTACACTGCACGGCTTGATATCGCTGGAGTAGAACTGGGCTACGATGGCCCCAGCTATCTGCATGCCAATACCAGCGTGCTCTTTTCGGCGCGACAGCTCAACTTTGGTCGCTTATTCGAAGCCGTTGGTCTCGATGACGTGGGTGAGCCGGAGGTCACCGACGTTATTCTTAAAACCCATACCGTGCTTACCGGCGGCAACAGCCTGGAATTTTTGGCCATCTACGCGCCCGAACGCTATTCACGCGACATGGACAACGTGCTGGCCTCGGATAATGACACCCCAGGGGTGTACGACAACGTCGGACTGGTTGAGCAGGCGTCCGACAACACACTGCTGGTCGCGACCTACCAACAACTTCTGGGGCAAAATGCCAGCCTGCAACACAAGCTGTACTACCGCCACTATGGTGAAGATACTCAAACGGGTGAGGCTTACCCGGAACAGGTTGCCACCGATACCCCAGCGCAATTAATACCGCGCCGCCAGCCAATTATTAGTGCGCATCAAGACGACAGCGAAATCGGCTGGCGTTTAGATTTCAGCGATAATAATGCTCTCGGGCGATTGAGCGCGGGGACCCGGCTCAGCCAATCTGACCTTACCCTGCAGCGCGCGATTGATGGACCGTGGAACCGCTACGAGTATCAAGCTAGTAGCTTCCGTCCCAACCCCGAACAGCGCTACGTTGTACTTACCCCTGCCGCGGTCAATACCGATTATCGCGCCCGCGCGCTGCAATATGCCGCGTATATCGATCAAGAATTTACCCTTGGCGCTTGGGATTGGCGCGCCGGGCTTCGGTATGAGGGCGATAAATTTACCAGTGACGGCGAGCTGTCACCCCGGTTGGCCGTCTCATGGCAAGTCTCGGACCGAGCCGGCGTCAGCGCCACTGTGGGCCGCTATGTGCAAATGCCCCGCCTAGATGACCTCGCAGGGAATACCAGTGACGCCACCTTAGGCTACGAAAGTATCGATCAGATCAGCCTAGGTGTACACTACCAACTAAACCAACGCTGGGAAATGTTTATCGAACCTTACTACCAGCAGCGGCGCGAGCTAGTAGTACAGCGCGACGCCGTCACGCAAACCTATTCCAACTCCGGGGCGGGTACCTCTTGGGGAATCGACGCTGCACTAACCCGCCAGTTCGCTTACGGCTGGTCGGCCAGTGCCACCTACTCGTATAACCAGACGCAGCAGCGCGATGCTGCCGGCCTGCCCGAATACGATGCCGATTACCACCGGCCACACGCATTGAGCGTGGGCGGCGTCTGGGAAATCAATGCTCGCTGGAAATTATCTGGCCGCTGGAAGTGGGCCTCTGGTCTACCCTATGGCAATTACATTGTGCATGCGAATGTACTGGGCGACGGGCAACCGGTGCGTTACAGCAGAGAAACCATCGGCCAAAATAATTTGCGCTACGATGACTATGGCTCACTCAATATTCGACTCGACTACCGCCGCCCGCTAGGGGCTACACAAGTTATTGCGTTTATTGACATCATTAACTTATTGGGCGAAGAAAACCCCTCCAACATTAACTTTAACGAACGCAGCGGCACGATAAAACCAGAAGAAGGCAGCCTCTTACCACTGCTAGGGTTGCGTTTTGAATGGTGACCGCGGGCGCTACCGCTCAAAACACACGCCACGCGGGTTCACAAAATTACTGAGCCTGTTTTTCTATTTCCTCCATTAAGCTATCTAGATAGGTAGATGACAGCTGGGCCCAGTTGTTTAACAGCAATTTAAAATAAATAAAATTAGTTCTTCGGTTAGCGAACGGACTGCCAATTGTTGCCGGCGTTGTACCGTAATCGGAAATTGTCATTAAGGTATCGCCAGCGCCCGAAGATATAACAATATTTATCACCGAACTACCAGCGAAACGAGCGAGGATTGTATCGCTAATACCAATTTTTTCTGGCGCTACGATATTAAGCTCATCGAGTTTAGGCTGAACAATTATATTGGCTTTATCGCGCTCGGTCAGCACTTTCCAACCCGCCTCAGATAATGATTTCTGCATCTGGCTCTTGAACTCGACGCCGTATGTTTTTTTAATATATTGTCGATAGCTACTCGACGTTTCATTGCTAAACTCATTCAACCACACTTTGGAAAAGCTCACCGGAACCTCTTCGATAAAAACCGTTCTTCTGGGCGACAGCTGAATACTTTCGGCAATATAAAACTCATCAAACTCCTGCGATTGCATAGGTTCCAAACTGGCGCTGGCGGCTTTTGACGTTAAAACAAGCATCACACTCAGCACAAATAACTTACTAACGATCGTGGTTATATATTTCATAGGTCACTCTCCTGAAGTAAAAGTTTCTGGGCCAACACCTTCGGCCAGCCGTTGCTTTCTGTACTCTCCTGGCGTTAGGCCAGTACTTTCTTTAAACACCCGATAAAACGTATTGCGATTATTAAAACCTGAAACAAAAGCGATATCGGTAATACTTTGCGTTTTCGGTCCTGTGTTCATCAGCACCAACGCCTCCTGCAAACGATATCGGTTTAAATAATCATAGAAACTTGTATGCAAATGAATGTTGAGAAGCTCCGATAACTGATGACTTGATATCTCCAGTGTTGCCGCCAGCTTTGCCACGTTAATACCGGTATCCAAATATAACTTTTGCTCGCTCATCACCTTCTCAAGCATTTCTTGCAGCGTACTGGCTACCGCCTCTGACAGCTCGGTTTGCCGGCCGCACTCTAGCGCCTCTTGCGCGGGCTTTGTGGATTCAAGGTCGGTGGGCGAATCATAGGAATCTACCGGCTGGTCAAACATATGGGGTTGCAAGAGAAGTAGCAGCGCAATCGTACTAATGTAAAAAGAAAGACCGCCAATAGAGACTGCGACAAAGATATAGCGAATCGGAACTCCAAGGTGCAGTAATGCCAGCAATACATTGTCGTAAATAAGGATAACGAACATACCGGCAATCAAATACAACAACCAATGGTAGGTAGAGTTTCTAAACTCGCTGCCCAAAATAGCGAGCTTTTTACGATAGCAATATAACCTAACAGCGATAACACTTAAATAAATTACCACGTGCAGAAGCAATGCGCTGTAGTAGAGTCCGAAGTGCAACCACTCTAGCTTGATATAGTGAATGGCCGCCAGAGCGATAAAGGGAAAAAATTGCAGCAGCAAGCGCTGGCTATTTTGCGTACGCTGCACAGTATCATTGACGAGCATCAGCAGCAGGGGGCCATAGCACCACGTCAGAGTACTGGCTAGTGAGTGCAGCAGCGGTGGCGGCTGGTGCATTATCAAACCGAGATAAGCGTTAACCGGCACAACCAGCAGCAGGCCAATAAACAGCAATAAGCTCCGCTTGATATTGGCGGGGCAGCGCTTATTCAAGCCGATACTCAGGCAGGTCCATAGACCTAAACTGGTAGAGGCGATATACAGCAGTTTGAGTAGCTCCGCACCCACGTCGGCAGTTTCTGTCATAACTACACCTATTGTTATTAATTTTATTTTTTGTGCTTTACAACTTTGTCACGTCATAATTGTGGCATCACTTGGCGAAAAAATTGTGTATTTCGAGGGAAGTAGACGGAAATAGTCTCAGTCGAGGGCTTTACGGCGCCTCACAGCCCACATTAGGACGGGGTGTAGAGTATTTAGAGCGCACGATAGGGAAACCGTACGCGAGCTGCTCGTTGTGAATATAACGTAGGAAGGGTCTAACCGGCCGCCAGCCATACACCGAGCCGTAATCATTCAGTCAAATAAGCGCCGCCCTTAAGACGGCGCATAAGTTTAGGCAGGTTCGGTTTTATCGGGGGTTTTACTCGCGCCCACATAACTGACCGCTTTCTCACCCATTTCTCGGAACTTATCAGACGCTCCGTTCAACTTCTCTTCCCACTCAGCGTTGGGAGTTTGGCCTTCAATGGTTTTGAAATACACCTGCATCATGGCCGTAACTGCCAAAGGCTCCAGCAGGGCCGCTTTGATACCCCAAGCCAATAAAACGGAGAACACGACCGTCCACACCCCAACCGCTCCGGGAAACAGTGCAGCAATAGCCGCCACTGGGCCGAGTACCAATAGGAAGATAACAAAACCAGCGACATACATAAATAACATCAAAAACACCGCATTTTTCAGCATCACTTTATAGTTCTGCGCGTAGAGAATGATGGCGGTTTTACTCGACTGCCAGGGGTTTTCACTATTTGTTTTTATATTGTAAGCCAATATCACTTCATCGACATAGGTCAGTGAAACATTGATGATTTTGTTCACGATTCCAACCAAACTACGGATTGCCGGAATAGGAATAAAATTGGAAATCGTCATAGTCATACGGTTGAGGGTACGCAAAATACCTTTAATCAACTGGTCGACGCCGAACAAAATGGAGGATTCTTTAAAACGCTCTTTCACCACCGCTTGACCGTGTTCGACCTGTGATCGACCTTCGGGCAGCTCTTTATCTTGTATTAATTCAACCAATACCGCGATGTGGCCGGCTTTAATTAAGTAGAGCAAGTATTCACGAGCAAAGTAGAGAACCGCACTGACCAGACCAAAACCAATGGCGCCCCCCCATAAAAGCTCCGCCACCTTGACCGTCCCCCACGGATGTTAAGCCATAGCCAATCCCAGCCCCAATACCCGTAACCAGCATATAAGCCAGGGTAATACCAACATACACCACCAGGCGCATCAATAAAAAAGGCAGCGTTTTGCGCATCAAACCCACGGCCGCCCCGAGATTAAAATCCCACATACCGTCACTCCTTGTTTAGATTATAGTTTACGTAACATCATTATTTTCCTAGCTCATTGTGACGATAATACGCTCCTAAGAGAAGCAATCAAGCGCCGGCAGGTGGTCTTTGGCGACAGACGGGCCGCGCACTAAGGCACAAGCGCTCTGTTTCCTCGCCAGTGGTGTTGCCGATATTACCGCTCAAATTATTCGCTCAAGCCTTTTTCTCCAGAAACCGGCTTGCAACCGCCCGCACTCCAGCACACCCGGAGTATAATGCTCGCTATGAATCGAAAAACTTTTTGGCTGTTAACGTTGTTTGAAGGTGGCCTTGGTGTTGTCGCCTTTATCATCCTTTGTCTGACCCATCGCCCGATACCGCTACTAGGTTCCACCGGGCCAAGTGCTTGGGCATGGGGCATTATCGGTGCCTTACTCACCTATGTAGCACTTGCCAGCGGCCTACGATTTTGGCCCTATTTACAGCGCAAACTCACCGGACATATTCAGCAGTTACGCCAGCTTTTTATGCCTTTGACTCTATTGCAGTTCGCCCTGATGGCCACCTTAGCAGGCTTGGGGGAGGAGTTGTTGTTTCGGGTATTGCTGCAAAGCTGGCTGGACAGCTGGATGCCCATCAGTTTGGCGATTATCTTTTCTTCTTTGATATTCGCCGCTATGCACTGGTTATCACTCACCTATTTTATCTTAACCTTGATAATGAGCATCGCGTTTGGGCTGGTGTACCACGCAACGCAAAGCTATGTATTAGTCGCTACTTGGCACGGGCTCTACGACTTTATCGCACTGGTAGTTCTAACCCGCCAGGCGCACTGGCTGCTACCAACAACAAGTCGCTAACAGGTTTATCTTGTACACGGCGATTTTTTCCTCTAACGTTTTAAGAGTTCGGCAAAAACCTTTGCGCTGGAGACGGCCATGAAAAAACTGGAAAACGAAAAAGAACTGACAAAGAAGGCTTTACGAGTGGGATCGGTTTACGCCGAAAAGCGCGGCGCTGCCAAGTTTGAGGCAACCGATTCGGCTGGGGATCGAATGCTGTACATCTACCGTTTGTTAGTTCACGACAAGCTGATTCAACCGCTACCAGAAGATCAGGTTTCGCAAAAGTCCATTCAGCACAAATTAGCGCTTTGGGCATCGCGGCTTGAATAACATCGAACAATCATCAAGTCTTAGTTCACGTGCCTGATGGCGGAATAAAGACCGCCAACCAGACGGAGTCCTCATCGGCGAGAGTGCCCTCTACTCGGTGGCGGGTTCCGGCTGGAATCATGACATAATCACCCGGCGCCAAGGCTTGCTCTTGGCCTGTGCCCCAACGCAGCACCGCACCCCCGCTGAGTAGAACCACCCATTCGTGCTCATCTTGTTGGTACCAAAAATCGGGAGGACTGGCGTGGCCGCGCGAGACGATACGCTCGATACGCACTCCGGCCACCTCGGCCAGAGTTGTGAATAATTCCTCGGGCAGCTGCTCGGGAATATCCGCCAGAATTTGCCCCACAGGAATCAACATTCACTCCCTGCAGCGACTTTTTTCTGGGCCAAACAATTTAACCCTTGCCGACACAGTTGGGCACTCTTTTCAGGCTCGCCCAGTTGATCGAGTAATTGGGCGTAATCGAGATACACTTGGGCATCAGGCTTCATTTCTATCGCTTGGGCAAAATAATCTCGCGCCTTACCCCACAACTCATTGCGCCCACAGAGCCGGCCCAATGTTGCCATCATAGCGCCGTCGGCATCGTGTTGTTTCTCCCAGCGGGTCGCCACCTTGAGCTGTTGCTCGGCATCGGCGCCAATCAGACCGTAAAGCTCCACCCACTCGGGCCGCCATTCACTTTGCAAAGCATTTTGTAATAGTGGTTCTGCTTCAGTATCAACGCCTAACCCATGCAGTGCCATTGCCACTGCCGCCATCAACTCTGGCTCGCGCTGTAGTTTTTTAGGGACTCGCTGCCAGATAGCATCCAGCCGTTGCTTCTGCTCTTGATCAGTCGCGCCTTTTTTGCGGCGTGCTTGTAAGTTAGCTAACTGACGCAGATAGATATCCAGCTCTAATTGTTTACGCGCTTGTGTACTGCGCCCCGACAATGACTGCAAGCTGGGCAATAATTCCTCTAGCGCATCGATATCATCCAGCGCCCAATAGACATCAGCCAACAGGTCCAATACAACCGGGTGCTCTGGTGCCAGTCGTTTGATGCGGTTGAGTGTTGCCAGGCATTGCTCATAGCGATCGCTGTCCAGCTGCATGCGCGCTTGGGTCAGGGCCACTGCTAGCTCATTGCCCGGCTTACTTTTCTCAGCCTTGTGGAGCAGATCCAAGGCCGCGGAGAAGTCCCCTTGCTCATAGGCGCAGCGAGCGGCAGCGAGATAATTAACCAATGGATTGGCCGAGCCACCGGCACTTTTCACCAACTGTTTGCGCGCTTGAGGCCAGCTACCTTCGATATATTTCACCAGAGCGGAGAAGGTTTTTTGTTGAGCGCGCACGGACGCGTTGCGATTGCCGAACACCATACGCCCAAGACGGCGCGATCCACTCAGCAGACGCCACCCCCAATAAAACAAGACAAATCCCAGCAACCACAAAGCCAGTGCCGTCCAGATGCTCATCTCAATAGCCACTTGCCCCCACGAAAGCAATACATAGCCACTGTCACTGCGCATTAATTGAAGTAATAGAGCGCCGCCCACCATGGCAAGCAGCAGAAGGATCAGCTTCTTTTTCACAGATCTTCCTCCGACTGAACCTGATGCAGACGCTCAATATAGTCGCGCAATAAGCGTTGCGCGCGATCCACATCGGGTAGCTCAACTTGCACTGCCATATCCGAAAGTGCGGTTAACTCTTCAGCCATCACCCGGGCGGCATCGGACAGCTCGAAATAGGTTTGCAGCCAGGCAATCGACTCTTGCAGGCTTTGCTGATAAACCGGTTGGGATTCGCGCAGTAGCGCGGTTTGCGCTTGCTCGAGCATCAAGCGCAAATTCTGCCGTAAAAAATAGGCTTGCTCGGGGGCCATAAGTGGCGCTACGTTAACGTCATGCCGAGTTACCCGGATCAGACTACCCAATGTGCGCCAAGCATTGGCCACACTGTTTTTGACTTTTCCCCATGCGTCATCTGCTTGAGGTGAAGACCCAGCTTGTACGATATTGCTAGACTGACGCTGATAGGCCTGCAGCACCGGTAGCGCCCCCACCTGATCAATCGCCGCCTGCAAGCGCAAGTAAATGCCTTCTTTATCAACGGTGTCCGCCAGCTGTAACTGAACGACTTCATCAGATAACACTTGGCGCACCGCGAACAATCCCGGATCATCTTGCGCCTGTAAAATGGCATCTGCCGCGCGAGTCATGGCCAGCGCTTCGACGCTATTGTGTTCCAACAACACCTTTTGATTGGCCATACGCAATAAAAAAGCAGCCTCGGCTAATTTCCAATCGTTACGTGTGGTGCCGGATATCGCCGCCAAACGGCTCTCTAGTGAGGCGAGTTGTCGCCCCAGCTGAGCCATGGCGCGGCGCTGGGCCTGCTCTTCTTGCATTTCTTGGGCTGGGTTTTCCAAAGCCAAATAGCGCTCGTGCAGCTCGGCCAGCTGCCGCTCCAAGGGGGCGGGATCGAAAGGCTCAAGCGCGTCTTGTACCGGCCGATTGTCAACTTGCTGTTCAAGGTTTTGCACTTGTAGCCATAGCTGCCAACCGTACCAGCCACCCACACCGGCCGTGGCAATAAGCAAAAACAAGCAAAGCAAAGCCAGCCCCGACCCTGTGCGTGATGGCTTCGCACGCTTGGTGGGAGTATCACTGGTGGGGGCAGTCGAGCTGGTCGTCTCGGCCGGCAGATCTTGTTTAGATTGGGGCGTTTCGGCCATGGGATGAATTCTCCTCACAAGTACAGTTCAAGTACCAAAATGATCATAATGCGTTCAATCAGCTATTCACTGATTGAGGTTGGTGCTACCGAGCAAAGGTTCTAATGCTTTTTGCATGGCCCGATCACCGGCGTTTAAAGCGGTGCTTACACGCTCAAAGCCAAGCTCCCGAGCCAGTGCTGCAACTCGTTGTCCGGGGACCACCACAGGCGCCGTCAACAGTGTAGCCAAACCACCGGCGCTGCGGGCCAATGTCACCAAGTTTTGTAAGCTTTCGCCACTATGGGCGGTAATCACCGCATCGCAGGACACCCCTGCTGGCCAGTTTAGTAACCACCAGCGCAATTGCTCGAGTGCTTGCGAGGGTATAACCCGTCGATATAACGCGCACTGATTAACCTGCGCCCCACGTGCTGACAACGTCTGCGCAAGTAAATCGCGCCCCCCCTCGCCCTTACATATCAAAATACGCTCATCTGCCACATTTTGTAGAGAGCTGCTGGTCAATAAGGTTTCACTGTTCATGGGGGACTCAGCCCCCCCCAATGCACTGGGGACGATATCTGCCTCGCGCAGCGCCTCGGCCGTACTCTCACCGATCGCAAAGTACTCGATGCCCACCGGCAGTTGGGGCCAGTACTGGTCGAGCCAGTGCAGAGCATGCGCCACTGCATTGCGACTAACGAAAATGACTTTGTGATATTCATCAAACGCTAATATATGGTTTTTTATGGCTTGTTCGGCAGCCGGCTCACGCAAAGGGTCAATCACCATACAGCTGACTATATCCGCCGCCCAACCGCATTCAGCCAGTTGGGCCTGCCAGGCGCTGGCGGCCGGTTCGGGGCGAGTAATCAGTATACGGCTGACAGTCATTGCACATTCCGACCGTACACCTCGGCCAAAATTTTGTCGGCGCCCGCGGCCAGCAAGCGCTCGGCCAGCGTCACGCCCATGGTATTGGCCTCGGCTACGGTGCCACTAATGGCATCGTACAACATGGTCGTACCGTCTTCCGCGCCCACCAATCCTCTCAGCCGTAAGCCACCCTCTTGGTGTTCGGCGTAACAGGCGATAGGCACTTGGCAGCCACCTTCTAAGCGGCGGTTCATGGCTCGCTCGGCCATGACACACTCGGCAGTGGCCTGATGGTGTAGTGGGGCCAGTAAACGGTGCAGGCTTTCGTCATCACTACGACACTCAATTCCCACCGCGCCTTGACCGCCGGCGGGCAGCGACTGCTCGGGGGTTAGAAAACTAGCAATACGATCTTGCAGTTCTAACCGAATTAACCCCGCACTGGCGAGCACGATGGCGTCATAATCGCCGTTATCCAGTTTTTGTAAACGGGTCTGGACGTTGCCGCGCAGAAATTTAATTTCGAGATCAGGCCTGGCCGCCAAAATTTGGCACTGACGACGCAAGCTGGAGGTGCCGACAACGGCACCTGCGGGCAGCTGGTCGATCGTTTGGTATTGATTGCTAACAAAGGCATCGCGCGGATCTTCACGCTCACAGATCACCGACAGCCCCAAGCCCTCGGGGAACTCCATCGGTACATCTTTCATCGAGTGCACGGCAATATCCGCTCGATTTTCCAGCATGGCCTGCTCCAGCTCTTTCACGAATAGGCCTTTGCCGCCCACTTTGGCCAGAGGCACATCCAGTATTTTATCGCCTTTGCTTTTTAGCGGTACCAGCTCAACCACTATACCCGGGTGGTGCTTCTCCAGCTCAGCTTTGACGTATTCGGCTTGCCAGAGGGCCAGCAGGCTTTGGCGGGTGGCAATTCGGATTACTCTGGGTGCACTTGCAGTCATAGTCTTCTCTGTTTTCGGTGGGTCTGTAGCGGCTGCACATCATACCAATTCACAGCGTCTGTAACAGGGCCTTCACTTCACTGGCGTGACGCCGGCTAACCATAGGCCCAGTTTCCATATCGGCCATCCGCAGGCGGTAGCCGCCCTCGCAGGTTCGCTCAACCGCTTCGATCCATCGGGTAACCACTAAAGCGTTGCGATGCACTCGCGCCATTTGCTCGCCAAATTCGGCTTCCAACTCTTTAAGCGTGCAATCGAGCAAATGCTGGCCCGCGGTATGATAGACAGTGACGTATTTTTGATCAGCCAAAAAATAGCGGATATTCGCCACCGGTATACGCTCCATACCACGGTGGGTTTTGGCCGTAATACTGGTACGTGCCGAACTGGTACTGGCAACAGCGCGCTGAATTTTGTTGATGCGGGTGACTTTACTCAGCCCCTGCTCCAGCTGCTCTTTGCGCACGGGCTTGAGTAGATAACCCACCGCCGTGGTAGTAAAAGCATCCAGTGCATATTGCTCATAAGCCGTACAAAAAATAACCGCCGGTGGGTCTTCCAACGCCTCGATTTGCTCGGCCGCGCGCATACCACTGGCGCCTGGCATTTCGATATCGAGCAATACAATATCGGGGTCCAACTGCTCTATTTTAGCCAGTGCCTGCTCGGCGTTCTCCGCCTCACCACACACCTGGTACGCGTCCAGATCATCGAACATACGCACAAGGCGCGAGCGAGCCAGATGTTCATCGTCGACGATTAACACTTCCAACATAAAACAAATACCTTTTACGATTGCCTGGGGCGCGATTGAGCCAAACAGGCGGTGAGTTCTATGGTGACACTCACCTTAAATTGATCGGTCTTATTATCGACCGCCAATGAAGCCGCCACGCCATAGTGAGCGGCCAAGCGATGGTGTATGTTTTCCAGTGCCATCTGATTACCCGCTGAGGGCTGATTGATATCGGAAACAGGCAGCGAATTGATCACCACCAACTCCAATACTTCGGCTCGAATATCGGCCTGCACCGTAACCTGGCCCCCCTGTGGGTCGGGTTCCACGCCATATTTAATCGCATTTTCAACCAGAGGTTGCAACAGAAGATTTGGCAATAATAATGCTTCGGGCAAGGGTTGAACTTGCCAGTTGACTTGCAAGCGCTGCCCCAGGCGAGCCTGCTGAATGTGTAAATAACTACGGCACAATTGTAATTCGCGCGCGGCGGAAATTAACCCAACCTCAGCCAAGCTCGCCCGCATTAAATCGCTGAGATCTTCCACTTGCCGCTCAGCCAGTTGCGGATCCACCGCAATAAGACTGGCAATACTGTTCATACTATTAAATAAAAAATGCGGCTCGATACGCGATTGCAGCGCCTGTATGCGCGCCCGCAGCTCAGCTTGCTGCTGTTTTTGCAATTGTTGCTGTAGGTATAAATAGCGCAAAATAATACCCGCCAGTACCGCGGCAATCACCAAATGACTGGCCACCTGCCACCAATCGATAGCCAACTTACCAATATCGCGCAATAGCCATTGTCCGCCCAAAGAGCAGATCATAGTCACCACCAACACAATGGCGTAACTGATCAGCCCGGCACGCATCGGTCCCAAACGAGCCAAATAGCTCTGTAAATAGCAGAGGATAGAGGCCGAACTCAGCACAACCCACTGTACCAGAAATGACACTAAACCTAACTCGGCCCAGCGCAAGTCTCGCAGCCCGCTATTGGCGACAACTAATAAAACCGAGAGTAACTCCGCGGCCAGAATCAACAATAAAAGAGCGTAGCCGGTACACAGGTTAGGGATAAAACCAAGCGCCTCGCGCAGCCCTGTCGCCTGCCCGTTGTGTTGCTGCTTACCTTGCGCCATCATGCCAAGTCCCATCCGTTATTAATCCGCGTTCTGCGTTCTGCGTT
>NZ_JAUOQM010000009.1 GCF_030547685.1 Gilvimarinus sp. 2_MG-2023 | reverse complement strand
GGCTTTTAGCGTGTAGGTTAGGTCGGTCACGTCGGTGGCAGCGGCGGTGTATACGGTTTGGCCGCTGCCGCTGTTTTCATCAATGGCCGTGGCGGTCGCGCCGCTGGTAAAGCTGGGCGGAGTGTTGTCGATGGTGATGGGGGTGGCCGCAGCGGCGGATAAGTTGCCGGCCGGATCGGCGGTGTACAGCTGGTAATTACCCTCCGCTAATCCTGTCGCCGCCACGCTGACATCGGTATTGGCGGTGGCAATGGCCGCTTGGTTCCAGTATTGGTCGTCCGCGCCGGTAATATCGCTTAGGGTATTAACCGTAATTGACTCGTGTACTACATACGCGGTGCCGGGGTCGGAGCTTTGTACCGTGACTGTTCCCGATGCATTAATAATTGTCGAGTCAGGATACGCCAGCGTGCCGTCGGCGTTAAAGCGCTGCACAAAAATACTCCGGTCGCCATTGGCATCTAGCCCTGACCAAGTCACCGCAAAGGCGCCCTCGCTGCCCAAAGGTGTAATTTGTGGGTCGTAGTCAGTACCATTCGTCACGCCAATTGGCTTAAGCAATATCGGCGTACCAACGGCCAAACCGATGCTGTCAAAGCGCTGCACAAAAATACTTAAATCGTTGCCGTCGTACCCTCTCCAAGTCACAGCAAAGGCACCGTCGCTGCCTAGGGGGGTGATTTGGGGGGCGTCGTCATTGCCACCCGTGACGCCCGTAGGCTCGAGTAGTATGGGATTGTCCACTGGTTCGCCAGCACTGTTAAAGCGCTGCACAAAAATACTGGAATCGCTGCCGCCGTCGTACCCATACCAGGTCACGACAAAGGCGCCGTCGCTGCCCAGGGAGGTGATTTGGGGGTCTTGATCAGTATTAGTCGTAACACCGTCGTGCTCCAGCAACACGGGGCTGCCCACCGCTGCGCCGGCACTGTTAAAGCGCTGCACAAAAATACTGCGGCCGCTGCCGACATCGTATCCATACCAGGTCACGGCAAAGGCGCCGTCGCTGCCCAAGGGGGTGATTTGTGGGTCGTAGTCAGTACCATTCGTCACGCCAATTGGCTCAAGCAATATCGGTGTATCAACGGCCAAACCGATGCTGTCAAAGCGCTGCACAAAAATACTGAAATCGCCGCTGGCATCGATTCCATACCAAGTGACGACAAAGGCGCCGTCGCTGCCCAGGGGGGTTATTTGGGGGGCATAGTCATGGCCATCCGTGACGCCCGTAGGCTCGAGTAGTATGGGATTGTCCACTGGTTCGCCAGCACTGTTAAAGCGCTGCACAAAAATACTGTAATCGCTGCCGCTGTCGTATCCATACCAGGTCACGGCAAAGGCGCCGTCGCTTCCCAAAGGGGTGATTTGGGAATATAGGTCAGGGCCATTCGTGACACCGTCGGGCTCGAGCAGTATGGGGCTACCCAGCGGCGCGCCGTCACTGTCAAAACGCTGTACAAAAATACTCCAATCGCCGTCGGCATCCCACCCATACCAAGTCACGGCAAAGCCGCCGTCGCTGCCCAGGGGGGTGATTTGGGGGTCTTTGTCGTGGCCATTCGTGACACCGTCGGGCTCGAGCAGTATGGGGCTACCCAACGGCGCGCCGTCACTGTCAAAACGCTGTACAAAAATACTCCAATCGTTGCCGGCATCCTTTCCATACCAGGTCACGGCAAAGGCGCCGTCGCTGCCCAGGGGGGTGATTTGGGGGGCTATGTCTTGGTCATTCGTGACGCCGTTGGGCTCCAGCATATACTGCATTGGGTCCAGAATAACCTGTGCGGTGGGGGCGGTGTTGTTAATGCCCAAAGTAACGGCTTGTTCGGAGCTGTTACCCAGTGCATCTGTGGCGACGACGGTAAAGTCGTAACTGCTTTGGGTCTCAAAGTCCGGGTCGCTGGTTAGGGTTACCTCGCCAGTGGTTTCGTCGATGGTGAAGTCGGCGTGGTCGTCTACGGCTTTTAGGGTGTAGGTAAGGTCGGTAAGGTCGGTGGTGATGGCGGTGTAAACGGTTTGGCCGCTGCCGCTGTGTTCCTCAATAGCGGCGGCGGTCGAACCGCTGGTAAAACTGGGCGGTGTGTTGTCGATGGTGATATTGGTGGCCGCAGCGGTGGATAAATTACCGGCCCTATCGGCGGTGTACACCTGGTAATTGCCATCGGCCAAACCTGTGGCGGCGACGTTGACATCGGTATTGGCGGTGGCAATCGCGGCCTGGTTCCAGAACTGATCCGCCGCGCTGGTGATATCGCTTTGGGTGTTGATTGTAATTGAGTCGTGTACCAAGTAGGCGGTTCCGGGTTCTGCACTTTGAATGGTGGCCAAGCCTGAGGCATCCATTGCGGTGCTTTCCAGAACGGGGGTGCCGTCAGCGTTAAAGCGCTGTACAAAAATACTGTGGTCGCCATCGGCATCTCTCCCAGACCACGTTACCGCAAAGTCGCCCTCGGTACCCAGAGGGGTAATTTGTGGGTTGTCGTCAGAACCATTTGTAACACCATCTGGCTCAAGCAAAATCGGCGTGTCGACCATCGCACCGCTGCTGTCAAAGCGCTGTACAAAAATACTGTTGTCGCCGTTGGTATCAACCCCAGACCAGATAACCGCAAAGGCGCCGTCGGTGCCCAGTGCGATAAGCTGGGGTGCCTGGTCAGTACCGTTTGTTACGCCATCGGGCTCAAGTTTTATGGGCGTGTCAACGGCCACACCGCTGCTGTCAAAACGCTGGACAAAAATACTGTCTTCGCCATCGGTATCAAGCCCACTCCAAGTGACCACAAAGGCGCCGTCGGTGCCCAGCGCGACAAGCTGGGGGGCTTGGTCAGTACCGTTCGTTACGCCATCGGGCTCAAGTTTTATGGGCGTGTCAACGGCCACACCGCTGCTGTTAAAACGCTGCACAAAAATACTGAGGTCGCCATCGGTATCGCCCCCACTCCATGTCAGAGCAAAGGCACCATCACTTCCTAATGCAGCAACTTGAGGATATACGTCGCTCGCCGTTGTTACGCCACTAGGCTCAAGCAATACTGGAGTGCCAATCATTGCGCCGCTGCTGTTAAATCTCTGCACAAAAATGCTGAGGTCGCGATCGGTATCCTGACCAGACCAAGTGACCACAGAGGCACCATCTGCGCCCAGTGGGGTGAGCTGAGGATAATAGTCACCGCCATCCGTCACGCCAGTGGGCTCAAGTACTACCGGCGAGCCAGCTACCGCGCCGCTGCTGTCAAAATGCTGCACAAAAATGCTGTCTTCGCCGTCGGCATCCCTCCCGTTCCAAGTGACCGCAAAAGCGCCCTCGGTGCCCAGTGCGGTGAGTTGAGGATCATCGTCATCACCATCCGTCACGCCAGTGGGCTCAAGTGCTATCGGCGAGCCAGCTACCGTGCCGCTGCTGTCAAAACGCTGAACAAAAATGCTGTCGTCGCCGTCGGCATCCTCTCCACGCCAAGTGACCACAAAAGCGCCCTCGGTGCCTAATGCGGTGACTTGAGGGCTTATGTCATTACCCAATGTTACGCCATTGGGCTCGAGTAATATCGGCGAGCCAACCACTGCGCCGCTGTTATCAAACCGCTGTACAAAAATACTATTGTCGTTGCCGGTATCGACGCCAGACCAAGTCACGGCAAAGGCGCCGTCGCTGCTCAGGGAGGAGATTTGGGGATGCTGATCGTCCCCATTAGTAACGTCGTCGGGTTCTAACAAATGCTGTATGGGGTATAAAACAACCTGCGCGGTGGGGGCGGTGGTATCCACCAAATAACCGGCATTGTCGGCAATTGCAATATGAGTCAACACCGCAGTATTACCGGCGGCGTCTTCAATCGTGCCGCCGTTGGCATCCAGCGCATCGGCTTCAATGCTGATGCCGTCGGCGTCGGTATCGCCTGCCTGCACGGTGTAGGTAAAGGTGAGTGCCGTGGTGCCACTGCCGCCTGCGTAGGTGGCGTAAACGCTATTGCCGCCAATATTCAGTGCTAAGCGCGGTGTGCCATCAGTGGTGTCGACATCGGTGGCTTCACTCATAGTTACCGTGGCGGTGACCACATCGTCAGCGTTTACGGTGTTGTTTTGGATGCCGGTAGCGCTGGTAATGGCAACAGTGCTGACCGTGGGTGCCGTTTCATCGGCTATGTCGTTAATACCCAAAGTCACTGCTTGCTCGGAGCTGTTACCCAGTGCATCGGTGGCGACGACGGTAAAGTTGTAGCTGTTCTGGGCTTCAAAGTCTGGGTCGCCGGTTAGGGTGACTTCGCCGGTGGCTTCTTCGATGGTGAAGTCGGCGTGGTCGTCTACGGCTTTTAGGCTGTAGGTTAAATCAGTAACGTCGGTGGCATCGGCGTCGTAAACCACTTGCCCGGCGCCGCTGTTTTCATCAATAGCCGTGGCGTTTGCGCCACTGGTAAAGCTGGGCGCTGTGTTATCGATGGTGATACCGGTGGCCGCTGCGGCGGATACATTACCGGCCGCATCGGCGGTGTACACTTGGTAGTCGCCATCGGCCAAACCTGTGGCCGCCACGCTGACATCGGTATTGGCGGTGGCAATCGCGGCCTGGTTCCAGAACTGATCCGCCGCGCCGGTAATGTCGCTGACGCTGGTTACGGTGACCGAGTCGTGGACTAAATAGGCCGTGCCTACTTCGGTGCTTTGCACTGTGACTGAACCTGAGGCATCAATGGTGCTTTGTAGTACTGGTGTACCGTCGGCGTTAAATTGCTGGACAAAAATGCTGTCGTCTCCGCCGGCATCCGCTCCTCGCCAGGTCACGGCAAAAGCGCCGTCGTTGCTCAGGGCGGTGATCTGGGGGTTTTCGTCCCCGCCGCCCGTGACGCCTTCGGGCTCGAGCCGTATGGGGCTGCCCACCGCTGAGCCGGTACTGTCAAAGCGCTGCACAAAAATGCTGTAATCGCCGTCGGCATCCTGCCCATGCCAAGTCACGACAAAGGCACCGTCGCTGCCCAGGGCGGTGATTTGGGGGTCTCGATCAGTACTAGTCGTAACACCGTCGGGCTCCAACAGTACGGGGCTGCCCACCGCTGCGCCGGCACTGTTAAAGCGCTGCACAAAAATACTGAAATCGCCGCTGGCATCGATTCCATACCAAGTCACGACAAAGGCGCCGTCGCTGTCCAGAGGGATGATTTGGGGGGCATAGTCACCGCCACCTGTGACGCCGTCGGGTTCCAGCAGAACGGGGTTGCCCACCGGTGCACCGGCACTGTCAAAGCGCTGCACAAAAATACTGTAATCGCCGCCGGCATCCTGCCCACGCCAAGTGACGACAAAGGCGCCGTCGCTGCCCAGGGGGGTGATTTGGTTGTAACTGTCTATGCCGTTCGTGACGCCGTTGGGCTCCAGCAGTACGGGGTTGCCTACCGCTGCGCCGGCACTGTCAAAGCGCTGAATAAAAATACTTAAATCGCCGCCGACATCGTCTCCTCTCCAGGTCACGGCAAAGGCGCCATCGCTGCCTAGGGCGGTGATTTGGGGGACATAGTCATTTTCATTTGTGACACCGTCGGGCTCTAGCAGTACGGGGTTGCCTACTGCTGCGCCGGCACTGTTAAAGCGCTGCACAAAAATACTGTAATCGCCGCCGGCATCGAATCCATGCCAGGTCACGGCAAAGGCGCCGTCGCTTCCCAAAGGGGTGATTTGGGGGTCTAGGTCATGGTCATTCGTGACACCGTCGGGCTCGAGCAGTATGGGGCTACCCAATGGCGCGCCGGCACTGTTAAAGCGCTGCACAAAAATACTGTAATCGCCGTCGGCATCCTGCCCATACCAAGTCACGGCAAAAGCGCCGTCGCTGCCCAGGACGGTGATTTGGGGGAAAAAGTCATTGCCATTCGTGACACCGTCGGGCTCAAGTAATATCGGTGAGTCAGCCACCGCACCGCTGCTGTTAAAGCGCTGCACAAAAATACTGTTATCGCCACCGGCATCCTCTCCAAACCAAGTCACGGCAAAGGCGCCGTCGCTGCCCAGGGCGGTGATTTGGGGGGCTTGGTCATCGCCATCCGTGACGCCCGTGGGCTCGAGCATATGCTGGAGTGGGTTAAGAATAACCTGCGCGGTAGGGGCGGTGGTATCCACCAAATAACTGACGTTATCGGTTACGGCGCTGTGAGCAAGCTCGGCGGTATTACCGGCGGCGTCTTCGAGTGTGCCGCCGTTGGCGTTCAGCGCGTTGGCAACAATACTGATGCCGTTGGCGTCGGTATCGCCTGCCTGCACCGTATAGATAAAGGTTAAGGCGTTGGTGCCACTGCCGCCGGCGTAGTTGGCGTAAACGGTGTTGCCGCCAATGTTAAGTGCTAAGCGCGGGGCGCCATCGGTGGTGTCGACATTGGTGGCTTCACTCATGGTTACCGTGGCGGTGACGACATCGTCGGCATTTACGGCGCTGTTTTGGATGCCGGTAGCGCTGGTAATGGCAACACTGCTCACGGTAGGCGCTGTTTCATCGGCAATATCATTGATGCTTAAACTGACCGCTTGCTCACTGGTATTGCCGGCAGCGTCGGTGGCGACGACGGTAAAGTTATAGCTGGCTTTGGTTTCAAAGTCGGGGTTGTCGGACAGTGTAACCGCGCCGGTACTGGCGTTAATGCTCAGTGCCGCGTCGCTACCGGCCGTCAGGGAGTAGGTGACGGCGCTGTTGTCGGTAGCGCTTGCGGTATAAATAACTTGGTTTGCGCCGGAGTTTTCGTCGATGGCCGGGGCCGTTGCGGCAGAGGTAATAACCGGGCTGGTGGTGTCTGGGGTGACCGGCGGTGGTACATCCGCGACTTCGTCAATGTCCAGACTCACGGTTTGCTCTGTGGTATTGCCGGCAACATCCGTGGCGATAACGGTAAAGTCGTAACGACTTTGGGTGTCGAAGTCGGGGTTCGCAATCAGCGTTACCTCGCCTGTGTTGGCGTCGATACTAAGCTCTGCGTGGTCGCCCTCTTGTTTTAATTGGTAGGTGAGCGCTGCTGAGGTGTCGGTACTGTCATCCACATCGGCGGTGTCGGTAGCCACAGCGGTGTATATGACCTGGCCCGCCCCGGAGTCTTCTTCAATGGCGGGTGCGGTTGATGCGGAGGTAAAGTTGGGGGTGGATTCGTCAAGGTCGTCAACGTTCAGGGTCAGGGTTTGCTCGCTGCTGTTGCCGGCGCTGTCGGTGGCGATAATGGTGAGCTGATAACTGGCTTGCGCTTCGTGGTCTGGGTTGTGCGTTAGCGTAAGGTCGCCGGTTTGGGCATTAATGCTAAACAGGGCGGAGTCATCGTCGTCAGACTGCTTAATGCTGTAGCTGATGATGCTGGCATCGGTGGCGGCGGCGGTAAAAACGGTTTGCGCGGCGCCGCTGTTTTCGGCCAGGTTGTCTGCCACCGGCTCTGAGGTAAAGGTCGGTGCGTAAGTATCAATCATTGGCGCGACATTGTGAGTCGTTGTGTCGCCGGAAGGTAGAGTGACAAGATCCGCGCCTGCCAGCAGTTGACTCTGCCCCTGCTCAGAAAGCACCAGGTTGCCTGAATCGTCGGTACTGATGGCGGCTAAAATGTCGTGAATAGTGGCCTGGCTGTCACCGGCGTTATGTTGGTCCGCCCCTGAGAAGGTTGCTAATAGCAGGCCATACATTTCGGCTGGCGAGAAGCCATCGGTGCCATCAAAAGTGCCGTTGTTGGTGGCACTCGGGGTGACATCGTGCAAGTTGCCCAGGTTGAACAGTTCGGCAATGGCTTGGTTGGCCGCGTTAACCGACTCCGCGGTTAGCGAACCGTCGCTGCTGTTATTGAGCGCAAACTCCGCCGCCAGCGTGGTAACCGGGTTGATGTTAAGCGAAACACGGCTGCCCGCTTCGGTTACAACGCCAATAGCGCTAAGGTCTGCGGTCAGATCGGTTGGTTGGTTGGTGGCTTCATCCAGGTAGTCGGCGCCATCGTCTGCGTCGCGCACACGGGCGATAATAGCGCCCGTGTAGTCACCTACATCAATGATGAACTGACCGTTGGCATCAACGGTTGTGGTGCCGAGCAATGTTACGCCGTCGGCGGCAAACACATCCACAGTGAGGCCGTTGCCTTCAATAACGGGGCCTGCCACTAGGGTGCCAGTAATGTTGGTAACGATAGGTTCTGGATCTGGGGTTGGTGCTGGCCCGGTTGGATTTGTTGCGTCATCGCTGCTGCTGGAACCACCCAGCGCGAGTGCCAACCCACCCACAAAGCCCACACCCCAACCGATTGGAGTCAAAAGCGATGACTCGTCCTCTGAGCTTTGCGGCCAAACAATAGAGTCTTCATTGCCATCGGCTGCGGCGAGGGCATCCAAGGCTGCGCCGGTAAGTGCATCGTCGGCCAGTGTCGCTTGCGGAACAAACACGGTGCCTTCAGTGCTAAAGAAGGCCTCAACCACTATGGCTTGCTCGCCTTCCAGGTCAATGACTAAGTCGTCGTCGCGTTTTTTGGCGATTAGGTTGGCGGGGGTTTTGCCTGTTGCCGGATCGATAATCGCATAACCGCTTTGCGGTACTGCCATTATAGGTTGTTCGAGGGGGAGCGATTGAGTGACTAATTGCCCATCTGGCTGGCGAATAACAAGGAGCTTTTGCACAGGCGACTGATCCATAAATATTCCCTTTCCTATTTTTAGAGAGCCTGCGATTACCTATATCAAAGCGTGATGCAGCTACATGGGTAAATGATTACAGCTGTTAGTGTGGGTTCGGGGCGCTTTCGTTGAGCACTAAATGACCAATAATAATTCTGACGGTAAGGGTATGTAAAGGTCATATGCCAAAAGGTATATGTTTGACTTGTTCTAGGCAGTACCGGCCTTAGTGGGGCAGACGGCTTATGGCCGCGCCCATTTTTTACCCAGTTTCGGTTTTGCCTCTATTATGAGTGGTGCGCACCCCACTCGGTAAATCGGTTAAATAGAGAGTGCTGAAGTTGGTTTTCTGAAGAGGGAGCGGTGTGCGGGGAACGGTATACGGGCGATGGGGCCTGGTGGCGAACCTATAATGCCTAATGTGACGGCTTCCGTCGTCCAGCACGCCAGAATCAAGGAGCAATGGATATACCATTACTGAAGACCAGTAAGCCCAGATATCTAACAACGAAGACGCTATCGAGCCCGTCGACCTTTGTGGGATTTAAGGCTTCAGCTGGTTCTTCGGTAGACAGTTGCACACCGCTCTAGAGAAATTGAGCGTGACAGCTAAAAGGAATAGTCAAATATTATCAATAAATTATGAGTGTTTGGCGCGCTCAATTGGTTTCTTGGCTTGTGGATAAAGCAGGCGAAAAGCTCAACGTATTCCGCTGAACGGAAAATTGTGTGGCCGGAAAAGTGTGGCTGTCCCAGAATTGTCTTGTTTATAAGCTCGCATCGCCGAGCGTGGCGAGTGACTTTTCTTTGTTTGGCCAAATCAAAGTAACCAAAAGAAAGGCCGCCCCGGCATCTCCGCCCTAACGGGTTCCCTCGCTACAGCCGATTTTAGAGGGCCGCATCGACACGCCGTCCATGGCGAGACGATGCTTGCGCAAATGCAGCCCAGGCTGCCCTCTCTTGCTGTGCAATTCACCTTGTCCCTATTTGCTTACCCCCTAGAATAGGCCTCCGCTTGGCTGGCTGCATGGGACCCAAAAGCGTCACTTCGTAGCTAGTTACGCGCCACCCTACCTGCACAGTTGCTCCAGTAAAGGTGCTACGCCCATTTTGTGACTTATAGTCCGTAGACTTATGGTCTACACAAAAAGATGATCTGACAATCTAAGGAGATACTATGTCAGATCATTTACTCGAAGCTTTTGGGCATAAAGTCAAAGCGTTACGGCTAGCGAAAAACCTTTCTCAGGAGAGTCTAGCCGCACTCGCGGGGCTCGATCGTACTTATATCAGTAGCGTCGAGCGCGGTAAGCGGAATGTCAGCCTAATTAATTTATTTAAACTTTCAGGCGCTTTAGAAGTAAAAACCACAGAGCTCGTCGACATTGGTGTCGCCAGTGATTAGTCCAGCCATGTATTCGAGCCCGCTCAGTAGCTTCTTAAGCGAATCTACTGAGTACATCGTTGGGAAATTGACCAGCGCGCACACCCAAACACTTCAGCATAGTGCTACCCGCGCATGGAGAGTGGAAGTTGACCTCTTAAAAGAACAATTAAGCTGCTTAAGCGCGAATGACATCCATATTTTTATTGAGATGTACATTCCCAGAGTAGGGCGTCGAGCTGATGTCGTTTTAACTGCTGGTGGTATTATATTTGTAATTGAGTTTAAGGTAGGCGCTAAGCAGTTCTACTCCGCTGATATACGTCAATGTCATGGCTATGCGCTCGACCTGAAGAACTTTCACAAAGGTAGCCATGACAAAACCATAATTCCACTGCTGCTTGCTACCAATGCAGAAGATTCTGATGACTCGTTAGAAATAGCTTCAGATAAGGTCGCCAAGGTTATTTGTATATCATCAAATCAACTATTAAGCAGTATCAACCATATACTCAACGTGGTCCCACGGTCTTCATTAGATATACAGCAATGGCTGAAATCCGGCTACCTTCCAACGCCCACTATTATTGAAGCAGCGCAAGCGCTCTACAGCTCTCATAACGTAGCCGATATTACCCGTAGCGAAGCAGACAAAACATGCATCGTCACAACCAGCAAAAAAATTGATGACATTATTGAATACAGCAAGGCACATCATAAGAAATCAATTTGCTTTGTAACTGGAGTTCCCGGCGCCGGAAAAACTCTTGTTGGCCTCAATATCGCCAGTAAAAATTCCAACTCAGATAAGTCTCTATACTCTGTATTTCTTAGCGGAAACGGACCTTTGGTTTCTGTACTACAAGAAGCACTTGCCCGAGATCAGGCAAATAATAAAGAAATTAAAATCGGTGATGCACGCCGTAAAACAGAACAAATGATTCAAAATATACATCGTTTCCGCGACTCTCACTTTGACGGCAGTACACCACCAGAGCAAGTGGCTATATTCGATGAGGCACAAAGAGCTTGGAATAAAACCAAAGCTAGCGATTTTATGCAAAATAAGCGTGGCATGGCAGATTTTTCTATGTCTGAGCCTGAGTTTTTAATAGAGGTCATGGATCGACATGAACAATGGTCGGTTATTGTTGCTTTAATTGGTGGAGGCCAAGAAATTTACACAGGAGAAATAGGTTTAATAGGCTGGATTGAAGCGCTGGAGAACCGATTTACGAATTGGGACATATATTATTCCAGTCAATTATTTAACGGAACTTATGTTTCCGACGACCTAAAAGAAGCCAGTTTTACTGAGGCCAAGTCGATATCCGAGCTTCACCTATCTACCTCGATGAGATCTTTTCGCGCCGAGCATTTATCTAACGCAATACATTATCTAGTAGACGGTGATCACGAAAAAGCTAAAACTGAAACTCTTCGATTAAAAGACGACTTTCCCATCCGAGTCACTCGATCGTTAAGGCAGGCCAAACAATGGATTGCGCAAAAGCAGAGGGGTAACGAATCATCTGGAGTGCTCGCCTCTTCTGGTGCTCTTAGATTAAAGCCCGAAGGAATATTTGCTAAGAACGAGACAGATCCTAAACACTGGTTTTTGAATGACTGTGATGACGTTAGATCATCAAACTTTCTAGAGGATGTCGCCACCGAGTTTCAAGTTCAGGGGCTAGAGCTAGACTGGTGTTTAGTCGCATGGGATGCCGATTATCGATATATTGATAAAAGCTTTGAGCATTGGAACTTTAAAGGCACAAAGTGGCAAAAATGCAAAAATATTGACAACCAGCGTTACCTTAAAAATGCATACCGTGTGCTCTTAACTAGAGCTAGACAAGGCATGATCATTTATATTCCGGAAGGAAGCGTAAACGACAGAACCAGAAACCCCGACTTCTACGACGGCACTTATCAATACCTACTGAAGTGCGGAATTAAAGATCTAGGTTCTTTGTAGTTGGTTTGGAGTTCAGCACGATAAAAGCATTCATTTTGTAGGAGAATAGATGCGTCAATTCAGTTATATTACGAAGTGCCACTTTTAGCTCCCCTACCACGACGCCCAGCACACCATAAGTCCATGCCTTAGTCGCCCCCTCTAACGTAGTTGCGGACGGTTCGGGCAAGCCTGCCTGTCGCGCTAAACCCGTGACCTACTGGTTGAATATGAAGTTAGCACCGGTGCGCTAACGGCTGCTCGATTTGGCCGCTAAGGGCACTGACAACAGCATCGCTGCCAGTATCCAAAACGATGTAGTAAGGCCTACCCATTCAGCGACAAAACCAATCAGTGCCGGGCCGATGAGGATGCCGGCGTAGCCGGCGGTGGTAACGGCGGAGATGGCGAGTGCGGGGGGCATGTCTTTTTGTTTGCCGGCGCGGCGGAACAGTACGGGAACAATGTTGGCGAGCCCCAGACCGATTAGCGTAAAGCCTGCGAGCGAAACGGTTGTTTGGTCGATGGCCAGTAAAACCACAAAGCCCGCAACCGAGAGTAACCCGCTGCTGACGAGTAAACGGTAGTCGCCAAAGCGGGTGGCGAGTCGGTCACCGTTAAGGCGACCCGCTACCATGGCAATCGCAAACAACATGTAACCCAAACCGCCGTGACTTGCCTGCACTTTTTCCGTTGCCACAATAAGCAGCGCGCTCCAGTCGAGAATGCCGCCCTCGGCTAGAAAGGCGATGGCGGTAAGCGCGGCAATAAGCCAAATTTTTCCGCGGGGCATGGCCAGTGTTGTATCGCCTGCGGGTGGACGGTCATGCAGTAATTTGGGGGCGGAAAAAGCCATTGTCCCAATCATGATCACGGTACCTGCCAGGCACGCGGTTAATAAATTTAATTGCAATGACAGCAGCAAGGTAATAAAGCCCGCACCGATAAACGCACCCAAGCTAAACATGGCGTGAAAACCAGACATAAGGGGTTGGTCTGATGCTTGCTCCACTTCAATGGCGTGCAGGTTGATAGCAACATCCAGTGAACCCATGGCGGCGCCGAATGCGAATAAAACAACACCGAGCAGTTCAATACTAGCGGCGTAGGGTAAGAGCGGTAAGATTAATGCGAGCGCAAAGCCACTGATCAGAATCACCGACCGGCTGCCAATACGCGTCGCAATAATACCGGTTAACACCATGGCAACCAGAGAGCCAAAACCAATACACAAAAGCAGTACACCCAGAATAGCTTCGCTAATGCCTAAATCACTTTTAATAAAAGGCACCATCGGCGCCCAGCAGGCAATACCAAACCCCGCCACTAAAAAACCGAGGCGGGTGGCTAAGCGAGTGGCGGGCGTGTTGGAGTTAGGCATCAAGAGAGTGTGGAGGTTTCATCATGAGGCGCCAGTGTAGCATGATGCTTTATCGCTCCCAGTAAGGTATTCCACTGTATAAGCCGGCAAAGTAATCAATAAACGCCCGCACTTTGGGTGCCAGTTGCCGCGAGCTGGGGTAGACGGCCCAGAGGGAGGTGTTGGACACCAGCGGGTAGTCTTTAAGAATGTGCACCAGCTCGCCGCTGCGCAATTGTTGATAGGCGCTCCAGGTGGAGTTGATGGTGATGCCAATGCCCTGCACGCAGGCGTCGCGCACGGCTTCGCCGTTGTCGGTGCGCAGTTTGGCCTTAATTTTGAGCGCGATTGCCCCCTCGGGGCCGGTAAAGCGCCAGGTGTCTAATCCGGTGAGCGTCAGGCATTGGTGCTGAGTCAGTTCGTGCGGTGTTTGCGGCACACCAAACTCTTCTAGGTAGGAAGGCGCGGCGCAGAGTATGCGGTTATCCGGTGCCAGCTTGCGGGCGATCAGGCTGGAGCTTTTAAGCTCGGCATTGCGAATGGCGATATCAAAACCGCCTTCAACCAAATCCACAATCGCGTCCGAGAAGCGGCAGTCGATGGTCAAGTTGGGGTAGGCCCGCATAAAGCCATGCATTTGCGGCATTAAATGCATGCGCCCGAAAGAGGCCGGGGCGGTGATACGCAAGGTGCCGCTGGGGGCGTGATTGCCCCGGCCTATGGCGGCCTCGGCGGCCTCGACGCTGGCGAGCACATCTTCGGCGTGGGGTAAGAATGCCTCGCCGTCTTCGGTGAGCGATACATGCCGGGTGGTGCGGTGTATCAGCCGCGTTGCCAAGCTCTTCTCTAGCTTGTTGATATAGGCACTGGCCACTGCCGGCGACAGGTTTTGCTCTTCGCCGGCCTGGCTGATGTTGTGTGTGCTCGCCACGCGAACGAATAAGCGCAAATGCTCTATGTTCATAACATTATCAACAAAATCTTAAAAGTGATTGTTTAAAATACGGCATTATCAACAAGATCAAGTGTAAATATACTGGCCCTTATCGATAAGCGCAAAGCTTTACGAGCCGAAGGAGCCATTTTGTGAATACATTTGCCCCTATTGCCGAGTCATTTCAGACGCTAAACGCCGCCTATACCCGCGTGTTTCGTCCCTCGCGCTTAACCTTAGGTTTAGTAGCGCCCTTGGAGCGCTACCCAGACAACCCGGTACCTGCGATGCAGGCGCACATTGAGCGTACTCGGCTGGCCGAGCAACTGGGCTTTGCCGCGCTTTGGCTGCGCGATGTGCCCTTTAATGTGCCCTCGTTTGGCGATGCCGGTCAGGTCTATGACCCCTTTGTGTACCTGGGTTATCTCGCGGCTCAAACCTCTGATATTGCTTTGGGGGTATCCAGCATTGTGCTGCCGCTGCGCCACCCCGCCCATGTGGCAAAAGCGGCGGCCAGTGTGGATCAGTTAAGCGGCGGGCGCTTGCTGTTGGGCGTGGCCTCGGGCGATCGGCCGCAAGAGTACCCAGCGATGAAGATCCCCTTTGCCGATCGCGCAGAGCGCTTTCGCGATGCCCTGCAATACATTCAGAGCGCCTGGCACAACCCGGCCGAGGTCAATAACCGCTACGGCCAACTGAGCCCGGAGCTGGAGTTATTGCCCAAGCCCACCGCGCGCGAAGTGCCTTTGCTGATTACCGGCTCCAGCCAGCAGGCGCCCGAGTGGATTGCGCAAAACGGCCACGGCTGGATGCTTTACCCGCGCGCTACCGACCAACAAAAAATCATTATTGATGCGTGGCGGTCGCGGGTAAAAGCGGCCGGCGGGCCTGCCAAGCCGGTTATGCAGCCGCTGTATATCGATTTGGCCGAAAACCCGGATGCAAAACCCGAGGCAATTCACTTGGGGCTACACGTGGGCAGCCGCCATTTGGTGGAGCGCCTGCACGCGCTGCAAGACATAGGCATTAATCATGTGGCGCTTAATTTGCGATTTAACCGCGCCCCTATTGAAGCGACACTGGAGGTTTTGGCCCGCGATGTACTGCCCGAATTTCCCAGCGTGCCATTGGCATAAGCGGCCCAACCCAGCCCGCAAACTTTGTCCGCACTCTTTATTTTTTTAATTAATTTTTAGGAGAACACTATGCAAGCAATGACCTTAAGCCAGTACGGCAGCAGTGAGCACTTTACCTTGAGCGAGATCGCCCAGCCCGAGGTTAAGCCCGGCCATATTTTGGTGAGCATCGCCGCCACCAGTGTTAACCCCGTGGACTACAAAATTCGCACCGCCGGGGAAGACTTACCTTTTGCCCCGGCTCTGCCCGCCGTGTTGGGAATGGACTTTGCCGGTACCGTTGACGCGGTCGGTGAAGGCGTGACGGATTTTGCCGTAGGGGATGAAGTTTACGGCTGCGCCGGTGGCCTGGCGGACTTACCCGGTACTCTGGCCGAGTACATGGTCGCCGATGCGCGCTTGATGGCGCACAAACCCAAAACCTTAAGCATGGCCGAGGCAGCCGCTTTGCCGTTGGTGAGCATTACCGCCTTTGAAGGCCTTACCCGCGCCGGTGTCAGCGCCGGGCAAAAAGTATTGGTACACGGTGGTTCCGGTGGTGTTGGGCATATTGCCACGCAGCTGGCCAAACAATTAGGCGCCGAGGTGTATGCCACCGGTGGCGGCGACAAGCAGCTGCAACTGATTGAATCGTTCGGCGCGACAGGCATCAACTACAAAACCCAAGCGGTGGATGAGTATGTCGAGCAGCACACCGCGGGCAAAGGCTTCGATGTGATTTACGACACCGTCGGCGATGCCAACCTGCTCAACTCGTTTCAGGCGATTGCGTTGAACGGCCAAATTGCAACGACCTCTACCATGTCGGAAATCGACCTAACCCTGGCTCATATTAAAGGCGCCAGCATGCACATTGTGTTTATGTTATTGCCGATGCTGCACAACGTCGGACGCGAGCGCCACGGTGAAATTTTAAAGCAGGTGGCGAGCATTGTGGATGCCGGCGAGCTGAAGCCGGTACTGACCGAGCAGCAATTTACTCTGGCCGAAACCGCCGCCGCGCACGATTACGCCGAGAGCGGGCAGGGCATGGGCAAAGTGGTTATTACCATTTTCTAGTGAACCTTAAACACGGAGAGCACCATGAGCAAAGCGATACTGATTACCGGCGCCACCGATGGCATTGGCCTGTTAACCGCACAAAAATTAGCGGCGCTTGGTCACTCGCTGCTGATTCACGGGCGCAGTGAAGCCAAGCTAAACGCCGCCGCAAAAACCTTGCGCGAGTGTGGTGCGGTATCCATTAGCACCTACCGGGCGGACTTTTCCGACTTGGCCGAGGTGGCGGCCATGGTGCAACAAATCAAAAGCCAGAGTGTCGCGCCGGATGTGATTATCAATAACGCCGGTGTTTACAACATTGCCCAACCGCTTAATGCCAGCGGGCAGGATGTTCGCTTTGTGGTGAACGCTCTCGCCCCCTACCTATTGACCACCAGCCTGTTATCGCTAATGCCGCCCGGTGGCCGGGTCATTAATTTATCATCCGCCGCTCAGGCACCGGTGGATTTACAGGCGCTGACAGGCAAAAAAATCTTGAACGACGACTTTGCAGCCTATGCGCAAAGCAAACTGGCGCTCACCATGTGGTCGCACCAGCTTGGCCTTGAACTGAAGAGCAAAGGGCCGGCGATAATCGCGGTTAATCCCGGCTCGTTACTCGCCAGTAAAATGGTGAAAGAAGGTTTTGGTGTTGCCGGTAACGATTTAAGTATTGGTGCCGACATTCTGTTAAAGGCTGCTTTGAGCCCGGAGTTTGATCAGGCCTCTGGGCTTTACTTTGACAATGATAAAGGAGCATTTGCCGATCCTCATCCGGATGCATTGAACGAAGTAAAAGGCGGCAAAGTTATGAGAGAACTCAACAGGCTGATAAACATTGAATAGCCGTGCGCGCAGTATTACTGCAACGCTGCCTTGTTGGGTAGAGGTGGCTAGTTGGGTGAGGGCATAAATAAGGCGGCCTACGGATAACGAAAGCAGTCAGTGCGGAGCACGGATAAGAAGAAGATGTTGGACACCAGCGGGTAGTCTTTAAGAATGTGCACCAGCTCGCCGCTGCGCAATTGTTGATAGGCGCTCCAGCTGGAGTTGATGGTGATGCCCTGCACGCAGGCGTCGCGCATGGCCTCGCCGTTGTCGGTGCGCAGCTTGCCATTAATTTTGAGCATCTTCTTAAGAGATGTTGATGGGTGCTGGGGCTCTATAAATTGACTCAAATGGTGCGCGGCGAAGGGCGTGCGCACCATTTAGGGTCTGCAGGCGATGCGTCTTTGTATCGAGTGTTGCGTATTAATTGGCTAAAAATCAAGCATTTAGGCGCATTTTTATATGTTGGTATAAGCATTGCTGTATATCCGCTAAGAAGTATCCGGGACGACCCGGAGCGGCTTGCCGTTTCTTTGTCTGGACGACCAGGCGACGTTTTGAATATTCCAACTTATTCAGGAGGTTGCCCCAATGCCAGACACCACCCCATCAAGCCATACGGCGTTTACTGCGCTGCCGAGTGTGGATATTGCCGGTCTGTTTAGTGCCGATAGCCAAGAGCGGCAGAAAGTCGCGAATGAACTGGGCGATGCCGCGCGCGATGTCGGATTTTTATATATCACCGGCCACGGTGTGGCGCCCGAAATACGCCAGCGTTTAATTGACCGGGCACAAGAGTATTTTGCTCGCCCACTCGATGAAAAAATGCGTTTCTATATCGGTCAGTCGGAAAATCACAGCGGCTACGTTCCCGAGGGTGAAGAAAAGCTCGGTAACGGCGCTCCCGATTTTAAAGAAGCCTATGACGTCAACTACGATTATCTCAGTGAGCAAGGGCGGCACCCTATGCTCGGACCTAATCAGTGGCCGGATGCTCCGGGCTTTAAAGAAGATGTGCAAGCTTATTACCGTGCGGCGCTCAAGGTGGCCGATACACTTTTTCGCGGTTTCGCGTTAGCGTTGGGCCTGGAGGAAGATGCGTTGTCGCGCAACGTGAATCATCCTCCCAGTCAGTTGCGTATGATTCACTACCCCTTTAACGCCGAGGCTCCATCGGACCGCCCCGGTATTGGCGCTCACACCGATTACGAGTGTTTTACCATTTTGCTGCCTACCGCTCCGGGCCTTGAAGTTATCAACGGCGCTGGCGAGTGGATTGATGTCCCTCTACAAGACGACGCGTTTGTCATTAATATTGGCGATATGCTGGAGGTGCTCAGCAATGGTCAATTTGTGGCAACCTCGCATCGGGTTCGCAAAGTCAAAGAGGAACGTTATTCATTTCCTTTGTTCTGTGCCTGCGATTACGAAACCGAAATCGCTCCTATCGCCTCATTGCCCAAAGGGCGACAAGATCGGGAGTACGAAACAATCAAATGCGGTGACCACCTATACGCACAAACCATTCATACCTTTGGGTATTTAAAAGAAAAGCTGGCACGCGGTGAGATTAGCCTGCCGGAAAACGCTCGCAATGTGGATAGCTTTGGCTATCACGGTTTATAGGGGGCGTTGTGCATTTACAAGAATTAATCGAACAGTCTCCCTATACTGCAGACAGCGGTGTGCCAGATTGGATGCTGGGCTTTTTTAAGCGGCGCAGCATCAGTTTTGCCAATGGCGACACTGATCTGAGTACCCATGTCTGTTGGTTGCAGAGTCGCAATTTCACCATCGATTTGCGCCTGCCCATCGAGGCGGAACAGGTCGCGGCCAAACCTTGGCAAGACTACAGCGCAGTGGAATTGCGCCGCCTAGGCAACTACGAAGGTTGGGTGGCAGACAGTGTGTGGAATGGCGAAACTCTGGCCTGGCAAAATGAAATGGCGCTGCAGTTACACGGCCGTTGGTTAGAGCCGGCTTATTTAAAGCGTATCGGCAATTGCATGATGGAATTTTGCCCCAGCAATGCTTATGTAGAAGACTGGCGTTTGCAGCCGAGTCAGCCCGGCCCCTTAATTGGTTTGCGGCTGACGGAGGAAAAAAATCTGAGCACCGGTGTGGTTACAACACGCGGCGGTGGGCTGATTGTTTGCGGGGATTACGCCGCTTTAGTGCTGGCCAGGCCAGGCGCGATTGACGCTGAGCACGCTAACGCTTTGCGTGAGAAAGCGGTTGCGGCAGTCGGTAACGGGGATGCTCTGGCCTCACTGTTTGAGTTTGAAACCTCAGTGGCGCAGGGCAGTTTAACTAAAGGCTATAAGGTAACTATGAGTACACAGCCCAACCGTGTGGGCGAGCCCTTGTTGCCTTTGGATGGCTTTACCATTACCGATAACGGCAAAACGCTCAAGCAATGTGTAACGCTGTGCGATGGCACTGACATTGAGCGCCTATATCGTATTGACACACTGGAGCCAATGCAAAGTTATTCCCAAATAACGACCACTACCGCACAGGCGAACCAATGGTTTGAACAAGAGCGAGAAACCCTGTGTCGCTATACCAAATCTTATTTCTAATACCGAGAGGTAAATCCATGATGAATATACTGTTAAGTCTTAAAGAGAGTGTCAAGCGCCTGGCGACGGCGCTGTGTGTCATTGTTTGTGTGCTAGGGGTAAGTGCTGCCCATGCGCAAGAGAAAAAGTCGTTTAAGGTTGCTTGGTCTATTTATTCGGGCTGGATGCCTTGGGCCTACGCAACGGATAAAGGCATTATTAAAAAGTGGGCCGATAAGTACGATATTGAAATCGAAGTGGTGCAAATGAATGACTACATCGAATCCATTAATCAGTTTACCGCTGGTGAATTCGACGCCTGCGCCATGACCAATATGGATGCTTTGACCATTCCGGCCGCGTTTGGTGTGGACACCACGGGCTTAATTTTAGGCGACTACTCCAACGGTAACGATGGTATTGTGCTTAAAAATGGCGACAGCATGGCCGATATTAAAGGTCGCAATGTCAATTTGGTGGAGCTGTCGGTGTCGCATTACTTTTTGGCGCGTGCACTGGACATGAATGGTATGTCTGAGCGGGACGTAACGGTTATTAATACCTCGGATGCCGATGCAGTCTCTTCTTACATGACCGACGATGTTACCGCTGTGGCGGTATGGAATCCGCAGTTAGGTATTATTTTAGATAGCGCTGAAGATGCGACAGAGGTTTTTACCTCCAAACAAATTCCCGGCGAAATTATTGATATGATGGCAGCTAAAACCGAGGTGTTGGAAGCAAACCCAGCCTTTGGTAAAGCGTTGGTTGGGGCGTGGTTTGAAACCTTGTCCTTAATGCAGGGCGATTCGGCCGAGGCTATTGCGGCGCGCACTTATATGGCAGAGCAGGCGGGTACAGACCTGGCCGGTTATGAAGCACAGCTGGCGGATACTATGTTGTTCTATACCCCTGAAGATGCTTATAAGTTTGCCAGCAGTAAAGAGATTATGAGCTTTATGGATATGGTGCGTGAGTTCTCTTTTGACAAGGGTTTACTTGGCGAAGGTAGCCCTAGCCCCGATGTTGTGGGTATGGAGTTCGCAGACGGCTCAGTGCTGGGTGATAAGAGTAATATTCAGCTGCGCTTTGATGCGAGCTACGTCAAAATGGCGGTCGATGGCGAGTTGTAAATACGTAAATACACGCGTTAATCGAAAAAAGCGCCAGGGGCTCGTCTGAGTCTTTGGCGCTTTTTGCATTTGGCGATTCGATTGAGAACTGCCGAGTGTGTGCCTTACTCGATATTTTGCACCTGCTCGCGCATTTGTTCGATCAACACTTTTAGTTCGACCGCGGCCTGGGTGGTCTCACTGACGACGGATTTACTGGAGAGGGTGTTGGCTTCGCGGTTGAGCTCTTGCATTAAAAAGTCGAGCCGGCGGCCCAGTGAGTTTTTTTGTTTTAAGGTGCGCCGCACTTCGGCAATGTGGGTATCGAGTCGGTCGAGCTCTTCATCAACGTCGGCCTTTTGCGCCATCAGCACGACTTCTTGCTCCAGGCGCTCGGGATCAAGCTCTACCTGCAAGGCGGCGATTTTGCCGTTGAGCTTGTTGCGCTGGGCTTGCAAAATTTCGGGCATGCGCTCGCGCAGCAGTGCTACCTGCTCGCCAATGCTCGTTAGGCGTTGCTCGATAAAATTAGCCAGCTCGTTGCCTTCGCGAGTGCGGTGCTCAATCAGTTGGTCCAGCGCGCGGCTAAACAAGGCTAAGGCCTGCTCGTGTAGTGTGTCTCGGTCCAGCTCTTGGGTGATTTGTACCCCGGGCCAGCGCAATACTTCGAGCAGATTAACGGCGGCGCAGTTGGGCACTTGGGCGTCAATGCGGGTGAAAGCGTCAGCCAGTTGCGCCAAGCGATCGCTGTTGAGGCCTATTTTGCCCTCGGCGGCTTGTTCGGGTTGAAAGTTGATGGTCACTTCCAATTTCCCGCGCTGCAGTTTGCTGCGTATGATTTCGCGCAGTTGTGGTTCTATTTCTCGAAAGTCGTCTCCCAGGCGCAGGTGTATTTCCAGATAGCGGTGGTTAACACTGCGCACCTCCCAGGTCAGGGTGTGGTCGGTTTGCTTACTTTCCAGCCGGGCGAAGCCGGTCATACTGCGTGGCATCGGGTGTCCTTTTTAATCAGGGGCTCGGGGTGGTAGAGATTACCCCCCGTTAGACGTTAACATGGTCTGATCTTATCACACCCCATTTTCGCAATACGACAGGAATTACTCTATGCAAAGACCGAGTGGAAGACAGCCCGAACAGCTGCGCCCAATTAAACTAACCCGTCAGTACACCAAACATGCCGAAGGCTCTGTGTTGGTTGAGTTTGGCGATACGAAAGTAATTTGTACTGCCAGTGTGGTGCCCGGTGTGCCGCCTTTCTTACGCGGTAAAGGGCAGGGGTGGCTGACGGCCGAATACGGCATGCTGCCGCGCTCGACTGGCAGTCGCATGGGGCGCGAAGCGGCCCGTGGCAAACAAGGTGGTCGCACGGTGGAAATTCAGCGCTTAATTGGTCGCTCATTGCGCGCAGCGGTCGATCTTAACCAGCTAGGGGAAAACACCCTGCACATTGACTGCGATGTGATTCAGGCCGATGGCGGTACTCGCACCGCGTCTATTACCGGCGCTTGGGTGGCGGTGGCCGATGCCATTGCCTATATAAAGAAAGAGGGCTTAAGCAAAGGCGAGCCATTATTGCGCGCTATTGCCTCAGTGTCTGTGGGGGTTTATCAAGGAGTGCCCGTGCTGGATTTGGACTACCCGGAAGACTCTAACGCCGATACCGATATGAACGTGGTGATGGCGGATGACGGCGGTATTATCGAAATTCAGGGCACCGCCGAGGCCGACCCCTTTACCGAGGAGCAATTTACTGCGATGTTTGCTCTGGCGAAAAAGGGCATTGCCGAGCTGAACAAGCTGCAGCAAGAGGCACTGACGTCTGACGTCTGACGTCGGTCGTCAGACAGGGCGCACTGCGCCCTTACAACTCCATATCGTAATCGACGATCACTGGCAGGTGGGTGGAGAAGGTGTTGGTTTTGTAGATCGCGCCGTACTCTACTTTCTGGCCAATGCTGTTGGAGGCTATTTGAAAGTCGGTGCGCCAGCCCGGGCCACTGCCAATTTTACCTTCTGGCCACCAGGTGTACTCATCTGGGTCGCGTATAGCGCGGCGGAAAGCGTCTACGTAACCAATTTGATTGTAGATTTGGCTCAGCCATTGGCGCTCGTGGGGTAAAAAGCCCGAGTCGTGCTGCATGGCGTCGGAGTCGGTGACATCGCGCGGGGTGTGGGCCATCTGCCAGTTGCCGCAAAAGATGTACTCGCGCCGTTTGCGAGTAATTTTATCCATATGCGCTTGCAGGTCGTCGAAAAATTTAATTTTCACTTCTTGCGACTCCACCTCGGAGCTGGCGCTAGGTGCCAGCAGTGTGCCGACGCTCATGTGTTCGTAGTCGATCTGCAGGTAGCGACCTTCCATATCCACACCCGAAGAAAAGCCCAGCCCAAAAATCAATGCCTTGGGTTGTTTGCGGGTGTAGATGGCCACGCCGTTATAGTGCGCTGTGCCCGAATCAAAAAAATAGGCGAAATAACCTTCGGGGTGAAATACAGGGTCATCTAGCTCGTATTCGAGCGCACGCAAATCCTGCAGACAAATAATGTCAGCATCTTGATTATCCAGCCAGTCGTATAGGCCTCGTTGCGCCGCCTGAAAAATGCCATCGACGCTAAGACTGATCACTCTCATGTTAGCCCCTTAGTTACGGACTGTGTATGATACCCGAGCCGAAAGCTATTGTGTTATGAGTTATCGGACGTAGTAAGGTTTGAGGGGATTTTTTACCTTTTTTTATGTTCTTTGGTCGAAAAATCATCACCTCATGGTGCTCTGCGTATTGTAAGCACCTCGTTTATAATAGCTGCTTTTCGCGAAAAGGGTATAGGAATACAGCACATGAAAGATTACCAACACGAATTTATCAACCTTGCGATTGAAAAGCAGGCACTGTTGTTTGGTGAATTTACCCTGAAATCTGGCCGGGTAAGCCCCTATTTTTTCAACGCGGGGCGCTTTTTTCAAACCGGTCAAGGTTTGGCGTCTTTGGGCCGGTTTTATGCCCAAGCAATTATTGATGCCGGTGTCGAGTTTGATTTGGTGTTTGGCCCGGCCTATAAAGGTATTCCTTTGGCCAGCGCCACAGCGGTGGCTTTGGCAGAGCATCACGACCTGGATAAGCCCTATTGTTTTAACCGCAAAGAGGCGAAAGCTCACGGCGAAGGCGGCACCTTGGTGGGCGCTCCTTTGCAGGGACGGGCATTGATTGTGGATGATGTGATTACTGCAGGTACGGCAGTGCGCGAGGTGATGGATATCTTTGCTGCGCAAAATGCGACGCCTGCCGCGGTGGTGATCGGGCTTGATCGCGAGGAGCGAGGACAAGGCGAATTGAGCGCAATTCAGGAAGTGGAACGCGATTACCAGATTCCGGTAGTAAATATCGTCAGCTTAGGCGATATTATCAACTATCTTGAAAGCGAAGGCGATCAGACTAAGCTGGCAGCCGTGCGCGAGTACCGGGCACAATACGGCGTATAGGAGTGGGTATGGTGAACAAACAATTGATGGTGGCAATACTTCTTTGTCTATTGGGCAGTGCCGTTTCGGCTCAGCCGCTCGATGATGATGCGCCTAGCAACATCTTGTTTCGTTACACCGACGAGCGCGGCAGCCTAGTTGTCGAGCAGAGTATCCCCCCTGCGGCGGCGGCCGGTGGCTATGAGATTATTACCGAAAGTGGGCGGGTCTTGAAAAAGGTGCCCAAGGCGCTCAGTGGTGAAGACGCGGTTAAATACGCGGAGCGCTTGCGCCGCGAAGCACACTTAGCCGAATGGGATGCCAAGCTTAAGCGCCGTTACAGCAGTATTAAAGATATTGAGTCGGCGAAAAAGCGATCTTTGAGTGAGTTAACCGGCAATTTGGCTATTCTGCGTTCCAACCTTACCGGTGTGGTGGCCCAGCTTGAGACCCAGCAGCGCCAAGCGGGTGTTCATGAGCGCAATGGCCGTAAAATACCCGCGACGACTTTAGAGAATATCGCCAATTTGGAAAATGAACAGGTTGAGGTGCGTAAGCAGATTGCCGCCCGCGAAGCCGAGCTTGCTGAGCGAGCGGCGGCGTTCGATAAAGACATTGAGCGCTTTCGGGTTATTTTAGGGCAGTCCAACGCCGAGCCTACGCCTTAATATCCTAAGCTATCCCCTGGGCGATAGGTTACTGGTCTATCGCATCTTCACGCAGTAAAACCGCCGCCACGACCTGCCACTGATCTTGCCAGTGTTCGGTTGGGGCGCGTTTAAATTCGCTGCGCACAAATTGAGTGATGCGGCCATCTACCAGCGCAATTAATAAATTAGCAGCGGCCGAAAGCGGCAAGTTGGGGCGCAGCCCCTCGCGCAGTTCGGCTTCGCGAATGACTTGTTTTAATTGCGTTTCAATGCGTTCAAATAACTGAGCAACCCGAACCCGCAAGCGGTCGGTTTCACCGGTTAAGGCATCGCCGGTTAGCAGGCGGGTAATGCCTGGGTTGCGCTCGGTAAACGTTAACAGCAAATAGAGAATATTTTCACAGCGCGGCAGTGCGTTGGTCTCTTCACTTAAAATCAAATTAATACGACTGAATATCGTCTCTTCAATAAATTCAATTAAGCCTTCAAACATCTTGGATTTACTGGGGAAGTGGCGATAGAGCGCCGCCTCCGACACGCCCACCTCTTTGGCCAGTGCTGCGGTAGTAATACGTGCGCCGGGGCTGGCCTCTAACATACGGGCGAGCGCCTCAAGAATCTGTTGGCGACGGGAAACCTTTTGGTTCGATTTACTCATAGCACTGACTCAATTTTTTCTTGTGAATAAAACGGTGCGCTTAATGGTTAAAGGCCCGCTTTGTTGGTGATTAAGGTGCCGACACCGGCATGGGTAAAAATTTCCAGCAGCACGGCATGAGAGACGCGGCCGTCGATAATATGGGCGGAGGTGACGCCACATTTTACCGCGTCTAGCGCGCAACCAATTTTAGGCAGCATGCCGCCATAAATAGTGCCATCGGCAATCAGTTCATCAACCTCGGCCGTGGAAAGCCCGGTTAAAATCTTGCCCTGCTTGTCCATCAGCCCTTCGACATTGGTCAGCAACATCAATTTTTCCGCCTGTAGGACTTCGGCAATTTTACCGGCTACTAAATCGGCATTGATGTTGTAACTGGCACCATCTTCACCTACGCCGATGGGGGCAATAACCGGAATAAAATTGCTGTTTAACAGCATGTCGATGACCGATTTATTAATGGAGGATACCTCACCCACATGGCCGATATCGATAATTTCGGAGGCCGAGATTTCCGGCGAATGAGCGCTCACTTCTAATTTCTTAGCGCGAATTAACTGGCCGTCTTTACCGGTGATGCCGATCGCCTCACCGCCATTGCGATTAATTAAGTTAACAATTTGTTTGTTAACCGTAGCGCCCAACACCATTTCCACCACATCCATGGTTTTGCTGTCGGTCACTCGCATGCCGTTGACAAATTGCGAGTCGATATTCAAGCGCTTTAATAAATCGCCAATTTGCGGGCCGCCGCCATGCACCACAATAGGGTTCATGCCCACCAGCTTCATCATAACAATATCGCGGGCAAAACTGTTTTGCAGGTCTTCGTCCACCATGGCGTTGCCGCCAAATTTCACGACGATGGTTTTGCCGGTAAAGCGTTGAATGTAAGGCAGGGCTTCCGCCAGTACGTGGGCGATGTTCATCGCCTCATCACGGTTGAGTGACATAGTTAAAAGTCCAGATTTAAATTCTTGTTAATCTTACGCAGTTCGCGCTTGAATAGTTGCTTGAGTTTTTCGATGGTGGCTTCGTTCTCGGCTTCAAAGCGCAAGGTTAGCTCCGCCGCGGTATTGGATGCGCGCACCAGCCCCCAGCCCTTGGCAAAGTCGACGCGCAAGCCATCGATGGTTGTGGCTTTGCCGGTTTGGAAGTCGCCCTGTTCTATCAGTTTTTCGATAAAGGCAAATTTTTCGCTGTCGGCAATGGCAACGCGATACTCCGGTGTGCTGGGTAGCATGGGGAAGGCGGCAAAGGCTTCATCGACCGATTGGTCGCGCAGCGTAATAATTTCCATCAGTCGCGCCGCGGCGTAGAGACCGTCGTCAAAACCGTACCAGCGCTCTTTAAAGAAAATATGACCGGAATATTCACCGCCGAGCAGTGCACCGGTTTCTACCATTTTACTCTTCATGTGGGAGTGACCGGTCTTCCACATAATGGGGCGGCCGCCGTAGCTGGATATCAATTGGTTAAGTTGCTTGGAGCACTTCACATCAAATAGAACGTCGGCGCCCGGGTTGCGTGACAAAACGTCTTTGGCAAAGAGCATCAGCAGTTGGTCCGGCCAGATGATGGAGCCGGCCGGGGTAACCACGACCACTCGGTCACCGTCACCGTCGAAAGCGACACCTAAGTCGGCGCCAACTTCTTGAACCTTGGCAATGAGGTCTTGCAGGTTTTCCGGTTTGCTCGGGTCGGGCATATGGTTAGGGAAGGTGCCGTCTGGTTCGCAGTGCAGTGGCACCACATCGCAGCCCAGCTCTTCAAACAGCTGCGGCGCAATGCGCCCGGCCACGGCGTTACCGGCGTCAATGACCACACTCAGCTGGCCGGCCAGTGCGACATCCGAGAAAATACGCTCAATATAATCGGCGCTAATGTCTTCCCGAACTTGGCGGCCTTTGCCTTCCAGGAATCGCTCCTGAGTGATACGCGAGCGCAAATCTTTAATGCCACTGTCGGATAAGTTTTCGCCGCTGATCACAATTTTAAAGCCGTTGTCTTCCGGACCATTGTGGCTGGCGGTTACCATCACGCCGCTGCTGGTTTGTTCTATTTCAGCGGTGGCAAAGTGCATTAGGGGGGTGGGGACTTCGCCGATGTAAATAACATCGCAGCCGGTGTCGAGAATGCCGTTGATTAGATGCTCGCACAGCTCGGGGCTGTGAGTGCGGTCGTCGCGGGCGACAATAATGGCGGATTCACCCTGATCCTGTACTTCACTGCCCAGGGCCAAGCCAATGCGCTGAGCAACGTCTGGGGTAATACCGGATGCGTCGACTTTGCCGCGTATGTCGTAGGCGCGGAAGATTTCATCGGGTAGGTTATCCGTTTTGGTCGCAGCTTTGGTCGCAGCTGGTGCTTTTTTACGCGGTGCGGCGCTGTCCAGGCCGAGAATATCGGCGTCCTCTTCGACCACGGAAATATCGAGAATATCTTGAGTTTGATAAAGCGTACTCGGCTGTGGAGTATCAGCAATGTCGTCGTCGCTGGACTCTTCCGCTGCCTGGGTGTCTTTGTATTGTTGCGGCAGTACCAGGCCCTCCCCAGTTGGGCCCTGCTTGGGGCGTATTAAGATCCGCGCCAGAATGAGCGATAGGGCCAAACCTGCGGTAGTGCATAAGCTGATAACCAATAACCACAGACCTGGTAATTCATTGGCGTTGTCAATTAACAGCGGCGACGGGGTAAAGTGAATGCTCAGGTAAGTACCAGACACTTTGGCGGTGATGCTGGGGCCCGCATTGCCAGTGCCGGTAGTTGCCACTGTGAGGGCGCGGGGGCTGGAAAATGTTTGTTGCAGTCTAAACTCCCCCATTGCGATGTTTGTGTCAGCAATTTTGGCTTCCAGTGCCTGCCCATCGTAGCTGGCTAACAAACTGCCTGCGGCGGTTTTTTCGCCCTCGGGGGGAATGGGGGCGGCCAGTTGTAATTGCCAGCTGTTATCGTGCGGGGCCGCTTCGGCCAGAGTCTCTTGGCGGCGGGTACTGCGGCGAATCAGATCCAGTTCGGCATAGCCGATCGGCGCGGCGTGATCGGTGACAAGTGCCTCGTGTCCCTTCGGGATCGCTCTGACCGCCACTAATGCGTCAGACCCCTGAGTAATGCCGACTAACGCTTGTTGGGCGACGTCGGTATCGCCTGTTTTAATTGAGCTAACAACCGCGGGGTGGTTGGCCCATTTTTGCAGCTCAGCATGCCATTGCTCAATGGTGCGTTGCAGGCGGTTCGCTGCACCTGTCGCGTATTCTTGTGAATTTTGCTCGATGCGGGCTCGTTGCTTTTGTTCCACCATGACGTCGTACAGCCACAAGGCGAGCATAGCGTTGAGCACTAGGGATAGGCCTACCATGATTGCCAATGCTTTATGGCGCCGGGCGTGGAATCGCTTTGTGGCCTCCTGCGCGCGTTTTTCACCGCGGGTTAACTTCGCCTTACCTTGTTCGGCGGTTGCAGGGTCGTTTGTTGTTTGCTCATCGCCCGGCTTGTTGCTCATGGTGTTGTGTCCTTAGCCTGTTTGTTCTTTTGAGCCAGCAAATTAATTAAGTCGCGTGCCAACTGAGTTTTACTGCGCTGGTCGAGTTGAGTTTCTGAGTCGCCATCAATTAGGGTGACGGCGTTCTGATCGCTGTTAAAACCAATCGACTGATCACTGACATCATTGGCAATAATACAATGCACTCCTTTGCGCAGTCGCTTGGCCCGGGCGTATTTCAATAGGTTTTCGGTCTCCGCGGCGAAAGCGGCGGTAAAAATATTGGGAAAACGCTGCGCCACGGTGGCGATAATGTCCGGGTTGGGAGTCAGTGTCAGAGTGAGAGCGCCATCACCCTGTTTTTTCAATTTTTCGTGGCTCACCTGCATAGGCCGGTAATCGCACACGGCGGCGGCACCGATAAAAATATCGGCGTTGGCAGCTGCGGTCAAGCTGGCGTCGAGCATTTGCTCGGCACTCTGCACCATGACCATGTTAACGCGTTCGGGGGTTGGCTGCTGGCAGGGGCCAGAAATTAAAGTAACTTGCGCCCCGGCTTCAATAGCGGCGTTGGCGAGGGCGTAGCCCATTTTGCCAGAGCTGTAGTTGCTCAGGTAGCGCACCGGGTCGAGTGGCTCGCGTGTGGGGCCGGCGGTAATTACAACATGTTGCCCAGTGAGTCGTTGGGTTTTAAAACTTGCTGCCAGGTGCTCGACCAATTCCAGGGGTTCGAGCATTCGGCCGGGGCCGATTTCACCACAGGCTTGACTGCCCGAGCCCGGGCCGTAAATTCCGCCTAGAGTCGATTGCAGTTGGGTGAGGTTGTACTGGGTCGTGGGGTTGTCCCACATGGCTTGGTTCATGGCCGGTGCCAGCATGACCGGTGCACGGGTTGCCAAACACAAGGTGGTAAGCAAATCATTGCCCATACCACCGGCCAAGCGAGCCATAAAGTCGGCCGAGGCGGGGGCTACCAATATCCGGTCTGCCCAGCGGGCCAGTTCAATATGGCCCATGGCCGCTTCTGCGGCAGGGTCGAGCAGCGAGGTGTGAACCGGGTTGCCAGACAGCGCCTGTAACGTGAGGGGGGTAATAAACTCCTGCGCGGCTTGGGTCATCACCACGACCACTTCGGCGCCCTGCTCGCGCAGGCCGCGAATCAATTCGGCGGATTTATAGGCCGCAATACCGCCGGTAACACCCAGCAATATACGTTTATTTTGCAGTGTGGACATGCCCATCCTTTCGCAGACTCGTGCCGCGAGTGGGGCCGAGTCGGTGTGTTCACTTGTGATATCGCGCGTGTGAGTACTTGCTAGCGCCAACGGTAAAGATACCACTCAATGACGTGGATGGCATCTATTAGAACCTTGAATTTTCGCCAGTGGCGTCGACAATGTAAAGAGATGCATTAAAAGAGCCGCAGGGATGTTGGGGTGGCGCAGTTAGCATAAAAAGGAGTTTGTAATGTCGATTAACCAATGGCCTGCGGGTGAGCGCCCACGAGAGAAACTATTGCAGCGCGGGGCCGGGGCTCTATCCGATGCCGAGTTACTGGCGATATTTTTGCGCACAGGCTGTGCGGGTAAGTCGGCGGTGGATTTAGCGCGAGAGTTGTTGGGCCAGTTTGGCGGCTTGCGCCCACTGCTTGAGGCGCCGCGCGAAGCTTTCTGTGCTGGGCTGGGGTTGGGGGATGCGAAATACACTCAGTTAGCCGCTGTACTGGAGATGGCGCGGCGCCATCTGGGCGAGTCGCTTAGCGCTGGGGATGTGCTCACTAACCCCGATACAGTGCGGCGCTTTTTGGTGGCGCAGTTGCGCCACTGTCAGCGCGAGGTGTTTGCCCTGTTGTTATTGGATAATCAGCACCGGCTTATACATTATGAGCCTCTATTCGAGGGTACGCTCGACAGTGCCAGTGTGTATCCGCGCGAGGTGGTCAAGCTGGTTTTGCAATATAATGCCGCCGCCGTCA
>NZ_JAUOQM010000008.1 GCF_030547685.1 Gilvimarinus sp. 2_MG-2023 | reverse complement strand
GTCCAGCGTCCAGCGTCCCGTTATTCAGACTCCTGCATAGAGCAGTGCTCAATCAATTTCTTCGGGTTCAACGGCTGTGGCTTTAGTTGCCTTCACGGCATTTTTTACTGGAGCGTTTTGAGCTCCGGACGCTGAAGGTGTATGACGTCGAATGATGTCTCGGTCTAGACCGCCTTTACTAGTACCGTCGTTGGCAGAAGTAATTTTTCTTTCGGTACTTCTTGTCTGGTTAGGTGCGGAAGAAGTTTCAGTGCTTTCCCCTTTAATGTCACCAATTTTTAAATAACCGGCAGATAGTGCGTGTTGGCTGCTTAGTAGCACAAGGGTAAAGGCAGTAATTTGTAAAAGGTTGTGGGTAAGTTTCATGGTATATGTCCTCGTAAGTTGTGTGTATTTATGAGTCGTTAGAAGAAAAGGGAAGGTTCAAATGAACTGTTCGTGGCTGTTTTGCTGAGGATGGCGGTATGGGCGGTGGGCCGGAGTGCTGGCTTTTATCTTCTACTTTTGTAACTATGCCGCTTTGACTGAATTTGGTTGTTTATGAGCGAGTATTCTCCAGGCTTAACCATTGATCTTACTGCAGTGGTCGATAATTGGTGTGCACTGGCGCGTGTCTGCGCGCCAGCGGTGACTTCTGCGGTAGTGAAGGCGGATGCTTACGGTCTGGGTGTAGGGCGTGTGTCCGAGGCTCTGTTTGCTGCAGGCTGTCGCCATTTCTTTGTCGCTACATTGGATGAGGCGCAAGAATTATTCTCGTGTGTAGGTTCTGATATAAGTTGTTATGTGCTGGGTGGTGCGCCCTCTGGCCGCGAGTTGGAATGCGCTCGTATCAATGCTATGCCAGTGTTATCGTCACTCAGCGCAATACGACGTTGGCGCGAGGCTTTGGCGCAAGAGGGAGTAAGTTGGGCCCCCTGTGGTTTGAAATTTGATACTGGTATGAGTCGTCAAGGTGTTAGTTTGTCGCAGCTCGATGAACTTTTACAAGAGCGGCACCTGTTGCAAGGGCTTAATCCGCAATTAATCATGAGTCATTTGGCGTGTGCGGACGAGCCGGTTCACCCCCTTAATAAAACCCAATTAGATGAGTTCAAAAGTCGCGCTCCCAAGCTGCGTGCAATGTTGCCTGATTGTAAGCTTAGTCTGGCTAACTCCTGTGGCATTTTCTTAGGTGCCGACTACCATCTTGATCTGGTGCGTCCGGGTGCGGCTCTTTATGGTTACCAACCACCTACCGCTCTGCGAGGTACAATCGCCGATGTGGTTACGCTGTCCTTGCCTGTTTTGCAGATAAAGCGACTCGAGATTGATAGCGCTGTAGGTTATGGCGCTACCATAACAAAAGCTAAAGGCTCGATTCTCGCGATATGTGCCGGTGGCTATGCCGATGGTTTACACAACATTATGCAATCAAAGGGGTGTGGTGCGTGGCATGGGCAGGAGGTTCCAGTAGTGGGAAGAATCTCCATGGATGCCACCATATTTGATCTCTCTGCGGTGCCTGGAATAGAGACATGTCTGGACTCTGTCTCATTGCCTGCGGTTGAGGTAATTAATAAAGACCTCTCGTTTTCTCGTCTAACACAGGAGCGGGGCTTGTTGGGGTATGAGCTGCTAACCAGCTTGCGTGGTGGTCGCTATAAGCGGCACTATCAGGAGGTTAAATAATGGAAACGCCTCTGTTGGCGCTATTGCATTTGATGGGTGACGGTGAATTTCATTCGGGTGAAGAGTTGGGTAGTGTGTTGGCCATCAGTCGCACGGCGGTATGGAAACAACTGCAAAAACTGCAAAAATTGGGGCTTGATTATGAAAGTGTGAAGGGGCGAGGTTACCGCTTATCTGTCCCGCTGGAGTTGCTTGATGCTAAACAAATTGCGAGCTTGTCGAACATAGATCCGACTCGTATTCAGGTGCTGTCAAGTTGTGACTCAACCAACTCGCAGTTGCTTGATTCATCCGCTCCATTACCGTCGGAGAGTTTTTGTTTGGCTGAGCAGCAAACGGCCGGTAAAGGTCGCCGCGGGCGCCAATGGGTAAGTCCCTTTGGTTGCAATCTATACCTTTCTGGCGTCTGGCAGTTTGAGGGGGGGGCCGCTCAATTAGAGGGGCTAAGTTTAGCAGTAGGTGTTTGTATTGCTCGAGCTCTGGAGTCTTTTGGGGTTGAGGGTGTCCAGTTGAAGTGGCCCAATGATGTGTTGGTTGGTGGGAAAAAGTTAGCGGGCATCTTGCTAGAGATGTCAGGCGATCCTGCGGGCCTATGTCGGGTAGTGGTTGGGGTCGGCATTAACATGCAAATGCCTGTCACTTCGGCACAAAGTATCGATCAGCCGTGGATTGACTTGCAGCGTTTGGTGCGAGAACAGAAGTTGGACCCTGTCGGTCGCAATACCTTGGCTGCGGGTTTAATTCAGCAGTTGTGTGGGCTCATGATTAAATTCGAGCGCGGCGGATTTACCCCCTGGCGTGAGCTTTGGCTTCAGCGCGCGGCTTTTCTTGGCTCGCAGGTAAGCTTACAAACTGCAAATAGTGTTGTTGATGGCACCCTGACAGGCGTGGATAACAGTGGAGCTTTACAGCTGAGTGTGGGCGATGAAGAGCGATTATTTTACGGTGGAGAGGTCAGCTTGAGAGCTGTGTCATGAATTTATTGATTGATATGGGTAATAGTCGTATCAAGTGGCAACTGAAGCAGTGCGAGCTAATTGTGGCCGCGGGTATTGAAGATTATACGGGATCTTGGTCATGGCTCAATAGCGTAGCTCATGGCTACGATGTCATCCATGTGTGGGCGTCCAGTGTTGCAGGTGCCAAACGCGAAGATCAGTTGCAAGCATTTTTATCTGAGGCCGATTTGCCTCCCGCCCAGTTTGCAATAGTTGAAGGTTCTTGGGCAGAAATTCAGTGCGCTTATAAAGATTACTCTAAGCTCGGTATTGATCGATGGCTGGCCATTATAGCCGGTCGCTCTCTTGCGTCCGGTGCCTACATTGTTGTGGATAGTGGTACTGCCATTACCGTTGATAGTGTGACCGCAGATGGGTTGCATCAAGGGGGTTGGATTGGGCCAGGTGTGGCTTTGATGCGTCGCGCCATGTCGGCGCAGTCGCAAGCGTTGGCGGTGGCTTTGAGGGAGCCTCATAAGGTATACACAGATTTGGGGGTAGACACTCAAACGGCTATAGACGGTGCTATAACCGCAATGGGGCGAGGCATGATTGAAGCGGCGATGCACAGTGATGTGACCCAAAAAACACTGGTGCTGACCGGTGGAGATGCAGGTTGTTGGCACGCCCTATACCCGGAGGCTGTGTGGGCGCCGGATTTAGTGTTTATTGGATTGGAGCAATATTTTGCCGTGCCTTGATGTGCGGCAACAGGAGGGTGTATGCGTTTAATATTTTTCGCGCTGTTGGGTGTGAATGTGGCTGTATTGGTGTTGCAGTTGACAGTGTGGTCGGCTGAGGAGGCTGTTGCTGTCCAGTCCGCTCCGGTCTCTTCGGGTGGAGAAGCCTTGCGACTGCTTAGTGAGGGGGAGCGCTCTACGCAGGTCTCGCGTTCGTCAGAAGCTGCGCGGGCAACAGTGGAAGCCTCGGTACCGAAAGAGGGGTTGTGCGATATGGTGGGACCTTTCGAGCGCTTGTTAAGGGCAGAATATTTCGTTGAGGCGCTGCAGGCATTGTCGGTGACGGCTACGGTTAAGGCGCTGGAGGTGCCAGAAGGGAAAGGGTATTGGGTGCACTTGCCGCCGGAATCATCGAAAAAAGAAGCGCTGGGGCGCCTACGTGAGGTGCAGGCTAAGCAAATAGACAGCTATTTAATTCCGAAAGGGGATCTTGCCAATGGTATTTCTTTTGGTATGTTTACCCGCCAAGAGCTGGCCTTGGCTAAGCTGGATGAGATGCAAACCTTGGGTTATGAAGCAGAAATCCGTGAAATCACCCGTACTCGCAAAGAGAATTGGGTGGTGTTGGGAGCGGGGCAAGCACAAAAAATGAGCAATGAGAGGTGGTTAGAGTTGATCTCACGAGAAAATAACGTCGAGAAACAACAAAAATATTGTTCAGGTGTTGCGTCTGAGTAAAAGTTTCACTAGAATCCCGCCTCCACGTTAACACGTGGCCTGAGAAATGCTGGCGTAGCTCAGTTGGTAGAGCAGCTGACTTGTAATCAGCCGGTCGGGGGTTCGACTCCTCTCGCCAGCTCCATTTTCTCTAGAAGGTTGCTGTAACCGAGTGAATTCCTTAGGGAATTCAGTTGACAGTGACAGCTTCGAGCTGGACAATGCACGGCTCGTTCGCAGGGGTTCCCGAGTGGCCAAAGGGATCAGACTGTAAATCTGACGCGAAAGCTTCGGTGGTTCGAATCCACCCCCCTGCACCATATTTATCCGCATCGAGCGGGGCAAACACGTTTGCCATAGGCTAGGAGGTATCAGCTAAGGCTGAGCTTCGCTGGCATTAAGTGTAAGCGGGCATAGTTCAGTGGTAGAACGTCAGCCTTCCAAGCTGAATATGCGGGTTCGATTCCCGCTGCCCGCTCCAAGTGTTATCGGATTAAGGCTCTTGTAGCTCAGTTGGTAGAGCACACCCTTGGTAAGGGTGAGGTCGGCAGTTCAAATCTGCTCAAGAGCTCCATATTCCCTGGCTGCGAAAGGTTGTCTTTCGCGGCTGTTTTTTATGTGTAAGTAATGGCTTGTTTTGACGGCTGATTGAGGAGGCGCTCGCAATGGCGAAGGAAAAGTTCGAACGTAATAA
>NZ_JAUOQM010000007.1 GCF_030547685.1 Gilvimarinus sp. 2_MG-2023 | reverse complement strand
GTTTGCAGCGCGGGCAATTTTAAGTCTGCCGCCAGCTGCGCAATGGCTTGTTCGGCCGCTGACTGATCTAAGGGCATGGCGCCGCCGAGAAAATACTCGGGCCGCAAGCGCCCCAAATAGGCGTTGGCGTCGGTCACGGTGACTTGTGTGCCGCCCTTACCATAGCAAGCGGGACCGGGATGCGCACCGGCCGACTCGGGGCCAACGTGCAACAAGCCCCCGGCATCCACCTGAGCGATACTGCCACCGCCGGCGCCAATGGTGTGCATATCCACCATGGGTACCGCCACTGGGTATGGGCCCAGGCGGCCTTGGTTGGTGAGCTGTAGCTGGTCGATGATCATGGCGACATCGGTGGAGGTGCCGCCCATGTCGAAAGTAAGCAGGGGCTCCGGCTTGCCATCACCGCCGCGCTGACGGGCGATAAACAGCGCCGCAGCCAAGCCTCCGGCCGGGCCGGATAACAGCAAATTCACCGCGCGGTTGCCGGCTTGTTGCGCGTCAATGGTACCGCCCGAGCTCTGCATCACTCCCAGTGGGCAGGGGCTGACGCCCTGGGCTAAACGCTGTAGGTACCCCTGTACCTTGGGGCCTAAGTAAGCATTGAGCCAGGTGGCAATACCGCGCTCGTACTCACCGTATTCGGGCAGGACAAAAGAGGAGCGGCTGACAAATATCTTCTCGGGGCAGGCCTGTTGCAGCGCTATTTCATCGCCGTCGTCGAGAAAAGAGTAGAGTAAATTTATCGCCACCGCCTGCGGTCGGTGCTTGGCGATTGCCGACTGTAAACGTTCGATGTCATCGCTGGTGAGTGGCTCGAGGCGCTCACCGTTTGCGGCCAGGCGCGCACCGACTTCCACACACAGAGCTGGCTCAACCGGTGGCTCGGGAGCCGCCGGGGTGAGGTTGTAGAGCTCAGCGCGGGTCTGTCGGCCGATACTGAGTAGGTCGGCTAAGCCGCGGTTAGTGACATACAGTGTGGTCACCCCTTTGCGCTCCAGCGCAGCATTGGTCGCTACGGTACTGCCGTGCACAATGGCGATGTCACCCTCACGGATATTGGGTGTGAGTCCCAGCTGTTCGATACCCTGTAAGATGGCCTGCTCTGGGCACTCGGGGGTTGAGAGCACTTTGTGAACCCGCAATTGCCCCTGGTCGATCACGACAAAGTCGGTAAAGGTTCCACCGGTATCAACACCCAGCAACATAGAGCAAGCCTCGCCAATAATAGAGGGGCCATTGTACGAAATGGTCGATTAAAGTGATATTGCTGTTCACTCTTATCGCAAAGTTTGGCTAAATAACGCTTTTTTGATAGGACACCATGCCTGAGTTACCCGAAGTTGAAACCACTCGCCGAGGTATCGAGCCGCATATTCTCGGTCGACGTGTTTGTAAAATTGCGGTCCGCCAGCCCAGTTTGCGCTGGCCGGTGCCGGATATACTCGCCCAGACTTTGGTGGGGCGCCGTATTAAAAGCGTCGGCCGTCGCGGCAAGTATTTACTCTTGCAGGTGACAGAAGGCACGGTGCTGATTCACCTGGGTATGTCGGGCAGCTTGCGCCTGGTGCCCCGAGGAACACCGCCGGGCAGCCATGACCATGTCGATATTGAGTTTGCCGAGCAAACCCTGCGCTATCACGACCCGCGCCGGTTTGGATCGATACTCTGGCAAGCGGGGGGGCAGGCGGGTGATGCGCTGGAACACAAATTGTTGCAGAACTTAGGGCCGGAGCCATTAACGGATGAGTTCAATGCCGAACTATTATTTTCTCGCAGCCGCAAAAAAACAGCAGCCATTAAAACGTTTTTAATGGACAGTAAAATTGTGGTGGGGGTGGGGAACATTTACGCCAATGAAGCGCTTTTTATGGCGGGAATTAAGCCCATTCGCAAGGCGGGCAGCTTATCGCGGCGCGAATGTGAAGCTCTGGTGACCCGGATTAAATTTGTGCTCGACCGGTCAATCGAGCAAGGGGGAACCACCCTGCGTGATTTTGTCGGCGGCGATGGTAAGCCGGGTTACTTTAAACAACAACTAAATGTCTATGGCCGCGGTGGTGAGCCCTGTACCGGTTGCGCGAAAACGCTTAAAGAAATCAAACTTGGGCAGCGCGCCACGGTGTATTGTACCGCCTGCCAGCGCTAGTGCTCTATGCCGTTAATTTTGTCACTCTCTGCCGCCACACAAGCGCCTTGGGCAAGGCGCGCGAGCGCAGGTTTGGTGGTGCCACTTCATGGCTTTAAACGTTGTTGAGAGCTATAGGCGCTGAGCTAAATAGTTTTTTACTTCATCCATATGTTCGAACACGGCGCTGGCACCGGCAAAATTGTGGCCGCGTGAATAGTCGTTGCGCACCACAATACACTCCAGCCCGCAAGCCAGGGCTGACTGCAGCCCCGTGGCACTGTCCTCGATAGCTATGCACTGTGCCGCCTTCAGCTGCATTTGTGTTAAGGCGTGTTGATAAACATCGGGGGCAGGTTTGGGTCGCTCGACTTTATCGCGGCTGGCCACAATCGGGAAATAATCGCCCAGCCCGTGCTGTACTAGGGTTGGCTCCACTTCTCGCTCGGGTGCGCCAGTGGCAATGGCCATGGCCAGGTTGCGGCTGTGTACCCATTGCACCAGTGCCAAGGCGCCAGCAATTAAGGGACAGGCCTGTTCGCTCAAGGCGACTGTATTAGCCCGTTCGCGTTTCTCATACAACGCTTGAGCGGTAATAGGCAATGAGTAGTGTGTGGTTAAGTACTCGGCACTGGCTGTGGTGGGAATGCCGGCAAGATGGTCTCGGTAGATCTGTTCGCTAAAATCAACACCAAACTCGGACAGTAAATCGGCCCATAGCTGATAGTGTTTGCGCTCGGAGTCCACCAGGGTACCGTCGTGGTCGAAAATAACGCCTTGCAACATGGTGCGGTCTCGGTAAAAGCATGCATTGTAGCATTACCGGTGTCACCCGCCAGATACAAAAAAGGGGCCAGTAAGGCCCCCCGTGGTTTGCATTAGCGCGGTTTATGGTTCGGCGATATCGCCGACTTTAAAGTCGCTGCCACTGACCACTGTCGCCTCGGCATAGGAGCTTTCGGCGCTGGTAAGCTTAATTTTACCAATGGTTTTGTAGGTCACTTTAAGCACGGCACCGGTTGCCGGGTCTTTAATTTCACGGCCCTTGCGCTTAACCGTGAGGGTTTGGCCTGATTTAAGGCCGGCGCCACTGCCAGCATTGAGGATAATGTCGGAGCCGGCTACGTCGGCCAATAATACCGGTCCGGCGGGTTGAGCTGCCGCTGTACTACTGGCGAAATCGGCGTTGTCCAGCTTGGTGACCAGCTCATTGATAGCGCCGCGCATGGCTTCGGTGGCGCTTTTTTCATTCCAGCTCTCGCCGCCGCCAAAACCAAAAACACGAACGTTCATGGACGCTTTGTGGCCGTTGCCGGTATCGGCGAACAGAATGCGCGAGGTGTTCACATCAACCACGCGTACATCTACCGAGGCGTGGTAGCCCTTTTTGCCAACATTAATGCCGCCGCCGCCGCCGCCGGAACTGCTTTGGCCGTATTCGGTGACCGAGCCGGTGACAATGTATTGAACGCCGATGATCTTACCGATTTTGGCTGCGGTGGCGGTATCAACCCGACCCGATGAGCCAAAGTTTTGTTCCTGCATGATGCTGTTGAGGCGATCGCGCTCAAAAATATCGAAATTGGTGCCCTTGACCAGCTCGGTGGTGAGCATATCGGCCGCGCCGCGGCCTACTCGCCAGCCGCCGTGCTGACTTTTATTTTCAAAGTCGACTACCGCCACTCGTGGCCCCGCCCAGCTTAAAGGTGCAACGGCGACACAAAAAATGGCTGCTAGCCATATCCCCCAATGTTTTAAACGCATAGCTAAATCTCCATATTCATGGTGTTGTTTTGGTCATAATAGGACACTGTATAAGTCGGAATCTACCCTGCGGGGGTAATTGTTTAAAGATGGCGCTTAAAGCCGCGCATAAAAAAAGGTGGCCAAGTGGCCACCAGAAGTCCGATACCATGAAGTTACCGGGGGAAGAAAGCATTGCTAAGTAAAGTTACGCCCGTTTAGAGTCCGGGCGTCCCCTTTTGCTGTTACACCGCCACCTGCATTGGCTTGTGGCGAAGACGCTGTTAACGGATGCCAACCTGCACGCGGTTGCCTGCCAGATTGACCGGATACGCTCTGATGCGATGTTCCGCCTGCTCCAGGCACTCGCCTGTGGTCAGGTCAAAATGTTGCTTATACAGCGGTGAGGCCACACAAATGCGCTCGCCAATTGAGCCGATAATACCGCGGGATAATACATTGGCTTTGCCAATAGGGTCGTAGTTATCAATGGCGAATAGCTGGTCGAGCTTGCCGGAATAAAAAATCGCGACTTGTTGTTCACCTACGAGCGCGCATACGCCGGTTTCCGGGGTCAGGTCGTTGATGTCGCACACGTCAACCCACTGGCTTGCCTCGGATGTGTTGATGGTTTGATTGGTCATGTTAGAAATCTCCTTTACACCGTGACTTCGACGGCGGGAATCTGGTTCTCGCGCTCGGTTTCATTCGCGGGGCGGCGCTGATCGCGCTCGACCACATAGGCCAAATTCTCGTCTTGCTTTTCGCTATTGATAAAGTGGCGGAAGCGTTTGAGCTTTTCCGGGCTCTCAATGGTGGTTTTCCACTCGCACTGGTATTTGCCAATATTGCTGGTCATGTTATCTTCCAGCTCTTGGGCGATACTGAGCTTGTCGTTAATCACGACATCGCGCAAATAATCCAGGCCGCCCTCTAAGTTTTCCAACCACACTGAGGTTCGCTGCAGACGGTCCGCTGTGCGGATATAAAACATCATCACGCGGTCGATATATTTCACCAGCGTTTCGTCATCCAGGTCGGTGGCAAATAAATCGGCGTGACGAGGGCGCATACCGCCGTTACCGCAAACGTATAAGTTCCAGCCGTTTTCTGTGGCAATAATGCCGAAGTCTTTTGATTGGGCCTCGGCGCATTCGCGGGTACAGCCCGATACACCAAATTTAATTTTGTGGGGCGAGCGCACACCCTTGTAGCGATTTTCCAGCGCGATAGCCATGCCGACACTGTCTTGCACGCCGTAGCGACACCAGGTGCTACCGACGCAGGACTTGACCGTACGCAAGGATTTACCATAGGCATGTCCCGTCTCGAAGCCTGCATCAACCAACTGTTTCCAGATAGTTGGCAGTTCGTGCAACTGGGCGCCGAACAAATCGATCCGTTGGCCGCCGGTAACTTTGGTGTAAAGATTAAATTCTTTCGCGACCTGCCCTAAAACAATTAATTTATCCGGGGTGATTTCACCGCCGGCCACGCGCGGCACAATCGAATAGGTGCCGTCTTTTTGCATATTGCCGAGATAAATATCGTTGGTATCCTGCAGCCCCATATGCTTGTCTTCTAAAACGTAATCGTTCCAGAACGAGGCCAGAATAGAACCCACCGCCGGCTTACAAATTTCGCAGCCCAAACCACCCTGGCCGTGACTGTCGAGCAGGGCATCAAAGGATTCAATTTTTTTAACGCGAACAATATCGGCCAGTTCGGCGCGGGAGTAGGCAAAGTGCTCACAGAGGTGGTTGTTAACTTCCACCCCGAGATTTTCCAGCTCCTTGTCCATCACGCTTTTTACCAACGCGGCACAGCCGCCGCAGCCGGTAGAGGCACCGGTTTTATCTTTGATGTCCCCCATGGAGCAGCAACCGCCCTGCACCGCATCGACAATATCGCCTTTGGTGACATCCAAACAGCTGCACAACTGCGCAGTGTCAGGCAGTGCATCGACACCCATGCTGGCACCAGCGCTGCCGTCAGAGGCCGGCAGAATCAATTGCTCGGGTGAGTCGGGCAGAGCCATGTCGTTGACGCACATTTGTTGCAGTGTGCCGTAGGCTTCGGCGTCGCCCACCAAAACGGCGCCCAGCAATTTTTTGCCATCTTCGCTGACGATAATGCGCTTGTAGACTTCATTAACACCGTCTTCGTAGGTGTAAGTTTGCGCTCCCGGAGTACGGGCATGAGCATCGCCGATACTGGCCACGTCGACGCCAAGCAGTTTGAGCTTGGTGCTCATATCGGCGCCGGTAAACTGGTCACTACTGCCATTGATGTGCGAGTAAGCCACTTTGGCCATATGGTAGCCGGGGGCGACCAAACCAAAGATCTTGCCGTCCCATAAGGCACATTCACCGATAGCGTATACGTCTTCGACGGAGGTGCGACAAAAGTTGTCAACGACAATGCCGCCGCGCTCTCCAATATCAATGCCGTTATTGCGAGCCAATTCGTCTTGTGGACGAATACCGGCAGAAAACACAATCATGTCGGTTTCCAATTCGCTGCCATCGGTGAACTCCATAACATAGCGACGTTTTTTACCGGCGCCGATATTCTTGGTGTTCTTTTCGGTGTGAACATTCACATCCAATGATTCAATCTTGCGACGCAGTAAGTCGCCGCCGCCTTCATCTAGCTGAACCGCCATTAGGCGCGGCGCAAATTCAACTACATGAGTTTCCAGGCCGAGGTTTTTAAGCGCATTTGCCGCTTCCAAACCGAGCAGGCCGCCGCCGACAACAACGCCGACTTTACTTTCTTGGGCCGATGCGGTGATCTCTTCCAGATCTTCAATGGTGCGGTACACCAAACAGTGAGGCTGGTCTTTGCCGGGTATAGGCGGCACAAAAGGGAAGGAGCCAGTGGCGAGAACCAGTTTGTCGTAACCCTCTACCTTGCCCGCAGCGGTCGTAACGGTTTTTGCGTCACCGTCGATTTCTACTACCTTGTCGTTCAGGGTGTAAACGACGCCGGCACTTTGGTAGTGCTCCTCGGAGGTCAACATTAAATCGTCGACGCTTGAGCCAGAGAAATAGGCGGACAGTTTTACTCTGTCATACGCCAGACGAGGTTCTTCCGAGAAGGTAACAATTTCAAATTTTTCGGCGTTGTCGCTGTTGATAACAGTATCGATAAACTTGTGACCAACCATTCCGTTGCCGACGACGATGATGCGTTCTGTAGTCATGATTCTTCCTCTGCTAATTCGGTTATGCGCTCAGGCTTTCTGGTTGGCCTGTTGATTGTTGAGATACAAGGTCTTGCAGTTGCTGGGCCATTAGTACCACCTCACCCACCACGATTAGAGCGGGGGACTGTACGCCGTGCTCTTGACCGGTTTGAAAAAGCTCGCCCACAGTGGTGGTTACCACACGCTGATTTTTGCGGCAGCCATTTTCAATGAAAGCGGCTGGTGTATGGCCACTCATACCGGCTTGTAATAATTGGGTTTGAATGTGTTCGGCTTTACTGACGCCCATGTAAAAAACCAAGGTATGGCTTAAATTTGCCAGTGCTTGCCAGTTTAGGTTCAAATCTTTTTCGCCGTGCCCCGTGACAAACGTGCAGCCTTGTGCGACACCGCGATGGGTCAGGGGAATGTCGGCGGCGGTTGTACAGCCAGAGGCGGCGGTAATGCCGGGAATGACTTCGGCATCGCAACCGGCTTGACGCAATGTCAGAAGCTCTTCACCACCCCGACCAAAAACAAAAGGGTCGCCACCTTTAATTCGGCAGACGTTTAATCCTCGTTTGGCGTGCTCTACCAGCATTTGGTTGAGATCTGTTTGAGCAACACTGTGGTGGTTTTTTACTTTGCCCACATAAATGGCCGGCGTGCTTTTGGGGAAAAGCGCCCGGATCTCCTGACTAACTAGCTGGTCATAGAAAATAACGTCGGCACTTTCTATCGCCTTGAGAGCTTTTAGTGTTAACAGCTCGGCGTCACCCGGCCCGGCCCCTACCAGCAATACCTTACCCGGCTGGCTCGACATTTTGCTGTTGAGCGACATGATAGTGTTGGGGGGCGGTGTATTGTTGTGCATGGTGCATTCTCACTTGGGCCGTACAGGGCAGCCATTGTCTGTGGGTGTTTGATCTGGGTAAGAGCAAAGTCGGTGCCAGTGATAAAGAAAGGTGTATAAATTTTTTTAAATTCTTATAAATCATAAGGTTATGAGGTTGTTTTTAAATTGATTGAAAATTGCCCGTAATTTTCAAAGTGTTGTAATGGTGCGCAGTGCACCATCATGTGCACCGAATGTGAGATTTTAGTGAGGATTTTAAGTGGTCAATCATGGTGCTTGTGTCGTGCGATATTTTTTGCTTGCCATAAAGTAGTGCAGGCTTGTATTAAGTAAAGGATGTAAATCTTAGCCGCTTGCTAAAAAGGCTTGGTCTTGGAGGCGAGTACCGGTATTGGCCTTGGAGGGCGCGTCATGGTCTGGATTTTGCCCTGATAAAAGCAAATAAGATCGTGGCAGCTGGAGGATTGTCTTTCATGCTGCGAGTATTTAATCCTCCTTGGCGGGAATTTGTTACTATCAATGTTATGCAAAAACTATTAACGCCCATTTTAGTCGATCGTTTTGGTCGAGAGATACGCTACCTACGTATGTCGGTCACCGATCGCTGCGATTTGCGTTGTGTCTATTGTATGGCAGAGGACATGACTTTCCTGCCTCGCAAAGAGGTGTTGTCGCTGGAAGAGCTCGAGCGGCTGGCGCAGATGTTTGTGGGGTTGGGCGTGCAAAAAATTCGCCTGACCGGAGGTGAACCACTGGTGCGGCAGGGCATTGTGTCTCTGGTGGAAAAACTGGCCGCCATTGAGGGTTTACAAGAGCTCTGCATGACCACTAATGGCACCCGCTTGGCCGAGATGGCTGAGCCGTTGCGTGCCGCTGGGTTGTCGCGCCTTAATATTAGTCTGGATACCCTATCGGCCGATAAGTTTCATACCATGACTCGCCACGGTCAGTTGGCAAATGTACTGCAAGGTATAAAGGCATCTATCGCCGCTGGTTTCCGTCACACCAAGCTCAACTGTGTTGCGCTTAAACATTACAACGCTGATGAGGCCGGTCAGCTGGTGGAGTTTGCCTTATCGCACAATCTCGATATTAGCTTTATTGAGGAAATGCCTATGGGTGAGGTGACCAGCCATGGTCGGGTAGCCGAGTACATTTCCAGTGATGAGCTGCGTACGGAGTTGTCCCGCCAGTTTAACTTGGTGCCCAGCGCCGAGCAGACAGGTGGCCCCGCGCGCTACTGGACGGTGGCAGGCGCCCAATCAAAGGTTGGGTTTATCTCCCCTCACAGTCATAATTTTTGCGGCAGCTGTAATCGGGTGCGCCTGACCGCCACCGGTAAGTTGTTGTTGTGTTTAGGCCAAGAACATAGCCGCGATCTGCGCCACGTGCTGCGTCGGCCGGGAAGTACCAATGAAGAGCTCGAAGCGGCCATTCGTGAGGCGGTGCAGATTAAACCCGAGGCCCACAGCTTTGATGTGCAATCATCCGATGTTCAGGTGGTGCGCTTTATGAATATGACCGGTGGTTAGAGCGAAGCGCGCGCTTGAAAGGGTATGAAAGAGACTAAAACCCACGCTGTTACTTTTGCTATGCGGTTAGTGCGGCTTTCTCTGCCCACTTGCTATTAATGAGAACGTTGTTTTATGAGTCGTGAAAAAGTATTTGTACCGTTAAATATTGCCGTGCTAACCGTGTCCGATACCCGTAATCGCGACACCGACACCTCGGGGCAGGCGCTGCAAGAACTGGCCGAATCTGCCGGGCATAAGGTGTTAGATCGCGCCATAGTCAAAGACGATATTTACCAAATTCGCGCGCTGGTATCGAACTGGATTGCCGGGGATGATATTCAGGTGGTGTTGATTACCGGCGGCACCGGTTTTGCCGGGCGCGATTCTACGGTTGAGGCGGTAACCCCGCTGTTTGATAAAACGGTGGTAGGTTTCGGCGAGCTGTTTCGGCAGGTGTCTTATCGCGAAATCGGCAGTTCGACCATTCAGTCGCGCGCGACGGCGGGCCTTGCCAATCGCACTTTAATGTTTTGTCTGCCGGGATCAACTGGGGCGTGTAAAACTGCCTGGACGATTATTCAAGAGCAGCTGGATTCGCGGCACGGCCCCTGTAATTTTGTTGGCCAGCTATAAAGCTTTAATGTGTGGCTACCAACACCAAGAGTTGGGAAGCTTTTTCAACAGGTCTTTGCGGCTGTTGATCAACTCTTTATAAGACGCCATTAAGGAAAAATCAACGGCCTTGCCCTGCAACTTTAATTCGTGCACCTGTCTTTCCAGACCGGTTATTTCGGAAATTAACTGCTGCCTTAAGCGGCCGGTGTGATTGATATTAATGGAAACACCAAATTGACGCTGTGCATGTGCCATAACTAGCTCCCTGTTACGTGTTTGCATTGGTAAAGAATGAGCTTAGCACGCTAGGGTTAACAGGTAATCCGTCCGGTTAGACTGATTTGGAGCGAGGATGGGCGTAAATGTCGCACAATTGTTATGATGAATGTTGCGTCATCCAGTGCTGGGCCAAGTACAGTGCAGCAATGGTGCGTCCTTCGATCACATCGTCGCGCATCACCAGTTGAAAAAGGTCGTCCAGTTTACAAGGCACCACCTCGATGGGTTCCGGTTCGTCCCCTGGTAAAACCTCGGGATAGAGGTCTCGCATCAGCAAAATATTGATTTTGTGTTCCATGTAAGAGGGTGAAAGGTGCACTTGTTTTAACAGCTGGATGGATTTTGCGCCGTACCCAACCTCTTCTTTAAGCTCTCGGTTGGCCGCTTGTTCGGGACTTTCACCCGCATCTATAGCGCCTTTGGGGAGCGATAAATGGTAGTCCTCCAGGCCACCGGCATACTCGCGAGCCATTAATACCGTGGAATCGTCCAGCATAGGCACCATTAGCACCGCCCCGGGGCCGCCACTGCAGAGCTTTTCATAGGTGCGTCGCTCGCCATTAGAAAATTCAAGCTGGAGTTCTTCGGCCCGGAAAAGGCGGCTGCGGGCGACGGTTTGACGTTGCAAGATGACAGGTTTGGGCATACGTTTTCCGCTGATTGACGGTTATTCGCTTGATTGTAGTTGGGGTCGATACTGCGGCTCATTAAGCGCAGTATCGACCCTCTGCTTCGAGTCATAATACCAGAGCGAGCCTGCCGAGCTCTATGTTTGCGCAGGACTCTTGTATTACTTTTAGTCAAAAATCTCTTGCAACACCTGCTTATAGCGCTCAAATGCTTCAAATTGCGGCATATGACCGATACCGTCTAACTCGTGCAATTGAGCATCGGGGATGGCACGGGCCGCTTGTTTACCCAATTTATCGTACTGGCCCAGGGTGTATTCAACCCCGGCTTTTTTCCAGCCGCGCCCGGGGCCGGTGGTGTCCCGAGTGCCAATAATTAGGTGTACCGGTACGGCCATTTGCGGGAATTCATTAACCACCGCACCGGTAAAAATCACATCGTAGGTTTGGGCGTTATTCCAGGCTACCTGCGGCCAATCGGGGCCGTTGATCCAACCGGCGTGTATCTCGGTTAGCGCCTGATATTCCGATTGCCATTTGCCGTCGTAGTAGTGCTTTTTTTGGTAGCGTATGACATCAGCGGCGGTTTTTTTCAGTTCGCTTTGATAGAAAAATTCCGGATCTTTGTACTCTACGTACTTAAGATAGTCCTCTAACCCCACCGGGTTGATTAGCACGAGAGTTTCGACTTCGTTGGGGTGGTTAAGTGCATAGCGACTAGCCAGCATACCCCCCATGGAATGGCCGATCACTATCACCTGCTCAAGGTTGAGAGACTGCACTAAGGTGCGGGTGTTGTTGACCAGGCCTTCGGCGCTAAACTGGTAATGGCTAGGCTTAGATGATTTGCCAAAACCGACTTGATCCGGCATTAAGACGCCGTAACCGCGGGCGTGTAAAAATTCTGCGGTTTTGTGCCAGTAGTCGGCGGCAAAGTTTTTGCCGTGCAGCAAGAGCACGGTCGGTTTGTTGTTTTGAGCCGCTAGGTGCATATAGCTCATTTGCAGTGTTTGGCGCTGCGATTGAAAACTAAAGGTTTGTACCGGGTAGGGGTAGCTATATTGGCTTAGTCGCGCGTCATAACTGGGTTGCTCTTGCGCGGCGTAGCCCATTATGGCGGTCAAGAGAAGCGTTAGCAGCCCTATAGGGCGTAAATACTGCATGTGGTTCACCTCGATGTTTAATTAAAAAGCCGACATTAACATTGGTAGCTCGCAGGTTATGCGATTTTAGCGGCGAATTTACAAAACATAATACCGCGGTACTGGTTCTCGGGTTAGTTATGGGTTTTACATCAGTCTGCGAGGGTGGCGGGTCAAACTCCCGCCGTTGAATGCTAAAATGCGCACTGAATTCAGTGCAGGGGTAAACAATGGTCGACTGGCAATCAATAGATACCGTAATGTTGGATATGGATGGCACTTTGCTAGATCTGCATTTTGATAACTATTTCTGGACGCAGCATCTGCCCCAACGCTACGCTGAAATACACGGCCAGCCCTTTGCAGATGTACGCTCCCGGTTGGAGCAGCAAATAGCGGCCGAGCAGGGTCAATTGAAATGGTATTGTCTGGAGTATTGGTCGGAGACACTCAATTTAGACATTCGGGCGTTGAAGGTGGAAATTCAGCATAAGATACAAATTCGCCCCCATGTGGAGGAGTTCCTCAATCGTCTGCGCGTTGCCGGCAAGCAGGCGATCTTGGTTACCAATGCCCACCCACAGAGTATGTCATTAAAGTTTGAGTTGACCGATTTGGATCAGTGGTTGGATTTGGTAATTTCCTCTCACGAATTTAAGTACCCAAAAGAAGCGCAGGAATTTTGGCATTCACTGGCTGAACGAGTGCCTTTTAATGCAGAGCGCACCTTATTTGTCGATGATACCCTGCGGGTGTTGGACTCGGCGCGGGATTATGGCATCGGTCACCTGCTGGCCATTCATCAGCCAGACAGTTATATCGAACGGCGAGTCAAAGGTTATCCTGCGATTCAACATTTCAGTGAAATCATGCCACCCGTGGCATAATAGCGCCATGGATAAAGTACGTATTGATAAATGGCTCTGGGCCGCTCGATTCTTTAAAACCCGCAGTCTGGCGAAACAAGCGATTGAGTCTGGCAAGGTTCAGGTGGATGGCCAGCGGGTAAAACCCAGTCGTGAAATTGAGGCCAGCGCCATGGTTACCGTTCGCCAGGGGTGGGACGATAAAGCTGTCGAAGTGCTGGGGTTAACTGATCAACGTCGCGGCGCCCCAGAGGCGCAAAAGCTTTACCGGGAGTCCCAGGCCAGTATCGAGCTGCGTGAGCGGCGTGCCACCGAGCGCAAGGCAGGTCTAGGGGCGTTTATTGTGAGTGAACACAAGCCCAACAAAAAGCAGCGCCGACAAATACACCGATTTCGGCGAATTATGGATGAAGACTAACCGGCAACAATGGTAAAAACAAAGGAGAAGGATCAATGCGTGTAGGATGGAAGTTAGCATTAATGGTGATGATAAGCGTGCCAGCGGTATGTGGCGCTGAGTTATATCGTTGGACCGACAGTGATGGAAAAGTTCATTACAGTGATCGCAATCCAGGAGATGTACAGGCCGAGTCAATCGAAAAAACACTTAAACCTGTTAATGTCGATGAAAGTCACCAGGAAACGAAGAAATTAAACCGTGTTTTCCCTGAAGGTGAAAACGAAGAGCTGACGAGCGAGACTGCCCAAAAAAGACGCCAGGAACAACAAGCCCAACAGGAGCAAGATCAACGCTGCGCTCAGGCGAAAGAGTATTTACGCAAGCTGAAAGGTCCTGTTTATTTTGTCGATGAAGAGGGTAATGAGTATGATATTTCTGAACGTGAGCGCCAAGAACGCGAAAAAGAATTAGAGCAGTCCATTGCCGAGCATTGCTAACCAATTTGAGGTGTTATGAGTAATAAAGATTTATTGCATCGTTTTATTTTTGATGACTGTGATATACGCGGTGAAATCGTTTCGCTAGAGCAAAGTTATCAAGATGTGCTGGCCAACAACGCGTATCCAGATTTTGTTCAACAATTGTTGGGCGAATTGCTAACCGCCGCGGCTCTTTTGTCCAGTACCCTAAAGTTCGATGGCATTATGACGCTGCAAGCGAAGGGTGATGGCCCAATTGGTTTGATGATGGCCGAGTGCACTCACCACAATGCATTGCGCGGTATTGTCCGATTAGCCGAAAACGCAGAATTTAAAGATGGAGCTCATAGCTTAGCCGACTTAATGGGGCAAGGGGTGTTGACCATCACGCTTGATCCTACTCAGGGCGAGCGCTATCAAGGCGTTGTCCCCTTAGAGGCCGATACCTTGGCTGAGTGTCTGGAACATTATTTCTATCAATCCGAGCAGTTGAAAACTCGTTTGTGGTTGGCGGCTGATTCAGGGCGAACCGGAGGGCTCTTACTGCAAGCGCTGCCTCGGCAATTGGCCGAAACGGACGAGGTGAACGAAGATCAGTGGTATACCGCGGTTGCTTTGAGCGAAACGGTTAAGAGAGAAGAGCTGCTGCGGGTAGAGCACAGCGAATTATTATTTCGTTTGTTTCACGAGCTTTCGGTACGATTGTTTGACCCAGCATATTTAGAATTTTCATGTCGCTGCTCGCGCCAGCGCAGTGAAGATGCACTGAAATCCTTAGGCCGGGATGAGGTGGAAAGTTTATTGGTGGAGCAGGGAGCAATTACCATTGATTGCCAGTTTTGTAATCAAGTGTATTCATTTTCTACGGCTGATGTACGCGCCATGTTCGGGCAGGATACCTTACATTGATTAAGCCTTATTTAATCTTCATGCCTTTATTTTGCTTGATGAGTACATTGGCCGTTGCGCAAAAGACAAAAGAAGAGAGCGCGTCACAACAGCCGGACGTTAAGCGTTGGGAAGTAGGTGTTGGGTTGGGAGGGCTTACCGCTCCTGACTATAAAGGCTCGAAAACTTACCACGAGTATATTGCTCCACTGCCCTATGTGGTGTATCGCGGGCCAGTGATTAGAACCGATCGCGATGGCGTGCGCGGTGATTTTTTGCGTACCGATAGTATTGAGCTTAATGCCAGCATGGCGTTATCAATTACGCCCGATAGTGACAAAAACGCATTGCGTTTGGGGATGCCGGAGTTATTGTCGACATTAGAGGTGGGGCCTGCGGTCAACATTAATCTAACCGGCGAGCACTTTTCGGACGGATTGTCGCTGAGTATACCATTGCGTGCGGTATTTACTGTGGGCGATGGCTCGCCAGATTATATAGGTATTACCAGTACCCCCTCTCTAATCTATCGGCTTGATCACGGTGATGGCTGGCGGTGGACCCTGCGCGCCGGACCGGTACTTGCCAGCGGCAAATACCACGATTACTACTATTCGGTAAAACCCGAGTATGTCACCCCAGAGCGGCCAGAGTTTAACGCGCGCAGTGGTTACAATGGCTTCAATGGTCAAGTGTCTTTAAGTCGTCGATTCAGTGATTATTGGTATGCGTTTTATTTTCGATATTCAAATATACAGGGTGCCGATTTTGTCGACAGTCCGCTGGTGGAAACCGAGCACAATGCCGTCGCGGGTTTTGCGGTTAGTTGGGTGTTTTTGTGACAGAGTCAGCTGTGGGTGTAAATAGTTTTGGTGGGAGCTTTCTGTTTCTTTAATAGGAGCGGGCGCCACACATTAAGAGCCCACCCACTGATACTAATTAGTTGTCGCGACGCATTGGTATAGGAACAGGTTCACTTCGTGCGGTTGGCTCTTCAGCTTTAAATTTTTCATAAGAGCGATTATGTACTTGCTCTAACCGAAGTATCGACCTGTTCAGTGCTGGATCATTACAGCCGTCGACCTGCTCAAAGAGTTTATCAATAGTCTTGAGGGCATTCGTTCTGAGGTCTGACTGTGCAATCATACTGTAAAGTTTAGGGAAGTATTCCGGCCCCACTTTATCATGCATCTCATCATTGACGGTCTTTTTAGAGACTAAATCCGGCAACTCAATTTCAGGGCACCGCCTAGTAATTTCTTCTAACATAATGTAATTCGATCGCATGACTCGGTACTCAATTCCCAATTCACGCGGGCCGGCAAAAGCTTGTAAACAGCATACTGATAGCGTGAATAAGACGAACGTGCGTAAACTCCGCATATAAAATCTCTGTGTTGGTGTCTCAAAGGATGATTGTATCATTGCTATTGGGCGCTTTTCGAGCGAATCCAAGCGTCAACTTGTTCTTTCAGAATGTTCAACGGTAAGGCGCCAGAGCCCAGTATGACATCGTGAAAATCACTGAGTTCGAAGTCATCGCCGAGCCGCTGTTGGCTCTCGCTTTTAAGCCTTTCGATTTCTAGCAAACCGATCATATAAGCGGTGGCTTGCCCGGGCATAACAATATAACGTTCTACTTCGCGGGTGGCATCGGGTCGCGTCATGGGCGAGTTGCTGGCAAAGTAATCAATCGCTTGTTCTTTGCTCCAGCGATAGTGGTGCAAGCCGGTATCGACCACAAGTCGAATAGCCCGCCAGAGCTCAAAGCTGAGCCGGCCAAAATCGGCATAAGGGTCTTGGTAAAGCCCAAGCTCTTGAGGCACTTTTTCCGCGTACAAACCCCAACCTTCAATATATGCGGTGTAATGGCTATGGCGGCGAAATGCGGGTGTGTTGGTTAGTTCCTGGGCGATGGCAATTTGCATGTGATGCCCTGGTAGCGCCTCGTGGTAGGCCAGTGCCTGCATTTGATAGCGTGGCATAGCCGATAGATCGTGCAGGTTGACGTAGTAAATGCCGGGCCGGGATCCATCTTGGGCGGGCGACTGATAAAAAGCTTTGCCTGCTGATTTTTCCCGAAAGGGTTCCACCGCTTTTACCACTAATTCGGCTTGGGGGAGTCGGCCAAATAAATCGGGCAGCAACTGTCTTATGTCAGCAATAATACTCCGGGTGTCGGCCAAGTAATCTTGTCGCCCCTGCGGTGTATTGGCGTAATACAAAGTGGGGTCTTGTTTGAGGTGATTAAAAAAAGCAGATAAGTCACCTTTATAGCCAATGGTTTTTTGCAATTGCTTCATTTCTTGGTGGATTCTGGCTACGGCGTCGAGTCCCATTTGATGAATATGCTCGGCGCTGAACTCTGTGGTTGTTATCGCTTTGAGCTTGGCTCGGTAGTAGTCATCGCCCTGTGGTAATTTCCAGACTCCAGCGCGTGTATCAGAGGCTTGCTCCTGAGTGGTCAGTGTTTGAATAAGGTTTTGATAGGCCGGCTCAACAGAGTTTAGTAGCGCGTCGCGAGCGGCATTTAGGTAGCGCTTTTCTCTGGCCTGGGGTAACGCCAAACCATCGAGCTGTTGGGTAAAGTGCTGCCACAACGGGCTGGGCTTTGAAGCACCGTCGGTAGCGCTGATTGCCGTCGCTGTAAAAGGGGCGCCGCTGATGATATTTCGGCTGTCCTGAATTACCAGGGGGTAAACAAAGCTCGGCGCTAAAATGCCCTGCTCGGCCTGATGTTGTAAGTGTTTAATCAATTGTTCAATCAGTGGTGCAACACCATGCAGGCGAGCAATAAAAGCGGCGATGTCCGCCTCGTTTTGGATAGTGTGGGAGTTGATTAAAAACGCGGGAATATGAGAGTGCCAACCAAACATTTGATTGACCGGATAGGAGTGGTTGCGCCAGCGATAGTGGCGGATATTGGTTTGTAGTTGGTTGATTAACAAACGCCGATTTAATTGATTAGCGGGCGATAGACTATCGGCGTCTAAAGCTTGTAGCTGTTCAAGTTGCTGTTGGTATAAGCGGTGCGCCCGAGTGTTTGCGGCGGGAGAAATATCATCCCACTGACCTTTGTTTGTGTCGCGGCCAAGCTGGGTTTGCCACATAGGGCTGAGTGCTACCCACTGCTCAAACACCTGTTCAAATAGTCGCTCGGCTTGATGATCGCTGTGGGTGGCCTCAGGCGGCGCGGCAGCTGTGGCAATACTGGCGAGCGTGAGCATCGCCAGCAGAGTTAAGCGCAGTGAATTCCAAATTTTCATAGTTATCATTACTTTGATCACAGTGAACAGGGTGATCACGCGCCTGAACAAATGAGCTGCTTGACCCTCAACCAACGAAAACAGTTAGTTTTTGGGGCGAAATGCTTTGTCCAGTGCCCGATCGGCGTGACTTTTTAATGTTTTCTTATCGCGTATTCCGGCAAACGGATCGGAGGCACTTGGAGGCTCGCGGGTATTTTTAGTTCCGTTAGTGGGCGGAGGTGTTTGCTGTATGGCGGGCTCGGGAGTTCGCAAGATCCGCTTTAGGTAAAAATAATAGATCAGCGTGAATGTGATCAGTAGCACCCATTTGAGAAGGTAAGACAACCATAGCCCAGTGGTATCTTGAGCGCTGTGAGCGTAATCCACATAATCGCCGTGGACCATCCCCACTAAAAAATAGCCCAATAAAAGAGTGAGTGTGGCGAGAATCGGGCGGTGGTAGCGCTTCCAGATAAAAGTGGCCAGAGCGGATTTGGCAAGAAATCGAAACATGGCGATGCCTTTAGGAAAAGATTATGGAAACAGGCTCAGGCCGAGAGCGGCCACCAGAGCGACCATGCCGCGCGATTTGTAATCGCTGATGATCTTATCTTCCTCTTCTTTCACAATAGCTTCCAGTACATCTGGCTCGTACTCATCGGGTTTGCGGCCGTGCAAATAAATACGATTTTTGGCTCGTTCAATGGCTTTTTCACGTATTTTACCGGCGTACTTTTGCTTAACCTTGTTATAGGTACGACGCAAAACGTTGCTGCGCTGTTTAGGGTCCAGTTCGTTTTCGGGTAGGCTCATAATCAGTTTGTATGCTCGAGGTCGGGCCGCAAAGCTTTATGGTGCAGGTTCTTGGCTTGTCATGCAATGCCAGTTCGGTGTGACTGCATTGTGTGCTATGGCGTAGGGCTCATCCAACATGATTTCCCGTCCCCACCCGGTTAAGCCCTGTAGGGTGCCGTCGTCGGTCATATCCAAGTGTTGTTGTGGTTTATTGCCGGGGCCCCAAGACCAAGGCATAAAGCCAATGTCAAATTCCAAAGCTGTCTTAATAATGGCTCGATAGGGAATTTCCCCACCGTCGGTGTCGTCCCAGCGGTTGCCAAATTCGCCAATAATAAGGGGTAACCCGGCTTCTACCGATTGTATGATTTCTTGGCGTACGCGCTCGGCGTCGTAACCCCACATCTTTGGCCACCACATATGCACCGATAGCAGAATATTATTCTGTGGGTCAGCGGCCAGTAGGTCTGGGGCGGCAGATTGCAGAGCGTCAATATCTTTGCCCCACCCCGGCGCATCTATCATGAGTGGAGTATTATACCCAGCGCTGCGCAACTGTTGTATGGCTTGAGTGTAGCCGTCTATGTATTGCTTCAGGGCAGCCATATCGCCTGCGTTGTTGCCAATATTGACAATGGTATAGGCTTGGTGGCGGGCGACGGTGGCCACAATGTCGGGGCGCAGCCAGTAGTCCACCAGTCCCGTAAGGGTTGACCAGTCGCCATTGGCGTCGTGCACCTCGACAATGGGGAATAATCGTTGCTCGCGGGCATTGCGCAAAACCGTATCCAATTCTTCGGCGGTGCCCTCAACCGTCCAGATAAGTCGCACACTGTTGGCTCCTGTTTTGGCGATCTCGGCAAAGCTCGACAAGCCCGTGCGGTCCATTCGATACACCATGCGGTTGGGGCCCATTAAGACGACGCGCTCGCCACAGGGGGTATAGACAAACCGCTCCTGCACGTTTAGGTGGGTAGCATAGGCCGGCCAAATGGCCAGACAGAGGGCTGTGGTGATCAGAAATCTTCGCATAAAGACTCAATGGTCGGTTAAGTGCCCGCTCGGTCAGTGATTGTCCGGTCGCTATGACCGAATTTATTATTATCTGCCTGACAAAGCAAATGCCTTGGGTTTGTTTGGCCCCGTTCAGGGAAACGCCAATGGGGTTGCAGCTAGTGTAGCGCGAAGTGGGTTATTTGTCCCTAGGCCGCAGGCCGGTGCGGCCATCGTTAGCAGGAAGAATACAGGTGAATACACTGCCTTTACCCACTTCGCTGTGAATCTGCAGCTCGGCATCGTGCCGGAGCAAAACATGTTTCACAATGGCAAGGCCAAGGCCGGTGCCGCCGGTTTTACTGTTGCGACTGGCATCCACACGATAAAAACGCTCTGTTAAGTGCGGGATATGTTTAGATTCAAACCCCGCTCCGTTGTCGGTGACCGAAAAATAGATATGCGGGCCGCTGCGCCATAAGCGCATGGCGATTGCGCCTTGTTCAGGGGTGTATTTGACCGCGTTAATGACCAAATTGGAAAAAGCACTGTGCAGTTCTTTTTCGGTGCCGACGACACTGAGCTCTGGCGTCATATCCAGAGTAATGGTTTGCTGTTTGTCGGAGGCCAACACCATGGCTTCGGCTTTGATCGTCTGCAATAGAGGTCCAAGTTCCAGCCGCTTCTGGTTAAAGCCGGTGTCTGTGGTTTCGAGCTTGGAGAGCATAATCAGATCGTTAATCAGCAGTGACATGCGTTTCGATTGCTGCTGCATTTGTTCAAATGGCCGGCTCCAGGCGGGGGTGGTATTGTTGTCGGCCATGGTTTCGAGGTAGCCGCTAATCACCGTTAACGGGGTTCGTAATTCGTGCGACACATTGGCGACAAAATCCTTGCGCATCTGCTCCAAATGGAAAATCTGAGTAATGTCGCGCACAACGATAAGGCGTTCATTCTTACCAAAACGGGTGATTTGAAACTGCAGTCGCTTATCGGGAAAGCGTGGCGAGGGAATATCCAGCGGCTCGCTATAATCACCTTGCTCAAAGTGATCGACAAAACGTGGATCGCGTATAAAATTCACCACTGACTGGCCCTGATCGGAGTTGTAAAACCCAAGCAGTCGCTGCGCGGCTGGGTTCCACCAGTCTAGCTGGCCGCGCCAGTCTAGCAAAATAACCCCGTCCTTTAGAGCGGAGGTGGTTTCCTGAACACGGTTGATCACCGCTTGCAGATTGTTTTTTTCGCGCTTCTGGCGGCGCTGTAGGTGATAGATAGCGTCAAAAACCTCCCCCCAAAGTCCGGTGGACTCGGGAGGCTGACTTTTGCGCTTGCCTTGCAGCCAAATACTCAGACGCAGCATTTGCCAGAGGTTCCAACCTGTGTACCATGCGACAGCGAGCAACAGTGTGATGGCCAGTTGATCGATCAGTAAACCGATAATGGACGCCATCGCGAGCAATAGTAGTAGGCGTTTAACTTCGGCGTGAAATCCTTGCAACAAATGATAACCTTACTGACTGGACAGCTCTATGTGGCGCGGGTTTACGAGCCGCGATTATTAGCCGACCTTAGTGGAAAATCGATAGCCTGTACCGCGTACGGTCTGTACCAGGTTTTCGTGCTGATCTACGGTTAACGCTTTGCGCAGACGACGAATATGGACATCGACCGTACGCTCTTCCACGTAAACATTACCACCCCACACGTGATCCAACAATTGGCCGCGGGTATAAGCTCGCTCTTGATGGGTCAGAAAAAACTGCAACAGCCGAAACTCGGTAGGCCCCATATCCACTTCGCGCTCATTGATGGTGACGCGATGGCTGGCGGGATCCAGGCACAACCCCTGAACCTTAATGGGTTTGCCGCTGGATTGGGGGTCGGTGCGGCGCAAAACTGCTTTGAGGCGTGCTACCAGTTCGCGTGGAGAGAAAGGCTTGGTGATGTAATCATCGGCACCCACTTCCAACCCCTGAATTTTATTATCTTCCTCGCCTTTAGCGGTCAGCATAATAATGGGAATGTTAGCGGTGACCTCATCGCGCTTTAACCGGCGCGCCAACTCAATACCACTGGTGCCGGGCATCATCCAGTCCAATAATATGAGATCGGGTTTTTCATCCACAATCAGGCCGTGAGCATCCTGTGCGTTACTGGCCTCTAGGCAGCGGTATTCCGCCATTTCCAGAGCGATACGCAGCATATCGCGAATGGCGGATTCGTCATCAACGATGAGAATGGTACGACTTGTCATAGTGCCTGCCTGTGATCCATTAAAATACGGAAAGATAAAATCTCAATGTCGGAACGGTCATTAATGACCAAGGTGCGTTAACCGACGGCGCAAGCGTATTTAATGTATTAATTGTTGCATATTTATGACAGTAACGGGATCGATTTGCCACAATGTGGTGTTTTCTATAAAGGTAGCTGACCGGCAATGATGCCTAGCAGTATGGCCAGCTGTGCCCAGTGGTTGTTTAAGAACGCTTTAAAGCACTGGCTGCGCTGACGATACCGAATCAGTCGCTGCTGGTAAATAAACAGGGCGCTCGCCGTGGCAACGCCAAGATAATAAAGTGCATTGAGCTCAAATCGAGGGGCCATCATTAGCAGGCCACCCACGACTAGAATTTGCAAGGTGGCGGTAATCAGTCGATCTTGCTCGCCAAATAAGACGGCTGTGGATTTGATGCCTATTTGAATATCATCATCCCGATCCACCATAGCGTAAAAAGTATCGTAGACCATGGTCCAGATAACCACAGTGAAGTACACCAGCCAGGCCTCTACCGGCACCGTTTCTTGCACGCTGGCAAAGGCCATGGGAATACTCCAGGCAAACGCTGCTCCCAATATCAGTTGTGGCAAATGGGTATAGCGCTTCATAAAGGGGTAAACACTGGCGAGAACGAGTGCGCCGACGGCTAGCAACATCGTTAATGTATTGGTCAGTAATACTAAAATGATGGCAATAAACACCAGCGCAGCGAAGCCTGCCCAGGCTTCACTTAGTTGCAGCTGGCCGAGAGCTAGAGGTCGGTCTTGAGTGCGCTTTACATGACCATCCAATTTGCGGTCGGCAATATCGTTAATGATACAGCCAGCCGAGCGCATTACGATTGCCCCCAAGCTAAAAATGATCAGCAGGTCAATTCTCGGCGTCCCATCACTGGCCAACCAGAGCGCCCATAGAGTGGGCCATAACACCAACAACCAGCCAATCGGACGATTGAGCCTTGTTAATTGCACGAACAGCATCAGTCGGTTACGCATTTAGTCTGTCCTGGTCAGAGTGTGTTCAAAGGCGGGCAGAAAAATCTCGCTCACCAGTAGTTTCTTGTTGTGCAAAGTAAACACCGAGCGGCGGCCCCAAAGTGCGCTTGAGCCCTGTAACGCCTCGGGCACCAACCCAGTTGGGGGCAGCAGTGCCAATTGTAACGCTGAGCGGCCCAGCTGAGCATGGCTAAATAAATAGCCACCTAGGGGGCGGCGGCCCAAATGGCGAAGATGTTTGAGTGGTCCCTTAAGGCTGGTGGCGGGAAATAAGCTGCGGGCAAACACCCAGGGCTGCTGTTGTGGCCCGCGCAGTATCACCTCGCGCACCAAGCATGCACTATGCGGGGCAATACCCAAAGTGTTGGCCTCGCTCAAGCTTGGCCTGCCCCACCCCTGTTGCACTATGTGCACACTGATTGGCTTGCCGCCCAGTTGGTTTAAGCGGGCGGTCAGGGAGCTCGGGTCGGTCAGCCAAGAGCGAAGATGACTGGGTAGTTGAAAACAGCGACCTGTGTTTTGCCACAGCCCAAATCCGCCCCGTCGCAAAGGGTATAAGCGCGATATTAAGTGGCGACAATCGGTGGCATACAGAGACAACACAAACCCCAGCAAAGCTCAGTGACAACGGCGGCTATTCTAACAGCCCCTGTTGCTGGCGTGATAGCGTTGTATGCTTTACCGCGGGCTTAGGCCTTGGTTTAATGGCGCATCGTTTACATCAACGGGGTTTAGGTGTGAATAATAATGGCGAATTATAAAAAATGCCGGCTGGCTATAGAAAAAGAGTCCAATACTTATGAAAAGAGCAGAGTGGGTCGTGGTCAATGGTGCAGTTATCGGGTTAACGCCTATCGCGGCGAACGAGCTAGTTGGCAAAGCTGGGCCTCTATTGGGTTCCCGCTGTGCCGGGCATTGTGACTTTTAAGGTCAGTCACCGAATCGGTCGCCATCCGCGTACCGGTGATATTATTCAGGTGCCAGATTGGCACACTATTACATATCGGCCTGTGCATGCTTTGCGCAGTGCAGTTCAGGAGTTATTTCTGTGAGTTTAACAAAACGAATACTTATCGCCATGGTGCTCGGCATCTTGTCCGGGCTCGGTTTAAATGCACTGTCGGGCGGGGCGGACAACAGCTGGGTTCAAGTCTTTTTAGTGGATGGTGTGTTTGACGCGGTGGGTAGTATTTTTATTGCCTCGCTGAAATTATTGGTTGTGCCATTGGTATTTGTGTCGCTGGTGTGTGGCACCTCGGCGCTGGGAAATCATGCCCGCATGGGCTCATTGGCGATCAAAACCATTGGTCTGTATTTGATCACTACCGCTATTGCGATCAGTCTAGCCATTACGGTAGCCACTTTAATAGCCCCGGGGGAGGGCATTGAACCGGACGTTACGTCGGTAGCGATTACCCCTCAAGCACCGTCAATCAAAGAGACGTTGGTCAATATCTTTCCCGACAACCCGGTGCAGGCCATGGCCGAGGGCAATATGCTGCAAGTGATTGTGTTCTCGGTTCTACTCGGAATTGCCATTTCTCGCAGTGGTGACAGTGCCAGGCCCATGGTTGAGTTTTTTAACAACCTCAATCAGGTGGTCATGAAGATGGTGCTGATACTGGTGCACTTTGCCCCCTATGGCGTGTTTTGCTTGCTGGCTAAATTATTTGCCGGTGAGGGTGTGGGGGTGATTCGCAATTTAGCTTGGTATTTCGGTACCGTCGTGGTGGTGCTGATGGTGCAGTGTTTTATTGTTTACCCCGGCTTGTTAAAACTCTTGGCTGGGCTAAACCCCCTGCACTTCTTTCGCAAGCTGTTTCCGGTGCTGTTGTTTGGTTTTAGCTCCGCGTCCAGTAACGCTACCCTGCCATTTACCTTGACCACTGTGCGTGACAAGTTGGGGGTGGATAATAAAGTCGCGTCTTTCACTCTGCCTTTGGGGGCCACCGTTAATATGGATGGCACCTCTATTATGCAGGGGGTGGCAACCGTGTTTATTGCCCAGGCCTACGGTATTGATGTGGGCATTGGCGGTTATTTGATGGTGGTGCTTACCGCGACCCTAGCCTCTATCGGTACCGCTGGGGTGCCGGGTGTGGGCATGATTACGCTGACCATGGTATTGCAACAAGCCGGATTACCTGTTGAGGGGATTGCCATGATTATCGGCGTTGATCGCCTGCTGGATATGCTGCGTACCTCGGTCAATATCACCGGTGATGCTACCGTCAGTAGTGTGGTCGCCAACAGTGAATCGCTGCTGGATCGGGAAAAATTCGCTGCCCCACCCTCACCCTAGAGCGCAGGGCGGAAAGATAAAAAAACCGGCGATAAGCCGGTTTTTTTATTGGGGTCGTTCTGGGGTTGTCGGTGCCGGTTAACTGGGGGATAGAGCGCTGGCGATATGCTCTAACTCGTCTGTGGACTCGATGATATTGGCCACTGTGGCCTCGGCCTTATCTTTATTTAAGTGCAGCTCATCCAGTAAGGATTGGGGGATGTCTACCTTGGGACCATTGCCAATACCATGCTGGCGCAGCAGGCACTTGGCGATATAGATCAGTTTGGCATAAATTGCGTGCTCGCCCGTGATCTCCGGGTTTTGTTGATGACGGATACCAACCACCACCTCTTCGGGCATCGACCAGAGCTCCATTAAGCAGCCGGCAACTTGATCGCGAGTCATGCCCAGTATATGCCGTTCGATGGCTTGCGGTGTGGTGTGCGGGTTGGCTTCGCTCAGGCGGCAAAATTTAGTGTAATGGGGTGGAAATACCTCAGCCATCACCAACATGCCAAAATTGTGCAGTAAGCCGGTTAGGTAGGCCATGCCAAAGCTGGGCCGTTGGTCGCGAGGAATGGCGGTGACCAGGCCTTCGATGGTGGCGGCCATATAGACCGACTGATGCCAGTAGGCAAGTTCGCCATTGGGGCTGTCTTTGGGCATAGATATGGTTTTGCCCAGCGCTAATCCCAAGGCGAGATTGAGTACCATATCAAAGCCGAGCACCCGAACTATGGCATCGTGAATGGATTTAATTTTGCCCGGCGCCGAGTAGTAAGGCGAGGCGGCCCAGCTAACTACCTGTGCAGCCAGGCTGGGGTCGGTTTCGACAATTTGCGCTAAATCCGAGATATCGGCATTGGGGTCGACCCGCAATTTGATAATACGCTGGGCGGTATCGGATAAAGGCGGTAATTCTAAGGTTTCTTCCAGCCGCTGCTTAATGCGCATCTGGGTAAAGTTTTGAATGGCGCTGTTGATATTGGCCAGATCATCCGCCTGGCTGTTATCCGCCTCCAGTGGAGCGAGAGGGACAGAGATGTCACATACGATAGCGTCATTAAGAGTCTGTTGAAAATCGGCGCTTTGCACATGGATCAGTTGTTCGTTATCACCAGAATCTAGTAGCAACTCATCGCGATCGAGTAGCGCTTGATCCACCAAAGTTAACAGTCCGGCCACTTGCGGCAAAGCGGGAACGGACTGGAAATGATTGGCGTCGCAAAATTGTTTGAGTTCCTGTGCACTGGCCGCTTGTAGTTCACGGTTGAGTTGGCGGCTCACTGCGTTTAAATCGAGCAGTGTGTTGGCGGCAATCACCACTTGCACCCGGCCGACTTCATCTTGCAATAAAATCGATTTTGCCGCGCCAACATTGCGCAGGTGTTGATCGTGCCAGAGTGATCGATTGTCGTTATCATTGGGCGTAGCAGCTAAGTCATAACGAATGTTTTGACTGCTGAGTAGCGATTCTACGCTGGTAGGTACTGGCACGGTGTCTCTCCTGTGAACAAGTAGTTCGATTTAGCCACAGCTTATGCAGTGCTCTGAATCAATGCGTAATGTATCTAGTCTATCTACTAGATTAGCAGTAAATAGTGACGTTTATCGTGTGTCTTTTCATGCCATTTGTGACCGAGTGCATATTTTTCCGATAAACGCCGATTATGCCCTACTGAGTGATTATAGTTCGCACAAGACACTTTTTAGCTTAGGCGCCGAGATATTTTTCCCGACCGCTGAGCCAGCGTTGCAACAGCGCCTGAGCGTGGCCGAGGTGGTGCCGGAGCATCGACTCGGCCGCCGCCTTCACCTGAGGTAGCAAATAGGCGTCGCGACCCAAATCGGCAATGCGAAATTGCATGGCCCCGGTTTGTCGGGTGCCGAGTACCTCCCCCGGCCCTCGCAGCTCCAGATCTTGCTCGGCGATATAGAACCCATCGCTGCTTTCGCGCATCACCCGCAGGCGCTCTTTACTGTGGTTAGACAGGGGCGAGCCGTAGAGTAAGACGCAGTGGCTGGCAGTGGCTCCGCGCCCGACCCGGCCGCGCAATTGGTGCAGCTGCGACAGGCCCAGGCGCTCGGGGTTTTCGATGATCATCAAGCTGGCATTGGGAACGTCGACTCCGACCTCAATCACGGTGGTGGCCACTAGCAGGTCGATCTCGCCGGCCTTAAAGGCGGTCATCACCGCCTCTTTTTCGCGGCTTTTCATACGCCCGTGTACCAGCGCCACCCGGGCGTTGGGCAGGCACGATTGCAGCAGCTCGCAGGTGGCCTCGGCGGCCTGTGCCTCCAGCGCCTCAGACTCTTCAATAAGGGTGCACACCCAGTAGGCCTGTCGCCCATCCTGGCAGGCGGTATTAACGCGCTCTATCACCTCGGCGCGGCGCTGGTCGGAAATGACCACGGTGCTGACGGGCGTGCGCCCCGGTGGCAGCTCGTCGATGACTGAGCAATCCAGGTCGGCGTAGGCGCTCATGGCCAGGGTGCGTGGAATAGGCGTGGCGGTCATGATTAACTGGTGCGGCGTAGTGCCTGGCGGCGCTTTGTCACTGAGGGCCAAGCGTTGGTGTACACCAAACCGATGCTGTTCGTCGATAATAGCCAGCGCGAGCCGGGCAAATTGTACGTCTTCTTGAAACACCGCGTGTGTGCCCACCACAATATGCGCCTCGCCTTGAGCGACCGCACTGAGCGATTCGCGTCGTGCCGCCGCTTTTTGACGCCCGCTCAGATAATTGACCTGCAGGCCCAGTGGGCTCAACCACTGGCTAAAATTGGCGTAGTGCTGCTCGGCCAGAATTTCGGTGGGGGCCATAATCACCGCCTGCTGCCCACTGGCAACTGCGGCCAGTGCTGCCAGCGCGGCCACTACGGTTTTGCCCGAGCCCACATCCCCTTGCACCAGCCGGAGCATGGGCTCGGGTTGGGCTAAATCAGTCATAATCTCAGCGGTTACTCGCTGTTGGGCGGCGGTCAGGGCAAACGGCAGTTGCTCTTTAAACTGCTCGGTCAACCCCGTTGCGTCTTGCAGGGGGGTAGCAGTGGCGCGTTTTGCGCTGTGGCGAAACATGAGCATGCTCAGTTGATGGGCCAGCAACTCCTCAAATACCAAACGCTGTTGATAGGGGTGCGTACCTTCGCTAATAGCTTGTAAGTCAGTATTCAAAGGCGGCTTGTGCAAGAGCTTGAGCGCTTGGCTCAGCGGCACCTGCCCCAGTGAACGGGTAAGGGCCTCGGGTAAAAGCTCAGCGATAGGCTGCTGTTCGAGCCGGACCAGCGCCTGCTCCATCAGGGCGCGAATTCTCGGTTGCGTCAGCCCCTCGGTGGTGGGGTAATGGGGCGTAAAGCTCTGTTCTAAGGGTTTGGGTTGGCCCCGATCCAACACCTCGTATTCCGGGTGTACTATTTCGAGCCCCGATCCGCCGCGGCGCAGCTCGCCAAAGCAGCGTAGGCGGGCCCCCGCAATCAGGCGCTGTTTTTGCGCGGCGGTAAAATGAAAAAAGCGCAGCGTTAGGGTGCCGGTGTTGTCTTGCACTTTACACACCAATGAACGGCGCCGGCCATAGAGTACATCGCAGGCTCTTATCTCGGCTTCAATAACGGCGCTGATGCCCGGCTGTAGGCCACCGATGGGTTGCACCCGGGTGCGATCCAAATAGCGGCTGGGCAAATGAAATAAGAGCTGGCCGAGGGTCTGGATACCGAGCTTGGCAAGTTTCTCGCTCAGCGCCGGCCCCACCCCTTTTAAGGTCGAAACCGGCACTTCGGCCAGAGTGTGAGCCCCGCCATTCATAGCGTTTAGTTAATGATTTTAATCAGTGGGTTATTGTGTTGGCAGCTGCGGATGGCGCTGCGCAACGCGTCCACCGCCTTAAAGCGAGGAAAGCTGGCCCGCCAGGCCAAAGCCACCGTGCGCTTGGGGGGCTCACCCGAGAAGGGGCGAGTGACCAGTACATCTTCACTGTAGCCTGTGGTTTGGGCGGCAGAGATTGGGAGGATGGTAATACCCAGCCCCGAGGCGACCATATGGCGCAGAGTCTCCAGTGAGCTGCCTTCGGCGGCGGTGCGTACCTTGCCGCCGCCCGATGGCCTGCTCTGCTCCATGGACACTTTCAGATTAGGGCAGGTTTCTAAGACCTGATCGCGAAAGCAATGGCCTTCGCCGAGTAGCAGAACCTCTTCTTGGTCGAGCCCCTGCGGGGCAACCGACGCCTGACTGGCCAGTGGGTGGTCTTTACGCATCAGCACCACAAAGGGTTCTTCGTACAGTGGCTGGGTCACTACATCTGCCTCGGTAAAGGGTAGAGCAACGATTATTACATCCAGCTCGCCCTTGCGTAATTTAGTGCGTAGAGTGGCGGTGTAGCCCTCTTCTACGTAAAGTGGCATCGCACTGGCGTTGCGCTGCAGCTCGGGTATGAAATAGGGCAGCAGATAGGGGCCGATAGTAAAAATTGCGCCGATACTGAGCGGGCTGGACAGCTGATCTTTACCCTCGCTGGCAATGTCTTTAATGGCGGAGGTTTGCTCTAGTACCAGGTTGGCCTGGGCCACTATTTTTTCACCCAAAGGGGTGGCGGACACTCGCGATTTAGAGCGCTCAAACAAAGCCACACCCAGCTCTTCTTCGAGTTTTTTTACCGCAATGCTAAGTGTCGGTTGGCTGACAAAGCAGCGCTCGGCGGCACGGCCAAAATGTTGTTCTTGAGCTAGAGTTACGATATAGCGCAGTTCGGTCAGAGTCATGGTGGCCCACTGGGTTTAAAATTCATCAACTATTACTAATCTAGCAAAATGGATAGCGAAAAACTATTAATTATTGGATGTGGCGATTTAGGACGTCGACTGGCGCAATTTTCGGCTGAGCGCAGCGTTGCTATTACAGGCATGAGGCGCCGGATTCAAAACGCACCAGCCTGCGCCACTATCCGCTACGTAAGAGGCGATTACACCCGGTTGACCGATCTCAAAGCGGTAATAAGTGAGGGGTATGAGCGAGTGTTGCTGTGCCCGACTCCCAGTGAGCGAAGTGATCATGGCTATCGGCAAGGCTATGTGCAATTGTGCCAAAACTTAGTTCGGGCCTACGATGATCTGCCCGCGCCCAAGCGGGTGATATTGGTGAGCAGTACCTCGGTCTATGGCCAGACGGACGGAAGCTGGGTGAATGAAACTTCTTTAACGCAACCGCAGCGGTTCTCCGGTCAGCGTCTGCTGGAGGCTGAAGAGGTGCTGCGCCACTCGGGGTTGCCGGTGGTTGTGGCGCGGCCGGCCGGGCTCTATGGCCCGGGGCGGGAGCGGCTGATCACTAGAGTGTTAGACGGCGCTGTGCGGGCCAGTGGTGCCTTTACCAACCGAATGCATATCGATGATGCGGCCCGTGCGCTGGATCATTTACTGTACGAAGTGCCAGAGCCGGCCGCCATCTATTTGCTCAGCGACGGGCAGGCGCCCACTCAAGGCGAGGTGGTGCATTGGTTGGCCGGGCAGCTGGGTGCGCCAGAGCCAACCACAGAAGAGCCAGATAGCCTCAATAAACGCGTCGATAACCGGCGGCTGTTGGCCACCGGGTTTGAGTTTATTTACCGCAGTTTTCAAGCGGGTTTTACCACTGTTATCCAGCGGTAACCATAATGCCGTCGGCTTCGACTTGAGCGCCCTTGGGTAGCTGGCTGATACCAATGGCGGCGCGCGCGGGGTAAGGCTGTTCGAAGTAGCGGGCCATAACCTCATTGACGATGGGGAAGTTGCCGAGATCGGTCAAATAGAGATTGAGCTTCACAATATCCTGCAGGCTGCCGCCAGCCTCGGCGCATACAGCCGCAATGTTTTTAAACACTTGCTCGGCCTGCTCGGCAAAATCGTCGCTGATCAACTCCATGGTATTGGGGTCGAGGGGGATTTGCCCCGATAAGTAAACGGTGGCGTTAACCTTTACCGCCTGCGAGTAGGTGCCGATAGCCTCGGGGGCATTTTCAGTGTGTATAACAGCTTTATTGGGCATGATTCATCCGTTGCAGTAAAAGCGACCAAGTATAAACCTAAGCCTGGCGGTGGGCCAAGAGGGTTAATTTTTCGCTCTGTGAATGCGAATAACGAAGCTCAGATTGCGTACCCGGCGCATGATATTGGCCAGGTGGATACGATTTTTCACGCCGATGCACAGGTTGATGACGCTGTTGTGGGCGTCGCGCTCATTGACGTGAATATGCTCGATGCTGGCGCCTTGCTCGGTAATGCGAGTCGCCAGTGTGGCAATAATGCCCCGTTCCGATTCCACCTCGGCGCGAATATCCACCAAGAATTCACCGGTGACGGTTGGCGCCCAGTTAACGTGACTGATTTTCTCGGGATTGTCGCGGAATTCAGCCAGGTTATGGCAGGTATCCTGGTGAATCACCAGGCCTTTACCCGAGCTGATATGGCCGAGAATTGGGTCGCCGGGAATGGGCCGGCAGCATTTGGCAAAAGTGATTAATACACCGTCCGAACTATCGATAGACAGTGGCGAATAAATGCTGCCACCGCGTGGGTCGATATCGGCATCTGGTTGTAACAGTTTAGCCACCGCAAAGGCGATACGGTTGCCGAGGCCAATATCTTCGCACAGCGCTTCGAGTGATTGGGCGCCTGTGGGTTGCAGCAATTTTTGGGTTTGCTCTTCGGTCAGCTGGTCGATGTCGAGGTCGAGGTCCCCCAGGGCGCGGCTGAGCATTTTTCTGCCCAAGGCAACCGACTGGTGGTGGCGTTGGTTTTTTAAGAAGTGGCGAATGGAGCTACGCGCTTTACCGGAGATAGAAAAGTCCAGCCAGCTGGGGTTGGGCTGCGCGCCGGGCGCGGTAATGATAGTGACTTTTTGGCCACTGCGCAGTGGTTGCGACAGCGGAGCCAAGCGGCCATTAATACGGCAGGCCACACAGGTATTGCCGATGTCTGTGTGTACCGCATAGGCAAAGTCCACCGCCGTGGCACCGTGGGGCAGCTCGACAATGCGACCTTTGGGGGTGAAGACATAGACTTCATCCGGAAACAGGTCGATTTTTACGTTTTCAATAAACTCTAGCGAATCGCCGGCGCGGCGCTGCATTTCCAACAGGCCCTGGACCCATTGGCGGGCGCGATTGTGGCTGCTGCTGAGCGAGTCATCACTGTCGGACTTGTACAAGAAGTGAGCCGCAATACCCGTGTTGGCCATTTCGTCCATTTCTTTGGTGCGAATTTGCACCTCGATGGGTACGCCGTGCATGCCCACCAATACTGTGTGCAGAGATTGATAGCCGTTGGCCTTGGGGATGGCAATATAATCTTTAAATTCGCCCGCCACGGGCTTGTACAGGTTGTGAATCATGCCCAGCGCGCGGTAGCAGGCATCGATACTGTCGACGATAATGCGAAAGGCGTAAACATCCATTATCTCTTTGAAAAACTTCTTCTTTTGCCGCATTTTTTGATAAATGCTAAAAAGATGTTTTTCTCGCCCAATGACCACCGCGGTAATTTTTTCTCGGTTTAGACGCTTTTCAATGGCGGTTTGAATCTGCTCCACCAGCTCTTTGCGGTTGCCGCGGGCCGTTTTGAGGGCCGCCTGCATGCGGGTGGCGCGCAGCGGGTACATGGCGTAAAAGCCGCGGTCTTCAAACTCCAGACGCAAATCGTTCATACCCAGGCGATGAGCGATGGGTGCGTAGATTTCCAGTGTCTCTTTGGCGATGCGGCGTTTTTTGTGTGGCGGCATGGCGCCCAGAGTACGCATATTGTGCAGACGGTCGGCCAGCTTGACCAAAATAACCCGCAGATCATCGGCCATGGCCAGTGCCATTTTTTGAAAGTTCTCGGCTTGTTTTTCAGCGTGTGATTCAAACTCAATCTGGGTGAGCTTGCTGACCCCATCCACCAATTCGGCAACGGTATCGCCAAATTGTTTGGCGATGGCTTTTTTGGGGATGCCGGTGTCTTCAATCACATCGTGCAGCATGGCGGCCATCAGGCTCTGGTGATCCATGTGCATGCCGGAGAGGATATCCGCAACCGCCAGCGGGTGAGTAATATAATCTTCACCCGAGCGGCGCTTCTGCCCATCGTGCGCTTGTTCAGCGTAAAAATAGGCGCGTTTGACCTGTTCGATCTGAGGGGGCTCTAAGTAGGACGAAAGTCTGTGGCTCAGTGCCTCAATGGTTAACAATGGGGTCCTCCGATCGAATTAAGGTTCATTACATAGGGGGTTGAGGCTCGAAGTTGCTCTCTTCCATTTGCGGTGCGGGTGCTGGTTCATCGCGCTCAAGCAAAATGCTGGCATCGACAAAACCCTCTTCGATTTCGCGCAGCGCGATAACCGTTGGCTTGTCGTTTTCTTCTGCCACGTGAGGCTCTTTGCCGCCCACCGCAATTTGGCGAGCGCGTTTGCTGCTTACCATAACCAGTTCAAAGCGGTTGTCGACATGATCGAGACAATCTTCAACAGTAATACGTGCCATGAGTGTTTCCGTTTCGTAATGCTTGATTGGGAGCTCGCGATATTCGCGGCCTTTGAGACTATTATGCGTCAAAGTGACGCTAAGAGCCAGCGAGGGCGGTCGCGAGCGGGGGCGATATTGTACACAAAACGCGCGATAGTAAAAGCTATTTTACGTTATTGGCTGTTTAACAGTTCGGCCAGCAGATTTTTATGGCGATCGGCCTGCACCACTTGGCGCAGGTGCTGGCTGGTAATCAGTGCCTGCAGTTGTGCCAAGGCGGTGGTGAAATCGTCATTAACGATTAAATAATCCGCCTCTACATAGTGGGAGATTTCGTTAATCGCCTCATTCATTCGTCCTTCGATCACCGCCGGGTCGTCCTGGCCGCGGCCGGTTAGGCGTTGTCTTAAGGCCGGTAGGGAGGGGGGCAGAATAAACAGGCTGACAGTATCGGGCATTAATTTGCGCACCTGCTCCGCGCCCTGCCAGTCAATTTCCAAAATGACGTCCATGCCGCTGGCCAGCGTTTGTTCTACCCACTGTTGTGAGGTGCCGTACCAGTTGCCAAACACCTCGGCGTGCTCCAAAAAGGCAGACTCGGCCAGCATGGATTCAAATTCATCGTGGCTGACAAAATGATAGTTAACGCCATTTTGCTCGCCGGGGCGAATGGGGCGGGTGGTATGAGAAACTGACACGCACACTTCTGGGTTGGACTGCACCAGAGCATTGACCAAACTGGTTTTCCCTGCGCCGGAAGGGGCAGAAACGGTGTACAGAATTCCTTTACTCATGGCTGATTGGCCTACCTTTTATGCACAGGGATAAATCAAAGCAGGTATTATGGCACAGGGTGTCGGTATCGAACACTGTGCCATCTGTCTTTGATCTACTGCCCCAAAAATTGTTAACCGAAGGTATTGCGGTATGAAAGAACGACTGTCTATTCAAGAAAGTGCTGAATTTTTAGGCACTAGTACAACGTTTGTGGAATCGATGATCAGCAAGGGGCGCCTGCAGCCAGACAGCGAGCAACTTATCGAGCGCGCGCAACTGGCTGATTTAGCCGAATTAGTGGCCAAACTGAAAGGCGGTGGTATCGCGGCTATGGTCTCCACGGTTGATCAACATTTGTAATGGGCCGGACTTAAGCGCGCCCATAGTGACGCTCAACAATTTAAATAATACACAAGCAAAAAATATTTAAACACACCGCTCCGAATGCAAAACCGTTCAATCAATCAAAAAGCTCTCAATCGCACCGCGCTTTTGCATGGTGACAAACGCCCGCTTGTTGCCTTCACCGCCGAAGGTAATATTGGTGGGATATTGGCCGGTTAACGCCACGGTTTTAATCAGTTCACCTTGCGGCGACAGTACGACAATGGTGCCGGCGCCGTAACGGGCAATATACACATTGCCGTTTTCATCGCAGGCCATGCCGTCTAAGCCGTAGTCGGCAAAGGTATAAAACTCTCGTTTATTGTCGAGCTCGCCTTCATTATTCACATCGTAAGCCCAAACTTTGCGTGCTACGCTTTCGTTAACGTAGAGCGTGTCGCCAGCGGGGGATAACTCTATACCATTAGTCGTGCTCATGTTGGTCTCGAGTAACGTAGTATCGCCGTTGCGATTAATCCTCCATAGCTGGCCGGTGCTCTCGGCCCAGTTGGGGTCGCTGGCGTAAATATACCCGCTGGCTGCTACCGCAATATCATTGGGTTGGTTCATTTTGGTGTTGTGGGCCAACACAGTTACCACTTGGGTTTTAGGTTCAATGCGCAGAATGTTATGGCCGGTGTAATCGGCGACCAGCATGCTGCCATCGGGGGCAAAACGCAGCGCGTTGCCGGTGCTGCCCTCGGGTAATGCTAACCACAAGCTGGCTTGGTTTTTAGCCAACACTTGGCCGATGGTGCCTTCGCGTTGATAATTGACCGCGTAGAGTGTGCCATCCGGTCCCACCACCGGCCCCTCCACCCCTTGGGTAAACGTATTCTCCTCTACCCAGTCGATGCTGTCGGCGGCAAAACTGTGTGCGCAGGCGCCAAGGCTTACTGCGACGAGTGTATTGATAAAAATATTATTAAGTTTTTTTTGTCGCATGGTTATTGTCCTTGAGGTGGCATGGTCTGCGAGTGGAGAAAGAGCCGTTCTACTCCAAACGCCGCCGCTACGATGATTTCGTGTTGAAGCCTGAGTGCTGTGTTGAGATGGTTACGAATGTCTGTTAGCTGGTCGGGCTCAAGTGTTTGTCTGGCCTGAATATGTTTGATGAGTGTAAGCCCCGCGCAACTGATGTCGTACACACTGGCATTCAATGCCTGTAGTTCATTATTGTCAGTGGTGTTATTCAATGCCTCACTGGCTTTTTTCCAAGCGCGCAGCTGCGTTTGCAGGGCAGCCGTTTGCGCTTTGTCATTGGTGGCAGTGAGCCAGGCGTTTACCTGTTGTGCAAACTCTATGGCGGTATCACTTTGTGCGGGCAAGGCGTCGGCCAGGCGGTCGAGCCGGTCGCGCCGCGAATAGGTTTCGTGCACGGATTTTTCGTGGTGGCGATGATAATAGTGTGCCGGTTCTAAGGCAGAGCTGACCGTCAGTAAGGTGGATAACTCGGCCTTGGGAGCCAGAGTTGCCAGTTTATTTTTTTGCTGCTCATCATGCTGCAAGCCCACAGAGTGCACTGACCAATTCGCCACAGCGCGCAAACGTTGTAGCAAGGATTTTTCTTCTCTGACCGAGGCGTCGGACCACAAACGCTCGGCAACCACAAAACCGCGCGGCCACAAGCGTAAATCCAAATTGGTACGATCAACCATTTCACTCCACAGTGCAGCCTCGCCACCGAGCAGTAAGTGTTGTTTGTCGCTGTCGATATAATCTTTGGGCTGTGGCACAGGGATGCGGCTGTGAGCGATATCGCTGCCTGCCTCACGCTCGCCGGTTAACGTGTAGGGGGCATTGCCTACCTGCAGTGTTCCGTACAGCTGGTTTTGCGTGGTGGTGAGAGTGGCTGCCACCGGCCCCATCCAGGTATCGACATTAAACTGTATGTCGCCGTCTTGTCGGCGAAGGTTCTGCACTACCTGACGCGACTTGCCTTGAAAATCAATAAAGCCGCGAGCATTTTCCTCTTCGCCAATCACTGTCAATTGCCCTTGTACATCACTGCCGCGTTTGCGCGGTACCATAAAGCGCCAACTGCTCCAGCTTTCGTTGTCGGCCGGGGTGGTGTCGATATCAATCGGCTGCGGTAAAAAGCGGACGCGGTGGTGATAGTTGGCGTACTGCGGTTGGTCGAGATAAAAGCCGGTCGATAACAGTGCGGGAAAACCCATATTGATCGCCCGGCCCAGAGCATCCGGTCCCTGCCAGGACTGCACAATGGTACCGGGGGCAAGCTCGGGGTGCAGTACTTCGTCCCAGCCGATCATCGCCCGGTTCAGTTGCGAGAGAATATCGGACAGTTGTCGATTAAAGTAGGCGTGTAGTGCGTGGGTATCCGGCAGATTATTAGCTCGGGCAAAGGCTTGAATGTTCGGATTATTTTGCCAGTGTTCCGGGTCAACTTCATCGCCGCCGATGTGCACATAGGGAAATGGAAACAGCTCGGCAACTTCTTGTAAAATCGCTTGGGCGAATTGGTAGACCTCGGGGTTGGCGGGGTTGAGTAGCGGCTTGTGTACGCCCCAGCGATCTTCCGCCCGGTAGGGGCCGGGGGCGGACATAAGCTCCGGGTAGGCCAGTGCAATGGCGCTGGCGTGCCCCGGCATATCAATTTCGGGCAACACGTAAATACCGCGTGCGTGCGCGTAGTTTACGACGTCGGTTATTTGTTGGCGGCTATAAAATTGGCCGTTATTACTGGCAACGGTGTGCAGGCGCGGATAAGCGCTAGATTCAAAACGCCAGCCTTGGTCATCGGTTAAATGCCAGTGCAATACATTGAGCTTAGCTGCGGCCATGCCATCAAGTTGTCGCTTAATATCTGTCACCGGTAAAAAGTGCCGCACCGAATCCAGTAGCAAACCGCGCCAGGCAAAGCGCGGTTGGTCACGAATTACGGCCGAGGGTAAGGCCAAGTTCGGCCCTTGGTTTATGCCGACCCATTGCAGCAATGTTTGCAAGCCGCGCAAGGCACCAAGCTCAGTGGCAGCGTTTAGGGTGATGCCTTGGGGGGTTATTGCAAGCGTATAAGACTCGCTTTTTTTGTTCAGCAGAGGCAGTGCAGAGTTACGTATACGCAAGGTTAATAGCGTGTTTGGCATTGAACGGGTAAGGCCGGTTTGGCGACTAAAGCGCTCAGTAAAACGCTGGCCAGCTGCGATTAGTCTGTCGCTGTTTGACCCTATTATTTTAATGCTTGGTATACCGGTTAAATGCAGCAGACCTTCTTCGGTGGTAACCAATTGCGGTTGTGGCATAAGCGCGGCGGCGACTGGGGTGGTGTGAGTGTGCCCCGTAGCCTTTAGGCTCACTACCGCGAAGGCCAAAAGCAAAAAAGTGGTAATCCGTTTCATCGTTATGCCGCTCATTAAAAAAAAGTGTCGATGGTATTCAGTACTCGGAATTGGTCATCAATGACATGCAGCTGTCGCCACTTGTCGAAGGTAAGGCAGGGGTGCGAGGTAGAAAAGGCAATCATATCGCCCACGCGCAGATTGCTGTCGCTGGGTATGGTCATGGTGGCGTGCTGATCCATGATCTTTACCACCTGCCAAGATGATGGTGCCGGTTTTGGGGTGTCATCCATAGGGCGAAAATGTAAGGTGGGTTGGGGGAGGCCGGCATCAAAGGCGCAGTCGCGTTTGCCCAGCCCAATAATGGCCACTCCCGCTTCGGGCAGCGATTGCACATAGGCCCAAATCTCAAGGGCAGATTGTAAGTCGCCCGGTATCGTACAAGTGTCCCCCAATCGTTGTCGTACGTTTTGTTGTGCTTCAAGGTAAATACCCTGGTCGTGAATCAGGTAGCAGCCGGGGCGAATAACGGTTGTAAATGTATCGGGGTCGGCCTGGCTGAATACCTCCACGACCAAGTCGTACCACGCGGATCCGGCGCCGGTAAGGATGGCCTTGGCGCCGGTAAATAATCCCTGCCCGTATACCTCCTGCGCCGTTTTAAGCACCCATGTCAGGTGTTGGCGAATACGCGCCGGGGCATTGGGGCCACTAATGACGCCCTCGTAAGTTTCAATGCCGGTTAGGTTTAGGGCGGGTTGCTGGGCAATGGCGTGGCCCAGTGCCAGTGCCTGCTCGCTGGTGCGACAACCGCAGCGTCCCCCGTCGGCGCCCATCTCAATCATGACATTGAGCGTTTGGCCGCGGCTGGTAAAGAATCGATTCAGTGCTTCCACATTAGCGCGGCTATCTACCAGGCAGTGAAAATCCAGTTGAGGGTTTTCCAGCAGCTGGCTGATGAGCTGCATATTGGCGTGGCCAACCAACTGATTAGCCATAAGAACACGCCGGGTGCCCGCTTCGGCCGCCGCTGCAACTTGCGGAGGAGTGGCAAGGGTAAGGCCCCAGGCTCCTTGCTCGCATTGTTGTTGAAACAGTGCTGGGGTCATTGTGGTCTTGCCGTGTGGGGCCAGTTTGACGCCTTGTGCGTCGGCAAAGCGCTGCATCCAGCTAAGATTGTTGGTCAGCCGCGACTGGTATAATACCGCTGCAGGTAAGCTGATGGCTTCGTCTAACAAGTAAGGCGCCGCTTGCGCGGTAATCACAATCCCTTTGTCGCTGAGTGAATGAGTTGTGTCTTGCGTGGTCGTCATAGGGTGGCCCAGGCCGGTAAAGTGAAGTGTTGCAATTGCTTATGATATTAAATAACAGTAAAGATGGTCAAATGTTGATACATAATTTCATTGGGTGCATAATAACGCCAGCCAGGCTGGGTAATCGACCATTATTGTGCGGGCGAGGAGACGGGTAATGACTCATGATCTAGACATCGTATCGCGCATTAACACTCTGTACGGACAACTGCGTGATGCCGAGCAGAAAATCGCCAAAATGATTTTGGCCGACCTACAGTTTGCCTCACAAGCCAGTATCAGTGATATGGCGGCTAAGGCTGGGGTCAGTGAGGCCAGTATTACCCGTTTTGCCCGCGCGGTGGATTGTAAAAACGTACGCGATTTGAAATTGCGATTGGCCCAATCGGTGGCGATCGGCCAGCGGTTTTACAGCGAGCCGCCCACGGAGCTGGATGGGAAGCACGCGGTATTTGAAGCGGTGCAAGTTGCTTTAGAGCACAGTGCGGCACTAATCACCGATGCAGTGGTTGAGCCCGCCGTGGAGGCCATGGTCGCGGCTCGGCAAATCGTTGTATTTGGGGTGGGCGGCGGCTCCACCGTATTGGCGCAGGAATGTCAGTATCGATTGTTCCGACTGGGGGTGAGTGCCACCGCCTACTCGGACCCCATGCTGATGCGAATGGCAGCCGCAACCCTTGAAGCTAACGATGTCGTGATCTGCTTGTCGGCTGGGGGTTACAGCCCAGATGTGCAAGCGGCGGCAGAAATCGCCCGCGAGTACGGCGCCAAGTTGGTGGGGATTACCGTACAGAATTCGCCTCTGGGCAATATGGTGGATTGTTTGTTGCCAATCGAATCGATGGAAACCGATTTTATTTTTAAACCCAGTGCGTCGCGTTATGTGATGCTCGCCGCTCTCGATGTATTAGTAACAGAGTTGGCGGTGCGCCAAAAACGTAAAAGCCGAGAGACACTGCGCCGCATAAAGCACACGCTGGATACACACAAGCAGGGCAAAGATCGTTTGCCCCTTGGAGACTGACGGCAAACTCGCAACCATTTTGAGTTAGGGTTTGTTAGTAAATAAGAGACTTATGCAGTACGACACCCTGATTCAAAACGCGCTGGTGCTGGATGGCACCGGCGGCGGAGTTTTTCGTGCCAATGTCGCCATCGCCTCGGGCAAAATCGCCGCCGTGGCACCGCACCTAGAGGCGAGCGCGAATCACACGGTAGACGCAGAGGGCCTGTGCTTGGCCCCCGGTTTTATCGATGTGCATACCCACGACGACCTCAATGTGATTCACAACCCCCATATGCTGGAGAAAATCAGCCAGGGGGTAACGACCGTCATCGTGGGCAATTGCGGTATTAGTGCCAGCCCGGTCACTTTGGCTGGCGACCCGCCCGACCCGCTCAGCTTACTGGGGGATAACGCCCAGTTCCAATATCCGCATTTTGCTAACTATGTGAGTGCCGTGCAAGCCGCTCAGCCTAGCGTTAATGTGGGCGCGCTGGTGGGGCACACCGCAATTCGCAACAACCATATGGCTCGGCTCGACCGCGCCGCCACCGATGCTGAGCTGGCGGCCATGACTGGCCAGTTGCAAGAGGCGCTGCAAGACGGCGCGCTCGGTATGAGCTCAGGCCTTGCCTACGCCAGTGCCAAGCAGTCCACCACTGACGAAGTGCTCGCGATGGTCAAGATTCTGGGTGAGGCCGGGGCGGTGTATACCACTCACTTGCGCACCGAGTTCGATGGCGTGCTGGAGGCGATGAACGAAGCGTTTTACACCTCGCATACGGGTAAGGCACCGCTGATTATTTCTCACTTAAAGTGTGCAGGCAAAGGCAACTGGGGCCGCAGTACAGAATTACTGCAGCATTTAGAAGGCGCCGCGCGCACACAAAAAGTGGCGTGCGACTGTTATCCCTATGCCGCCAGCTCCAGCACTCTGGACTTGGCGCAGGTCACCGAAGACACCGATATTTTTATTACCTGGTCGGAGCCCCATCCCGAACACGCGGGAAAAATGCTGGGCACAATTGCCGCCGAATGGCAGGTGAGTTTGCTTCAGGCCGCCGAGCGTCTACAGCCGGCCGGTGCGGTTTACTACTGCATGAGTGAACAGGATGTGGAAAATATTTTGCGATACCCGCGCACTATGGTCGGCTCCGATGGCTTGCCTAACGATCCGCACCCACACCCACGATTGTGGGGCGCCTTTCCCCGAGTGTTAGCGCACTATTGTCGCGAGCGAAAAATTTTTGATTTAGCCACCGCCATTCACAAAATGACGGGTTTGTCTGCCGCTGAATTCCGCCTGCCCCATCGGGGCGAAATTCGCGCAGGTTACTGGGCCGATTTGGTGTTGTTTGATGCAGAAAAAATTCAGGACACCGCCACCTTTGCCAATCCCAAACAGGTAGCAACGGGCATTCAGTCCGTGTGGGTAAACGGCGAGCTGAGCTATGTGCCCGGTCAGTATAAAACCGGCCGCAACGGGCAGTTTTTGTCGCGATGCCAGTCATAACCGCTGGGGACAGCCCAGCGCAAAATCATTGATATATGAACTCGGCAATTATGATTGCCGAGTTCATATTAAACAGGAGTGATTGCAACATGAGTATTACACGTTACGGCGCCGAGGGCAGTATGGGTACCGGTGGCCAACACCTACCCTTTGCCATGGCAGCCGAGGCTGCAGGCTGGTTGTATGTATCGGGCCAAACGCCGATGATTGACGGCGAAGTGGTGGAGGGCTCAGTGGTAGAGCAATCCCAGCTGGCCATTGATCATTGCCTGAAAATAATGGCCAACGCCGGTTACAGTAAAGAGCACGTCGTCCACCTCACGGTTATCCTGACCGATGCGCGCTATTTTCAATCGTTCAACAAAGTTTTTAAGCAAGTGTTTGGCAATGCGCCACCGGCGCGGATTTGCTCAGTGTGTGATTTAGTGGTCGACTGTAAAGTGGAAGTGGGCGTGGTCTGTTATAAGTCGCCGGAATAGGATCATTAGCTGAACGCTGAACGTTAGACATTATTCCAATAACGTCATTGTTGAAGAAACTTATGAGCACCAATCTATTTTTAACCGCGCTCGCCACTTATGTTGCTTGTTTAATCGCGCTCAGTATTTTTGTGTCGCGCGGCAATAAAAATGGCGAGGACTTTCTGCTGGCCGGTCGCGGCCTGCCCATTTTTCTTACCATCGGCACCACTGTTGCCACTATGGTGGGTACGGGCTCCTCTATGGGTGCAGTGGGTTTTGGCTACGCCAATGGTTGGGCGGGTATGCTCTACGGTATTGGCGGTGCTATTGGTATTTTATTGTTAGGCCTTTGCTTTGCCCCGGTGCGTAAATTTGAATTTATGACCATGAGCGAGGAGCTTTCCTGCTACGTGGGCGCCAGCCGCTGGGTTAAAAACATTGTCGCGATATTGATTTTTGTCGCCAGTATTGGCTGGTTGGGTGCGCATATTCTCGGCGGTGGTTTGTACCTCGCCTGGATTGCCGGCATCGATTTGCAGTTGGCCAAAATTATTATTGCCGTTAGCTTTGCCATCTACGTCATTATCGGCGGTTACAGCGCGGTGGTTTGGACCGATACCCTACAGGCGATTATCTTATTTGTCGGCTTTATATTAATGGCAGTGTTAGCGGTGGACGCTGCCGGTGGCTGGCAAGCGCTGATGGCCGCGCAGCCGGCGAGCAATGTTGGCTTTTTGGCCATAGACGCCATCGGCGGTTTACACGCCGTATCACTGATGTTGGTTGTGGCCGTGGGCGTATTGGCCACCCCGTCATTTCGCCAGCGTATTTACTCCGCGCAAAGCATTCGCTCGGTGCGCCAATCGTTTTATATTTCCGGCACACTTTATGTTTTCTTTTCTTGCGTGCCTGCGATTATTGGCATGGGCGCTTATGCGCTCAACCCAGAGTTGGATAACCGCAATTTTGCCTTCCCGTTTTTAGCGGCAGAAGTGTTGCCGCTGGCGGTGGGGGTATTGATTGCCGGCTTGTCCGCGACTATGTCTAGCGCGAGCTCAGATGCCATCGCCGGGGTGAGTATTTTAATGCGCGATATCTACAGTATGGTTACCGGCAAAATGCCGCCCCGACATCGCGTTATTCAGCAGTCCCGTTTGGCGCTGTTAAGCATTATTGCCGTCGCGCTTGGCTTTGCGCTTTTATCCAATGACATTATTGGCTATATCACCACCATGATTTCCACCGTTATGGCCGGGCTGTTTGTCTGTGGTTTACTGGGTCGTTTCTGGCCGCGCTTTAACCCCGCCGGGGCCATTGCCTCGCTGGTGGCGGCGTCCGTTGCCTCGCTGGTGGTGGTGAATATCTATCAGGATTACTGGGGCAACCCGGTCATACCCGCCGTGCTCAGCTCACTGCTGGCAGGGGTTGTCGTGACGCTGATAACGCCGGCTTCGAAACTGACCGCCGAGCAAGCTTTGCAATTGTTGAGCGAAGAGCGCCACCGCATGGAAGGCGGCCGCGAATAAACAGCGGCATCGGGCATCGGCAGGGCGAAGCAGATTTGCTAGACTTTGTTTATGGCTTACGACATCCGCTTTAAACGAATTTACCAAGACGCCTCGCCCGCCGATGGTGCGCGCGTGCTGGTGGACCGCCTTTGGCCCCGGGGCAAACAAAAAGACGAATTGGCGCTGGGCGACTGGTATAAAGAGGCCTCCCCGTCCACCGGATTGCGTCAGTGTTGGCACCGCGGTGAACTCACCGAAGCCGCCTTCGGCCACGCCTACCGCCACCAGTTAGATCAGGCGCCCGACTGCCTATTGCCGCTAATGCGCGCCGCCCGTCAGGGCCGGCTGACCTTGCTAACGGCCAGTAAAAAGCCCGACCAATCCCACCTGCCAATTTTGCGCCGCGCCCTGCTCGATGCCTTGCGCACCGAAGACGCCGCCGACCGCGACGAATCGACGTCACCTACTTGTTATGGTTCTTGAGGTTTAAGCCCTGTTTCTGCCTTGGTGAATTCTCTTGACGACAACATTGGCTAGGTGCACACTTCCCATAAGTGCTGTCCTTTGTCCTAGGACGAAGGACGTTGCAGGTCTCCAACTTGGCGGTTACGGTGATGAAAAGTAAAGATATTCTCTTGTTGTTGAAGATGGTCAGTTTGGAGCAATCCAGCCATGCGAACGAACCCCATCAGTACAGCGTTCGGGCTTTGGCGCAGGCCACGGGTATCAGTAAAAGTGAGCTTAATCAGGCTCTTAACCGTTGTATTCACGTGGGGTTGGTAGCGCGTGATCGGCATACGAATTTGCCCAGAGTTAACCGGCGCGCTCTTTTGGGTTTCTTACGCGAGGGTATTAAATATGTGTTTCCTGCAAGTCTAGGGCCGGTGGTACGGGGTATTCCTACTGCATTTGCCGCGCCGACACTCGTTGGAAAAGTTATGTCTGCAGGCGACTTATTACCGGTGTGGCCTGATGCTAAGGCTACTGACATGGGGCAGGGTGTCGAGCCCTTGTGCAAAGCTGTCCCCGCTGCAGCAGCGCAAGACGAAAAATTGTATAAATTGCTGGCGTTGGTAGATGCCATTCGCCTCGGGCGGCCTCGCGAGGCTAAAGTGGCGAGTGACATGCTCAAGCAAGAGTTTTCGGTATGAGCCAATTTAACCGCCATCGGGACATGATAGAGCTGGTTGCCCGGGCCTTAGGGCCCGAAATGATGGACTCTATGGCGTTTGTTGGGGGATGTACTACCGGCTTACTTATGACCGATCCATACACTCGTGAAACCGTCCGCTATACGGATGATGTGGATGTAATAGTCAGTGTCTTGGGCTATTCTCAGTGGCATCTCTTAAGTGAACAGCTACAGGCGCGCGGTTTTCGTATTGCCATGAACGAGGCCGTAAACTGCCGCTTTCGTTTAGGTGCAGTGCAGGTAGATTTTATGCCCGATAATGCGGAGGTGCTTGGATTTAGTAACCGTTGGTATAGTGAGGCGTTAAACGCTGCGCAAGCTCAAATGTTGTCATCATCCATCCGCATTCGGTTGGTGACACCGCCTTATTTCTTGGCGACTAAGCTCGAAGCGTTTAAGGGGCGGGGTAATAATGATTTGCTAGAAAGTCACGATGCGGAAGATATTTTTAACCTTGTAGATGGTCGCGCTGAACTTGCAACAGAGTTGCCAATGGCTCCTGAAGAACTCCGCCAATATTTAGCCGAAGAGTTCGGTAAGCTTCTCAAGCACCCGGATACTCCGTATGTTGTCCAGTCGACGGCTAGAGGGGACTCAGACCGAGAAAATCTAATATTTGAGCGTCTCGAAGCCATATCAGGCCTTAGGTAATCATTACTTTGTTCCAATTGTAAGGGTGGCCAGGTTTTTTTCGCCCAGCCTGGCTTAGTGTGTTAATCGACAGAATTTATTCCAGAAAAAGTTATGGCAAAGAAGAAACTCAACAAAGGCTCCTCCGGCCAAAATCGCGCCGCCAGCGAGAGCTACATAGATAAGTACCGCCAAAAAGAGGGCGTGCAAGAAACCGCCACCGGCTTGCTTTACCGCGTACTGGAAGACGGCGACGGCATGACCCCCACGGAAACCGACACCGTCGAAGTCAATCAGCGCATTCAGCTGGTGGGAGGCAAAATCATCGGCGACACCTACAAAGAAGGCCTGCCCGACGAATTCACCATGAAAGAAGCCATCCCCGGTATTCGCGAAGGCCTGCAGCTAATGCAAGAGGGCGCCCGCTACGAGTTCGTCGTACCGCCCGAACTGGCGTGGGGCAAGAAGGGCGTAGGTAATAAAATTGGGCCCAATGCGGTGTTAATATTTGATTTGCGGTTGTTGAAGGTGGTTTTCTGAAGAGTGGACGACGGGGTGTGGTTTACGGGGAACGGAAATGCCCTCCCTTCGCCGTCGAAGGCACTCCCTAAATGTTCGATTTCTTATTCTTCCCCTAGCGATGATGACAGTGTTTTTCGTATCGGTTTTAGCAGAAAATTAATAAGGCTGCGTTCGCCAGTGCGAATATCCACCTGCGAAGTCATGCCCGGCGATAACGTCAGTTTTTTGCCCGTTGTGGTCGTCACGGGGAAAGCAATAGGCTCGATATGTACCCGGTAGTAAATATCAACGCCGTCGGCGGTTTCTTCTTTTAGTGTGTCGGCACTGACGTAGGTGACCTTGCCCTGTACGGTGCCGTGTATGGTGTAGTCGAATGGGTCGAGGCGGATGTTGGCACTTAGGCCTGTTTCCACGCGGCCAATGTCGGCCGGGCTAACGCGAGCCTGTAAAATCAAATTATCTTCGGCCGGTACAATCTGCATCAGTTCATCGCCCGCGCGCAGTACGCCGCCAACGGTGGTTACCCGAATATTTTTAACAATGCCCGGTACGGTAGCGCGAAATACACTACTCGCTTGCTCTTCTTGGCGTTGAATAAGCAGCTGTTCGGCCTGCGCACTTTCATCTTCAGCGCGGGTAAGCTCCTGACGAGCGTCTTCGTAAAATTGATTGCGCCGATTCACCAGACGCGACTCGGCCTCGTTTAACGTCCGTTCTGCGCGCAACAGTTCTGCGCCACTGGCATCACCTTGTTGGCGCAATGACTGTACCAGTGATAACTCCTTGCGGCTCAGCGCAACGCCCTCACGCAGTATTCTCAGCTCGTCAGCCAGGCCTTGGCGGCGCTGCTCAAACAGCGCTAATTCTACACTGGCGACTTCTGGCACCTGGGTCCGAATGTCATCGGACAGGGTCAGGCTCTCGGCGCCAATCACTTCGGCACGCAAGCGCGCGGCTTTGGCTTTTAGTGCGTAAAGCCGCGCTTCTATTTCGCCCACTGACGCGGCAAAACGGGTTGGGTCCAGTCGTGCCAATTCCTGGCCGGGGCTTACCCGGTCACCCTCTCGTACGTGCAGCTCGTGCAGCACGCCGCCGTCCACCGCCTGAATAACTTGTATCCGGCTGGGCGTAATAACCTCGGCCTGAGCACGAGCGACCTCATCCAAAGTAAACACATTCGCCCACACAATAAACGCCAGCACCGCAACCAGTATTACGTAGACAAAAGCGCCGTGGCGGGCGGTATGGTATTGGGACAGGCGAGTGTCGGTATCCACTGGGTTAGATAACATCAAAGCCTCCTTTTTTAGGTGTCGCAGGAGACTCATTCGTCGCGCGTGTTTTAAGCATGGGCAGTATCGCTTCGGGCGCCCCGTCACGCTGAATGACGCCGTCCGCCATTATCATTGCGCGGGTGGCAAGCCGGCCTGCAATCATGGGCCGGTGGGTGCTCACAACCAAAATATCATCCGTGCTTAGCGCGCTTTCCAGACATTGCCAAAAACGTTCTTCGGTGTCGCGGTCGAGACCTGCACCGGGTTCGTCCAATAACCAAATTTTCGGCCTTGCTAAAATTAATCGTCCCAGGGCCACCAGTTGGCGTTGTCCGCCGGATAAACCATCGCCGCCTTCGCTAATGACCAGGTCTAACCCGAGCGGGTTATTATCGACGATTTTATCGATGCCTAAATCTCGGCACAGAGTCACAAGCTCGTCATCACTGCACTCGTTACCCAGCAATAAATTACTGCGCAACGTACCGCGAAAAAGTTGAGTGTGTTGAGGTAAATATCCAATCTGTTGGCTGACCAATGTCGGGTCAATTTCCCACAGGTCGGCATCGCCCAGTCGCACTCTGCCCTCAGTGGGGGGAAGCAAGCCTGCCATGACTTTTAACAAAGTCGATTTGCCACTGCCCACAGGCCCAAGCAACAAAGTGCGCTCGCCACTGTGCACAGTAAGCTCGTCCAGCGTTACTTGCATCACGGGTGAGCCGGGGTAACCAAAGCGAATTTTTTCCAGTTGCAGGTGCTGCGGCGCCGCGTTGGGCTTGAGCAGCGTTTGATTGTGACGGCGCTCGCCCGGCAGGCTCAAAACATCGTGCACCAAGCGCAGTGATTGACTGACTTGTTGCCACTGCATTAGGTACTGTGCGCTTTGTGCAACCGGTGCAATGATGCGCCCCCCTAAAATACTGCAGGCAATCATGCCGCCCATCGTGAGTAGGCCCGCCTCAATTTGCCACACACCAACCACAATGGCGCCGACATAGGCCGACATGGACAAGCTCGTGGCGGTAACGGTAACCAAACTATTGATGGCACGCTGGCGCAAAGTGTAGCGGTTAATGGTGCCGGTCATGTCCCGCCACTGCTCACCGAACGAATTGCTGGCGCCGCTGGCGCGAATGGTTTCAGCACCGCGAATAGTGTCTACCAATAAGCCCTGGCGCTCGTTGCTGCGTTGAATCTGTTCGCGCATTAGGCGCCGTAGACGCCACTGATTAACCAAGCCTAGGGTTAACGCAATGGGCAGCAGTGCAGCGTAAACCCAAGCAACCTTGCCGCCGATAATCGCAATAAAAACCAAGAACATCAGAGCAAAGGGTAAATCCACTAACGCAAAAATGACGGCCGAAGAAAAAAATTGACGCACAGCGTCCAGGCTGTTGACCTGTGCGGCCAATGTGCCCAGGCTTTTCGGCTGAGTGTCTAAACGCAGCTTTAGCAAGTGTTCATAAACGCGCTGCGACAGTTGTATATCGACGGCGCTGGCTAGACTGTCGAGTATGCGCGCTCTGAGGGTTTTTAAACTCCAGTCAAAGCCAATGACAATAATCATACCCACGGTTAAGGTTGTGAGCGTGGCGTAGGCCAAAGTGGGTACCACGCGGTCGTACACCTGCATGGCAAACAGCGACATAGACACCGCCAGCAAGTTAATCAAGCAGGTTGCGACAATAACTCGCCGCAACCAGCGCTTTTCACGAAACAGGGCTCGCCACACCTTTTTTGCAGCAAGGTTTTCCGTCAGCTTGGGACCTTCCTCTGATAGGGGTGTTTCAGTCATTGTTCACCTCCAGCCCGGCGAGCAGGTCGAGCTCGCCGCTCAAACCCAACAATTCAAGGCTGTAACGCAGTTGCTCATTTTGGCTGTCGGTTAACAGTACGCGTTCCGTGTTGAGTTCGCGCTGAATATTCATGACCTCAAGCCAGCTTTTACTGCCAGACTCGTACTGGCGCTGGTAAGAGTCCAGCAATGCCTGCAAGTCTTCAACGGCGCCACGTTGTGATTCGACGATATCCCCCATCAAGGTGCGCTGTCGTTGCAGGCGGCGGATGTCGCGCTGCAATTGTATATGAGCTAAGCGCAGTTCTTGCTCGGCTGCCATTTGTCGGGCGCTGGCGGCACCGGTGCGGTTGCGAGTGCTGAACCCCAAACCATCCAGTTGCGCTTCAAGCACCACACTAATCTGGCTGTCATCGCGCAGCGCCGGTTGGTCGTAAAACTGCTCTGCCTGTAAGTACACGGTGGGCATGGCAGAGGTGCGGGTTTGATTGACTTGAGCGCGAGCTTGCGCAACATTCTGCTTGCGCAATTGTATTTGGGCACTTTGTTTTAGTACACGCTCCTCGAGCAGTGCGTCGGCTTCAAGCTGCAACAGGCCACTGGCAATGGGGGTGCTTCCGACAATGGGTAACTGCGTTAGGCTTTGCAGGGTATTGCGGGCGATATCGACTTCTCCGCGATAACGCGAGAGTAAAATCTTGGCTTGAGTGAGCCGGGTATCGGCGAGACGCGTGTCCGCATCGGAGGCTAATTGCCCCGCCGCACGCCTTTGTATTTGTTGGCGCAATACTTCCAGTTGCATTAAGTTTTGTTCTGCCACCGCCACTCTGGCGCGGGCGCTTAGCACACCGGCGTAAGCCAGTGCTGTGTCTGTTAAAAGTTCGCGGCGTACGCGTACCAAATCGGCAGATTCTCTGTCCAGGCCCGCCTCGGCGGCTTCAATGTTGTTGCTGATGCGACCAAAGGTCCACACCGGCTGGCGGACTCGCAAAGTCGTGGGGTAGGCGTATTCGTCTTGATTAAAGTTAGCTCGGTTCTCCTCGCCATAGGCGGTGTTTAAACTAACACTGGGCAATCTTTGACTGCGAGCTTCACCCAGGGAGTAATCACTGGCTTGGATTTCGGCTCGCTTACCGGCAATGGCTGGGTGGTTGGCAAGCGTGGCGCGCAGAGCGGCGGTTAAACCGTCTTCAGGTAGCGATGAGCTGACTTGGGCTTGAACTGCCAATGTGCAGATTACTAACAACGTACTCAACAATTTGGGCAGTAAATTCAAACGGGGGAAATGTTGCCGAGTCATTCAATAAACTCCTGAGCTTGTCGGCGTTGTATAGCGTGTATCGCTCATTATATCTTCCGGCGTATTTATTTCGTTTTCGAGCTCGCGTTTTTTAAAAAGAGCGTCAGCTTTGTTTTCATCACCGTTTAAACGGTAGGCGCGGGCCAGGTCATTGCGCCAGTCGCGGTTCCAGGGGCAGCGCTCCAGCCCTTGCTCCATATGACCAATAGCGTCGGCTAAGAGCCCGTTGTTGGCGTATACCAAGCCCAGCATAAAGTTCGCCGCGCCGTGCTCGGGCACAAAGTGTAACAGTTGTTTAAAGCAGCGTTCGGCCTTATTGAATTGCTGCGCGTTATAGTGGTCTACGCCGGTGTCCAGCCAGCCGGGTTTGGGCAAGCTGGTCATACGTATTGGCTCCCATGTAATTTTTCGATTGGTAGCGCTAATCAATGGTTCTAAGTGATTCTGATAGCGTCGCCACTTAGCTTTACTGGTTTGGTAAATCGGTTGGCGCACCTGCCACACGCTGGCGGTTTTGACCGGGCGGTTCAGATCGGCAAAATTGAGCACGTCGGCTTCCCAGCTTACGCCAATGTACTCCAGCATCTTTTTCGCCGAGGCTTCGGGGTTGGCGATGACCTCTTCATACTGGACTTCTAAAATCTCGCCCGGCAGTACTTGCTGCCAGTGGTGCATCAATAAATTGTGGTCGGCCAGTTGCTCGCCAATCCAGTCCAGATCGTAGGCGAAGCCCATGCCGCCATGTTTAGCCGCGTAGTCGGTAAAGTAATTGGACAGAGCAATATCACGCGGATCGCGTCTTACGGAAATAATTTTAGCGTTGGGGAATAAAAATTTTATCAGCCCAACATTTTCAAAATTGTGCGGCAGTTTGTCCACTACGTGCTTGGCCTCGGGGGCGTAGCTTTGCAATTCATCCAGTAAGTTTTGCGCAATGCCCTGGGCGACCTTGGGGCTTAAGTCATCGGCGCAATCCGGGTAGCGCCGGCCCGAGCCCGTGCGTCTTTCCCATCTCTCCATGCCGGCTATAGCGCCCGGTATTAAACCCAGCTCACCGGCACCGTGTATTTCGCTGTGGCCGGCCAGTATTTGCTCAACCAAAGTGGTGCCCGAGCGCGGCATACCCACCACAAACACCGGCACGTTGGTAATCAGCCCGTATTGTGCCGGTGGGCGGTATTTAAAAAATTCAGCGTTAAAGGCATGGCGAATACGGGCGCAGCGCTGGCGGTGCGCTTTGGGGGCGTAGTTTAACAGCCGTTGGGCGGCGCTATTGGCCTGGTTGGCAAGTTCCATGGCACGGGGGTAATCTTTGCGTTTTTCGTAGGTTTTAGCCAGTTGCAGTAACAAGCTGGCGCGCACGCTGCCTTCTTGCCCCGGTGTGTGGGCTACGTCTTCCAGTTGTTGCAGCGTTGCGTCGTCTTCGGGGTAACGGCTGGCGTTAATCAGCGCGGCGTGGCCGCGGGCCGGGTCTTGGGTTTTTAGGGTTTCAAAGTATTCAATGGCCTCGTCGATGCGCCCCAGTTGCATCAGCAATTGGCCCAGGCCCTGTAGCACACCCAAATTGTCGGGCTGTTCACTGAGCAATTGGCGGTACTCGGCTTCAGCTTTGTCCAGCGATTGCTGTTGCCCGTAGAGCCCGGCCAGCCCCAGCCGATACTGAAACTCCAGCGCAGCCTGTTGGCTGTCGGCCCTAGAATCGGTCATGGAGTCGGCCGGCAGTGCGTCCAACTCTTGGCGCGCTTTTGCCAGGGCGTGTTCCGCTAATGGGGCATTGTTTTGCACATTGTTGTGAACGAGTCGCAGCCAAAGGCTAGTCGTGGGCTCACCCGCTTGCCCAGCGGCGTTTATGGCCTTGCGTACGAGCGCATTGGCTTGCGCTTTGCGTCCCTGCAACTGGGCCAGCTCGGCCAGTTGCAACAGCAGTGGCCGGTGTTGGGGGTAATGGTTAAGGCCAGCGCGCAGTCGCTCTTCGGCCTCGGTGTGGCGGTCGCGCTGCTGCAAGCGCTGGGCGTAGCCCATTAACAAGTGGCACCAATCGCTCTCGGGTAAGGTGTGGCGCTGCTCCTCCAGCCAGGTTTCGGCGGCGTCAAAGGCGTCACCGACCAGCCACAGGTCTAAGCGCAGGCCGCGCAGCTGCTGGTCGTAAAAGGCGGCGCCGTCTTCGGGCCAGTTTGCGCGCTCGGTAAGCCAGTGTTGCTTGGCGGCGGCCAGCAACTGCTCGCCTTGCTCAGTATTTTGGGGGTTAGCACACAGGCGCAGCGCATGGGCAAAAACGGTAATTCGTGGGTGCTGCACTATGCTTTGCAGTAATTGTTCGAGTGCTTCACGCGGGTGATTTTGTTGCAGTTGACACAACCCGAGCCGGGCCAGTCGCAGGCTCTCGGTGGGGGCATCGGCAATGGGTGGGCGGCGCAATAATGGCTCGGCCCTGTCGGTGTGGCCAAGCGCCAAATAGGCGCCGGCCATATCCACGGCCATTACCTCAGTTATTGGGGCCGCGTTAAGCAATTGCAGCAGTTGCTCGGCCTCTTGCGCTTCGCCCAGTTGCGCCAGCGCCAAAGCGCGCAGCGAGTCTACCTCGGTTGAGCCGGCCTCGTGCGCGCAGGCCTCCAGCAGTGCCGGGTAGGCCTGGCACTCGGCCAGTTGCCGCAACAACCGGTAATGGGGCTGCTCTATCGCCTGCACTGGTTTTTATACCAACCCTTGGCTGGTGCGCACCCCGCCCGGTAAATCGGTTAAATAGAGCGTGCTGAAATTATCGTTGATGGTGTTGGGGTTGGAGGCCCAGCTACCACCACTCCAGAGATAAACGGTGTTTGTCAGGTTTGATATATACCGATAGACCGCACCGAAGTCCTGGATGGAAAGTGCAGCAGTCGTTAGTCCGTAGTAAGTGGAGCTGGAATAGTCATTGGTGACAGGTATGCCCATGGGTCCACCAAGAATATCGCTACCATTGCCGACTAATACAATTTTGTCATCGGCGCCCAAATTAATGGCTCCCGTCCACTGTGTGAAGCTGCTGTCGAGGACATGACTATCCGAATCCACCTGAATATAAATGGTGTAACTTTCGGATGCCGAGAAGGTACGGCCGCTGTGGTCGGAGCTTTGGCCATTCACCAGGTCAAACACTACCACGCTGGTATCTATCTCGGATTCGGTTGTAAAGTTTAAGTCGCTGGTGTTGTTAATACCGGCATATCCGTTGCCCGCGACATCCGTTAGCACGCCGTTGCCCATCTGTACGTTATAAGTTGCGTCCTCATTTAAATCCGTAGTTGGGTTAATGGTGACGGTATTCCCACTAATGCTAACTTGTGCATCGTTTACGTCAATGATGCGGGTATCGAAGCCATCACTGATCGTAATAATGCCGCTGCCCGCCTGCACGGTTTCAGAGAATGTCAGTACGATATTGCCGTCCACCGCAACAGCTGTGGCATTGTCGGCCGGGGTGCTCGAGCTTAGAGTCGGCGCTGTCGTATCAACTGCGTAGTTAGTGTTGTGGTCTACTCCGCTATGGCTGGTTACTGCGCTATTACCGGCAGCGCCTTCCAGTGTACCGCCATTGGCGTCCAGCGCGTTGGCAGCAATACTGATGCCGTTGGCGTCGGTATCGCCCGCTTGCACGGTATAGGTAAAGGTTAATTCGGTGGTGCCGCTGCCGCCTGCGTAGATGGCGTAAACGGTGTTGCCGCCAATATTCAGTGCTAAGCGCGGTATGCCACCAGTGGT
>NZ_JAUOQM010000058.1 GCF_030547685.1 Gilvimarinus sp. 2_MG-2023 | reverse complement strand
TAAATAAATCAGATAACGATGGGTAGCAACATGACTATGAGACTGAATCGTCTGTTCGTCGCAATGGCAGCAGCAACCACCATGGCCTCCTTAAGCCACGTCGCCAGCGCTCAACAAGAGCGACTGGAAGAGGTGGTCATTACTGGCATTCGCAGCAGTATGGAAACCTCAACCGCCATCAAACAACAAGCCGGAGAGATTGTTGAGTCGATTACCGCCGAAGACGTCGGTAAGTTGCCCGACTCCAACGTCGCCGAAACCCTGACTCGTATTCCTGGGGTGCAAGGCTATCGATACGGCGGCGAAGGTGCCTCGCCCGTGGGCGAAGGCAGCGGGCTGACCGTGCGCGGTCTCTCCGGACAAACCGCATCACGCCTGAACGGACGCACCTACTTTACCGCCGGCAGTCGCGAATTTAATATCGAAAGTGCCATCCCCGGCATGATCGCCGGCATCGACGTCTATAAAAACCCGAGCGCCAAACACATTGAGGGCGCCATTGGCGGCCTGATTAATATTCGAACCCGTCGCCCGCTGGATATGGATGAGCAAGTGGTCAGCTTGGCGGCGACCGCTAAATACAATGACTTTACCGAATCAACCAGCCCCGATTTATTCGGTCTGGTTTCCAACACTTGGTATTTGGATGACGGCTCCGAAATGGGCCTGATGTTTGCGGCCAACGTTCAAGAAAGCCACAACCGTTCTGATTCCACCCCCGCCAACCGTGGCCCGTACTTGAGAAGAGCCGTTCGCGCAGACTCGTCAGAGTACGAGAGTCTCGCGGGCGCAAACCAGAGTTACGCTGGGCGCAATGACGTTTGGTACTTGGCAGACCCTACGGGCAATGAAGACTCCTCGGAGCTGATGAGCACCCTCACCCAAAGCGCCAACGTTTTCCAGGAAGACATTTATCGCGAGCGCGAAGGTTACAACGCGGCCTTTCAGTGGGCCCCGAGCGACGACTTTGAAGTCTATGTGGAAGGTAACTACAACCTCTACAACTATAATCAGGAATATCAATTCCTGGTCTTGAACGACAGCCGCACGATAAAAGATCTTGAAACCATTGATTTCGATATGACCGAGTCACTTGTCGATCGCAATGTGAATGGCGGTGTCGATGAAGTGCTCGCCGAGCAAGTTCTGATTAGTGGCGAGTCCTTAGACTCATCCTTTTTCTCACTCGGCGGCGAGTCAGAGCGCCCCTACGAGACTTGGCTGATCGCGTCCGGGTTTGACTGGAATATTAGCGACAAGTTGAACATGACCGCTGATCTCTCTTATGTCGAGGCAAGCCAAACTCAGGATAGCCGCAACGTGCAGATCGATCCTAAACTGGGTTTAACCTGGGACTTCGCGCGCGAGCTGTATCCGGATAGCCGCAACCCAAGCAACATTCAAATCTCTGGCCCAGATCTATCCGATCCCAATAACTTTGTGTTTAACAGTTATGCCAACGTGATCCATCAGAATTTTGATGACGATGGCCTCGCTCTGCAAACAGATTTTACCTATGATTTGGATGGCTTCTTTCACACCCTATTGTTTGGTGCGCGAGTTGCCACTCAAGAGTCAAGCTACAGCAGTTATAACTTTACCGGGCAGCCACTCACAGACGATGGCCTGCCACTGGCCAGCGACCACTCTAACGCCGTGTCAGTTGCCGAATTCCCGGAGCTCTATAACATTGCGCCCAACGACTGGATTCGCAACGAAACCGACTTCCCCGGTGGCTACCTGACGTACCGCTCCAGCGCCTTGCACAGCGGTGTGCTCTCGGAGCTTTTCCCCTTGTCGGGTATCCCGGCCAACGGTGCCATTCCAGAGAATGTGACATCGCGTCGCCATGCGGATGAACGTACCGCGGCCGCCTACCTCATGGGCGAATTCTCGACCGAGGATGAGCGTATACGAGGTAATGTTGGCGTTCGTGTCGTTGAGACCGATATCGAAACCCGTGCCTGGGTGGTGGACTCCACCGGCGGTGAGTCGGTTGTGGTACCGGTGGACAACTCGAACTCATATGTCGATGTGCTCCCTTCTTTGAATGTTACCTATGAGATGCAAGAAGACCTGCTGTTGCGCTTCGGCTACAGCAAAGGCATGACCCGTCCTAATTTTGGGGCTTTGGTGCCGAGTGTTACGGTCGACCTTCTGCAGGGGCTAGGCAGTGGTGGCAACCCCGATCTGGAGCCACTGAAAGCTGACAGCTATGACATCTCTTTGGAGAAATATTTCGGTAGCGCCTCGTACGCCTCTGTCGCACTGTTCACAAAAGAGATTGACGGTTTTATTAATGGATCGCAAAGCTGTGAAACCGTTGCCACCGCCCCGGCCTACAATGGTACGTTCGACAACAGCTGTCCCGAAGGGCAATACCTGCTCAGTCGCGACGTCAATGCCGGCGACGGTAACGCAACCGGTATTGAACTGGCCGCGCAAACCTTTTTTGATTTCCTGCCTGGGATTTGGCAAGACTTTGGTGTAGCCGCCTCTTACACCCACGTCGAGACGGACAACCCGGTTGAGATTAACGGCGAGGTGATTGATACACCACAGGCGTTCCAATCTGATGACAGCTACAGCATCTCGGCGCTGTACGAAGGCGAGAAAACCTCTGCCCGATTGGTGTATAGCTATCGCTCGGAGTTTATCATGACCGGTGTGGTTCCAGCGCCTGTCAGTGGTCGATACATCAAAGGCTATGGCTTGCTGGATGCCTCCATTAACTATGATCTGTCGGATCGTTACACCATTAGTTTAAGTGCCTCTAACCTGACCGACGAAGCGCCGCTGCGTTACATTGGTGAGCCAGGTGCCGTAACGACTGATTTGCTCACGCAATATTTTG
>NZ_JAUOQM010000057.1 GCF_030547685.1 Gilvimarinus sp. 2_MG-2023 | reverse complement strand
GGCCGAGGCGTCGATATCGGCCATCAGGGTGTAGTTGCCGCCTAAATCAGCGGCCATACCTTGCAGGTCGTAGAGGTTATGGATTTCACCGCCGCCGGAGAGATGGGCCCGCAGCATGGGGCGGGAGCTACCCTCGGCGATAAACCAGTCATCGGCAAAGTCAAAACCGGCGTAGCTGGTTTGGCTATAGGCGGTTTCTGCAATCGCCCAATCACCGGTAACGGCGGTTATACCAGCAACAGCTCCGCCCACGCTGGTAGCATCGGCTTGCCCCGTGGTGAAAGAGTCCCAGTAGTTATTCGTATACGTATTGACACCATCGACCCGACCTACCAAGCCACCATTATTAGCTCCTGATGCGGCAACCTCACCACTGGCCCAAGAAGTTTCTATTGTAGAGTCTTCTAGGTGGCCAACTAAGCCACCCGCATAGTTAGTAGCTGCCTCTACGGCTCCTGTGGCAAATGAATTGGTGATAGAACCCCCAGTACGTAACCCACCCACCAAGCCGCCAGAATACGTACCTCCACTTACATCACCCACTGCATAGCTAGTATCTACAGTAAGTCCATCAGCAATCCCTACCAACCCACCAATTGACACCACTCCTATCACATCAGCGCTAGAGTAACTGCTCACTACAGATGAGGCATCAGCCCCACCTATCAAACCGCCAACCTCGCCCTCACCAGTAACCTCTCCACTAACAAGAACATCGGTGATGGAAGACCCGCTATCCAACCCAATCAAACCTCCGACATAATTATCGCCAACGATATTGACGGCAATCAAACCCAAGTCCGATACGCTGCTATTAGTTGCAACACCAAAAAGACCAACACCATCGAGACTTGGCCGATTAATGGTCAAACCACCGATCAGAAAACCTTGGCCGTCCAACTCGCCGCTAAACTCGCCGGCAAGGTTACCCACTGGAGCAAAACCACGGCCACCCCAGACATCGGAAAAGTTGCCACCATTACCCGCTGCAACACTGTGAGCGGTAGCCGAGGCGTCAATATCTTGGGTGAGGGTGTAGTTTGCGGTTAAATCAGCGGCCATGCCTTGTAACTGATAAAGGTTAGAAACGTTGGTGCCGTCCAAAAAGGCGCGCAGCATGGGGCGCGAGCTGCCCTCGGCGATAAACCAGTCGTCGGTGAAATCTAAGCCCGTATAAGATGTCTGGTTATAGGCATCAGGTGCACTCCAATCACCGTCTACAGCGCTTATACCGGCCGGAGTACTGCCATTAGCACCAAACGATTGGCCCGAAGTAAACGTATCCCAGTAACTGTTGGTGAAAGTGCTTCCGCCGCTACTACCCACCAAGCCACCTTCTGGCCCACCACCCGCAACTGACACCAAGCCACTCGCCCAAGAGTTATTAATGGACGATGTATTTGCCTGGCCAATGAGCCCACCGTTACCACCTGGGCCAGGGCCTGTAGCCGTGACACTGCCAGTAGCGTAAGTATCGTTAACTGAAAGACTATTTGCTCCCCCCACTAGACCACCAACGGTATGTTCACCGGTTACCGCAACATTAGCGTAGCTTTGTGAGATGGCGTTCAATGGATCTGCAAGCCCCATCAAGCCACCAACATTATGTGCCCCCGTTACCTCACCTGTGGCGTAACTGCCAGTGATTTGTCCAGCACTGTGTCCAACTAGGCCACCGACATAACCCTCACCGACAATATTAATATTGGTTAAACCCACATCTGTGATGGTAGCGTTCGACGCATTGGCAAATAGACCCACCGCACTTTCAGTAGGTCGGTTAATAGTCAAACCATTAATGACATTGCTGCCGCCATTAAAATCAGCAGAGTAACCATTCAGTTCATCACCAATCGGATCAAAACCCTCACCGCCATTCCAACCCGAGGTACCCGAGGCGTCAATGTCACTTACCAAAACGGCATCAGCATTCAACGTGGTATCCAGTCCCTGCAACCCAAATACGTCGGTAATTTGCAAAGCTGCACCGCCCACACTGCCACCGGTGGCACGGGTAAAGGTGCCGCCGTTAATCACAAAATCATCGGCCATAAATGTGGGCAGGGTGGCTGAAATTTGCGAAAAGTTACCGCTGTTTAAGGTAAAGGTGTCAACGTTAATATGGCCCTCGGCGCCGGTGGTGATGTTGCCCACGGCATTGAGAGTGAGACCGCCGCCGGGGGCGTGCAGATAGTCGTTAAAGGCAATGCCGCCATCGGCATCCAGGCTTAGGGTATTGCCGCTGGCCCAAATAATCGGGTCGGCAATGGTGATATCGCCGGCTCCGCCGCCAGAGTTGGCAGTTTGCAGTGTGACATTGTTGCCGGCCAAAGAGTTTTGCAACGCCTGGGTGTGGACGTGGCTGGTGCCATCGTTGCCGCCCATTTCGTCGTAGCTGATTTCCATGTTCGTGGGATCGAGCAACCAGGTGCCCGCTGCACCACCCGCGCTTGCGCTGGTAATAACAGCATCGGCACCAACTTTGACAATGCTGCCCGAGGTTTCAATAAAGCCGCCGTCGCC
>NZ_JAUOQM010000056.1 GCF_030547685.1 Gilvimarinus sp. 2_MG-2023 | reverse complement strand
GGCCGAGGCGTCGATATCGGTCATCAGGGTGTAGCTGCCGGCTAAATCAGCGGCCATACCTTGCAGGTCGTAGAGGTTATGGATTTCACCGCCGCCGGAGAGATGGGCCCGCAGCATCGGCCGAGAGCTGCCCTCGGCGATAAACCAGGTGTTGGTAAAATCAAAACCGGTGTAGTTATCAGCGCTGTAGGCAGAATCGCCGGGAACCAGGGTTGCCCAATTACCGTTAAGTGCTGTGCCACCGCCTGAAGAGGTTAGTTGGCCTGTGGTATGGCTATCCCAGTAACTATTTGTCAGAAGCACGGGCCCCGAACTACGGCCTATTAATCCACCGGTAAACCCAGACGTGGCAGTTACTGCACCACTGGCCCAGCTGCGGCTAACTGAACCAAATAACACTTGACCAACCAATCCGCCAGCGCTATCAAAGGTGGCGTTAACAGCGCCCGTAGCATAGCTGTCGGTGATGCTGCCAAACATCTCTCCAACTAAACCCCCGACAGATTGCAAACCCTCTACCGAACCTGTAGCGTAGCTGGTTTGAATCGAACCATCAGATTGGCCTACCAAACCACCCACCTTCGATCCCGCACTGGTAACGTCCACCGCTGCGTAACTTTGCACAATGGAGCCGTTACCGCCACTAGCCCCACCTAAGAAACCAACAAGCCCGCCTATGCTATTCGCAGAGCCGGTAACCGAGCCTTCGGCAAATACATTACTCAGAATAAAGTTGCCGCTGTTGCCTACAGCGCCTCCCGCTATACCTCCGACATAACCTTGTCCTTCAACATTAACATTGGTCAAACCTATGTTTTCAATGGTAGAGGCCGCGCTTTCAATCCTGCCAAACAAGCCCACATCATCCTGGTCGGGCCGGGCGATGGTCAGGCCGTCAATCACAAAACCCTCGCCGTCCAGGCTGCCGCTAAACTCTGCACCGCTGGTGCCCACCGGCGCAAAACCGCGCCCGCCCCAGATATCCGAATAGTTGCCAAGATCGCCCTGCGCCACACTGTCAGCGGTGGCCGAGGCGTCAATATCGTTGAGAAGGGTGTAAGTACCGCCTAGGTCTGCGGCCATGCCTTGCAGTTGATAGAGGTTGGAAATATTGCCACCGTCTAAAAAGGCGCGCAGCATAGGGCGCGAGCTGCCCTCGGCGATAAACCAGTCGTTGGTAAAATCCAGATCTGTGTAAGTAGATGCGTTGTAGGCCGTATCACTGCCCCAGTTGCCATTGACCTGAGTGGCGGTAAAACTCCCCGAATTAAAGCCCACACCAACGGCGCCCATTCCCGTGGTAAAGCCATCCCAGTAGCTGCTACTAACAACTCCAGCATTATTATTGTACCCCACCAAACCGCCGACATAGGTACTACCTGTGACCGACCCGGTGGCGTAGCTTTGGCTAATTGTCCCCGCGTTACGCCCCACCAGGCCGCCGGTAAAATGACCTGTGACCGACCCGGTAGCGTAGCTTTGGCTAATATCTCCCATATTGCTCCCCACCAGGCCGCCGACATCGGTATCACCTGTAGCCGACCCGGTGGCGTAGCTTTGGCTAATGGTCCCCGCGTTAAGTCCCACCAGGCCGCCGACATACTCATCATCTGTGACCGACCCGGTGGCGTAGCTTTCGCTAATAACCCCAGCACCCCAGTTAACCCCCACCAGGCCGCCGACATAGGTACTACCTGTGACCGATCCGGTGGCGTAGCTTTGGCTAATGGTCCCCTCGTTAAATCCCACCAGACCGCCGGCCTTACCATCACCCTCGATGGAAGCCCCGGTCAGACCGACGCCTTCGATGCGGCTTGTACCACTGGTGCGCCCAAACAAGGCCACACCGTCCTGAGATGGGCGCTGAATGGTTAAACCGTCAATAACATGCCCGGCGCCATCAAAGGTGCCGGTGTAGTAGTTAGAGTAGTCACCAATCGGATCAAACCCTTCGCCACCATTCCAGCTGGCCGTACCCGAGGCGTCGATATCGCTGATCAGTACCGCGTTTAAGCTCAGTGTGGTATCAAGCCCCTGCAAGCCGTAAATATCAGTAAGCTGTAACGGTGAGCCTGTACCATCGCCACCGATCGCTCGGGTAAAGGTGCCGCCGTTAATCACAAAGTCATCGGCCAGAAAGGTGGGCAGGGTGGCGACAATTTGCGAGAAGTTGCCGCTGTTTAAGGTAAAGGT
>NZ_JAUOQM010000055.1 GCF_030547685.1 Gilvimarinus sp. 2_MG-2023 | reverse complement strand
TCACGGTTTCCTTCCCGATGGCATCAGGAGCAAATCCAAAGGCTCGGAGACGTCAGGAGAAAACCCCGACACACTTCACTGAATAGCCCCCCCCCTGTATCTAGGTATATATAGGCTGCACTTTGATCTTAGAGACCCGCTTGCTTGTATCTATCAGGGCTAAGGGGTATTCTTGGGGATATCAATGACTGACATAGTGTTGATACCAATAGTATATATACGCAATTGCGTATAGCGAAATGTTGGGCAACATGCAAAAGTGCAACTAAAGAATTAAATTTGACCAAAAGCAAAATATGACAGAAGATCAGCTAGTAAAGGAAATTGTAGACTATTTTAAGGAAAAGGTATTCGACAATCATGTAAAAGCCTCTTTGAATCAAAATGCAAAACTCAAATCGTATAAGATTAACCCAATTACTGTAAAATACTTATCTCAAGTCCTGGAGGGTGATTATACTCCACTTGGAGTTGCAAAGGCATTGTTTTATCCTCGGGTATTAGGTACATCAATAAATACTTCTTTTGGGACTCGAATACAAAACATGTTTGTTGAACTTGGAATAGCAAGTGGTTCAATGATTCAAGGAATGGATATTGAATTCACGGATCAAATAGATAAAAGAAAAAAATGGTGTCAATTGAAAGCTGGCCCGAACACAATCAACCATGATGATGTACCACCACTGATTAATAAGTTCACAAAAACAATTAACCTAGCAAGAACTAATGCAGCATTTAAAGGAATTAGTAATAATGATTTTATTGTTGGTGTACTTTATGGTGAGTCTGATGAACTAAGTCAACACTACTTAAACATCAACAAAAAGCATCCAGTCATAATTTGAAAAGATTTTTGGCATAGAGTTACAGGGTTTCCTAACTTTTACGACAAACTTGTTGTAGAACTCCAAAAACTCATTAATACTATTGATACAAAAGACCTAATTACGCAAGGGGTAGATAAACTTGCAATGGAAATCAAGACATCTCCTTTATTTGTTTTTTCTTGAATAAAACTCATTTAGGAATCTGACAACTGAAAAACCTAATTCCTGTCCTAAGTTGACAGGAACTGCATTTCCTATTTGCTTGTATTGTTGAGCCGTGGAGCCTGCAAACTTCCATTCATCTGGAAAGGTCTGTATTCTAGCATATTCCCTAACTGTAAATGGTCTGGTTTCGTCAGGGTGACATCTTTCTGTTTGTTTTTGAGCAGGACTGCAAGTAAGAGTTAATGAAGGTTCGTCCCACCCGATTCTTCTTGCCATTCCAGTTTTTCCTCCTCCGAGATAAAAACTGCCGCCCATGTATTCCTTTTGCACATCAATGGGCAAGTCCCTCCAGTACCCCTTTGGAGGTACCATATCCAACACTACCTTTTTATACTCAGGATAACTTGCACCATTAGACTTTGGAACGTTACAATTGAAAAGTTCACCTTTTTTCAAAGCATCTTTCAAGTTGTATATTTTTTTATGCGGTTTTGGGTAATTAAAATCAATTTTAATATCCTTTCTAACACCGACTAAAATAAGTCTTTCACGTTTTTGCGGCACTCGATAGTGTAT
>NZ_JAUOQM010000054.1 GCF_030547685.1 Gilvimarinus sp. 2_MG-2023 | reverse complement strand
CCATAGATGATGGAGACATTGCCTCCTACTCTTGGGACTTCAACGGGGACGGTGTAGAAGATAGTAATATTGCTAATCCCAGTTATAACTTTGATGTAGATGGAATAGGGAGCTATACTGTAACATTATCCGTCTCTAGCCTGGATGGCTGTTCCAACACCAGCTCACAAGAAATCACACTCTATAACTCTCCTACTGATCCTGAATTTGAGTACGCAGCTTCATCTCTTTGCAGCAATTCTGACATTACATTTACGAATCTAACCCATGAAAATGGCGCCTCTGATGCTGTATCCTATCTCTGGGACTTTGGTGATGGAACGACTTCCTCTGACAAAAACCCCGTCTATGCTTTTGCTGATGCAGGTACCAAAACAGTCTCCCTCACTGCTATGATACCTGGCTGTACCACCTCTGTCTACTCTGATGACATTGAGATCATAGAAGGCCCCACGGTCGCCTTCTCTTATACCAACAACTGTTTCGAAGAGGCGATTCAGTTTACCGATGCCTCTACAGGATCAGATATCACAACTTACACATGGGATTTTGGAGATGAAACGGGAAGCTCCACTGACCAAAACCCAACTTATACCTTCAGCGCCACAGGAGACTATGAAATCAGACTCACTGTCTCCAACCTTGCAAATTGCGAAACCTCTTCTACACAAATTATTACCGTCTCTGATTCTGACAAAGCAGACTTCTCCTATGATCAAACCATCGAAAATATCCCTGTCAATTTTACTGGAGAAGACCTCTCTTTAGCTGATGACTATATCACTGATTGGGCATGGGACTTTGATGGATTAGGCTCTTCTGATCAACAAAACCCTCAATTTACATTTGACAACCCTGGAGACTATGAAGTAACCCTTGCCGCTAGATCAAATCAGGGCTGTGATGAACTCGTAACCAAAACAGTCTCCATTCAACAGGCCTCTGCACCTACTGCTTCCTTTGCGCTAGAGCCTACTGCTTGTCAGAACGAAACAATATCAATAAACAATAACTCCATCAATGCTGACTCTTTCCTTTGGGATTTCTGTAGTGGGGATTTACTCGAAAATGGGACATTAAACACCGATATTGCTACCCTTAACGCTGCTAGCAAAGTCGCCCTAAGAACTATTAAAGACCAAGAAAATTTCTTCTCCTTTATTTCAGTCTTTAATAGCGCAAACAAAAAAATCTACAGACTCGACTATGGAAATGACATCTCGTCAAATCCTACCGTAAATGATTTAGGAAATATAGGGGGGGTATTAACAGGCCCCTATGACTTAGATTTTATCCAAGAAAATGACACTTGGTATGCCTTACTCAATGACTTCTCTAGCTCAATAGTCTGGAAAATTACATTTGCCAATGGTATAGACTCGCCACACACAAATATTGAAGCCATCACTATTGATAATCCTGCTCTCATAACCCAACCTAGGGGTATTAAAATAGTCAAAGAGGGAGAAAACATATTTACCTTAATTAGTAATAACAGTGGCAATAAAACTACACTTTTAAGTTTCGGAAACAGTATTAACAACGATGCTACCGCTAAAACATTTGACGTAGATGGTAACGCGTTAGGCGTAGAACTAATCTACGACAACAACTCCTGGCATGGATACATAGTATCTAACGATGGAACAGGTATCAAACATTTAGCCTTTGATGGAAATCTATCTCAGGACCCTACCATTGAAGACCTTACTTTAGATGTTGACATTACCAATGGAACATACTTCAGAGTAAATTATGACGCAGGCAACTTCTATGGTATTCTAGCTACTAAAAACGGAAGCTTCTAC
>NZ_JAUOQM010000053.1:154512-155074 GCF_030547685.1 Gilvimarinus sp. 2_MG-2023 | reverse complement strand
TCCCTGTACGAAAAAGACCTGATCCCCGAAGCTCAGCGCTTGCGCGATACGACCGAAGTGGTTTTTGCCACCGACGTGCGTACCACCAAAGAAGGCTTTAGCGACTGGAGTCACAACAGCAAAACTGAAGTTAAAGCGGCAAGTGAGATTCAAGCTGACGAAGAAATTATCGACTACGGTCCCGAAACGGCCGCGCGCGTAGCCGACATTATTAAAAACGCTAAAACCGTTTTGTGGAATGGTCCCTGCGGCGTGTTTGAATTCGACGCCTTTGCTCAAGGCACCGAAACCATTTCCCGCGCTATTGCCGACAGCGACGCTTTCTCGGTAGCCGGTGGTGGCGACACCTTGGCGGCTATTGATAAGTGGAACCTGGCCGATCAGGTAAGCTATGTGTCTACCGGCGGCGGTGCTTTCCTTGAGTTTGTTGAAGGTAAGCAGTTGCCAGCGGTGGCGATTTTGGAAGAACGCGCGAAGGGGTAGGTTTTTAACCTTTCAGTGTTTTTAAAAGGCGAGCTTTTTAGCTCGCCTTTTTTTATGATTTTTCTGCGTTCTGCGTTCT
>NZ_JAUOQM010000053.1:89222-154371 GCF_030547685.1 Gilvimarinus sp. 2_MG-2023 | reverse complement strand
AAAAATCGCGCTCCCCCGCGTTTTTCCTTAATCACGCATCCATGCGCGATTAACCGCCAAAATCTACCTGCGTTCGGCTGAGTGAGATGGGGGAGGGGACTTCGTAGCGGGATTTACTTTTGCGTCAGACATCAGTCGTCCGGCCTCTGGCATTTCATTTTTTTAGGTACACACACTTCACGGTTTTCAAGATACGGTAAAACCTTTATAGTCAGAAACTTAACCAAATCGGAAGGTGAAATAACAAGACCCCTGTGTGCGAGATAATGCGCATGCAAGCTTTGCTCCTCCTTTCCTGAACTAATAAATAAGTTAAACCGCTTAAAAATCAGAAGCTTGTGTCGTGTTCCTGACCTTTTCTCAAGGAGTGATAACGCGCATGAGTGATATACAAATGTTATGTATCAAGTGAGCAGAAATAATTGAAAGCATATTTGAGGCACGAGGATAGTTCGCTAGAAGATTCAACTGGGAGGATGATCTTTTTCAGTATGGATAGATTTGTATCCGATATCTGCGAAGGTGATTGCTGTTTCATGTGTGGTGCTTCGCCAAAAGATAAAGAGTTCAATGAAGAGCATGTGATACCAAAGTGGATTCTCCGAATGCTTGATATCTACACGCTATCTATTACTTTGCCAAATGATGAAAAAGTACGATATGACAAGTATACGGTGCCATGTTGTGAGGAATGCAATTCATTTCTAGGAAGTGAAGTTGAAGACATTATTCGACCAATAATTGATGGCGGTTTGGAGTCTGTCAACTCATACATTCAAATGAATGGGCCTTGGAAGATATTTCTTTGGTTATCCCTTATTTTCTTTAAGACGCATCTCAAAGATAGTTATTTTCGAAAACATTTGGATAGAAGATTATGTGATGATCCAATATCTAGAGATTATGAATGGGGACTACTACATCATATTCATTGCATGATTCGCGCCTTACAGAATGGGGTTTCAATTAGTAATGAGTGTCTGGGCTCTCTGGTTGTTCTTTCAGCGAAGACTGCTGAGCATTTGGATAAATACGATTATAGAGATGTTTACGCTGCCAATACTATTCTGTTAAGAATTAATGATATTGCTTTTGTAGCGGTTCTTGACGACTCATGTGCGGCGTTGAATTTCTTTTCGGATCATTTTAAGCGACTTTCAGAACCATTATCTCCTATACAGCTTCGAGAGGTTCTGTCTCATTTCACTTTATTGAATAGTAAGCTTAAGTATCGTCCCGTTTACACGACCAAGATTGATCCGTCTACTGGTGAGGCAGTTATTATTGCTCAGTTGCCTGAGAGCATGGAGCTAGAAAGTCATACTAGAGAAGAGTTTGGTGAGATATTGTATGCAAATGTCGAAGAATACCTCGATAAAATGCCCAGTCCAGACATAAGTTTTACCAAAGAAAACGTGTTAAATGGTTGTTACAATTTTCTTTTCGATGAAAATAAAAAATTCATTTCAAGTTCAATGGATTTAATTGTAATGGAATCAAAATAGTATACATGACAAAGCTATACACCGGAAAAAACCTGCGCGTTTTTGTGCAACTCGCGCAAGCGCTCAAACAATGGCATAAAAACCCCCGCTTTCGTTTCCGGTGATAGCGGAGTTATACCTTATAGGAAGTTTGTATGTTATTCGAGATCACAAAAAATGATACTTTAAAGAGGTATCTATCAAAATGGCAGCCCCGAGAATTGGATGTTGAAAGATTCATAGTATCTGCCGATAGCGATAACAATATCCTTGATTCTTCTGTGTTTGGCGAACCTCTATTAATCATCAGCAATCAGGTTAAAACGAAATTCAAGAAAAGGGCCGATATTCTAGCCATAGATCGCTACGGAAACGGTGTTATTATTGAATTAAAACGAGATCGAGGTTTTTTAGGGGTTGAAACTCAAGCGTTACAGTATCTTGCCGACTTTTCTGCATATAAAGGTCAAGACTTTATAAAGCAATTCTCAAAAACAAATACTCAATTAGAAGAAGAAATTAACTCTTTTATCGGTGGCAATGCCACCTTAAAAGACATTAATAAATCAAGTCGTATCATTTTGTTGGCTAGAGAATTTGATCCAACTATTTACTCTATGGGCGAGTGGCTTTCAAATAATGGCGTAGCATTTCGCTGTATCCAATATGAGCCTACTGAAATAGATGAAAAGCGTTTCATTTCTTTCAGTATTGCCTTTGATCGATCTAAAGATATATTAAATCCACTTTCTCTTGGGGCAATCGCGAGAGAACCCAGCTATTACTGGCACAATATTGCTCGCGCCGATCAAGAGTGGTGGGAGTATCTAGTTGAGGCAAAACAAATCCCAGCTTGTTTTGATAGTGCGCCAGGGGACCAAGGAGAAAAAATATTAACTAGTTATATCTCTGGTGATGTGATCGTTGCTTATTCAAAGGGTTTTGGCGCAATTGGTTGGGGTGTAATCGAAAACCCTGAGTCTTATAAGCTTGCAAAGGTTGGGGGTGCTGAAGACCGCTTGAAAGGTGATTGTATGCACAGGCTTTCAATTAATTGGAAAGCGGTAGCAACTGATCTGTCAGAAGGTATAAAACCAGCTAGCGTTCGAGATAATTTTGATATTTACCATCCATTAAGCACATCGGTAAGTATCGATCCTTTCAAAGCAAAGCGCCTTATTGAAAAGCTGAATATTAAATGCAAAAAGGTATAACAATTAGCTCCCCAGGATTAACTCACATCTCCTGTGATCTGCGGTGTTAGGGCTTCAGATATGAAGCAGAATCAACTCGCAAAAGCACAAAAAGAATTTCCTGGAAAAATGCTTTTGAGTTTTAAGATGGCTTGGGCGAATCAGCATTAATAAATGAAAAAAATCGACCACTCCGAACTGATTGGTGGAAAGGCAAAGAGGTGTATATCATTGCAGTTGATCTTGATGAGAACTTTTTGCACAGGCATTGTGATGGGGCTGTTCGCTATTGGATTCATCTGAAGGGATACTCACACTTAGCACTGGGCGAGAACGCGGCAGCCGAAAAGGTGTTTCGTCATTAGTTCTGACAATATCGATTATGCCCGATGGCTCGACTTTGCATTATTTAGGCAGGCAAAACTTGAAGAGATTGTACAGTTTTGGGATGACTTTATAGCGAGGAATCCAGAGTCCGCAGAGGCCTATGGAGCGCGCGCTGGTACTTACTATCACTTAGAGAAATACTATAAAGCGATCGATAGTGCGCGTATTGCAGAACGATTGGGTGATAAAAGTGCGGAAGAGTTTATCGTCCGGTTAACTAAATTGATTACAAGAGTGGAAAACACCGAATAGAGGCTATCCCAATAAATAGCAATGGTTTTATTGTTTACATAATCAACTAAGAGAGGGTTTAAGGTAACAGCTCTGGCTGTCAGGTTTGCTATAAATCAGTGATGTGCTCACCCGTCTATAGCAAACCTAGTGTTCTTTATTCGCATTAAAAAACAATAAATCGAACGCCGACGATAAAAAGCAGCACGGCAAAGAGTTTTTTCAAAAGGGCTGAGTCTAGCGAATGTGCGAGTTTTGCCCCTACGCGTGCGCAAGGTACACTGGTGATGGCAATGCCTAATACCGCAGGCCAATATACAAAACCTGTACTCCAATGTGGTAAGTCATCGTGGTTCCATCCTGCTGCTATGTTAGCGAAAGTGGCGGCGAGTGCGATTGGTAAGCCGCAGGTGGCAGAGGTGGCAACCGCTTTACGCATATCGATGCGTAGCCAAGTGAGGTAGGGTACGGTGAACGTACCGCCGCCAATACCAAACCACGATGAGCCAAAACCAATTACACCACCGGCTATGCCCAGCCCAATCGCCCCCGGCTCTTTACCTTGCCCGGGTAATTGCCAGTTTAAGAGCATTTTTAGTGACAGTATTAGCGCGAAAAATCCGATGAGCTTTTGTAATACAGGGCCGGGTATAGAGCTAATAAAGAATACCCCTACACTAGTGCCAAGCACTAACCCTAGAGTCATGTGTTTTGCAATACGGCCAATAATGGCTTTATTGCGATGATGTTCCAACACTGAGCTGATAGAGGTGAATACAATGCTGGCTAGAGAGGTGGCGACTGCTATATGGGTGAGAACATCGGGTGAAATTCCAATTGCGATAAAGCTAAAAATAAGTACAGGCACAATGACCATACCACCACCAATACCAAACAGACCGGCCATGAGCCCAGCGAAAGCCCCCACCATTAAATAAAGTAAAAAGAAGGACATGCGTGCCTCATATATGTCAGTGTTAGCAATCTAGCGTAATAGGTTGGAACCCCGTGAAAATACAACCGGGGTCTTCGATAACAAATCGATGAGTTTTATCGGGTGAGTTCGCCCCGAACAATATCTGCGCCGGCGCTTAAGGCGTTAAGTTTACCTCTGGCGATCTCGCGAGATAAGGGAGCCATGCCGCAGTTGGTGCAAGGATAAAGCTTATCAGGGTCGACAAAATCCAGCGCCTTGCGCAAGGTGTTGGCGACCTCGTCGGGTGTCTCAATGATGTTCGTGGCAACGTCAATGGCACCAACCATGATTTTTTTACCGCGAATCAGTTCAATTAACTCTATAGGCACTCGAGAGTTATGACACTCCAAAGAAATCATATCGATAGTAGAGGCCTGCAATTTAGGAAATGTTGCTTCGTATTGGCGCCACTCACTACCAAGTGTTTTCTTCCAGTTGGTATTGGCTTTAATGCCATACCCATAACAAATGTGTACAGCTGTTTCGCAGTTTAGGCCTTCAGTAGCTTTTTCTAGTGCCGCGATTCCCCAATCATTGACTTCATCAAAAAATACATTAAACGCGGGTTCGTCGAACTGAATTATATCTACCCCCGCTGCTTCTAGCTCCTTGGCTTCTTGGTTTAATATTTTGGCGAATTCCCAGGCGAGCTTTTCACGACTCTTATAGTGGTCGTCGTAAAGCGTGTCGATCATTGTCATTGGGCCAGGTAGTGCCCATTTTATTGGCTGTTTGGTTTGTTGGCGAAGAAATTTAGCATCTTCAACAAAAACTGGCTTGGAGCGATAAACATCCCCTACCACAGTTGGTACGTTGGCGTCGTAGCGGTCGCGGATTTTTACGGTTTTTCGTCGTTCAAAATCCACACCGCTTAAGTGTTCCATAAAAGTGGTTACAAAGTGTTGCCGAGATTGTTCACCATCACTGACAATGTTAATGCCGGCGTTCTGTTGTTCTTGTAATGAGACTAGTAAAGCATCTTTCTTTCCTTCGGTTAGGGCATTTCCTTCGAGTTTCCAGGGAGACCAAAGTGTCTCTGGCTGGGAAAGCCAGCTAGGTTTAGGTAAACTTCCTGCTGTTGATGTTGGTAATAACTGTTTCATGGCGTTTTTTGTCAGTTTATGGGTTGCTTTAAAGTGTGTGATTGTCAGTGAGGTTTTTTAAAGCCGAATTAAAAGGATTAATAAAATATTCTTCAGCAAACTTGGCTTGTTTAATCGCCAAACGGCTTCGTTCCTCACGATCGTATTGTATTTTTGTTAATGAGTGATCAACATTATTCAAGTTGGGTTGATAGAGTTTTCCGGCTACCGCATTAGCGTTGTAAATTTCAGGCCGATATATCTTCTGAAATGTTTCCATAGTGCTGATGGTTCCGATTAACTCAAGATTGGTGTATTGATTCAGTAAATCATTTACAAAATAGAAGGCCAAAGGAGCAACGCTATTGGGCGGCATAAAGTAGCGAACCTGCAGGCCCATTTTTCTAAAGTATCTCTCCGTCAATGAAGATTCGGTGGGCTGGTATTCAAAGCCTAAAACTGGGTGGTGATTTTCTGTTCGGTGGTACGTTTTTTTATCGGAAACGCTTAAGCAGACAACCGGAGGTTTAGAAAAGTTACTGTTATAAGCTTCTGAATTTATGAATTGCTTAAAAATACTGCCGTGTAAGTCTCCAAAGTTCTCGGGAATAGTAAATTTATCCTGACCTTTGTTGTGATTTTGTAACACGATACTGAAATCATAATCACGGACATAGGACGAAAAATTATTTCCTACGATGCCTTCTGTGCGGATGTTTTCCTTATGGTCATTAATAATGGTTTTTAGTATTTCTATTGACGGAAAGCTGCGATTTTCGCTCTCAACTTTCATGTCGACTGAAATAATTTCTAGGTCGATGCTGTAACGGTCCCCGTTTGGGTTGTCCCAGTGTGCTAGGGCGTTAAAGCTATTGTCGATCATTTTTAGGGCGTTACGCAGGTTCTGCCGACGGTGCTCGCCTCGGGCGAGATTGGCAAAGTTGGTTGTAACGCGTGTGCTGTCTGCAGGTTGATAGTTTTCATCGAAACAAATGCGTTTAATCGCAAAGGTAAGGTTGTGATTCATCGTCGCTTATCATCCATTTAGTGTGTAAATCGAAATTATTTGCGGTTCCGTTAAGGCCCTTTGGTCTCGCTCGTTGGCAGCTTGTCTAAGCGTCGGCGGGCTATGCCCATATTGGCGGCGAAGTATGTATAGCGAAGGGCTGGGGCTATTTATACCGAAATGAATGCATGAATAATAGTGATGTATATTCATGTATTCATTATATATATTCATGTGTTGGGGCGGTGCGGTATGGTGTTGTGAGGTTGCTGATTTAGGCACTACGTGTTTTGGTGGGGCAGGGTGGCGCTGGAGTCCCAGTTCAAGCTTCATAAGCACTGATATTTAGGAGCTGAGTTGCTGCGCCTTTTATTTCTTATGCTAGCCTCAGTTATACAACGGAGTCGATTTGATGCCATTGATTAGATGTTAAGAGTTACTTAAGTCGAATAAATAATCACATCAATGGCGGGATTAATTAAACCGCAATAACCTGCCTGATTAATCGCTTGAGACTAGGTTGGGTGACGTGATGAGGTAGTCTTGGTAGGCATAACAGGGCAGGTCTTTTGTTGTTTATATCAAAATAAGTGCAAGGTGATAGAATTACATTATAATAACTATTTTTAATAAATAGTTAATGCTTAAAAATTCTGCTGTTATTGTTTTTATTATTTAAATAAGGTTTGTATGCATGAACTCTGATATTGGGATGTACGGTATCCCCTATAATATTTCACCACATGGAATGAAAATTGTTGAGTATTTTGGTTTAGAGAATGTGATAGTTACGGAGCCTGATGACCGGTTCTCCCGTTATAAGCACTATATTTTAGGCTTTACTAACCGTTCGGGATCAAATTATTTGGCCGAAATGATTGCAGGTGATGCCAGATATTCTCCGGCAAGAGAATCATTATGTGCCGATATGGTCATAGAGAAATCCAAAGAGCATGGTTTTAAAAGATTCTCTGATTATTTGTTTTGGCTGGTTGAAAGCACTACTGAGCACGGGCATGCTTTTGGTGCTAAAGCGTCCTTTGGTCAACTAAGTTGGCTGGCAGCAACTGGTGTCTTTGAGAATTGTTTTCCGCAGGCGCGCATTATTCATATGAAACGGGAGAATGTGGTTGCTCAAGCGCTTTCGTTATCCATAGCAAGGCAAACCAAACAGTGGATGTCTACACAGAAAAGTAAAATTAATAGTGATGATATATCTTATAATCCGGTAGAAATTAATAGGTTTGTTAAAGAAATTGTCCGCTCTAATGCAGAGTTTGAGGGGTTTTTTCTTAAACACTCAATAGATCCGGTAGAAGTTTCGTACGAGGATTTTTGTAATAATACGGAACAAGAGCTTGGAAATATTTACAGGGCATTAGGTTTTTTTAATATAGGGTTAACTCTAAACATTAATGGCTCGAAATTGCTTAAACAGGCGGGCACTATAAACCAATCTTTCGAAGATCGATTCAAGCAAGAAAACCGTATTGGAAATATTTCTAATAAATACTAATATATAAAAAATTTAGAAATACTTAATAAAATATTAGTAACGCTGTTCTGATCTGGTGTCGAGCGTGCGGCGCCAGACTTTGATTTGTGAGTTCCGATAATTTTTTCTAAGTGAGTGAGTCAAACGTTTTATCCGCAGTAACAAATTTGGGATGAGGGAATGAATCTGTATTTCTATAGTAGGCATAATATAGATAACGAGTCTGCCTACCCACGATAATAATTTTGCTTTACTTCTTAACGGGGACGTTTTTTAGCAGTTCTACAATCACTGAGTTGCCATTCAGTTCAGCGAGGTCTATAAGGTAAGACTTTTCGAGCTCAACCATGGGCTCATCGGTTAATAAATCTTTAACGGAGGTTTCATCGCCATTGGCGATAGCGGTTTTCAATGCTGAAAATTTGTTAATACTTCGCATATATTTTCTCCCACTTGTGATTTCCTTTTCGGCCATATTTACCAACGATGGTGTCGGTATCAGGTTTATTCAATATCCGGGCTGCTGTTATTTGTAATCTTATCTTTATATAACAAGTATGACTTAAATTGGTAGTGCATTTCTAATGATTTTTGCTGGAATCTCCCGAGTTTGTCACATTGCACAGTGATGTCTGTCACACCTATGTCACCAATACCGGTAATAATCGATTATTTACTGAAGCTTTGGGGTGATATATGCCAGATGTATCTAGGCGGGGTTTTATCCGCAACGGTTTAGTGGGCCTTGGTGGTGTGTATGTGACATCGGCGCTGAGTGGTTGTGGCGGCAGTGACGATAGCGAAAACTTAGGAATGGGCACCTTTGCCCACGGGGTGGCCTCGGGTGACCCATTAGCCAATAGCGTTATTTTATGGACGCGAGTGACGCCTGCCGATAGCAGTGCAGAGGCGGTGCGGGTCAGTTGGGAGATTGCCGATAACCAAGCGTTTAATAATATCATTGCCGAGGGGTCGGGTGAGGCTCATATTGCTCGCGACTTTACCATTAAGGTGGATGTACAGGGCTTGTCGCCAGATTCACATTATTATTACCGGTTTAAAACGGCCAGTACCACCTCTACTGTTGGGCGTACACGTACTATGCCTGATAACAGTGCGGAGAAGCTGTCACTGGCTGTGGTGTCTTGCTCAAACTATCCGGCGGGTTTCTTCCATGTGTATAACGAAATTGCCAATAAGAGTGTAGATTTAGTGCTGCATTTGGGTGATTACATCTACGAGTATGGGCGCGACGGTTATGCATCGGACATGGCAGCGCAAATGAACCGGGAAGTTTTACCGGCCAGCGAGATCCTGTCGCTGGATGATTACCGTGCCCGTTATGCACAGTACCGAACAGATGAAAATTTGCAAAAGGCTCATGCCTCGGCACCGTTTTTGGTGGTGTGGGATGACCATGAAATCGCCAACGATACCTACATCGACGGTGCAGAAAATCACGACGCAAGCGAGGGCGACTTTGCCGAGCGCAAGTTGGCGGCACTGCGGGCCTATTTTGAGTGGTTGCCTATTCGCTCGGAAGGGGCACTCGACAGCGACGGCCTGGCTATGCCATCGAGTATTTATCGTCAATTTGAGTGGGGCAATCTGGTAAATTTATTGATGCTCGATACCCGTAACGAAGCGCGGGCTAAACCTCTGGAAACAGGCAGTTACTTTAATGCTCAGACGGGCACATTCGACTTTACCGGGCTGTTTGCCGATATAAACGATCCGACTCGCGAGCTATTAGGCGCGCCGCAGCGCGACTGGCTGGCTGCGGCTTTGACTACCTCAAGTGCAACCTGGCAGATGTTGGGTCAACAGGTTTTAATGGGGCGAATGAATTTACCTTTTGCCATTGCCACCCAGCAAATGAGTATTCCGGATTACGCCGAGTTGGGCGCGCTGGCTTTATTAGCGGCGCGTGCAGAGCAGGGCGACCCGAGCCTCAGTACTGATGAGCTGGCGTATTTACAGGCTAACCAAGAGCGTCTTACGCCAGAGGTTGTGGCCTTACTGCAAGCGCCCAGTATCCCTTATAACCTGGATGCCTGGGACGGTTATGGCTATGCGCGCGAACAGGTGTTGGCCATGGCCCGCCAGGCTAACGCACGGTTGGTGGTGCTGGCTGGCGATACGCATAACGCATGGGCCAGTGAAATTGCCGATGCCGATGGCAATTTTGCAGCGGTAGAATTGGCCACCTCATCGGTAAGTTCACCGGGGTTGGAAGAGTACCTGGCCATACCGCCCGATGCTTACGCGCAAACCGAAGCGGGAATAGTCAACTTGGTGGAGGGGCTGAAGTATTTGAATAGCGCTGACCGTGGCTTGCTAACCCTGGACATTACCCACGAGCGTATTATCGCGCGCTGGGAGTTTGTTACCTCGGTACAAGAGAGTGACTACAGCCTACAAGCCTCCAGAACTCAGGAAATGACGGTATCGGCGGATAATCCATATCACTTTAGTTAGTCATTTTCGAAAAAGTAAAATCTAAAACGCCGGGTAATACCGGCGTTTTTTGTGATTTCTACTTTTTACTTTTGAGTGATTCAAGTATTGCCAGCCTTTACAGACTTCCTTTGCATATTAGAAAAATTATTCGTCAATCGTTGTAATTATTTCCAGTAGGCGACGCTGAATCGGTGTGAATGTGAGCAATTTCACGCGGATGCGTTAAATTTAATTTTGGCATAGCAATTGCGACTAGCAAGTCAGAGATTGGGTTTACGGATTAAAAGCTGTGTATTGCGGCAGACATTTAGCCCGTAACTCCCTAATTTGTCTTAATGACGTTGGAGGTAGTTGCTATGAATATTTCTCGGAAAATGACAGTTGCTCAACGGACTCGTGTGTCGGTAGCGGCACTTGTTTTTGCTACCTGTGGTCTCGCTCAGGCAGCAGAGGATACCGCATCTGAGCAGATTCAATCACCTATATCGTTTAATGAGGTCGATCGTGATACCAGTGGCAGTTTACACTGGCAAGAGGTAAAAGACGCATACGGCGCAAAGCTTGAATCGCTACATTTAGATAAGAGCACGACTCTAAATCGCTTCGATAAAAATGGCGATGACGTTTTAGAGCCGCAAGAGTATGCCGAGTTGTCACGGACTATCGCGCGTGCTGTTGCCAAGTCGCAGGATACCGAGCTTGCGTATCAAGCGGGTGATCAACGTCAGCGTACGGCTGAAAGAACCTTTCAGGGCCAGAGCGACATGCAGGCCAAAGCGGCTGTTACGGTAGATCAGTTGCCGGCCGATAACGCTGATCGTGTGGAAGGTTTTAATGTCATCAATCGACAGGCAGAGATTGTGGGCGAAGTTGAGAAGGTGATTGTCGACGATGGCAAGGTGCAAAACGTTGTGGTGAGCATTGGTGGTTTTATGGGTATTGGCGATAAAGACGTCGTGGTTGATGCTCGTGAGTTGCGTATCGATGTCGACCATGTTGTTTGGAATACGCCCCTAACTGAACACCGATTGGATAATTTGCCTGAGTACTCAGAGGATGAGCACTCTTAATGGCAGGTGCAAAAAGTTGCTTGCGCAGAGGTCCTGATGACTGACAGTGCCACAGGTGTGAAATATCTGAGCCAGAAGTGCCGAGCTGCGCGGTCAAGTAGCTCGGCAAGTTTACTTTCCCGTCTACGGTGACGCTAGCGGTTAGCGCGATAGAGTTTGATGCAACCATTGCAGAAATTGCGGATAGGGCGGAGCACCGGCTTGTTGATCGAGTATTTTCCCCTGTTGAAAAATCATTAGGGTTGGAATGCTGCGAATTTGAAATTGCGCCGCTGATTGCGGAGCCTGCTCGGTGTTAACTTTTATAAAGCGCGCGATTGGCTCAAGCTCCGCGGCTCGTGCAAATGCTGGGCCAAAGCTCTGGCAGGGGCCACACCATTCGGCCCAGAAATCCACCACTAAGGGAAGCTGCTCGTGCGATAGCCAGCGGGTAAGCTGCGCGTCGTTAGCGCTAATGGGTTGACCGGTAAAAAGTGGCTTGTGACATTTACCGCATTTGGGGGCCTCGCTTAGGCGAGAATCATCCACTCGGTTGGCAGTCAGGCAATGGGCGCAGAGAGTTTGCAGGTATGCCATGGTTATTCCTCTTTATGTGCAAGGGTGCATTATAACAAGTGACGAAGCGTCTGAAAGGTTTATCGCTGTAAGTATAGATGTGTGGAAATGTGCTCGGAAATGAGCTAAAAATGGAGATAATACTAACCTCTATACTCTGGAGATGAGTCTATGAATTCGATTAAGCATGGCATAAGTATTGGTATGGAGGGGGTGGGCAGTGATTTTTTTCTCTCCCTTAAAGCCGTGGGTACATTAACCCATGCCGATTATAAAATCATAACACCGTTTATAGATTCAGCTCTTGAGTCTGTTAACTCACCTAAGGTGAATGTGCTGATTGATGGAACGGAGCTGGAAGGATGGGAAGCTCGGGCCGTCTGGGATGATTTTAAGATCGGTCTTAAGCACAATAATCATTTTCATAAGATTGCAATTTTAGGCAATAAACGTTGGCAAAAAGTGGCGGCAAAGCTCGGTAGTTGGTTTGTATCGGGTGAGGTTGAATACTTCGAGAGTCAAGAAGCAGCCATAGTCTGGTTGCTGGAGCGTTGAGAATATTACGGACTTGCATCGCCGGCGTGTTGGCGGGATTTTTGTTTGCGCCACTGTCGGCGGGCTAGCTCTTGCATGTCGCGAGTTTTATCATTTTCATCGACAATCTCCCGGCCGAGCAGCGCCTCTAGTACATCCTCTAAAGTGATAATACCCAATACATCGCCAAATTCGGTGACAACCAAAATAATATGCGTTTTCTTGCGGAGAAATTCCTCCAGAGCTTGTGTCAGTGGCATGGCATCTAGCAGAGCGGGCAGCTCGCGCCGGTAGTGACTAAGGGGTTGATCTACCTCGCCGCGAGCCTGGGCTAATAATAAGTCGCTAAGCAGTACCACACCGGTAATGTTATCGGGTTCGTCATCATAAATAGGGATGCGCGAAAAGGGGATGGTTTTATGCCGATTAAAGACCTCGCTAAGGCTGCTGTTAGATGGCTCGCTAAACAGTACGGTGCGGGGAGTCATTGCCTCTCGGATGGGAGTTTGGCGTAGTTCTAGCAGGTTTTTGACGACTTGGCTTTCATTTTCATCCAAATGCCCCTCTGCACTGCTAATGTCGGCGGCAATAGCCAGTTCTTGACGGTTGAGGCCCGCCCCGGCTCGCTCTCCGCGTGTAATCAGGCGAGTTAATAACTCGGATAGATAAATAAAAGGCGTGAGGAGTTTAATTAAATAATGTAAGCCAAAGGCCGTCGGAGGAGCTAGTTGACGCCAGTAGTAAGCGCCTAAGGTTTTGGGGATGATTTCAGACAAGACGAGTATCAGTAGAGTCAGCACCGCTGAAAAGAGGCCCAGATAAGCGTTACCAAAAACAACAGTGGCCTGGGCCCCGGCGCCTGCCGCGCCAATGGTGTGGGCAATGGTATTCAGGGTGAGTATGGCCGCCAAGGGGCGCTCTACATCTTGAGTCAGCTTGCTTAGTAGTAGGCCCGAGCGTTTCCCCTCTTGTGCCAAGAGCGATGAATAAGCCGAGGTAACGCTTAATAGCACGGCTTCGGCAACAGAGCACAAAAAAGAGACGCCCAACGCCAAAGCAATATAAAACAGTAAGAGTGTCACAGTTATACCTTTGTCAGTGAGCGCTACTCTAGCCTAGCAGGCTCGGTGCAAACTTGAAAGGCAAAGGGGCCTGCTTAGGGCCTGGGCAAATATGGCCTAGGGGATATCCTTAAGGCCAGTATTGCCCAGTTGGATAGGCGTGTGAGAGCCGCCATTTAACCCGGGCAGGAATGCAACTTTTAACACAGCTATTAAACATCGGCCCCGATATGTTCCAGTAAATCAACCAGGTCGTCCGCATGCTCTTCTTCTTGAGCTAATAGATCTTCTAATAGCCGGCGTGTGGTTGGGTCTTTGTCGCCGATATACTGAATCATTTCGCGGTAACTGCTGATGGCTATACGCTCTGCCACTAAATCTTCTTTGAGCATTTCTATCGTATCACCACCGCTGTGATAATCGCTGTGTGAGCGCTCAGCCAGTACCGAAGGGTTCATTTCAGGCTCGGCACCCAATTGCGAGATACGCTCGGCTAACTTGTCAGCGTGTTCTTGTTCTTCTTGAGCGTGTTCCAAAAACTCGACAGCGGCATCGCGTGCGCCACGGCCATTGGCCGTAAAGTGGTGAACTTTATAGCGCAGAACACAAATAAGTTCAGTGGCTAATGCTTCGTTAAGCATCTTAACAATAACTTCGCGGTCGTTGGTGTAGTCCTCGGTAACCGCGCCGCGCATCATATGTTGTTTGGCTTTCTGTTTTCGTGCCTGCAAGTCATGTATAAAAGCTGTCTGTGTCATGGTCTTCTCCATATATGGGTGTGTTTAATCTCTATAAGTCGACTGTGGCAGGGTAAACTTGCCGCAAAAAAAATTAAGATTGAACTTTCAATTGATTATCAACAGACTCTACGCCGTCATGCTTGGCCGCAATGGCTTCTATCAATTCTTTTTCGGCTTCAGTATCGACTCTACCTTGTAAGGTTACTTCATCACGAAAGGTGTCAATGTTAATGTCCAGTGCGCTTACATTAGATGATGCCACTAGTTGAGACTTGATTGCAGCTGTAGTGCTTAGATCCTCTACATACTGAGCAAAATCGCGACCTTCCTCCTGGTCTGAATTTGTTAACTCTTTTTCGATGGTTAATTCATTTTTAACTTCATCAATACCTTCGATACCTAGAGCAATGTTACTGGCAAGCTCGATATCAATATCGCTGGAAACGTCGCCTTCTAGAGTGGCGACATTGTTGTCCACGCTGATGTCGATATCGAATGGGTTCAAGTGCTCATTCATAATCAAAGCTGTTTCAAGTTTGCCTTCGATCCAGCCATCGCGAAATGCCACTTTGGTGGTGTCCCATGATTGTTCGGCATCTTGTTTAAATTCAGACCAGTATTCATCGGCATTTCGTTTTTCTTTATAGGTCGAGTTTCCGGCGCTGGCTGTAGGTGCTAGTGATGCGGTCATTAAGGCTGCGATAGAAGTCGAAAGTACTGTTTGTTTGGTTAGATAATTCATGATTTATCTCCTTCATAGCTAAAAACATAGTCGGTGGCCTATAAGCTGAAATCGTGCCAACTGTATGAGGGTGCGGTAAGAGCAGTAAAAAGGCTGATAAGACTAGGCGCTATAAACTAAATGGATGATTTTTGGGTATTAATTGCAAGAAAAATGTAAAAGCTATAACCCAGCGGCGGCTGACCTGCGTATTAAAGCTGAAGATATGCGTTAAGTGGGGTTCTGATGTTGGTATGAAAATAGCACTAAGGTCTTATTGGGGTCGGTAGCGGTTATCGACAGGATAGGCGGATCAAACTATACACGGATATTCGAATGACAAGTCAGTTGAAAAATATTTGGATAGATAAAGAGAGCAATGATAACGGTCGTTTTGCATTATGCATTCTCGGTGTTATGGCTGTGGTGTATACACTGTATTTTGCTAAATCGTTATTTGTACCGATTTTGGTGGCGGGCTTTGTGGCGCTTTTTTGTAGTCCGCTGGTAAAGTTATTAAAGATATTGCGGGTACCTAGACCAATAGGGTCAGTTTTTATTATTGGTTTATTAATAAATTGCATAGCTTATGTATTGAATTTGCTGGTGGAGCCCGCCAGCCGTTGGTTGCAAACCGTCCCTTATATACTGCACCGATTAAAGACAGAGGTAGGGGGAGTGGCTAAGCCTTTATCGGCATTGCGTGAAAGTGTGTCGGGGTCGGGAGAGCAGGCAGTGGGTACCGCGGTTAATGCCTCAGTCGATAGTCTAATTGCGCTGATGGCAGAAACGACAGTAATGGTCTTTATTCAGCTGCTGGCAATTGTTGTGATTACATACTTCTTTTTAGCGTTCGGTGAAGACTTGGCGCGAAATGTTGTTCGATTTCAAAAGACAATGGCTTCTAAAAAAGCCACTCTAAAAGTGTTTAATACTACAAAAACCGATGTCTCTCGTTATGTGTTAGTGATCTCATTAATTAATATGTTGTTAGGAATATGTACGGCTTTAGCAATGTACGCACTGGGCGTTAGAGACGCCTTATTGTGGGGGGCGTTGGCCGCTATGCTTAACTTTGCACCTTATATAGGCCCCATGGTCATCACCATCATTTTAACGGGCGTAGGCTACATTGAGTTTTACAATATTCAAGAGGCACTTATTGTGCCTGGTGCTTTTTTAGCATTGAATTTTATCGAGTGTCAATTTGTAACACCTACCTTTCTCGGTAAGCGCTTTAACGTGAATCCTTTGTTTGTTGTCTTATGGATGTTCTTCTGGGGGTGGTTGTGGGGTGCGGTAGGCATGCTATTGGCCATTCCGTTGTTAATGTGCTGTCGAATACTGGCATCGCAGCTCAATCTAATAGGTGGTTGGGAGCGAGTCGTTAAAAGTAAATAGATTTACCCGCGGATATTGAAGTGTCTGAAAGCTTGTAAGAGTGATAAAAATTGCAGAATGTGCAAAGTTCCATATGATGAAACCCTCGTAAGTCGTTGATGTATATAGAATATATTTATTGGCATGAAGATTGAAGGTACTTTGATACACAGCAATGTTTAGGAGGTTAAGATGTTAGGTTATGCAATATTGTTTTTTGTCATAGCGTTAGTCGCAGCTGTTTTGGGTTTCGGTGGTATTGCAGGTGCGGCAACAGGTATTGCCCAAATACTGTTTTTTGTATTTCTCGTCCTGTTTATTTTGTCGATTATTTTTGGGCGCCGTCGCCCGTAACCGTCTGCGAAATTTATATTTAAACTAAGGAGATAAGTTATGGCTACTCAAGCTACTAAGAAAGCGAATTCGTCAGAAAGTGCAGAAGTTGCTGAGGCAATTGATCAAATTAAACAGGCCTCAACCAGTGTTTACGAAGCTTTCGGATCATTATCTGAAGCCGGTAAAGCAACAGCCAGAGAGGCTTTGGACGAAGGTAAAACTAAAGCGACAGACTATGGTCTGCGTGCAGAGAATGTTCTGCGTGAACGGCCTGTAGTGGCTGTAGGTGTTGCCTTTGCTGCTGGTTGGTTGGTTTCTCGCTTGTTAGTACCGCGCAGAGAATCTTAATGACTGATGAGTTAGATAAGTCATCCTCGGCCCGGCAGAATTCGACCGAGAGTGTCGATCCTACCGGGCAGGATTATGTTGCCATTGGTAAAACATTAATTGCGTTGCTGGAGGAGGGCGCTACTCTAGCCGGGCTAGAGGCGCGTCAACTTATCACTACGCTGCCAAAATTGATTATGGCGTGGCTGTTAAGCCTTCCTATATTGTTATTTTTTTGGTTGGGTTTGAGCAGTACAGCCGGTATGTATGTTTATGCAGTTTCTGATAGTGCTGTCATAGGTATAGCAAGTTTTACGGTTTTACAAGCTTTATGCTTTGTTTTGTTGCAGTTATATATAAAGCGATCTAAGCACTGGATGTCATTTCCCTATACGCGCGAAAATATCAGGGCATTAATTGAAGGGGTTCAACGTGCGACAAGTGAAAAAGAGCAAAAAAAGCCAAGCGAAAATTCAAGAGATTAAGAAGGATTTAGGTCTGCAAATGAGGGAAGCAGGAATTAAAATTGGCCCTAGGCGGTTATTGATTTGTTTGATGGTTGCTGGGTTCTCATCTGGTGTCTTGTTCGCACGCGTCAAAACGAAAGGAATATACAGAAAAGGTCTTATTCCTTTAATTAGAAAAATACCGTTAGCTCTCTAATTATATTATTATCGCCTAGTTATAAAATGGAATGTATATAACGTTTGTGCATAAATCATGCTTAGTTTAGACTAACAAATAAGTCTGATTGTGCGCCCAATAAATCGCAATGTAATAACCAAGCAGCGGTTTAAGTAGGAGCGCTATAAAAATTTTACTGGGGAATATTAGTTGTGGCGAAAATACTGTTAGTTGATGACGATCAAACATTTGTTAATACGACTCGTGAGTTGTTAGAAATGCTTGGCCATATTGTGGCCAGTGCAACATCGTTCTCTAGCGCTAAAGAGATATTGAATCGTCAAAGTTTTGATCATCTAATTCTGGATTTGATACTCCCCGATGGTAGCGGTCTCAATTTATTAGAATCTATTGAAGATCATAACTCTTGTAGTGTGACATTGGTTACTGGGCATCCGTCGGTCAAGTCGTTAGTTAAAGATTTGTTAGGGCCCAATATATCCTACCTGATAAAACCTATTGACCTTCAGCAACTCAAGGCGGCTCTCGATACCACTACTAGCAGTATTGCTGAGTTAAATTCTGATAAAGACTTACATTTTGGTTGCTTAGTCGGTGAATCAAAACCTATGACAAATCTTTATCAGCAAATTGAACGTGTGGCAAAAACCAAAGCTAACGTCATGTTGATGGGGGAGAGTGGTGTTGGTAAAGAGATGGTGGCTTCGGCCATTCATTCAGCCAGCCAAGTCAAAGGAGACTTAGTTGCGGCCAATTGCGGTGCTTTAACCAGTGAGCTTATTGGTAGTGAGCTGTTTGGTCATGAAAAGGGAGCATTTACCGGTGCAATACAACGCAAAGAAGGTGTTTTTGAGCGTTCAAATGGAGGAACACTATTTCTCGATGAAGTTACCGAAATGCCTATTGATCAACAGCCCAATTTACTTAGAGTCCTGGAAACTCAAAAGCTGACTCGTATCGGCGGTACGGAGCTTATTAATGTTAACTGTCGTGTGGTTTCCGCTACAAATCGCAGTGAAGCGCAACTAGCTGAAGAAAAGTGTCTGCGCGAAGATATGTATTATCGATTGGCAGTTTTCCCCATTACAATTCCTCCGTTGCGTGAAAGAAAAGAAGATATCCCATTATTGGTAGAGCATTTTATCAAAGGCTTTAATCGTGAATATGAATCGGATATCGGTGTAGATGAGAAATCTTTAGAGCGTTTGTCTACCTATGATTGGCCAGGTAATGTTCGTGAGCTTCGCCATGCCATTCATAGGGCTTACATAATGGCGGATGTTACGACAAATCTATTGGTGCTTCCTGAAAATTTCACGTCACCATTTTCTAAGGCTGAAAATAGCAGCCCGGGTATAACAGTAGGTAAAACTGTTGAAGATGTTGAGCGGGAATTAATTGAATCCACCCTTAAACACTACGATGGCGACAAAAAGAAAACGGCGGAAGTTCTCGGGGTAAGCTTAAAAACTCTGTATAACCGATTAAATAGTTATTCAGAGGAGACAGCTTAAATGAATGAAGACGTTAAGAAGTTAATTCACGACGCTCGCAATCCATTGAATAATATTTCTGTGAATGCGGAATTGGGTAAATTAACATTAGAAACTATCAATGATAAAGAAAAGGCGATGGCTATATTTGATACGATTGTGAACGAGTGCAAACGCTGCAGTCAATCGTTAGATGTGCTGTCAAGTTATTTAAAAGATTCCAAGTCTAGCCCTGATGAGTAGCGACGTAATGAGTTCACATTATTACAGTACGCGAACATGGGGTTGGGTATTGATTTCAGTGGTGGTGTTTTTTCTTGCCAGCATGGGGTCAGCCTACCGATCAATTAGTGTGTTGCACGATAACAACCTAAGCATTAGTAATACGCTGCAGGTTTTGGCGCTTGTGCAAGATCTAAAAGCATCACTGGTCAGTGCGGAAACAGGAAAGCGGGGTTATTTGCTAACCGCTGATGGCCAATATTTGGCGCCCTATCACAAAGCCATGGAAGATATTGATCGGTTGCTACAAGAGCTGTCAAATTCAAATACTGAAATTGCGGAGCAGCTAATACGGTTTGATAAATTAAAGATATTAATTAATAAAAAAATTGATCGAATGCAAGAAAAAGTTCATTTGGTTCATTTGGGGCAAAGAAGTGAAGCAATTGAGGAATTAAAGAATGATGTGGGTATCGAACTTATGCGTGAGATCGATACTTTAATTGGTGAGATGGCAGCTGAAGAGCGTGAGCTTTTAAATGATAATCGCACTGTGGCAACAGAAGACAGAAAAATAATATTTTCAGTTTTAATGGCGACTAATGTTGTAGGCTTGCTATTGGCGATAGGGATTTTCATCTCAGTATATAGGCACTCACGGAAAATACAGTTATTGAATTACGAGATTGAGAAAGCCAATAATGAATTAGAAGAAAAAGTGGCTAATCGTACATTTGCTTTAGAGCAGTATTCAGATGAACTACAGCGAAGTAACCGAGAGCTGGAAGAGTTCGCTTTTATTGCTTCACATGATTTGCAGGAGCCACTGCGAAAAATTCGAGCCTTTGGTGATCGACTAAGGCAGAAATATAAAGAGTCCCTAGATGAGCGTGGCGCTGATTATGTAGAACGAATGCATGCTGCCTCAGAGCGTATGTCACAGCTAATTGATGACTTACTTAGTTTTTCAAGGGTGACCACACGGCAGGAACCTTTTAAGCTGGTTGATCTCAATGAAGTAGTGGCCGGTGCTCTAGAAGATTTAGAGTTTGCGCTTGAGGATTCTGGTGCCGTTGTTGAGGTGGGTGAGCTTCCAGAGATTTATGCCGATGCTTCACAGTTACGGCAAGTAATGATGAACTTATTAAGTAATAGCATTAAATTTAGGCGTTCAGGCGTTAACCCAAGCATTGCCGTTACTTGTGAGGCGGTTGATTTGGGCGATGAGTATGAGCAGCTTACTGGGCAGTGGTGGCGTTTTACATTCGTGGATAATGGTATCGGTTTCGATGAGCAATACGCCGATAAGGTGTTTAACTTATTTCAACGATTGCATGGTAGAGATGAATATAAAGGAACGGGAATAGGCCTTGCGTTGTGTCGTAAGATTATCGAGCGCCATGGTGGTACTATAGTGGCAATTAGCGCGCCCGGTAAAGGCGCAACATTTCAGTTTGATTTGCCCAGTAAGCAAGTTAATTTAGAGTCACTGGAGGACGTAGAATGAACAGCCAAAAGAAACCACTGATTATTTTGATGGCAGATGATGACGAAGATGATCGCCTGTTGGCATCTGAGGCCCTTGTAGAAAGTCGAGTTTTAAATGATTTACATTTTGTTGAAAATGGAGTGGAGTTATTAGAGTACCTACGCGGTGATCATAAATACGCCGATCGCACAGCGCATCCACTGCCCGGTTTAATTCTGCTCGATTTAAATATGCCCAAAATGGATGGTCGAGAGGCATTAGCTGAGCTCAAAAAGGACCCCGTGTTAAAGCGTATTCCTGTTGTGATTCTTACTACCTCTAAGGCTGAAGAGGATATGTTGCGTGGTTATGATCAAGGGGCCGCATCGTATATTACTAAGCCTGTTACCTTTGATGTGTTGGTTGAGTTAATGCGTACATTGGGACGTTATTGGGTAGAGTTCGTTGAGTTGCCATAATTGCCCCTAATTCATACACAAAGTAATCAAGAAGTTCATGGATAAAATAGACCTGTTAATTGTTGATGACGACGAGGATGATTTTCTACTTACTCGCGATTTACTAGAAGATATCTCTTCTGGTCATTATCGAATTGAATGGGCGTCTAGCTTTGATGAAGGGAGGCGAATATTATCACTTAATCGTCATGACCTTTGTTTAATGGATTACCAGCTTGGTGCCAATGACGGTATTGAGTTGTTGGCTGAGGCTCATAATTGCGGCTTTAGCGGGCCAGTTATTTTATTAACTGGAATGCATCAAAGCGAAATTGACATGAAAGCCCTTGAGGCTGGCGCCGTTGATTATTTAGTTAAAGAAAATCTTTCCTCTGAGCAACTTGCTCGCTCTATCCGTTATGCACTGTCTCGCCGTGATATGGAAAAAGAGCGTGTTGAGCGAATGAAGGCTGAGGCTGAGAATCGTTCTAAAAGTGAATTTCTAGCTCATCTAAGCCATGAGCTTCGCACCCCATTATCGGCAATTTTAGGCTTTACTGAACTGTTAATGAACAATCAGTACGATTCTGAATCTTTAGGACACTTGAAGGTTGTGCATAGAAACGGCAAGCATTTGCTGGGTTTGTTGAATGATATTCTTGATTTGTCAAAAATTGAAGCTGGAAAACTTGAGTTAGAATACAAAGATGTATTCTTATCTTCTTTTTTAACCGATATTTATTTTTTAATGCACGGCGCCGCCGTTGATAAATCTTTGGATATTAATATTGAGTGTCCAAATCCGATACCACGAAAAGTTCGTACTGATCCAACCCGCCTGCGTCAAATTTTGTTGAATTTATTAGGCAATGCCATAAAATTTACCGATTACGGGCAAGTGTCTTTGACAGTATCAGCTTATCAGCACGACATGAGAAATTGGTTATCCTTTGCGGTGAAGGATACTGGTGTAGGTATTCAGGAAGATGTCGCGAAAGATATTTTCCATCCGTTTGTACAAGCAAAGAACTCTTACGCTGAGCCTAGGGCGGGAACTGGTTTGGGGTTGGCGATTAGTCAGCAGCTAACACAGCGACTTGGCGGAAGTATAGCCGTGAGTAGTGAGCCTGGCGAGGGCAGTGAATTCTCTTTTTCAATTGAGATTGATGCCGAGAACTTCGATGAACTTTGTGATTTCTCTCTAGAGAGTGTCGAACATAGAGCACTGAGCTCAGATATTCCAAAGCTGAGTGGACGTGTCTTAGTGGTGGATGATTTACCCGATATTCGAAGTTTAATTGGACACTTTGTCCGCCAGTGTGGGGCGGATGTTATTTATGCTCGCAATGGACAAGAGGCTGTAAAAGCCATGGAGCTGGATGCTCAATCCAGTGTAGGTCGTATAGACTTGGTGTTAATGGATATTCATATGCCAGTCCTAGATGGTCATAATGCGGTTGCCAAAATGCGGGAGAAGGGCTTTCAGCAACCGGTGATCGCCTTAACTGCAGCGCATATGAAAGGCGATATGGATAAGTGCCTGAAGTCTGGTTTCACCGGTTACATTAGTAAACCTGTGGATCGGTTGCAGCTTTATCAAAATCTAGCTAAATTTTTACCTGCACAATCACTGTCAGCGCAGGTGGTTGGTACTCGTACAATTGCTGTTGTGGATGATGATAGGGATGCCCTAAAGGCCACTGCTAGCTTATTAGAGTTGATTGGTTGGCGTGTCTTAACGGCAGAGTGCGGAGAGCAAGCAGTGCAAGTCGTCCAAGACAATAACGTCGATTTGCTATTGACCGATTTAAATCTTCCCGATATTAGTGGGTTTCAGGTTGCTGAAAAAGTCACATCCTTTAAGCCAGACCTTGAAATCATACTGCTTAGTGGTGAGGCTCGTGACCGTGAAGAATTGCAAGCAGCTGGAATATCAGCAAGCTTATTAAAACCGGTTAGCCTGCAAGATTTGAAGGCTCTGTAATATTTTCAACTGTTTTCACCATTATGCTTGTCTGCCTCAGAAGTAATGCGAGTTTTTTATTATTAATTTCTCACATACCTTCTCGATAAAATAAAAAAATCAATATATTCAATGGCTTATGGTTTTATTGGTAGGTCCAACAAGTTTTGGCACGATTTGAGCAATAGGTTAAGTGTCTTATATAAATTGAATGACTTGGAGGATTTTATGGATTTAATGAAACGCTTTGCCCTAATGCTGATAATCGCCCTGCCTTTAGCCGCTTGTGACAACAACGATGGTGCTGCCGAGGAAGTGGGTCAAAAATTGGATCAGGCCGCCGAGTCAACTCGTGATGCCGCAGAAGATGCAGCTGATTCTATTGGCGATTCTGCTGAAGATGCTTGTGAAGAGGTTTCCGGCGAAAATTGTTAATCCGTAAAGAGGCCCGTGAATTAATTCCCGAGCCTAAAGGTTAACTCAAAACGGCAGGCCAATTATTATGGTCTGCCGTTTTTCTTCGTATAAACAAAATGACTTTCCAAAAATGAGGGTGCTGTTCTATGCCGATTTGTCGCTATTTAATCGCCATTATTTTGCTGGGCTGTTTTAATGTTGGCTTCTCGCAAACCGCACTTGATCTTTTATCGACATCTGAATCTTCGGCGCAAAGTAGCAGCGCATCGTCTGCATGCCAAGGCGATTCGTGCTCGCCTAATGAAAGCTCTGAATCGAACGAGCCGGCATTGAGTCTACATCTCGATCAGGTTATCGATGTCAATGAAATCGCCATCTCTTGGGAAGCGCAGATTAACAGCTGGTTAGAAGCACTAGGTTTCTCGGCCTCTTGGGCCGCTAAAGGCGTTGCCACGGCTATCGTATTAATCATTACCGGTGTGGTTATAATGTTAGTGGCGGCGGGTAGTAAAAAAATCTATAAGAAAGTTATCAGCAACGATCACAAGTTGCGGTTTAATCGAAAGCGCTTAAAGCTATACCGCCGTGTGTTGAGTGCCATGATTCATGTGGTGGTAGTATTACTTTGCGCGTTAACGCTATTTGTAATTTGGTGGGGAGGGGATGCCGAGTTAGTCTTGGCCGATACAATAACGGGATGGCTGGCTCAGGCGGTCAATTTTTCTTTAGCCTTTGTTGTGTTGCTAATTGTTTTTGAGTTGGTATCGGCAGCCATTGAAAGCTACTTTCATCGTTTGGCCATTAAAGACAGCGCTCGAATTAATACCCTAATTCCTATTGTTAGGAATATTATTTACGGCGTCATGATTTTATTGTTCGCTATTACCCTTATCTCGGAAATGGGGGTTAATGTCACCCCTATTTTGGCCAGCGCGGGTGTGATTGGTATTGCGGTCGGTTTTGCCGCTCAAGCCTTGATTAAGGATGTTTTGAATGGTTTTATTATCGTTCTTGAAGATTTGGTCAATGTGGGCGATGTGATTACTGTGGGTGAGCGAACCGGCATTGTAGAGAAAATCACGTTGCGAAAAATTCAATTGCGAGACCTGGATGGCTGTGTGTACACCGTTCCCTGCAGTGAAATTACAGTGGTGAAAAATTTCACTAAAATCTTTAGCTATTACTTGTTTGATATCGGCGTGGCCTACCGTGAAAATACAGATGAAGTTTGCGCGGTGTTAAATGACATCAGTTCAGAGTTGATAGCTGATGATTACTATAGTCAATTCATTCTGGAGCCGCTGGAAATTCTGGGGGTCAATGCCTTTGCCGACAGTGCGGTTATGATTAAGGCACGTATTAAAACTAAACCCATACATCAATGGGAGGTTGGCCGAGAATTTAACCGCCGTATGAAATATGCGTTTGATAAGCGCAATATTGAGATTCCGTTTCCGCATCAAACACTTTATTTTGGTGAAAATAAACAAGGCGAGGCTACATCGGCTAAATTCACCATTGATCACGCCACGCAGGGAAGTCATGGGGCAGAAGACCAGCAAGGCTCCCCGCGTCAAGCGCCAGAAGAGTGAGTGGCCTCCCAGTTTATAATAGCTGCTTTGCGAGCTTTTCCCCAACGGTATTGCCCTAGGTCGCCGTTGGCTTTTATTACACGATGACAAGGAATTATTAAGGCGAGGGGATTTTTCCCGATGGCAGAGCCCACAGCTCGAGCAGATTTTGGCTGACCTATCATTTCTGCGATGTCTGAATATGTGGCTAACTGACCGAGGGGGATTTTAAGCAGAGCTTGCCAGACATTAAGTTGAAAAGGTGTAGCGATAAGATGTAGCTTTACTTTGCTCTCAGGCAGTAATTGGTTTTGAAGATATTGTTGTAAGGCTACTAAGTGTTGTGAGGACGAAGCAACAACAGTAGCTTGTGGAAAAAAAGCGTTTAGAGCTGTCAGCGCCGTGGAGCGTTTGGCAAAGTACTGAGCAAAGCAAACCCCTCTATGTGTGCTGGCCGCCATCATTTCACCGAATAGCGTATCAAAGAACTGGTAGTGGATGGTGAGCTCAGCACCGATGCGCTTGTGGTTCAATGGGCGCAAGACCTCAATACTGACTAACGAGCCACGCCGCCTTCCGCAACTAGACCTTTTAGAGGGGCATGCTATCTGTTCTTGGGTTATGTTATTTCTTGTCAGTGAACTATTTGCGCTACTCGGCGTATAGAGCTTGATACCTTCTTTCGGGCTAATGCCAACCCATTTCGAACAGGGGCGAAATTGAGGGTATGAGTACACATCTGCCCTCTCTCCCAGAGTGGAGGCAGAGGCTTGATCTATCCTTGTGTCTGCATTGCGCTTCATAGGGGGTCTCTGATTGGCGGCTTATCAGTAACTTTATGGGGCTGAGGTTGCTCCTAATTATCCTACTGACAGTGTCATTCACGGCCGTTTTAGTGCAGGTATAAGCGCTTGGATAGGGCGACGATACTGGCCGGTTCGTTTCTATAGCGATATTTAAGCATTAGCGACGACTTAAGTGAAATTATCCTGCGCAGATGAGGTGACAAGCCTCGACTAGGTGGTGTGCATTACTGTGTTATGCACTATAATTGGGCAATATAGTCAGGCTCTTTTATTATTGTGTGCCAAACGAGGCTTTATTTGTGCTTTGGTACGCTATGTTGGTTCTATTGTGGGGCGATCTTAAACTGAAAGGTTGCCGTGCAGCATAGAGAGGTTGTTCGCGGTGGCTTTGCCTTACCGTTTGTTTGTCAAAGTTAGCGTATTGGCGCTGACCGTCATTGGGCTGCCGTTGTGTTTATGGTTGGCTTCTCTCTGGGCAATTAAGCCTGTGTTAACGATAACACCTTTTTCCTGGATTAATATTGACGGCGATCGAAGTTCGCTAGCTTCGAGTCAAGCTCCATTCACACTACTTTTTCTCGGCTATCTGTCCTGTGATTCGATTTGCCCCGCTACGTTGGCGGAGCTGGCGACAGTTGCCCGTCATCGAGACCCGCAGCTGTTACAAATACTATTTGTAACGTTAGACGCCACGCACGATACGGTGGAGCGTCGTCGCCGTTTTGTCGATTCCCTTGGTATTGAGTCGGTGCAACTTGCTGATAAACAATTAAGCCGCCTACGTTTTGAACTGGGTGATAGAGCCCCTGATATTGCCAATCATCGTGGAAATGTTTATTTGCTGAATCGACAGGGAATTATCGTGGATTTTTTTTCAAGCGCGAATCTTAGCTGGCCAGCTCTCCATGATCGCCTTATCTCTCAACTAGACGTCCAATCACTATCAAGTATAAATCCGAGGTCCATATGAAGACTGCAGCTAATGTCCAAATTCGCAAAGATAAAGCTGTGTTAATAATGTTGTTGGTACAAGTCCCCATATTGTGGTTGTCAGGTGCAATGGGGGCGGGGCTGTTTCTATTTAGCATTATTGGCTCGTTAGTGTTGGCGACTATAGCGATTCTCTGCTTTGTAACCTTGCGGGGCCACTGGTTGGCTTCTGTTGCTTTCGCCATTTTAATGATGAGTTTTTCTGGGCTATTGATTCAGTCCCAGTTGGGCATGTTGGAAATGCACTTTCATATTTTTGCGATGATGGCGGTTTTTCTGGTGTATGAAGATTGGAAGCCTATTGTGGCGGCATTGTTGACGGTTGCAGTACACCATTTAAGTTTTACAGCTTTGCAGTTAAGTGGAGTTCATTTAGGTGATATGCCATTGCTGGCTTTCGCTGTTGAGTGTTCCTGGAGTATTACCTTCTTACATGCTGTATTCGCAGGCTTTGAAGCCGCTGCGTTGGTGGTGCTATCCGAGATGCTTCGGCGCCGTACACAAGTCGATCAGGTTGTTGTCGATGTGGTTGAGGAGGTTGCATCCAGTCGCAACTTATTGGCTCGAAGTCGCTATGAAACAACCGATTCAGGTAAGGCTATTAATACCTTGATAGGCAGTTTACAGGAGACATTTATTGGGTTCCGTCAGCGGGCCGATCATATCGAGTCATTAAGCCATGCGCTGGATGATATTAGCTCTAATATTGGCCGGCTTACCGCGGTGCAGTATGACCAGTCCTCACAAATCGCACAGGCAACAAAAGATATGCTGGGCAGTATTGGTTCGGTCGAGCAAAACAGCAATCATTCGGCCAACTTAACCGCGCAGCTTGAGGGGGAGGTGTCGGCCGCGAGCGAAAGTATGACCAGCATCGTTAGCGCGATTCGTGGTCTGGAAAGTGAGATGGCCAATGTAGCCAGCTCCATGAGTCGTGTGCATGAAGATACCTTAGCCGTTAGCTCGATTGCCGACAGTATTACAGCCATTTCTGAACAGACTAATTTGCTGGCACTGAATGCTGCCATTGAGGCGGCTCGGGCTGGCGAATCGGGGCGTGGTTTTGCTGTCGTGGCTGATGAAGTTCGCACACTGGCTGCTCGATCCAAAACCTCAGCGGCGGAAATAGGCGATTTAATTCAGCACCTTAACGACAGTGTGGCGCAAACCTTGTCTTCCTTGGGGCGCAGTCAGCAAGAGCTGGAGCTGAGCAGCAATGAAGTGCTATCGGTGGGCGATAAGCTCACGGTAATCGCCGGCGAGTCGCGGCAAGTCAATCAAGTATCACAGTCGATTGCCCAAGCGCTGGAAGAGCAGCGCCATGTAATGGAACAAATTGGCGGTAGTACCAATACGATTAACTCCGAGGGACGTGAGCTGGCGAATGTATCAGAGGAGCTGGTGAGCCGCGCGGCAGCGCTGCGCGGTACAGTCGCGGAAAACCGTGCCGCCATAGGTCGCTACCAAGTATAGCGGCCGCAATAAGAGTTAACGCAAGCGGCCGCCGCGATCGCCATCGTTGCGTGAAGGTGATTGACGCGTAGTGCTGCGGCTGGTTGGGCGATTGTTGCTCGTCCGTTGCAGGGTTTCGCGACGAGTACTTTGTTGGCGGCTTTCAGTGCGTGTACGGCTGGTGGCCTGCGCATTGGATGAGGTGTCGCGGCGCACCGCCCTGCTGTTGTGTGAAGGGCTGGTGGATACGGTACCGGTACGCTGGTTTTGAGTGCTGCCAATTCGGCTGGCCCGGTCGCTGCGCTGCACTGGTGGCGAAGCGTTTCGTGTTGTGTTCCGGGTGATAGTCGAGCGGTCTTTACCGCGCCCGTAAATGGCGTGTAAACGGCTGCTATGGTGCTGCAATTGCTGGTTGACTTCAGGACGGCCCCGGTTGCTGTAGTGGTGGCGAATATTGTCGTGCTGATAGCGTGCGCCGCGACGGTGATACGGGTCATGCTGCCAGCGAACCGTATTGCGCGTTTGGTAGCCATAAAGGCGATGACGGCTGTAATAGTAAGGCCGATCGTAGCTGATGACGACCGAGCGCTGGCCCCAATGGAAGCCACCAAAGTAGAACCAATCACTGACCGAGGCGTGTACGCCCCAATGAAAACCACTGTGGTACCGAGCAGGGTGTGACCAGTAAACCGGCGGGCTGCTGGCCCACGACCAAGTGCCGTATATATGGCGCGAGTCGTAGTAGGGAATATAGACTACCTCACGGCGTACCGGTTGGATAATGATCAGCTTATCCTCACGTACCACTTCCTGATGTTCCATGTCTTCTAAGGTGCCATTGTCCATCGCCATTTGGCGCAGGGCCTGGATAGAGTCGAGAGTATCCGACTCGCTGGCTAGAAACGCATCTCCCAATTCTTGAGTCCATAGTAAGTCCTCACTCATGCGTGAGAGTAAGTCAGGAAAGGCCAACAGTGCTTTGACGCTGGGGTCCCAGGGCTTATCGGCCGCGGCGGCGACCGCCTCTTGCCCTGCAAGATCGCTGTGAGCTTTGCTCCAGCGATCAGCTTGCACCACTTCTAGTGGGTAGGTGGCGGCAATCAATAGGTGGGTTAGAACCGTATCGGGGTAGAGTGCAACCGGGGCGAGCAGCTGTTGCCGCTTTTCCTCGGAAAAGTGGCTGTCTTGTGCCAGTGCCGTACTTGTTGCGCTCATCAGGCTCAGGCTCAGTAATATGTATTGCAGTAGTTTCATGGTCGTCTCCCGCTCTGCGGAGTTCGTGTTATCTGGGGATCAGTGTAGCAAGTCAACCTGAACCTGTAATGAATGAGTCGCCAGCTTGGTAATTAATCCGTATATATCCGTTACCAACTATATTTTTTCTCTATCTACTGTGATCGTTTAAGGCCGTGGGAAGTTCAATAAACAGGCGTCGCTGCAAGGTGGGATGATTGCGCTACCAGAGCTTTGGGGGCCAATAAATGCACGAATTGAAATAAGGGGGTGGCTTTTAAACTTTACATTTTTTGTATTTAAAGGCTTTGGGTGATCTGGGGTTTTTATTGTAAGTGTTTGAATATAAACAGAAATATTTTCCCGCTTTACTGGGGGGAAAGTGAGACTCGCCATGTTATCGCTCACAGCCAAAGTGGGACGAAGCGTTAAATGCTAAAGGGCAGTATTAACCTCGGTAAGGTCGGTTAGCCACGGCCTTGAGATAACAATAATGGTTCGAGGATCAGCTACATGAATTTTAAGCAGACATTTAAGCGCAAGCTTATTGCCACCGCGATTGCATCGACAGCAGTCGCCGGATTTGGCAACGCATCCTATGCCCAAGAAGAAGAGAGCCTTCTAGAAGAAGTCATTGTGACTGGCATTCGTGCCAGCCTACAGCGTTCGATGGACTTAAAGCGCGATGCCAACGGTGTGGTCGATGCCATCTCCGCCGAAGATATTGGTAAGTTCCCAGATACAAACCTTGCTGAGTCTTTGCAGCGTATCTCCGGCGTATCGATTAATCGCCGTGATGGGGAAGGTTCCAAAGTTACGGTGCGCGGTTTAGGGCCAGACTTTAATACGGTTCTACTCAATGGCCGCCAAATGCCTGGTGCGACCTTAGAGTCAACTGTGGCCTCGGGGTCGCGTTCGTTTGATTTTGCCAACATCGCCTCCGAAGGGGTGTCCGCGGTCGAGGTGTATAAAACCACTCGCGCCGATGCGCCTCCGGGCGGTATGGGCGCCACCATCAATATTGTCACGCCCAAACCGCTGGAGTCGGATGCGGTCGCATCCTTTGGTGTTAAAGGTGTTTACGATGAGTCGTCGCAGGACTCCTCATTAACCCCTGAGATCTCCGGTATTTACAGCAATACCTTTGCCGATGGCAAAATAGGTGTTGCGGTAACCGGTAGTTATCAAGAACGTAAAGGTGGCTCCGCTGCTGCTCAAGTGGGTACCGGCTGGCGCTCATTCCAAGGGTCTGTTGTGCAGGATTGGGGCGGTCAGGAAACGGTCGATTGGGAATGGGGTGGTATCGATTTTAATGGCAATCACCAAAACCAGCCCTCGGCGGACGATATTTATTCAACCCCGCAGCAAATGGGTTATGTATTTACCGAATTTGAGCGCGAGCGCACCAACGGCCAGCTGACCTTACAGTTTGCGCCTACCGATGCACTGACCGCTACGCTCGATTACACCTACAGCGAAAACACCATTGCCTCTACCTACAACGATGTGGGCGGCTGGTTTAACTTCGGCGGACAAAGCACGATTTTTACCGATTATGACTCGCCAGCCGTGCAAACCCCAATTTTGTACTCAGAGGATATGACCGCAGGTGACCTGCCGATGGGTGTGGGGCGTCAGGCGGCAAAATATGAAAATAACTCCGTTGGTTTAAATCTGGAGTGGCAGGTCAGCGATAAGCTGAAGCTATCGTTAGATGCGCACAGCTCAAGCGCAGAGGCCTCGCCCGATAACGAATACGGCAATAGTGTCGGCGTGGCGGTATCCGCCTATGTGCGTGACCGCACTACCATTAATGTCGCCGGTGACATGCCCGTGTTGATTTTGGATGTTTTAGACGGTGCCGGTGGCAGTGACCTGCGCGTGCAAGATATGCAAGTATCGGGCAGTTACTTCCGTAACAGCCGTATGAAGCAAGACATTGATCAAATTCAGTTCGACGGTGAGTACGCCTTTACAGATGAGTTAAAATTACAATTCGGTGTGGCGCGTACTGAGAGCGATTACCGCTCTTCCTTCAGTAACGTACAGCGTGAAGCCTGGGGCGGCTTAGGTGAGCCGGGCATGCTAGACGAGCAATGGTTTACTCCTGAAACCATTTTGGATCGTTTTGATGGCTCCTATGGTGAAACCACACAAGAGCAGATTGCATTTCTGGGTGGTAGCAATGCCATACCGCTGGATCAGTACTACTCCTTTAGTTTTGAGGATGTACGCAACTTTGCTGCCGCTAACCTTGATGATGGCGAAGGGCCTGCTGACTGTCCCGATGGTTCTACTTGGTACTGTGCGCAAGCTCCTGACCAATTTAATGACATTAGCGAAAGTTCCGACAGTGCGTATGTGTCGGTTGCTTGGCAGACGAATATAGCCGCTATGCCATTTAACTTGTTGGCCGGTGTGCGTTATGAGTCTACCGAGGTAGAAACCCCTGCGTCGGCGCAGGCGTATGGTCCGGTTTCCTGGGTATCCGCCAACGAGTTTACGATGCGTCCGGTGGGGGATGCGGTTGCAGTGACAGACAGTGGCGAATACGACTTTGTGCTTCCCTCGATCGATGCTAGCTTAGAAGTGGTAGATGATGTGGTGTTGCGCGCCTCGTATGGGCAAAGTATCGCGCGCCCCGATTGGCTGGATCTGCGCGGCGGCACCTCATACTCTGAAGGTCTTCGTATTAACGGTGCTACAGCCGATAGAGGCTCTCCAGGTTTAGAGCCCTATAAGGCGGATAACTTCGACATCTCGGCGGAATGGTATTTTGCCGACGCAAGTTATGTATCGGTCGGCTACTTTGAAAAAGAGGTGGAAAACTTTATTGGCACGCAGGTTGTCTTTGAGGATGGCCCGCTGAACAATACACCGCACCCAGCCATGGGTGAGCGCTTCCAGGCTGCCGTTGATTCGGGCTTGTCGCCCAATGCGGTGGTCGATATTCGCCAGTATATTTACGATAACTATGCCGATCCAGACACAGCCTATATCGATGGCAGCGGCAATATAGTGATCGTCGGCATCCCAGGCGAAGATCCTAATACGCCCGTCGAAGTCACCGAGGTGGCGAATTCGGATCAGGTTGTAAACGTGGATGGCTTGGAGTTTGCGGTTCAGCACACCTTCGGTGAAAGTGGCTTTGGTTTTATGGCGAACTACACCTTAGTGGATGTTGACACCAACTTTGATGACATGCTGCTGCGTGATCCTCAGTTCTCATTGCCGGGGGTGAGTGATACCGCCAACTTGGTTGCCTTCTATGAAAAACATGGCTTCCAGGCGCGTATTGCCTATAACTGGCGCGATGCTTTCTTGGCCTCGGGCGCATCGGGTACGGGCAACAACCCGATTTATGTCGATGAGTACAGCCAGGTCGATATTAATGTCAGTTACGATGTGACCGAGAATCTTTCGGTGTTTGTCGAAGGCATAAATGTCACCGAAGAAAGTGGCCGCAACTATGGTCGCTCTTACGAGCAAGTGTTGGGTTACTATCAAGGTTACGCTCGCTATAACTTAGGGGCCCGCTATACTTTCTAAGTTAAAGTTAGGGTAGAGTGTAGTACCAGCACTGGTGAGGTCTTGGCCAGTGCTGGTACCAGAGGCCGGCAGTTATTGGGCCGGCTTTTTGCTCTCTGGCTTATTAACGAAGCGGTAACAACCGTACCAATAGCAATAAAAAATAATAGGTGGTCATGTGACAAAAACCGTAATGCTCAACAGTGATGAACACCGCAACTTACACGTTAGCAATCAATATTCAACTGAACTTGGCGATGGCGTCATGTGGGCGCAAACCTTTGCCGCCGAGTTTCGCAACGCACAAGCGCACTATCCCATCTTGTTTCAAAAAGACAGCCAAACCGGTCAGTTTATGGCCGTAACGCTGTTAGGCTTTGAGCAGGGTGATAATATATTTCTCGATAACGGACGGTGGGGCGCGGGATACATTCCTTTAATGGTTCAGCGCGGCCCTTTCTCCATCGGAAGGAAAAAAGATGAACAAAGCGATGGTCCCAATCGTTTTATCAACGTTGATCTTGATCATCCCAAAGTGAATGAAAAAGTGGGACAGCGATTATTTGATGAGCTGGGTACCGCTACACCCTATTTAGACAGAATTTCAGGCATGCTGGAAACACTGCATGTATGGCATCAGGATAACGAAATATTTCTTAAAGCTCTGCAAGAACTTAATTTGCTGGAGCAGGTGACCATGGATATTACTTTGGATGATGGCACCAAAGGTCAGCTGCTGGGATTTTACACCATCAACGAAAAAAGTCTGCGCGAATTGCCCGATGAGAAGTTAATTGAATTGCATCGGCGCTACTATTTAGAGCCAATTTATATGGCCATCGCCTCGGTTAACAAAGTGCGCAGCTTAATGGAGCGCAAGGTCGCGCTAAAAACGGCTGCTGTAGGCTAAAGGTTAAAAAACCGCCATGAGCACCGTTGCAAACCATCCCTACACAGAACCGGGCACAGTGCCCGAGGAACTGCCGGGCCTAAGCGTCCCGGTCGTGTTAAAAGGGTTTGTAAGTCATTGGCCCGCCGTGGCTGAGGCGACGGTTTCCGATGCCAGTCTCATCCAATATTTAAAACAATATTCGTCCGATTTGCCCGTTACCTTTTACCAAATCAAAGCCGGTGTGACGGGTGGCAGAATAGGCTATTTAGACGATTTTAGTGGCTTTACATTCGATCGGGCCAGTGCCCATTTAAATGAGGTTCTGAACAGCCTGCAAGAGGCCGTTGAGGGGCGTTATATTGGATCCACTCGGATAGATAAATGGCTGCCCGGTTTTCGCGAGAAAAACGATATTGTCATGTCCGGCGCACAGCCTTTGGCCAATTTTTGGATTGGTGGTGAAACCGACATTGCCGCCCACTTTGACAGCCCTATGAACATTGCGTGCTGTGTTTCTGGTAAGCGGGAGTTCACACTGTTTCCTCCCGAGCAGGTCACTAACCTATACATAGGGCCAGTGGATCGAACGCCTTCGGGGCGGGCAATTAGTATGGTTAATTTTGACGCGCCCGATCTCGAAAAATTTCCCAAATTCTCCACCGCACTTGAGCACAGTGTGGTGGCGCGATTGCAACCGGGTGATGCGCTTTATATTCCCCCGTTGTGGTGGCACAGAGTTAAAAGCAGCGGGCCAATCAATATGCTGGTTAACTATTGGTGGAAGCAAACGGCCGATTATATGGGGGTGCCCGATCTGGCATTGGAGCACGCCATACTGGCTTTGCGTGGTATGAATACGCGTGAAAAAGCCAGTTGGAAAGCCATGTTTGAGCACTATGTGTTTTCTGACAATGCTATGGCCACTGACAATATACCCAAGGCGCTGCAAGGCATGTTAGATCCCGATAATGAACCAGCAGCGCGCTTAGCGTGGATGAATTTCGCACAAAAATTAAAACAATAAATTTTAAAATTATTGAGAGGTGACCCATGAACCCCATCAAAAAAGTTGTGATTGCCGGAGGCGGCACCGCAGGTTGGATGGCCGCCGCTGTTATGGCGAAAACGCTGGGCAAAAAAAATGAGGTCGTCTTGGTTGAATCAGACGATATCCCCACCGTCGGCGTGGGTGAAGCCACCATTCCACCGTTGACCACATTTCATAATATTCTCGATATTGACGAGCGAGAATTTATGGCAACTGTTAACGGTACGTTTAAGTTGGGCATCAGTTTTGAAAATTGGCGCGAAAAAGGCCACAAGTATATTCACTCGTTCGGCTATGCGGGTAAAGATTGTTGGGCTTGCAGTTTTGTGCATTTCTGGTTGGCTGGTAAAGCGCGCGGTATCGACTACCCTTACGCCGATTACTGCGCCGAGCTGTTAGCGGCCTATGAAGGTAAGTTTGCGATTGCCCCTAACGCCAGAATGAATTATGCCTATCATATGGACGCTGGCCTATACGCTAAGTATTTGCGCGAATTCAGCGAGAAGCTAGGTGCTAAGCGTCAAGAAGGAAAAATTGAAAAAGTTAATTTGGATGAAAGTAGCGGTAATATACAATCGCTGACCTTACAGTCTGGCAAAGTGATTGACGGCGATTTTTTTATTGATTGCACCGGTTTTCGAGCGTTGCTGATCGAACAGTCACTGCATGCAGGTTTTGAAGATTGGTCTCACTGGTTGCCTTGTGACAGCGCGCTGGCCGTGCAGACGCCGAAGGTGTCGGATCCATTGCCCTATACGCGCTCTATCGCCCACGATGCGGGTTGGCAGTGGCGAATACCACTGCAAAGCCGTGTAGGTAATGGCATGGTTTATTCCAGTCGATTTTGGAGCGATGAGCAAGCTCAAGAAGTGCTAATGGCAAACTTAGAAGGCGAGCCTTTAACACAACCTAAAAAAATAAAGTTTCGCACCGGAACTCGTCGCAAGCATTGGCATAAAAACTGTCTGGCGCTAGGGCTGGCCAGTGGCTTTTTAGAGCCTTTAGAGTCCACTAGCATACATCTTGTGCAAAAATCACTGGTACGTTTTATACAGTTATTTCCGTCAATGGGCATTAATGCCAGTGATGTGGACGAATTTAACCGGCAGACAAAAATCGATGTGGAAAGAATTCGAGATTTTATTATTTTGCATTATAAAGTGACTAATCGAACTGATACTGAGTTTTGGCGCTATTGTAAGAACATGCAAATTCCCGACACGCTGCAACAAAAAATTGATTTGTTTTCAGATTCGGCCAAAGTATTTAAGGTTAACAATGAACTGTTTGGTGAGGAATCTTGGATTCAGGTAATGATGGGGCAGGGGGTAGAGCCAAAATCGTATCACGGCTTTGCCGATGTAATGAGTGACCAAGAACTCAATGATTTTTTGGCTAGTATCAGGCAGTCAAAGTCGACTATGGTTTCCAAGTTGCCCACGCATCAGCAGTTTATCGATCACTACTGCCAGTCGAAAAACGCGCACAATTCAGCGCAATGATTGATAGGATATGATAAAAATAAAACAGCCGCTGGTAGAAAATATTCTACTGGTTGGCCAGAGCAAGACCCCTGTTATTGTTATTGATGACTTTGGCGATTCGCTTCATGGCCTTCGGGTTGTGGCACAGGACTATGCGCGGTTTACTCCGGCACAGGGCGGGTATCCGGGGTGCAGAGCGGTTCTTCCTTCCAGTTATGGCAGTGCGGTATTAAGTGTTCTGCAACCTTTAATACAGTCGGTCTACTCACTGCCTGATACCGCTCAGGGGCGCTGTTATCAACAATTCTTTTCTCTAGTGACTAAAAGGCCGTCGGAGTTGTCGACCTTGCAACGCTTACCTCATTTTGATTCTGATGTTTCCCGCTATTTCGCGGTTATGCATTATCTGGGAGATGGCGACTTTGGCGGCACAGGATTTTTTCGGCACAAAGCGAGTGGAGTGGAACGGGTAAAGCCTGACAACAGATCTGTCTTTATTGAGTCGGTAAGAGGTGAGCTTAAACAGTCCGAGCCTGCCCACGAATATATTGCCGGCTCGAATGACCGATTTGAAATGACCGCCTCAGTTGAATACAGGGTTAACCGATTGATGGTGTATCCGGGTAACCTTCTTCATTCAGGGCTTATAAATACCGCGACAGATATTAACCATTGTCCGTTGACCGGTAGGCTAACCGCAAATATTTTTGTGGATTTCTCTTGAGTGAATCGTTTCAGAGTATTTAGTGGCGAACTAAAACGTTTGACTCAGTCATTAGTGAACTGTTCTCTTGTCTCGGCCTGATCAATAGAATTTAAATAAAGCAGGCGCCACTAGAATAATTTTTCTGGCGCAAAAATCACCACCATTTAAATATTTCATTACGTGCCGTGGAATTGAAAGCGGGACGTTTCTACAAAATGGTAGTTTTACAAACTGATACCCTTGCTGTAGCCCCCGCCAGCCAAGGCGCTGCGAAGTCCCAGTTTTAACGGTGTAACTGTTGGAAATTGTGAGTAAAGCGGGACGACGAAAAGGCCTCTTAACACTACTTTTATCATTCAAGGCAGCTGTGCGTGAAAAATGTGCGCTCGGTAGTGCTTGCTTTGAATCAAGTTGGCAAGATGTTAACCCGAGCGTTGTAATGAGCCGGTTAGTATTAAGCCGCGTATTGTGCTCAAGGACATTGAGCCGCATTTGTATGACAAGGCTCAGAAAGCACAACAAAAATTAAATACCATGGGACTTTAACAATAATCAAACCCTGGAGTAGCGCTATGAATAAACGCAACCGATATTCGGTTTGCCGCCCTTTAATGGTCGGCGCAGCCGCACTCACCACGGCTTTGGCTGTGAGTACATCCCACGCGCAACAAGTTGGTCAATTGTTGTGGGAAGACAATTTTGACAATATCAATACCAATCACTGGAACGTCGTTGAAGGTAACGGCTGTCAATTAGGCCCCAATTTGTGCGGCTGGGGCAATCAAGAACTGGAATATTATCAGGCTGATAACGTTTCTATTGAAGCGGTTCCGGGTGAGCCCGGCAATTCTGCTTTGGTATTTGAAGCGCGCGCCGAGAACGTCGAGGGCAGTGCCTTTACCTCGGGCAAGCTCGACAGCCAGAATGCGGTCGCCATTCAGTACGGTATGATCGAGACTCGCATTCGGGTGCCCAATTTAGAGACAGGCCTGTGGCCCGCTTTTTGGCTGCTGGGCACCACCACCGCCAGCTGGCCCGCCAAGGGCGAAATCGACATGATGGAAATGGGCCATCGCCAAACCGAGATCGACCATTTCCACGCCGGTGCGACCCCAAATAGCTTTGTCGGTGGCAATGCCATTTTTTACTCCGACGATGCCTGCGTAGAAGGCAATCCGACTTGTGCGGCCATGTCGGCCTGGCAAACAGATAACGCCTATGTCTCGCAAACCCCGATGAACGATCGTTTTATCACGTATCGGCTTTACTGGACCGATCAATCGTTGCGTTTTGCGGTGGTTGATAACGGTGTTGAATACGATATGTACGATAACCCAGTGCCCATTACCGATGAATCCGACGAATTCCGGGCTCCTTTCTATTTGCTGATGAATATGGCTGTAGGTGGCAACTTCACCGATGCCCAGCAAAATAGCGAGGTAACCGCACCACTGCCAGCAAAAATGTACGTCGACTATGTACGTGTCTACGAATACGACGGCATGGGAGAGGTGACGCTGGGCGATACCACCCAGGCTGAAGTGGGCACTTTTGGTGTGTTTACCGATAACACCGCAACCGACAACAAGCTTGAGCCGGGTGTCAGTTCCGATATATATATTTGGAGTACTGGCTCCCTTACCGGCGGCACTGAGCCGGCAGATGAAGGCGATAATGTGATTAGTTGGGATTACACTGCGCCTGGTCAGTGGTTTGGCGGTGGCATTCAATCGCGTCAGCCTTTGAATATGAGTAACTTTGCCGACGGCACAGTAACGTTTCGTATTAAGGCGCCCGCTGATGTGTCCTTTAGAATTGGTGTGACAGACACCTATACCAATGAGCACTATATCGACTTCCCCGCTGGTGTGAATCAGTATGGTTTAGTGCGTAACGGCGAGTGGGGTACGGCAACTGTACCGGTGAGCGATTTACGCGGCGCATTGGTGGCGTTGCAATCTCTCGCTTATCCCTTTGTGGTGCTCAGCGGCGACACTATGCCCAGTGCCAACTTTTCGATAGCCATTGATGACATTATTTGGCAAGGCGGTGGCAGTGCCGCCGATGACGACGCTGATGGCGTTGCCAACCAGAACGATGCTTGCCCCGGAACACCGGCCGGCATTGCGGTTGATAGTTCGGGCTGCGCCCAAGTATCTGCGACCGACACCGACAATGATGGTGTGTTGGATGGCGACGATGCCTGCCCTAATACGCAGGCAGGTGCCAGTGTTAACGCCACCGGTTGCAGTGCCGACAGCGTGAAAATTCAAGCCGAAGACTACATCAACTTTTTAGACAGTAGCGCCGGCAATAACGGCAGCGAATATCGCAATGATGATGTTGATATCGAGGTGGCCACTGACACCGATGGCGGCTACAACGTAGGTTGGACCGAGAGCGGTGAGTGGCTTGAATACAGTACAGATTTGGCGGCGGGTACCTATCAGGTGACGGCGCGCGTAGCGGCGTTAAATGATGGTGGAGCGCTTAGTGTTGGCATCAATGGCGCCTACACATCCAGCAGTTCGGTGAGCAGTACCGGTGGCTGGCAGAACTGGCAAAGTCTGGTGCTGGGTAATATAGAGGTGGCCGCAGGCAATGCCAATGTACGTATTAATATCGATGCGGCGGGCTTAAACTTAAATTGGATTAATCTGGAAAAAGTGGTAGTCGATAGTGACGGCGATGGCGTTACCGATAATATCGATCAGTGCCCGGCTACCGCTACGGGAGCCCAGGTCGACGCCGATGGCTGCGCTATAACGAACACTGATGGTAATTCCGGTGTCAACGAGCCGACGGAGGGCAGCCTAGAATTTTATCTCAACATGGCTGACTGGGCGGATTTGCACTACCGTGTTAACGGTGGCGGTCAAATTAATGTCGCTATGGTGCAAGGCAGCGGTCGCAATACCTATAACGCGAGCGGTTTAAGTAGTGGCGATGTAGTGGATTACAGTTTTACCTATTGGGATGCCAACTTGGGCGGAGCTGTCGACTCACCGTGGGAAAGCTACACTGTGGGAGCCGGTTCAAATCCAGATCCGGGCCCTGATCCAGATCCAACACCGGGCGATAGTGATAACGATGGCGTTGTTGATGCCAATGACCAATGCCCCAACACTGCGGCGGGCGTCAGTGTCGACGCCAACGGTTGCCCCGTTACCTTGCCGCCCGGTGCGCAAATAACGCCTTTGTTTGATAATAATACTGCGTTGGAGCCGGTGATCAGTTTTGATCGAGGTGATGCCCTGATCACTCGTTTTTCCGATCGGGCTCGCGATCGTCACGCCAAAGAAAACCACTTTCAGGCCTACGATCATTACCTGTCGTTTTACTGGGAAGATCGTACCGCAGCGATAGAAATTATCGATTACGTGGCCAAGGGTGGCGACAGCATACGGATGAATGTTCGCACTGAATTTAAATTGTCCGATACCGAGGCTGAAAATCGCTGGTGGTATGAGGGGCTGCATACCCTCGCTCAGTATTGCGGCAATGGCGTAATGAATACCAGTGATAATGTGAACTACTGGAAAGAGGAAAACTGGAACTGCCGTGAAGGTCGGCCCATCCAAATGGGGGATAAACTCGAGTTTGAAATCAGCCAGTTCCTCGATGTGGGTGTGCCGCGCGGACGTGCCAATTATTACGGCACGACGTATCTGTATATTGTGGGTGAGGGCATAGTGCCTTGGGATGTTACCGATAAGGTAGAGTTTGTCAGCGGCAATTATTTACAACGTGACACTATCCCTGTGCCTGAGCGGGCACGTATGGGTGGTGATACCACCTTGCACGTGCAAATGACGGCAGAGCCCGATGGTCACTTTCAGCAGATGGCGACTAACTTAGGCTATGACAATGGTCAGCCATTTGTGTTGGGGCGTCATATCCACCACTCGTCGTTTGTTGATGGTGTACACGATGAAAGTGCGGAAAATGGTGTAAACAGTGTCGCCGTTGGCAAAGCCGGCCCCAATTATATTAACGAGCGCTGTTCCGACTGTCACGTGCGCAATGGCCGTGCTTCGGTGGCCGAGATCGGTGAATCTTTGGATCGTTGGGTGTTTAAAATTGGCGATGCCAATGGCAACCCTGAAGCAGATCGCGGCCGTGTTTTACAGCCACGTGGGCTGGGTGGTGAAGGTGATGTAGCCATTCAGTCTTGGACAGAATCGGGCGGTTTGCGTTCACCCAACTACACCTTTAGCAATGGCACACCAGAGACTTTTTCAGCTCGTTTGGCGCCCAACTTAAATGGTCTGGGTTTGTTAGAGGCGATTCCAGAGTCGGCTATCCTGGCACTGGAAGACCCCAACGATGCCGACGGCGATGGCATTTCCGGGCGTGCTAACCGTATCGCGGATCCTGAAACTGGCGTTACGCGACTGGGCCGATTCGGCTATAAGGCGGCAGCGGTTAGTGTTAAGCATCAGGTGGCCGCGGCGTTTAATACCGATATGGGAGTAATGACAAGCCTGTTACCCAACCCCGATTGTGGATCGGCGCAAAACGACTGTGGTCCAGCAGGCAGTGAGCTTGCTGATGAACATTTGGACAATTTGGTTAAGTATGTCTCACTGTTAGGGGTGCGTCCGCAGCGCAACTACAATGAACCAGCCGTACTCGATGGCGAACAAACCTTTGATCAAATCGGTTGCGCGGATTGTCATACCCCCACTCACCAAACCAGTGAGTACCATCCACTGGCCGAGTTACGCGACCAAACCATTCGCCCCTACACCGATATGTTGTTGCATGACATGGGCCCGGGATTGGCCGATAACCTAGGTGAAGGCGAGGCGACCGGTAGTGAATGGCGCACAGCTCCGCTCTGGGGTGTGGGGCTATCCGCCTGTGTAACCGGTGGCGTAGAGGGTGGCATCGGCTGGGACGGTTTCGGCCTAGACGGTTATGAGACGTGTGTTCCCGACGCAAACTTTTTGCACGACGGCCGTGCTCGCACTATCGACGAGGCGATTCGTTGGCACGGTGGTGAAGCGCTCGCGGCAAAGCAAGCCTACGATGGACTGTCCAACAATGCGCGCAGTAATTTACTGAGTTTTATTGAATCACTGTAGAGTATAAGCTTGATTGGAATTAGCGGCACCTTCGGGTGCCGTTTTTGTTTGTGGCCAAGCAGCAGCTTAACTCGTATTTTCGATAGTGCGACCGACAATTAAGGGGTAGCTTACGGCAGGTGTCCCACCTTGCGGATACACTTCGGCACATAAAGCGAACCCCAAGATTGTTGGAACCTTAAGCCCTATGATTACAGAGCCTCGCTTTTATTGGGGCATCCCATCTTTGTATTCATTGTAAAAATGGGACGATTAGTGCTTTTACTAAGGTCAAACTACAAAGGTGGATGTATGGGCAACCGGGTGACTGGTTTACATTCGCACAAGCTGGTGGCGTGTCAGGTCGCCACGGCTTTGAGTCAAATGAATATGTGAGTATTTCTGGCTCTTCGTATAGAAACTTACCCTCCCGTCAGGGAGGGGTTTTTTTTACCCGCCCTACATAATAAAAGCCATACTTGTATCAAATTTATCAGAAGCCTTCAGAGCGTTTTTATCATGTTATTCCCCCGCTTGTTCTGAGGATGTAAAGCTCCAATGGAGCTCAAAGATAACTCCCGTGCTCAGACTAGCCCATACAATAAAGAGGCAAAATCCATGAGAAAATTGTCACTTGCAATGCTGCCACTGATACTAACCGGTTTGGCCGCTTGTGGCGGAGGTAGTTCTACGACTGATGTCGGCTCCCCATCGAGCTCCTCGATCAGCTCATCTAGCATTAGCAGCACGTCCTCTGCCAGTTCACAGTCCTTGAATGAAAATTGGGCACTAGTGTGGAGTGATGAGTTCGAAGGCGAGAGCATTGACACCAACAAATGGAGCTTTGAGGTTAACTGCACCGGCGGTGGCAACAATGAGTTGCAGTGCTACACGCCGCGCGAGGAGAACGCCTATCTCGACAACGGTTTCTTGCATATCGTTGCGCGCGAAGAAAGTTATCAGGGCCCGGGTGAATGGGATGATTCGCCTAGCTACGATCCCAATGATACCTCCGTTCAGCGCGACTACACCTCGGCGCGTCTGCGCACCAAAGGCAAAGGCGATTTTAAGTACGGCCGAATGGAAATCCGCGCGAAGCTACCGCAAGGGCAGGGCATTTGGCCGGCTTTTTGGATGCTGCCCACCGACAATGTTTATGGTGGTTGGCCCCGCAGTGGCGAAATTGATGTATTGGAGGCCGTGAATACCAATGCCGCTGGCGGCAACGAAGTTCACGGCACCTTGCACTACGGCAGCGCGTGGCCGGGTAATCAATACTCCGGCACCTCTTATGTGCCACCTGCAGATGTGTGGCAAGAGTTTCATACTTATGCAGTTGAGTGGTCGGAGGGGGAAATCCACTGGTTCGTGGATGACGTTCATTATGCCACACAAACATCCGACGGCTGGTACACCTACTACACCAGCGACTCTGGTGCAGGCTATCAGTTGGGTGAAGGCGCGGCGCCTTTCGATCAAAACTTCCACTTAATTGTTAACTTGGCAGTGGGCGGTAATTGGCCGCAGGATCCGGATGATACGACGTCCTTTCCGCAGACACTTCTGGTCGATTATGTGCGTGTTTATCAGTGTGCGCTCGATCCAGAAACAGGCGCTGGTTGTAGTGATTTGCTGGATAGCCAAATAGAAAGACTGCCGGGTTTTCCCGCCCCCGATATAAAGAGTTTTTCGCTCTATAGGGATGGGGACACAACACTGACCCTAGAGACGCCCAGCAGTGACACCCTGCGTTCGCTAACACCAGGCTACTATGAGTCGAATGCTGGTAACCTGGTGGTTGACCCGGCCTTTAATACCGGCAGTGATACGGTGTGGAGCGCAGAGTTTTCCGGTGCGGCGAATATTTTTCTCAGTGCAGATCAGAGTTCGGAAGAAGATGGGTTGGCCAGCGGTGTGAATCTGTCTCAGTTTGCCCAAACCGGGCAGATTGCCTTCGATTTGTTGGTTGAAGAAAAGTCCGGTGACGCGCAATTTTTAGTGAAGGTGGATAGTGGTTGGCCCGCTGTGAGCCAAAAAGAAATTGAACCCAGTGTGGGTGAGTGGACGCGCGTGGTTGTGCGCTTGAGCGAGCTGCAGGCGAATAATATTGAGCCGGGTCAGGTCGACCTGAATTCAGTGGTGAATCCCTTTGTTTTAGAGTTGGCCGCTGGGACGGCTAAAATTAAAATAAACAATATTGCTTATGAATGTTTGGGTGACTGCGCGCCTCAGGCCATATTGGCCGGCCAATCCAGTACCATAGAAACGCCGCATACCGTATTTGACGATGCCATTAATGTGAACTGGGATTTTGGTATTGGTATTTATCAGACTGCCGCGAACCATGTTTCAACGTCAATCGTGGAGGCGAGTGATAATGCCCGGGGGCAAGTTATTGATGTTCAATTTGGCAATGCGGGAGGCAGTGGTATAGCCTTTATTCAGTCGACCAGCCCAAAGGATATGAGCGTATTTTCCGGCGGTCGTCTGGTGTTTGATGTTCAGGTATTGGACTACGGTTTGGCAAGTCAAGTGGCTATCCGGGTTGACTGTGTGCACCCCTGCAGTTCCGGCGATATAGAGTTAGGCATGGTCGGCTCCGATGGCTGGCAGACGGTGGAGGTGCCAATCAATGACTTGGTTAATGGCGGCCTGGATTTAAGCCGGGTAAATACTCCATTGGTGATTTCCCCTACTTGGGAAGCGCAAGCGAATGTCCATCTGCAGTTGGATAACATTCGTTATATCGCACCGTAAATTCGGGGGGGGGGGCAATAACGCAAACCTGCGTTTATCGCTCCCCTTTCCCTGCCGATTGTTTTCTGTACTCAGAGGGGGATATCCCCACCAGTCGCTTAAAGAAGCGATGAAACGCTGATTTACTGTTAAACCCTGCCTGTAACAAAATATCGAGAATCGTTAGATGCTTGTGGGCAGGGTCTAACAATAGCCTTTTGGCTTCTTCTACCCGGTAAGAATTCATAAATTCAAAAAAATTGGTGCCAAAATGTTTATTGATTACGCCGGACACATCCCTGGCGGGTAGATTTATTTGATTCGAAAATTCTTCAATGTTCAGGTTTTGTTGTAAGAATAATTTGTCAACCTCCATGCCGTTTTTGACTTTCACAATGGCAGCATCATTCGGCTGATCTTCAGGAACCGTTTTAAGGGTCACAGGTTTTGTCGTTAATACTCTGTGAGCATAGGCGGCGCTGTAGGCAAAAAGGCCATTGATCAGCACGAAAACGACATAATTTTCAGAGATACCTAAATAATTGGAAAGGCTGATGGTGCTGAATTGGGCGCCAACATGAACGACCAGTGAAAAAATCCAATGCAGCAAAAATCCAACCGTTAGCACTATCAGCCAGCTGGGCTCGCCACTTGAGAACGAAGAGTATTGATCTTTGAGTGACAGGTAGTACCGGCGCGCCAAATGTACAGCGGCTAATCCATATATAAACGGAATGACTTTTGAGCTATGCCAAATAAAATTCACCACGGTAATGGACAGTTGTGATTGATTGTCCGCCCGCCAGCGCAGTGCATCGCTATCAATTTGTAGTACTAACAATAAAAGCCAGCTAAGGGCCAAGGGTAATAAATGTACAAGTTGGTTCTTTCTTAGCTTAAAGTCATGTTCTGTTAGCGATGCAACATAAAAATAGAGTGCTTGCCCTTTACTAAATGCAGCCAACATAAGTAAATAAGGTACGACGTTTAAGTCAAAAAAGTCGAGGGTGTGAACCAAATCATTCCACAAGAGAAGTATACAAAGGCTGTGCAGACCAATTGAGAGCAAGAAGACAATTAATGCTCCACTGGCCGTTTTACGTGCGGTCGGCAAAGCCCACTGAAAAAGTGCCAGCATGATGCACTCAATGATCGTCATAAAAACGATGACGTCGTGAAAATTGAAGATGTAAGCTTCCATAATGAATTTTTATCGCAGGTAAATAGAGATAGCTCTACGTTTTTATTAGATGTTCATACAGTATATGACCTTGAATGAACTTAGCAATGATAAATCAATATACAGTCAGTTGAGTATGGTTAAGTTTATGTTCGTGAGGGTACACATACGTTTGATTGCGCCCGGCCGCCTTGGCTTGATAGAGTGCAGCATCGGCGTGGCGCATCATATCTTGCACGCTGGGCTGGGATTCGATGTTCATTACTTCGGCAATGCCACAACACAGAGTATGTGCGATTTTGCTAGAATTATATTGCGTCGGTGTTGATTCAAACTCGATGCGTATGCGTTCGGCAATCTGTATTACGGAGTCTATCTCGCTGGCGCGCAATAAAATTGCGAACTCTTCCCCGCCATATCGTGTTACTACATCGCTGTCGCGACAGGTGCGCAATAATAATCTTCCCACATCTTTGAGTACCTGATCGCCAGCTTCGTGGCCATAGTTGTCATTCACTTGTTTGAAATAATCCAAATCAATCATTAATACGTAGGCAGGTCTTTGATCGATGGCCATGCGGTCTTTTAGCTGGGTAAATGCAATTTGCAGGCGACGTCGGTTGCCCAGACCCGTCAGAGGATCTTCGCTGGCCTGTGTGATGGCTTGTTGACGTTCTGACTCTAATTGAATTAACCATTTAGATAGGCCAATCATTAAAAATAAAGTTTCCAGAAGTGCTGCAATCTGGACATAAAATAGGGGTGTCATGCCCCAGTTGAATAGAGGTGTGGCGGCGCTGATTAAACTTAAAATCAATCCCGCAGCGTATATCAACCAAGCCAATAGACTCCACAGGGCGTAATCGAGGCCTTTGCGCCACACTGCGAAGCTGGCAACCGGGAGAATGAGTGCAAGGGCCGCCAGCAAGCCGTATGAGAGTGTCAAAATGGGCTCATAAAAGCCGATTAGACGGATAATTATGCCTGTTCCCGCGACGGCCTGAATGGCGATAAATACTACATTAAGATGTGGCGATAAAAGCTGAAGCTGTAAAAAAGATTTGCTAAATTGCAGCGCACAAATAACAAATATCAAGTAAACAAGGTGGAAGCCTTCATTGTGCCACCAGGGGGCTTCGGGCCAGAGGTATTGAAACCCCAACCCGTTAAGCATTAACCAAAAGACGATACTGCTGAGCAGAAATAAAGCGTAATAGGCCGCATTGCGCTGCTTTAGGGTGATGGCAAATATGCTGGCCATCAGGGCCATAATGCTCAGAGCGCCGTAAAAAAGCCCAAAGCTGAGGTGCTCTTGCTGCTGCCTGGTGGCAAAACGCGAAGGGGACTCCAGCTTAAAGCCCATAGTAAGTGAGTCGGCTTTGGTGTGGTAGGCTTGGATATAAATCTCGGTTTTGGTTCCCGCCGGTAAAACAATAGGCAAAGCCAGGGTGCGATAAAACACGGGGCGACTTGAGAAGGGCTCTCTATCGCTGAGGCTATGTGATTGAAAGTTGGACTCGCTGTCGCGGCGCAGATAGACGGCCATATGGTCCAAATAACTGGTCTCGGTGCTCAGAATTTCTACCCGGTCTTCCGGCTCTGGGTTATGCAGGCTAAATCTTACCCAGTAATGCTTATCACTGATTCCTTGATTATTGTCACGAGGTTGAAACTCTTGCCAGCGCAAGTCTGTTGTTGCCTGGTCTATGGTAAGGGGTTCTACCGCTAATAAAATTTGGGTGTCGAGATCTTTAAGGGTACGGGTCGGCTCAAGGTTATATGCGGCCGCTTGCTGGTTGGCCAGAGTTAGCCCCAGTAAAGTCATGAGCGCATATAACGCAAAAAAGCGGCGAGTGTGCACGCGCAATTGGGGCCCCCATTGACTCTTAATCTTGTTGTTAAGGTGTATGGTATAAATACCATTGTAGTTTACCGCATGAGTGTTGCGTTGTCTGAGGGAAAAACAATCGTGGTGATCGAGAGGGCTACTTAGATTTGTCGGGTAGGGGCCACGGCAGCTCAATGTGTATAGTGAGGTAAGCGCTAACCGGCGGCGAGCTCGCGCCCGGTGGAAGCTGTCGGGCGCGTGTCTAAGGTTGATGTGGCAATCGTAATAAGCCGCTGGTTAAGTTTTGAGTGAGCTGAGCTGGTCATCCAACCGCTGCATGATGGTGTCTAGCTCAACACCGGTTTGATCAGACTCTTTGGCCATAGCGGCTAGCTGGTTTGCTTTATCTCCGATTATCGTCAGATTGCGGCTGATCTCTTCACTTACGGCGCTCTGCTCTTCGGCGGCGGTGGCGACTTGGGTAATATTGTCGGCAATAGAGTTTACATCCGCCACCACCGTGGACAGTGAGTCGAAGGAGGCCTGTGTATTGGCCTTAGTGTCTTCGGCTTTTTCGGCGCTGCTGGCGATGACCGCCACAGAGCGATTGACCCCTTCTTTTAAGCTAGAAATTAAATCATTAATTTCGTCGGTACTGTTTTGAGTTTTGCTGGCCAGGTTGCGCACCTCGTCGGCTACAACGGCAAAGCCGCGGCCTTGCTCGCCGGCTCGTGCCGCTTCAATTGCCGCATTGAGGGCCAGTAAATTGGTTTGTTCGGCAATGGCGCGAATAACATCGAGAATTCGATTGATATCTTCTGTGCGTGCGGCCACATCGCGAATGCTGTCGCTGGCGGTCAGCATTTCACCGGTGAGCTGTTCCACTCGTTCGACAGAGCTTGCCAGCGCTTCACGCGACTGAACCACGGTATCCAGGGAAGTGGTGGCATTTTCCGATACTTGTGCGGCCAGCTGGGAAACACTGGTTGCCGTTTGTGACATCTCGTTGGTGGCGGTCACCACACTGTCGATTTCCCGCTGTTGTTCGTGGGTGGCCTCGGCGGCGCGCTTGTTGATCGATGTGATCTGCTCGGCCGATTGGTGTGCATCGGAGCCAATTTGTTTTAACTCATTCACCATATGGCGCAGCTTGGCGATAAAGTTATTGAAGCCCCGCGATAAAGACATCAACTCGGCGTGGGTCTGTACGTCAATGGAGGCACTGAGATCCCCCTCCTGGCTCGCCAGATTGTGCACCCGCTCATCGAGCTTGCGCAGGGGGCGGACGATCGACTGCACCAATAATAACAGTGCAACGCCAATGGCCAGAGAGATCGCCAAAGAGATAACCGTTTGGTTGCGCAGCAGGGTCGCGACATTGTTATCAATGGTGCCGGTCAGGCGGCTGGTGGTGGCCAATACCACCTCTTCTGGCAGCTCGACTAACAGTGACCAGGTCGAATCGGAGGCCTCGATAAACAGTGGTTGAGCAACATAGTAGGTGCCATCGCGCTTGAGGGTTGAATCGGCTTTTTGGTGCAAATTAGTCAGCTGCTCGGCATAAGTGTCCCGCGCTTCAGAAAGGGGGCGGGTCAGCTTGTCGGTGTATTCACTGGAGCCGACAATTAAGCCCTTTTCGCTCAAAAGTGTGATGCGGCTGCGGCCGGCGTAAAGCTCGCGGTGTAACTCGTCAATTAAGGATTGTATGACCGGCAAGTTGACGTCAATTCCGACCACACCGCGAAAATCGCCGGCAACAGTAATGGCACTGGTCAAGCTAGTCATCAATTCGCTGTAACCGGGGCGGATTTCATAAAAGTATGGCTCTAGCACGCAGGCGCTACGAGTGTCTTTTGAGCATAAAAACCACTCGGCCTCGCGCTGGCCAAACTCGTCTCTGGTGTCGAGATATTTTTCTTCTGAGTCTTCGACGCGCTCTTGGTGAACTTGCCCGGCCTGATCCCGTATCCAGTAAATCTCCAGGGCGCCGCTATTGGCTACCGTATGCACCTGCTCACTGCCGAGTAATTGTGTGTCTTGTCGATCGTAGGCATCGGCTTCGAACTGTGCGTACAAAGCGCTGATGTCGGCGTGCTGCGTCAGAGTGGCTTCGGTAAGAAGGTTCACTTGTGCCCGGTTGAGGCGGTGTTGTTCATTCGCTGCACTCAGAGAGAGTTCGCCGGCAAGAGTCTCGGTCACCCGGAATAGGCTGTTCATGTAGCCGGCGACTCTATTGCCAAGGCTGGCCGCTTCACTGTTAAGCCGCCCCAGTACTTCGTCCTCCATGGCGGCCTGGGTTTGCTCCAACAGCTGACTTTTCATACCGTTGAGGCCAGACACCAGCTGGGTCACCAAGACCGAGAGTAATAAAACTAACGCAACGGCTATGGCGCCCAGCAATTTGGCCTTCAAGGTTCTGAACATGGGGAGTCCTTGGTCGTGAGTATTGAGATTAAAGTGTAGATGAGTTTGGCGACATAATGATGACGCGGGGCGGTTATCTACCGCGTACAGAGGCGCGCCTTACAACGTTATCGGTCGCTGCGGGTTTTCTTTAGGTATAAAGACACCTCTATTAATTCAGAATCGCCTCTGGCCTTCAGGGCTTTTCGAGCCCAAGGCGGCTTCGTGAAAGCGCGCTGGTTGCCCGTCTAGCGGAGCCAACACAGAGTCGGGAAGCCCTGAAGACCCCGCAGGGCGCGGCCAAAACGTCCATCCGCGTCGTTGCTCTTATTGCTAAGGGCTTACGGCTAAGAGCGGCTAGCGGAGTGAGCGTTTTGGACTCGCGTAGAGACGGCTTTGATTTAATAGAAGTGCCCTTAATTGTTTTTGCCACTTTTCGGTGCGGCTATGGTTATGACACCGTGCGATTAAGAAGGCTCGGTAGCTGAGATTCCAGATGGTGTACTAACAGTCGAACTTTGGGTGATAGCCGGCGCGTGGGAGGGTAGAGCGCCCAAATTCCTTCGCGGGCGGGGGAATAGGTCTTTAAAATTGGTATCAGCCGTTGCTCGGCTAGCTCGGAGGTTAAGTAGTAGTCCGGTAATTGAATTAAACCAATTCCTTTGCGGGCCGCATCGACTAAGCTGGGGCCATTGTTGCATCGAAGGCTACCGCTAACACGCACATTGCGGGCTCGTCCCGCTTCACTAAAGCGCCAGTAATCCAGCGTACCCAGCAGGCAGTTGTGGTCGGTTAATTCACTTAGCGTGTGCGGCGTACCGTGGCGGGCTAGATATCCGGGCGCGGCACACACAATGGGGGTGCGCTCGGCCAGTAAACGGGCAATCAGGCGGCTATCTTCCAGTGGGCCAAGTCGCACGGCCAAATCTAGGCCTTCATCCATTAGGTCTAGGCGTTGATTACTCAGTGTCAAATCAATGCGCAACTGCGGGTGTTGCAAGGCAAAATCGTTAATCAGTGGGGCGATGTATGTTTCGCCAAAGGTGACCGGGGCGGTCAATCGCAGTATTCCGGTGGGATTGGTTTGCAGCTCGGCCAGCTCGTTTTCGGCACTGCTTAAAGCGTCGAGAATTTGCCGGCAATGCTGGTAGAAGACCCGCCCCTCTTCGGTCATGTTGACCTTGCGCGTGGTGCGATCAAGCAGGCGTGTATTGAGCCTTTGTTCGCGGGCTTTTATTTGGCGGCTAATGTGGGCTACAGATGTTCCCAGACGTTGGGCGGCACGGGTAAAACTCCCGGTTTCAGCCACGGCGACAAACTCACTGATGCCCTCCCAATTGCCCATTATTACCCTGCTGTAAAAATGTTTTACTTGTAGGCTGTATTATTATCCAGATAAAAATAATTACAATGGGGACATAGACTAAACAGTCTCCTTTCTTTTAGCCAATTGTGAGGTTTGCCATGATTAAATCGCGTGCTGCAGTGGCCTGGGGCCCAGGCGAGCCATTGAGTATTGAAGTGGTCGATGTTATGCCGCCCAAGGCCGGTGAGGTTTTGGTGCGGGTGATCGCCAGTGGGGTCTGTCATACCGACGCATTCACCTTGTCCGGTGACGACCCGGAAGGTAATTGGCCCGCTATTCTCGGCCATGAAGGTGGCGGTATTGTTGAGCAGGTTGGAGAAGGGGTTACCAGTGTCGCGGTGGGCGACCATGTGATTCCTTTGTACACCCCCGAGTGCGGCGAATGTAAATTCTGTCTGTCCAGCAAAACCAATCTCTGCCAGCAGATACGCGAAACCCAAGGCCAAGGGCTAATGCCTGATGGCACGACTCGCTTTTATAAAGACGGCGAGCCTATCTACCACTATATGGGGTGTTCCACATTTTCTGAGTACACCGTGTTGCCAGAAATCTCATTAGCTAAGGTCGATCAATCTGCGCCCTTGGAAGAGGTTTGTCTGCTGGGGTGCGGGGTCACCACGGGTATGGGGGCGGTGCTCAATACCGCGCAAGTGGAACCGGGCGACACGGTGGCTATCTTCGGTTTGGGTGGTATTGGTTTATCGGCCGTTATTGGGGCCACCATGGCGGGTGCCATGCGTATTATTGGGGTGGATATTAACGACAGTAAATTCGACTTAGCTAAGAAGCTGGGGGCTACCGACTGCATTAACCCAAAAGACTACGATAAACCGGTTCAAGAGGTGATTGTCGAGCTTACCGATGGCGGTGTTGACTATTCGTTTGAATGTATTGGCAATGTCGATGTGATGCGCTCTGCGCTGGAGTGCTGCCACAAAGGTTGGGGCGAGTCGGTCATTATCGGTGTCGCCGGTGCCGGTCAGGAAATCAGTACCCGGCCGTTTCAGTTGGTGACTGGACGGGTTTGGCGCGGCACAGCCTTTGGTGGGGTCAAGGGGCGCTCGGAGTTGCCAGGTATTGTCGAGGATTATTTGGCCGGCAAGTTTAAGCTCAACGATTTTATTACCCATACCATGGGTTTGGATGATATTAATCACGCGTTTGAACTTATGCATTCCGGTGAGAGCATACGCAGCGTTATTCATTTTGCCAAATAGTACATACCAGGAGCTTGTATGAGTCTAGAGGTGGTATCCAACACAAAATGTTTTTCTGGTTGGCATAAGCAGTACCGTCATCAATCATCGACCTTGAACTGCGCTATGCGCTTTGCCGTTTATTTGCCGCCGCAGGTGTCGTCGGGGCAATCGGTTCCGGTAGTGTATTGGCTGTCCGGACTGACCTGCACCGATGAAAATTTTATGCAAAAGGCAGGGGCGCAGCGTATTGCGGCTGAACTCGGTATCGCTCTGGTGGCGCCGGATACCAGCCCCAGGGGTGATGGCGTTCCCGATGACCCGGAAGCGGCCTACGATTTTGGTTTGGGCGCGGGCTTTTATCTCAACGCCACACAAGCTCCCTGGTCGCAACACTACCGTATGTACGACTATGTGGTCCATGAGCTGCCCGAATTGGTCGAAAGTGTGTTCCCGGTGAGCCAGGCGCGCGCCATCAGCGGCCACTCTATGGGGGGGCATGGTGCATTGACCATCGGCTTAAAAAATCCGGACAAATACAGTTCGATTACCGCATTCAGCCCAATCTCAAACCCGATGGATTGCCCCTGGGGGCAAAAGGCTTTTAGCCAATACCTGGGAGAAGATAAATCATTGTGGTGCGATTACGACAGCAGCGTATTAATGGCTCGCGGTGGTAAGACACCTGTGTTGGTTGATCAAGGTACAAGTGATAACTTTCTGAGTGAGCAACTTAAACCGCAAGCATTGACTCAGGCGGCCGAGCAATCTGACTATCCATTAACTCTGCGCATGCAGCAGGGCTACGACCACAGCTACTACTTTATTGCGAGCTTTATGGAAGAGCATCTGCGCTTTCACAGTCGGTATTGGTAGGTGCCGGGCGCACACAGTTGCGCCCTTCGTTTTTGGCCTGATACAGCGCCTTGTCGGCCCGGGCAATCCAGCTGTCCCAGTCTTCATCGGGGTGCTTCTGCGCGCAGCCAAATGAGGCGGTTATCGACAACTGCTCGTTAATTTCTCGGCGCAGTAGTTCGGCGATGCGGCAGGCGTTGCTGAGGCCTGTGTTGTTTAACACCACTAAAAACTCCTCGCCGCCATAGCGGTACAGCTCATCGCTTTGGCGCAGCTTGTTGGTCATCAGGGCAGAAATTTGTTGGAGTATTGTATCGCCTCGCTCGTGTCCGAGCTCATCGTTAATAGCTTTAAAGTGATCCAGATCCATCAGCACCATGGAGCCGGTGTATTTTGCATTGTTTGGCCCCAGTTTAGAAAAAAGCTTACGTCGATTGCCCATGCCGGTAAGTGGGTCGTGGTGGGCCAATTGCTCAAGCTGTTGGCGCTGATCTTCTGTTTTCCAGGAAAAAATACCGGCAAAGGCACAGACTAGAATAAGGGCAACATAAAAGTCGATTGGCTCTGAGGGGTTGGTAAAGCCCGATACTGCCGGGGCAATTACAAGCAATACGGCGCAATTAATAACAATAGCTTGCCTGAGCGAGAGTAAGAAAAAATTGGCAATAACCACAGGGAAGAGCCAGTAAACCATGACGTCTAATTTAAAATACACCATGGTGATTCCCGCTATCGAGTAAAAGCTCGCACTGCTTAGGCGGGCTGCAAGGCTGTGTTGGTGGCGTAGGTTGTAGCGCAGAACAAGAAGCATGCCTAAAACGATGACTGCATCGAGCCCGGCCAATAACCATTGGCCAGCCAGTGCTCGCATCATCGCAAGGGGTGTAATGGCGATAATCGCGCAGGCGGATAGCAACAGCATCATCGCCTGGCGAAAGTTATTGCGAAGAGTCGTGATCAAGTGGTACGTCCATAGGGCGTCTTTATAGTATTAATAAAGATAGCAGCCCCGTGGCAGGCTGACAAAAAATCGTTACTCCTTGATGGCAAAAACCACCTGAATTTTTTTACTGAGGGTAATGCTCTGAGGGGCGAAGAGCTCAAATTGGGGTTGTTGGGCCCCCGCCGCCATAGATCGAAACTGTGCTTCATTGACGCCAAACTTGGGGTAAGGAGCAAGCCCTGCGTGTTGATCGGTAATTGAATAAACCCGGCCCAGTTCGACATCGAGCCCACCGGCCAACGCCTGAGCTTTGCGGCGGGCGTCGGCACCTGCTTGCTCTGTTAGCTGAGCGGTGATTAATTCGCGTTTACTGACGTCAAAAGTGGCATTGAGATTGGTGGTGTTGGGCATGCGCATTAGGTGATTGACGATGGCTTGGTAAGCATCCAGCCCCTCAATCGTTAAAGTAAACTTTTGTGTCACTTCGTAACCGGTAATCAACGGTTGATTGCCGCCGGGCTGATGACTGCGTCGCGGGCGTTTATCGATTGCCCAAGATTCAATATGCTCTCGCTCTAATCCTTGTTGGGCCCCCATTTCGACAATATCAGCCGCTCGTTGAGTCACTGTATCGACCGCCGTTTGGGCGCTCTTTGAATATTCCATGATTTGAAATTTTAAGGTTACGGTATCTGGCGCCACATCCAGTTTGGCCTCGCCGGCGACCGTAAGGTGGGCAAAGCCCGGATCTTGCTGGGCGTGGCTGCTGTTTATCAGGCTGGTAAACAGCAAAAGCGCGAAAAGAATACGTTGCATAACTTACTCCAAGGGGCATTATCTATATGGTATAAAGGTTACATTGCGCAGTGAATATTTTGTTTTTGGATTGGTTATATGTCAGAAAGTTCGCATTCGGCCCTTTTCTGCCGGATTTGTCTTGCCATCGTGCTTTTTTGGGGCGCGAGTGAGGGGCGTGCTCAAACCCTACATTTGGTTGCCGATGAGTGGTGTCCCTACAACTGCGAACCCAACAGCAAAAAGCCGGGATTTATGGTAGAAATTATGACCCGCGCCTTTGCCGAACAAGGAGTGGAGATTCACTATTCTACCTTGCCTTGGTTACGTGCACTGCGCGAGACTCGCAATGGGAAATACCATGCGACGATTGGCGCTTCTAAAGCTGAAGCACCAGACTTTATATTTCCCCGTCTTGAGCAAGGTGAAATGCGCAATGGTTTTTGGGTAAACACCGACTCACCTTGGCAGTTTCAAGGCCTACACTCATTATCACTGGTGCAGTTAGGAATTTTAGCCGGTTATGGTTATGGTCCTGCTTTAACTCAATATATTGACAGTGACAGCAGTAAAGAAATGATTTCAGTTATCCGTGGCGATAAACCCCTGGATACCGGATTGGCCATGTTATTGCGCCAACGCATTGATGCGTTAGTTGAGGATGAAACGGTTATGCGGCAAAAAATAGCGCAAGCCGACATAGAAGGTAAAGTGAAACTGGCCGGCTACGTACCAACCACGGATCGATTTAGCAAGGTATATATCGCTTTTTCACCGGCCGATAAAAATTCCAAAAAATACGCCAATATTTTAAGCCAAGCAATGTTAGAAATGAGAGCTAATGGTGAGTTAGAAAAAATATTGGCACGCTATCACCTTTCTGATTGGCGATAACCATGGGTAGCAAAAATGTTGGATGAAGCTCAGAAACAATCTATTAAAATTGTCGGCGGTGGCCCCAAGAAAGTTCTCTACACTTTAAAGACCATTCAGCGTATTGGGTTGGCCAATTCTGCCAAGGCTCTCAAAAGTCGCAATGCTTGCAAAGCCTGTGGTTTGGGGATGGGCGGTCAGCACGGCGGCATGACGAACGAGGCGGATGAGTTTCCCTCGGTATGTAATAAAAGTATTCAGGCGCAGTCAACCGATATTCAACCGCCGATTCCCGTAGAGCTGTTTGACCATGATCTAAACGATTTTAAAGATCTAAGCGCCTACGAGTTGGAGCGTTTAGGGCGATTAAACAACCCGATTTTTAAGCCCAAAGGGCAAGATAAATATCAGGTATTAAGTTGGTCGGACGCCTTGGATATTGCCGTTGACCGATTCGGCGCTGCACCCCCTGAACGCAGCTTTTTTTACTCCTCGGGCCGCTCCTCCAATGAGGCCGGTTTTGTTCTGCAATTGCTGGCGCGCCTATACGGCACTAACAACGTCAATAACTGCTCTTATTATTGCCACCAGGCTACAGGCGTTGGTCTTGGCAACAGTATCGGCACTGGGACGGCAACGGTTGCATTGGACGACTTGCAATATGCCGATTTAATTTTTGTGATTGGCGCCAACCCGGCATCCAATCATCCGCGGTTTATTCACCAACTAAAAAAATGTCGCGACCGCGGCGGCAAAGTCATTGTGATTAATCCGGCGAAAGAACCCGGGTTGGTACGTTTTGCCGTGCCGAAAAGCCCGCGCTCGATGGTCAGTGGCGGTACCTGGATTGCGTCGACCTTTGTACAGCCCAATATCGGTTCTGATTTGGCGCTACTCAATGGTATTGCCAAGGCGCTGCTGGAGCAGGGCCGTCAAGATCACACCTTTATCGCTGAGTACACCCGAGACTTCGATGGCTACGCCGAACAAATAGCCGCGCTTGAGTGGGATGCGATAATAGCCCAGTGTGGAGTGGAGAAAACGGACATAGAAAGTATCGCCCTACAACTTGCTGACGCCAACAATGCCATTTTCAGTTGGGGCATGGGCATTACCCACCACTTAAACGGGGTGGAAAATGTCGAAGCCATTGCTAACCTCGCCCTACTGAGCGGTATGCTGGGCAAGCCTGGTGCGGGTTTATTGCCTTTGCGTGGTCACAGCAATGTGCAGGGTATTGGCAGTATCGGGGTAAAGCCCGTGTTGGCAGAAGATGTACTGGCTGCGCTGGAGGATAAGTTTGCGGTTACCCTGCCGACAGAGCGCGGTATGGATACTCTTGCGTGCCTTAACACCGCGCTGGAAGGCAAGATGGATGCCGCTCTGATTATGGGCGGCAACTTATATTCGGCAACCCCCAATAGCGATTTCGCTCGCAAAGCGTTGGACGCTGTCGGATTTAAGCTATTTCTCACCACTACACTGAATGAAGGTCATGTTAATGGGGTCGAGTCCGGTGATGTAATGGTACTGCCCGTGGCCGCGCGCGACGAGGAGCCACAGAGTACTACCCAAGAGTCCATGTTTAACTATGTACGCCTGAGTGACGGCGGCATAAAACGTTTAGACAATGTTCGCTCCGAGGTCGAGATTTTGGCCGATTTAGGCAGCCGGTTATTAGAGCAAGCGCCGTTTGATTTTGCCCTGTTTAAAGAGCACCGTCATGTTCGTGAGGCGATTGCCAGCTGTATACCGGGGATGGAAGCACTGGCCGATATCGACGAGTCTAAGCAGGAGTTTAGCGTCGGTGGTCGCATTAAACACGAACCCATTTTTGATATTGGTCGCGCGCGATTTCTGTTTAGCCAAAAAGATGAAAAACAACAGTTGGAGTATCCCTTTACGCTGGCGAGTATTCGCAGTGAAGGCCAGTTTAACTCCATCATTTATGAGCAGAGCGACAGCTATCGTGGCGCGCAATCGCGCTGGACGGTATTGCTCTCCCATCACGACTGCCAAAAGCTTGGCTTAGAAGGCGGCGACCGGGTAACGGTCAAATCACAGCAAGGTGAAATGGTTGGGCTGGAAGTGGTGCCCTTTGATTTGCCATCTGGCAACGTGCTGGCTTATTACCCCGAGGCCAACGTCTTAATTGACACCGAGCACGACCCGCGCAGTAAAACACCTGCCTTTAAGTCGGTGCCGGTTAAGTTGGAGATTGCGACGAGCTAGGAGGTTCGTTGGTGAGTGCGGCGGGCATTTCAGCCAGCCGCTGATTGATTTCAGGCACTAACTCTAAAGCGTCTTTAAAGCGCTGGCTTTTAAGGCAGTAGTAGAGTGCGTTGGTAAAGCTAGCAAGCTCTATATCACTGGCTGGCACTGTATTGAGTGCCTGATCGTTCTTATATCGTAAAGTGATAGCGGTTTGGATTTGTGAAAATCCTTTTTTATTGGCGGGAAAATTACAGCCAAACACATCTAAACCCCATTGCCCCCACTGCCAAGTGATAGGGCTCTGTCCCTCTTTAATCAAAATGTTATGCGGATTAATCGTATTGTTTTGAAAAGCTGTAGGTAAATTGGCGAGCGTATTCCGTAATGCACTTATATTGTGTAATAGACTCGCGACCTGCTCGCGTTCGTCTTTTTGACACGCTAGCAGTAATGGTCTTACCAGCGCTTCATCCAGTTTCTTCCAGAGCAGTGGGTGCGAGCGTAAATAAGGCGCGGTTATGGATGTTGGCGGTAGGCATCCGGCCAGCGTCTGCTGAAGTTCAGTAGCAATGGCTTCGAATTCAGAGCGATTGGTTAATGGTGTATAGCCTGTGGCGATGCGTAAAACGTTGACGCGAAATTCTTTGTGTACGCCTGTGAATAATAGCTCTGGGGCGGGCAGCTGCGCTGCCGATTCCGAGGTTAATAGGGTCGCCTCATGGTTGCATTGTAAGGCGCGGGGCTTATCGTAAATTTTAACAATGTAGTTTTCTTTGTCTGCCTCCACCCAAAAAGCAAAGATGTTCGGTATTCCCGATTGTAGCCAGTGAATGCTCAGTGTATCGGTGGCAGGGCGTTCTCCGCTTGCCTGTTCCAATAAATCACACAGCCAATGCTTTCGGTTCGGAATCTCCAGCAGTGCCCATATCCCCTCTGAATTGATGGGGGTGTGGCTATTTAAAACATGGTCATGAAAAAATAACGCTGAATTTTTTTCTCGCAGTTCTGCGGTATTGGCTAGGTCGGCCACACTGATGATCAATTTACTGGTGGCCTGTCTGGTTAAAATAATGGTGGCAATAGTAAACAGAAGCGAGGGCCCAGAAAAGTACAGATGATCCACTACGATGATAGCGAATATAAGTAAAAAGCCAAGATTGTTAATATTTTGTAGTGATTGAATTAACAGCTTGGGCTGATTGTGTTGGCGGGCGCGGCGAACCAAAACAGGAATTGCTGGGGCTGAGGCCGCAATGACCGCAATGGTCGAAATACTGGTTAATGGATAAATAAAACTCAATACTACAAGGGATACCAGCATAAATATAATGCCGGCAAGTGAGTTAATGACCTTAGTGTAGGTGTTGGTTGCGACCTGTTCTTGATTTTCAAACAGTACGATTTTTCCAGCCTGCTCTACAATATTTCGCACTGAGGAGTTAATGAGATTAGTAGCCCACTTCTCGCCCACCAAGTATATAAGAAAGCAGATCACGGCAAGCCCACTGAGAGACAGAATCAGAGCTTCGCGCGACCACTGCTGAACCAGCTGCGGCATATAGCTAGGTATCGTCTCCATTCCCAACAGCATGACAATTTTCACGGGCAATAGCATGCCCAGCATCAGTGCTGTTTGAGCGATTAGCGTTAATGCAATGGCTTGGCTGGAGCGAAAGGGCGTCAACTGCATTAAACGCTGAGCCAACTGCCAGAGCCAGTGTGGGGTGTTTGTCGTCTGCTGCAAAAAAGCGTACCTCAGCGAAATAGTGGGCGAACTCAGTGTACCTAGGGTGTTCGGTCAAGTGAAGTCAGAGCTGTTGGCCGCAGCAATAGCCGCTGGCCCAGGCCCATTGAAAGTTAAAGCCGCCCAGCCAGCCGGTTACATCCAGCACTTCGCCGATAAAATAGAGCCCCGGGGCGGTTTTGGCCTCAAAGGTTTTGGACGATACACCGTCGGTGTCGATGCCGCCGCGGGTCACCTCTGCTGTGCGATACCCCTCGGTGCCATTGGGGATCGTCTGCCAGTGCTGCAGGGCTTGGCTGAGTCTGGCAATATCCTCCCGCCGCCACTGGGCGAGCTCTTTTTGCATCAGACCGTTTAGCCCCTGGTACTCCACCCACTGCTGGATAAAACGCTTGGGTAAGAGCTGGCTCAATAAATTGAGCGGTGATGCTTTTTGCCCCTGCTGGCGCCATTGTTCTATGTGCTGAGTGATACTCGCGCCGGGTAAAAAGTCTATGGCGAGGGTTTCACCACTGTGCCAGTAGTTGGAAATCTGCAAAGCGGCGGGGCCACTGAGGCCTTTATGGGTAAACAGTAAGCTGTCGTGAAAGCTTTGATCGTTACAAGTAATGTTTACCGGCAGTGACACCCCGGCTAACGATTGGCACAGGGTTAGCGTTTCGCCTTTAAAGGTAAAAGGCACCAATGCCGCGTCGCGCGCCTTAATTTTGAGGCCGAACTGCTTGGCGATATCGTAGCCAAAACCGCTGGCCCCCATGGTGGGGATCGACAGACCGCCGGTGGCCACCACCAGTGACTGGCAGCTGAAACTGCCCATAGAGGTGGCTAACTGATAGCGCAGGGGGCCGTCTTCGATGGGGGTGATGGCGTGTATGTCACAGCCCGTTTGTATGCTGACCGAGCCCTTATCGCACTCGGCCAAGAGTATATTCAGAATATCTTTGGCTTTGTTGTCGCAAAAGAGTTGGCCTTGGGTTTTTTCGTGGTAAGCCAATTGGTGCTCGCTTACCAGAGAAATAAAATCCCATTGGGTGTAGCGCGACAGGGCCGATTTACAAAAGTGGGGATTGGCCGAGAGATAGTTGTCGGGGCCGATATCGTAATTAGTGAAATTACAGCGCCCGCCGCCGGACATCAGGATTTTTTTGCCGACTTTATTGGCGTGATCAAGCACCGCCACCGAGCGGCCCCGCTGCCCTGCCGTGGCCGCGCACATAAGCCCGGCGGCGCCGGCGCCAATAATAATACAGTCAAAGGTTTGCATTCTGCCGCCCGTTGCGGGCCGGGCTAGATGCGCCGGCTCCGGTCAAAAGGGAGCTATTATACGTTACCTGGAGCTTTGCAGGGCTAGTGCCTGAAAGCGTCGTCGGTCACAGGCTCAGCCATTGCCATATATTGCAAATACGGCTGTAAAACGCCATCAAAGCGTCCCACGCTGTAGCCTGGGTAGGTTTGGGTAATCGTGAGGGTCACCTCGGTTTGATCCAAGCGCTTATAGGTGGTGGGCGCGAGTGCCTGAGTGCCGTAATACTGAATATTGGCAAAAGGCGCTGCACCCTGGGCGTAAACCGTAAAGCTGTCGCCCACATCGACGCCGTTGTTCGCCCCGGCCAATAGGTAGACGTTCTGGTCATGGGCGGAGACCTTTAACGGTGCCATAAAGGGTTGGCACAGGGCTTTTTGACCGATATCGGCTACAGCCTGGTCGATTAATTCACTGGTTTTATGGCCGTAATCGGTACTCCAGAATTCGGGACTGGCAAAGCCGGTGCGCGCGGTGTAGTCGGCAGTCCATAACCCTTGAGTGGCATAGCTTTTATCGAAAATACGAGCGCCGGTGACACCGTCGTGCAGCATTAAACGAAAACGGAAGTGGCGGGCACGAATGTCATCACGCGATTGGCCCACCCAGCCTTTGACGGTACTGGCCACCCGGTTAGAGGCGCGTCCCAGGCTGTTGCTGCGGTAGTAACCGTGGCCGTTGACCATCGACATGTCTTCGATGTAGCCGGTCATCACATATTGAGCTTGATACTGGTTGGCAACTTGCTGAACCGCGTTAAATAATTCGTAGTGATTACTCATTAACCGATTGGTGCTGGCCAGTAATAATTCGGGTTGGGTTTGAACCTGTAGCTGGTGGTTGGGGTAAAGCCTTTCAGCCATGGCGCTTGAAAGGGCGGTATCAGCATTGTTAAGTTCACCCACGCGACTGTGGGTTGGGCTTTTGACGTTGAAGGCGGTCACCAGTAGAGACTTTTGATAATCGCTGCTGGGGCACGTATTTATCGCTTGCGGGGCCAGTTCGGCACTGACAGTCACCTGATAGATACCGTCTTTTTGGCTCTCGCCAATCACTTTTAAAGCTTTTAGCTGGCCCTTGGTGCTAACCCGGATTTGGTCGTCCACCTCAGCGGCATTGACCACCACAGTGGAGGCGTTGACCTGCAGGCCCGCCTGCATCAGTGCGGTGCGGGCGGCATCCTCAATAGCGCGTTGGCGCACCTCAGATAAGCTGCCCTCGCTGAGTGCACTGCGCCCTTGGGCAGTAATGGTGGTTGCCGCAGCGGGTACAATAATCAAACTCCAGCTGAGCGTGGCGAGTAATGCAAGCGTCTTAAACCTGTGCATGAGTCCTTACCTTTAGTGTCAGTGAGCACCGGTGTCGTAATGTGTTTCTACTGTGCTATGCGTGCGCACGACTTGGCGCTGATCGGGATAATGCTGGCCGCGAGTAGAACCATAGGTTTGCCCCTGCATCGTAGCCAATGGTGCGAGGAAGAACTGCTCACCCAGCGTGATGGATACCGTGGTTTCAAAGTAGCCTTCTTTGTTCATTCCCTGAGTCACAATGCGAGATTCGCGCAGTGTATAGGCATCGACCAGAGCGCTCATGCGGTCAGAGTCGGTAATAAAGTCACTGACAGTGGTGTTGGCCGATATTTGTACCCCTCGTACCCTTTCTGCCAGCGTACGGTAGGCTTCGACTTCTGAGGCGCGCAGAGCCATCAGCTTTTGTTGCGGCACATTGCCGGCCAGGGTTGGGTCAATGGCACCATAACCGGTAGCGGCGATGGTTAATGGCTCAACCTGCACATGAGCCGCTTGTACGTGTTCATTGTTATAGCCGCCACAAATACGGCACTCAATAATGCCACAGCTTGCCAGCAGGCTGCTGATGGTAAGTAAAGACAAGTATTTTAAAAAGCGAACGGTCATCTTCTGGGTTCCTTGAGCTGGGATCATTAGTCCGGTTCTATCGGTTATAAGATCGGTATCGGCAGCTGCCAAGGATTATTTAGGGGTTTGTGGGTGGGATTGTTGCAGTGCAGCAGAGGGGGGCGCCCTGAACATCACAGGGCGCGAGGGGTTGAGTTAAACCAGCGCGGCGCCAATCAACACCAGCATACCTATTTGGGCAAGCAGGGCGATACCGTAAAAATAACTCCGCGGGCTGGGGTTCTTTTCCGTGGCAATGGCGTAGTAGAGCGCCATATGAATAAAACGGGCAAGGGCGTAGGTGACTACCAAAATGCCCAACCAGCGCGGATGAGCGCCGGCAAAGACACCGAGAAAGACCGAGCCGATAAACAGCGGCATATTTTCCAGCGAGTTCATAAACGTGCGGTGGGCGCGAAATACAAAAGAGTCGTGTGACAGTTCATCACTGATTTTGCCCGGTACGGCACCGGGTTGTTTGGCCTTGCTGCCGGCCGCCACAACAGCCTGAATAAACAGCGTTACCAGAGCGATATAGGTGCCGATAAAAGTAATCGAATAATCGTAATTCATAGTGCGTCTTCCTTTGGGCTAGCGGGTGAGTTTGGTCCAAACCAGCAGTCGGTTATTCGCTGGCATGGGGTAATCTTTACTCAGTACTAGAGCGTTTTGTTCGGCCAGTTGCGAGATCTCCTCAAAGTGGCGGATGCCGCTGTCCGGGTCTCGCTTTTTTAGCATTTGATCGAAGGCGGCATTGCTGTCGCTGGTGTACTGGCCGCCATAGTTAAAAGGCCCATACTGCGCAAAGATTCCCCCAGGGGGGAGGTGTTGGCCCACCTGTGTAAATAACGCCTGAACCAGCGGCCAGCTGACAATGTGTGCGGTATTGGCCGAAAATACTGCATCAATGCCGGTGGGCCAGACAGGCTGACGTAAATCAAAAACCGTCGGTCGCAGCAGGTTGTCGCTGGGCTGATGATCGATCCACTGGTTGATACCCACGTGGTTCACAGACAGATCACTGGTTTGCCAAATAAGATGAGGCAAGTTTTGGGCAAAATACACCGCATGCTGCCCCGTGCCCGAGCCGATCTCCAAAACACGGCGGCGGTCAGAGAAAACCTCGGTTAAGACATTGAGAATCGGGTCTTTATTGTTTTCACAGGCTTGAGAAAAAGGTAGAGACATAACTGGTCGTCTTTGTATTTTGGTTAGTAAGAAAAATGTAGCCGACAAACGCTGAACGCAAAAGCAAGCCTTAAGGGTTGCCAAGTTAAAGCGCTGCCCGCTCACAATTTTGTTCAGCATTCAGCATTC
>NZ_JAUOQM010000053.1:28958-89055 GCF_030547685.1 Gilvimarinus sp. 2_MG-2023 | reverse complement strand
CAGCATTCAGCATTCAGCGTGAACACCATTGGCGCCAGCACCTCAATGTTATTGTTCTATTCAATACTTAACACTACACCCATAGGCCCGGGTTGCAGGCTCTGCAACCGGCTCCCCCGCCAAGGCGGCGTCCAGCGCGGCGGCAACGAAGTTTTTCGACTCGGCAATCACGGCTGGGTTGGCCGAGTCGTTATCGTCAATCGCTCCGGCGTAAACCACCTCGCCGGCGGGGTTAATAATGTACATGTGCGGGGTTGTTTTGGCACCAAAGGCCCGCCCCATGCTGCCGTCCGGGTCGAGTAAAATGGGCGCGCTGTTCTGCATCTTGTGAGCCTTGGCTTCAGCCTGCGCCTGTGGTGCGTCCAAATAGCCCTGTTTGCCTTTGGCCGAGGAGATAATAGTGAGCCAGTTGACGTCTTGCTCGGTGTACTTTTTTTGCAGCGCCTGCATATTGCCACTGCCGTAGTGCTTGCGAACATACGGGCAGTCTTTATTAAACCATTCCAGTACCAGCCATTCGCCCTGGTAGTCTGAAAGCGCGTGCACATTGCCTTCGGCATCGACCTCGGAAAAGCTTGGCGCCGTTTCGCCGGGGGTGGCGACGGCAAATGCCAGAGCGGGTACACAGAGAAGACTGGCCAGTAAACCTTGCTTAAGGATGTTCATTATTGATCTCCTGTCGGTTTGGTGAAAAGCTCGTTAATCATGCGCTCTTGCAATAGTTGGGGCAAGAGCCGTGGGGTTGACTCGCCCGCCGCATACCAGGCGTACACCGGCACCGAATTGCGCCCCAGTGCAGCCAGTGCTTGAGTGATATCGGCATCGTGACGTGTCCAGTCGGCGCGAATCGCCAATACATTGTGTTGGCGGAACAGTGCAGCCGTATTGGCAGTATCCAGAACCAGCTTTTTGTTGACCTGGCAGGTGATGCACCAAGCGGCGGTATAGTCGATAAAAACCGCTTGCCCCTCGTTTAGCGCCCGGTCGATACGCGCCTTGTCGTAGCTGTGCCAAAGGTCTGTGGCGGGCTCTGCGGGTGAGCTGTTATCGCAGTGGTACAAGGTTGTTGTGGCCAGCGTTAAGGTGGCAATCGATACGGCTATCGCCAGGGCGCGCCAGAGTTTACCGCTTCGCTGCCCCAGCCATACGCAGAAGCTTAGCGACAGCAGTACCGTGCCCGCCAGAAGCCAGCCGCTGTCGCCCATAATGCGTCCCAATACCCAGGCTAGCCAAAGTACGGTGGCGTACAAGGGAAAGGCAAAAAATTGTCGCAGTGTGTCCATCCAGGGGCCGGGGCGGGGCAATCGTTTGAGCAGGCCCGGCGACAGGCAAAGCAATAAAAAGGGCGCTGCCAGTCCGGCGCCGAGCCCGATAAAGATGGCCATGGCTGAAATGGCCGGAAGTACGGCCGCCGCCCCCAAAGCGGCGCCCATAAAGGGGCCGGTGCAAGGGGCGGCCACAAATACCGCCAATACGCCGGTGGCGAAGGAGCCGCCCGAGGCACTGCCCGCCAGATTCATAAGCCGGTGGCCAAATTCAAAAACACCGCTAAAGGCCAGAGCCATCAGCCAGAACAACACAATCAGTGCCAGAACGACGACGGGCGACTGCAGCTGAAAGCCCCAGCCAATAGCGGCGCCTCCGGCGCGCAGGGCCAGTAGCAGTCCGCCTAAAGCGGCAAAGGTGGCGAGTACGCCAGCGCCGTAGAGCAACCCCTCGCGGGTGCGGGCGCCAGCGGTTGCATTGGAGTTCATCAGGCCAAAGAGCTTGATCGACAAAACCGGAAATACACAGGGCATTAAATTGAGAATAATGCCGCCCACAAAAGCCGCCAGTAGCAGGAGCGCGATCGATTGCTTAGCAACAGCGGGGGGCGGTGGTGAGCCTATAGCAACATCGGGCAGAGACCAGGCGCGCTCCCCGTCGCTGAGTACAAAGCCTGTACTGGCAGGAAGCGCCACCCCGGGCTGGCGCTCGAAGCTTAGTTGCCAGCCTGTTTCGGTGGGTTGTGCGACCGGCTCGCGCGCAGTGATTATGTCGCCATCTAAGGGGAAGGAGGCGGGCGGCGCTGCCTGATCGGAGTCGATAGTCAGCTGTAAGCCTTGCTCGCCCTCAGGCCAGAGCCCGGTGATCTTCCACGGGCTTTTGTCGCCGCTTTGCGGCACGCGCTGCTGGAATTGGTCGAGCAGAGCTTTGTTGTCGGGGGCCCAGCGTGTTTGCCCGGTAATCGGGATGGTGAGAGCCATTTGCCCAAAGCCCGGGATGCAATCGACTTTACAGACCAGCCATTCCAAATCGACCTCGAGCGCCACCTCCTCTGCGCCGGCTTGCGCGATGACATCGAATAAATACACCGTGTTGCCTTCGTAGCCCAGATTGGTGAGGTGCTCAATGGGCAAGCGGGTTGGAAATGGCCACTGAATGGGGCCAACGTCGGCGCCGGTCGCGGTAAAGTCAAAGCGGGGGGCGGCGCCCGAGTCTCCGGCGTTGCGCCAGTAGACGTGCCACTCGGGCGCCACCTTAAAATAAAACCCCAGTGTCGTGGTGCTCTCGGCGCTAAGGCTTTGCGGTGCAAGCCAGGTGACCTCGACGTGGTCACCTGCGGCGCGCAACGGATCGTCGCTGGCGCCACTCTGGGCCAGGCTTAGTGAGCTGAGCAACAGCCAGAAGAGGCCCCAAAGCTTTATTGTCATAGTCTTCATCGTGAGCTGCCTTTTTTGCACGCTAGAACAGGCTAGGCTTAATTTGTTTTTGTATGCGTATCGAAAACTGTGTTGTCATAAAACGATAATAACTATTATTAATAATACGATGCCCTTGTTATTCACATAACTATCAGCGAGACATGATGTATCGTATTGCTTTGATCTTTGCCCTGTCTTTTTTCTCTTTGTTTGCCGGTGCTCAGTCGTCCTCTGCCCCGACCGGGCTTGCCCCGTTTGTTGAGCTCAACCGGGAGGCTTTTTTAATGGCACTCTATGTGCCGGGGGGAGCCGGCTCGGCCCAGGAGGCTTTGTCCCATCAAGGCTCTAGGGCACTGGAATTAAAGTTTACGCAAAAACGTATGACGGCGGGCAAGCTGTCGCGTTTATTTTTGCAAAGTATTGCCATTAACGCCCATCCGCAAACACAGCGTGCCAGCGCGGACTCACTGGCGCAGTTTTTTAACGCCCTCAAGGGTAGTTTGCATCAGAGCGATGTGCTAATCATCAGTGAAAAGACTGACGCCAGCGGTGTGTTTATTTATTTAAATGGCCATACTCTGGCCGATATTGAAGATCGTCAATTTTTTAATTTACTGTTGGTAGCCTGGATTGGGGCGGTACCCCCCAATACGGTTTTTAAAGCCGCTTTACTGGGCGATTACCCGGCTGAAGATTTGGCTCGCTTGCGGGCCATTACGCCAACCGCTGAGCGTCGCACGGCGGTTGCCACTTGGCTGCAACCGGCAGAAAGCGCCGCCCCGCTAGAGACGCAAGGCGAGGCCGCCCAAACTCAGGAGCGGGTCGTTAGTGAAAAGCCGGTGGAGCAGAGCAGTACGGCCAACACAGCAGCTGCCGTTGAGGCGCCTGTCGAAGAACCTGCGCTATCGGATCCGGCCTCTGCCCCAGTCGCAACAGCGCAAAGGCTGCCCGCGCAAGCAGAGCCTGTGTTAAAGCCAGAAGTCATCACAAAAGCCGAGCCAGCCGAGTCGTCGCCTGCGCAAGTGGCAGGGGTCAATTCATTGCCAATAGCGCCGGAGCCCGAAGAGGACTTGCCCAACTTTTCGGTGCAGTCGCTCACGGCACTGCAGGATTACACCTCGCGCTTGGTGCAACTGACTCACCAGCATATTGAGTATCCGCGCCGCGCTATGAAGCTAAAACAAACCGGAAGTGTGCGTATGGGGGTGGTCATTAACCGTCAAGGTGAAGTAGTCGATATGCAGTTATTGTTGGCGTCGGAATACAAACAGCTTAACCAGGCGGTGGAAAGAGCGATTGAGGGTGCTGCGCCCTACCCACCTTTACTTGAGTCGATTGGCGCCGAGAGCTTTGAGTTTATTTTCCCTATAACGTTTATGCTAGACCGCTAATGTTTTTGTAGCGGGTGTGCGCGGAAATAAAAAAGCCACAGTGTTTGCACGCTGTGGCTTTTTTATTTATTGCTGCGGGTGTGGCTTAAAAAAGCACGCGACAGCGAATGGTGCCTTCGATATTGCGCAGTTGTTCCAGTGCGGTTTCGCTGTAAGGCGAGTGCACATCCAGTACTACATAACCGACCTTGTCGTTGGTTTGCAGATACTGCGACGAAATGTTGATGTCGTTATCGGAAAACACTTTGTTAATGGCCGACAGAACACCGGGCACGTTGGCGTGTACATGCAGTAAACGATGTGCATCCGGGTGCTCGGGCAGGGCCACCTCGGGGAAGTTAACCGAGGTGATGGTGGTGCCGTTGTCCGAGTAACGTATCAGTTTTTCTGCCACTTCTACGCCGATGTTTTCCTGCGCTTCTTGAGTGGAGCCACCGATGTGCGGGGTGAGAATAACGTTGTCCAGACCGCGCAGTGGGCTGACAAACTCATCGCTGTTGCCTTTGGGCTCGACCGGGAATACATCGATGGCCGCGCCGGCAATATGTTTGTTTTTAACCGCAGCGGCCAAGGCGTCGATGTCGACCACGGTACCGCGTGAGGCGTTGATCAGGTAGGCCCCTTTTTTCATTAGGCCCAGCTCGCGCTCGCCAATCATATTTTTGGTGGAGCCGGTTTCCGGTACGTGCAGGCTGATAATGTCGGCGCTTTGCAGCAAGTCGTCCAGCGAGCGCACCTGTGAGGCGTTACCCAGCGGCAGCTTGGCGATCACGTCGTAAAACTTCACCTTCATACCCAGTGACTCGGCCAGCACACTGGTTTGGCTGCCGATAGAGCCGTAACCGATAATACCCAGCGTTTTGCCGCGCACTTCGTAGGAGCCCGCAGCCGATTTTAACCAGCCGCCGCGATGGCAGACGATGTTCTTCTCGGGGATGCCGCGCAGCATTAATATAGCCTCGGCAATCACCAGTTCGGCCACAGAGCGAGTGTTGGAGTAGGGAGCGTTAAACACCGCTACGCCGTGCTCCTGCGCTGCCTGTAAATCCACTTGGTTGGTGCCAATGCAAAAGCAGCCAGCGGCAATCAATTTGTGGGCATTTTCAAACACTTTACGTGTTAATTGGGTGCGCGAGCGCAGGCCGACGAAGTGAGCGTCTTTGATCTTTTCGATCAGCTCCTCTTCGGACAGTGCGGTTTTTAGGTATTCGATATTCTCGTAACCGGCGGCGTGTAGAGCTTCGATAGCGCTCTGGTGGACGCCCTCGAGCAGCAGGAATTTAATCTTGCTCTTATCCAGTGACTTTTTGCCCATTGTCGATCAGACCTCAGTAACGGCGGATGGAAGGGTGGGCCAAAGGCCCGAAAAGAAAGGGGGCGATAATAGCATAATTGGGGGGTGAGGGGGATGGTTTGTGCTGAGCGGGGGACGTAACGCGTCAGACGTCAGGGGCACGCTGTCCAACGTTAATCACCATAACCTCCGGTGCTCCATCTTCTACCAGCCTGTAGTGCCAGGCCACATCCACATCCAGCAGAGCCATGGCATAGCGGCGCGCCGGGTCCGGGCTCTGGTATTGCGGGCGCGGGTCTTGCGCCAGCAACTGGCTGATAAGTTCGGTAAGGTTTTGCCCCAGCCGCTCGCTGTGGGCTCGGCAGTCTTGTTCGGCCTGAGGGCTAAAGTACACCGCCAGTTTGGCCGGGGGCTCGGGGGCCAGGGTATTGGTGGCCTGGGGGACGGCATCGGCGTAGGGAATATAGGGCTTAATGTCGAGCACCGGTGTGCCCTCGAGTAGGTCGTGGGCACTGATGTGCAAACGCACCGCGCCGTTCGCGGTTTCGATACGGTCGAGCTTCACAACCGAAAGCCCGAGCCGGTTGGGGCGGTTGGGCGAGCGAGTGGCAAACACTCCTAAAGTGCGATTGCCGCCCAGACGCGGTGGTCGCACGCGGGGGCGAAAGGGGGCGGGTTGGAACTTGTGAAAAATAAACTCAACCCAAAGGTGCGAGCTCTGCTCCAGGCCGGTAAAGGCGTCCGGGTCGCTGTAGGGCGGGTAGAGCTCTATGGTGGCGCGCGCCGCCGGCGCCAGCCCGCTTTGCCGAGGGATGCCAAACTTCTCGGTATAGCAGGAGCGAACAACGCCTATGGCTTCGAATGTATAGGTCATGAGCCTATTTTACACGGCCCGCGTTTTTTACAGTGAAATTTGTCGCGTTGTGGCCAGAGTGGTTTGGGCAACCTCTTGCTGGCGCGTGGCGCTGTCCGCCATGCGGCCAATGCTCAAGTCCGTGTGTTCTACCGTGCGCAACACATTGCCCAATAAGTCGCGCATGGCCCGGGTGCGTTCACACTCCTGCTCTGACGATTGCGCCAGGGCGCCGATAATTTTCTCCACCGCTTCTACGGTCTGCTGAATGCTGCTTAATGCCCCCTGTGCGGCGCCTGTGTACTCGACACATTGGCTGGCGCTGGTCTGTTCGGTCTCCAGCCCGCTGGCGGTGGAGTGCACTGTTTGCCGCAATCGATCGATCAGTTGCTGAATCTCCCCGGTGGCCTCGTGAGTGCTGGCGGACAGGCGGCGCACTTCATCGGCGACAACGGCAAAGCCACGGCCGTGCTCACCGGCGCGGGCCGCCTCAATGGCCGCGTTTAAGGCCAGTAGGTTGGTTTGTTCGGCCACCCCCTGAATGGTGTCTACAACTGCGACAATATCATCGGCGGCGACCGTAAGTTCCTGCATGGATTGGCCCGAGTGGGCGATTTCGGTTTGCAGATTGGTGACCTGTTGGGCTACATCTTCCATTTGGTGGCGGCCCGTGCGTGCGGCTTGGCTGGCCTCGCGGGTCTGGCCGGCGAGTGTGTCCAGTTCGTTGCGGATGCTTTGCAGGGCGTCGTCGACCTGACTTAGCATAGCGTCGGCATGGCCCATTTCGCGCCTTTGGGTTTGCGCGTCGCGCTGGCAATCGGCGCTGAGCTGGGCGTTTTCCGCCGCACTGTCGGCGGTATTGGCGGTGGCGTCGTTTACCCGACTAAGGGTATCGCGCAGGGTCTGGAATAACTGTTCCAGGCCACGGCTGATATCGCCGACTTCATCGCTGCGCCCGGTTTCAAAGTCGACCGCCAGACTTTTGCGCCGCGCCGCCTCGTCGATATTGGCCGCCAGGCGCGCCATGGGCTGGGCCAGGTAGCGAGCGTAAAAGAACGCGCCTATGGCCGCCAAAACAATCAGTAGCAGAGCAGTGCCGATAACATTGGTAATAATTTTTTGTCGCAATTGGCGCAGGCTGGAAAATACTTCTTCCGGTGCCTGCTGCACAATCAGCGCGTAACTCTGCCCGCCTAAATCGACCGGCTGCCAGCTGGTGAAGCGCTCGCGGCCGAGGTAGTCGGGGCTCAACTGCGTGCCGCTAGACTGACCCAGTGCCAGGTTTACGGCTGGCGTGTCGGGCATAAAACGCCCCGCCGCCGTCCCGAACTTAGCAATGGTGTGGGCATCGCCCGCGCGACCGGTTTGTTCCAGTTGCTGCAGCAGCTGTTGGGGGGCCTCGCGCAATTCTCGCAGCTCTGTCACCAAGCTGCCTTCAGGGCCCACTAGATACACGTCGCCGGTTTGTCCTAGCCCTAAGTCTTGCCAGTGGCCCTGGCTGGTGAGTAGGTCGGAAAAAACCGAGGCGGGGATGGCGGCCACCAGGTAGCCCACCGGGCGCTCGGGGCTGTGGGCATCATGGTAAACACCAATGCCCAGGTAAACGGTTAACTCGTCGTAGAGGTAGGCCGAGTGTTCAAACCCCGAGAGCGCAAACTCGCTCGGCTTTTCGCCCAGCTGTCGCGCAGCTTCGGCAAGTTGGCCCTGGGCAAAAGGCCCCTTAAGCAGCGAGGTACCCAGATGGGCGCCTTTGCGGGTGGAGTAGATGACACGCTTGCGGGCGTGATCCACCAGCATTAAATCGCTAAAGCCGAAACGCTCGATAATATCGTGAAAGCTCGATTGAAACTTGCGGTGTTGTTGGCCGTAGATGGTGGCGTCGGAGCGGTTGGTCATATCGGCCAGAGCGTCGGGCCAGCCGGGGTTGGTCTGAAAGTATTTGTGTTGCAAGAGTTTCGCTTCATAGGCCATTTGCGCCAGCCACTGATCCACAGGCGGAGCTTCGCTGCGGCTTTTATTTTGATAGTCGGCGATATACTCGGTGCGGTACCACTGGCTCAGCTCGTCATTCAGTGCCACCTTGTCGATGATGCCCACCTCGTAACGGTAGGAATCAAATGGGCGAACCAGGCTGTAAACCGCCTCTTGTACCATACGCCCCTGCGCCAGTGAGGCGAGCAAATCTTTATAGCTGGAGAGGCGGTTGTCAATGGCGTCTTCCCGGCTGTTGGTCAGTGCCTGAAATTGCTTGGTCAGGGTTTGCTCGATAGAGCTGGATGAATTATTAAGTGCGAGGTAGGCTGTCGTACCCGCTGAACCAATAATGGCGACAACGGTCAGTGAGACGGCGCCCAGCATGAGGCGTGTTGATATTTTCACGGTGTTTTCCCCTCCGGTTAGGAGGCAAACATAAGTGGGAGAAATGACAAGTTTGTTACATAGTGACGGTTGGTAAAAAAGAATTCTGCGCCACGCTAATCCCTTGACGCGCAGTGCGGCAGAACACTTTTTGGGAGTAAAAATGTCAATTTTTTGTAGTGCAAAAAAAACCTGTGCGCCTCACTTGTTAATGATGCTAACGGTGGGGTTTTCTTGTCTGGCCCAGGCTTTGGACTTTAGTGTTGAGCGGGAAGATAACGTCGAAGAGAGTATTGATTACATCTATTACGAAATCGAAGATCCGGCGCTTACCGGGCAGTCGCTTAAGCAGAGTTTGGATGCGGCAACGCCGGTCGTAAAGGCAGGGGTAAAGCGCCACGGTGAAAATCGCTGGTTAATCCGCTGGCAGAGTACTACGCAACAGCAAGAAAGCAGTTGCAAGGTTACGGGCGTGAGTGTAACGCTCAATGCAACGGTTCTGCTGCCGGAGCTAAGCGCCAGCGAGCCCGAGATACAATCAACCTTTAACGATTATGTGGCCGCGCTGCAGGAGTATTTGTTATTGCATTATGTAGTGGCATTACAGGCGGCCAATAAAATAGAGCTGGCAATTCTCAATTTGCCTCCGGCCTCTGATTGCAAAGTGCTGGAACAGCAGGCCGATGAAAAGGCGCGAGCCATTGTTAAGGCGCATCGCGAAAAAGGTCAGAGCCTGGATGCCATGACAGACTATGGCGTTAAACAAGGTGTGGTGTTAGAGGGTACAAACTAGTGACTCCAGCGCCGGGTGCGCAACGGGCGTGACGGCTCGCCTGATCGCGGGCCGTCGTAAAGTGCTATCGTTTGCGCTGGTACTCGACATTGGTCATGCTGATAACGGATTCGGTAATGCCGTACTCGGCATAACAGGCGAGAAATGATTCGGCATTGCCGCGCACGCCACATTTTTTAAGTGTTACCGGACTTTGCGATTGCAAATAGTTGCCAAATTTAAAATACGCGGCTGAATCATCCTTAACTGGAATACCAAAAGCCTCACCCATGGCATAGACCCAAACCTCGCCATAGTTATTGACCACGCGCAGATCAAATTCTTCCCCCGATTGAATCGTGCCAAAGGGGTGCTTTTCTTCCATACCGACCGTGCTGCGAAGACGGACGTAAACATCAAACACGCCATTGTTGGCAACGCCATCGAGTAGGCCTTGTTCGCTGGTATCCGACACATACAGTTTCATGATGGTTCCTAGACCACCTGTGTGATGCTGGGCGACTATTGTTTTGCCGCCGTCGGACATTTCTACTTTTATATCCGCTTTAAACAGCTCGTAGGTTTTCGACATGGCCGTTCGCAGGTTCGATTTGATTTTGTATTCGTGACGCAAACCGTTGCCGTTGGGGCTGAGGTACTGTGCTTCTAAGGCGGCAAAACGTAGCGTTTGGTCGTCGATGAGCGGGTGGGGTGTTTTTCCTTCAAGCGTGAATAAATGGCCATCAGTAATAACCGCAGGAATCTTCTCGGCTGTTTTCGTCGCGGTATTCACCGTGTTTGGGTGAGTCGTGTGTTCGGCGCATGCTGCCAGACTTAAAGCAAAACAGGCGGCAATGACACAGCCCCATTTACCGGCAAGCACTTTAGGGTAAAGATCCATAGAGAATTTCTCAGCGTTGATTGTTATCTAGGTACTGGTCGCCGCATGGCATTGCCGACTGTGGCAGTCGATTGTAAAGAGATGCCGGGTGGGGGCCAAGCAAAAAGTGTTTTATCGCACTTTTATCGCCTGTGGGCGGCACTGTGCGGCTGGTGCAAAATTTGCTCCTCTAGCGTTTTTCATTGTTTGAGTGTTGTTTCTCGGCAAGATTAGCAAAGTGAGGGGGTTGTTTTGCAAAAGTTACATAGGCGCGACTGTTCGCCCCAGGCGCCCGATGGTTGGAATAAGTGGCGCTGGTATGGCCCGGGGTTACTGTGGATGCTTTCCGCCGTCGGTACGGGCTCCATTTTATTTACACCTCGTGTAGCCGCTGTGTATGAGTACCAGTTGTTTTGGTTGTTGGCGCTCGTTGTTTATTTTATGTGGGTAATGATTCGGGAAATGGCGCGCTATTCAATTGCCAGCGGCGAAACCATGCTGGAGGGGATGTACAGCCTCAAAGGTCCCAGGGGGTGGGCCATTTGGTTTATCTTTGTGCCGCAACTGCTCGCCGCCTGTGTCGGTATTGCCGGTTTGGCGGGGGTAGTGGGCAGTGCGGTGCAGAGTGTGGCGCCGGGTGGTGGCACCTTGTACGGCATAGTGATGATTGTTTTATCCACGGTGTTTGTGACCACAGGTCAGTATTCGGTGATCGAAAAATTTAGCCGTGTTATGGCGCTATTGCTGATGGCTGTGGTGATTGTCGCGGCGGTGGTGGTCGCCCCTGACATAACCGCGATGGGCAAGGGGCTGCTTCCCACCTGGCCTAAACAGCCCGACCTCTACATTATATTGCCGTGGGTGGGCACAATACTCGCCGGCTCCATGGGGATTGTTTGGTTCGGTTACTGGACTGCCACGCGCGGGTTCGGCGGCGGCCTGGAAAGCCGTGACCCGGACGATGAAAGCAAGGCTGAGCGTGTCAGTGAGAGCGATCGCCATCAGCAAGAGTCGGTGCGTTTAGCGCGCGCAAAACAGTGGGTAAACGTGATGTCGGGCGCAGCCACCTTAGGTGTTATCGGTGGGTTTATTGTGATTACCGCGTTTATGATACTGGGGGCCGAGTTGCTGGCACCCACCGGTAACATTCCCAAAGGCTCGGACGTCGCCGTTGATTTGGCCAGTTTGTTTTCCGATGTGTGGGGCAGTGTGGGTAAATACCTGCTGCTGGCCGCCATTATCATCGCTCTGGGCGGCAGTGTTTTGGCCAACCAAGATGGTTGGGGTCGCAGCTTCGCCGATATGACATTGATACTGACCCGCAACCAACGCGATTGCGAAAGCGCCACCCGGGCGTCACGTCTGGCGCAGTGGGTTTCTCGTTCAACCGGTATGACTTTATTTAAACGCAAGAACCTAAAACGATTATATGTTGCCCTGATTACCGGGGTGATTCCGGTCGGTATTTTGTTGGTCTTTAAAGATCCGGTAAAAGTGATGTCGGCATCGGGCATTATCGCCGCTTTGCATACGCCTTTTATTGCGCTCAGTGCCCTGTACGTCAATCTTACCCGCCTGGCAAAACCGATTCGGCCCGGTATAGTGGCGGTAATCTCTATGGCGCTAGCCGGATTGTTTTATCTCGGATTTGCCGCGGTCTATGTGTGGGATTTTGTGAGTGGTTCGGGCGGATAGATTACCCTGAGCGACGGGGCCGGGTGGAGGCTAACAAAAGCCCCGCACCCGGTGGGCAAAGGCTACTGGTGCTGTTCGTAATATTGATTGAGAATATGCCAGGCTTGTTTTTTAACGCCTTTATCCGACACTAAGCCTTTGCGGTTCCAGAAGTCCTGAATATTGGCCAGCGGGCGGCGCGGCGAGCGAAAGTCTTTTAATATCCAGGGCGTCATGCCGCGTATAAAACTCATGTTGTCGATCATCTGTAAATTGTAGCGGTACAGGTCGGCTTGGTATTCCTCGCTCCAGCGCTGTTCGGCTGCACCGTGATAGCCTGCCAGGGCGCCACCGCCAAATTCACTCATGATCACCGGCTTATTGTTGTCCGAAAACCACCGAACCTTGGCACACTGAGCGGGCTCTTTGTAATACCAACCGCAGTAGTTGTTGATACCAATAACGTCAACCACGGCTGACAGTGGGTCATCAATACTTTTGCCTTTGTCCGTTTCACTGGAGGTGTCCAGTGCTGCGGTAATCAGGCGCGTACCGTCGAGCTCGCGGGCCTTGGCGGCCAACTTGCTGATAAAGGTTAAGCGCGCATCTGACATGGGCGTTTCATTTGCCATGGACCACAAAATAATCGAGGCGCGATTTTTGTCGCGACTGATCATTTCACTTAATTGGTTTTGGGCATTGGCGTAAACATCGTCGCGCTCGAACAGTACAGTCCAGTACACCGGAATTTCTGACCAGACCAATAGTCCCATTTCATCGGCCATACGCACCATGTGTTCGTTGTGAGGGTAGTGGGCAAGGCGGACAAAATTAACCCCCAGTTCTTTGGCCATGCTCAATAGTTGCTTGGCGTCTGCCTGGCTCCAGGCGCGGCCGGGGTGTAGCGCGGACTCTTCGTGAATACTGATGCCTTTGAGAAAAATCGGCTTGCCATTGAGCAATATATCTTCGCCCTTGGTATCAATTTGGCGAAACCCAATGCGGTCGCTCAGCGTTTGGTCGTGCAAGCGAAAGCGGACATCGTATAGCTTAGGGTTAGATGGGCCCCATAAAATCGGCTCGGCCTTAAATTGGAAATTTTGGCGCGCATCGCCGGTAAACTTGAGCGTTTGCTTGACCTTAAGCTCGGGAATCTCAACGGTGACCTTAGCATTGTTGAGTGGCTGATTGAGCTCTACCCAGCCGGTGATGCTATTGCTGTCGCCGTCGGCTAAATGAATGCTGTAGTCACTGATGTGTTGCTTGGGCAAAGTCAGTAATTTTACCGAGCGGGTTAGGCCGCCATAGTTCCACCAGTCGGTATTGACGGTAGGGATTTGCTCGCGCTCGCGGCGGTTGTCCACTTTCACAATCACAAAGTTGTCGCCGTCGTTTACAACATCGGTCACGTCAAACTCAAAAGGGGTAAATCCGCCAATATGAGTGCCAACTTTCTGGCCGTTCACATACACCACGGCTTCGTAGTTGGCGGCGCCAAAATGTAAGATATAACGCTCGTTGCGAGACTTGTTAAGCGTGAAATCGCGTTGATACCAAACCGTGCCCTCGTACAAAAAAAGCTCGTCTTGCTGGGTGTTCCAGTCCCCAGGCACATTGAGGGTGGCGGCATTGGCAAAGTCGTACTCGATAAGGTCGCCCGGTTGCTCGACCTGAGCATTTTTAAAATAACCGTCGCGGGTGTGCTCTTGGTAGCGGTGGTTATAAAAGCCGTTCTCGTAAGGGTCGGCGATGTAATGCCAGGCACCATCGAGGTTGATATGGGGCCGGGCATTGGTATTTTGAGTAATCTTGGCAGCGTATGCGCCTGAACAAAAGACAATGGCGGCCAGTATTAGACCGCGGGTAATGGTAAATAACATGGTGTAATCCCTGATGGTGTTGTTATGGTTTTCACTGCGTCAGGTATGCTGGTTTTTGTGTGGGCACCAGTCGTTTTGTCTGGGCATTATAAGAAGCCCTGCTAGGGCGTTCAATTGGGCAATTGTAAGTAAGTGAAAAGCACGAGCGCTGCTTGTAGTCTAAATCACTGGCATCAACCCTGTTTAAGGGCTAAGACGCTTTAACTCTGAATCGTACAAATCCGTTAGTAACGGCTCGCCATTATCATTTAGGCGGAACATGCCATAGCGGGCGGTACTGTACACATCGGCGGTGCCTTCCTGGAAAAAGAAAGCATTGGTTGCAAATTTTATTCGGTGATCACGCACGCGATATTCAATGCGCAGTTCATCGTCGGCCAAAGCTGTGCCGTTATCTATCCGCACTAACGAGGCTACCCCGTTGTTATCCAGAGAGATGATGGCATACCCCTGGTGATTCGTTAACGGCTTTGACTGGGTGGTGAGTGCGTCGTCAATATCGCCGGCGAGCTTAAACCTCAAAACCATATAGTCGCCCTGTATTAATGAGCGAGGGTCTACCGGCGCCAGCTCCAGTAAAACCGGTTGTCCGTTTGCCAGGTGTTGTTGCTTGTGCCAAATACTGATATTGACCAACGCGAGGATAAAGCTCAGTGCGACAAGGGCAATCAGGCGATTCATGGGTTTTCCTCCGGCCAGAGTCGGCGGTAAGCGACTCTGGTCAGCAGCAGTACAGCGCCTATGGCGAGCAGGGTTGCGGATTTAATTAGCAAGGTGGTGTCCAGCAGATAATAGTAACTGCTGATGGCGGCTATTAACGCGAGCGTTGCCAGCCCCATTAACACTCGGTTGCCACCATAAAACCCCAAAACTAAAAGCACGGTGGCCTGCAGCAGACCGTATGCAAACCCGGAGGCAACTCCCAGCAAGGCTAAAACCCCCAGCGCGAACGCCCATTGGTTGCCACTCAGTTGCACCCTGCGGGTGATGTGCCAGAGTACAGCCGTGGCGATAAACACGGTCAGTAATTCGCCCATTGCGGGTGTTGCCCACTGTTGAGTAGGAATGGCGTAAAAAATAGTACCGGCGTTGAATCGCAAACCATATTGAATTAATAGCAACGCGGCGGCAGTACCAAAACCGACAGCCTGATAAAAACGCATCCAGTGTTTATGTTTAAGCTCATAGGACCAGGTGAAAGCCCCCATTGCTAACACTAAGACGGTGGCTATATACGCTGCTCCGCTATGGGCAAGTGCAATGGCGAGAGTTATACCGGCAAAAGCGCTGACCGTTACCCGGTGAATAAAATTGGGTATGGCACACAAAGTAAGCTGCATTAGGGTCAGTGCCCACCAGAATTCAGGGTTTTGCCAGCTGAGCATAGTCTGCAGGGCAAAGGCTAGAAAAATTTGCCCGGCTAAACTGAATGCCAGGGCCAGATTATCGACAAATTCATTTCTGGGACGGTATAAAATAATACTGCTGACAGTAAGCAGCACCGCACCAACAGCCATGAATGTTTCTGTACTATTGATGCTAGGTTTAAGACTGAGCACAACAAAGCCGATTAGAAACCACGACGCTACCCAAGCAGAAAAGCCGATTAAAAACTTAATAAACCAAGGGCTTTCATAGGCCGGCGACGAGTACTCATGGCTGATGTTAATGCCCGCATCTCTCAGGGTTTTATGTAACAGGGGCTGATTGGTCATGGAGTTTGCCCCTTTTGAACGTGTTTGAGCCAGATGCTGGCGATGGAGGCCTGTCCCAGCAGAAGCAGAGCGTGTAGCAAAAAGAGGCCCGCATCGGAGCCCCCTAGAGCTTTAACCAGTAGGGTTTGAATAACGGCGATACATGACAGACAACCGCCCGCCAGCATCAATAAATCGAAACGCCAGTGCCGGTAAACCCAATAGCCTACGGCCAGTAGCAGTGGGTAGATAACCGCAATGATCGGATGTTGGTTGTCCGACACAAGATAGTGCAGCATCCACAGAGAAACACTGCTTACAGCGGCTAAGCCTAGAACCTGTTTGGCTCAGCGGGCGGTGGTCAAGGCAAGGCGCCGCTGGCCCATCTCCCAGACGGCGAGCGCGGTAATATTAAGTGCGGTGCAGACAGCGAGCCAGCGACTGCTCCCGCTGGGCAGGGGCAGCCAGTCAAAACCGTCAGTCGATTGGTATAAAAAGGCGGACAGATTCCACAAGCCCAGCCAGAGCAGCCAAAGTGCGGGCAGGCGGGCGAGTACGACCCAAGGGGTCATCAGTAGCGCCCAATTAAAAAACAGTTGCCATGGGTCTGCGCCGGTCTGATAAGTCTGGCCATAAAAGCCCAACAATACCCCCAGAAGAATACTGGCTGCCAGTAGAGCGAGAGGGGCGAGCCACGTCAGCCTTGGGCGCCAGACGTAGACACCAACAGCGGCGGCAATGGATACTTCAATCAGGGCGAAACGCGCCATACGACCCAAAACCATCCAGTTGTACGCGATAAAAAACAGTACGGCGAAGACCAGTGCCAAAATGCCAAGCGTAAGCAGTATGCGGTCGGTAAAGGTGCGCCATTGAGCGCAGGTGGGTCTGATGCCTGATTGGTCGGCAGCGCGGGCAATATCCGCAGGGGGGATAACGTTTTGTTGGATGAGTTCAATCAGTTGTTGGCGCCTGGTACTCATGCAGTTCCTTTGTCATGTCCAAGATTACTCAAGGAGCGAGTTTGAATGAGCGAGTAATAGGTGTCAATCATTGGTCGTGTACGTGATTATCCACTGTACAACAGCGCTTTTATTGCATAATATATGGAAAATCATATATGTTTGTAAGCGGTAGAGGGTATGTATCCATGAGCCCGGTCTCGTTTTATAAGTGCCTGGCCGATGACACCCGGTTGCACTGTATGTTGCTGTTGCAACAGTTAGGAGAGTTATGTGTTTGCGAGTTAGTGACAGCTACCGGTGAGAGCCAGCCTAAGGTCTCGCGTCACTTGGCGCAGCTGCGTGAGTGCGGCCTATTGCAGAGCCATCGTCGCGGTAAATGGGTTTATTACCGGTTAAGTACAGCTTTGCCCGACTGGTCAATCGCCGTGCTGAAGGCAACGGCTGAGGGGAATGAGGTTTATTTGTCAGAGGCAATGGGGAGATTGAAGCAGTCCCCAAGTGTGGAGATTGTTTGTTGTCGTTAATCTAATGAAGGCCGGTCGCGGTCTATTTTTTAATTCTATATATATGGTATTCCATATGTCTTTTGGGTTTAAACCCAAGTAAATTATTTATCGGGGGAGAGATGATCAAAATATTATTTGTTTGTACCCATAACGCCTGTCGCAGTGTGCTGGCCGAGGTGACCGCTAATCGACTGGGGGCAGGCCGTATTACCGCCGCCAGTGCCGGCAGTGCACCGGCGGGAAGGGTGCATCCGCTGACTTTGAACTATCTGAGTTCGCGCAACATTGCCACCGAGGGATTAAAAAGCCAGGGGATGGACGAGTTTGAAGATTTCGCCCCAGACCTGGTGATCACTGTGTGCGATCGCGCCGCCGGCGAAGCCTGCCCGCTGTGGTTGGGGGATACCGCTAAGGCGCACTGGGGTTTGCCCGACCCCTCTCATGCCGGTTTGGAAGGTGACGACGCACTGGAGCAGGCCTTTGACGCGGTGGTCGATGTGCTGCAAAGACGCATTCAAGCATTGTTGGATGCTAACGGCGATAGCTTATTGGGGGACAGTTTGCAGGCTTTGGCCGCTCAGGTGGCAGAGCAGGAGCCCTACCGTGAGTGATTTGCCCAATTTGAGCGCCGAGGCGCTGCCTGCTATCGATAAAGAGAAGTTGGCCAATTCGGATGCCAGGGCGCCGCGCATTCTCTTGCTGTACGGATCGCTGCGCAAAAAGTCTTTTAGCCGATTGGTGACCGAGGAGGCTCAGCGCCTGCTCGATCATATGGGGGCCGAGACGCGGATCTTTAATCCCTCGGGCCTGCCTCTGCCGGACGATGCCGAAGCGGATCATCCCAAGGTCGTCGAGCTGCGTGAGTTGGCCACCTGGAGTGACGGTATGGTGTGGTGCTCCCCCGAACGGCACGGCTCAATGACGGGCATTATGAAGGCGCAGATCGATTGGATCCCGCTCAGCATAGGTGCCGTGCGCCCTACGCAGGGCAAAACGCTGGCGGTTATGCAGGTGTGCGGCGGCTCCCAGTCTTTTAATGTCGTCAATCAGCTGCGCGTACTGGGGCGCTGGATGCGGATGATCACAATTCCCAACCAGTCATCGGTGGCAAAAGCCTTTTTGGAGTTTGACGATAGCGGCCGCATGAAGCCTTCCAGTTACTACAACCGGGTGGTGGATGTGATGGAAGAGCTAATGAAGTTTACCCTGCTGGTGCAGGGGCGGGAATCTTACCTGGTCGATCGGTACTCCGAACGAGTAGAAACGGCGCAGCAGTTAAGCGAGCGGGTTAACCAAAAAAGTATTTAGGAGGCAGCGTGGGAATTTTTGAACGTTTATTGTCCGTTTGGGTGGGGCTGGCGATTATCGCTGGCGTTGTTTTGGGCAGCTTTATGCCCGGCGTTTTTGCCCAAGTGGCCGGTTGGGAATTGGCTGGGGTAAATGTGCCCGTGGCAGTGCTTATTTGGTTGATGATTTATCCCATGATGGCTCAGGTGGACTTTTCCTCTATGCGCCAGGCGGGTGCCAACCCCAAAGGCTTAATGCTCACCCTGCTGATTAATTGGGCGATTAAGCCCTTCACCATGGCTGCCTTGGGCGTATTGTTTTTTAAATATATCTTCGCCCCCTGGGTCGATCCGGCCACGGCAGAAGAGTACATCGCCGGCATGATACTGCTGGGCGTGGCGCCCTGTACGGCGATGGTTTTTATTTGGAGTCAACTCACCAAAGGCAACGCCAACTACACATTGGTGCAGGTATCGGTCAATGATGTGATTATGGTGGTAGCGTTTGCACCCATTGCTGGTCTGTTGCTCGGGGTCACCGATATTACGGTACCCTGGCAAACACTCTTGGCTTCGGTGGTGCTTTATGTGCTGCTGCCGCTCGTTGCCGGTGTGATTACCCGCTACGCAATCTTTAAGCAAAACGCAGCCGGGCTTGAGCAATTCTTGCATCGGGTAAAGCCGTTGTCGATTCTCGGTTTAATTGCGACAGTCGTGTTGCTGTTCGGTTTTCAGGCGCCGCGCATTCTGGCGCAGCCGTTGGCCATTGTGATGATTGCCATTCCGCTGTTGCTGCAAACCTACGGCATTTTTGCTCTGTCGTATTGGTGGGCTAAACGCTGGCGCTTAAGTCACGACATTGCCGCGCCCGCCTGTTTGATTGGCACCTCCAACTTTTTTGAGTTGGCGGTGGCGGTGGCCATTTCATTATTCGGTCTCAACTCCGGCGCGGCTCTGGCCACGGTGGTGGGGGTGCTGGTTGAGGTTCCGGTTATGTTGTCGCTGGTGGCATTCGCCAACCGGACCCGTCATTGGTTTAATTAAATCGGCTAATTAAGTAGGCAAAAAGGCAGCAAAGCGACAAGCTTTGCTGCCTTTTTTATGGTACTAAGCCATGGCCGCTTAGAATGTATATTTGTTCGTCAACGATTGGATTATTGTGCGATTTTTGCGGTTGCTAATTTAACGGGTAGCCACTATGGTTGGCTGTTGCTTTTAGAGGAGGTTGAAATGTTTAAAAAGTTAGTGGGTATTGAGCCATTAAGTCTTGTGCCAGAGTTTGAAAAGCAACTGTATGATCTGGCTGAAGAGGTTGTGCTGTATGACGATCGCCCCAAGAGCCCCGATGAAATCGCCAAACGTATTGGTGATGCCGATGCGGTTATGCTTAGTCACACCACCGACCTTGGTAAAGAGGCTTTATCTCAGTGCGATAATATTCAATACATTGGCATGTGCTGTTCACTGTACTCACCCGAGTCGGCCAACGTCGATATAAAATACGCTAACGAGCGCGGGATTACTGTAAAAGGTGTGCGCGACTACGGCGACGAAGGTGTGGTTGAGTATGTGGTGAGTGAGCTTGTGCGTTGCCTGCACGGATTTGGCGAAGATGATAATGGCAAGCCCGTACAGCCCTGGGATGGTGTGCCCCGTGAAATCACCGATTTAAAGGTGGGCATTGTGGGCTTGGGCACCTTGGGCGAGATGATCGCCGATGCGTTAACCATGTTCGGTGCCGAAATTACCTACTTTTCCCGCAGTGAAAAAGCTCATGCCGCTAAAAAGGGTTATCACTTTTTACCACTAAAAGAGTTGTTGGCCCAAAACGAAGTAGTTGTTTGTTGCCTCAATAAAAATGTTGTTCTGCTCAACGACGAAGAGTTTACAAGCTTTGGTAATGGCAAAATTTTGTTTAACGTCGGCTTGTCGCCTGCCTGGCAGGAGGCGCCATTTGCCGAGTGGATAAAGGATTCTAGTAACGCCTGCTATTGCGATTCTTATGGGGCTTTAGGCAATGAGAAATATTTAGAGTATCCCAATGTTCATTCGGTTAACATTTGCACCGGCCGCACACGTCAAGCGTTCCGTCGTTTAAGTGAGAAGGTTATCAATAATATTAAAGCGCATCTAGCTTAATAAGAAGTCGCCTGCGCGCATAGAGACAAGGCCTATGCGTTTAGGCGTGAAAGGTTGGCGCCTCTTGTAAAAGGCTAAGCCATTAGCTAGAGGCGCTAATCAGATTAAGCGATCCGGGTTTATACAGGACTGTGCCAATGCAGAGTAAGCCCATGCTTGGCGTCACAGCGGAGAAAATTCAGTGTGCAGAAACCCTTCAGAATACAATTGCAGAGGTAATGTTGCGTAAGGTGTTCACAACGCTCCAGCCGGCAATGTCGGCTGTCTTGCTGTAAACATCGATTATCGCGTGAACTTGATCGTTTTCAACCTCAATACGATGATCGTCTCCCACATAATCTGGTATCGATGTTATCGCCACGTCTATATTGTCGGGCCCGACTGTTGCGAGCGCAGCGGCGACCGAAACGTTAACCTGAGTCGGGAATAGTGCAATCGCCTCTTTGGCGTTACCGGAGAATACTTGGCGCGTGCTGTGCTCAAGATCGTCAGTATAAACAGCGGTTCGTCTGAGTGGTCTTGGGCTTTTTTCAGTGCGGAATGAGGTTTTGCATTGACCCATTAAAGAGGCCGTACGCATTACATCAAACCCGCCAATGGCTCCAGAAGCTAAGTGCACACGGGCGTTATTGTCGCGAGCGGTACGCTCTACCTGTTGATAAAAATCCGTGTCGGCAAGTGCGCCTATTGAGAGCGTTACCAGTGAGATGCCTTGGCGCAATGCCGGTAGGGCCAAGGCTCTCATGGCCTCTGGTGATGCGGTTTCGACAATATAGTCGGGTTTTAGAGCTAAAAGTTCATCCATCGTGGAGCAAGGTGTGCACTCGTGGCCACCCTCTCGCGCTTTATCGCAAAGGCGCTGGGTTTTGTCAGCTGTACGTGATTGTGCGCCGACAAGTGAGTAGTCGGCTAGCAAGCCTTTTAATAACGCCTCGACCACTAGGTGGGCAAGCTTTCCACAGCCTACAATTGCGAGCTTCTTCATTGTTTTAGCATCTCCTGTTGAGTTGATAGGAATGATTAAAAATATGATCTGTCGCTAGCAGTCGACCTACGGCTGCTAGCGGTATGAAGTGTTATTGCAGTATGTCCAACACTCTAAATTGCAATATTGTATTTAGGTAGCCGATCTCTATCGTATCCCCCTTCTTTTTACCGATAAGCTCCGCTCCCAATGGCGACAGGAGCGATATTCTTCCTTGATTCGGATTGCTTAGCGGGGGTGAAACAATTGTAAATTTAATGTTTTGTCTTTCTTGTACGTCTTGCAAAATAACCGAGCTGTTGATGGATATTCGACTCTCCCCAGTCGTTGGCTGAACGTCTGTTGACTCTATGTGATTGAAAATGGCAGACAACATTAATGGCTCTATGCCCAAGCCCCAGGGCCTGGTTAGGTAAAAATTTTGAGCGCGCCGAAGCATCGAATGTTTAAATTCGACATGCGTGTTTTTGCACATGGTAATGCCTATAAAACGATATTACTTATTTCGAGTACTTAATTAAGGTTGAGGTGAAGCGCATCAAGTGCCAGGCGGCACTATCAAGAGGGGAAGATAGGAGAAGTTCTCCACAAAAAAAAGCGAAGGCAACGAGCCAATGTTCTGCTCTCGGTCATAAAAATGAATTCAGCCGTAGGTTACCGCTTTGGTGGGTAAAGTCAAATAGCCTGTCGTTATCAATATAGACGTGCCATTGCGTGCCAGATGTTCGGTGTGTCAGGCGCTGATTGACTGTTATTTGATCAGAGCTAGGCCCTGTCGTGAGGTGGTCAGTATGTATCCAAAAGTTCCCCTGAAACAAAACCTTCATAAAGCTGTCACGCAACTTTCATAAAACTCGTCAAGTATAGGCGCCACATGAGCACTGAGCTCGACGTGTGCGAGCGCTAATATTCAGTCGGCCATGAGCAAGGCACAACGAAGTGCTACGGATTACCGAGCGCAGGCATGGCCTGCGATCACAAAACTATTTTTTGCAAACTATCCATTCTGGGAGAGTTGGAACTTATGAAGATCAAGACCCTCATTAGCGTAAATACTTTGGCGGCCATGTTGGTTGCTTGTGGCGGCGGCGACATTAACCTGAACCCTTCAAGCGATCAGGTTAACTCAAACAACACCACCAACAACATCACCAACGAAGCTGGTGGCGGTGACACTCCAAGCACTGACACTAACCCATGTGCGTCATACTCCGAAGCGGGCCAAACTCGCGAAGGTACCTACGCTAACGGCAACTGTACTTACAGCGCCGCATTTGTTAGCGACGTCAGCCCCCTGACTGTTGATCTGAATATCCCCGCCTTGGAAAACGGTGGTTTGCACATCTTCCAGGACAGCCTCTGGGTAGGTGAAGACGTTGATGCCAGCGAAGCTTCAACCGGCGTTCGTATTCCTCAGGAAGGCGAAGGTTCTGTGCTGTCTATCGAAGCCGGCGCTCTCATCGCTTTCTCTTCTTCAGCCGACTATGTTCGTATCGCCCGCGGCTCTTCGATTATCGCTGAAGGTACGGCCGATGCGCCAATCGTATTCTCTTCCGTTACTGACCTGCGCGACGGTGCGGCCACCGAAGGTGATCGCGGTTTGTGGGGTGGTGTACAAATCAACGGTAACGGCATTACCAACAAGTGTACCGATGCTCAGCGTCAAGCGACCAGCAACAACGTTCACAACTGTCACGTAACGGCCGAAGGTCGCCCAGCGACTTACGGTGGTAACAACAACGGCGAAAGCAGCGGTATCCTGAACTATGTGCAAATTCGCTACGCAGGCTACGAAGTGGTTGATGGTTCAGAGCTGAACGGCCTGACCCTGAACGCGGTAGGTTCTGGCACTGAGATCGAGTACGTACAAACTTACACCACTTTGGACGACGGATTTGAGATGTTCGGCGGTGCGGTTGACCTGAAAAACGTTGTTGCCGTAAACGTAGGTGATGACTCGATCGACTTCTCTGAAGGCTGGGTGGGCGACATTCAATTCGCACTGGTTACTCACACTTCTGGTTCAAACCGTTGTATCGAAGCGGACAACACTGGTGGTGACCGCGCCGATAACATCGAGCCTTTCACTAAAGGTCGTATCTCAAACATGACCTGTATCACTTCTAATGTCGGCGAAAACGACGGTGAGCACCCAAGTTCAAAAGGTAGCTCTGAAGGCCCACTGTTCCGCGAAGGTGCGCACTTTGAGCTATACAACTCTATCGTAACGTCTAACGCCTCTGGCATGGAATCTAACGAGTGTCTGGAGTTGGATGACACCGAAGGTCCACAAACTATTGCAGCGGCAATCGACGGCTGGTCTGTTGCCAAGAGCAACGTGGTTGCTTGTACCGAAGCGACTAAAGCTGGTGTTGATCCTGCCAACGGTGCTTTCGATATTGACGCTTGGTTAGCCTCTGGTGAGAACACTGACAACGTGATTCTGGATGAAAACACCACTGGTGCACTGCCTGCGGTTGTTATTGAAGGCCTGGACAGCAATCCACGCGCTTACATTACTGCCGGTAGCATGACCGACGGCAATAGCAACGTAATTAACGTTCCTGTTTACGACGTGACTATGCTTGCTAACGAGTTCGAAGCCGGTGCTGCTCCTGCTCTGAGTGATTCAGGAACCAGCAACTTCTTTGACGCGGTTGATTTTATCGGTGCGGTTAGCGCTGATAACAACTGGGTCGCTGGCTGGACTGTAGGTCTGGACGACTAAGTTAGGCGTCTCGGCTCAAGTAACAGGGCGCCTTATTAATGGGGCGCCCTGTTGCGATAAGGCCCCAAGCTTAATGTAAGAGTATAGAGGCGGCTCGCCTCACTCGGTCACCCCTTCGGCCTCACGGGCCAGAAGTATCAGGGGGGAAACCGAACTCCATTCGAACAGAAAACCGCCTGAATAGGTTTTTAACATGCGCACAATGACTTCCAAGCGACGCCAGTTAAGCCTGGCGATAATGGCAGCGTCCGTCGTGTTGTACAGTGGCCAGCAGGCTGTTGCACAATCTTCCGACGCCGGTGAAGTATCTTCAACACCAAGAATTCAAGCACCGGTGATTGAAGAAGTTCTTACAGTTGGCCGCCTACAAAGCGCGTCCGATTCAATTATTGATGAGCGCATTGAGCAGCCCTACGCCGCTGATGTTCTCGGATTTGATCAAATTTCCCGCGCTGGCGACTCCGATATTGCCGCCGCGCTTTCTCGTGTTACTGGTTTGACCGTTGTCGACAACCAGTACGTCTACGTTCGTTCTTTGGGGGAGCGTTATTCTACGACCCGACTCAACGGCGCGGCTGTGCCGTCACCAGAGTTAACGCGTAACGTGCTACCGCTCGACCTTTTGCCTTCTAGCATTGTTAAAACGCTAAAAGTGCAAAAAGCCTACTCTCCCAACTTACCGGCAACTTTTGGTGGTGGTAGTGTTGATATCCGCACCAAAGGTATCCCCGATGATGTCGTATTCGATATTTCAATCGGTACCGGTTGGAACAGTCAGAGCAGTAATGACGGTCTAACTTACTCCGGTGGTGATGTTGATAATGGCATTCCCGTTGAGCTGGGCAATGCGTTGACTCAATACCAGGGTGACCCCAGCATCAATGGCATCCTGAATGTTTTGCACACCAGTGGCGGCGCGGCCAGTGCCGAACTGCGTGAGCAAGCCGAACAAATCAACCGCGACCTTATTCTCTCGCTGGATCGGGACGTTGAGATCACTTCAAAATCTCTTGATCCCGATGTAGGCGCCAAAGTGTCGCTGGGTAATTCTTGGTATGTCTCTGATGATTGGCGCATTGGTGCGCTGGCCAACCTCTCTTATGACAAAGAGTGGCGCAATAAGAATCAAGAGAAAAAGGGTGTTGGTAACCCGGATACCGTGAACTCGAAAGTAGCCCGGACCACCGAAGAAGTAAAAGAGCTGGCCTCGGTCAGTGCCGGTGTTAGTTTTCAGGAAATGCACACAATCGAAGCGAGCGGCTTCTTTATTACTAACACTGAAGATTTAGCCAGCATTACAGAAGGTTTTAATAACAACAACACTCTTGCCGATGGCTCCCAGAGAGTGGATTATCAAACTCGTTTTGAAGAGCGTCGCCTTGAGGTACTCCAGGTGACGGGTGATCACGCTGTCGAGTTTGACTTGTTTGATGCAATGGATGAGTTGAGTGCTAACTGGTACTACTCAGACTCCAAGGCGGAGACTGCTGTACCTAACGAGACTAATATTCAGGGCTCCAACACGCTGAATCCAGCGACTGGCGAACTGATTGACACGGCGTTACTGGCGACCACATCCGTGGCCACCTTTGCATTCCTTCAACTGGAGGATAACGTTGAAAGCTACGGCTTGGATGTGGAGTTGCCATTAAACTTTGGCAACAACCTGGTCACGTTAAGTGGTGGTTATGATTACAACGACAAATCGCGTGCTTACTACGGTTACACGGCCAACATTAATACTGCCGGTATATCTGGCGATGTATTGGCCGGAACTCCCGGGGCGGTGTTGTCGGATGATAACTTAAGCAGCCTGGAGAACGGCTTTAACCTGAGCATGGGAACCGCGACTGGGCAGGAAAGTTATATTGCCGCCCAAATGACGGATGCTGCCTACGGCATGATCGATATCAATTTCGATTATACGTGGCGGGTCAATGCCGGTGTGCGCTATGAGGATTTTCGTCAGGCGGTATTGCCAATCGATCTGCTGGATCACACTGGTGAATCAATTCGTCAGCTGAACGAAGAATTGGCCAAAGAGGGGCAGTCCTTAGCGATTAAAGAAGACGGCTGGTATCCATCCTTAGCGTTGACCTATATGAATCAGGGCTTTATGGATGCCGATGATTTCCAGGTTCGCGCAGCGGTTAGCCAGTCAGTGATTCGCCCAGATTTGCGGGAGATGTCGAATGTGTCTTACATCGACCCCGATTTGGGTATTCTGGTTCAAGGCAATCCCTTGCTTAAGTTCTCCGAAATTAACCATTTGGATTTGCGCACAGAATGGTTTTATGGCGACGGGGATAACCTCACTGTCTCTTTCTTCTATAAAGAAATTTCTGATCCGATTGAGCAAACACGCAAGCCAGCCTCAGATGATGATATTTCTCTGGAGTATTACAACGCGACTTCCGGTGAGATATATGGCCTGGAGTTTGAAGGTAAGAAAGGCTTGGGTCGCGGTTTGTTTGTGTCCGGTAACCTGACATTAAGCGATTCTGAGATCGTATCACCAGACGGTGAAGGCTTTACCAATACGGTACGTCGTATGACGGGCCAGTCCGAGTATGTGATGAATGCACAGCTGGGTTTTGACTCTGACGATGGTATGCATACAGCCTCGCTGTTGTATAACGTATTTGGTGATCGGGTTTACTATGCGGCGCGCTCTAACGGCCACCAGGACGCATTTGAAATGCCGTATCACTCGCTAGATCTGGTGTACACCTTCTATCCGACAGAAACTCTGAGTTTGAAGCTTAAGCTAAGCAATTTGCTTGACCAAGACCGTGAGTTCGAGCAGGTGAACGCTGGTGGTGAAGCGGTTACGATTTTAAAACAGGAGCAAGGCACTGGTGTTGGGTTGGACTTTAAATACTCCTTCTAATACCTAATGCCTGTCACAAGGCAGGACAATAACGCAAAGGAATGCGAACCAGCCGCTGCCATCAGCGGCTTTTTTTTGCCCAATAGAAGGGGTGCTTGCCTGAATTTGGCTTCTACTGTCGGTTTTACTACTGGTATTTTTAGACTTTTTTGTTATAGATAAATGCTCATTTGCCCATTAATTGAGCGCTCCGCCCCTTTTTTGCCCACTATTTGGCTAAAAAAACGATAAAAAATTCAAATTTTTGCCCAAAAACAGGCAAATAAGTCATTTCTGTCACAATAAATTAACATTGATATGCTTGGGGCGGTGATATTCTTAATACAACGGCGCTGGTTAAACAATTGCAATTGGCGCACTTTGTAGTCGGGGCAACTCCCCAGTAAAGAGGAAATGAGCATGAAAATTCATCTAACCAAAAAGGTGCTCGGTTCACTGGCAATGTTGGCAGTTATCCTGCCTTTTTCCAGCAGTGCGAGCTCCATGTATCAGCCCGCTCAATTTGGCGATGTGGTTGATCAGGTAACCAGTAAAGTTGTTATTCCCCAATCTATGGCCACTGATAATAGAACTATAGCTGTATATTGTCAGGCTGACATTGCTACCACGGGTGCCGCCAGCAATGTAACTTGTTTTGAGAAAGCCGGTTACGATGATCTGCAAGGGCAAACCGAGCGCGCTTTAGACGGCTTGGCTTTTACCCCTGCTCAGGTGGATGGCGAAGCGGTGCCTGTTCGCATGACCTTTCGCGTTGTGTACTCGCGCAACGACTCACAGCCCAATGTGGTGATGCTGCCCAATATGGGTACACTACAGCGCGAATATGGCGTAAGTTACTTCGCCCCGCAAGAGCGTTTGGACAATGCCGATTGGTACAGTAACTATTCCGACCGCGGTGAAGGCCAGCGTTTTTTCAATAGCGGTCAGATGGCTCGTATTCTCGGTAACGTCAACGCTGAAGGCGGTGTGGACAGTGTGCAAACCATTGAAGCGCGTGGCCGGGCTCGTCGCGACGCCCGTATTATTGAAGGCGCCCTGAAAGACTCTCGCTTTATTCCGGGTTTTGTCGGAGAGGACGCGGTCGGTATGCATTATATCGCTGTGGTGAACTACCCCGGAAACGACTAAACACTAGAGATATCGTAAGCTCCTGTCTTTAAGGCCGTCCTGTTGGGCGGCCTTTTTTATAGGTGTGTTAAGGGGTTATTAACAACCTGCTAGCTGCTGTGAGTTTGCGGTGCAGGTGGTGGGGATACCGGTTTCAGCAGCTTTTTCTTCAACCCCAGGGCTGGCTTTTCAATCAATCGCCACGAGGCAAAAGCAAGAATAGCGACTATTATGCTGGCAATAACGGCGTGTAAGTAGGGGCGATCACCTGGTAGGTAAGATGCCACTATTTGCTGTACGGGCCAAGCGTAAATATATACGCCGTAAGAAATGTCCCCTAAATATTTGTCTAGGTCTATGTGTTTGACGCCATAGGCCAGATAAAAAATTAAATACGTCAGGCTGACAGGGAAGACATACGGAAACCACTGCTCACCAAAAGCGGTGATTGTTAAAATCAGAGCTAATAAAGCCAGCCGGTAATGAATAAGAATTAGGTCGCGATTTATATAAAAGGCTACGCCGAGCAAGAAATATAAACAGGTACGGGTCCAGCGGCTATTATTGCCTAGTAGTGGTATTTCACTAAAAAAGTAAGCGCCGAACAAGAAAAGAGCCAACAGAAATGCGTTTGCCATTATTCGGGTGCGGAATACATAAAATGCGGAGAGAGCGACCAAAAATACATAACACCGAACCTCTACGGATAGGGTCCAAAGTGAACCATTGATGGCTGTTTTCGGATTGTTTTCAAATACGCCCGGTAAAACCCACTGAACATTGGGAAAGGCGAAAGCATTTGACAGGTATTGCAGCGTTTTGGGGTGTGAGAAGTACTCCGCCACTGGCAGGCTGGTCATTATGGGGCCGAGCACAAACACAGATAGTGCCACGCACACCATCAGACCGGGCAATACTCGCAGTAGACGTGAAAGGCAGTAATCCACAGCCCCGCGCCGCAATAAGCTAGCGGTGACCAGAAAGCCACTAATGGCAAAGAACCCGTCGACTGCAATGGCTCCAACCCAGGTGGAGCCCTGAAACAATTGGGTTAACGGGTCGGGAATGCCTTTCGTAGACTGTATCGGGAAGCTGTGGCCGTATAGAACCGCCCATGCCAGCAGTAGCCGAATAACCGTAAAGTTATTGTCTCTACGGCCATCAAAATCGGTTAGATATCTGTTGGAGGTATTCACATAAATCCCTTTATGGGTGATGGTTTATCGCCTAGGCGCTATCGCAGCATGGCGTGGGCGAGCTCAGCGCCCAAGTGTGGGCAGCACACCACTTACGAAGGGGCGGCCACTGGAGTGCCGATGATCAAACGCACAAGTTTACCATTCTCGGTTAGCCGGAGGGGGGCTTTTTATCATACTAGGGCGTGGGTTGTGGTTGTTGTTGATATTCAAGAAGTGTTGAATGAAAAGTGATCGATATACGCAGAAGTTATAAACCTAGCAGAAATAACTATTTTTCCCTTGCGCCAAGTTCGGGTATCCTCGCCGCCTTATTGTCTATTATTGGGTCTGAGAAAAATGGAGTGGCAGGGATTATTATCATTGGGGCTTGTGGTGGGTGCTTTGTTAGTGCTCATTTTTACCCGTATTGCCGCTCACTTGGTGATGATGGCCGTGTTGGTGATTCTCAGTGTTGCCGGGGTGCTGGAGGTCGGCGAGGCCTTTGCCGGCTTTAGTAATCAAGGAGTACTGACGGTCGCAGCCATGTTTGTGGTAGCGGCGGGTATCCACGGTTCAGGCGGCGTGGACTTGCTGGTAAATCATGTATTGGGGCATCCACGCTCTATTCGCTTAGCCCAAATTAGAATCGGCCTGCCGGTGGCCATACTAAGTGCGTTTTTGAACAATACACCGGTGGTTGCCACCATGATTCCCGCCGTGCGTTCATGGGCGCGGCGTATTGATGTGGCTCCTTCCAAGCTGATGATCCCCCTCAGCTACTCTGCCATACTCGGTGGTACCCTAACCCTAATAGGCACCAGTACCAATTTAGTGGTCAACGGTCAATATCAAGAATTGACCGGCCATGCCAGCTTCTCGTTATTTTCGATAACCGCTGTTGCACTGCCTGTGGTGATCGTGGGCATGGTATTTATGTACTTTGTCTTTCCCAAAAGTTTGCCGGATCGTCGCGAAAAAGCCATCTTTGGCAATTTGCGTGAATTTACTCTAGAGGTGGCGGTAGCATCGGACGGCCCTTTGGTGGGGCGCACGGTAGAAGAGGCGGGGCTGCGCAATTTAAAGCGTATCTACTTAGTGGAGATTGAACGCAAGGGCAGTATTATTCCTGCGGTTAGCTCAGAGGAGCCTCTGCAGGCAGCTGATCGCTTAGTCTTTGCTGGTAACACCGAAGCCATTTCCGACTTGTTGCGTATTAAAGGCATTGTGCCTTCTACCGATGGTGAGCTAACCCTTGCCAGTGAGCGTCAAGAGCGACGTTTAGTCGAAGCGGTTATTTCTCCGCACAGCGACTGTATTAACCAGACGGTACGCGATTCGAACTTTCGCGAGCGCTATGGCGCGGCGGTTTTGGCGGTGGCTCGCAATGGTGAGCGTATTCCGGGCAATCTGGGGACAACAACTCTAAAATCGGGTGATACATTGCTACTGGAAGCGCGCCCAGCGTTTGTCAGCCGGCAAAAATACAGTAAAGAGTTTTTGCTGGTCAGTGATCTTGGCACCGAACCGCCACGACATCAGCGAGCCTTTTTGTCTTGGGCGATTTTATTGGGTGTTGTACTCTCAGCTGCCCTAGGGCTGCTCTCTATGCTGAACGCGGCCTTACTGGGAGCAGCCGCTATGATGCTTACCGGCTGTTGTTCGGCGCAGCAGGCGCAAAAGAGCCTCGACCCGACGGTACTGCTTACTATTGCCTCCTCGTTTGCGCTGGGTAATGCCTTGTACAAAACCGGCGTGGCTCAGTTGCTGGCCGATGGCTTGCTTGTAATTGGCCAGGGGCATCCGGTGTTGATTTTGTTTCTGACCTACGTGGCGGTTTGGTTATTAACCGAATCCATTACCAATAATGCGGCGGCGATTTTAATGGTACCCGTGGTGTTGGAGATGACCGCCAAAGCAGGATTAAACCCCGAGCCTTTTATGCTGGTAGTGATGATGGCGGCCTCTGCCAGCTTTAGTACCCCTTTGGGCTATCAAACCAATTTAATGGTCTATGGCCCCGGAGGTTATCGATTTACCGACTTTCTTAAGGCGGGCTTGCCAATGAGCATCTTGGTGGGGTCTACCACCGTGCTAGTGCTGGCACTCGGTTGGCCTTTAACACTTTAACGGGCAGGCGCCGCCCTCGTGGTTTTGGGGCGACGCCCGAGTACTGAATTAAGAGTAAGTACCGCGGATAGGGTAGTCATTTTCGGGGTCGCGAATGAACTCCAAACCCGATACCAATATCTCAGGGTCCGGCCGTGAAAAAGGCGCATTGGCGATATCAACGATTTGAATGCGCCCATCACCGTTAATAATAAACAAGGCTGGCTCTGCAAAGGGGTGATCCGTTTCTTTTGCTGAGCGAGGCTGCGAAATATACACCCCTAGGGTTTGCATTTGTTCGATGCTAAGGCTGTGGTAGAGCGCAAACGAAACCTCAAGCTGCTCTTTGTGTTCATTCAGCTGCTCTGAACTGTCGGCAGAGACGGCGACCAACTCCACATCCATATCGGCCAGCTTCTGTTTGTAATTTTCGAGCTCGTTTAAGTATTTTGTACAAATAGGGCAGTGTTTACCCCGGTAAACCACGACCATTTTCCAGCTCGATTCCGATTGACGTTGACCGAGCAGAACGTCGGTATTGTCGGCGCTTTTAACGCTAATGTCAGGAAAAACGGCGGCTGAAGAGATTTTTCTATCAGACATAATTGCCTCCTAATAATGCAACTTAAAAAATGCGCTATAAGCGCTTGAATCATCGCACTCTACAAGGGGCAAAAATTAAGCCAGTAGAGAGTGCAGGCAAACAAGATGTGCTGCGTCTCACAGAACTCGAAAATTGTACAAATAATAAACAAGGTCGACGGCGTGTGTGCAGTCTCGGAATTGGCTTGCATCGTTGAAATAGGGCTTTGGGGAAGGGGTGAGGTGTCGGTAAATTTTTGTGAGAAAAGCTGAATTTAGATTTCTATCTGCTAGTCTTATGGGAGGCAAGCTTATTTATGATTGCGGTGCCTCGCTGCCAGTGATGATTTGCTCTGCTGGCTGTGAGCCTATCTCTAGGCTCGGACCTTAGATGTATTCGGGTTCGAGTTGGAATCATATCTTGTCGTTCGACTGACGCCTAGGAGCTATTTATGTATCATAAATTTAATAAAACAATACTGGCTACTACCCTCGCCTGTTTACCTGTGCTTGCACACAGTGCCTCTTTTCAGCTGTTAGAGCAAAGCCCTGCGCATATGGGGAAAGCATTTGCCGGTACAGGTTCGGATATTACGGATGCGAGTACCGTTTATTTCAACCCTGCTGGTATGACCCAGATCGATCGCACGTCCTTTACCGCGGCCATTAACTTTGTAGCAACCGATGCAACCTTTAATGATGAGGGATCATCCTTTTCTGGCGGCGGCGATAACACCGACGAGTTAGGTGTCATACCCAACCTCTACGCCGTTGTACCCTTGAGTGACCGGTTCTCGGTAGGGTTTGGTATTAATGCGCCCTACGGCTTGTCCAGCAGCTTTAGCGATGAATGGGTGGGGCGCTACTCGGCCACCTATAGTGAGCTGCAACTGGTTAATATTAATGCCACCACCGCTTGGCAGATAGCCGATTTTATTGCTGTTGGGGTAGGTATTAACTATCAAACCATCGAGGCCGACCTGCAAAGTCAGGTCGACTCGACCCTTGGTTTGGCTCCCAGCCCTGCTACCGACAGTAGCGCTCAAATCAAAGGCGACGACGACGGCTTTGTTATCGATTTAAGCGTACTGATTACCCCGTCCGATAAAACGAGCATTGGTGTTTCGTGGCGGGAGGGCGGCGAATATACTCTCGAAGGCGAAGCCACCTTTGATTTTAATGCTGCCTGTAGCCCCGGCGTTGGTGCGCCTTTACCTCCTCAGGCAGGTGGGTCGACAGGCACCGCCTGCTTTGCAGGATTATCCGCACTCGGTGGGGATATCGAATCAGATGTCACTCTGCCAGACACACTGACCGTTAGTGCGACGCAATATATTACCGACGGCTGGGCATTCCACGCGGACATTGCCAAAACCAGTTGGAGCAGTATTCAAAATATCCAGGTAATCAATGTCGGTAATGGTGCTGAGGTAGACGTACTGGATCTGCAGTACGATGACACCATGCGCTATGCACTGGGCACCAGTATGGATACCGGGGCCTGGACTTGGCGCGCTGGGGTAGCGCTTGATGAAGCGCCGCAAACCAACCCAGAGCACGTCAGCCCGCGTATTCCCGATGCCGACCGCACTTGGTTAAGCCTCGGGGCTAACTGGGAAGTCTCTGCTAACTTGTCACTGGATTTTGGCTATACCCATCTATTGATTGACGATGCATCGCTCATTGAAGAAGAGACGAATGATCTGGGTATTACTCACAAACTTTCCGGCTCATTTGACAGTAGCGTTGATATCTTCGCTGCGCAGCTGAACTGGCAGTTTTAAAATACGCAGAACGCAGAACGCAGAACGCAAGACGGGGTACGGGAGACGGATTATCATTCCGTACCCCGTACCCCGTACCCCGTTACAGCTTTTTCTCCCAAAAAAATGCCTGCCCTTGGGTGGGGTCTAATTGATAGCGGGAAAACCCGAAGGACTGGTAAGCGGCTTGCGCCCGTTCGTTGCCGCTGAGTACTTCTAGCGTTAATTTGCAGCAGTCATGATTGCGCCCCACTGATTCTAGCTCTGTCAGCAGCAGGCGGCTTAGGCCCCGGCCGCGGTAGTTTTTTAGTACCGCGAGATCATGAACGTTGAGCAGTGGCCGGCAGGCAAACGTCGAAAACCCAAAAAATGCGTTGAGGATAGCCACCGGGCGTTGTCCGTCCCAGGCTAAAAGTGTTACGGCATTGTGTTGCTTAAGTTTAGTGGCCAGATTTTTCCGGCTGTAATCCGACAGTGGTTGTCCACCCCCCATCGGATCTTGAGCGTAGGCGTCCATCAGTACAATAATGGCCTCGGCATCTTCAGCTCGATCGTAATCGGCGCGTTTAATGGTTATCAACGGCTCAACTCCGTGGCTTTTTCTAAGTCATAAACCGCATCGGTTATGCTGTCCATACGTTCGTGCAGTAAAGCACTGGCGTCATGCAGGCCGCGATTATAAAAATAGGGACCAATTTCTTCGGCAAAGAAATCCAATAAAAAAAGTGCATCAAAACTGCCAAGGGTTTGATCCAACTCCTCGCGAAAATACAGTTGAATTTTAGATGTAATGACCTCTTTTTCCCGGTCGGAAAATTTCATGAGGATATCCTTAAAGTTTGAATAAGAGGGATGTCGGGCAAGTGATCGGCCACTGCCTGCCATGTATGCTGTCGCTCTAGGCACTGGGTAATCAATGGCAGTGGCTCAGGCCATATTTCAGATAAATCGGCCTCGCCGGGTGTCAAGATTGGAAAGGCCAACTTTTCAATCGGTGGACAAAACTCAGCATTAATGCCCGGTTTATTGCCGCGAGCATCCAGCCGATACCAGCCGTATGGCGGTAAATACACGGCGTTTAAACCGTGCAGGCAAAACGGCGCCCGGTTATTACTAACAGTTAAGCGTTGATAGCACAATCCGGCTGGAATATTGGCGGCGCGTAGCAGTGCCGCCAGCAAATGGCTTTTGGCGTAGCAATATCCCGTACCGGCTTTTAATACTTCTGAGGCGCGGCAGGTGGTTGGGTTGCGCTGGTAGTCCCAGCTGTGTTCGATCTGGTCGCGTACAAATACAAAACATGCCTCGGTTTTTTCGCGAGGGGTATCGAGCTTGTGAGTTAAAGCGGCACTTTGTTGTGTTATCGCTTTATTTTGCCAATCAATATACACGCTGGCGGCTAAGTAGGAGGTCAAGGTGTCGGGCGTCATGGCGTACTTGAGGCCTAGCGTTACGATTTATTCAGTTTTTGTTGTGCGAAATATTCTCGAGCCCTTCGCATAATACGTGGAGATAACAGTAAAGCCGACACCATGGTGGGGATGGCCATAACCGCGTACATGCCAATCAGAAAATTAAACAGGGCGGTGAGTGATGCCACCGCGCCGATCACAATAAACACACAGTAGATCCATACATAGTGGTGTTGGTGTTGAGCCCCAATTAAAAAACCTAAGCATTTACTGCCGTAATACCAAAAAGTAAGAATAGTGCTCAAACTTAAAAATATGACCATCATCGTAAGGAGTATGGGCCCCCAAGAACCATAGGTCGCCGAAAAGGCACCGGCGGTTAACAGTACCCCATCGTCCTGGCCTAATTGCCAGACGCCGGTTACTAAAATTGCTAGAGCAGTGCAGGTGCACACCAGCAATGTATCGATGATAGGCCCGACCATTGCCACCAACCCCTCGCGCACCGGTTCATTGGTTCGCGCCGCCCCGTGCGCCATGGATTCTGTGCCTATGCCCGCCTCGTTGGAAAAGGCGCCGCGACTGACCCCAACTTTAATGACTGTGCCCAGCGCGCCCCCGGCCACAGCGGTGGCGGAAAAGGCGTCGTGAAAAATCAGCGAAAATGCCTCGGGAATAGCACTAGCGTGACTGATTAACACCCCCCCGGTCATCACTAAATAAACCAGTACCATGGTGGGTACGATGCGTGCAGTTACCTTGCCTACGCGCTGCAATTGACCGCTAATAATGGCAAAAATAACAAGGGCAGCCAATATGCCTACAACCAAATCGAACAGAAAGTGCGAACCATCACTGGCGAGGTTGAGGGGGTAGGCAACCGAGGTTCGTAGCAAGTTAACAAGCTCGTTGATCTGAAAGATAGGTTGTGTGCCGCACAAACCGGCAAACGCGAAGACAAAGGCCAGCCAGAGCCAGCGGGCGCCCAGCCCCTCGCGTATTACATACATGGGCCCGCCTTGAAGTTCGCCGGCGGAGTCACGGCCGCGATACATGACCGCTGCGGTGGCGGTAAAAAACTTAGTGGCGATACCCACCACGGCGGTTACCCACATCCAAAACACAGCGCCGGGCCCGCCGGCGGTAATGGCCAGGGCGACGCCGGAAATATTACCCAAGCCCAAGGTACCAGAAAGCGCCGTGCTGAGAGCCTGAAAGTGATTGAGAGTGCCTTGGGCGGAGCTTTGGTCGTAGCGGCCGGTGAGTATGGCCAGGCCGTGGCCGAGGTGCCGATAGGGCAAGCCGCGGCTGTAAATGACGAAAAAAAGCCCGCCACCGACCAGTAAAACGATCAGTGGTGTGCCCCACATAAACGTGGCAAATTGTTGTAATAGCGTTTCCACAGAGCCCCCAATCATTAGATGAGGGTTAGGGTAACATTTTCAGCGGAGAACGGAGAACGGGGGCAGGTTAAGGAAAAATCGGACCCGTAACCCGGCTCTCTAGCTCGTCTCGTCTCCCCCCGCCATGTTCAGCTCTTTGAGTTTGCGGGTCAGCGTGTTGCGTCCCCAACCCAGCAAGTTGGCAGCATCGCGTTTGCGCCCGGCGGTGTACTTAAGCGCGGTTTCAATCAGGGCGCGCTCAAAGGTGGGGACGGCTTCGCTTAGTAATTGGTGGTGGCCGCGAGCCAGGGCTTGATCGGCCCAGTGGCGCAGGGCTTTTTCCCAGTCATCGGCAGGCGCATTGCCCTCTTTATTGTCCATCAGCTCCGGCGGTAAGTCTTCGGTGTGCACTTCGCGCCCCGAGGCCATCACCGTAATCCAGCGACAGGTGTTTTCTAGCTGGCGGACATTGCCCGGCCATGACAAGCCACACATAAAGTCTTCGGTTTCTTGCAGCAATACTTTCGGGTCGACGTTTAATTCACCGGCAGCTTTTTGCAAAAAGAACTGAGATAGCTTGGGGATGTCTTCGCGCCGATCAGCCAACTTGGGAATATGAATACGAATAACGTTTAGGCGGTGAAACAAGTCTTCACGGAAACGGTTATCGGTTACCAAATTTTCCAGGTCCTGGTGGGTGGCGGCAATAATGCGTACGTCCACTTTCACTGGTGTGTGGCCGCCAACGCGATAGAATTCGCCATCGGCTAAAACGCGCAGCAGGCGCGTTTGGGTCTCGGCTGGCATATCGCCTATTTCATCTAAAAACAGGCTGCCACCATTGGCTTGTTCAAAGCGACCTTGGCGCTGTGTGGCGGCCCCGGTAAAGGCGCCTTTCTCGTGGCCGAACAGTTCCGATTCCATTAAGTCTTTGGGAATGGCGGCCATGTTCAGTGCTATAAAAGGTTCGTTGCGTCGCGGGCTGTGGCGATGCAGTGCGCGTGCTACTAGCTCTTTACCCGTGCCCGATTCACCGTTAATCAATACCGTGATATTGGATTGCGATAGACGGCCAATCGCGCGAAACACTTCTTGCATGGCTGGTGCTTCACCGATAATCTCGGTATCGACTTCTACAGCATCGGGGTGAGTGCGTTCGCTTTTTTGCTCTTCGGCGTGAGCCAGCGCGCGTTGAACCACGGCTACCGCTTCGTCTACGTCAAAGGGTTTGGGTAGGTATTCAAAGGCCCCACCTTGGTAGGCTGCTACGGCACTGTCTAAATCTGAGTGCGCTGTCATAATAATCACCGGCACTTCAGGGTGGTTGGTGTGTAGAGTTGATAACAACCCTAGACCATCAACCCCGGGCATGCGAATGTCACTGACAATAGCGTCGGGAATTTCTCGGTTAAGCTGACTGAGTGCCGAGTCACCGGTATCGAAAGTACGCGTTACAATGTTGGCACTTTGTAGGGCTTTTTCTAAAACCCAACGAATTGAACGGTCGTCGTCAATAATCCATACGCAATTAGACTTCTGCATGGCGGTTTCTCGTAGCTGTAGTTGAAGAGGATGTGGTTTCCATGGGCAGGAACAAGGAGAAGCGTGTCTCGCCCGGTTCACTGTGGCACTCGATTAAGCCATTGTGTTGATGGATCAAGTGCTGGGAAATAGTTAAACCCAGGCCAGTGCCTTCGGCGCGGCCAGATATCATGGGGTAAAAAATTTGTTTTACCATATGCTCGGGAATACCCGGACCGTTATCGACCACCTCAATATGAATCACCAGCGGATGGTGATGGCCGGCAATGGTGTATTGGCGGCGTACTCGTGAGCGCAAGGTCAGCGTTGGGTTGGGTGTATGGTTTTCTTTCATCGCTTGCATGGCGTTGCGTGCAATGTTGAGTAATGCCTGAATAAGCTGTTCTTTGTCGCCGTTGATATCGGGTAGGCTAGGGTCATAGTCGCGAACGATGTGAATCGCATCGCCACTTTCTGCGTGTATCATTGTGGCCACACGCTCTAAAACCTCGTGAATATTAAGTTGCGACAACTGCGGTAATTGATTGGGGCCGAGCATCCGGTCTACTAGATTTCGCAGGCGGTCGGCCTCGTCGATAATAATGCCGGTGTATTCTTTCAGTTCAGGTTCCGGTAATTCTCGGGCCAATAATTGCGCTGCTCCACGAATACCGCCCAGCGGGTTTTTGATTTCGTGAGCCATACCGCGAATCAGAATTCGTGTGGTCTCTTGCGATGATGACAACATTTCTTCACGGGAGATGCGCAGTAAGCGGTCTATGGGTAAAATCTCAATCACTAAGCCTTGATTGTGACTGAATGGTGTAACCGTATAATCTACCGTAATTTGCTCGCCGTTGAGCAATTGCCATTCGGCGTGTCGCTTGGTGTAATGATTGGCTTGCTGTGCCGCGTGACTCAGCTCACCAGGCGTATCACTGGACTCGTGAAAAAAATGCGTAAAGGGTTCGCCTAGGCAGCGCTCCAGACTGATGGACAACAACGCTTCAGCGGCCGGATTGATATGGCACAGCTGCAGGTGGCCATCCAAAAGAATGATGGCTGTGCTCAGGCTGTCGAGCAATTGTTTGTGTAAATCAGTGGGTGTCACGTTATTTCTATACTCCTGGCGCCGCAGCGTTAAGGCTTGCGGTGATTAATCAAGGTGCACTATGCAATAACCAAACCAACACAAAAGGCGCGAAAAACGGGCGTTTCCTTGCTTGAAGTGTTATTGGGGGTTGTATTCTTGCACAGAATGAGGGCGTTTGCGCCATATTGGGGCGGTTTCTGCGGTCGGGATTAGTTCACCGAGGCACGGTGAACATAAACGGTCACGGGCGCGCTGCTAGAGAGCGTGTGCTCATTGCTATCTAGTACATCTACCCGAATGGTGTGTTCGCCACGAATAATCTCGCGAATGGAATAGTTGTTGAGCTCGGTCGTGCCGAGCTGTTTGCCATCCATGTAAAACGCAAATTTGGCCTCGTGGCGCAATGGTGCCTGGGTGGTTACCGCAATCACCAGGTCTCGCTGGCCAGGTGTGAGGGTGTGACCCTCGGAGGGGCTAATAATACGCACCTGATAGTCGGGGTGCTTTTCTTCAGTTTCTATATCCAGGTCAATGTCGGGCGCCATGGCTTTGCCGGCTGGCACAATATTGGTGGGTGGGACATTCACTTTTTCAGTTTTTTCACCGCGTTTGTAGGCTGGGGCGGGGTCATCAGTGTAGGTGACGTTACCGTATTTATCGACCGATTTATAAACTTCGGCCGAGGCATGAAAGGCGAAAAGTGTCAGGGCAATAAATGTCAGTCTAACCATGGTGGTCATTCCTGTAGGAATCAGGTGCGTACTACATAGTACGATAACGCTTTAACGACAAAAGAAAAAGGCCCGCCTGTTGCCAGGCGGGCCTTTTTGCGACTTAGTCCCTTATCCCTTAAGGGGGGGGCTAAGCGAGACTTACACGCTGTAGTACAGTTCGAATTCTACAGGGTGTGGAGTCATTTGCAGACGCTGAATGTCGGCTTGCTTCAGCTCGATATAAGAATCGATAAAGTCTTTGGTGAATACGCCGCCTGCTTGCAGGTATTCGTTGTCGTCTTCCAGAGCTTGCAGAGCTTGTTCCAGGCTAGAGCACACAGTTGGGATTTGCGCTTCTTCTTCTGGGGGCAGGTCGTACAAGTCTTTAGAGGCTGCTTCGCCTGGGTGGATCTTGTTCTGAACACCGTCGATACCGGCCATCATCAGTGCAGCGAAGCACAGGTATGGGTTGGCAGTTGGATCAGGGAAGCGAGTCTCAACGCGCTTGGCTTTAGGGCTGGTCACAAACGGAATGCGGATAGACGCAGAGCGGTTGCGAGCAGAGTAGGCCAGCATAACAGGAGCTTCAAAGCCTGGAACCAAACGCTTGTAAGAGTTGGTAGAGGCGTTACAGAAAGCGTTCAGTGAGCGTGCGTGCTTGATGATACCGCCAATGTAGAACAGGGCAGTTTCAGACAGGCCAGCGTAGTCGTCACCAGCAAACTGGTTAACACCGTCTTTAGAGAAAGACTGGTGTACGTGCATGCCAGAGCCGTTGTCGCCAATCAGGGGCTTAGGCATAAAGGTCGCGGTTTTGCCGTAGGCGTGAGCAACGTTATGTACGCAGTACTTCAAAATCTGTACTTCGTCAGCTTTTTTAACCAAAGTGTTGGCACCAACGCCGATTTCGCACTGACCAGCAGTGGCAACTTCGTGGTGGTGTACTTCAATTTCCAGGCCCATGGCTTCCATGGCGTTACACATAGCGCCACGCAAGTCGTTCAGTGAGTCAACGGGAGGTACTGGGAAGTAACCGCCTTTAACGGTTGGACGGTGGCCGGCATTGCCGTCTTCAAAGTCGTCGCCAGAAGACCAGGCGCCTTCTTCAGATTTGATTTTGTAGAAAGAGCCGCCCATTTCAGAGGCCCAGTGTACGCTATCGAATACAAAGAACTCAGGCTCGGGACCGAACAGTGCGGTATCACCCAGGCCGGTAGATTTCAAGTACTCTTCAGCGCGCAGGCCGATAGAGCGTGGGTCGCGATCGTAGCCTTGCATAGTGGTAGGCTCAACGATGTTACAGCGAATAATAATGGTGCTGTCTTCAGAGAACGGATCGACGATAGAGGTTTCGTCGTCTGGCATCAAAATCATGTCTGATTCGTTAATGCCTTTCCAGCCGTTGATGGAGGAGCCATCGAACATTTTGCCTTCTTCGAAGAAGTCCTCGTCAATCGTGGCGGCGGGGATGGTGACGTGCTGTTCTTTACCGCGGGTGTCGGTAAAGCGCATGTCTACCCAGCGCGCTTCGTGTTCTTTAATCAGTTCCAGTGTCTGCTTGTTAGACATCGAATGCCTCCAATTTGAAAAGCCTAGGGCTACGTACGTTTAGTTAAAAAATTCGTCAGTACTCAACGCTACTGATTCAGTGCACCACCGCTAAGGTGGGCAATTTGTGGTTGTGCTCGATTTAAGGCAAGAACTGTACCATAATATTCATATCAAAAGGTGGAGAAAATACAGGGCTTCCGGCCATGGGGTATCTACAGTGGCGCAATGGTGTGCACCATAGTTGTGCTCGTGCACCACGTTTTGACTCATTATGGTGCGCATAAGGTTTGCGCATTTCGCTCAGGTACCTGATTGCATTATAATAACGCGTTTTTACTGCGCGCTTACAGTAGGCTTACATGCATTTCATCGTCAAGGTTTTCCCAGAAATAATTATTAAGAGTCCACCGGTGCGAAAGCGCTTTATTCGTCAGTTGCGAGATAATATACGGTCGCAGGTGGTAGAGGTGTCCAGTGACATTCGGGTCAGTCGCGACTGGGAAAAAGTCGAGCTGATCGCCAGTGATGCAGGGCTGAGCGACCAGGAGGTGGCTCAGCGTGAGGCCCGGGTGACGGAAATTTTGGCCCACACGCCAGGTATCGGTAGCTTTCTAAAGGTGTTGGAGTTTCCCTTGGGGGATATGCACCAAAACTTTGAGCAGGTGCTCGCTTGCTGGCAGGGGCGTTTGGTTGGCAAAACTTTTTGTGTGCGGGTAAAGCGCAGTGGTCGTCATGATTTTACCTCCACCGACGTTGAGCGCTATATCGGCGGTGGCTTAGCCCAGCATACGGAAAACGCCGGCGTGGTGTTGAAAAAGCCCGATGTGACCGTGCGTTTAGAAATTAAAGATGATCGTTTGTTAGTGGTTTCAAGTCTTCGCAGAGGCTTGGGGGGGTACCCACTGGGGTCGCAAGAGTCTGTGTTGTCACTCATTTCCGGTGGCTTTGACTCTACTGTGTCCACTTATTTGACCATGAAGCGCGGCATTCGCACCCATTTTTGTTTTTTTAACCTCGGCGGTCGCCAGCACGAGATGGGCGTTAAAGAGGTATCTTACTTTCTCTGGAATAAATACGGCGTTTCGCACCCTGTTAAATTTATCACCGTCCCCTTTGAGGGGGTGGTCAGTGAAATTCTGCAAAATGTCGACAACTCCTACATGGGGGTGGTGCTAAAGCGCATGATGATGCGCGCTGCCAGTCAGGTGGCGGCAGAGTTGAAGTTGCCCGCGCTGGTAACAGGGGAGAGTGTGGCCCAGGTGTCGAGCCAAACCTTGCCTAACCTCAATGTGATCGACCGAGTCACTGATACCTTAGTGTTGCGTCCATTGGTGACCATGGATAAAGGCGAAATTATTGATATTTCACGCCATATTGGCACCGAAACCTTTGCTGCCAGCATGCCTGAATATTGCGGGGTTATTTCGGTGCGACCCACCACTCGTGCCAAGCTCGACAAAGTGGTTGCGGTGGAAGAGAAGTTCGATTTTGCTGTATTGGAGCAGGCTGTGCAAAATAAGATCGTCTCGGATGTGCGCGATTTGGCTGAGTCAGTTATGCCCGAGCAACCGCTGGATATCGTGTCGAGCCTGCCCGTGGGTGGAGTGATTATTGATATTCGCCACCCCGACGAAGAGGCGCTCAAGCCATTGGCGGTTGGTGATGCCGAGGTGCTTAAAATTCCCTTTTATACTCTCAATAACGCGCTGGGGCAGCTCGAAGGCGAAAAGCGGTATTATTTGTATTGCGATAAAGGCATTATGAGTCAATTGCACGCCTCTCATTTGGTGGAGGATGGCCAGTCAAATATCGGCGTCTATCGCCCTGAGTGATCAGTGATTATGCGCAAAAAACACAGGGCATCAGTGTTGCAGGGAGCCGTATTGGGATTGGCGGCATTTGGGTTGGTGATGTTGTCGGTTGGTGCTACCTTGTATTTTTCAGGGGTTCCACTCGGTGAATTTGACTTTAATCGAGATCAGGCTGAACAAGAGCGCTATCGCCATTCAACCATGACCGATGCCCGTATACACTGCGAAGAGCGAATGCAGGAGTCTTTCGTTGATCGCATTCGGGTCATGCACGTAGATAAATTCAGCAGTCGTCATGACAGGTCGACCAATCAGTTTAAGATTTATATCGAAGCTGAGATTTTTAAGGACTCCAGCCGAGAGCCTCCCGTGCGTGAAATGTTTATCTCTTGTTTTACCAATGCCGAGTCCGGGCTGATAGAGCTGTTCCAGTTTGCCGGCGACAGCGAGGGGCAAATTGGCTCCGATGGTGAAGAGCCGACCAATTATTTTGGTCTTTGAGGCGGCAAAAGCCACTCACTAGGGATTATTTCCTCAATAGTGCCTAAAAACTGATCTTTTTCATTCCTGTTATCCCTTGAGACCGTTATAATGCGCGCCTTTTTAGCGGTAGAGGCTTCGAGTTGTCTGCCGCTGTCATTTCCCCAAAGTACTGAGGCACACTGTGACCACCCAATCCGACATCGCTAATTTGCGTAATATCGCCATTATCGCCCACGTTGACCATGGCAAAACCACTCTGGTGGACAAGCTGTTGTCTCAGTCTGGCACGCTGGATCGCCGCGACGAAGGCGCCGAGCGCATCATGGACTCCAATGATCAGGAGCGTGAGCGCGGCATTACCATCTTGGCTAAAAATACCGCCATTCGCTGGAATGACTACCGAATTAACATTGTAGACACCCCTGGGCACGCTGACTTTGGTGGTGAAGTAGAGCGCGTTCTGTCGATGGTGGACTCAGTATTGCTGCTGGTGGACGCCGTTGACGGCCCTATGCCGCAAACGCGTTTTGTAACCAGCAAAGCGTTTGAAAAAGGTCTGAACCCGATTGTGGTGATCAATAAAGTTGACCGCCCCGGTGCTCGCCCTGACTGGGTTGTGGATCAGGTATTTGATCTGTTCGACCGCTTGGGTGCTACCGACGAGCAGCTCGATTTCCCGATTATTTACGCCTCAGCTCTTAACGGTGTTGCCGGCCCCGAGCCAGATGAGCTGGCCGAAGACATGACCCCGCTGTTTGAAATGATCACCGAGCATGTGAAGGCACCTGCAGTTGATATCGACGGTGATTTCCAAATGCAGATTTCCGCACTCGACTACAACAGCTACGTTGGGGTTATTGGTATTGGTCGCATTAGCCGCGGCTCGCTCTCACCCAACCAACAGGTAGTGGTAGCCAAGCGTGAAGGTGCACCTAAAAAAGCCAAGGTTCTGCAGGTAATGGGTTATCACGGTCTGGAGCGTGTCGACACCGATCGCGCCACCGCCGGTGACATTGTCTGTATTACCGGTATCGATGGGTTGGATATTTCCGACACATTATGTGCCCCCGATGCGGTAGAGGCGCTGCCCGCCCTGACGGTTGATGAGCCTACCGTGAGCATGACTTTCCAGGTTAACGACTCACCGTTTGCCGGTAAAGAAGGTAAGTTTGTCACCAGCCGCAACATTCGCGAGCGACTGGATCAAGAGCTGATTCATAACGTGGCACTGCGCGTTGTGCAGGGCGACAGCCCCGATAAATTCGTCGTATCCGGCCGTGGTGAGCTGCACTTGTCGGTACTGATTGAGAACATGCGCCGTGAAGGCTTTGAGTTGGGTGTGTCACGCCCCGAGGTTATTCAGCGCGAAGTGGATGGCGAGATTCACGAGCCCTACGAGAATGTGGTGATTGATGTTGAAGATCAGCACCAGGGCTCGGTGATGGAAGAGATCGGCTTGCGCCGTGGCGAAATGACCAACATGGAGCCAGACGGTAAAGGTCGCGTTAAGCTGGAGTTCTTGATTCCATCGCGCGGTTTGATTGGCTTTCGCGGTCAGTTCCTCACCATGACCTCTGGCTCGGGCATCATGACCAGCATCTTCGACCACTACGGCCCGGTCAAAGGCGGTGACATTATCAGCCGTCACAACGGCGTACTGATCTCTATGGTTAAGGGTAAAACTTTGGCTTACGCGCTCTTTACTTTGCAAGATCGCGGTCGTCTATTCTTAGGCCACGGCGCCGAGGTCTACGAAGGTCAGGTTATTGGTATTCACTCGCGCGATAACGACTTGAGCGTTAACCCGACCAAAGCGAAACAGCTGAATAACATTCGTGCCGCCGGTACTGATGAAGCGCTGACGTTGTCGCCACCAGTTCGCCACACGCTTGAGCAGGCGTTGGAATTTATTGAAGACGACGAGCTGGTTGAAGTGACGCCCGAGTCAATTCGTGTGCGTAAAAAGCTGTTGACCGAGAATGAGCGCAAGCGCGCTAAAAAATAAGTAATACTTTGGTCGGATGTCTGAGCTCGGGCATCTAATCCAATCATTGCTTGGCAAACCCCGCTATAGGCGGGGTTTGTTGTTTCTGGGGCTTTATTTTGCTCTAGACAGTGTGCCACTTTTCTCTGCGTCCCACTTTGCTTATTTCTGATAGGTGGGGCGAGTCCGTTCAAACCGCGTGCTTCAATAATCCAAAATAATATCGAGGTTATTGTATGCTGGTAAAATTCCTAGCGTGGTTAGCGCCCGTTTTGTTTGTTTCCCTTCTGACTTCTACGGCCTGCGCCGAAGACAATAACGGCCCTCGCGAGGTTGATATTGTCAAAGTCGATAACGTCTACCAGCTAAGGGTCGAGGGTCAGCCGTTTGAGGTGCGAGGCGTGGGTGGTTCGCCTATAGGCAGTATGGATCTACTGGTGGCGATAGGCGGTAACAGTGTTCGTACCTGGAATACGAGCAAGGCCGACCAGTTGCTGGCCGAAGCAAAAAAACATGGCGTTATGGTGGCTTTGGGATTTGATACCGACAAAGAGCTGCACGGTTTTGATTACAACGACGAGGCCGCTGTTGCCGAGCAGTTCGAGGCCTTTAAAACAGCCGTTCAGACTTACAAAGATCACCCCAACTTACTGGCTTGGGTCGTCGCTAACGAGCCCAATTTGCTGATGGGCGAAGATGGCTCCCCCCAGGATGTGAACCCTAAAGTGTATGCGGCGATCAACGACATGATCGAGTATATACACCAGCACGACCCCAACCATCCGGTCACTTACACTTTTGCCGGCGCTTCTGAACAGCATATTAAAACCGCGCTGCAGTATACGCCCGATGTCGATTTTATTTCGGTGCAGTTGTATGGCGATGTCGGCAGCTTACCGGAAATCATCGAGGGCCATAATATCGACAAGCCCTACATGGTTACCGAGTATGGCGCCATCGGTCACTGGGAGCGTCCGGCAACCGAATGGGGGCGCGAAATTGAAGAGCCGAGTGGCGAGAAGGCCCGAACCATGGCGCTGCGTATGCGCGATGCCTTCGCGGGCAACCCCACCGGTAAGGTGATTGGCTCCTACGCGTTTTTGTGGGGGCAAAAGCAAGAGCGTACCCCCACCTGGTACGGTATGTTTAACGCCGACGGCAAACCCAATGCCCGTATCGATGAGTTATCGCATTTCTGGACCGGGCAATACCCAGATAACCGTGCGCCGCTGGCCGCCGATATTCGGTTAAACGGTAAACTTGCCACCGACAGCGTCTACCTTAAGCCGGGGCAGCGGGTCGAAGCTGACGTGGCCGTGCAGGACCCGGACGGCGACCCGATTGACTATCAGTGGGAGCTGCTAAAAGAGGTAAAGACTAGAAGCCAGGGCGGCGCCTTTGAGCAAAAGCCCGCGACCGTTCCGCTTCAGGTTATTGAGCAAGGCTCAGGCCGCCTTGTCTTTACGGCGCCAATTGCAGAGGGCGACTATCGACTCTATTCTTATACCTATGATGGCAAAGGCAAAGTGGGTAATGCGAATTTTCCTTTTTACGTGAAGTTAAACTGACGGCAAGATAATCGTTCGCAGGTTAAAATTCTGTGGGCGAACTTGCTAAGTGATCTTGCCCTTCTTTTGGTTAAAAGGACTTAAAATGTACGTTGTTAAATGGATAATCGGTTCTTTAGCCTTAGTGGCGTTATTAACTGGCTGTATTTATGTGCCCAAGGTGGTGCATAAATACGATTCTGAATGCCAGATTATGGTTCGTCAGACCGAGTTGGAGGTGAGCACCGTGAATCATCTGCTCCGCTGTGAAGGGGAGCGCTGTGCGGGGGCGTTAGTCTCGGCAGGGTTGGTCAGTACCGGCAGTGCGATTATCTCGGGGAGTATTGTGCTGGTGTCCAATACCGTCTATTGGTTCGAAAAAAATATCGACTGTCGCTCTGCCAGGCGTGCGCATGCATCAGAGTTGGCCGATCAACCCTCTGATGCATGACTCAATACTTTAAGTGAGTCGGGGCCACTTTTTATTTGCCTGGGGTTCATGGATAATCGTTGTAAAGGCGCTGGTTGTATTGCGTGCCAATACAACATGACCCAATAACCCGTATCACCCAATGACCAAACCCTGTGGCGGCCCACGCGCAATGACCTCACGCTTATCCCATTTGCTCCATATTCGTGACCATAAAGAGTTGCGGCTTTACGAACTGATTCCCGATGTGGTGTGGATTTTTGATGTCGATGATCACAAGTGGTGGTGGGGTAATCAGGCTGCTATTGATTTTTGGGGGCTCGCCAATCTGGATGAATTGATCAATAAAGATTTATCGGGAGACACACAGGGTGCCCGTGATCGCACTTGGCAAACCTTCGAGCTTGCTCAACAGCAGGGGTTAACGATTGACCCCTGGACAACCTACCCCCAGGGCAAACCAAAAACGCTTTATATGCGCCACCGCGCCGTGCTGGTGGGGCCAGACAAGCACCGCGCGATCATTGCCTATATCAACGAGCAGGTCAATTTGGGCGAAACCCCGGAGAATCTGCTGTTGGTGGAAGCTATGCGCTACACCCGGGTACTGGTTACCAGCTTTGATATGAATGGCACACGGGTCACCGAAAACCCGGCCGCCACCGAAGCCTACCCCCAGCAAACAGAGCGGGAGGCGGGCGTTAGTGAATTTGTTGCGCGCTTTGTCCGCCCCGAGGATGGCCGCGAGTGTTTGCAAAAGGCAAAGCGGGCACCCGGCGGGCGCTGGACCTATGAAATGCGCACCGCTCAGGGCGTGCGCCGCCATACTTTGGATATTCGCCATACCCGCCATCCGCTCACCGGCGACTTCCTATTGCTGATGGTGGAATACGATGTCACGGATCTACAGCAGGCACTGGATGATGCCGATCAGGCCAAATCACAGTTGCAAAAAATGGCGCACTACGACCCTCTGACCCAGCTGCCAAATCTACGACTGTTTGAGCGACAGGGTGCGGCAATACTGAGTTCGGCGCAGCGTGCCGGTTCTCAGGTGGCCATTTTATTTATTGACCTGGACGGCTTTAAAGCCGTCAATGACCAGTACGGTCATCAAACCGGCGACGTGTTGCTCAAGGCCGTTGCCGAACGTTTGCAGGAACACTGCCGCCAGTCGGACTTGCTGGCGCGCATTGGCGGAGACGAGTTTGTCCTGTTACAGTCCAATGTTACAGATAGAGCCAATGTCGAGCACTTGGCAAACAAACTGGTGGCGTTGATTGCCCAGCCCTTTCGTTTGGGCGGTGTGTCGCAACCACTCACCCTGGGAGGCAGCATTGGTATTGCTTGCTACCCCGTGGATGGCGAGCAAATGCAAGTATTGCTGGATAAGGCGGACCAAGCGATGTATCAGGTTAAGCAGTCCGGCAAAAGTCACTACACATTTTATACGCCCGAATCACAGAGGTAATGAAGATGAATATCATATTGCGTTTGGCCGTTGTGGTCGGTTGTTTCTTTGCCGCAATAGCTTGCTTTGTTTTTGCTGCACCTGTGGGCGGCGCTTTGTTTATTGTCGCCGGTGTTATTTTTGAGGGGCTGATGTGGCGCGGTGTTTTTGGTGTGGCAAAGCCCGGTAAGCATAGAAGAGCCAGTTAATTAGCAAGCCTCTGTCCACCGGTTGAGCGGTGACTTACTTTTACCTGACAAATTTATATGGAGGTCGAATGACTCTGGAGCGTATCGTCTCAATTTTTCTATTGGCTATTCTTGCAAGCGCTTGCTCACAGGTTTACTACGATCCGGGTTACTCCAAAGACGGTTTGCGTGAAGGTTACGAGCCCGACCTTGAAGCTTGTCAGGAAGCCTTTGCAGACTCTGCGACTCAGCGAGATGCTTGTATGGCTGAAAAAGGCTGGACTCGCTCCGACGCTATTAAAGTGGAGCGCGAGCCAGATTCTGCCATTGATTAACGGTTGTACCGTTGTTTGATGTCCAGCAATTGCGTTTTAATGCCGAGAAAGGTGGCCGTCAGTACCGGATCAAAATGTTTACCCGCCTGCTCGGCAATATATTCAAACGCCTGATCGGTTGGCCAAGCCTCTTTATAGGGGCGCTTAGAGGTCAGGGCATCGAACACATCGGCTAGGGTAACAATGCGCGCCTCAATGCTGATTTGCTCGCCCTGCAAGCCGTAGGGGTAGCCGCTGCCGTCCCACTTTTCGTGGTGTTCCATCGCCAGCTTGTGCGCCAGACGCAGCAGGGGCGAGTCGGAGTTTTCTAAGATTTTTCCGCCGATGGTGGTGTGCTCTTTAATTTTATCGAACTCACTGTGAGTCAACTTGCCCGGCTTTAATAAAATCGCATCCGGGATGCCGATCTTCCCCACATCGTGCATCGGTGCGGCCTGGCGAATAATTTCCGCATCGTCTTCGTTAATGCCATGCGCCAGTGCCAAGGCCTTACTGTACCGACTCATGCGCAAAATATGCTCGCCGGTATCTTCGTCTTTATATTCCGCAGCCGCTCCCAGTCTTTGCACTAAATCTACATGAGCCTTTTTAAGTTGTTCGGCCTGCACCAGTGATAAGTGGGTGCGCACCCGAGCCCGCACCAGCGCTGGTGTAATGGGCTTGATAATGTAGTCCACCGCGCCCACTTCAAAGCCTTGAAATTCATCGTTGTTATCGCTCAGCGCGGTGACAAAAATGACCGGTATATGCTGGGTATTGGGATTGTTTTTCAGTGCTTTACACACCTCTATTCCGCTCATTTCCGGCATCATGACATCGAGCAGTATCAAGTTGGGCACTTGTTCATCGGCAAGCTTAAGCGCGGCCTGGCCGGATTTAGCAAAAGAGAGCTGGTAGGTATCGGCCAGCACGTTTTGCATGACTTTTAGGTTGGTGGGCTCATCGTCCACCACCAGAATTCGCAAAGGGTTATGTGGCATGGTTGCGGTGTGTCATCTCTTCGTTGAGCGTGTTGATCAATTGGCTAAGTATTTGTTGCGCTTGCCCGAATTCGAACTCTTCAAAAGCAAGAGCAAGTGACTCTACCAGTGTTTTTTGACTTCCGGTGGCATAGGCTTGCAGTTGCTCTAACAGGGCGTCATCGGTTTGGGCTGCCTCGGCTTTTGCCTGCAGTTGTTGGCAAAGTGGCAGTAGCTCAGCCAAGTTAATGCTCGATGCTTGTCGAGTATCTTGTTCGCTGCCGGCCGTCTCGCCTGAAACTTCTTGCTTAATGGTCGCAATGATCGCCGGCAAGCCTTGGGCGACTTCCCGTAGCTTGGGTTCGCTTTGGCAGAGCTCCATCTCGGTTAATACTCGTGCCAGCTCGATTAAGCCGAGGTTGCCGGCGGTGCCTTTAAGTTTGTGTAGACTGTGGGCCAACACCTCAGCTGCCTGGCCTTCGTGGCCGAGCGCTAAAATTTCATTCTCCAACTTTTGTAAGAATAGTCGTATCTCTTGTATCTGTCTTTCCCTGCTGCCCCAGAGCAATTCACCGTGGTCGAAATCAATGGCGGAATCTTGCGGCGGCGCTATGCTGGTCGTGGTCTCGTGCTGGATGCCGAGGGCATTGGCCATTTCGCCAAACAATTGGGGCGGATCAATGGGCTTATTGGCAAATCCATTCATGCCGGCATCGAGTGCAGCCTTTTGATCCTGCTGTAGCACGCTGGCAGTCAGGGCGATGATGGGGATTTGTGGGCGTTGATGTTCTTGCTCGTAGGCGCGAATTCTTTCAGTGGCGCAAATGCCGTCGCACTCGGGCATATGAACATCCATCAGAATGATATCGACGGGTTCATTTTTATAGCGCTCAATAGCTTCTAGCCCATTACAGGCGGTAATCACGCTGTGCCCTTCACGCTGCAGCAGTAGCTGCAAGAGATCAATATTGGTGTCGATATCGTCAACCGCCAACACCTTCTGCGCCGGCAGGTGCAGTCCGCTCAAGGGTGCTTTAGGGGCAAGCTTATGCTTGTCGCCCGGAGGCAGCGGCAGGTGAAAGTAAAAACAACTGCCTTCTCCTAATTGGCTGCGGGCATTAATTTCACCGTCCATTAACTCCACCAGTTGTTTGCTGATGGTAGTGCCAAGGCCGGTGCCACCAAAACGCCGGGTGGTTGTGTTGTCCGCCTGTTCAAATGGTTGGAAAATAGTTTTTAAGCGTGCAGGGGCTACGCCAATTCCAGAGTCGATGACTTCGAATAGCACGCGCGAGTTTTCTGTCGTGCTGACCTTTAAGGCGACACTGCCGGTATCGGTAAACTTGACCGCATTGCCAAGCAGGTTGTTGAGCACTTGTTGCAGTCGGTTGCTATCACCGATGCGCACATCGGAAAGGTCGGGGGCCACCTCAAGAGTTAAATCAATACCCTTGCGTTTGGCGAGCAGCCAAAAAGTGGAAATAATAGTGTCGAGCAACTCGCGCAGAGAAAAATGTTCGTGGTGGATGTCCAGTTTTCCTTTCTCGAGTTTGGCCGAGTCGAGAATATCGTTTAGCAGGTGCATCAAAGATCGGGCCGAGGTGTTAATGGTTCCCAAATGCTTTTTTTGTTCACTGCCGAGGCGGGACTCCAGCAGCACTTCACTAAACCCGATGATGGCGTTCATTGGGGTGCGAATCTCATGACTCATGTTGGCCAAAAAAGCCTGCTTGGCTTGCGCCGCTTGCTCGGCCTGTTGTTTGGCCGCTTTTAGCTCGTCCTCGTATTGACGCCGCTCGGTAATATCAATCAACACACCGTCGATCCACAGCGCTTCGCCCTGGGTGTTGAAATAAAAGCTGCCCTGATCGAGCACCCAGCGCAATTCGCCACTGCGGTGGTGAATACGATATTCCATGGAGTAGTTAGAGTGAGACTCCAGTGCCTGATTGATGCCGTTGTCAATCATGGGTAAATCGTCGGTATGGAGAACATCGCCCAGTTCGATAGTACGCTGCATGAAGTCGTCCAGTGGGTAGCCGGTGAGCTCCTCAATACTGGGGCTGGCAAATATCATCGACCAGTTTTCATTAATTTCACAGCGAAATGCCACCCCGGGAATATTGTTAAGCAAAGAGCGGTGCTGGTGCTCCTTTTGCTCAAGATTTTCCTGCAGAATCTGCTGGTCGGTTAAATCGGTAAGAAAAGCCACATACATGGTTTGATTGTGAGGGAGCGGGACCTCGCCCACACCGAAGCGAATAGGGAGGTTGTGTCCTTCTTTGTGACGGACCTGCACGGTTTGGTTGCGACCGACAAAATCCGCTAGGGCCTTTGATTGATCGGCATCAAGGCGAGCGCTGCTAAGAGGGGTGTCCTCTGTCAGGCTAGTTGCGGGTAGACCGATAAGCTCCTCTTTGGGGTAGCCGGTGATTTTTTCCACCGCGGGGTTGGCACCGATAATTAAGCCGTGTTCGTCCATGGTCACAATGCCGTCCACGGCAGTGGACAGGATGGCGCTTAGGCGCGATTCGCTCTCGGTTTTTTCTGCCAGCAGCAACTTAAAGCGGACCAAGCCATTGATAACCGCCACACTGAGAGTGAGCAAGATACTGGCGCAGGCCACGCTGATGGCGATAAACGACAAGTCCGCCTGCACTGTAGGTTGGTTGGGTTGTTGTATACCGGTGTCGATAAACCGAGTGGCTAGCATGCCCATATAGTGCATGCCAGACACCGCCAAGCCCATGATAAGGGAACATATGGCTCGGTTATATCCGGTGGGAATGGCGGGCCAAATTTTAGGCAAGTAGTAACGTACCAATATGGCGGTCAGCGAGAGGCCAACCGCGACCACAATAGACAGCCCAAACAGCAAAGGGTCGTAGCGCAGCAGTGGCGCTAGCTCCATGGCGGCCATACCGCTGTAGTGCATGGTGCCGATGCCTGAGCCCAGCAGCAGCGCACTAAAAAGCATATTGCTGAAGCTGGCCTTGGCGGTCAGTAAATAGCTGGTGCACAGGCAGGCCAGCACCGCAGGCCCTGCGGAGAGGAAGGTGATGGTTGGATCGTAATGGATTTCGTTGCATAGTGAGAAGGCAAGCATGCCGATAAAGTGCATGCTCCAAATGCCTCCCGCCATCACCAGTGATGAGGTGATTCGAGCCACATGAGTGTAGAGTGGAAAGGGCGTGCGCCGGGCCAGCTCTAGTAAGTACAGGGTAAAATAACTGGCAAATACAGCGATGCCGAGAGATAGAGCGACAAGCTTGCCGTTGTATACGCCACTGAGAACAAGACTCGGGTCGTGATGGGTTAAGAAAAAGTTATCCAGCATGATCAAATCCGAGGGCTGCTCTGGGCAGGGTGGTTGAAGGCGCGTAAGCTCGGTGCGCACAGTACTAGTGTAGGCAAGTCGAGAGAGAAATGAAACAAACGCCAAGGCGAAACCTTATACGTTGAGCAGGCTCGTATGGATGTATGGCCGTGTGCCGTGGGTGAATGAATTGCTGGCAGTTGAGCGAACAAGAGGGGCGTATGATGAAAACGGTAGCGGGGCCAGATGGTAAGCCGCGTTGCGGCTGGTGCAGCAATGTTGAGGCGTTTTTCCCCTATCACGATAACGAATGGGGCTATCCGGTCGCTGATGACCGCACACTATTCGAGAAACTATGCCTGGAAAGCTTTCAGTCGGGGCTGAGTTGGCGCACGATTTTGACTAAGCGGGAGAACTTTCGCCGAGCGTTCCGGTATTTTGATTTTAACCAAGTGGCCGAGTTTACAGAGCAAGATGTCGAGCGCTTATTGCAAGATGAGGGGATTGTTCGCCACCGGGGTAAAATTGAAGCGGTGATTAATAATGCTAAACGAGCGCAGGAGTTGGTGGCGCGTGAAGGGTCTATTGCCGCTTACGTCTGGCAATTTGAGCCTTTAAAAGAGTGTGCGGCCCAGTCCCAGACCACCTCAGATGAGTCTGTAGCGCTGGCTAAGGCGTTGAAAAAACAGGGTTGGAAGTTTGTGGGCCCTACCACGGTCTTTGCCTTTATGCAGGCGATGGGGTTGGTGAATGATCACCTTGAAGCCTGTGTCATGCGTAATAAGGTAGCTCAGGCGCGGGCTGAATTTAAACGCCCTAAGTCGCGCACTTGAACGACGGACACAAAAAAGCCCGCATCAATCATGATGCGGGCTTTTTTAGCGTGGCGGTTGCTTACTTCTTCTCAGCCGCTTCGCGTTCTTTCACCTTGGCAATCACTTCTTCAGTTACGTTGGCCGGGCATGGAGAGTACTGCGAGAACTCCATAGAGAATTGGCCGCGACCCGAAGTCATGGTGCGCAGGCTGCCGATGTAACCAAACATCTCGGACAGCGGAACTTCTGCCTTGATGCGAACGCCGGTGGCGTTTGGCTCTTGGCCGCTGATCATGCCGCGACGACGGTTCAAGTCACCAATCACATCACCTACGTGATCTTCTGGAGTAAACACGTCTACCTTCATCATTGGCTCCAGCAGCTGAGGGCCAGCTTTGGGCATAGACTGACGGAAAGCGCCTTTAGCGGCGATTTCAAAGGCAACTGCCGAGGAGTCAACCGCGTGGAAAGCACCGTCGAACAGCTCAATCTCAACGTCAAGCACAGGGAATCCAGCCAGTGGGCCTTTTTCCATCATGCCTTTAAAGCCTTTCTCAATCGCTGGGAAGAATTCTTTCGGTACGTTACCGCCCACAACACTAGAGCTGAAGGTGAAGTCAGAATTTGGCTCACCTGGCTTGATGCGGTAGTCAATTTTACCAAACTGACCAGAACCACCAGACTGCTTCTTGTGGGTGTAAGAATCTTCGATTTCCTGGGTAATGGTTTCGCGGTAAGCCACTTGAGGCTGACCCACTTCCATTTCAACGCCGTAGGTGCGCTTCAGGATGTCGACTTTAATGTCCAAGTGCAGCTCGCCCATACCTTTAAGAATGGTTTCGCCAGAATCTTGGTCGGTTTCAACCTGGAAGGATGGATCTTCGGCAACCATCTTACCAATGGCGATACCCATCTTCTCGGTAGAACCTTTATCTTTGGGTGCAACAGCGATCGAGATAACGGGATCTGGGAACACCATGGCTTCTAGCGTACAAGGGTTTTTCGGATCACACAGAGTGTGACCAGTTTGTACGTTCTTCATGCCCACGATGGCAATAATGTCACCGGCTTGGGCGTGAGTCAGCTCGTTGCGCTCGTCAGCTTGCATTTCTACCATGCGGCCTACACGTTCGGTTTTACCGGTGAACGAGTTGAGGATGGTGTCGCCTTTGTTTAACTTACCGGAGTAAATACGAACGAAGGTCAGGGCGCCGAAACGGTCGTCCATAATTTTAAACGCCAAGGCCCGGAACGGCTCGTCGGCACTTACAATGGCTTTATCGCCAGTGGGGTTACCTTCTTCGTCAGTCAAATCTTGCGGATCAACTTCGGTTGGCGCGGGCAGGTAATCATTAACCGCGTTCAGAACCAGCTGCATACCTTTGTTCTTAAAGGCAGAACCACAGTAAGTGGGGAAGAATTCCAGATCGCGAGTACCCTTACGGATACAGCGCTTAACGTCTTCTTCAGATGGTTGTTCACCATCCATGTAAGCCATCAGCAGGTCGTCGTCCATCTCCAGGGCGGTTTCGATCAGCTGCTCGCGGTACATTTCGACATCGTCTTTCATGTCTTCTGGAACATCTTCGATCGAGTAGTTTTCGGGCTGACCAGAATCGTCCCATACGTAAGCTTTTTGGCTCAGCAGGTCAACAACACCGCTGAAGGTGTCTTCGCGGCCGATTGGCAGAGTCATCACCAGTGGCTTGGCGCCCAGAACGTTTTTGATTTGATCTACCACGTTAAGGAAGTCGGCACCGATACGGTCCAGCTTGTTAACGAAGATGATACGAGCCACTTCAGACTCGTTGGCGTAGCGCCAGTTGGTTTCTGATTGGGGTTCAACACCACCAGAACCACAGAATACGCCGATGCCGCCGTCCAGAACTTTAAGCGAACGGTAAACCTCAACGGTAAAGTCAACGTGCCCAGGGGTGTCGATGACGTTAAAGCGGTGGCCTTGCCACTCACAGGTTACAGCCGCGGACTGAATGGTAATACCGCGCTCAGCTTCCTGATCCATAAAGTCAGTGGTGGACTCACCCTCGTGCACTTCACCCAGCTTATGGATTTTACCGGTAAGCTTCAGGATACGCTCGGTCGTGGTGGTTTTACCCGCGTCAACGTGGGCAAAGATCCCGATGTTTCTGTATAAACTAAGGTCTGTCATGTCGATACTCGTATAATCAAGGCCAAAAATTGGACGGCATTGTACAGCGTTGCGGGGTTCAATTGCCAATGGCAATTGGTCTTAAAACGTCTTTATGGGGGTGTTTTTTGACTATCGGGGTGGGTGCGAGGCATTTTGGTGGAAATTAAGCGTATTGTATTAATTTTGGGCTATCGATTCCTGCCTTGTGATAGCTCGGTGCTATTGATTGGTTTGTCTTCAAAAGGTCATAAAGAATGTCGTGCGCGGCGCTTTCTAAGCATTATCGATTGCCTCTAAGTGGTGCGAGGTGGCGCACCGCTTCGGTGCTTTGGTTGTGCGATTTACGCCTAAAGGCTCGGTGGTCGTTTTCGGTCGCGCTTCCAAAGTGCTTTAAAATTGCGCGTCGGAGGGCGCGCGGTTGTGTTTACCGCTTTATTTGTTTGCATTCAGCATTGTGGAATACATTCTGCTATGAGAGGGGCATTCCGCTCAATAGTAGCGTTGTATGGCCCATCAACCATTTTTGCAGGGGCCCGCGCGAAAAAGCGATTTTTGACAGTGAGATAAGATGTGAACCGTTACAGCTCTATACCACCTTTCGCGTCTGATGTAGGCATTGACGCCGCTCTTGATCAGTATTTCCCTTATTATCAGCCCCTCATTGAATTGAGCACCGGGCAAGTGGTTGGGCACGAAGCGCTCGCCCGCACAACAAATGAACAGGGCCAAGTCATCTCGGCGGCGCCTTTGTTTTTTGATTCGAGCCTCCCGGAGGACTGGGTGTTGAATGTCGACCGCGCAATTAGGCGACAGGCATTGCACGGTTACGCCCATATGCCTGCGGATTCTTTTATCGCGTTGAATATTTCACCTGTGTGGATCGATCGTTTGGCGAATATGAACGTGATCCCCACCTTGGCGATGATCGAGGAGGTTGGGCTGGATCCTAAGCGTGTAGTGGTTGAGGTTACTGAGCGCAGTGGTGATTTAGAGAATTTAAAATTTCTAACTCGCGAATATCAGCGTCACGGTATCCGGGTTGCGATTGATGATTTTGGCTCGGGGGCCTCGCAGGTGGATCGCATTATTGCGCTCGAGCCTGACATCATTAAGTTAGACATGGGGCTCTTTAAGGAGGCGTCTCGCGGTGGAGGAGCCGCCGATATTGCCCTGTCTATGACCTCTATGGCCATGCGCGCTGGCTGCCAAATTGTTTGTGAGGGGGTGGAGACGCAAGACGAATTCGATTTTGCCGTTGAGTGTGGCGCCGATATTGTACAGGGGTGGATTTACGCTCCGGCACGGGCCAACCCTATTAGCAGTAATGCTTATGTCGAGCCGACACAAACATTAAAACGGCAGTACCTTGAGCGCAAGGCGGCCACCTTTGAGCGCAGCTACCGCCACCGGTTATCGGTAGAGCAACTCGCGCGCCAGCTGTGCGGTTGGTGGCGGGCGTGTGAAGATATTTCTTTGCTGCACCGCAACGTCCAACTCGCCACCTTTCAAGAGTTGGGGATACTGCGCTTTTATTTGTGTAACAGTACCGGGACCCAAGTATCTCCCAACTTTGAACTCTCGGGCGACAGTGTTCAATCAGACGGTGCAATGCAGGGGCGCAACTGGAGCCACCGACCGTACTTCCCCCACTTGATTGGCATCCGAGACTTACCCCTTGAGCAAATGGTGGTTTCCGGCGCTTACCGCGATATACGCAGTGACGATATGTGTAAAACCTATGCCGTGGTCTTGGCTGAAGACAGTATTTTAATGCTCGATGTGCAAGTGCATGATCAAGTACTTTTTACCCGCTAACCCACTCTCATACATACTCCCTTAATAGGGGCACTGCTATGTTGCCGATCGCCATTTACAATACCGACACCATTGCACCACATTTGGCTGTCGAGCATGGCCAATACCCAGATATGTTTGTGCGCAGTCTTGCCAGGCAGGCTCCTTTGCAGAGGTTTGAGCGTTTTGACGTGAATCGCGAACAGTGCCCGCAGTCGCTCGATGGTTTTAGTGGTGTCATTATCACCGGCAGTCAGTCGGCCGCGTATGATCACGACCCTTGGATTAATCGACTAAAACAGCACATTGTCGATTTAGTTGCGCAGCGCGTTCCGGTTGTGGGTATTTGTTTTGGTCATCAAGTGATTCACCAAGCGCTCGGTGGGCGTGTGGAGAAGGCAACTGCTGGGTGGTGTGTGGGCACTCACTACAATCGGTTAACCGATAGGGCCAAGTCGTTAGGTTTTGCCGGCGATGGGTTTCATTTGCTGTCGAGCCATCAGGACCAGGTGCAGGCGATGGCGCCAGGCGCCGAATGTTTGGCTAGCACACCGGATTGTCCCATCGCCATGACTTACATCGCGCCGAGCGTTTTGACTTTTCAGGGGCACCCCGAGTTTACGTTGGCCTATGCGCGGGCTTTGATGGAGGGGCGGGTGCGCGCAATTGGCGATAAGAAGGTTCAGGGGGCCTTGGCGACGTTAACCGAGCCGCTGGATGACGAGCGAGTGCTGTCGTGGATACTTCGTTTTCTACACTTTGGGGCGCAGGTGGGTGACGGCGCCGTGACCGCTGAATTGTAAATTGTGCATCAATCGTCTTGTCAATTTTACAAAACCCACCGAGCTGCCATCTTAAATAGAGTCAAATCAATAGGTTACATCTGGGCATGGTTCCTGCAGTTGAGGGTTGACCATTTTGAAAGTTCTAAGGAGATAATATGAAAATTGCTAAATCCGCTCTGCTCAGCGCAATGTTTGCAGCAACGCTTGCCTCTACCGCCGTACAAGCCCAAGAGGCCCCGCAAAAACCAGCCATGCCCGAGGCGGCCGCACAAGCCGCACAAACGATGGATGTCAGTGATGGCCAGGTGGCAGAATTTGCCGATGCTTATGTTGCTGTGCAGTCGCTGAGTAAGCAGTATGGTGCGCAAGTCCAGCAGGTGACTGATCCGGAAGAGAAGCAATCTTTGCAAAAGCAAACGCAAGGTCAAATCCAGTCCGCGATTAAAGATTCCGGCTTAAGTTTGGATGAATACAAAAACATTGCCCGTGCTGCGAATGCCAATGAAGAGCTGCGTGAGCGCATTTCCGTTGCGGTTAATGATATTGTTCAGCCCGAACTCAACGAAGAGTCTGGTAGTTAAACCACATGGCTGCGGGATCAGCTCGCAGCCAGTGTTCCCTTGATTTCCCGCCTTATAATTGCTATCCGCTATCCGCTATC
>NZ_JAUOQM010000053.1:0-28718 GCF_030547685.1 Gilvimarinus sp. 2_MG-2023 | reverse complement strand
CGCTATCCGCTATCCGCTATTCCTGCACGCTTAGAGATAATACGGCGCGCGATTTTGGAAAGGGGTGAGCCCAATGCTTGATGTAATGCTGCTTTATCCCACGCTTTTTGGTGCCATTGATAGAACATGCCCTTAATGTCAATATAGTTCTGCTCTGTGGGTTGCCACTTAAGGGCGTCTCCTTGAGTGACCGAGCCTATTTGTAGCACGCGTGCGTAAGCACCAGGACGCCCAGCTCGAATAAACGCTTTAACAAAACTGGCGTCTCCCATTTTGGCGGCGAACTTGGCGCAGGGAACCCGAGGTGCCGTAATTTCAAGTAGTAGTGACTCACCAATTTGCAGCCGATCCCCGACGCGTAGCACGCCGTCGTGAAAAGACATAATGGTCAGGTTCTCGCCAAAAGTACCTGCGGGTAGCTCGCGGTCTAGTTGTTCGCTCCACCATGCATAATCTTCTGCGCTGTATAGGTATACCGCCTGATCTTCACCGCCGTGTACCTTTGTGTCCACAATAGTGTCACCCGCGACCCCCAAACGACCGATAACCACAGTTTCTTGTGTGGGTTTTTTGAAAATACCAGTCGCTACCGTTTTATTGCCGAGAGTAATGTCGGTTGCGATAGCGCGATTAATAGATAAAAGCTGCATTGGATGCCTGTCATAAGGATGTAAAGCTGAACAGGTTTAAAGTTAATCACTATAAGCTATTTTTCGCAATGTTGAGGTGGGGGCTGGATGTAAATGCTTAGTGTGTATTCTGGGGTCGTTTTGTGCGCTTAGGGATGATCTTAAGTGACTTATGGTTCACTTTATGTCTTTGATTGTGAGTTTTCGTGAGGTGGGTTTTCTATATTGACTGTAAATCCAATGAAAGCCGCAGCAGTTCTGGCTATTCGAGAAGGTGTCGAGCTAGAATTGCTCGTAATGCAAATTGGGGCGTCATAGTGTTGTATGTCGCACATTTATCTGGCTGTGCTTGTTAGTGGTAGGGCCTATTTTAAGCTGGCGATGTAGCGCATGAAATGGTGTCAAAGTTGAATAACGCAAAAATTATAGCGCAGCCCCTAAAAGTCATTATTGGCTACTACAAAGTCGTTATGTGGCTATTAACTGTCAGTATTATGTGTGGGTTTTCATCATTTTCCGCCGCGGGCTGTCTGCCTCAGGCTATCACTAGTTCGATGGAGGGCGCTCCTAATATTAAAAATCTTAGTATTTTGATGCTAGAAGACTCCACGCAAAAGCTGACGTTTGAAGATGTTTCTGGGTTTTCTATTGATCGGTTCACGCCTACAGCTGGGGTTGTGGATAGTGCCGTTAAAGGCGGGAGTATTTGGCTTAAGTTATGTCTAGATAAAAGCCTGGATGCAAGAGAGCATTGGATATTAAGCGTTCTTCCTGCCTATATAAAAAAGGTGGAGCTTTACGAGATTATCGATAACAAATTAAACAGAAGTGTGGTGGGAGATGTCACCGCTTGGGATAAACGTAAAATAAATTATCGAGGCTATGCTTTTCATTTAGACTTTTCTAAGTATTCCGAAAAAACAATATATTTAAAGCTTGATTTTCATCATCGTATTTCGGCTGACATTATGATGATTGATGGCGCTTCTATGTATGATGTGGTGGCGGATGACTATTTAAAGTTTGGCATGTATTTCAGTATTGTATTGATTGTTTTCTTGGCTAACTTAATTCTTTCTTTTCGAACGAAAGATAAGTCTTATTTTTACTACTCAATGTGTATATTGTTTTTATCCTCATTTACCATTCTAAATGGAGGGTATTTATATCAGAGTCTTTTTTCTGATGAAGGGATGTCGGCAATGCCGGCGATCATGGTTTCAATCTGTTTGTATTTTTGTTCTCTTCATTTGTTTTTCAATGCAGCTTACGAGTTAGAATCTAACGCCAAGTTAGTAAATATCGCTAATTATGTATTTGCCGCTGGGTACATTATTATCTCAGCTTCTTATTTGATAAGTAACGATTTGCTGCTGTATAGGATTGTTACTGTGATCTATATGGCCTCTATTCCTGTATTTTTTGGCATGGTTATTTACGATGTTTTTTGGCTAAAAAAGCATAGGTTTTTCTCATTATCTTTAGTGCCTGTTTTGTTGGCGTTTGTACTAAGCAGTGCTAGATCGTTTGGAATGTCAGACTCGTTTGCGTTTGTTGAAGAGATTCCAGCAGTGGCTTCTCTTGTTCACATGATAACAACTAGTATTATATTGGCTAAAAAGGCGTGGTTTTTAGAATCAGAAAAATCTAAAGCCGTTAAAGAGTTGCTGCGATTCTCTCGTGAGTACAGTAGCAATCTCGAGCGTGATGTGGATTGTCGAACCAAGGATCTGGCGCTATCAAATGAAAAATTAAATAATGAGATAGAGAGCCGAAGGTTGACTGAGGATCGGCTTCGGGAAGCGATTATTATTGAGCAAAAAGAAAGAAAGATGAAAAGAGAGTTTGTGGCCATACTGTCACATGAGTTGCGGGCACCTGTATCAGCTATCGATATGGCTGTGCAAAATTTGGAATTTAATCTTTCGAATAGTGTTTTATCTGAGTCTGAAAATTCAACGTCTAATAGAATAGAGTCAATTAAAAAAAGCACGAATAAATTAAATCGTATAATTGAAAATACTATTGTGAATGATAAGTTGTTGCGAATTGATTGCGCCGAAATCGAGGTGGTAGAGGTTGAGTTGTTTGGTCTTATTGCCAAGACTGTCTCGATGATTGATTTTGAGTGCAGGGTTGATTTGAGTGGTATTAAAGAAGAAATGATGGCAAAGGTCGATGTTGATCTTGTTCAAATAGCATTGAGTAACCTTATAGATAATGCACTTAAATACTCTGATAAGTGCTTTCCAGTTAAAATTACAATGATGCAAGTGGACGATTGTGTTGAAATCTCTGTTATCGATAACGGGGAAGAGATTTCTGAGGATGAAAAGCGTGATATATTTGAGAAATACTATAGGTCTCATACTGCCCATGGTAACCCTGGGTCAGGGTTAGGCCTGTTTTTAACTAAGATGATTGCTGAAAAGCACAAGGGATCAATTAAAGTTATTACCAATGATTCGAATGTGGGAGGGAATACATTTGTGTTGAGGCTGCCCATATAATAATTTCGTGTTTTTGAATATGGGAGCAGGGTGTGTTGTAGGGGTATACTGTGTTTATTGAATGGGTAAATGAATTCTAAGGGGCTTTATGCATGTAGTTCTAGTTGATGATGATGTGACGTTTAGTTTGGAGTTGGCTTTGGCGCTAGAGAATCAAAGCTTTAAGGTTAGTTTGGCTCACAGCTACAGTGATTTAGAGAAAATACTGAAACAAACTCATGTTGATGTCATATTGCTGGATGTGGGTTTGCCAGATTTAGATGGTTTTTCCATTTTGCAGCGCCTGCATCTTGAATTTGAGCGGACGGGTGTTGTTATGCTGACGGCTCGTACCGAACTAGGGGATCGAATTCGGGGGCTTGTTACTGGTGCTGATGCTTACTTGTCTAAGCCAGTTAACGTTGCTGAAATTTCAGCGACCATTCATGCTGTGGGACGGCGACTAAACGTACATCGTGAAGGTAGAGAGACTAAAATTACAGCGTGGCGTATCGAGAACTCTGGCTGGGTTGTCATATCCGCAGACGCTGAGCGCTATGAGCTAACGGCTCAAGAGCGGCATTTTGTGCTGTCACTACACGATGGATTTTCTAAAGGTCGGGCCGTAAGCAGAAGAGAGCTAATGTTACAACTGGGGAAAAACCCAGATATTTACGATGATCACTTCCTGGATTCATTGGTAAGTCGACTAAGGAGTAAGTTGGGCAAGAGTTTTCCTTTGCAAACGATACGTGGCGTTGGTTATACCTTGTCGGAGTCAATTCAAAAATTAGATTAATTTTCCAGGGCATTATAGCACCTAATCCTTCCCGTTTTATTTCTGATTATTATTTTCTACTTCATTGTGAGTTTTGCAAGATTAGTGAGTCTTGTGATTTTTGTTAGTTTTCGTTCGAGAACCTGAGTTGATTGATTCATACACTGCCACCGGTTAGCCCTGGTTTAAAAATTAGGGCTGCCTGTCATTGCTGTCTCTATTACTCGTGGTGCTCTGTATGTTTCGCAAAGGAAGCTCGTTAAGTCTATCTTATGGTAGTGTATTTCATCGATATAATATCGTTGGTGTGGTGCTGGGAATTTTATTTTTGGTAGGTGCATCACAGTCATGGGCACAATCCAATGCCAACTTCGCTGTGGCGGTTAATACGGGGCCAGTAGCGCCCAATAGTGACACCGTATATCCCGGCGAGGCGACCAGTTTACGTATTACCTTAAGTAATAACTCTACTGTAGATGCCATTACAGGGGTTGCCTTTTCGAAAGCGCTCCCCTCTACCGCTAGCGGTGGTTTGACTGTTACGGGTACTCCGACCATTAGTGGTTCGGGTTGCACCGGTGGCTCGCTTTCAGCGGTACCAGGAACATCAACTATTACACTCAGCGGATTAACTATTCCAGTACAAGATCCGGCGGCACCTGGCTCAGGGCAATGTTATTTAGATATCCCCATTGCAGCTTATTCAGATGGTGGCAGTACGTCGTTCTCTTATGCACTGAATACAGGCGAAGTGACAAGCGACAGCGGTACTAATGCGTCTGGTGGGCCGCAAGGTTACACTGTGTTGGCAGCAAGTCTGCCTACCTGGCAAAAAGGATTTCCTACTGGCAACGGCTTGGCAATTTTGGGTGGAGAACCTACCACCTTGCGCATACAGTTAAATAATAATGACAGTAACATCGATCTAACCAATTTTAGTTTTGTCGATATATTTCCCACAAGTGGTGCCGGTGGCGCGGTAATTGAGCCCACTGGTGTGCCTGCGACAGGCAGCTGTGTGGAGCCACCAGTGAATGCCAATGTTGTGTTGACAGCGGGTTCGACTGCACAGGTTGCTGTCGATGGCGGAACTCTGGCGCCATCGACCAATTGTCTGTTGGAGGTTGAAATTCGAGCACGTCATACTGACGGTGATTATCAGTTGAATGTGCAAAATACTATGCAAACATCAAGCTTTAGTAGTGATGAAGGGTTAACGCCGGCGGCAAATGCTAGTCGAAACATCACAGTTCGCTCGCCAATCTCTGTAACCAAAGCGTTTACGGAAAGCCCGGTTGCCAGTGGTGTACCGAGCACCTTCACTATTACGCTGAATAATAATGGTGAAGTGGATTTACCCGTTAGTAATTTTTCTGACAACCCAGTTGCCGCTGCACCCTTTCAAGATCGCATGAATGTTACCCATGTGAATAATAGTTGTGCCGGTGGAACTGAGAGTATCGTAAGTGGTGGGCAAGGTTTTGATGTGGGTGGGTTTTCTATACCAGCACAATCGAGCTGTTTATTAACCGTAACTTATAGTGCTATTACTCCAGCAACTGATTTACCTTCTACATATACCAATCATATCCCTGCAGGAGCGGTAGAAGTAACGGGCGAGCCGGGAATTATTAGTCAGTCTCGCTCAGCAACAGTCATTGTTGCCGATCGCTTGCGTGTTCTTAAATCACGCAGTCCCAATAATGTCGCACCGGGTAACCCGGTTATGTACAGCGTGACCGTGCAAAATTTTTCGAATACAGATGTTTATAATGTAACGGTGGCCGATGTACTGCAAAACGGCTCTACCCTGCTAACCAATGGCAGTTTTGCGCCCAGTTTAACGGCCGCGTGTGGAAGCTTGAATTTGAATGGGCGTGTAGAAGGTGACAGCGACTTATTGTTTACTATTCCAACCTTGCCCGCTCGAGCCACAGCTAGCTCTCCGGGTTCTTGTACCATCAGCTTTTGGGCCATGATTGACCCCGCCAGCACCCAGAATACGACCAATCAAATTGGAGCGTGTGCGGTGAGAATTAACGGTGATGCTGGTAATTGCAACGCCAGCCTGTCACAAGAGGTCTCGGCCAATCATCACGCTGTGATCGCTCTGCAAAAAACCTTCGATGGTCAAAACAGTGCGACTTTGACCGAGGGGCAGGTATCGCGTTTGCGTCTGAGGGTATTAAATTATTCTGATAACGCACTTACTACCCTAGCCTTGAGTGATACTTTGCCAACAGCGGGGCCATTTGCTCAATTGCGTATTGCCTCCGTAGCTAATGCGGGTAATACCTGTGGAGGCACTCTGGTAGCCGTGCCAGGATCGACCTCATTGGCGCTTAATAACGGTACGGTTGGCCCACGTAACAGTGCGACTAACGTCCCTGCGAGTTGTTATGTTGAGGTTGATGTTGTGGGGCCTGCTGGTGTTTATGTGAATACCGCGACTGCCACGGCAATTCAAACGAATGCCGATGGCTCAATGTTGCCAGTTACCACCGATGACAGTGCCACCATAACTTACAGCGACGCGTTGGCGGCGAGCAAAAGCTTTACCCCCGACACCAGTGCACCTGGTGGTGAAGTCCAGGCACTGATTCGCCTGCAAAACCTTGACAGTACGGTACCGATTACGGGTATTCGTGTTGAAGATAATTTGCCAGCAGGGATGTACTTGGCTTCGCCGTCCAACGCTTATACGACTTGTAACGGCCCCGTTCAGATGACGGCAGTGGAGGGTGCAAGCTATGTTGGACTGGAGGGCGCAAGTCTAGCGCCTGGGGCGACCTGTGATTTACTTTTTAACGTGGACGTAGAGGGAAATAGTAGCTGGACTAACGTTATTGCACCCGGTGAAATAACAGCTGATGGTGGTTTGCTAAATCGCACCAACGTAAGCGCTACGCTCAATTACGAAGCTCCTGAAGTACCCGTTATATCCAAAGCAATTAACCCCGGCTCTATTGCACCGGGTGAGACGGCTCGTTTGACGATCAATATCACTAACGCTGCACAAGATCTAAGTAATATTCGTCTTAGTGATTATTTTACCGTTGATGGCCTGTTAGGTGGTGAGGTTAATGGAATGAGTGTTGCGGTTTCGCCCGATGCTCTTACCTCTTGCCCCGGCGGGGTAGTGTCGGCTGTGTCGGGTGCGACGAGTGTGACTTTAACAGGTGCAAGTTTGGCGGCCAATGCGAGTTGTGATGTTAGTGTTAATGTCACCTCGTCTAAAGTTGGTACTATTACCAATACCATACCGATGGAGAGTATCGCCACCAACGAAGGCGCGACTAACACCACAACCTTTGCGCAAAGCACATTAAACACTTCGTACAGTGTGGGGTTGAGTAAACATTTTACTCCGGCGGTTGTAACACCAGGCGAAAGTTCGACACTGCGCATCACCGTATATAACTCGATGGAGTCCGGCTTGCTCGATTTTGATTTAATCGATCCCTTGCCGTCAGGTTTGCGTGTAGCCGATGAAGCCAATGAGTTTACCAATTGTGGTGGATCGGCCAATATTTCTTGGCCCGCTGGCACCCAAGTACAACTTATTGGCGGTAATTTGGGGCCAGTGATTGCCGGTGAGGCAAGCAGTTGTTATATCGATATCGATGTTGTGGCTGATCTGGAAGGTACCTATGAAAATATCATTCCAGCCGACTCTATTACCGTGGAAGAAGAGCCAGTAACGCATCCACCCGGGACAGGCACTTTGGAGGTGCGTGAGCATATTCGCGTCAATAAAGCGATTGATGGCTTTACGCTGGATGCGGATGACCCGGTAGGTTTTACCACCGGATCGGCTTATCGTTTGGCGGGTGTACCGGCACCACTGACTATTCGGTTGGAAAATCCCAATACTATCGATTTGACCCAAGTACAGCTGATAGACATCTTGCCAGAAGGCTTGTTTGTGGCAACCGCGCCCAACATTGGGACCGATTGTCCTCAAGCCGTGGTGGCGGCTCCTGCCTCGGGCACGCAAATTACTGTTACCGGGGTTACTTTAGCAGCAGGTTCTGCATGTACACTGACGGTTGACGTGTTGAGTAACGTAGCGGGTTCCTATACTAATGAAATTCCACAAGGCGGAGTTACGAGCTTTGAGGGAGTGGAAAATTTAGAGCCGACCCAGGCCGAGCTGATCATCAATGTGCCGGGCACTGTTGGCAAAGCGTTTGAACCACCCGTGATTCCACCGGCGGGAGTATCGCGCTTAACGATTACCATCGATAATCCTAACGATGCCGATATGGTATTGAGTCAGGACTTGGTTGATGAGTTACCTGCTCACCCTGCACAAATGTTGGTGGCCAATCCGGCTAATGTGGTAAATACGTGTACAGGCAGTATCTCTGCGGCTGCGGCAAGCACGACGGTAACGTTGCAAAGTGGCGCTATTGTGCCCCCTGGCGGTTGCCGCATTGAGGTTGATGTGACAGCCCCGGACGCCGGTGAATACATCAACAATATTGCCGTGGGTGCGCTACAGTCTAACTTTGGTCCCAATGAGGAGCCCGTTAATACGCCGCTGTTGGTCAGTACGTTGGGCTATATTTCCGGTAAGGTATTTTTGGATAATCAGGCGATACCCGATGGCGTTTATATTCCCGGTGGTTCCACCCCAATTGCAACCAACACCGTTGAGTTGCGTCAAGGTGCAGATTGCACGGGGGCTTTGTTAGAGCAGGCGAAGACCGACGCACAGGGTAATTACTTATTTGCGCTTTTACCCGCCGGTACATATTCGGTGTGCCAGCCAGTGCAGCCTGCCGACACATTAAACAGTGTGACGACCGAGGGTACGATCGTCGGTTATAACGGCAGCGGGGGCACGCCAGGTGTGGCGGCAAACCCAAGTGATACGACTAGTGAAATTGTCGGCATTGAATTGACCGATAGTGGCGATGCTGATGAGGTGAGTGGTTCACCCAACAATAACTTTTCTGAAGTGCTGCCGGCGCAAGTGGCGGGACGGGTGTATCACGACATTAACGACGACGGTATCATTGATCCCGCAGAGAGCGCGATTAGCGGTGTGACAATTACTCTGACGGGACCCGTTACACGTACCACCACAACCGATGCCAGCGGTGCGTACGCCTTCACCAATTTACCGCCCGGTGAGTACACCATTACTGAAACACACCCGCAGGGTTGGACCGACGGTATCGATACGGTTGGTAGTCACGGTGGCAGTGTTAATGTCGATGATGAATTTATCGGGATTAATTTAGCGCCGGGCGATGATGCCACTGAATATAATTTTGGTGAGTATTTATCGGTGGGGGCCGGCGGCATTACACTGCAGGCGAGCAGCTACTGTAATGAACATGCGTCGTGGGTAGAGTATCAATTGTTGTCTGATGGTCAGCCGTTCGAAGGTTCTGCACCTGATGTGACTCTATCGTGGTTCAGTGGCACGGATCGTTTATTGCAACGCCTAACCAACCAACCGTCTTCTGGTCAATTGCTGTGGCCTGGTATGTCGCTCGGTGCTGAATTCGACCCTACGGTATGGCCTGGCTGGAGTTATATCGATGAGAGCTGGGTTGAGGTGGAAGATGATCGCTTAGAGGGGGTGCGTATTGTGGCGGACTTGGGCGTGAGTGTAGAGCAGGCCGTCGACTACCCTGAGGCCGATTACAGCTGTGCAGCGCAACCCTTCGGAACGGGGCCTCAGCCTCCGGCCAACCTGCCGGCGACGTCGTACTGGTCACTCGCTCTGCTCTGGCTGTTTATCAGCGGTATTGCCGCGTGGGGCTATCGCTACCGAGCTTGGTTTGCGGCAACACGCCACTAGCGCGTAACGCTTTGGCCGAGGCGATTGTTGATCGCCTCGGCTTTTCCTTTCTGCGTATTACTCACCGGGTTCTGGTACATCATCAGCGCCTACCTCTTGCTCTTGAGCAATGGACTTGGCCCAAGATTTTTCATCGCGGTCGGTGGATGGCTCCTCTTGCTTTTCTTTCGCATTTGGCGTGAAGGCCAGCCGAGTTAATAGCGGGAAGTGATCCGAGCCAAAATAAGGTAAGCGTTCAATCGAACTGACTGTGAAGTGGCGGCTGTGAAATAAATGATCCAGTGGCCAGCGCAAAAATGGGTACTTGGCGTGAAAGGTGTTAAACATTCCCCGGCCTATACGCGGGTCTAGCAAGCCGCTGAGTTTGCGAAATAGCTGGGTGGTGGCAGACCAGGCTACGTCGTTTAAGTCGCCGGTGACTACCACCGGCTGATCGCTCTCAACAACACTCTTGGCCACGACAACCAGTTCTGCATCGCGTTCGGCCGACTCGGGATTTTCAGTGGGGCTGGGCGGCGCTGGATGTAAAAAATGTGCGCGTACGGCATCGCCACTGTGCAATATCACCTGAGCGTGCATGGAAGGAATGTCGTCTTCTACAAGGTAGCGCGTCTCGGCTTCTTTTAGCTCGAGGCGAGAATAAACGTGCATACCGTATAAATTATCCAGCGGGCACTTGATGCAGTAGGGCATATCGGCCTCTAAAACATCCAGTTGGTCTTGCCACCATTGATCGGATTCCAGGGTTACTAATATATCGGGCTGGTGCTTTTTCACCAGGGCTAGCAACGTGTCTGCCTGCCGATTGGGGGTGAGAACATTGGCGGTCATTATGGTGAGATTGTGTTCGGGTTTGGCGTTCGGATTGTGTTTAACCTCGGCGCGCCACAAGCGTGTGTAAGGCAGTACCCACCACAATTGCCGACACAGGCAGCCCAGAGTGACAATCAACACAATCCAAAACGTGGGTTGTGTCCAGGGTATTAAAAAAATCTGTAACGGGATAAGTGCTAGGGCAATCAGCGCAAGTTGTAAGCGGGGAAAATCCAGCCCACGCACCAGCCAGTGGGGATTTCGCCATAAAGGCAGCACCGTGGCCAGCGCTAATATACCAGTGGCAATACAGATAAATAGGGTCATATTGGGTCGCTATGGGAATTTGTGTGATCAATACGATAGCAGATGCGACAAAGCTAGGCACCCAGTGCCGAGGTGTTAAGTTACGGCTAGGTAAAGTGACGGTCGTAAAAAAGGGGAATGGTTGCCCATTCCCCTTAGTTGGTCTTCTAGTGCAGACTAGGAGTTAAAAACTGTAGTCGAGTTTGACGTAGGCAGTTTGTGGGGCGCCCCAAACCGCGTAACCCCAGTCATCACCGCCGGTGTTTTGGTAGGTGAAGTACTCTTCATCTAGCAAGTTTTTAACCGCGCCGGTAACCGCCCAAGCGCCAGACCGCCAAGAGACCTGTGCGTTAAGTATCCCGTAGGCCTCTTGCTTGGACCAGGGGTCATTTTCCAGCTGCAGCTCGTGATCACCGAGCCAGGAGTAATCGGCTTGTAGTGTCCAGTCGCCCAGATAATAACGCGCTACCAGATTGAGGGAGGTGGCAGGTGCGGAAGGCATTTCGTTGCCGTCGATCTCGATAACCTGACCGGCGACATTAGTGACTAAGTCCGATTTGATTTCGGTGTCCAGAAGCCCCAGGCCAGTAATCAATTCGAAGTCGTCGGTTACGAGATAGGTCAGCTCTGCTTCCAGGCCGTGGCCATGGACATCCCCTAGGTTAGAAATATCGGCGGAGCCGGTGGACGAGTCCCACAGTTGCGCCTGAAAGTCTTCTAGCTCATAGGCGAATACCGCAACGTTTAGACGCGCTCGGCCGCCCCCCAGAGTGGCCTTGTAACCCGCTTCCAGGCTGGTCATGGTTTCTTTTTCGACCGGCCCAAAAGCGCCAACGCTACCGACATAAGAGCCGTTAAAACCGCCGGATTTTAAGCCGCGAGACAGGCTGGCGTAGTACAGTGTGTTGTCGTTGGGGGTGTAGTCTAGGCCTAAGCGTCCGCTAAAACCTTCTTCGTCAATTTCGTCAGCAAACAGTTGGTCGCCGTAATAGCTGGGTTCGCCGCGGTTGCTCAATACGGCGTCTTTTTCTTCCCAGGTGTAGCGGGCACCCACCGTCAATGACAGTGTGTTGCTTAGTGCTTTGTCGATCTGGCCAAAGACCGCGTAAGACTCGGTGTTTTGGTCGATATATTCGTTATGCCAGTAGCCTTCGAAGATAATGGCGTCACTGGTGGTGGGGCCCTGAGTGGCCAGGTTGCGTTCATCTTTAAAATAGTAGATGCCCGAGACCCAATCCATGCTATCGGTAGCGCCGCTGATGCGAAGTTCTTGGCTGAACTGTTCGGTGTCGGCTTTATACTGCTCGTCGAACCAAATAATCGACGTCGCGTCAAAGTCATCTTCTAACAGTTTGTCCATGGTCTCCAGTGCTGTAATGGAGGTGATATCAAATTTATCAGTGGTGATCGAAAGCTTAGCCGAGGCGCCAAAGGTTTCAATTTCGGTTTTAAGTCCATCGGCCGCACCGGAGGAGGCGTACTCTGGCCCCCAGCCGCCGGCTTCTTCGCGACCCGTGAGCGCGCCCGGAATGGTAACGCTGATACAATCGCCCTCAAGAATGCTCGCGGTGGCGCAGCGATTGTTCGTGTTGGTTGGGTCTTGATAACCCAAGTGCACAAAGCCTACGGTTTGTTGGTCGGCATCGCTGCCGTGCACATCCAGTAGCAAGTTAACGTTGTCCGTGAAATCGATTGCTAATTTACCGCGATACCCCAAGGTATCGGTGGTGCCAAGGTCTTGTCCATCAATCCCGTTGGTTTGCCAGCCATCGCTATCACTTTTCTTAACCGCAAAGCGGCCGCGTACGTTGTCGGTTAAGGCGCCACTGACCGCACCTTCAAAAATACTTTGATTGTAGCTGCCCAGCTGGAGGCTGGCGTTGGCTTCAAAATCTTCTGTTGGATCATTGGTAATATGGTGTACTAAGCCGGCCGAGGTGTTGCGGCCAAACAGTGTGCCTTGAGGGCCGCGCAGCACTTCAATGCGTTGTACATCAAACAATTGCATGCCAGAGCCCGAAGGGTTGCCACGATAAACTTCGTCTACATAAAGTCCAACGGGTGCTTCCCATGTGTCGGCAAAGTTAGATAAACCAATACCGCGCAGCGTTAGTGATGGGCTGGACGCTTCGCCAAAAATGGCAAAATAATTCATGTTGGGAACTTGCTGGGTAATATTGATACCCTCTTCAAAGCCCATCTTGTCCAGGTCTTCGCCGCTGAACGCGGAAATAGCGATAGCGACATCCTGTGCGCTTTCGGAGCGTTTCTGCGCGGTGACCATAACTTCCTCAATCGCTCTGGTGTTTTGGCCTTGCTCTTGTGTCGCGCCGTCCTGCTCTTGGGCGATGGTTGCTCCTGCATAACTGGCAGCGGCAATAGAGACAGCTATGGCGAGCGATGCGGATGCATTGCGGCGTTTGGTCTTCAACGTTTGCATAATTTTTCCTTTTAGTTAACCGACTTAATCGAATCTATCAAAATATCGCCTTCGAATGAAGCTCCGCTTAATTCAGTAGTACTGCTCAATATTTAAACCTTCAGGTCACACATAGGTTTAGTACCCCTTGCAGAAGATGTCCACTGTCAGCCACTGTGCGTTAGAGTCGTTCATCCACGGTTTCGATCAGCCAGCGTGAGAATACGAAGGTACGGCGGGTCACATAAGGCATATTTCGCGCCAACGCTCGATGTAAAAATAAGAAGTATGCTAAAAACTGTTAAGAGCAATCGCATCGGGGCGCATAAATTTTTGTTGTCGCGCCAGATGCCACTGATGACGCAGGGGGTGATTATATAAAGACAGATTTAAAGAGTGAGGCGGGGCGTATAATTCTTTATTACTCAAGAATTTCTGGTGGTAAAACTGATTCAACTCTTATCAAATTATGCTCTGCTGCGGGGCAGATGAATAGCAGTCTGCATTTATGTGAGGCGAGTATTGAATCCTGAAAAATATTGCGGATCCAATTTTTCTTGTTTAAAAGAACAGTTTTTATACAGCACTATAAAGTTATGTAAACGCTTATCAAGTCAACTTTTGCACAAAAGTAGTGGTGGCAACCTGCTAGATTAAATATCAGCGCTTACCATTGATTTAATTTTTATGGCTTTTTCGAAATGATCCAACTGATGGGTTTCTATCCACCAGGTTGCAGCCTCCATCAGCAATTCTGGATCAGTATTCTTGTTTTTGAAAAATGCATAAAAAGAAAGGCCCACGTTTTCTCCTTTGGATTGTATTTTTTGATCACAAACTTCAATGATCTTGGCTCTTAGTTCTTTGCGCATAAAGTTTTATCCATATACTCGTGGTGCTAAGTAAAAACATTGAGAATGACGTTAAGCTGAAGGTTTAACGTCTAGGTTCTTGATTGAGTTCAAAAGAAAACCGGTACTTGTCTGATTATGAGTATGTTAACAAGAAACGCTCGGTTACACTCAATGAGTGTCTGGGGCTGTGTTTAGAACACCAGCGGCAGGGCGCAGACAGTCTGAGCCCTGCTGTTTGCATGGTTAAAAGATTAATAACGGTATAGGGACATGCTCTTTACGGAAAGTGTTTCATCTTTATTGCGTTGGCTTTCTATGACAACGTCATAATCACCATCGGCGGGTATCTCTGAGCTTACGTCATAGGTGAATGTTTTTGTTCCGCCTGCTTGATGCGTGTCGTGCCCTTGCATGTGGTGAGCAGCTCCAAAAAATGTCATTACCCCCGTGAGTGTTCGGCTGCCGTTACCGTTAACAATAAATACGTTGTAACTGTCGTGTGGTTCAGTTTCAAAAGCCACAACAATCTCAATGACGAGCGCTTCGGGACGATTCAGTAGCATTAGTTCCATATTCTTTTGCGGTTGAATCATGGGGGCATCCATAACGATCGTATTATCTTCGGTGGTTTTCTCGATCTTTTGATGCCATACCAGCTCTTTGTTTTGGCTGGTATTTTCTGCCACTAACAGTTTGTGTTCGCTTGAATTGAGTGGTTGGATTTGAGATTGCAGTTGATCATATTGGTAGTCGATATTAAAAGCCGTTTTATACGCCTCCTCAATGGTGTACTCAACTCTTTTGCCATTTTCATCAAAGAATTGATAAGGCCAGGGCGCTTTTTCCAACTCAGCTAAAGAGGGGCGAGTTCCATTTGGGCTTAATTCCCAAGCTTGCCAAATGAAATCGATATTTGAATGGTGTAACCAAAATATCGGATCAAAACCGGCGGATGGCACGTGAGACATCAACCCAAACTGATTGTCATTCTGGTAAATGGGGTTCCACATTTTCGTGCCAGCATAAAGGCCGCCAATATAATTGTGCATGGCACCGTGTGGGGCGCTATCAATGTTATTGTTGAATACAGAAAACACGCTATTTTTCATTAATAAATTAATGTTTAACTTGGAATCCATGTCCGAACTAATACGTTCCCCATTGTTCAGGCTGGGGAGCCTGGATTCTTCAAATAAAGAAGTATCCGTTGTTCGAAAAGCGTTAGGCATAACACGGTTTCTGGGGTCAGTATAATTCCAGTAGGGTAAAGCGAAATCGGACTTTCCTGATAGCTTGCGTACAATTTTTTCAAAATGAGCAATGTACAGGCGGTGCCACATAAGAAAATGTATTTCAGAGCCGGCTTTATGGGTGCAAGTAGCCCATGCCCACTTTAGGTCGGCCTTCTGGGTGTAGGACGGACACAGTGGGTTGGGTTTTATTTCGTCGGGAATGGAATGCGTTGCACCTTGATAGTACCAGCTGAATGGCTCATCGCATGACATCGCTTTCATTTTTTTGAGTGCAATGTTGAGCGCTTTAATGTCTGCTTGAGCCGCGTCGGTGGCGGCATTTTTTCGCAGATACTGAGCCGCTTGGGCGGTTGTAATACTAAAAGTGACTAGAATAAACAGGCAATATTTTATGATGTTTTTCATAAATTCCTCCTTGATTTTAATTGTCGCCTTACAAACCCGCAGGGTAACCCTTGGTTAAAGCAAGTGATTTATACGGGGATTAACTGCTGTTGGCGATCGCTATTGGATCATGTCCACTCGTCGTAGTCACGCACTATTAATTGCTGTACCTGTATTCGGCTAATACCGGCACAGGGTTATAGATAAAGGGAATAACACTAAAGGCTATAGTGTATTTTTAAAAATAATACTTAAGCTCTGTTGATCTGCGTGCCACAAGAGCTGAAGTCCTAGCTGAATAGAGTATCTGCCATTTCAAGGCGTGTATTTCATCTTTATTCTATCGCCGCTTAAAATAGTTACATGTATTGATAAAGTGAAAAAGGGGGAGGCGCTTGGTAGCAATCTTTTGGTTGTTTGTCTAAATCCGGATGGTTTCGAGGCCTTTTTGGTTTTGATGATTGCAGTCACACAATCAATTCAGATCAGTGTCCTAGAGCGCCCTTATTAAATTTTTGAAGACTCAGCAGCAGTTAATTATATTGCACCCAAGCTTTAGTCGGCGCCACATACACAAAGTCCGCATTAATACATTGCACTAACCGTAGATCTCCATGATGAGGTGGGTCGTAATCTTCGAGTCCCTCTAGCGACAAACTATTTGCCATGGGTTCTTTGCGTGTTAATTGATCGGGTATTTCTTGTAAATGCAGTTCTGTGGCCGTCCAGGTCAAACCATCGCGCTCTTGGGCCGAGCTATTTGGATTGTTCTCATCAATAAAAACGGCCGAGGTGCCTGCTAATTTTTTGTAAGCCATATTACGTCCTCCAAAGTGAAGGGTAAATTTTAAGCTTTTATCCAGTGGTCGCTTTGATTTAAATCAGGTGTTGCTAATTTTTCTGTCAAGCATAATGACTTAGAGATCTGTTAAGAGCGCAGATTGACGGGGTGGCCTGTGCTGCCTTGTTCGAGTTTATCTAATGTAATCTCGCCAAAGCGCTTCAGCATTAAATTTTCGGCTTCATTCATGACATCTTTTAACGCTTCATTAACGGCGATTTCTATCGGGCAGTTATCGTGTTCGTCGGTCAGGCCAATGGTAAAAATTGAGCTTTCGCCGAGTGCGTTATGAATATCCAACAAGGAGATGTCGGCCAAAGGCTTAGTCAGTGCCCAGCCGCCGTTGTGGCCCTTGCTGGACTGCACATAACCCTGGGTGCGCAATAGCGCCATGGTGCGTCTGACTACCACAGGGTTAGTGGCGAGCATATTGGCCAATGTCTCTGAGGTAACCGGGCCGTCTGATCGATTGAGGTGTATGAGTACATGCAGCACTCGGGAGAGTCGACTGTCTTTGCGCATAGAACGCCTTTGCGAGTAAATCACCAATATATCATGAAACTTTTTGTGTTACATGGCTTGCTGTGGCGGCATATTCATGTAACTATTGTTGTTTCATGAGTTGCAGGTGGCGAAAATGAAGACAGAAGTGCTTATTGTCGGGGGAAGTTTTGCAGGGTTGTCGGCGGCTATGCAGTTGGTGCGCGGTCGGCGCAATGTCATCGTGGTTGACGCCAATAAACCGCGCAATCGTTTTGCTGCCGAATCTCACGGGGTTTTTTGTCTGGACGGCAAAACTCCCGCCGAAATTCGCGCCACGGCCTTAGCGCAACTGCAGGCCTACCCAACTTTTCGACTTATCGACGACAGTGCCGTCGATGTCGAACAGACGCAGGGCGGCTTCTCGGTCACGCTGGCAGGTGGGGCTAGCTACCACACGCAAAAGCTTATTCTTGCCACCGGCATCACCGATCGGTTGCCGAATATTCCGGGGGTTAAGGAGCACTGGGGCAAAAGTGTCATTCACTGTCCTTACTGCCACGGCTACGAGCTGCAAGATCGTGCGCTGGGTGTTTTAGCCACCGGTGAAATGTCTTTTCACCAAGCAGCGTTGATTCCGGATTGGGGCGCGACCACCTTATTTACCCAGGGGCAGTTCAAGCCTGAGGCAGAGGTATTAGAGCATCTAATTCAAAGAGGCGTCGGCATAGAAGATTGCGCCATAACCCAAGTTGTCGGTGACGGTGAAAAAATTCAATACGTTGCTTTGGCCGATGGCCGTCAGATTCCTATTAAAGGGCTGTATGTCGCCCCCCAAGTCACCATTACCACACCCCTTGTGGCTAAGTTAAAACTTGAAACGGTAGAAGCCCCACTGGGTGCCGCTATTAAAGTGGATGATTTTAAAGAAAGCTCAACCCCCGGTGTGTTTGTCGCAGGTGATTTATCCAACCCAATGCAGAGCGCTACCTTTGCCATTGCATCGGGCACCATGGCGGGTATCGCCGCCCATCGCGCGCTGATATTTAATCATTAAGCAGGCCAATTTCTGCCCGCCGCTATTCACTACTAAGCGAGAAGACGATGCAACCTGATGAAATAACCGCACTGTTTGACCAGCAGGCCGAACACTACGACGCTCACTGGGCTAAAACGGCCGCGATTCGCGAGTGTTTGTATTTACTGGTCGATAGCTTCCTGGTGTCCTTACCTATTGATGCGCACATTCTCTGTGTAGGTGTAGGTACCGGGGATGAACTGTTACACCTTGCCCAGAAAAATCCCCGCTGGTGTTTTACCAAGGCTTTTTAAGCGAGGTGCCCAGCGTCGCCAGACACGACGCTGCTACTTGTTTTTTGGTATCGCAATTTATTCTGCCGCGCGCAGAGCGTACACAGTTTTTTCATACCATTGCTGACCGACTACAACCCAATGGCTTGTTAATCAGCGTTGATTTGGCCGCAGAAATCACCTCGCCCGAGTTTGACCTATTGCTGCGCGGCTGGGTGAGTATGACCTCGGGTAAAATCACTGAGTCAGGCGTAGCCCGTATGCGCAACACCTACACGAATCATGTGGGTGTATTGCCGCCGAGCGAAGTCTCAAGCCTTATAGCTGCTGGTGGTTTTGAAAATCCACTTCCATTTTTTCAAGCCGGCTTGATGCACGGTTGGTTGGCGAGGCGGGTAGGGTTTTAAGGGGCAAGATAATTAAACGGGCTATCGCTCTAAAGGCGAAAAACACCTCGTTAAAACACGCCGCTATAAAATATAAGCCACTTTACAAATGTCCATCACCATTAGGTCTTACCCCACATGTGCGGGTTGGCCCAGAACCTGGGGTTGTTCCAGGAGCGTTGGTGGTTATAGCTGCTGATATTGTAGGTGTACAGGGTTGATGGGTTGCGGCCGCCGTCTTCCCCAAGCTGCGACTCTCTTTTAAACCCCAGTGCGATAAAATCATTCAAATCCCAGCCACTTTGGTCCTGCACCAGTACCGCGATTTGGCGGGTGCCGTAATTGCGCAGCTGGCCAATCAAAATCTGCCCTTGCTGAAAACTCACATGCTCCAAGGTGTCGGAGACTAAGCCGAGGTCCTGAACATCAGCAAACGACAACTCGTTTTGAGTATCCTCAAGGGTTAGGTGAGTAACCTCACATTCACTGTGCTCAGACCACCGTTGTGCTAACCGCTGCGCCGTCTCGCCTAGCGCGACGATTCTGTTGGGCTGGCAGTTGTCGATAATAGCGGCCAGCGCTTGCTTGGATTCAGACATAGGGCTAAAACATTTAAGAGGTTCAGACGTTGAGCTTTAGTATCACACTCCTGCCTTGGTGCTAGCAAGGTGGCGTGGTTTTAGAGGGCATGCGGATATAAATTTTTCGCCTTCAGAGTGAGTTACTTTTCCTGGCTCGAAGAAAAGTAACTCCGTCGCTTTTGAAATGGCATCTAACAACACATGCAACGCTAAATAAGTAACCGTGTATCTGTCCCTAGCATTTCAAAATTTATCTGGCCGTAATTTTCTCTGTGGTAAGCTTGAGATGTTCCAAGTCACATAATAACGCGAAGGCGCAAGCGGTTTGGCCCACAAGGTCATGTGCTTTTGGTGGATCGGTAGAGGCCGAGCCTATGAAGCGAACGGTATTCACACCTCAATATATGTTTTTCCTGGCAGCAGTGATGGCAATGGCCGCTGTTGTTCTGTGTGTGTGGTTAATTATTACAGCGCCTTGGTTTGGTGTGAGTATCGCCTCTGCTCCAGACCGGGTAGGAGAGGTGATAGCGGTCGATGATCGCGCTCGGTCGGCAGGTCTTGCCGTGGGCGATAAGGTGACGGCCTTTGCTACTGTTGGTCAATCCCCGGTTTTGCTTGAGCCCTTGAGTCTGGTGAGTGATCCTGACCGCACCGGAAACTTCTCCGGTCTTAATGCGTTGTTCGATCATGTGGCCGCGCTTTATCGCGCTACCGACCAGACGCAAACGGAAATTCACTTACAGGATGGGCGCAAGCTTATACTGGAGGCGAGTCGCCGCCCGTTGAACAGTCTGTCGCCATGGTGGTGGCTCATGGCCGCGGGCACAATCCCCTTTTTGGTGGGCGCTGGGGTATGGAGCTACCGGCGACGGGAGTTGGCCAGTCATATGCTGCTATTGGCGGGGGCCAGTTTTGCCATTATTGCCTTGTCTAATTTGATATACGCTTATCGCCAACCCAGTATCCATCCGCAGTTATTCGAGTGGGCCGTTGCTGGTAATCGGCTGGGTACGCTGTTGTTTTTCTTCTCTTACCTAGCGGTATTTTTAGTCTATCCGCGTCGGTTGGTCTCGGGTCGAGTGCTGTGGGCGCTGTTAGTTGCCACCTTGCTGTTGTTTGTCAATGAGCTGACGCAAGCGGTTGATTGGCCGGGTAGCACCTTTGCTTTTCCTGTGGTGTGTGCATTGCCTGCCACTTTTACAGTGATTGCAGTGCAGTGGTTTTTGTCTCGTCGTCATCCAGTAGATCGAGCAGCCCTGCGTTGGTTTGTATTGGTGATGATGACAGGGATAATTCTGGTCACCAGTCTGTATTTTTTTCCGGCCATGATGGGGGCGGCACCGGTATTGCCGCTGGAGATCGCGTTTGGTGTCGGAATTGTCAGTTATCTGGGATTGATCATGGCGGTCGTGCGTTATCGCCTGTTCCAACTGGGGCAGTGGTGGCTCTCGGCGTGGCTGTGGTTGCTGGGTGGGGGAGCGGTTATTGGGCTGGATTTACTTCTGGCCTATTGGCTGGAGCTGGCGCCCACATACGTATTGGCGCTGTCAATATTTGTGGTGGGCTGGGTGTATTTTCCACTGCGCCAATGGTTGTGGCGCAAGCTGTTCTGGCAAGGTAAAGACCCCATGCAATGGCTGCCACGAGAATTGCTGAAAAGTCTGATCAGTGACGGTGATGACGAGGTGTTGAATTCCAGCTGGCATCAATTACTTTCGCGTCTGTTTCAGCCGCTGAAAACACAAGTAAGCACCACAAGGTTAACCATGCCCTTGCTCGTAGAGGAGGGGTTGGTGTTACAGATTCCCAATCTGACCGGCGGAGGCAGTATTACGCTCGCCTATCGCAGTGGTGGGCGGCATTTGTTCAGTCCCGATGATTGCACCTTAGTGGCTTCACTGTTGCACATGGTGGGGCCAGCGGCCGATGCACGCACAGCTACCCGGCGCGAACGCGAGCGTATTATGCGCGATCTTCACGACGACGTGGGCGCACGTTTGCTTACACTCTCTCACCGGCTAGAAAACGCGCGTAATATTGAATTAATGACCGAGGCAATGCAGGCGCTGCGTGAAACTATATATCGACTCAATCGGCCCGAGGGGTGTGAGTTGGGAGAAGCGATGGCCGAATGGCGTTGCGAATTTTATGAGCGCCTAGAGGCGCCAGGCGTTACTCTGCACTGGCAAGTGGCTCCCGAACTGGAACCGTTGGTTTTATCCGCGGCGGCGCGAGTTGATCTCGGCCGAGTGTTACGTGAGTCGGTGAGTAATAGTTTGCGCCACAGCTCGCCCAGCTGTATTGCCGTATTGTGCCAACCCAATAATACCCAAAGGTGGCAGATGGTCATTACCCACGACGGAGCCACGGGTGACCCGGAAACTTGGCGGCCGGGTACAGGTATCTTGACGATACGTAGGCGCATGAAGGATTTGAATGGCAGTATCCACTGGCAAAAAAACGGGGATGAGCTGATGACGACACTGACATTGCCACAGGAGTTGATGGCATGAGCTTAACGACCGAAAATATTCTGATCATCGAAGATATGGCAGAAACTTGTGATTGGCTGGCAAGCATTGTGGTACGTGTCTTTCCTCGGGCGCGAATCCATAAGGCCGCCTACTTGCAACAGGCGCGCGAGTTATTAAAAACCGTTTCGGTAGATTTGGCGCTGCTGGATATACATCTTCCGGATGGTAATGGTCTGACGCTGTTGCAGGAAGCGGCAGGCCGTGAAATTTACTGGGTAGTGACCACAGCATTTGCCGATGATGATTTCGTTTTTGATGCTCTGCGTCAGGGGGCGCGTGGTTATGTGCTCAAAGAGCAAAGTGCCGAACAGCTGGCCCGCCACCTGGCCGGTATTGCCGAGGGGCAACCGCCATTATCACCGCGCATTGCTCAACGGGTTTTGGCTTATTTTCAACCGCAGCCCGCTGAGGAGCTGACGGCTCGCGAGTTGCAGGTGCTTACTTTGATTGCCAAGGGCTTACCTCTCAAGGTAGTGGGCGAGGCCTTGTGCATCAGTACTCACACGGTTGGCGATCATGTTAAGCATATTTACCGAAAGCTGCGTGTTCACAGTCGCGCCGAGGCGGCAATACAGGCAGAGCGGCGCGGGTTGATTTCTCACAATACCCCCTGAACTAGGGATACGCGCCACAGCCCTCTCGTTGCATACTGGCGGGAATAATTAATCAGGGGTGTGTGTGATGGGGTTGTTTAAAGTTATTGGGGCGTCTGCTTGTCTTATCGGTTTTATGACCGCATGCGGTGGCGGAGGTGGTGGGGGTTCTAGCACTGCGCCGACCTCTGAGCATACCGTTAGCGTGACTCAAACCGCCGGTGGCAGTGTTTCCCCCAGCTCCGCCAGTGTTGCCTCAGGTCAGAGCGCCCAGTTCACCTTGGCTGCGGATGCGGGTTACAGCATTGGCAGTGCGACAGGCTGCGGTGGCAGCCTAAGTGGCAATACTTACCAAACAGGCCCCATTAATGCCGCCTGTACCGTTACCGTAAATTTCACTTCCGACAGTCTCGATGCCCCCGAGGGATTTAGTCTTGCCCCGGATAATGAGCAGCTAAGTCTAAGCTGGGATGCTGTCAGTGGCGCCAGTGGCTATAACCTTTATTATGCTAACGAAGCCGATGTTACTCCGGAAAATTACGCTAGCCTTTCAGGAGGCACACGTATCGAGAGCATAGAGTCGCCCCATGTGCTGACCGGCCTGCTCAATACTAGCACCTATTATTTGGTCGTTACCGCTTATAACGCCGGCGGTGAAAGTTCGCCCAGCCTGGAGCTTAGCGCCAACCCAGGGTCGACCGAATTGACCTTCGAAGTGGATGCCGGTATCGAGCCCGCGCAGAGCACTGTGGAAGATAGTGAGGGCATGTCGCGCTCGCTCGCACGTATGGTTGATGGTGGGGGTGTCGCCACCGATTTTCTGCTCAATGAGTTGGTTATCTATACCGACAATGAAGCCAAAGTAAACGCGATTATGGGCCGCTGGAGCGGCAGTTTACTCAAAAAAGTTGACATGGAAGACGGCTTTTCCACCTATCGTATAGCAATAGATCCATCAACTGCAGATGCTGCGGCCATGATCGCCACGCTCAACGAGCTTTACCCAGAGGTGTCTGGTCTGTTGCAGACCTCCAGTGAAGCGGCCGCCCAACTCCTGGCCATTGCCTATACAGAAATGCATCAGGAACAGATCAGCGTATTCCCCAATTTTGTGGCTTTCCCGCAAGACATAAGTGGTGGCACTACCGCCGAGGCGTCCATCTCGGGGGATGGGGATTACTCACCCAACGCCTTTGATTGGACCTATATGAATCAGGGCAGTGCCCAGGATATTGGTGTAGGTGCCGCTTGGCAGGCGATGGAGCGCGGTGGACGTTTTGATAATAAAGTGCCTATTATGATTATGGATGGCGGTTTTGCTCCCAACGCTGATTTTCCAGGGGTCAGACAAGTTATCGGGCGCGGCTGGAATATCCCCAACCCATCCGAATGTGGTGGTGGCACTGCCTGCCCTTGGCATGGCACTAATGTGACTACCTCTGCCATGGGCACCCTCGATAACGGTTTTGGTGTGGCAGGCCCCGCAGGCCCTGTGGGGCAATTGGTTGCCGTACAGTTCAGCACCAATGTGGTGGACATCATTGAGACACTGGTCGAAACCATTGGCACACTTCCCCAAGTGAGAATAATCAACCTGAGCTTTTCGCTGGAATTAGGTTCTGGCTGGGACGTAGCGTCGAGAGTTTTCTGTTTTTTCTGTCCCCATCCCAGTGAAATTTTAAGTGGCATTACCCAAGCGGTTACCAATTCCAACACGCTGATTTTTGCGTCTGCCGGGAATAACGGCAGCAATGTGGACACAAGAAATGGTTTGGGTATAGAGCGCTCCACTACACTGCCCTGTGAATTGAATACCGTTATTTGCGTCGGGGGGATGGCCTATAACGCCACCGTTCGGGATGGAAACTCCAACTTTGGTTCGCGTACGGATAACAACAGCGTGGATATATATGGGCCCTATACCGTTTGGGGTGGGTCTGCGCCTGACATACCCGGCGATGAGGCGCGCAAGATTAGTGGAACCAGTTATTCATCGCCGTTTGTGGCGGGCGTTGCCGCGCTGGTCTGGGCCGCTGATCCCTCACTGACCTCTCAACAGGTGTGGTCAATTGTGCGTGACACGGCTCATGTGGGTGGAGTCGGTGTTACCGGTCACCAACGCAGAATCAACGCCTTTGATGCTGTTGCTGAGATATTAGGTGGTGGGCCACCGACCGTCACACTCAATAGCTCAACCACTATTCCGCTTAACCGTGAGTGGGCTGTTACCGCTGTCGCTAATGATCCTGAATACGGCGGTAACTGCCCGCCGGTTGCCTGCCCACTGGCGTGGAGCCCTGAGCCCGACCGGATTGTCGGCAACACGGCGTTTTACCGTTTTACTACAGCGGGTAATGCCAGCGTTACGGTGACGGCTGAAGACTTAATAGGCCAGGCTACCAGTGCCAGCCGCTCGGTCAATGTGATCAATTCGCCACCTATCGTCACGCTCTCCCAGCCTACGGCCGGTGCGACAATTTATGTCGGGCAAGAGGTACAATTGTTGGGGACTGCTACCGATGCGAATGAAGGGGCAGACCCGGGGCCTGGCAACTTGTCTTGTACTTGGACCAGTAGCAATGCCGGCGATGCTGATTTCCCCCATACCGGAAGCTGTAATCGCCAGGCCACTTTTGCCAGCACAGGCACTCGTACACTCACCCTTAGAGCCACTGACCCGCAGGGGCTTAGCAGCTCAGACACGGTCACCATCACCGTTAGTCCGGCACCGGCCAATTTACCGCCCACAATCTCCATGGGCAGTATAAGCCCCGGCATTAACTACAACGGTGATGGCTACACCTGGTCAACCACTCTGACAGCTAATGCCAGCGCAACCGACCCTGAGGGAAATAATCCTATTACTTATATCTGGCGTGCCACCTCCTTTGAGCCCAATAGCGCTACCGAATGGCGCAGCAACGTGCAACTTAGCAGTAGTGCTTCAAGTGGCAATCTGAGTTGGACGCCAAGCAGCTCTAACCCGAGTGATTTAATTGGCAGTTATGCTCAGTTAGGAAATGATTGCTACTCAGGGCAGGTGGTGAGATTAACCCTGGAAGCACGGGACTCACTGGGCAATTCAAGTTTCCAATCCCTGCCTGATATCAAAGTGTATCGCTGCATTTTGATTTAATGACAGCCCCAGGCCTATCAGTATCTGATGGGCCTGGGGTATTAGCAGATACGGACTATGCTGGGTGTCCTCTTTTGAGCACTTTTCTGGACACTTGATCTCAACCGGCCAGCGCAACACATGCAGTAAAACTATCAGCGGGCGTTAGCGATATCCAAACCAAAGATCAATCCTGGGCTTTTTTTGCAGTCTGACTTTCGGTGAGCGCCGGGCAAGCGCGCATCACAATCCTTTATCCGTCACCGCCCTCTCCGAAGCCGAAGACACCGTCTTGGCAAACTTAGCCAACACTCCTCGCGTATAACGCGGCGCTGGCGCTTGCCATTTGGCCAGCCGGGCTTCAATCTCCGCCTCGGGAATATTCAGGCTGATTTGAGCGCTGTCGGCATAAACAATAGAAAGACAGCGCTTGTTCTCACATGATTGCCATTGCCAGCATAGGGCACCGGCGGTATGGCCGGGCGTAGAAATTGGAGTAAGCGCAAGATTGCCGAGGCTAACCACTTGACCATCCTTTATAATTTTATCTACTTTGGCGGCAGGAAAGGGGTTATGCATGCCGGCTTGCGGGTCAGTGTCGGCGGTAATGCCGGTGCTTAAAACGGGTGCCGCTTCGGTTGAGGCAAGAAGCTTAGCGCCACTGACTCTTTGTAATTTAGCCAAGCCGGCCACATGGTCGAAGGGTTCATGGCTATGAAGCAGCAGTTTTACATCATCAAGAGAAAAGCCTAAATTTTTAATATTCTCAATAATGACATCGGCTCCGGCTTCGGTTGCACCATCAATCAGTATATGGCCCTTATCACCGGTAATTAATGTCGCGGTGATTCCGCAGGTGCCGACATAATAACTATTGCCGAATATTTTAAATGGAGGTGCCGGTTATCCCAGTCGTCCCAATCGCTACAAGTGTTCACCCATTGCGTGGGTGTGTATTCTGAAGTGCTTGTACTTGCGTTTGTGTATCCTGCCAGGCTAAAAAAAAGACTTTGCACCAAGAGAAAGCGTAATAAGCGGATATAAATTGTGAATTTAATGTTCAGTATTGACCTTGGGATTTTTGTCTGTAGAGCTCTATATTATTTAAAAAGCAGTAGAGCTGAATTTCGATTAAATATTAACTATGTCTCTACAATGTAAACGCTTTAATTATGCGTTTGAATTTATAATTGTAGCGTTTAAATATCATAATATTGAGTTGATATTTTACGAATACCAATCTTTTTGCGTTTCATACATACTTTTATAAACACCATCTTTCTCAATTAGGGCTTGGTGACTTCCTTCTTCTACTATTTCACCATTCTGCATTACTAATATTCTATCGGCGTTTTTAATAGATCCCAGTCTGTGAGTGATCATTAGTGATGTTTTTCCTTGGGTGATATCGTTGAACAGAGTATAGATATCACTTTCTATAATAGGGTCAAGGGAGGCAGTTGGTTCATCCAGAATATATAGTCTTGCGTCTTTATGTATGCACCGTGCAACGGCCAGTCGCTGCCATTGGCCGCCAGATAAGTCTGTATCCCCCAGGGTTCTACCTAAACGGACGTTCAGAGATGGTATTTTCTCCGCAAGTCCGCACTGAGCCAAACTGTCGGCAATACTTTTATCGAGTTCACCGGTAGACGTAAAGGCTATGTTCTCTCGAACTGAATATTCATATTTACCAAAATCCTGAAAAACGCCACTAATTTCATTGCGCCACCTATCCAGGCATAAGCTTTTGAGAGGTTGACCGTTAACTAATACTTCTCCACTTGTAGGAGTACATAGCCCAAGTAGAACATTAACGAGGGTAGTCTTACCGCTGCCATTGGCGCCTACAATAGCAATATGCTCCCCTTGTTTAATTGTAAAATGAACCTTTTTAAGTGCATTATCACCGCCATCATAAGAATAGCTAACATCAGTAAATTGGACGCTAATAGTATTCGCCAAGCAGTCATCAGTTGCTTTTATATCGGCTGATTTTATATCGACTCTCTGCTCAAGCTCCAGAACTACAAATATGGACTTAAACATCAGCAAAAAACGTTGTATTACAGTAACACCACTCACCACCTGATCGACACTGCCCTGCGAAGCATAGAGGCTCTGTAGAACGACAACGAATGCAGCCGCGGGAATTGTGCCAGTGCCATAACCTTTTACCAAAAGAACAAAACTAACAACCGATCCGGCCTGCATCAGTAGCAAAGTGGGTAGTGGGTAAATAGTACTCTTAATTCTGGCGTCATGCAGATGAGCCCAAAGTGCCTTAAAATTAATTTTTATTTTATTTTGAAAAAAACTTTTCGCACCAAATAATCGAACTTCTTTCGCTACGCCTCGATTAGTCAGTAAATCAATGCCATACTGAATTTCACGCCAAGGTTTGGTTGAAAGGCGCGCATTCCAGAAGTGGTACTTCGATAGTTGGGCCAGAACCACTGCATGAGGGATAACCGCAATGCACATAATCAATGCAACAATAGGTGAATACGTAAGCACCACAAGCACAAGCCCACCGGTAGAGAGGAACCCTTTTGTGACCCGATGAACTTGTCCCATAAAATTCGAAGGACAATGTTCTAGGTTTCGTTGAGCAAAGCTTAAATCCTGATAAAATTTCTTAGACTCAAACGCCTGTAAATCTGGCATACCAAGGACGCATGCGCTGATTTCAGTCTGAAGATACTCTAAACTTCTGTCACTGATTGAATGATGAAGAAATCCGACCCAAGGTTCCAAAAAACTCCCAATTGACAAGCTTACCCACCACAAAAGTCCCCAAATTATCAAATCTGATGTTGCTACCGTATTACTGGAAATTACTTGCTCGATAATATAACCCGTCAGCCACACGGTAGCTGGCAAACTAAGGGCCTGGAGTGTGACCAATAAAAGCAGCAACAAAGACAACAGTGGCGACCGACCATAGGTCACCCGAACGGTATCCGACAAAACTTTTATGTGATTTATCATAAAAAGACGAAACTTGCCTTAATTGTTATTGTCACTGGAGTTTAATAGATTTGGAATGGCGGTTAAAGGTGGAAAGTTAGTACTTTTGTGTCTGCAGAAAAACACCGGGGTCAGAAAAACACCGGGGTCAGATACCCTCTTGAAAA